>NZ_VORS01000003.1 GCF_007997075.1 Polaribacter sp. IC073
TTAATGAATAAGTTTCAAAAGAATTTACATTATTTAACTAATGTGGTTATTCTACTCTTTGTTTACGCTGTCAATTTCAATATTTTCAATGAACTTTTAGAATCTCAATCTCTTGTATTTAAACAAGCAATGTGAACCCTAATTTGTAGAAATGTTAGAATCGAACTAACTGACCTTTTAATAGCCATTCCCAAAATCTCTCTGATCGTTTTTGCTGTTTCCCTTAGCGGCTGCAAATATAGAACTTATTCTAAACCTGACAAGAAAAAAATAAACTATTTTAATCTCTTTTTAATCCGCTAAAAACTGAACTTTACTACCCAAAATTTCGGACTGCAAACATACAAGCTTTTATAACCACAAACCTAATAAAAAATGATAAATAAATTTAATCCTTAAACTAAAAATAAAACCACCTAAAACCTTTCTATTGAAGCTAATAAATAACTGAAAACAACTCTCTCAATGAACGAAACTAACAAACTAATATTCCTGTTAGCGGGTGCAAACTTACAACACCTTTTTAATATCTCAACTGTTTTTTTTGCCTTTTTTTAAATTGTTTTTTTAATATAACTTAAATCATTGAAAATATGGGGGTTATCGTGGGGCTGTTTCTCTTTTTTTTATGAATTATTAATCTTACTTCTTTGTTCTGTTTACTATTTCCTTTTTTAACAAAAGGAAATAAAGGTTTACATATTAGTTTTAATGGATTGTAACTGCCAGTTTGATTATCTTTTTATCTGATATAAAGGTTTTATAAGGACGGTCTTACGCAAACAAACTGTGTTAGGGATTGAAACGGCATCCTTTCTTGTAAGTGAATTACAAATTGATCCTCTCAAAAACAAACGTTAAAGCCTTTATGAACTATATACTGAAACAAGTCCTGCACAAGAAAGATACAGTGTAAAGCCCGACCTTTTTTTACTAGTACTAATTAAACTACTATTTATTTATAAATTTCAGATGTCTTTAAATAAAGAAAAACTAAAAAAAAAGGAAACACCAAAACTCTTATTGTAGCTTTTTCGCTTACATTTTAATGATGATAGATTGATTTTACTTTTTTCAATTACTTATTCTAGAGGCATGGTGTTTTATTTTTTCAATAAAAACAGTATTACTATTGTTGATTAAAGACAGTGCGTAAAGTTTTAATCTCAAAATTCTTTTTAAAAGCTGTTTAATAAAAATAAATCGATATGATTCTTTACATCTTATTGTTAACTCCTTCTATTTTAAAATAATGGATATTGTCTATTTACAAACAGGAACATTAATTTATGCTATATCTGTTGAAGAAACTTACTTGCAATGCTTTTTTTGTATCTTTTAAAAGTTGTGTAACTTCTTCTAGTGTAATGTTTCTTATTTCTGCAATTTCTTTTAGCTCTAAATGTTGATTTGTATATAGTTCAAAAACGGTACGCATTGCCAACGGTAAATTATGTAATACCAATGCTATATGACTTTGAATTTCTTCGTTATTTAAATTTTTGTCAATTTTTTCGATTAATGCTTTCTCTATATTTTCTACAAATACGTGGTTTAATACATAATTATTATGATGGCAAGAGATATCGTCTAATTCGTCAATCATTAGTAAATCTCCTCCACCATCGACACTATATTTTTCTTGCATTTCATCCCACTCGGGTTTTGAATAATCATCAATATTTTTAAAGAAAAGCTCGTCAAATTCTTCTTCAACAAGAGCATCATCTAATAATTCGTCTGTCTTTTTGTAAAGCCATATATAAAATTCATCTTCATTAGAGAAGTTTTCTATATGCTCATAAGTTTCAATAAATAGTTGATCTATAAAATCATTTGGAGAAAACTTATCTTTCGGGAAATTACTTTTTTGTATCGCTGTTTGAATTCTTTTAATAATGTACTTTCTTACATCAGGCACTATTTCTAAGAGTACATCATAGAATGGAACGTCAAAATTTTCTTGCTTGAGCTTAATAAGGTTGGGTAGTTTTTGATTTATAGAGATGCGGAGTTCTTTTCGAATCTCTAAATGGGTAGCCAAATTATTCATATACTTCTTATTTTAGTGTTGAATGAGACTGTAAAGATGCAACGACATGGGTTGTCATAAAATGATATGGGTCAGTGTATAAAAAAAGACTGCTTTATATCCTTTTAATTTTAAAAAATAAACGGATTTAACTGATCTATATCAGCTCCTATGTTAATGCCAAAACGTATCTTCGCGGTATCGTTAATAAAATTAGTTTGTACACAATATAAAGGGCAGCCTCTTAAAGAGTAATCTTCTTTAAAAATCTATAAAAATGCTATAGTTACGGCGTTTTTAACCGATATAAATTGACATAGAAACAATAGTATCTTCATAGGAAACGGGAAATATAAACTTCTCGTTTTGGTTTAACGAATTCCAATTATCACCCATAAATTTTAATAAAGAAACAAAAATGAATAAATCAGAATTAAATCTACCACCAGAATTAAAAAAAGCACTTAAATACTGGCAGCTTATTGTTACATCACTGTTTTTAGTGCTCATCTTATGGTCTTCGATTTTTCAGATAAGTACTGAAGAAGTAGGCGTTATTACTCGATTTGGTAAATATGTGAGACAAGTAGAACCAGGATTGAATTTTAAAATACCCTTCGCTGAGGATGTGTACAGAGTTCCGGTAGAAAGACAACAAAAACTAGAATTTGGTTTTCGAACCGGTAATACGGGAACAAACAGTAAATATAGCAGATCTTCTAGTACAAAAGATGAATCTTTGATGCTTACCGGTGATCTTAATCTCGCAGAAGTACAATGGGTTGTACAATATAGGGTTGATGATGCTTATAAAAACCTTTTTAAAGTAAGAAACCCTCAAAGTACATTGCGTATTATTTCTGAGGCTGCGATGCGGCAAATTGTGGGAGATCGAACAGTAAATGAAGTACTTACTGTTGGTCGTACCGAAATAGCAAGTGAGTTAGAAAAACTTATTCAACAAATATGTAGAGAATATTCTATGGGTTTAAAAATAGAGCAAGTAGTGCTTCAAGACGTTAACCCACCAGAGCCGGTAAAAGCAGCTTTTAATGCTGTAAATGAAGCGCAGCAAGAAAAGGAAACATTGATTAATCAAGCAAAATCTGAATATAATAAAGTAATCCCTAAAGCAAGAGGTCAAGCAGAAGAAACAATTCAGCAAGCAAAAGGATATGCCGCTGAGCGTGTAAATAATGCCGATGGTGAAGCCGCCAGATTCACGGCACTATTTAATGAATTTATTAAGTCACCTGGGGTAACAAAAAGAAGAATTTACCTTGAAACAATGTCGAATGTGCTACCCAAAATAGGAAACGTAGTTATCACAGACCAAGAAGGAAGTAACGTGTTACCATTATTACAAATGCAGATGAACAAAAAAACAGCAAACAATGAAAACTAAATCTATATTAATTACAATATCCGCCGTTATCATTCTTATAGGTTTAAATAGCAGTATTTTTATCGTAGAAGAAAAAGACCAAGTAGTTATCACTCAGTTTGGAAAGCCAGTTGGAGAAGCAATTGTTACCCCTGGTATGTACTTTAAACTGCCTTTAATACAAGATGCTAATTATTTTGAAAAACGCTATATGGAATGGAATGGTGCCCCGAATCAAGTACCTACCAAGGATAAAAAATTTATTTTTGTAGATACTTATGCCAGATGGCAAATCACAGATCCGCTTCAATTTTTTAAAAGGTTAACAAATGAACGAGGAGCGCAATCTCGTATAGATGATATTCTAGATGGTGATACACGAAATTTTATTGCAAATAATGATATCGAAGAAACGGTACGCACAAGTAATAGAATACCTGAATCATCTGATACTGAAATTATTGGAGATTCCTTAGCAAAGATTTATGTTGGTCGTGATAAAATTCAACAAATGATATTAAAATCGGCTAATAAACAAACAGCAGACTTGGGAATTAAAATACTCGATTTTAGATTTAAGCGTATAAACTACGTTCAAGAAGTACAAGATCAAGTTTTTGAACGAATGAAAAGTGAACGTTTTCGAATTGCTGATAAATTTCGTTCTGAAGGACAAGGAGAAGCTTCACGTATAAATGGAGAGAAGGAAAGAGAACTTAAAAACATACAATCTCTTGCTTTTAGAGATGCTGAAATGATTAAAGGTAAGGCAGACGCAACTGCGGCAGCAATTTATGCAAAAGCTTATGATAAGTCTAATGCATCGAGAAAGCTTTATGGCTTTTTAAAATCGATGGAAACTTTTGAGAAAACTTTCGATGAAAAAACATCTATTTTTATTTCAACAGACAGCGAATTATATAAATACCTGAAAAAGATGAATTAATTTTCTTTAAAAAAAAATCATTTTTAAAAAAATCAAATATACCCTATTGACTTAGGTTATTTTATATATTTAGAATCTAAATATATTTAAAGTATACTTGAGAAAAGAAGTTTTAATTGAATAGATAAACAATAATACAACTAGAAAAATCGCTCTTCAATTGGGGGATTGAGTTGGTATGATATTGAACATTCATACCTATAGAAACTGGAAGTTTTAAGACTTCCAGTTTTTTACAGTTAAGCTTCAATTATTCTTAGAGTATAAGAAATAAGTAGCCATCGCTTCTAAATTAAAGCAACATTTACTTTTAGAAATAAGCTTAAACTCTAATTAAATGATGAGTCTTACACCTCCCAGTTCTTCAATTTTATAAGGAAAACGATTGCCAGGAGATCCAATAAACATAAAGTTAATTGGAATGTTCCAATCTTTTGATAATTTATTAATTAACTCTGGACCAAAATTTTCATTAAGCTCTATAAATTCAATTTTAATTAAAGGATATTCTCTATCAACCACATTAACATCATTTCTAAATTGTTTTGTAATCTCATTTCCATTTTTAAGTGCGGTTACAATTTTTAATTTTTTAGTATGTTCATTCTTTTGAATATATAACATAACTTTATTTAATGTTTCTACATCATCATCTTTAGTGAAATAAACAAACTCTTGAGAATTAATGGTATCAATTACAGAAAGCAATTTTTTATCTGTCTTTAATACAAACTTTCTAAAAGGATCGAAAACAGCGTGTATTATTTTTAATACTAGTTTCAATAATATTATTCTGTTGAGCATTACCACAATAAAAATAATTGCCGGAATAAAATATTCAAGAAATACTGTTAAATTACTAGGAACACCTGCTGCTGGTTGCATGATAATATTTCCTACCAAAGCAAAAACAACAGCGGTAATAGCTACTATTATAGCAAACCAACTCGCTTTTTCTGGGCGCGGCAAACTATTTCTCTTCACTTTTAACAATATGTTTCCTATTCCAAAGAGTGCCATTACAGATAAAAAAGAGATTGTGTAAACGCCAGCTAAAACTTTTACATCTCCTTTGGTTATTAATAATACAGATATGGTTAAGAGTAAGAAAACAATAATAATACGATACGAACTTCCTTTTTTGTTTTTCTTTAAAAAATATTGTGGTAAAACACGATCGAGAGCCATACGTTCTAATAAACCAGAAACCCCAATAAAACTAGTAAGTACAGCACCGCTAAGCACTAAAAAGGCATCAATAGCTATTACTATAGCTAACCAATTACCACCTACATGAGATGCCATTTCAATTAACAGTGTATTTTGATAAGCATCACTTTGTAACAGCGGTATTGCAAATAATGAAAGCGCAAACAATGCTGCTAACGGATTAATAATACTCACTACAATCCACATATTTTTTAATGTTTTTGGAAACACTCCTTTTTGTTGTTCTTCTACAAAATTAGCTGAACTTTCGAAACCAGAAACACCTAACATAGAAGCTGCAAACCCTAGAAAAATAGCATTAGTGATACTACCGCCTGTGGTTGGTAAATGCCAATTTTCTATAAATATTTCAAAACCACTATTTAAAATAAAGTAAATAATAAAAACACTAAGTACTGCAAAAGATGTTAAATGAAAAATAAAAATACTAATAGCTACCTTGGCAGATTCTGAAACACCGCCAATAGTTAAAACTCCGAAAAGGCTTAGCAGAATTATAGTTGCAACTATTATTGGAATTGCGGGAATTAAATGATGTAAATAATGAATGGCTTCGTTTGCAGAAATAACAGCCGTGGCCATATAAGATAATATTGTTAGTGTGGCTGCAAAAGACGCCATAGATTTGCTTGTTGTATTTAATAATGCATTGTAGGCACCCCCATTTAAAGGCAACGCACCAACTACTTCACCATATATTTTTCTAAACAGAAAAAGTACTAGAGAAACAATAAGTAGTGTAACCCAAGCATATTGGCCAGCAAAAGCAATTGCTAGCGCAGAAACATATAATACAGATGAACTAATATCATTTCCGCTTATAGCTGTTGCAGCTAAAACAGAAAGTTTCTTGTTTTTTTTCATGCGGTTTCTTTCTTAAGTTTCATCTGTTTTTAGAATGGCTACATTATTTGTAAACAAAAATATGGGTTCGTATTATTTATCATTCGATTAGTATTGGTGCTATAATATCTAACACACTACTTTCTCCTCGAATAATTAAACAATAATGGTTGTTTTTTAATGCCGTTAAATAAGTATTTATGTTGTCTTTTTTTATTCCTAAGCCTCTTAATATTCCTGAAATACCTGTAGATAGTGAAGCTAGTTCCTTTTCATCAACTTTATTAAGAAATGTGGGTGTTAAATGACCTGAAATAAATAAAGAACCAATCTCAGGATTATGGAAATACCCAAACTGAAACTCCTTACCCAAAATAGCACTTAATTCTTTTTTTATAACGATTGTAGAATTTTTAAGCTCTTTTGTATTCGTAGGAAGTTTACCTAAGATAGATAATTGAAGCGCATTATTACTTTTTTGATCAATATGCCTTAATACTATCTCTATTTTTGATAAACTTTGATAGCTTTTTATGATGAATAGCTTTTTAGGTGTTTTATGTTCTTTAAAAGACATGCTACAAATATTAATTTAGTTTTTATGCTTCGCTAAATTAATGGTAACATTTCTCTTGTTCAATGACGCAGGTCAATTGCTTTCGTTTTATCCAAACAGCGCAATATCCTCTAATTTTTTTTTATCTTCAATACTAATTTCTCTATGAGCGCCAATAGTTATTAATCGTTCCTCTTTAAAATCTGTTAACATTCTAATAGTAGTTTCCGTAGCTGTGCCAGTAAGGCTTGCTAAATCTTCTCTTGAGATATTAATTCCTTTATTTTTAGAGTTATTTAATATTTCATTTTTAGATAAATTTAATAGCACTTTTGCTAACCGTTGTTTAACTGTGGCAAATGCCATGTTTACAAGTTGTTCTTGAAGATCAATGAGGTCATTAGAAATCATCCTAATAAATTTACTTGAAATAAGCTTGTCACCAAAAAGTAAAGATGTAAAATCGGTTTTAGGAATCTCTAAAATTTCTGCTTCTTCTAAAACGGTTGCAGTATCTATATAGGTACCTTTATTTGTGAGTAAAGAAAGCTGACCTATAAATTGCCCAGGGCCAAATATACCCGTAACTAAACATTTACCAGACTCTGTAGTTTTGTATGTTTTTACAGCTCCTTTTTGTAAAAAGTAAAGTGTATGTGCAGCATCACCTTCCATAAAAATTACGTCTTTTTTATGAAATTCTAAAACACTTCTGTCTTTAGAAAGACTGCCTATTCCTTCATGTATAGATACTTCATTAAAAAACTGATTGATGCCTTTAATATCATTAGAAAATTCCTTTTTAAGAATAGTATGTTTTTTAAGTCTAGCTGCAACAGCATTTAACAATTCATATTCTTCAAAAGGTTTTGTAAGGTAATCATCTGCACCTAAGTTCATTCCTTTTCTAACATCTATTTTTTCTGTTTTAGCGGTTAAGAAAATAAAGGGAGTACTGGCAGTTGTTTTGTCTTTGTTTAGTTGAAGTAATACATCATAACCGTTTAATTCTGGCATCATAATATCACAGATAATAATATCTGGTTTTGTAAGTTTTGCCATCGCAACACCTTTTTTTCCATTTTCTGCTGTGTAAACGTTATAATTAGCCAATTCTAATATTTCTGCGGTATTTTCTCTAACATCTTGGTTGTCTTCAATTAGAAGTATTTTTCTCATTGTTTTACAATTTAATAGGTTTTGGCAACTTCACTAAAAAAGTAGTGCCTATGTTTATTTTGCTCTTAAAATTAATGGAGCCATTCATAAGAGCTACGTATTGTTTTACAATATTTAGACCTAGACCTGTTCCTTCTATATTGTGTGCATTCTTTGCTCTAAAAAAACGGTCAAAGAGTTTGTCTTGTTCTTCTTCTGGGATGCCGATACCTTGGTCTTTAATTTCGAGAAAAATATGGTCACCACTTTCTGTAATATTAATATTGATATCTGTATTTTTTGGCGAATATTTAATGGCATTCGATACTAAATTTATTAAAATATGTCGGACTAATTTTGAATCGAGGTTTAATAAAACAGGAAGCTCTGGTGAAGAGAAAATGATGTTTTTCCCTATCTTTTTTGTCATAGATACCTCATCTATTAGTGTCTTAGAAAGCGTAACAAAATCAAACACCTCTTTATTTGCTATCACTTTTCCTTCTTCTAACTTACTTAGAGACAAGAAATCATTTAAAATAACTACTAAATGTTTTACATTGTTTTTTATTTGAGTTACATATTTCTCACGCTTTTGCTCTTTACCAACTTCATTTTGTCTACCAATAAGAATCGCGGAAGTTTGTATGGCACTTAATGGCGTTCTAAATTCATGTGATGCCATAGAGACAAATCTAGATTTTAGCTCGTTCAATTCTTGCTCTTTTTTTAATGCATCTTTAGCGTCTCTTTCTATTTTCTTGTGTTCTGTAATATTACTATATACAAACAAGGCACTAGAAATAACAGTAGTATCATCTAATAGCGGCGTCGTATCTACAGAGTAATATTTATTTCTATACGTAATTTCAAAACGAAGATGTTCTCCAGCAATCGTTTTTGAAATATCTTCTTTGAGTTTTGTTTTTTGTTCTTCAGAAAAAATAGCGATGTCATCTACATTGGTGTTCTCAACAATTATATTCTCTAAGCCTAAATTTATAATCGCTTCTCCTTCTATAAGTAGAATTTCTAAATTAGGTTTAAAAACAATAATAAACCCATTAGGAAAATTTTTGGCAATTGCAGAAGATAAAGATTTACTAGCTGCAGCACTTTTTTCTGCTTCTTTGGTTTCTTGTATTTGATCTTCGAGATTTAAATTAGAAGCAACCAATTTTTCAACCGTAGTAGTTAGTTCGTTCGTTCTTCGAGTCACTTTTTCTTCTAATTCTTCGGAATATGATTTTAGCTTAGATTGGCTAATTTTTAGTTTTTTTTCTGTTTTTTTCTGTTTTGAAGTATCTATAATAAAAGCGATCACAAATTGTTCGCCTTTTATAATGGTAGGACTTAAACTTATTTCTAATTGAAATTGAGATCCATTTTTTTTTAACCCCCATAAATCTAAATCTTGCCCCATTCGTCTTGCCTTGGGTTTGGCAATGTATCCTTCTCTATGGTTTTGATGATTTTTTTTGAATTTATTCGGAATAAGGTTTTCTACTTTTTGATTGATGAGCTCGCCTTTATTATAATCAAAGAGTTTTTCGCTAGCTGGGTTTGCTTTAATAATGATCCCTTCTACATCTACCACCAAAATACCTTCCACAGAAGATTGAAAGATGCTCTTAAAAAGGTCTATATCTTGTAATTGGTTGCTCACAGTTATTTTTTAGTTCTAAAAATTTTGAATCTACTTACAATCTACATCATTTAAAATGATCTAGGTCATGCTTTACTGATTTCATTTTCAATAATCTACAAACACTGATCTAAGTCATTTCAGTTGATCGCTTGTAGCTGTAGATTTGGTTTTATTAACAATATTTATTAAACTCTAGAAAAAATGTTAAACACACCAATTTCCTCGCAAAATAGTCCATCAAATAGTACTTCTACTAAAAACAAAACAACAATGAAAGGTCTTGTATATAATGGTCCTGGTAAAATAGAATGGAAAGAAGTATCGAAACCGGTTATTGAAAAACCAACAGATGCGCTTGTTAAAATAGTAAAGACCACTATTTGTGGTACAGACCTCGGTATTCTGCACGGCAAAACACCTAGCTGTAAACCTGGAACCACTTTAGGGCACGAAGGTATTGGTGTAATTGAAGAAGTTGGTACCTCTGTAAATAGCTTTAAAAAAGGAGACAAAGTAATTATATCTTGTATTACATCAGACGGTAGCTGTGAATATTGTAAGAAACAATTGTACTCTCATTGTGAAGATGGTGGCTGGATATTAGGGCACCTTATAAATGGTACACAAGCAGAATATGTTCGAATTCCGCATGCAGATAATAGTCTGTATGCAGTTCCCGAAGGAGTAGATGAGGAGGCCTTAGTTATGTTAAGTGATATTCTTCCTACAGGTCATGAAATTGGCGTAATTAATGGTTGTGTAAAACCAGGTGACACCATTGCTATTGTAGGAGCAGGACCTATTGGAATGTCTGCTTTACTTACCGCACAGTTCTATTCTCCAGCTAAAATTTATATGATAGACCTAGATGAAAACAGATTAGAACTGGCTAAAAAATTAGGAGCTACACATACCATTAATTCAGGCTCAGAAGATGCTGTAAAAAAAATAATGTTAGCAACAAAAGATGGTGTTGATGTGGCTATAGAAGCTGTTGGTGCTGCTGCTACGTTTGGTATTTGTCAGAATATTATTCGCCCTGGTGGTCATATTGCTAACATAGGTGTATTTGGGCATAGCGTAGACCTAGAAATTCAAAAATTATGGATTAAAAACATCACTATTACTATGGGACTGGTAAACACCAACACCACACCAATGTTACTAAAAACAGTTGCCTCTGGAAAAATACAGCCAGAAAAGTTAATCACGCACCGTTTTAAATTGAATGAAATAATTAAAGCTTATGAGGTGTTTGGCAATGCAGCCAAAGAAAAGGCGTTAAAAATAATACTAACTAATTAATAGTAATTAAAAAAAGGAAACAATTCCTTTGAAAAAAATATTTACAAAAATAAATAATAAACAAAATAATAATGGAAGAAAATCAAGAACAAGGAATCAATAGCATACCCAGAATAGGAGATAAAGCTCCTAAATTTAAAGCGGTTACAACACAAGGAAATATTAATTTCCCAGAAGACTATGCAGGAAAATGGGTTATCCTTTTTAGCCATCCAGCAGATTTTACACCTGTTTGTACTTCAGAATTTATAACGTTTGCACATCTAGAAAGTAAGTTTAATAAAGCCAATTGTCAATTAGTTGGTCTATCTATTGATGGTTTATACAGCCATATTGCTTGGTTGCGAACCATTAAGGAAAAGATTGAATTTAATGGAATGAAAAATGTTGAAGTCAAGTTTCCTTTAATTGAAGATATTTCAATGGAAGTTGCCGAAAAATACGGAATGGTACAACCCAACGAAAGCAAAACGCAAGCAGTAAGAGCGGTGTTTTTTATTGACCCAAACGGAATCGTTAGAGCTCTTATATACTATCCTCTAAGTTTAGGTAGAAATTTTGATGAAATTTATAGAGCATTAATTGCAATGCAAACAGCAGATGCCTTTAATGTAGCCACACCAGCAGATTGGAATCCTGGTGATGATGTAATTGTTTCACCTGCTGGATCTTGTGGTGTTGCAGAAGAAAGAATGACTTCCAAGAATGAATTGGACTGTAAAGACTGGTTTTTCTGTACTAAAAAATTAGATAAAGATGAAGTTCTAAGAGCTATTTTAAAAAAATAAACCAAATAAAATAAAATCATTATGAAAAAAAATATGGGGCTACCAGATAGAATTACGAGAATAATATTGGCTACCATTCCTCCTGTTTTAGTATTTACAGATATTATATCAGGTACTTTTGCAATGGTATTATTAACGCTAACAGGTGTTTTTCTTGTTACAAGTTTATTTAGTTTTTGTCCAATCTATGCTCTTTTTAGAATAAGAACAAAGAAAAAATTATGAATAAAAAATAGTATTAGACTAACATTTAAAAATTAAGTTATGATGAATTATGAATATTATAATTTTTGGGGAATGCACTTAATATGGTGGTTTCTTTGGGTAATTGTCTTGTTTTGGGTTTTTGCAACACCTTATAACATACCTGGTCAAAGAACAAAAAGAGATACACCATTAGACATCTTAAAGAAGCGTTTTGCAGCAGGAGAAATAAATAAAGAAGAGTTCTTAGAAAAGAAAAAAATGATTGAAAGCTAATTTATTAAAATTTAAAATCTAGCAATAGTATTGAAAATTTTTGGCTTGAATTTACCTAAAATTTTAAATATTTTTAATACTTCAAAATAAAAAAACCTTTAAATAAACAAAAAATGGAAACTCACTATTATAATGTAAACATAAATTGGAAAAACAGCCGTAAAGGCATTATGTGTTCTCCAGAATTAAATAAGAAAAATGATGTTTGTATTGAAGTTGCAACACCACCAGAATTTCCAAAAGGAATGGAAGGTATTTGGTCTCCAGAACATTTATTTGTAGCGGCTGTTAGTGGTTGTTTAATGACCACTTTTTTAGCCATTGCCGAAAACTCTACACTTAGCTTTGAAAGCTTTAGTTGTAAGGCAAAAGGAAAAATGGAAAAGGTTGATTATAAATTAATGATCACCGAAATATTACTTGAACCTACCGTTGTAATTAATAATAAAGATTTTAGAGATAAAGCAATTCGGGTTTTAAAAAAAGCAAAAGATGCTTGTTTAATATCTAATTCCATTGTCTCAAAAGTAATTATGGAAACAACTATTGAAGTAAAACCTATTTTAATTGAAAAAAAATGAAAACCATAATAGAACTAGAAAAAAAGATTACAAGTATTACTGCTAAAATTCATAGCGAATACCCAGAGTTGTCTAAGTACATCACAGAAATACCAGTAAACAATCTTGAAGGAAATGACGTAAATATAAAGAACCTTCAAGATTATTATGATTCTTTAGAAGAAATTCTAAATAATTATGCTCACACACATAAACAGGAATAAAGAACAGGTAATTCTTTATTCTTTAAATGTTATGTTGTAAAATTTAAATCATCAGAATACTTTAAAAGTAATTTATAAACAAAATACAATTATGAAAATTCAATTTAATACAGACAAAACGATAAGCGGAAATGAAAAAGGTGAGAGTTATTTTACAAACCTAATAGCAGAAGGACTAAAAAATAATGAGTCTCATATTACAAGAGTAGAAGTATATCTATCCGATGAAAACGGGAAAAAAGAAGGGCTTCATAATATGCGATGTTTGCTGGAAGCAAGAATTGAAGGCAGACAACCTTTAGCCGTTTCATGTAAGGCAGACACCCTAGAGTTAGCAATCTCAGGAGCCATTGATAAACTTACCTCTTCTTTAGAAACAATTTTAGGACGCCTACAAAGTCATTAGAAAACTATTTAATCAAAAACCAATTCTCAGAGGCTCTGCCTCAATCTTGCCTGCAGAAAAGTTAGGGTTTCTAGTGAAACTGCCATTTATTAGAAGGCAGGAATCTAAAATATAGGTTTTTTTTTCTTATTTTATAAATTAAAAATGAAAACACCAAAAAACATAGGTCTCTCAAAGTTTATGTAACCTTATTTCACAAGTTAAAACAAAGAAATAAAAGTTATTCGACATATTTTATTTTCTTTAAAGCTTAACCTGATGAATATCATTATTTACCCTAACCCCCTACCCTACCTTTACTTTTCAAAGATTAATTTTAACATAGATGTATTAGAGATAATTATTTGTTACCCTACTAAGAGTTTTTGTTAAATCAACTTAAACCTTATATAAAAAATAACATTTAACCTCTAAAATTTTAGTAATCATCAAGCCAATTAATAGCAAAGTGAAAAACGAATCAAATATAGGTAAAGTAACAAGCATCCGCGGTAGCGTTGTAGATGTCTGGTTTCAGGAAGATTTACCCGCGATAAATACCTTGTTACTTACAGGAAAAAACAAGAAAATTAAAATTGAGATTTTTAATCAGCTTGACACTAATCATGTTCGTGGTATTGCATTAACTCCTACGCAAGGTTTGGCACGTGGAATGGCAGTAACATCAACAGGTAAAGAACTTTTAGTACCCGTTGGTAAAAGTATTTTAGGCCGTATGTTTGATGTATTCGGAAACCCAATCGATCACAAAGGAGCGCCAACAGATGTAACGTGGAAATCTATACATCAACTACCGCCACCGTTGTCAAAACGGGCAACCAAGTCTGAAATTTTTATAACAGGTATAAAAGCTATAGATGTTCTAATGCCTTTAGAGCGCGGTGGTAAAGCTGGTTTGTTTGGCGGTGCAGGAGTGGGTAAAACAGTTTTGCTTACCGAAATTATTCACAATATGGTGGGCACTGATGACGGTGTAAGTATGTTTTGTGGTATTGGAGAACGTTGCCGCGAAGGAAACGAACTATATAACACCATGAAGGACGAAAATCTTTTAAAGGATATGGTGCTTTTATTTGGACAAATGAATGAACCACCTGGAGCACGTTTTAGAGTAGGACATGCAGCACTTACAATGGCAGAATATTTTCGGGATGAAGAACATAGAGATGTATTGTTATTGATTGATAATATTTTTAGATTCATACAAGCAGGTATGGAAGTCTCTGGTTTAATGGGGCAAATGCCTTCTCGATTAGGGTATCAGCCAACAATGGGAACAGAATTGGCAGAACTACAAGAGCGTATCGCCTACACAAATACAGGTGCTATTACCTCTATACAAGCCGTTTATGTGCCTGCAGATGATTTAACAGATCCGGCTGCTGTGCATACATTCTCACATCTTTCGGCATCTATTGCACTTTCAAGAAAAAAAGCCAGTGAAGGTTTATATCCTGCTATCGATTTGTTGCAATCCAATTCAAAAATGACCACTCCAGAAATTATTGGAGAAAGGCATTACAGATTATCACAGCAAATTCGAGAAACCCTTGCGCAATATGAAGAATTAAAAGATATTATTTCTATGTTGGGTATGGAGCAATTGTCTGTAAAAGACCGAAATGTGGTAAATCGTGCTAGAAAACTAGAACGCTTTCTAACACAACCTTTTTTCGCAACAGAACAATTTAGTGGTATTGAAGGCAAGCAGGTATGTTTAAATGATGCTTTAGAGGGGTGCGAACGTATTTTGGCAGATGAATTTAAGGACTATCCAGAAAGTGCTTTTTATATGATTGGTGCTATTGACGAACTTAAGAAACCAGAAAAGAACAATAAAATAGGTGAAAATAGTAAAAAATTAGCTTTAAAAGAGTCTGTAGTAACGCAATAGAAAATCTAAAAAAATGAATCTAAAAATATTGCTTCCGTATAAAATATTTGCCAATATAAAAGAAGTTAGTAGCGTAGTTATAGAAACCAGCGCAGGTTCTTTTGGTCTGTTGCCGCAACGATTAGATTGTGTTGCCGCATTAGTTCCTGGTATTCTAACTTATAAAATTAAAAACGAAAAGGAAATATATGTTGCTGTTGATGAAGGAGTACTCGTAAAAGCAGGAACAGAAGTATTGGTATCGGTACGCAATGCTTTTGGTGGCGCAGATTTAGGAAAATTGAACGAACTTATAAAAACAGATTTTAGCAATCAAGATAAAATGGAACGAGAAGTTAAAACTGTAATCGCAAAATTAGAAAGAGGCTTTGTTTACAGCTTTGATAAATTCCGTAATCATTAAAAAAATGAAACCTACTAAACCTGATAAAAAAGATGATTTTTTTAGCAACGAGATCTCTAAAAAAGAACATCGTAAGTTAAAAGCACTGCGAAATAAAAATTCAGTTTGGTTTGGTTTAGGATTGATGGGAATGGTCGGTTGGTCGGTTGCAATGCCTTCATTAGCAGGAGCCGCTTTAGGTGTTTGGTTAGATACATCTTATCCGCAATCATTTTCTTGGACGTTAACTTTGCTATTAGTAGGTATTATAACAGGAGGTATTATTGCTTGGTATTGGGTACTTAAAGAGGATAAAGAAATACATAAAGATAATAAAGATGAATAATATAGCAATAATGACATTAATTTTTTTAGCAGGCATCCTATTAGGAATTCTATTCTTTGGCGGACTCTGGTTTACTGTAAAGAAATCGGTAACCGCAAAAAGACCAGCACTTTTAATTATCAGTAGTTTTTTCTTACGAATAAGTATAACGGTTCTTGGGTTTTATCTGATAGGAGACAATGATTGGCAACGCTTTTTAGGATGTCTTCTTGGTTTTATTACTGCTAGGTTTATAGTACTTTATGTTACCAAATCAATACCTACAAAACAGTTAAGTTTAACTAAAAAAGAAATCCATGGAGCTTAGTCCTGATCAAACCATTTTTTGGGAATATGGTTTTATAACCATAAATCTAACCCTTGTTACTACTTGGGGCATTATGTTGTTGCTTATTGTTTCTGCTAAATTAATTACCAGAAAACTAAAAACTAATATTAAAATTTCTCGTTGGCAATGTTTTTTAGAAATGATTGTAACAGGTATTAATCAGCAAATAAAAGAAGTGGGTTTAAATAAACCTGAAGAATATATTGGTTTTATTGGTACGTTGTTTTTATTTATTGGAGTTTCTAATATTGGTATCATTTTTCCGGGATATACACCTCCAACAGCGTCACTTTCTACAACTGCGGCATTAGCATTGTGCGTGTTTTTAGCGGTGCCGTTTTATGGGATTGGTAAGCATGGAGTTTTAGGATACCTTAAATCTTTTTTACAACCCACTTGGATTATGCTTCCGTTTAATTTAATAGGCGAGGTTTCACGCACTTTGGCATTAGCCGTTCGTTTGTTTGGCAACGTTATGAGTGGTGGAATGATTATCGCAATATTATTAAGCATCTCACCGTTTATTTTCCCTGTTGTTATGAATTTACTAGGTTTACTAACAGGTACTGTACAAGCGTATATTTTTAGCATTCTTGCCACCGTTTATATTGCTGCGGCAGTTAGAAGTGGAAAAGAAAAAAATAAAACTAAAGAAATTATAACATCATAAATTATAAAAAAATGGATAGTATAACAGCAATAGCAATTACATCAATTATTACAGCAGGTCTTACAACAGCTATTGGCTGTATGATGCCTGCCATAGGAGAAGGTAAGGCAGTGTCATCTGCTCTAAATTCAATAGCACAACAACCCGATGCCGCACCAACCATTACCCGAACACTATTTGTTGGGTTGGCTATGATAGAATCTACAGCAATCTACTGTTTTGTAGTTGCTATGATCCTTATTTTTGCCAATCCGTTTTGGAATCACGTGTTAGCTAATTAATTAATCATGAAAATCGACTGGTTCACTGTAATAGCACAAGTGCTTAATTTTCTTATTCTTGTGTGGTTACTTAAAAAATTCCTTTATAAACCGATACTTAATGCGGTTAATGAACGTGAGAAAAAAATAAATGATGAATTGAGGGAGGCAGATGCCCAAAAAGCGGCTGCCGAGAAAGAGCAGGATACTTTCAAAAATAAAAACGCAGATTTTGAAAGCAAAAAATCTGCATTGCTTGATAAAGCCTTAGCCGATGCTAATATAGAGAAACGCCAATTGATAACAGCTGCAAGAGCAGCTGCTAAAGCCATTGGTTCTAATATGGTAAAAGCATTTAAGAAACAACAAGCACAAGATAAAAAAGAATTTACTCAAAACACACAAGAACAGGTTTTTATCATTACTCGAAAAGCATTGAAAGACATCGCTTCTGTAAGTATAGAAAAACAAACTACAGTTACATTTATCAAACACTTAAAAGTTTTGAGTACTAAGGAGAAGCAAGAGTTTTTAGATGCTTTTAAGACGAATGAAAATGCCATTTTAGTAAAAAGTGCTTTTAATCTAATTGCAAAACAAAAAAAGGAAATAACAGATGCCATCAACGAATTGTTAAACTCTAAAATAGTGTTGCAATTTAAAACAGTACCCGAATTAATAAGTGGCATTGAACTTTCAACGGATGGTTATAAAATGGCGTGGAGTTTCTCAGAATACCTCAACGCATTGCAGAAAAAAATATCCACAGAAATAAAAGAAAAAGATTTACCACAAACAGAAAAAACAACACATGCCAGTACTTGAAAATCATTTAGAAACCAGTTCATTTAGCAAAATAGCGCATGCAGTAGAAAACTTTAATTTTTCTATGCAACCTCGTGAAATTGGTTTGGTAATAAGCGTTTCAACAGGTATTGCCACCGTTTCTGGTCTTCCTAATGTTGGTTTTGAAGAATTGCTGCAATTTCAGAACGGCCTTTTTGGAATCGCATACAACCTAGATGAAGATGAAGTTGGCGTTATTCTCTTGGGTAAAAATTCGTTACTAAAAGCAGGAGATGAAGTGGAACGCACTGGCAGAGTCATGGATATTCCTGTAGGAAATGGTTTGATAGGACGGGTAATTAATCCTTTAGGACAGTCTTTGGATAATAAAGGCAGCGTTCATTATGAAAAACGTTTGCCAATTGAGCGTCCAGCACATGCTATTATGAATCGGAGCGCGGTATCTGTTCCATTGCAAACGGGAATAAAAGTGATTGATGCATTGATTCCTATTGGTCGTGGTCAGCGTGAATTGATTTTAGGAGATCGCCAAACTGGTAAAACGGCTATTGCAATTGATACAATTTTAAATCAACACGATAAAAACGTAATCTGTATTTATTGTGCTATTGGACAACGAGCATCGGCGGTAGCAAAAGTAATTGCCAACCTACAAGAAAAAGGCGCCATGGAGTATACCGTTGTTTTAGCAGCCGAAGGAAATGATTCTCCTGGGATTAAATACATTGCTCCTTATGCGGCAACCAGCATCGCAGAGTATTTCATGGAAAAAGGCAAAGATGTATTAATCGTTTACGATGATCTTACACATCACGCACGAGCCTACCGCGAATTATCTTTGTTATTGAGAAGACCTCCTGGGCGTGAGGCGTTTCCTGGAGATATTTTTTACATTCATTCTAGATTGTTAGAAAGGGCAACGCATTTAAATGACAAACTAAAAGGAGGTTCTATTACTGCTTTGCCTATTATTGAAACTGAAGCGCAAAATATATCATCCTATATTCCCACAAATCTAATTTCAATTACCGATGGGCAAATTTATTTGTCGCCAAAACTTTTTGAATTGGGTGTTTTACCTGCGGTAGATGTTGGTAAATCAGTATCCCGTGTGGGCGGTAAAGCTCAGTTAGCAGCTTATCGTTCTATTGCTAGATTGAAACTAGAGTTCGCACAATTTGAAGAACTAGAAACTTTTGCCCGTTTTGGGACACGACTTGATGAAAACACAGGAAAAACAATTGAACATGGCAAACGCATCCGTGAATGTTTAAAACAAGAAGAGCTTCAGCAATTAACTGCATCAGAACAAATTTTGGTACTTCTTTCTTTAAAAGAAGGACTTTTAGATTCGATTCCGATCGAAAAAATTAAGATGGCAGAAAATAGCTTACTCAAAAACAGTAAAACGATTCCAAGTGAAATACAAAAACGCATTATTTCGAATGAAAAATTAAGTGATGAAGACAGTAAAATGATTTTAAAATTCGCAGAGGAAATACTTGCGCCATTTCAAGAAAAACCGAATTCTAATCACAATTAAATCAAAAAGTAATGGATACTTTAGAGAGTTTACGGAACAAAAAAGAAGGCGCAAAAGATTTAAAATCTGTTGTGAGTGCTATGAAAGCGATGGCAGGATCAAATATTACACAATACGAGACCGCCGTAAGTTCATTAGAAGACTATTATCAAACGATTGCTTTGGGTATTATCGGCTATTTTGAAGCAGAAAAAGTAGTAAGCATTAAGGACGCGACAGTTTCAGGAAAAAAATTAGAAGAAAGCGTTTGTGCTATTATTTTTGGTTCAGACCAAGGACTTGTGGGGCAGTTTAATGATGAAATGGCAAGTTTTGTTACAGCCTCACTTCGTGATATTCCAGGAAAAAAAGAGCTGTGGGTGGTTGGTGAACGTGTTCAATTACTTTTGTCTGATGACGGATTTACAACTTCAAAATTATATACGGTGCCAAATGACATCAACAATGTAACACCTTTGGTAACCGAAATATTAAATCAAAGTAGAGAAAGTCAAAAGAATCAGAAAACAGGTACTTTTTATATTTTTCATAATCAACCAAAACCCATCGCTGGATTTACACCTGTAATGCAACGATTTTTACCTTTAGACTCTACATGGAAAAACAATTTGCAAAAAATTCCTTGGCCTACAAAATTACCTCCTCAAATAGCTGGAAGTATAAAGCCTACTTTGGTTGCTTTAATTAATAATTATCTTTTTACATCGCTTTTTAAAGCCTGCGTAGAATCTTTAGCCAGTGAAAATGCTAGTCGTTTAGAAGCTATGCAACGAGCTGAAAAAAATATTGCTGATTTGCTTGATGACCTTAACAAAAAATACCATCGCTTGCGCCAAAGTTCCATCGATGAGGAATTGTTTGATGTTGTGTCTGGCTTTGAAGCATTGAAAAAAGTAAAATAGCGTTTTATTTTAGGGTTAATTTTTTGCAATTAATTTCTTATTAATTTTATTTTATGGGATATCGTTTGGCCGTTATTTATGTAAATCCTAAAGAGTATTCCAATACTTATACCATATGAATTTTAAAATGATTGGTAATAAATTTGAATTCGCTTTTCTTTTTTAGAATCTAAAAAAAATATTCAAGGCTTTGTTTATTGATTTCCGTTGTCATGTTTTTTTTTGAATTTATGCTCGTAAACTATTTCTGTGACAGGCAAAATCGTAATTCTAAAAGAAATATTTTTAACAAATATGACAAACATCATTTGTCAATTAAAGTTACTATCTTAATATTGAAACTTAAAAAGAATACTTTAAAATTATAGAAGCATGGATTTAGTAGTAGGAATAGATATTGGTGGTACCAAGACAAAAATAGGATTCGTGGACCAAAAGGGTAAATGTCATGAAAAACTATTTTTCAGAACACAAGAGTTTGAGAAATTTGATGAGTTTTTGGATAAAATAAAAGAAAGTATTGATGAGCTGAAAGCTAGATTTGAATTTCCTGTAAATATTATCGGTTGCGGAATTGGTGCACCCAATGCGTCTAGTAGAACCGGTACTATTGAAAATGCCGCTAATCTTAAATGGAAAGGTTCGGTACCTCTTTTAGAAAAGATGAAACTCCGTCTAAACGTTCCCATGCGCGTAATGAATGATGCTAGTGCCGCAGCATTGGGAGAAATGTTATTTGGTAACGCAAAAGGCATGACCAACTTTATTGTACTTACTTTAGGTACTGGTTTAGGGGCAGGCATTGTTGCCAACGGAAAATTAATTAAAGGTTATGATGGTTTTGCGGGTGAACTTGGTCATGTAGGTATGACTTTAGGTGATGGGAGGTTGACAGGACTGGGTGTTCGTGGCGGACTTGAAGCCTATGTTTCTGCAACAGGCTTAAAACGGACGGTACTTTATATGCTATCAAAATATATGGATCCTAGTCGATTTAGAGATATTGCTTACAGCGATTTACACGGAGAAGATATTACCAAAGCTGCAGAAGAAGGCGATCCTATTGCGCTAAAAGCTTTTGATTATACCGCGAATATTCTTGGATTGGCAATGGCTAATTTTACAGCTTTTTCACAACCTGAAGCTTTCTTTTTATTGGGCGGTCTTGTGAATAGTGGTAAATGGATTATAGAACCCTCTAAAAAGTATTTTGAAGAGTACTTGTTGGAAGTTTACAAAGGAAAGGTAAAAATACTAACATCTGGTATGGAAGGAAAAACGGCTGCCATTTGCGGTGCTGCCGCTTTAATTTGGGAAGAACAATAATTAAGAGTAATTAACCTTAAAACTTTTATTTTCGATGATATATTATGATGATTTTCAATCTAAAAACACCTTATACATTTCTCCTTTTCTACTATTTCATTAAATAAAAAGAAATTTCACATCTCATATAGCCTTGCTATTTATAATAGCTTAGATTGTTTTTTAAAACTTATCAGCTAATAAATTTTGACTATTTACAACACTATTCTTTTTTTTTATAGCAGCTGATAAAAGTCATTGTATTTCTTATTCTTATACGCTAGTTTTAACTGATAACTCTAAAATAGAAGTGTCGCTCATTAGCTATATAACACGTTAAAATAAGAATACGTATCCCAGTAAAATAAAATTTAATAGCAAACAAATAAAAAGATAAATGAAAAAACAAAAAAACTTAGGTATTTGGATGGATCATTCAATTGCAAATTTGATTGATTTAAATTCCAAGAAGCATAGTAAATCGATAGCATCAGAATTTACTTCTACTACAAAAGAGGAAGCATTGAATAGGAGTGAAAAATTAATGCATAATAAAAGACAACAAATGCAAGAAGCTTATTACAAAGAAATTGCAGAAGCCATTTTAAATTATGATAAGGTACTTTTATTTGGGCCAACAAATGCAAAAACAGAACTACATAATTACTTGAAAACCGATTTACATTTTAAGGATATAAAAATTGAAATTGAAATAGCAGATAAGATGACAGATAATCAACAAGAGGCTTTTGTTAAAAATTATTTTGAAGGGCAATAAGCCAGATTACCTTAAGTAGTTCAAATATTTCATTTAATTGATTAGAACAGTTAAAACCTATGAAATTTCTTTTTCTCTTTGCATTAATTATATGCAGTGCCTGTCAAACGAAACAGGACACGATAAGCCCTGTAAAACAATCTATCACGGAGTCTGTGTATGCTTCAGGGCTTATTGTAAGTAAAAAACAATACCAGGTTTTTGCAACCGTAAGTGGCCTTGTTGATGAGGTATTTGCAGACGAAGGAGTAACCGTAGAGATTGGTTCTCCTATTGTATCTATTATTAATGATGCACAACGTTTGATGTTAGACAACGCTAAATTATCGGCTAATTTTAATGCCTATAATGTGAATCGTGGGAAATTAGAAGAAGCGAAGTCGTTTGTCGATTTGGCAAAAAGTCAAATGGAAAATGATGCAATTATGTTAGAAAGACAAAAAAGACTATGGGCGCAAAAGATTGGATCTAAAGTATTACTAGAGCAAAAAGAACTTGCTGTTAAAAAATCAAAAAATACTTATGAGTCTACAAAAGAAAAGTTGGCAGAGGTAGAAAGGCAATTGGGTTATCTCTCTAAACAAGCCAAAAACAAGCTACTAATCAGTGATAAAAACACAAGTGATTATCTTGTGAGAAGTAAAATAAAAGGTAAGGTGTATCAAATGAATATCTCTAAGGGCGAAATTGTAACACCTCAAATACCAATTGCTATAATTGGAGATGATAAAAAATATCTCCTTGAAATGCAAATAGATGAATATGATATTGTAGATATTCAAGTAGGCATGCCAATATTGGTTGTATTGAATAGCTATCGCGATTCTGTGTTTAATGCTGTGGTGTCAAAAATAAATCCTATTATGAATTTGAAAAGTAAAACCTTTACCATTGAAGCGGAATTTTTACGACCACCAAATTTACTATATCCCAACATTTCTTTTGAAGCCAATGTGGTCATTAAAACAAAAATAGAAGCACTACTTATACCAAGGAATTACTTACTGAATGACTCTATAGTTGTAAATAAGTCTGGGAAGATATTTATTGTAAAAACGGGTTTAAAAG
The DNA here is from genome assembly GCF_007997075.1 of Polaribacter sp. IC073. Lineage (GTDB taxonomy): Bacteria > Bacteroidota > Bacteroidia > Flavobacteriales > Flavobacteriaceae > Polaribacter. The sequence continues at coordinate 23,844 of NZ_VORS01000003.1, forward strand.
ATTACCAAATGGTAGAGATTATTTCAGGTATAGATGAAAATGAAGAACTTATTCTTCCAGAGTAATGAAAATTAAGCTCATTACTCGAATTTCAGTGGCTTTGCTAACCGCTAGGCTAAAGCAAACTGCGGTTGCTGCCTTTGGGGTTACCTTCAGTATTATGATGTTTATCGCTTTGCTGAGTTTTATGACAGGGTTAAACGATTTGCTCGATAATTTGATATTGAACCATACACCGCATGTAAGACTCTATAATGAAATATTACCCTCGAAGGTGCAACCCATTGCCAGATCAACAGCATACCCAAAGGCTTATCATTTTGTAAAACATATTAAACCTAAAATTGAGCTACCGGAAATACGAAATAGTGTTGCCATCATCAAAACCCTAAAAAAGGATTCGAATGTTCGTGGTGTTGCACCAAAAACCACCGTGCCCATTTTTTATAATGTAGGCACAATTAATTTAACGGGTGTCATCAACGGTATTGATGTAGATGCAGAAAATAAGCTTTTTACGTTTCAGGATTATGTAGTGAAAGGTAAAACTATTGATTTGAAAAACACACCTAATAGCATCATTTTAGGCATTGGTGCTGCTAATAAAATGCTCGTTCAGATTGGTGACAACATTCAAATAACGACAAGCGATGGAATTCGATTTCCTTTGAAAGTAGTTGGTTTTTTTCAATCAGGAGTAGATGAGGTAGACAAAATTCAAAGTTATGCAACACTCGCTACTACTCAAAAGATACTAGGTAAGCCTAAAAGTTATGTTACCGATATTCAGATTAAATTATTTGATATGACTCTGGCACCAGCCCTTGCAAAAAGATACAACACATTGTTTGAAGTAGAGGCGATTGATATTCAAACAGCCAATGCGCAATTTGAAACTGGTAGTTCTGTACGTACACTAATTTCTTATGCGGTGGGTATAACCTTACTTATTGTTGCTGGATTCGGGATTTACAATATTCTCAATATGATGATTTATGAAAAAATGGACTCTATTGCAATTCTCAAAGCTACTGGCTTTTCTGGTAAAGATGTTAACTCTATATTCATCACCATCGCCTTAACTATTGGTCTTGTTGGTGGAGCGTTGGGATTGCTGTTTGGATTAGGACTTTCTGCACTGATTGGTGAAATTCCATTCAATACCGCTTCCTTGCCAGCCATAAAAACATACCCCATAAATTACAATCCAAAATTCTATTTGATTGGGGCTGTATTTTCCATCATCACTACTTATTTCGCAGGGTATTTTCCTTCTAAAAAAGCAAGTAAAATAGATCCTGTAGATATAATAAGAGGAAAATAAATATGAAAAAAAAAGTTATAGAAGCCATTGGTATTAATAAATCTTTTTATAACCCTATTACCGTAAAGGTGTTAACAGATGTTAGTTTTTCTATCAATGCAGGTGAATTTGTTTCTGTTATGGGAAGGTCTGGTTGCGGCAAATCTACTTTGCTCTATATTTTATCTACGATGGATACCAGTTATGAAGGAAAGCTTTTTTTAGATGGCATTAACATGACAAATAAAAAAGACGAGGAACTAGCCAAAGTGCGAAATGAAAAAATAGGCTTCGTATTTCAATTTCACTATTTGCTCAGTGAATTTAACAACTTGCAAAATGTAATGTTGCCCGCACTTAAGTATGGAAAGCTGTCGGAGAAAGAAATAGAACATAATGCTTATCAGAAATTAAAAATACTAGGTATAGAATCTGAAGCATTAAAGTATCCCAACCAGTTAAGTGGTGGTCAAAAACAACGAGTAGCTATTGCCAGGGCATTGATTAATGATCCTCTGATTATTATGGGAGATGAACCTACAGGGAATCTAGACAAAAAGAGCGGAGATGTTGTCTTTAATATTTTTAAGGAGCTAGCAGAAGTTTACAACCAGTCTTTGTTAATTGTTACACACGACCTTGACTTTGCAAGGAACACGCACAGAACGATTACTATGGAAGATGGTAAAATAATTAGCACTGGTTTATGATAAAATGAAGTAAATCAATGAAACATATAAAACTTATGTTATATATTTTTACGTCCATTGCTATTAGGATTTTAAATATTAGCAAGGTTTACTATTAAAAAAAACATACATTAAAGTCATCAATTTTAGATAAATTTTAACATGGAGCAGTATAATTACGAGAAAATTTCTAATGATATAATTTTTAGAATTCTAGAAAAAAGAAACCCATTTTCAAACAAAGGAGATTTTGGAAATGCAATTCTATTTGTTGGAAGTTATGGTAAAATGGGAGCAGCAACTTTAACATCTACAGCCTGCTTACGTACAGGTGTCGGTTTGCTTACCGTTTATATTCCCAAATGTGGATATACAATTTTACAAACCTCTATACCTGAAGCAATGGTTGTTTGCGATAAAGAGGAAACAATGATTACTGCTGCTACTCCGCTTCATCATTTTAATGTTGTAGGCATTGGTTGCGGCATCGGTACCAGTAGAGCAACTGCAAATGCTTTAAAACAAATTATCCGTAGTTTTAATAAACCGATGGTTTTAGATGCTGATGCAATTAATATTCTTTCAAAAAATAAAGAGTGGTTAAAATGGATTCCTGAAGAAAGTATTTTTACACCACATGCCAAAGAATTTGAACGCTTGGTGGGTGCATCAGCTAATGAAAATGAAAGAAAAAAAATGCAAATTGATTTTTCTGAAAAACATAATGTGTACGTAATTTTAAAAGGACATGAAACCATTATTTCTTGTCCTAATGGTAATACTTACGTTAACTCTACCGGAAATGCAGGTATGGCAAAAGGTGGCAGTGGAGATGCACTTACGGGGATGCTAACCGCCTTTTTAGCTCAGGGCTATACATCTGAAGAAACCTGCATTGCAGGAGTTTATATACACGGTTTAGCTGGAGATATTGCGGTAAAAGAGACTGGAGAATTTTCTTTGCTTGCCTCCGATTTAATTAAAGCTATTGGTAAAGCATTTCTAGCAATAACACAACGTAAATAAAAATATAGATGACATCCAACAACTTTGGCATAAATGGTTTAACGGATGAACAGGTACTTCTTGCAAGGAAAAAATTTGGAAAGAACATATTAAATTACAAGCAAGAAAATACTGTTTTAGATGCCATAAAAAATTTGGCAAAAGAGCCGATGATTATTTTATTATTGGTTGCGGCTCTAATTTACTTTGTAAGTGGAGAAATAGGCGATGGTATTTTTCTTTTGTCCGCAATACTTATCGTTTCGACTCTTTCTTTATTTCAAGATTCTAGAAGCCGTAATGCTTTGCAAAAACTAAAAAACCTAACACAACCCAACTGCAAAGTAATTAGGAACGGTAAAACGATAGCAATAAAAAGTGAAGACTTAGTAGTTGGCGATAGTTTAATTGTAGAAGAAGGCACTTCTATTACAGCCGATGGAATTATTATTCACTCCAACGACTTCTCTGTAAATGAATCTATACTTACTGGCGAATCGTTCTCTGTTTTTAAAGACCAATCGATGGAAGATAATTTTATCTTTAAAGGGACTACCGTTGCTAGCGGTTTAGCCATTGCAACCATTACAAATATCGGCAACGAAACCAAGTTAGGGAAAATTGGCATAAGCCTTGAAAGCATTAAGGAAGAGAAAACACCATTAGAGTTACAAATAAACAATTTTGTAAAAAAGATGGTAATTGTTGGTGCCATAGTTTTTATAGTGGTTTGGGCTATCAATTATTTTCATTCCTACAATTTTTTAGATAGTTTGCTAAAGGCGCTTACGTTGGCAATGAGTATTTTACCAGAAGAAATTCCGATGGCATTTACCACATTTATGGCGATTGGTGCTTGGCGTTTAATGAAAATGGGAATTGTAGTTAAACAAATGAAAACAGTAGAAACATTGGGTTCTGCCACAGTTATTTGCATTGATAAAACAGGAACAATTACCGAAAACCAAATGAGTTTGGCTAAAGTATTTTCGTTGAAAACGCAAAAAATTGTTAATCCAGATGAAGCGAATGACGATGAAAAAAACTTAATAAAAACAGCCATGTGGGCAAGCGAGCCTATTCCATTCGACCCAATGGAAGTCGCTTTGCATAAGGCTTATGGTGATTTATATACAGAGGATGAGCGACCAAATTTTAAATTAATTCACGAATATCCGTTGAAAGGAAAGCCCCCCATGATGACACATATTTTTGAAAATAATTCTGGCATAAGAATAATAGCAGCCAAAGGTGCGCCCGAAGCATTGATGGCTGTTTCTAGTGTATCAAAAGAAGAAATACAGCAAATTGAAAAAGCCATACAAACCATAACTAGTAAAGGATACAGAGTGTTAGGAGTTGGTGAAAGTAGTTTTACAGGCAGTGATTTCCCTAAAACACAACAAGAATTTCAATTTAAATTTAAAGGAATTGTCGCTTTTTATGACCCTCCAAAAAAGAATATAGAAACCGTTTTAAATCATTTTTATCAAGCAGGAATTAGAGTAAAAATAATAACGGGTGACAATGCAGAAACAACCACTGCCATTGCCAAACAAATTGCATTTAAAGGATTTGAACATAGTATGAGTGGAGATGAACTCATGCAATTGTCGGATTTTGAATTGCAGGAAAAAGTGATGAATACGAACGTTTTTACGAGGATGTATCCTGAAGCTAAATTAAGAATCATAAATACCTTAAAGTCTCAAGATCAAATTGTAGCAATGATAGGAGATGGTGTAAATGATGGACCCGCTTTAAAAGCAGCACACATTGGTATTGCCATGGGAAAGAAAGGAACAGAAATAGCAAAACAAGCAGCTTCATTAATTTTATTAGAAGATGATCTGTCTAAAATGGTGGATGCTGTTGCTATGGGTAGAAGAATTTATACCAATCTAAAAAAAGCAATTCAATATATTATATCTATCCACATACCTATTATCCTGACCGTTTTTATACCATTGGCATTGGGTTGGGTTTATCCAAATATCTTTTCCCCAATACACATCATTTTTTTAGAATTGATAATGGGACCAACCTGTTCTATCATTTTTGAAAATGAACCCATGGAGAAAAACTCGATGTCTCAAAAGCCACGACCTTTTACAACTACTTTTTTCAACAAGAAAGAGTTAACAACAAGCATAATTCAAGGGGTAGCCATAACTGTAGGAACTTTATTTGCCTACCAATATTCGGTTTACCAATCTTTTGATGAAACGCTTACTAGAACAATCGTATTTACTGTTTTAATAACAGCTAATATATTTTTAACGCTTGTGAATCGTTCTTTTTACTATTCAATTTTCACTACTTTAAGATACAAAAATAAGTTGGTTTTCCTCATTATTGCCATTACCTTCATTATTTCGGGATTATTAATATTTGTACCACCATTAGCAAACTTTTTTGAGTTTGAGAAACTTACTTTTTTACAGTTACTTATTAGTATTGGAATCGGTTTTATATCAGTAATTTGGTACGAATTAGTAAAAATAAAGATAAGGTTAAAAAATAAAGTCAACAACACAATCTAATTCCTTTTGATAATAGTTTTGCATTGCCAGTCTTTAAGAATGGTACTATAAATTATATAGCCAATAGGAGTAATAGTCTAAATTGATTTGAGTAATTTTGCAAAAAATATTTAGAATAATTACAACAACTCACGCTCATGCAAAATCAGAATTCAAATTTAAATTCACAAATTAATAAAGAACTTGTAAATAGTATCGTACATGGTTTCGGAATTATTTTTGGTATTGTTTCTATTCCCATTCTAATAGCATTTGCTATTAAAAGTGATAATACTTCTGGTATTATTGGTGCGGCCATATATGGGTTTTGCTTTTTACAGCTTTTTACTTTTTCTACACTTTACCACGGAATTCAGCATATTCAGGCAAAACGCACACTAGAAATCCTAGACCATATTAGTATTTATTTCTTAATAGCGGGAACCTATACGCCGTTTTTATTGATGTATATGGATAATTCTTTTGGTATTACACTGCTATCGGTTTTGTGGGGACTTACGGCATTGGGAATTATTTATAATATTTTTTTTACAGGAAAATGGAAGGTTATTTCTACATTAATTTACATAGCAATGGGATGTATTATGGTTGTTGGCGGACGTACTTTTTTTGAAAGTATTCCTATTAATATCCTTACGATGCTTCTAATTGGGTGCGGACTTTATCTTATAGGTGTTATTTTTTACTTATGGAAAAAATACCCTTACAACCATGCGGTATGGCATTTTTTTGTACTTGCAGCTGCTGTTTGCCATTACGTAGCTATTTTATTGGCAGTGGCATCTAATTGATCCTAAAATGAATTCGATTTTTTTTAGAAGATGAAGTTCAAATTCAATAATAACTTAAAACTTTTATTTTTTTAACCAGAATCTACGCTTTTTATAAAGATTTTTAACTCTCTTAAATCAGCATGTTAATTTAAATGACAGTTTACAAATAAGGAATGATTAGAAAAATTATATGAGTATAATTCTGTAAGCAATATTAAGTAAAAATAACCCTGTAAAAAACAGTAAGGCATATATAACTTGCACCAACTTAATATTTATAATTTGTAGCGCAGCAACCGCATTCTTTGGTATTACAAATAAAGATAGGCCTATAAATAGAGATGTCCACCCAATGAGTGTAATAAGAAGTTTGTAGTTAAATTCCCAAATATTATGAAATAAAATATTCAGCAATCCCATAATAATAGAAATAAAGGATGCCATTATTAGAAATTTTTCATCGTGCAAATCTTTTATAATTTGCTTACTTCGTCTCGGATTAAAGGTTAATATAAAAAAGAAAATAAGAAGATACCATCCCCAAAACTTTGCTAAAAAAATTGAATTGTCCATGATTTATGATGTTTTACGTTTATTAATTTAAAAAGGTCTTATTACTCTTATAGATTACTAGTAATTTAACTGTCGTTAATAATTACCTCAGTATTTAATTTGGTTCCATAAAATTTATCAAATATGATACAGGCTGTTAAATCTCCAGTCACATTAACAGCAGTTCTAAACATTCCTAAAATACGATCTATTCCTATTATAATAATTAAACCATCTATAGGAATGCCAGCACTCTGTAATACCGATGCAAGAATAATAACGCCTCCTCCAGGAATTGCTGGTGTTCCTATAGAGGCAGCCACAACGGTAAAAGTAATTAGAAGCAAACTCATTATAGATAATTCCACACCATAAGCTTGTGCCATAAATATGGTTGTAATGCATTGAAATAGTGCGGTTCCATCCATATTTATGGTGGCACCAACAGGAATAATGAAATCACTAATATTAGAAGAAACCCCTAATTTCTCATCAGCTGTTTTCATAGAAAGTGGCATCACAGCTGCAGAACTAGCAGTAGAAAATGCCAATAGTTGAGGTTCTCTTATCGCTTTTAAGAATTTAAATGGATTTTTATTGGTGATTATTAAAATGAGTATTAAATAGAATGCTAATAGAAGAATTAGGCCCAGCATAACAACAAACATATAATACCCCAAACCAAGAAATATTTCTATACTTGTTCTAGATAATAAAGCTGCCATCAAACCAAAAACTGCATACGGCACCAGCATCATCGCCCACGATACTACAATCATACATATTTTCTGAATTGCCTCAGAGAAACGAATAATAGGCTTCGCTGTTTCAGAACGAAGTTGGGTAATTGCGACGCCAATGATAATGGTAAAAATTACTACACCTAACATTTCTCCTGTTAAAATAGATTCCATTGGATTATTTGGAATAAGGTTTGATATTGCATTTGGAATGTTCGCAATAAGATCTGTTTGTTCATCTGGTATTATTTGACTTTTACCACTATTTGGAAATCCGCCTAACTCAAAAATATATTGACCGGGTTTTAGAATAAGTGTTACTACCAAACCAATTGTGATGGCAATGGTGGTTGTGAAAATAAAATAGAGTAGCAATCGAAGTCCGAAGGTTTTCAGATTTTCAGACGTGTTCCCTACAATTCCTGTAATAATAGATGTAAATATCAACGGAATCATAATCATTTGAACGAGCCTCATAAAAATTTTTCCTGGCAAGTCAAGCCAATCAGCAATTCGCAAACTAGAAGTTTCAGAAAGAAACCCTGCAGATGGATTCAGTATTATCCCTATCGCTGCCCCTAAAAGGAGTCCGATAATTACTTTAAGCCATAAGCGCCCTTTGATAAGGCGATCTAAATGAAACGATAATTTGTTAAGAGATCTAAATTCTATCATAGTTTAATTCCCTAGCCAACATTCACATTAAACAGGTACCCAACCAAAGCCGTTAATCCCATTGCAACCGTTCCCCAAAAAGTAATTCTCAAAACAGCTTTTGTAATACTCGAACCGCCTGTTTTTGCAGACAAACCACCTAAAATAATTAGAAATAAAATTGCAAAACCGTACAAATAATATTCCATGCTTTTTAGTGGGAAAAAAATTACCACAAAAAAAGGAAGCAATCCACCAATAGTAAATGCTGCTCCAGAAGCTAAAGCTGCTTGTATTGGTTTGGCTTGACTTATTTCATTTATTCCTAACTCATCTCTTACATGAGCAGCCAGAGCATCGTGCTCTGTAAACTCTTTGGCAACAATTAGGGCTGTTTCTTTTTTAAGGCCTCTCTTTTCATAAATTTCTGCCAACCGTTGTAATTCAATTTCTGGCATTTCTGCTAATTCAATTTTCTCTCTTTCAATATCTGCATTTTCAACATCTGTTTGAGAACTTACAGATACGTATTCTCCTGCAGCCATAGATAACGCTCCAGCTACCAATCCTGCTAAAGTGGCTAAAACAATAGGGTCTCTTATATTGCTAGCAGCTGCAACACCAATTGCAATACTTGCCGTTGATAAAATGCCATCATTTGCACCAAGAACCGCAGCCCTTAACCAATTACTGCGGTGTATGTAATGGCTGTCTAAATAATCGTCCAATGTATCTGAGTTCTTGTTCATCCTATTATTTATTGTTTTTTTTTAAAGGAAGAATATGTGTGAGATTGAATTTAAAATTGCTTTTCATCCTATAAAACATGAGTATAAAAATACCATTTAACTATAAATAGTACTATGATAAATATCAGTTCGTATAACATGACCAAGGTCATATATTGTTACTATAAGTTGCTTTATTTTTAACTCCTAATAATGTGTACAGATTGAGTAAAAAAAATACGATCACAACAAAAGCTAAACTCTTTTTAGATGAGGTGGGAGATATAACATATTTCGCCATTCGTTTTTTTAGAGAAGTCTTTACGTCTCCGTTTGAACGGAAAGAGTTTTTAAGACAATGTTACCAAATGGGTAACCGGTCTTTAGTGTTGGTTGGTGTTACGGGTTTTATTTTAGGCTTGGTTTTTACACTGCAATCTAGACCTACACTTGCAGAGTTAGGTGCAACCTCTTGGATGCCATCTATGGTAAGTTTATCAATAGTAAGAGAAATTGGACCCGTTATTTTTGCGCTCATATGTGCAGGAAGAATTGGTTCTGGCATTGGTGCAGAATTGGGGTCGATGAAAGTAACAGAGCAAATAGATGCAATGGAAGTTTCTGGTACAAACCCTTTTAAATATTTAGTAGTTACACGTATTTTGGCAACTACATTAATGCTTCCGTTGCTGATTCTTATGGGAGATGCAATTGCCTTATTTGGGTCTGCAATTATAGAAAATTTAAAAGGAGAAGTCTCCTACCTATTGTACTTTAATAAAGTGTTTGATGCCCTACAATTTAGTGATTTGCTACCAGCAACTATAAAGTCTTTTTTCTTTGGTTTTGTTATTGGTTTGATAGGTTGCTATAAAGGTTATAATTGCTCTAAGGGTACAGTAGGAGTTGGAAAGGCGTCTAATGATGCTGTTGTCTATACATCAATGTTACTTTTTGTGATTGATTTTATTGCCGTATTTATTACAGATATTTTTTTTGAAATATGAAAGAAACAAAAGAGAACATACACCCCGTTTTAGAAATTAAAAACCTCTACAAAAGCTTTGGAGACAACCATGTACTTAATGGTTTTAATTTAAAACTATATAAAGGAGAAAACTTGGTAATAATGGGTAAATCTGGGTCTGGTAAATCTGTTATGATAAAATGTTTGGTAGGATTGCTAGAGGCAGATAGCGGAAGTATCACTATTAAAGGTTTAGATATTTTAAAGTTAGGACGCAAAGAACTAGATGTATTAAGAACAGAAATCGGATTTTTATTTCAAGGAAGTGCCTTGTATGATTCTATGACGGTGCGAGAAAATTTAGAATTTCCGTTGCGCAGAAATCGAGATAAAGTTGATGCTACCCAAACAACCGAAGCATTGGTAAAAGAAGCATTAGAAAATGTTGGCTTGGGAAAAGCAATCGATTTAATGCCCTCTGAACTTTCTGGCGGAATGAAACGGCGAGTGGCCTTGGCTAGAGCTTTAATTTTAAAACCTAAAATTATTTTATATGATGAACCTACCACAGGCCTGGATCCAATTACAGCAAAAGAAATTATCGAGTTAATGCGAACGATTCAAAACACCTATAAAACATCCTCTTTAATTATTACGCATGATGTAGATTGCGCCAGAGTAATTAGCAACCGAATGATTTTATTGGTAGATGGAATTAATTATGTAGAAGGAACTTTTGAAGAACTTTCTAAATCTAAAGACCTAAAAGTTAAAGCCTTTTTTAAAAATTAAATACGATGAAAAAATTAGCTTCTCATAAAATTCGCGTTGGTTTATTTGTAGTCCTTGGCACTGGTATTCTACTAACCGCACTTTATTTTATTGGTAATAGACAGCATATTTTTAGTAAAAACCTACAACTGTATGCTGTATTTCAAAATGTAAACGGATTACAATTGGGTAATAATGTTCGCTATTCTGGTATAAATGTAGGTACAGTTAGTAGTATTGAAATGATAAACAATAAAGAAATTATTGTACAAATGATGGTTGAAGAAAAAACAGGTGCATTCATTAAAAAAGATGCAATTGCAAGTATAGGATCAGACGGGTTGGTGGGAAGTATGGTCATTAATATTATTCCTGGTAAAGAGAATTTACAACCAGTTATTTCTACAGACACCATTACATCCTATAGTAAAATTGGTACAGATGATATGTTAACTACACTTAATGTAACCAATGAAAACGCAGCTTTGTTAACGGCTGGTTTATTAAAAATTACCAATAAAATTTTAAAAGGAGAAGGCGCATTAGGTGCTTTAATTACAGACTCGTTACTAACTAAAGACATTCGTGCTACGTTAATAAATCTAAAACAAACTACAAATGGTGCCAATAGACTTATAGGTTCTTTGAACTCTAAGTTTTCAAAAATAGATATGAAAGAAAGTGCTGTAGGTGTTTTATTAACAGATACCATTGTTGGAAACCAAGCCAAGAATGTGTTTTTACAATTAGAGAATTCGAGTGTTAAAATTTCTGAAGCAACAAAAACGCTTAATGAAATGATTTCTAAAATATCTACTACCGAAAACACTTTTAACTACCTCACAAAAGATGAAATGCTACCAAAAATAATAGATTCAACAATGGTGGAAATTAAAGAAGCTTCTAAAAAATTGAATGAAAATATGGAAGCATTGAAACATAATTTCTTTTTTAGAGGTTATTTTAAAAAACAAGCTAGAATAGAAAAAAGAAAGAAAAAAGCACTAGAGAAAAATAAGAATTGAATATTTACAAAAAAGCTTGAAAAGGAATTCTCATTTAGAAAAGTAAAGTAGTTTTCTACAAGCCCTAACTGACATTTAATTTCTTAATTGGCATTTATAAAATAATTTAATGAACGTAACGTCTGTAAAATGTTAGAATGGTACACTAAAGCATCTGGTGAAAAAAATAATAAGCGTAAATAATGATGTATTTTGTTTTAATTGAAATGTTCTCACTACAAAAAATTCTGAAAAACAAATTTTACTAGAACTAATAGCACGCGTTATCCGTTTTAGTTTTCTAAAAATCATATTAAGTGTTAGACTTTTAAGCCTGATGTATCGACCTCTTTTTTTTTAATAGTAATTACAAACAACATTAATGGCAGTTTGCTTATGTGCTGTTCTAGGACTCCTATCATTTTATTTCATCAATGCAAACATCCAAAGGATTTTAAAAAATCTATGAATTCGCAACAAAAAATAACGGGATTGTTCTGATATTCTATAAATAAAACTGAAGGATTCTTAAAAAATTGACTGGGTATTCATCAATTATTATAATCTTCTAATGATTTTAGCGCTGCTTCATAGCCAATTTCAAAAATAGTATCTATATTTTTTAGATTGAACATACCAAATTTCTCGAGCTCTTTTGGATTTATTAAAATGTCTACTTCTTTAAACTTGTGCTTGCATTGACTTTCAAAACTAATACTATAAGCCCTATTAGCTACTTGATAAGAATGTTTTAATTCTTCTTTGGTAATATTCTGTAAAGAGTTTACATAAACACCTATTGTTGTATCACATTTATTCTTAATGTGCTCAACAGGAAAATTATTTAAAACGCCACCATCTACATAAACAATATTGTTAATAGTTACGGGAGTAAATAACCCTGGAAATGCAGCAGATGCTAATATTGGTTTTATGAGTTCGCCACTATTAAATACTATTTCAGATCCTTCAATAAGATTTGTGGCAGGAATATAGAGTTGCTTTTTTAGACTTCTAAAATTATCTTCAATAAAGAAAGGTAATAGATCTTTATAAAACTTATTGGTATCTATAAAACCAGGTTTGTTATAAGCATAACGATTGTAATCAAATATAGGAATCTCCTTAAAAAAATTTAAGATACTACGCCAAGAATGGCCAGCAGCAAATAAAGATCCTACGATAGCACCTGCACTTGTTCCTGCAATATGGGTAATATCTATCTTGTGCTCTTCTAATGCTTTTAGTGCACCTATATGTGCAATGCCACGTGCACCTCCACCAGATAAAACCAATCCTGTATACATTGTAAACTATTATTTATTTAAGTTATAAATGCTGTAGGTATTGTCATCCTCTTTCACGGAAATAAGATGATCATTAATAAATTTAGAGTTTATAACGGGTATATTCTGTTGTGCTTTTAATTTATTTAGCAATAATTTATGCGGGGCACCAATGTATAACACCGATGTATTTTCTGTATTAATAATCAATTCATTATAGCTGTAATACACCACATTTTGATCAAAAACATTAGTCCCTGTATTTGTTTTATAATAATTAATTACCCTTGCAAAACCATTTTCAAACGCTTTTGCAACAATATATTCTGGGTTTATAATTGTTTTACCTTTGGTATTCATATAACCATAATAAACAACGTCTTCTCGTTCTTCTTTGATAAGACACAAACCATTCTTAAATACTGGCGGCTCTTTATAAGTAGCAACAATATCTTTTCTAAAGTCGATAACTATGCTTCCACTTTTATCTATAAACCCCCAAGAATCTCCATTACTTATAGCCATAAGACCTTCATTAAAATTACCTATGCTCTCAAGATTTGTATGTTGTTGCGCTCTTGAAGTATATGCAATGCTTAATAGAAAGAATACTATTAATTTTAAATCGTTCATAAGTTTTAATTTTAATATTTCTACTAAAGTAAAGTTACATTTCCTTTTTCCAAATGACAATTGTCAGTCCAATTGAAATGTTTGAGTGAATAAGAACAAGTAAATTTGTAGCTGCCCACTTTTTTTATTTAATGTAGCTTAAAAATTACTTTGTATTCTTCTTTATAGCTATCCATCTATTTTTTAATGATAAGAACTATTTCCTTTTACCCGTAATATCTTCTATTTCAATAGTAAATATTACAGGTATGTCATTTTCATCAATCTTATTAGAAAACTGATTGATAAAATCTAAATATCTTTGTTCCGAATTTTTGAGAATATTTTTCACCCCTAATGAAAATTGATGCAGCATAGATTTAGCGCCACTACCAGAGTGCTCATGATAAGTTCCTTGCACTAAAACCGATTTCCAGTCACTAATAGAGTTTATGTTAGATACACATAAAGAAACCTTTTTCTTTTTTCGCAAAGCATTTATTTCTTGGCTATTACTCAAGTGGCATGTAATGCTGTTTTGTTGTTCATTATAGTAATAGGTAATAGGCGTAATAATGGGTTCATTTTTAAATATATAACCTAAATCTCCTATATAATTAGTATTCAGTATGTTTTTCTTTTCTGCAGTACTTAAAGCTTTTATCATAGTTTTTATTATTTGGTTTTAAAAGTATAACATCCAATAGTCTTTTTCCTGTAGAACTATTCTCATAATTCTCTGGAATATATAATGGTTTTTAGGGTGAAATTAAACCTCTATTTTAGTTTATAAAATGATGAATGTCAGTTACCTTGATTTTATCATTTAAAAAGCTAACTAATTTTAGATAATTAAGTAGGGTTACTGATCTATATCATTTCATAATTGATAATTGATTGTTAGTTTTGAAGTACTCTTATTTAAAAGGCATTCTCAAATGATTAAAATACTGATTCCAATAGATTTTTCTGAAACATCTATAAATGCTATTAAATATGCAATGCGCTTGTTAAAAGATAGTGCATGTGAATTTATTGTATTGAATGCTTTTGCAGATGAAGTATACTCGAAAACGAATGAATTGAATAGCACTGATTTTGAAAAATTTAAAAAAGAGTACAAAAAAAATGTGGATAGTACATTAAAGCAAGAAATAGACGAGCTATTTAAGCTTTCCGCTAATCTAAAACATAGGTATACAGCTGTTTCTAGATTTGGAAGTTTGATAGATGAAACCAATAGAATTATAGCAAAAGAGAACATCGATTTGGTAATTATGGGTGCCATGGGAAAAACAAATGACAGAAGCATCGCATTTGGTAGAAATACTTTACAAATAATAAAACACTTAAAATGCCCTGTTTTATATGTACCTATAAATTATCAAAAAGATTTTCCTAAGAAAATACTCTTCCCGTCAGATTATATGATGCCTTATAAGAAGCGTGAACTTAAATTGGTTAGTGCTTTTGCAGTTAGTTTTGCAGCCTCTGTTAATTTTTTATATGTATCTGGTTTTAAAAAATTATCTCACAGACAACTAGATCACAAATTATTCTTAGATAGCTGTTTTACTGACAATAAGTGTGCTTTTTTACAAATTTCTGGAAAGGATTTAATAGAAAGTATCAATAAAACCGTTGACAATCATAAAATGGACATGCTTGTTATGGTAAACCAACGGCATTCTTATTTTGAAAATATTCTTTACAATTCTACTATTGAAGAGGTAGCCTTACAGATAAAAGTCCCTTTTCTAGTACTACAAAACTTACATCGCTAACCTTAAAAAACACTTATATGAAAAGTATCTTATTACCCACCGATTTTTCAGAAAACGCAGACAATGCCATCTCCTATGCTGTTCAATTATATAAAGATGTCGACTGCAAGTTTTATATTCTTCATACATATACTCCTGTAAACATTAGCACAGGTAGCATGATGGATAATTATTCTACCTATGCAGTACAAGATGCAGAAAAAGAAATAGCAGCACAAAAACTTCAAAAGATTGAAAATCGTTTGAAGACTGATTTTAAGAATACAAAACACACGTTTGTTACTATAGCGTCATTAAACCTCTTAACATCTGAAATGACAGAGGTTATAAAAAACCATGATATCGATTTAGTAATCATGGGAACTAAAGGAGCTACTGGTGCTAAAGAAATATTTATTGGCACCAATACAATGCATGCCATAAAAAAATTAGAATGTCCTATAATTGCAGTTCCTTCTGGGTTTAAATATGAAAAACCTAAAGATATTTTGTTTCCTACAGATTATAAAATTAGTAAATCTAACCTCTACCTTTCTTTAATAAAAGAACTTTGTAAAGAGCACACATCTATTTTACATATTTTAAACATTTATCAGAATATTCCTTTAAAAGAAAAACAAGAACAAACAGAAGCTTTTTTAGATATTTTCTTCGAAGGTAATACACACTTATTTCATACAGGAGAAGGTCAAGATATTGTTGAAGCGATAGAAACTTTTAAAACAAAACACAAAGTTAACTTCTTGATAATGATCTATAGCAATCATAATTTCATTGAGAATTTACTTTTTAAACCTGTTGTTAATCAAATGGTATATCATACGAACATTCCATTCTTGGTAATACCTTCCGAAGAATAAACACGTAATTAATAGCCCTCTAAATTCAATATAAAAATATATTCTATAATCTGTTTGTAAAGAGCAATTATACATATCAAATTTTTACTAATAAATTATAATATCACACCTAATTTACTGCATAAGAATGTGGTTACAAAAGACTAGATTAGAACTCTATTCTTAATTTTACCCGATGTCTAATGACAATTATCATAAATTAAAAGGGCTCTTTTATCTACTTTTATTGAACTAACTTATAATAACATATATAATGAAAAAAAAGATCTTATTACCAACCGATTTTTCGAAAAATGCACACAATGCCATAAATTATGCAATAGCACTTTATAAGGAAGAACCTTGCGAATTCTTTATACTACACTCCTACTACCTTCCAGGATATGATAAAAACAACCTGTTGAGTCTTGAGCCTACAAACAAAAAAATAAATGAGGTAAAAGAACGCGCTGAAACAAATATGGAGAAGTTAAAAACAAATGTATTGGCTACTACAGATAATAGTAATCATACATTTAACTTTCTAAATGAATTTGGTTCTTTTATTGATGTCCTTAAAAAGAAGGTACAAAAAGAAGACATTAAGTTGATAATTATGGGAACTCGAGGCGAAACGGATGACAAGAACTTAATTATGGGAAGCAATGCTGTGAATACGATGGAGAAAATTAGAAATTGTCCGGTTCTTATTATTCCTGGGAGTTTTATTTGTAAAGCCCCAAATGAAATTGTGTATCCTACAAATTTTAAAACGCACTACAAAGAAATTGAATTGGCTACTTTAATCGAAATTGCGCAATTAACCAATGCAACTATTCGAGTTTTATATATTAAGAAAGATAGAGCCTTTAGTAAAAAGCAAGAAGAGAACAAAGCTTTACTCGATCAAATTTTAGATTCCATTAACTCTACACATCACGAGTTATTCAACTTAAATATACAAAAAGGGGTGCGCTGTTTTGCGCAAAGTAGAGATAGTGAGATGATTGCTTTTATTAACAAGGAACACCATTTTTTCGGAAGTGTTTTTTCTCACCCAATGGTAAAAGAATTAGGTGATAATGCCAATGTACCTATATTGGCTTTACACGATTTAAGAAACTAGAAAATCTATGTGAAAGTATTTAGAATCTTAGTTTTGCTAAAGGATGGATAAAAAATGAGTCGAATTTATTTAATATTTTCTTCTTACTTGTAAGTATTCATACAATTCACTTTTTTTTTATCTCTTTAGTTTTTATGAAAAGTATTGTCTCATTTATAAGCGCACACTGTTTCTATATCGTTCTTCAATTTCATTTACAAAATATATGTGATTCCGTAAAATTTTATTTTATTCAGATTGAAAAATATCTGGAGTGTGAAGTTTCTCCGATTACATACAATCTTACTCCAAGATATTTTCTAGTGAACGCAACAGTTACCCATTTATTCACAGCTATCTTTTTTAAAAACTATACTCTACAAACCTGACGTTCACAATAATTCTTAAATAAACATTCGCTTTTTAGTTTTTCTCTGCCTTAATACGCTTGATATAAAAAATGAAAGAAAATAAATTATTTTTAGGTGTCAATTATTAGTTCGTATTAAAACGCAGAATACCAACTACAACAAAATAAATAACGGATCAATACTTAATAATTAGCAAACCACGAGTGAATTGGTGACATTTCCGTTACCCTATATATACCCGGAACAATAGGGTACCTATGCTATGCATTTTTAAGTGGATTTTGACGTGTTGTTATAAATTATCAAAAAACACTTAACCCCATTTAATTATCGAGTAAAGTCAGTGTTTATAGTAAGTTAAGAGGTTTTTCTATCACAGAATGTGATGTATAAAAAAAAGCCTCACATAAAATGCAAGGCTTTTGGCGGAGAAAGAGGGACTGCAAACCATCCAAGCCAACACCTTTCAAAAACCTAGTAAAACAACAAAACACACAACAAAACCAACACTTAACAGGCTTTTTGAATAAAAATAAATTTGATCTAACTTCGTTTAATTTGGATTAGATTGGATTTAGCCGTACAATTATCGTACAATATAATTATATTTGTACGACAACATCATAACTTATGGCTACCATCAATTTTTTGTATCGCTCCGTGAAAAATAAATCGAATATACATTTGCGTTTATTATTCCGAAATAATAGTACTGATTTTGTTTTTGGAACAAACACAAAGCTTGAAATATCAAAAGAGTATTGGAGTAAATATCACAGGATGAAAAGACCAAAAGATATAAATATTATCAACTTACAGACAGAAATAAAATATGAGCTAAATAAAATAGAAAATCATATTTTAAATAGTTTCAACAATTTCAACCCTGACTTAATAGATAAAAAATGGCTAGAAGTAGAAATGAATTACTACTATAACCCGCCACAAAAAGCAGAAGCTTTAACAAATGAGCTTTTAAAATATATAGATGTATATATAGATTACAAGAAACACAATATCACTAAAGCCACAATTACAAAGTTTAACGGAATCAAAAAACTAATAACTAAATACCAAATAAATAAAAAAACTACCGTTTTAATCTCTGATGTAAATAATAGCTTCAAAAAAGATTTTGAAGATTTTTGTTTACAAGATAAATATGCTCCAAATACAATTGCCAGAGCAATAAGATTTATAAAAACATTCTGCAAACATGCGCAATCAAATGGATTAGAAACCAGCTACCAATTAGACAGTATTAAAACTAAAAATATAAAAGTTGAAAGTATATATTTAACCTTCGAAGATTTAAAAAAAATAGAAGAAACTGATTATACTGAAAGTTTAGATAATGCAAAAGATTGGTTAATTATAAGCTGTTATACTGGCCAAAGAGTTTCAGATTTTATGCGTTTTACAAAAGAAATGATTCGATATGAAAAAAACAAAAATGATGGTATACTGAAACCTCTAATCGAATTTACCCAGAAAAAAACAAATAAAATGATGACCGTGCCACTTCATAAAAAAGTAATTGAAATACTTGACAAAAGGAATGGTGAGTTCCCGTATTCTTTATCTGATCAAAAATATAACAAACACATTAAAGAAGTTTGTAGATTAGCAACAATAAAAGAAATTGTAAGCGGTAGTAAACTATTACCAATAGAAAAAGGTAGCAAGATAACTAGAAAGCAATCAGGTACTTTTGAAAAATGGGAACTCGTAACGTCTCATATAGGAAGAAGATCGTTTGCATCAAACTATTATGGAGAGATACCTACAAATTATTTGATATACATAACTGGACATAGCACAGAAACAATGTTTTTAAATTACATCGGCAAAAGTAATAAAGATAAAGCCATGGAAATGACTAACTTCTTTTAACCACAAAAGGATTAAATACTATACAATATATGTTTCACAATATTTGGGAATTACCAGAAACTAAAAATTTTAAAGTTAGTACAATTTATGAGATTGATGAGATTATTATGGCTCATGGAGCTTCACCCTATGACGAAGATTACAAAATTAAGAGAGTTTTTTATAAATATGAATGGGAAGGGCTTGGTGTATGGGAAAAAATTTTCATTACAAAAGAAGAGTATTTTCAAAATTACCACATTCAGGATGAACAATATATTACTGAACTAAATTATTCGGAATTTCAAGATAAATTTTGGTTTGAAATTTTAGAGAGTGATTTAATAGATAATTTAATACCAAATGGTCAATTTTCATTTCTTAAAAAAGTAAATCAATTAATTATAAATTCTGAATCTGACAGCAAATCAAAATTTTATTTAAACTCTTCCTTGAAGGGCTTAAAAGAAGTCATTGATCAATTGGTATTTTTAGATTCTCAAGCGGAAATAAACGAAATTCAAAAATTTGTCATAAAGTCTTATATCCCAATTTATATAGGAGTTATTGAATATTTAATTGAAGAATACGAATTAATATATCCAGATATTATAAATAAATTTAAATCTCAAAACTATAATCAACCATCTCAAGAAAATCCATATCCAAAAATTTTCTCTAATAATAAAGCATATCTTCTTTTTCAAAAATTACATGAAGCTTACAAAGATGAAAAAAAAGACCAAGCTAATTACAGTTTTATTTATTATAGAATGAAAGCTGATAAACTTATCCTATGCACGGGGAAATATTTTATTAACTTTCTTATAGAATTTGATATAACCCCCAGTAAAATTGATTCTCGACAAAAAAACGAGTTAAACAATAAAGTCCCATTTTATAATAACACACGAGACTTTACAATAGGAAAAGCTGACAAATAACCACGATTTATTAAGCCTAAAATGAGGTTTAAAATATATTCCCCATAATAACTCAACAATAGCCCACTAATATCCCAACTCTGGGTAGTCAGACCCTCTCATATCGAACTATTTTTGCATTGAATTTAAAAACAAATGCAATTATGGAAGCAATTCAATTTCTTCAAACAACGCCCGATGAATTTTCGGAGCAACTTTTCAACAGATTTAAAAATCTTTTAGGAGATTTAAAAAAAGTATCACCAATTCCAGATCACGAAGAATTAATGACTAGGACTGAAGTTTGTAAATTTTTGCAGATTGACAGTTCTACACTTTGGTTATGGACTAAAAAAGGCAAATTAAAAGGTTATGGAATAGGCAACCGCAGGTATTACAAGAAAAAAGAAATACTAAACTCTTTAGTCCCATTGAAAATAGTGACGTAATTCAGTCTACCTGAAACCTTCAAGACAAACAGTTTAAATTTATTTAGGCTAAAACTAATCAATATTAACAGCAAAGGCAAAATGGTGTTTTCACATCATGTGGGAATGTTTTGCAATTTTTTAAAAGAACAAAATGAAATATAAGAACACATTTATAACAATAGAACAAGAATTATTTGACCGTTTAGAGCAAACAATCGAAGAGCACAATTTACATCTAGGTGGAGATGATGAAAACAAATTAAAAATGGATAAAGCCGCATTTCTAATTGACCACATTCGCTATCGACAACTTCTTAAAAAAGATAAACTGGTGCACGGTTATGTTAGATTGCATTCTGCATACCTAAATATCTATTTAGAAAAAGACCTGAAAAAATACAAGGACTTTCTAAAAAGAGAAGGCTTTATAAAGACAATCCCTTACAACAAAGAGAACAATAAATCTATTGGCTATAAAATATCTTTCTATGATAAAAGTGGATATAAAGACATTCAAAAAAAGAAATTTATGGTATACGAGTTTATTGATTTTGATTATGAGAAGCACCTTAATAAAAATATTGAGAAATTAGCAGAAAATGAACGTAGAAAAAAATCAGCAGACAGAAGCACCAGACATTTAACAAAATGGCTCAATTCCAATAATATACAAATTGACTGGGAAGCTGCATTCAAATGGATTAACAGTAATAAAAAATTAAAAGATTCCCAAAAAGAATCTTATGCTCATGCTGTAAATAGAATTCGATTTAAAAACTGGTACTATGTAAGAAGCACTAAAGACAATCGGCTGCACAGTAACCTTACAAATTTACCGTCAGAATTGCGCAAATTCTTATCTCACAAAAGTCAAAAGTTAGTCTCATTAGATATTAAATCTTCCCAACCTTTTATGTTGGCAGGCGTATTTAATCTACTAATAAAATCTAAAGATAAATTAGAATTACTAAAAGAGAAATTAAAATGTAAGGATGTAAAAGATAAGCTTACTACTGTAATGAATTCTATAATCTTAAATTCTAAGACTATCATTAACTTTAAGGCTTACATAAACTTGATTTGCAAGGAAGACATATATAACCATATTGCGGGAAATTTAAGTCCCAATTTCATCAAAACCATTGAGTCAAAAACCAATAAAGACACCTATGAAGATATGGTCTATAATCAGGCTAAAGGTTATGCCGTAGAAACTCCATTTAAAGACATAAGAACCTATTGTAAAATACTAACATTAGAATATATGTATTCTTCTATTGAGAGCGCTAAAAAGCCATTAAAAGAGATTAAACGGATATATCCAACCGCTGTAAATAATTTTATACATGACTTTAAATACTGTAAAGAATTAAAGGTGCCAATACGTGGAAAAGGAAAAAGAAACAAGAGGCAGAAATTAGTAATTGACGCCTCTAAAAAATTGTTTGCAAAATTCCTTCAACAATTGGAAGCAGGAATTATACTAGATACGATTACTAAAGAATTATCAGTTTCGTATCCTACTATGTTTATGGCAACTATACACGATAGCATCACTGTTCCTAAAGAATATGAAGAAATCGTAAAAGATTTTTTAAAGAGACGCCTTTTTGAAATATTTGGAATTGAATCAGAAATTAAATCTGAAGATTGGCAAAAAAAGAATAAAATAAAAAACAGAGGATTATGAAGTATGAAAAATTTGAGTTTTATTTTGTGAGGAATTGACTATAACTATGCATTTAATGTAGCAAGTTGGTTCTTGATTAAGAATATACTGTGCTGGCAAATCGTAATTTTCATTTTTCTGTAAATATCACCCTCTGTGATTTCATGTATTTTTTGATTACCTTGAAATTTTGGGAATGCCTTTTTTATACCCTGTTCTATTTTTGAATCTAAGGTATACTCAGCTATAACATTTAGCTCATAAATTCGAATATTTTTAGTTTCTCGTAAGCTTCTTCTATTGACCCCCCTCGAAGAGCGACTGTTGTTAGTACTGCTTCGTAATGCCTCGGATAAGTTATTATTTTCATATTCTCCTCGTGGGTCAAGGTAGTTCTCTTGTTGTTCAATTCGTTTTTGTTCTTCAATTCTTCTGACTGTTTCATATTTCTTAAAATTATAAATGTTTTTTATGTTTGCCAACAACGTGTTTGTACAAGATTTTTTGCGGTGGTTAAGCACTAAAGTTAACAAATAATAACTAAATACAAAGTCCGCGAGGACTTTTCTAAATAAGCTAGAACCAAAGCAATTAATTTTGTACGTTGTTACCCTTTGTTTTTATTCCTATTTAATAATTTAAAAGCCATTCCCAATTAAATTCCGTTGATATATTTCTAATTCTTTTTCAATTTTGTCAATCATTTGGGATTGAGGTAAATATTCAGGGAAATTCCAGTTTAATGAATGTTTTCCAAACATAATACTCTGGTGATTCCAAAAAACTGATACATCCTCAAATCCGTGACCAATCGTAAATCTTGTTTGTACATTAACACCTTTTACAACCAAAGTCATAGAATAACTATTTTTTTTCTCTATTTCAATATTTGGTATTATTAAAAAATGGTCTATAAGTTCCTTATATTTCAAATCTAAACCACCTTGAACATTAACTTTAGCAACTTCTTCTTTTTTACCAAGTACAAACCAAACTACTGCAATACCAATTACTATAAATACTAAAAACATATTAAGATTTTAAAATTATACCTTCTGCCTCGTTATTAAAAATCATTGACTTTTTACCATCGTGAGATAGTGAAACATAGAATTGATTAAATGGATTCAAATTGTCAAAATCTACTTCTAAATTTTGAGACTTCATAGTTAGGTAAAGTGTTCTGTTTTTATCTTTTTCAGCTACAGAATGTATATGATATTTTCCAGAATAGTTAAAGAAAGGAATGATTGAAAAATGAAAAACGCCACTCTTATGTTCCAAATTAGCTAATTGTAACCTTTTGTAAAAAAGTTGATTAGCAAACTTACTTTTTGTGTAAAAATAGGTCATTTTATTGTTCGATTAATTTATTGTAAGGGAGTTCTAAAAATTAATTTTTTACAGAAAAGTCTAATAAGCACAAACTCCTTTTAAATGCTTTTTGAGCTTTCTGTTATAAACTTATAAATCTATTTTCATTTCACCTATTTTTTTTTGATTTTTTTTGCAACACAACATATAACCGTCCCAGTTGCCTATCTACTTTTGATAGCAAGGCTATTAATTCCATATCGGTTAATAACCATTATTTATTTATGGCCTCTGAAAGGGGTTTTGGGTTGTGGGGAATTTAAATAGCCTAACGAACATTCCCTTTATATCCTTTGTAAAATCCTATGAAAAAATCTACAATCCATTTTAGTGATAAGAATACAAACCACAATAAAGTGGTCGAAATATACCATAAAAATTTAAAAAGATTTATAATAAGGCTAAACGCTAAAAATATTAATTGAAGTGTAGCTGCGTTTTTACCTCTTACTTGAATACCACCTAATTTGAAACTTGAATAATTTGGTTTCATTATATTATAAGAACCTCTTTTATTTTTTATAGAAGTACTAACACCGCCTTTTGAAATATTGAAATTAAAAGGGCCACTATTGTACCTTCCTATAAATTGAAAGTTACCACGCTGAAACCCCATTCTAGCTCCTTTAAATAGCCTTTTATGAAGTCTGACACCGTGATTGGTATTTATAGTAGCGCCATACCCATCTTTTGAAATTGTTTTTGTTCCAGAAACACCTCCTGTTCTGGAAACACGAACATTTTTACCGCGATATTCTATTCTCTTTTTTGGTGGTGTGTTCTTTTCTGACATTTATTAATAATTATTTTTACCCATCCATTCCATTAATAAAAGTCTCTACAAAGTTTACTACTTTATTTAAGATTCTATCTCCAATTGATTTACGTTTTAAAACGTTTGGTTTTGTACCTTCTATTAAATCTAATAATTCATCACGTAATGGCTCTCTTTCTGCAAAGAGATAATGCTCTATGAGTTTTTGTGTTTTTTCTGATGATAGATTTTCTTCTTTTACAAATACTTCAAATGCTTTTTGTTGTTCTTCTGACCAGAACTTCTCAAACTCTTGCGGTATTGTTTCTGTGTCTTCTATTTCAGGAAGGTTATCTTCTATAAACTTTTCTATTAACGCTCGCTTACTTCTTAAATTAGCTTCTCCAGTTAATAAATCTACTACTTCTTTTTTCTTAG
Source organism: Polaribacter sp. IC073 (assembly GCF_007997075.1). GTDB lineage: Bacteria > Bacteroidota > Bacteroidia > Flavobacteriales > Flavobacteriaceae > Polaribacter. Next base: position 49,031 of record NZ_VORS01000003.1, read on the forward strand.
TTTCTTGCTCTTCTTTCTTAACATCTTTTAAGGATGCTAAGAGTTTTAAAATATAAGTAACGTTTATTTCATCACTATGAATTAATTCTAACTCAAAATCTACATCATCTAATATTGATACTTTTTCTTTAGCAGTATCGTCTTTTGTTTTTTGCCATAAATCAAGATATTTACTTCTAAAATCATTAAATAACTGCTCTTCCATTGCCAAATCTTCCCAATCAAAATTGGCAAAGGTTGTCATTGTGTTTTTTAAACGCATTAACTCTCTAAATGCCTTAATAAAGGCTAATTCATCTTCTTCACTTACTAAATCATTAACGCTATTTACAGTTGGTGTAACTTTAAGTAACTCTATATACCCTTCATTGAATTTCTGTGTATAATCTTCGTAAGGTTTCATTATAATAACATCTATAGCTTCTTTGTTGCTAAAGAGCGTTATTGCTTGATCTGTTACTTCTTTAAGATTACGAAACACCACAATATTACCTTGTGATTTCTGTTCGTTTATAATTCTATTTGTACGAGAATACGCTTGTATTAATCCGTGATATTTTAAATTCTTATCTACGTATAAAGTGTTTAATGATGGGCTATCAAAACCTGTTAAAAACATATTTACCACTAACAAAATATCTATTTTACGTTCTTTTACTTTCTTTGATATATCGTTGTAATAATTGTAAAATGATTGGCTATCTTTTGTTGTAAAATTAGAACCAAACATTGCATTATAATGCCCTATATAACTTTCTAATTTATCCCTTTTATGTGGGTTTATAGTATACGCAGCATTCGGTTCTGCCGCTATTGCTACTTCTTCTGGAATATATCCGTTTGCATCTGCATCTTCTTCGTTCGCTACATAACTAAATATGGTTGCTATTTTTAAATTGTGTTTACCTTCTAGTTTTTTACGATGCAAAATATCATAATAATTGACCAACATATCTGTACTACCAACACAAAACATTCCTGTAAATTCTTTGTTGTGTGTTTTACGATTATGATTTGCTATAATATAATCTGCTATTTTATCCAAACGTTTTGGTGATTCCATCAACTCTTTACGGTCAATATCTTCTACTTCAATATCTATTTCTGTTGCAGATTCTTTTTGTTTGTATTTACCAACATATTCTACTGCAAATTTTAATACATTCTCATCTTTAATTGCATCTGTAATCACGTATTTATGCAAGCACTCACCAAATAATTCTTTCGTAGTACGTTTACCTAATTCGTTTTTAACTGCGTTGTCTGCAAATATTGGTGTACCTGTAAAACCAAACATTTGAAAGTTATTGAAGAACGCTTTTATACGGTTGTGTGTATCGCCAAATTGACTCCTATGACATTCATCGAAAATAAAAACGATACGTTCCTCTTTCATTTTTTCCATTTTCGCTAAATAGTTCTTTTTACTAATTGCTGTATTTAGTTTTTGAATGGTAGTAACAATGATTTTTGTATCGTCACTAAACTGTTTTACTAATGCTTTGGTATTATCTGTACCATCTATACTGCCTTTAGAGAAACTATTAAATTCTTTGGTGGTTTGGTAATCTAAATCTTTTCTATCTACAACAAACACCACCTTTTTAACTTGTGGCATTTTCATAATAATTTGACTTGCCTTAAATGAAGTAAGCGTTTTACCTGAACCTGTAGTGTGCCATATATAACCGTTCTGTGTACTGTTTTTAACCTTATCTATAATACTTTCTACTGCAAAGTATTGATACGGTCTCAGCACCATTAATATTTTATGTGTTTCATTTAAAACAATATATTTACATATCATTTTAGAGATATGACAAGGGTCTAAAAACTCACTTGTAAACCCATTTAAAATATTCGTTAAACGCTTGTTTTCGTTATTCGTCCAATAGAATGTTTGTTTAAAAGATTGATGTCTGTTATTTGCATAGTATTTGGTATTTACACCGTTACTTATTACAAATATTTGTACGTATTGAAACAAAGCGGACTTCGCACCAAATGAATGTCTTTGATAACGGTTTATTTGATTAAAGGCTTCTTTCATTTCTAAACCTCTACGCTTTAATTCTATTTGTACTAATGGTAAGCCATTTACTAATAGCGTAACATCGTAACGATTTTTATAACTACCCTCAATAGTAACTTGATTGGTAACTTGATATTGATTTTGACACCAATGCTCGGTATTTAAAAACTCGAAATATAAATTATCTCCATTATCTCTAACAATGTGTTGTTTTTCTCTTAATGTTTTTGCCTTTTCAAATACAGAACCTTTACTAAGAATATTTAATACACGCTCAAACTCTTTAGCAGTAAACATAATATTGTTATGCTTTTCTAACTGTGCTTTTAAATTAGCTAATAAAGAAGCTTCATCTGGAATACTAACCTTAGTATAGCCTTGATTTGATAACTGTTCTATTAACTGATTTTCTAATACTTGTTCTGGTTGTGTACTCATTTATTTTTGTTAATTTGGCATCAATCTTGTATTAAAAATGCGTATAAGTGTAACTTAATTGTTGAAAAGCATTCATATTTGAAAACATTTTGTATATTTGTACCGAGTTCATTTCTCATTTGAGAAAAGGAAATCGAGAAACGCAAGCCATAGAAGCTCTGCGTTTTTTGCTTTTATAATAGTTCTGTCAATCTTCTTTTATACTTTTTTTCAAACTTACTACGCTTTTCGTCTTTACCCCTTACATAGTAAGCAGACAGTAAATAATATTCATCTTTATTTCTTAAAGGCTCTAAAACAATAACATATTTTTCGTTTTTATCATAGATATAGGTTCTGTTTCCTTTTGGCTCTTTAATAGAATATACCAGTACATTATCATTCTTTTTCTCGTCTATATGATATTTTACCCAATGTAATCTTTGAGAACGATGTACATCATACTCTCTTGCTTTCGTTTTTTCATCTATAGTCACCGTTGTTAAATGTCTAAACAATGTATCCATTGTTATTAAACCATCTAAAGGTGTAGGTGTAATTTGTTTTGCTCTAAACTTAAAATTAGCATTGTTAGTAATGTCTCTATCAAAAACACCTCTTAAAGAAGTATTTCTGTTGTGTGGCGACATACCTGTAATATCTAATAAATCGTTATATTTTTTTAGCTGATTAAATGGCATACACTTATCTTAATTCAATAAAAAACAGGTTCATCTTTTTTGAGTAATTGGTTTTACTCAAATCTTCGTTACAATGTTGCTGAATCTTTTTTATGATTTGAACTTTTGCTTTGTTTTTTTGATGCTCATCATTATGTAAATAAGAAATTGCACCCATTAAAAAATCTGCCATTTGCATTATTATACTTTCGTGTGAGCGTATGTTTTGCACATTTCTAAACACACCAAATTTGGTATTTAAAATATCTTTTAACTTGTTTACTTTATAAGCACTTAAAGTATCTTTAATATCTAGATACACGTTGTAATTGTATAAACTACTTAAATTATGGTTTAATAAATAGTAATACATTTTATAATAAAAATCGTCGTAATCTTGATTAAAAGAATCGTTATTAATCTTAGCTTTTTCTACCCCAACAGTTCTAAATTGCAAATCGGTAGCAAAAAAATAATCTACTAAATCTAAATAAAAACGTAGTTTAGATTTTGAAACCTTAGACCATTTAATTTCTGCATAAAAATTATGTTTCTTTTTTAGGTCATTAATGTTTTCGGTATGCAGTTTTACTTGATTGTAAGCACTACTTACCGAACCTAAAAACATAAACTTTTTATGGTCGTTTTCTATATGGCAACTTTCATCACAGTATATATTAAATGTTTTACTCATACTTATATTTTTAAACAAACATTTGTTGCAACAAGCCTTTTTTATAGGTTTTTGTTTGTTCTATTTTTGTACTTACTAAATCTATGTTTTTATCTATCGCTAATAAGAAATTTGCTATTTTGATTTGTTCTTTTACACAAGGCATATTCAAATTCATATTAGCTAATTTTTTAAAGTATAAATAAGTCCTAGAACCACCCTGCTTTTGTAACAAAGCATATCTTTTGATCTCAAAACCTTCATTTAATTTATATTCTAAAAATTTATTATCAATATTTTTTGTTGAAAACACAGGATATAGTGTACTTACAATTCCTTTATCACAAATAGTATTTTTATTGAATTTAAATATTAAGTCATCACTCATATGACGATAAGTAAAATAATTTCTTGGCACAACATTATAGCCAGTATTATCTTTACTAGCTACTTGATTTCCTGAGAAATACTCTGTCTGAAACATTATTCCTTTACGTGAAGAAGTTAACACGGGGTATTGATCACTATACTCTGATTTTTCATTAAATTGAATTAAATACTCTCCTAATTTTTTCACTTCCCAATCAGCAAAATCATTCCCATCTTCATCTTTAAACCTTAGCTCTTGTTTAAATAGTTGCTGCATTACGCCTTTTTTGTATTGTTCTAAAAGGCTTTTCTTTTTTTCTAAGGTTTGTATTTGGTTGTCTATGGTTGTTAGGAAATTGGCTATTTTTCGCTGTTCTTCTTGTTGAGGAATTACGACTTTAAATTTAGAAGTTGCAGTAATACCAAAAAAATTCATTGCACTACCACTATCTTGCGACCTAACCTGTTTGATAATCGAAAAAGAGGTCATTATTTGATAAAGAAATAAAGGTTCAATTCTATCCCTATTACTTCTTAATAAAGTTAGTTGTGGTCCAATATTACCATTAGAAATTCTTTTATCAACAAAACCAATTGAACCAACATTTGAACCTCGATTGGTAAAAAGAACATCATTCAATTTTAAATGTGCTTTTTTTAATTCTTTGTGTTTTTCTAATGATATAAAATCAACTTTATTCTCTTTTAGCACACCGTTACCTCCCAATGCTTTAGAAGTTAAAAATGGTATTCCTACATCTACAAATTCATTTGATTTAGGGTAACTACCTCCATAATTTCCATCTTGAATTTTTTGACAAACATCTCCGAGTTTATAATTACTCCATTCTCGATCAAACTCTGAAAATCGTAATTGCGGCACTAACACTTTTTCTTCCTGCATCTTAAAACGGTGTTTTAATATTCAACTCTTTACAAAAAGAAGCAATTAGTTTTTCATTTTCTTTTAAATCAGCGGCTAAGTCTTCGATTTGAGTAGCTACATTTTCAATATCGATTTGTTCTTCTTCTTCAAAAGTATCTACATATCGAGGTATATTTAAATTATAATCGTTTTCTGCAACTTCACTTAAAGGTGCAACATAAGAGTATTTGTCTTCGGTTTTACGTTCTCTGTAAGTGCTAACAATTTTAGCCACATTAGCATCACTTAACATATTTTGAGTTTTCACTTTCTCAAAATCTGCGCTTGCATCAATAAATAAAATATCGTTTGGGTTTTCTCTACATTTTTTAAAAACTAAAATGCAGGTTGGTATGCTTGTACCATAAAATATATTGGCAGGTAAACCTATTACCGCATCTAAAAAATTCTTTTCTTCAATTAAATATTTTCTAATATGTCCTTCAGCACTTCCTCTAAACAAAGCACCGTGTGGTAACACTACAGCCATTTGTCCGTTTTCAGCTAAATGATGCACCATATGTTGTACAAAGGCAAAATCTGCTTTACTACCTGGTGCTAACTTACCATATTGACTAAATCGATCATCACTCATAAAGAGTTGGTTAGCGCTCCAATTAGCAGAAAATGGTGGGTTGGCTACAATAGCTTCAAAACGGTGTTCTAAGTGTTGTGGATGCTCTAAAGTATCTTCTTGTTTAATATCAAAGGTACGATAATGCACACCGTGCAATATCATATTCATACGTGCTAAATTGTAAGTCGTACGGTTTAATTCTTGTCCGTAAAAGTTGTTTACTTCCTCTACTTCTTTAGCAACACGCAATAGTAAAGAACCACTACCACACGTTGGGTCATATACAGATTTCAGTTTCTTTTTACCTGTAGTTACCAACTTCGCCAATACTGTACTTACCTCTTGTGGTGTATAGAATTCGCCTGCTTTTTTACCTGCACCACTTGCAAATTTTCCTATTAGGTATTCATAAGCATCACCCAATACATCTAACTCTGTATTTTCTAATTTGAAATCTATTTTATCTAAGTGTGCGAGTACTTTAGCAATAATCTCATTACGAGCTTCTGGACTCTTCCCCAACTTAGTAGAGTTTAAATCCATATCCTCAAAGAGGTCTTCAAAATCTTCTTCACTATCAGTACCCATTGTACTATTTTGGATATTGTTTAAGATTTTTTGTAAATCCTCTAATATGAAATTATCCTTAGTGTTATAGGTTTCTGTAGTGTCTTCTGCTACACGATCACTTTCTGTTGAATCTTCATTGTGATTACCACGTTTAGAAACTGCTGAGAATAACTCTGATGGCTTTAAGAAGTAGCCTAATTTCTCTAAAGATTCTTCTTTTATTGCTTCTATGTATTCTTGTCCTGTTGCTGTGTTTTCGTCTATTTCAGAGAATAAAAATGTATCGCCACCTTCTTTCAGGATTTTGTTGGCATATATTTCCATTTTTTCAGCTAAGTATTTATAGAAAATAAAGCCTAATATATAATCTCGAAACTCATCTGCATTCATTTTACCACGTAAAGTGTTGGCAATATTCCAGAGTTGTTGTTCTAATTGTTTTTTATGGTCTTCTGACATTGATTGATGGTTCTTTTTTATTTGGAGTTTAAAAATATAATTTTATTATTATATAAGGGCATTATTTGACTGTTTAGTTTTTAATTTAAATAAAAAAATCTAATCATAAAAAATTGACAACTAACTAACGCTTACAATTCTTATAAGTTTTTTTTAAAAAAAATTGTTTTCACTTTTTGAACTGTGCCTAATGAGACCTCACAAAGTGTAGCTGTATTTCTTAAAGATTGCCCATTTTTAAGGTGTTTAATTACATTTTTATATCTTTCTAATACATCTTTATCACTTTCAACTGAACCCTTAACCCTGCCCTTATAAACACCTTTAGCCTTAGCAATTGCTATACCTTCTCTTTGCCTCTCTAATAAAGATTCTCTTTCCATTTCAGCAATATTCGCCATCACAGAAATAATGAGTTTAAAAGCATGATTCGGCTTCTCATTTACCAAACTTTCAATCCCTAAATTATCTACTTTTAGATTTACTTTCTTTTCATAAAGAATTTCTAGTGTTGACAGGATATCAAATAAATTTCTACCCAACCTATCAATACTATGAACTGAAATATAATTGACCAATCCCTTTTCAATTTCATCAAAAAGTTCCTTTCCTTTAGGTCTTTCTTTAAATGGAATTGTACCGCTAATAACATCTATAAACAAAGCTTCATTTGGATGCTTTTTAACTAATTGCCTTTCTGTATTTTGATTACTTGTACTAACCCTTATATATCTTGCTTTCATTTTTAAAGTTTAAAAGCCCCCATATAGAGGGCTTCGTTATACGATTACATTAACCTAAAATAATGGTTATTATGAACTGAATAATCCATCATAATATCATACGCTGTTCTTTCCCAATCAATATGGATATAAGGAGGTAAATCTGCGCTTAAATCGCCTGTTTCTTCTAAAAGTTCTTGTATAAATTCAACATCACTTGAATACTCACCAAAATAAGATTCGCTTACTTTCTCTAAAATTTCTTGAATATCGTTTTCACTACTTCCTAAAGAGCAGATATAAGCTTCTATTACTTCCTCGTTATAGTCAAAGTTTTCTATTGCTCCCATCACTTCATAAATGTTTTTTGAAATATGGCATTCACTAATTAAACCTAGACTTTCAATAGCTTCAGAGCATTCATATTCTTGAAACATAAATTCTAGATCCTCTTCATCTTTGTGAAGATTTCGCATTGCATTTTGAAGTTCTTCATAATCTGAATAATCTTCTAATTTGAGCCAAGCCCCATAAATACTACCGCTGTTGTACTTTGCATAAGTACCAACATAAATTTGTACATTTGTCATGTCAATAAATTTTAATTTGCGTTAAACATTTTTTGATTTGCCTTGTCGTATTCGTAGTACTTCAAGGCTTTTTTATTTAATATAAAAATACAAAAACTCTAATTAATGTACTAATTTTAAGGCACTTATGATTGACATATTTCTACCCCTTACAGCTGATTAAATATGTCTTTTTTATTGTGGAGCTGTTAGACTATAATCTAAACATAGTACAGTAGTTTATTACACTTGTTTTTTAAAACAACTAAATTGTTTATCGTTAAACCTAAAAATAGAAATCAGTTTTAATTCTCAATTTCAATTCCTATTTTGAAAATCTTCTAAAAATATGACGGGGGTAGATCAAAAGATCTTATCGCATGACCAAGGAAGAGCTATGATCCCTCTAGGTGCAGTAAGTCACATAATTTTGAAAATTAGTTTTAATCTACAAAAAAGGTATACACGAGATATTAAGTCTTAAGTTTATTGAGATTTAAATAACTCATTATTTACTGAATTTCAATTAGTTACATTTTTTTTCAAAGAATATTAAATATTAAAATTAATTCATCACAAAAATTTTAATTAAGCATATTTTAATTAAGAACATTGATTGGGGCAAATAAGGGCTTATCGTTAGTTTCTAATAAAAAAAACATGTTTCAAACAAAATTGGACTACCTACAAAAAAATCACATATAAAGTCGATAGTGTACTAACTAAGAGGTTAAAACTCAATAACAGTATAGCTTCGCTAAATCCGCGTTATATGTAGATTGGTAAGTAATTAATTTAATAATGTGATTTAAACCTTAAAAATATAGCAATTTACTTCACAAAGTTGTGCCTAGACACAATTGTTAACGGAATAATTTATTTTAACTAAAAACAGCACTTTTATGCTTAATCACAACTTTCCAAATACTAATTTAGATTAGAATAATTGTGACAAGCGGAACAAATCGAACTTTTATAAAAATAAAGCACAATACTAAGGCAACCCACAAGTATTATTGAATATTTAGTTATAATTTTGAAAAAAAAGAAAATGCTCTAGGATACTTTAAATCAAATTTCAGAAATAATAAATATTTTTCCTATTATTTACAAAATTGCGATACATCGCAAAGATGAAATTACGATTTACTATTCTAAAACAGAATATATGACGAAGAGACATTTACAAGCGCAATCGATTTAATTGAACGGTGTGAGCAAAATTTGTAACTAGAATTAAACTGTTTTTCACGATTTCTAAACAGAAAAATTTTTATTTTAAATAAAAAATTAATACTTAAACAAATAAACTATTAATTTTATATAACTTTAATAAAGCAAAAATTAATTTAATAAAATATGGGGTTATTTAAAAAATTATTAGGACAAGAGTCTTTAGAGACTAATTTACTAGGACAATATAATTTATTAACAACTAATCTGACTAGTGAATTAGATGTTTTAACTTTAAATGATGTTTCCATAATTGCTCAAATACAAGTCATACACCATAAAGCAAGCCAAAATGCCTTCAGAATAGAACTAAAAACTTTAGAAAAATCCACGATTCTCGAAGGCATGGAGTTACCAAAAAATAAAAACAATTTTGTAAGCTATAGACTTACAGACTTTAAAGGTACTGGTGAGTATTTACTTGAAATATCCAAAAATGAATTAAAAATTTACTCTCACAGTAGAGAAGAAACTTTGAGATATGTTAATTTAAGTCTTAATAAATTAAATACTGATAAACGAGTTGAAACTGAATTTCAAAAAAATATTTTATTTCTGCACTGTGAATTAATCCATGAATATCTACTGCCAAAAAACAGCTTGTTTCGTTTCGGAAATTATTATGGCTTCTCTCTTCAAAACCCTAGATTATTTTATATAAATTTTGTTTATGATAATAGATCTTTTGATTTTGGTTTTGAATTAGTAAATATTAATTATGAAATAAAAAATAGTAGCTCCAATGCTGAAATATACGTGTATCCAGGGGGTCAACTATTGGCTGAATTTAAAAAAGACGAATATAAAATAATTTATAAAATGGAAAACTGGTATGATATTTTGTTATGGATTAAAACACTACTAATGAAAGAAGAATTTACAAAAACTTATGGTAACACAGTAAAACAATTCCCTGAAAATGGTTTATAAATTTAATTTTTAAAACAACGTGGAGCAAGAAAAATAATATTAATATAAAATTCAACATATTTTTATTCATCGAATTACGAAACTTTACATCTGAAATTCCTGTTATTTTTTCATATAAATAATCTATCAACTAGACTTCATAAAGATAAGGAAACGCTCCTCGACTAATCATTTCATAAACAAAAGTTACATATCGTTCTCTTGCTACTTTGCTCAAAAAGCTCATACCCTATTTTAAAGAATCGATATTCAAACTGTTAACATAAATAGTCCACTCTGTATTTGTAACACGGAATTTTAACAGGACTTGTTGAATAAATTCATTTTGATTCGCTATTTTAAAATTACTACCACTAAAACCAATTAATATTTCTAAAGAAGATACTATTGCTAGTTTTTCAGTTTTACTAAAAACTTCAGCTACTTTCTTTGATAAGTCTTCGATGATTTTTTTATGATCTATTTTTATTCGAGAACTTTTATGAATATAAAAATTAGTAAATCAAACTTTTAATATAAAATATATTCTAAATTAATAATTCTTGTTTCATTTAAAAAACAACATAAAAATATAATATTTAGTCATAGGTACTGGAATAATCTTCGTTAAAAAATATTAATAAAACTATGCGCTTCTATTCAAGCTATAAAACGTGGTATTTAAAGTGAAAATTGCAAAAAGCCTCTTATAAATTAGAAAATTTTATCTTTCTTAGAGTTACAATATTAAAAATTTTCAAATTAAAACGACGTATTACGGATACCCCTAAAGAGTATTAAAAGGTAGTCTATAAGTTTGAAGATAAAATAAAATGCTAAATATCAATTTTTTGAAATAATAAAAAATTGAATCTAAAGTTATATAATCGAATTGTAGAAGTAATTATTTTAAATATTTAAAAGGTACTCAACACTCTTACCTAGACACAACCCTTTGACAATCATATTAATGAGACTTAATAACATGAGAATGAATAAAAACTATCACTTATTGAAAATAGAAAGGAAAATATTTCAATCAACAATTGAAATAAAAAACTATTAACCTAATAACAAAATGAATTATGTCAAACGGTGGTTCAGATTGCTGCGGAACCTGCGGGTTATCCGTAAAAATAACGAAGAAGCTATTTATCAAAATTCTGAAACAAATAGTAAAGTGAATTGTACCATTAGAGATTTAGAAATAAAAGATCCACACTATGAAGTAAAAGCATTTGCAAATGAGATACTTAACAATCAAAAAAACTAGATGAAACGAATATTGATAATTTTAACAATATTTATTATTATATTTTATAGCATAATATCTTATTGTTATCATAATTTTCAATTTTGGACTCATCTAAAAACAGAGCAATTTGAAACATTAAGAGAATATAATGGTAAAAATATAATAGCATTTAGAGGTAGACAAATATTAGTTCATAAAAGCGTTATTCCTCGTTTGATAGAAATTGATAATTACGCAAAGAATAATAATTTAATTCTTACTATTAACCAAAGTTTTAGATTCAATGGTCAGAATATTAGCAGGGCTATTGTAAAGCCTGCTAAGTTCTCTAATCATCTTGCAGGTTTTGCTATTGATTTTAATATCGAAGATGAAAATAGAAAATACTTTTCAAATGACTTAAAAAGAAATAACCGAAATAAATTGCCTATTAATGTTAAAAAATTTTTAAATAAGATTCGGAAGAATAAAAAATTAAGATGGGGTGGAGACTTTAACAAAGAAGATCCAATACATATCGACACACCAATTAACTTCAGTAAAAAAAAATGGCTTATATATAATCAATTATGTGATAATGAATTCTCAAAAGGTATCCCTAAATGGAAAGTATGGGAAAAATGAATAAACCTTTTTCGAATATTGGAATAGATTAATTGTTTTTTTTGGCTTACTTATAAAAGACCTCATTAACATACTATATGTGAACTATTTATTGACTTTACTACTTAATACAAGTTTAAATCCAACATAATATGCGATTTAAAAGAAATCTATATTTACTACTAGCCCCATATTTAGTCATCATACTGATAAATGAATCCGTACGACCTAACATTAAAGATAAACCGTATCAAGTATTCGGAAGAACCTTTATGAACTCTAACCTACATAAACCTGACAAATGCACTTGGGTAGAACATAACGATACAAATTATTGTAAAAAAAATCACGTAAAGTATTTAAAAAATTACTTCGAAAAAACAGATATAGCCTATTTCGGCGTAATTGGACTTTTACATGCTACAGGGAATTATGGAGCTGCAAATATTATTTTTTTAGTCATTCTATTTCCTATAATAATGTGGTACTCCCTTGTTAAAATTATTGATTATTGGCTTGAAATAAAACGCTTAAAAAAAGAATAATATGGATATATTTAATAAGATAATAGAATTCGGTTTATTTGTTTACGGCTATTGTACCGATTTTACGATAAATCTAGCTAACCTCACAAACACGTCTTACTATGAAGTTAATTTCTTTTTATTCTGTTTGTTATTTCCTGTTTTACTTATCGTTTTACCACTTACGGCTATCTTTTTCAGATTTAAACTAAAGAGATTACAGCGAGTACTTAATTCACACTAAATCAATTAATCTTATATGATTTAGATTGTAAATAATTTTATTTCTAAATTTCATCAATACTTTATATCCTTTTTTTGAAATATCAAAATAAACATCTCTTTAAAGTTTGGGTAGATGAATAGCAGATATAAAGAAAAAAAAATAGCTATAATAACGCCAACTCTTTTTGCTGTCTTTAAAGGAAGCGTCAGCGGTATTAAAATTAGATACACAATACTAATACCTAACACACAGATATAAATGGACATATTTATATAATTAGAGCTAAAAATTATAGCAAGCCAATTTAGAAAATCAACACTTTTTTGAAATAAATAATCGCAGTTTTTTCTTAAATCTGGAATTATAAAAAAGGCAATAGAACCAATTATAGATAAAACATTTAACCAAACAGTTGTTTTCTTACTGATTAAATAAATCCAGGAAGCTGGAACAATTAAATAATAAACAAAAATATTTACCACATTATACGTAGTGCCTAAAAAGGAAGCTATGTATGCTAAAAACCCCATTAAAATCATAAATATTTGATGAATTAAAGAATCTGCATTATCAATCCAAAATTGAATATTCATATTTATTTATCTATTGATGGAATCTTTATTTTTTTTTAGAAATAGCCTTATATTTTTATATAAACAGAAAAAGTAGATTGTTAATAACAAATATCCAAATATTAGATCCTTTGTATCCTAAAAGCTGTCACGTTTCCAATAAATTTTAAAATGTCTACACAAATATCAAATAAGGCATTCATAAGAGCTGTATTTTTTTATTTTAAAATTACCAAAGGTATTAATTAAGACTTTTATAGGTTTTGATGAACCTTTTTTAAATGATATTATCTTAAATACTATCTATAGTATTCAACAGAATCATTTTTTGAAAGAGATAAAATAGCAATGTTTGAATTAGCTAATAAAACTATACCAAATTTATTTATTTTTAAATCCGATAGTTGAAATTTAACCAAACCTCCAATATCCTCCAATGGCGCAACTACATCTAACAAATAACTTCTAGGATGAAAAATTGCGAAAGAACCAAAAAAAGAAGAACAATATTCTACCTCTGAACTTATTTGAATCTTGTACGAACCAGTGGCATATTTGTGTGCTATAATTTTCGATTTTATCTCTCTTTTAGAAGAGTATAGATTTATTTCGTTTTTAGTTAAATCTCTGTTTTTGTAAAACTTTAGATTAGACTCCTTCCTCTTTGTGTAAACCCCAACTAATTGACTATCAACAGGCTCTCTGCCAATCATTCTATTCCAATATCCCATGCATCAAATTATGTTATGTTTCTCAAATATATTCTCTAACTTTTCTCTTTCACGCATTGCGTTTTGGAAAACTAACCTATAATTTTCTATATTTAATAACATTTTATCATTTAGGAAAGATAAATCTTGGTAAGCTTGTAATAATTTAAAAACATTTTCGTATTCTATAAAATCTTTAACCTCAAGAAACCATTTAAGAGAAACTTTAAAATTTTCGATGCTTTGAAACATTGCAATTTCTTTTAATAAAGTATTTGTTATAAAATTGTTTATCTCTAAAACAATTTCATTCTCATTTGGTTTATCGGATGAAAATAATTTACCAAAGAAATTTTTACTTTCATACTTTTCAAGCTCTTGAATTATATTTTTAAAATGTAGGTATTTATCCTTTAGATTATTCATTTCTTTAAAAATTATAAATGTGTAAACGACATATTTTATTTGCTTTGAGTTTAAATTCACTTTGACTTAAATAGCAAAGTGCACTTCTTTTTTTACACACTTCATAGATAACCTCTATAACAATGTCAAAATGAGAATCGCCATATTGATTTGGTCTAACACCTTCTCTAAATTTTTCAGACTCACTAAACAAAACTAAAAATGTAAATGTGCAGATATCATTTTCTAAAAATACTTCAACCTTGTCTAAATCATAAAGTCTACCATAATAGCTTTGACCAGTTCTTTGAGCAATAAACATTCTATCAACTAAAATATCTATATAGACTTCATTTGGCTTATCTGCCATTACTAATTGATTTCTTCTGTTAAATGCTCAATTAATATTTTTGCAGTATTCCCTGGTGATCCAAAACCGTTTTTAAGTATAAATTTTTAAACATAGATTATAATTATTTACCTGATTGTTTTATCACAGATATAAGATAGCTCTCAAACTCACCAAGAAAAGTTGCAGATCGAAAAGAAAGCGGTGAACGTGAGTTGGAAACTTCTTTCTCAATTAACTTATGAATGTCAAGCTTTTCTCTATCATGGGGTGGTAATAACATAAAAGGATTAAAAAAGATATTAATAAAAAGCAGTCTTGGATTATAAACTTTACTTTTACCGTATTTATAATTTTTTAAACTTTCTTTATAATATTTTAAATCTTCATATATTTCAACTAACAATAGTTTAAATAAATCTTTCTTAACAACCTCTTTCTTTACATTAATTAATACTTCGTTACCTTGTTTATTATATGCATTCAATAAAGGAGATTTATATTGGGGTAAAAAATAATCAGTTTGAATATAGTGATCTCTTGATATATCAAATATTTTTAAAAATTGATTTTCTAGTATTTTATGGATAGAACTTATATTTCTTGAATTAATCTTATTTCTATTTTTTAAATCATCTATTACGGTCGCTGCGGTTAGAACACAAGTTTGATACTGCCCAGCAGGTGACAACTTGAAGTATTCTTCTTCGACAAACTTGATCATAGGTAGATTTAGACTTAAAATAAGATTAACAATACCACTTTCTAAATCTTTATTTTCCATTTTATTGTTTTAAATAAATCGTTTCCACTAAATCTCCCAAAGGATCATTTATCCATTCTATTTCAGTTTCGGAAACTTTCTCAAATTCATAAGATACAATTTGATTACCCAAAGTAATTTCTATAGAGTAGCTGGTATTTATAGTTTCTTCTTTTACATTTGTTGTTAAACCAGCGTTAAATAATTGATTTAATTGTTCTTTAAAGCAACTTTGCCCTGTTAATATTACCGAACAAAAATCATCATTAGAGAATTTAAAACCTAAACTTATACTAGTATCAGCTGCTAGCCAAGTACCTTGAATCCAATCTGGTGGTTTTATCAAGTTTAGATTTTGAGATATTGAATCGTCATTTGACGAGCATCCATAAAAAATAGCAAAACAAATCAATATTATTATTCTCTTCATAGCATAGAAGTTTTATTTTACAAAAATAGAAAAAAAAAGTAATCTTTTAACAATCTTTAAGCAAAAAGATAAACTGCGATTCTTCACTAAGTAGTAAATATTTATAAGAACTCTTTAAATTGATTATTAGTATAGATAAATAATTCCAGCAATACATAAATCGTACATATTTAAACAAAAAAAAACCGTAACTACTTAATTAATAAGTAATTACGGTTCCAGTAAGCGGAGAAAGAGGGATTCGAACCCCCGGACCTGTTACAGTCAATAGTTTTCAAGACTACCGCATTCGACCGCTCTGCCATTTCTCCAGTGTGTCTCATCAGGTATGCCCTGAATGCGGCTGCAAATATAGAAAGCTTTTTCAATTCTAAAAAATAAAAAGACACTTATTTTTTATCTTTTTTGAATATAATAAATTATTGACCCTATCTTATTAGTAATCAATGCTTATTACCATTAAAAATTTTATAGAAATCATTATAAATGCCAAAAGTAGAATTTCCTTTTACTGACTTTAGTATATTTGTAACTTATTATAATATAAAAAACGATGTCATTTAATTCCTTTGGAAATTTATTAAGAGTTACAACCTATGGTGAATCTCATGGAACTGCTATTGGTGGTGTTATAGATGGTTTTCCTGCTGGTTTAGAAATTGATTTTGAAGCAATTCAAAATGAGTTAAACAGGCGTAAACCTGGACAATCAAAAATTGTTACACAACGTAAGGAACCAGATACCGTAGAATTTCTTTCAGGTATTTTTGAAGGAAAAACAACAGGAACTTCTATTGGTTTTGTCATTAAAAACACCAATCAGAAATCTAAAGATTACAATCATAATACCAATATATACAGACCTTCTCATGCAGATTTCACGTATGACCAAAAATATGGTTTTAGAGATTTTAGAGGTGGCGGAAGAAGTTCTGCTCGTGAAACTGCTAATTGGGTAGTTGCAGGAGCTTTAGCCAAACAGCTAATATCTTCTATAAACATAAATGCTTTTACATCTTCTGTTGGAGAAATTTTTATAGACAAACCTTATCAGGATTTAGATTTTTCTAAAACTGAAAGTAATATTATTCGCTGTCCTGATGATGCTTCAGCAGAGAAAATGATTAATAAAATACAAGAAATTAGAAAATCTGGTGATACTATTGGTGGTACAATTACCTGTGTTGCTCAAAATGTACCTGTAGGTTTAGGGGAACCTATTTTTAATAAATTACATGCAGAATTAGGGAAAGCAATGCTTTCTATTAATGCTGTAAAAGGTTTTGAGTTTGGTAGCGGGTTTTGTGGTGCTAAAATGAAAGGTTCTGAGCACAATGATATTTTTAATGAAGATGGTTCTACGCAATCTAATTTGTCTGGAGGAATACAAGGAGGAATTAGTAATGGTATGGACATCTACTTTAGAGTCGCTTTTAAGCCCGTTGCAACCATTATGACAACGCAACAAACTATTAACTCTAAAAATGAATTAACAGAGATTACAGGAAAAGGTAGACACGACCCTTGTGTTGTACCCAGAGCTGTACCAATTGTAGAAGCAATGACTGCTTTAGTTTTAGCAGATTTTTGGTTACTAAATAGAACTAGAAAAATTTAATAAAAAAAAGCGAAACATTTAAGTTTCGCTTTTTTTATGCTTGTCCTGTTGGTCCAAAATTCATAGGAACTGGGGGTTGATCATAGTCTTTAATCTCTCCGTTAGCTTCCTCAAATTTTCGAACATTATCTGCTAATGCTTTTGTTAATCTCTTAGCATGTTGCGGTGTTAATATAATTCTAGATTTTACTTTTGCCTTTGGTACACCTGGCATTATATTTATAAAATCAACAATAAATTCTGATACAGAGTGGTTAATAATAGCTAAGTTAGAATAGGTTCCTTCTGCTATTTCCTGATCTAACTCTATGTTTAATTGTCCGTCTTTGTTTTGATTTTCTTCCATAATCTATGTAATTAAATTGTATGATTGATTCAGATTTGAAAGGTACAAAAAATAAAAAAGTTGAATTGAATAGTGTAAATAAATTACAGTAAACAATTCAACTTTTTAAATTTAAACTAGTAACGATGAAACGTTATTAGAAACTCTTTTCTATTTCGTCTTTAGGACCAACTAGAATATTGTCATAAGCTCTCATACCTGTTCCTGCTGGTATTCTTTTACCAACAATTACATTTTCTTTTAAGCCTTCTAACGTATCTATTTTACCACTTACAGCAGCCTCGTTTAATACTTTTGTAGTCTCTTGGAAAGAAGCTGCAGAAATAAACGATTTTGTTTGAAGTGATGCTCTAGTAATACCTTGTAAAACTTGCTCTGCCGTTGCCGGTTTAGCATCTCTTGCTTCCACTAAGTTCAGATCATTTCTTCTTAATAAAGAATTTTCATCTCTTAATTGACGTGCAGAAATAATTTGACCTGGTTTTAAGTTCTCAGAATCTCCTGCCTCTTCAACAACTTTCATTCCGTAAATTGCATCATTGTCTTTGATAAAGTCAATCTTATGAATCAATTGGTTCTCTAAGAATAAAGTATCTCCAGAATCAATAATTTTAACTTTACGCATCATTTGACGCACAACAACTTCGAAATGCTTGTCATTAATTTTCACACCCTGTAAACGATATACTTCTTGTATTTCATTTACTAAGTATTCTTGCACTGCAGAAGGCCCTTTAATTCTTAGGATATCTGAAGGAGTTGTAGCTCCGTCTGATAATGGCATACCTGCTTTAATAAAGTCATTTTCTTGAACTAAGATCTGATTAGAAAGCTTTACTAAATACTTACTAGTATCTCCAGTTTTAGATTCAACGATAATTTCTCTATTACCACGTTTGATTTTCCCGAAAGAAACCACACCATCAATCTCTGAAACTACAGAAGGATTAGAAGGGTTACGTGCTTCAAATAATTCTGTTACACGTGGTAAACCTCCAGTAATATCGCCTGCTTTACCAGATTTTCTTGGTATTTTAACTAACGTATGTCCAGAATCTACCATCTGACCATCATCAATCATTAAGTGCGCACCTACTGGTAAACTATAAGAACGTAGAGCATTACCATCTTTGTCTTCAATAATTAAAGAAGCAATAATTTTCTTATTCTTAGAATCGATCATTACTTTCTCTTGAAAACCAGTTTGCTCATCAACTTCAACAGAGTAATTAATACCTTGTTGTAGATTGTCAAACTTCACTTTTCCTTCAAATTCAGAAACGATTACACCGTTAAATGGATCCCATTGTACAATTGAATCTCCTTTTTTGATTGTTTTTCTATCTTTATCAAAAATGATAGAACCATAAGGAAGAATATTTGTACTCTGCGTGATGCCTGTTTTCTTATCTTTAATTTTAATCTCTGCAGTTCTAGAAATAATGATGTCAATTTCTTTACCATCATTATCTTTACCTGTTACAGTTCTTAAATCATCAATAGTTACATTACCATCAAACTTAGCTGTTAACTTGTTCTCTTGAGAGATATTACCTGCAACCCCACCAACGTGGAATGTACGTAATGTTAACTGTGTACCTGGTTCTCCAATAGACTGTGCTGCAATTACACCAACTGCTTCACCAATTTGTACTTTGTTAAGAGTAGATAAACTCTGCCCATAACATTTTGCACAAATACCTTTTGTAGACTCACATGATAATGGAGACCTAACTTCTACGCTATCGATACCAGACTTTTCAACAGCTTGCGCTAACTTGTAAGTAATCGGTTCATTAGCTTCTAAAATTAGTTCTTCTGTTAATGGATGATATACATCGTTTAAAGAAATACGACCTTCAATTCTATCTGATAAAGATTCTACAATCTCATCATTTTTCTTTAAAGGAGCAACTTCCAAACCTCTTAGTGTACCACAATCTTCTTCATTAACAATAACATCTTGAGAAACATCTACCAATCTACGTGTTAGGTAACCTGCATCTGCCGTTTTTAAAGCGGTATCTGCTAATCCTTTACGCGCACCGTGCGTAGAGATAAAGTATTCTAGAATTGATAAACCTTCCTTAAAGTTAGATAAAATCGGATTCTCAATAATTTCTCCACCACCTGCTGTAGATTTTTTAGGTTTTGCCATTAATCCACGCATCCCTGTTAACTGACGAATTTGTTCTTTAGAACCCCTTGCACCAGAATCAAGCATCATGTATACTGAGTTGAAACCTTGTTGATCTTCACGTAAACGTTTCATAGATAACTCAGTTAAATCGTTATTGGTTCTACCCCAAATATCAATTACCTGATTGTAACGCTCTTTTTGCGTTAACATACCCATGTTATAGTTTCCTACAATAATATCTACCTCTTTATTAGCGGCATCAATCATAGATTGTTTTTCTTTAGGAATAATAATATCCCCTAATGAGAAAGATAAACCACCTTGGAAGGCAAATTTATAACCCATATTTTTTATCTGATCTAAGAAATCTCCTGTTGTAGGAATATCTGTAGCTTTTAAAATACCACCAATAATACCACGTAAATTTTTCTTAGTTAATACCTCATTGATATAACCAGCTTTCGCAGGAACAACTTCGTTAAATAAAACTCTACCAACAGTAGTTTTTATAATTTTTCGAACCTGCTCTCCGTTCTCGTCAACATCGTAGGTTCTTACTTTAATTCCAGCATTTAAGTCTACCATTTCTTCGTTAAAAGCAATCGTTACTTCTTCTGGTGAATAGAAAGTTAATCCTTCTCCTTTAATTTTAACTTCTGGAGTAGAGATTCTTTCTTTAGTCATATAATATAAACCAAGTACCATATCCTGAGAAGGTACAGTAACTGGCGCACCATTTGCAGGGTTTAAGATATTATGAGAAGCTAACATTAATAATTGCGCTTCTAAAATAGCTTCTGGCCCTAATGGTAAGTGAACCGCCATTTGATCTCCATCAAAATCGGCATTAAAGGCAGAACATGCAAGTGGATGTAACTGTATTGCTTTACCTTCAATTAATTTTGGTTGAAAAGCTTGTATACCAAGTCTGTGTAAAGTTGGAGCCCTGTTTAATAAAACTGGATGTCCTTTGATTACATTTTCTAAAATATCCCAAACAACTGGTTCTTTTCTATCTATTATCTTCTTTGCAGATTTTACAGTCTTAACAATACCTCTTTCAATTAATTTTCTAATTACAAAAGGCTTGTACAATTCAGCTGCCATATCTTTAGGGATACCACATTCTGAAAGTCTTAATTCTGGTCCAACAACAATTACAGAACGTGCAGAATAATCAACACGTTTTCCTAGTAAATTCTGACGGAAACGTCCTTGTTTACCTTTTAATGAATCTGATAAAGACTTTAAAGGTCTGTTAGATTCAGTTTTTACTGCAGATGATTTACGTGTATTGTCTAATAAAGAATCTACAGATTCTTGCAACATACGTTTCTCATTACGTAAAATAACTTCAGGAGCTTTTATCTCTACCAATCTTTTTAGACGATTGTTTCTAATAATAACTCTTCTGTACAAGTCGTTTAAATCTGAAGTAGCAAAACGACCTCCATCTAATGGCACTAATGGTCTCAATTCTGGTGGAATCACCGGAACTGCTTTCAAGATCATCCATTCTGGATTGTTCTCTCTATTCTTTTGAGAATCTCTAAATGCTTCAACAACATTTAAACGTTTTAACGCTTCAGTCTTACGTTGTTTAGAAGTTTCAGTATTTGCTTTGTGTCTTAAATCAAATGATAATTGTTCTAAATCTATTCTAGCCAATAAATCAATTAAACACTCAGCTCCCATTTTAGCGATAAACTTATTTGGGTCTTCGTCATCTAAATATTGATTTTCTTGTGGTAATTCATCAACAATATCTAAGTATTCTTCCTCTGTTAAGAAATCCATTTTTTGCAATGGTTCTCCTTCAACATTCTTAGCAATACCTGGTTGAATTACTACGTATCTCTCGTAGTAAATAATCATGTCTAACTTTTTAGATGGCAAACCTAAAAGGTATCCCATTTTGTTAGGTAATGATCTAAAGTACCAAATGTGAGCAACAGGAACTACCAAGTTGATATGCCCTACTCTGTCTCTACGCACTTTCTTTTCTGTAACTTCTACACCACATCTGTCACAAACAATTCCTTTGTAACGTATTCTTTTGTACTTTCCACAAGCACATTCATAATCCTTTACAGGACCAAAAATACGCTCACAAAATAAACCATCTCTTTCTGGTTTGTGTGTACGGTAATTTATAGTTTCTGGTTTTAAAACTTCACCTTTAGAGATTTCTAAAATAGCTTCTGGTGATGATAAACCAATTGAGATTTTGTTAAACTTTTTTACAGTGTATTTCTCTTGTTTTCTTGCCATGTCGTTTAATAAGTATTCAGTTGGCAGTATTCAATTTCCAATAACAGAATTATTATTGGAAATTGGTTACTGAAAAAATTTATTCTTCTAATCTAACGTCTAAACCTAAACCTTTAAGTTCATGCATTAAAACATTAAATGATTCTGGTAAACCTGGTTCTGGCATAGCTTCACCTTTCACAATACTTTCGTATGTTTTAGCTCTACCCATAACATCATCTGATTTTACAGTTAAGATTTCTCTTAAGATACTAGATGCACCGTATGCTTCTAATGCCCAAACTTCCATCTCTCCAAAACGTTGACCCCCAAACTGAGCTTTACCTCCTAATGGTTGTTGCGTAATTAATGAATATGGTCCAATAGAACGCGCATGCATTTTATCTTCAATCATGTGCCCTAACTTAATCATATAAATGATACCAACAGTTGCCGGTTGATCGAAACGTTTTCCTGTTCCACCATCATATAAGTAAGTATGTCCAAATCTTGGTACACCTGCTTTATCTGTAATTACATTGATCTGATCTAAAGATGCTCCATCAAAAATTGGTGTTGCATATTTAGTGTTTAATTTTTGACCTGCCCAACCAAGAACAGTTTCATAAATCTGACCAATATTCATACGAGATGGTACCCCTAATGGATTTAACACGATGTCAACTGGAGTTCCGTCTTCTAAGAAAGGCATATCTTCTGCTCTTACTATACGAGCAACAATACCTTTGTTACCATGACGACCCGCCATTTTATCTCCTACTTTTAATTTACGTTTTTTAGCAATGTAGACTTTTGCAAGTTTTAAAATTCCTGCTGGCAATTCATCACCTACAGAGATCGTAAATTTTTGACGACGTAAAGAACCCTGTAAATCATTTACTTTAATCTTGTAGTTGTGAACTAATTCACCTACTAAATCATTCAGTTCTTTATCCGTAGTCCAAGAACCTGTTAAGTGCACATAATCATCAACAGAATTTAACATTTTAAGCGTATATTTTTTACCTTTTGGTAAAACTTCTTCTCCTAAATCATTAAAAACCCCTTGAGATGTTTTCCCACTGATTAAAGTGAATAATTTTTCAATTAATTCATCCTTTAACCCTTCGAATTTAGAAACAAAAGAAGATTCTAAAGTTGCAACTGCTTCTTTATCTCTTAATCTCTTGTTCTTATCTTTAACAGCTCTTCTAAATAACTTTTTATCAATTACTACACCTCTTAATGATGGTGAAGCTTTTAAAGATGCGTCTTTTACATCTCCCGCTTTATCCCCAAAAATAGCACGCAATAATTTTTCTTCGGGTGTTGGATCAGATTCTCCCTTAGGTGTAATTTTACCAATTAAAATATCACCAGGATTAACTTCTGCTCCAATTCTAATCATTCCATTTTCATCTAAATCTTTAGTAGCTTCTTCAGAAACATTAGGAATATCATTCGTTAACTCTTCAGTTCCTAGTTTTGTATCTCTTACGTCTAAAGAATACTCATCGATGTGAATAGATGTAAATATATCTTCACGAACAACTTTCTCTGAAATTACAATTGCATCCTCAAAGTTATACCCTTTCCAAGGCATAAAGGCTACTTTCATATTTCTTCCTAAGGCTAATTCTCCTTTTTGTGTTGCATACCCTTCACAAAGAACTTGTCCTTCTTCAACTCTATCTCCTTTTTCTACAATCGGTTTTAAGTTGATATTTGTTCCTTGATTGGTTTTTCTAAATTTAATTAAGTTGTAAGAAATTTCATCAGATTCAAAACTTACAAGTTTCTCCTCATCTGTTCTGTCATACTTAATCGTAATTTTACGAGCATCTACATAAATAACTTCACCAGGGCCTTCTGCATTGATTAAGATACGAGAATCTTTTGCAACTCTACGCTCTAAACCTGTACCTACAATTGGAGATTCTGGTCTTAATAATGGCACAGCTTGACGCATCATGTTCGATCCCATTAATGCACGATTGGCATCATCATGTTCTAAGAAAGGAATTAAAGATGCAGAGATAGATGCAATTTGATTTGGAGCAACGTCCATCAAATTAATTTCATCTGGTGTAACCACCGGAAAATCTCCCTCTTCTCTAGCAATAACTCTATCTAAGATAATAGAACCATCCTCATTTAGTTTTAAGTTAGATTGGGCAGTTTTCATACCTTCTTCCTCTTCAGCACTTAAATAAATAGGCTCTTCTGTTGATACAATACCGTTTTCTACTTTTCTATAAGGAGTTTCAATAAACCCTAAATTATTCACTTTTGCAAAAACAGCAAGTGAAGAAATTAACCCAATATTTGGTCCCTCTGGAGTTTCAATAGGACATAGACGTCCGTAGTGAGTATAGTGAACATCACGCACCTCAAAACCAGCTCTTTCTCTTGACAAACCACCCGGTCCAAGTGCAGATAATCTACGCTTGTGGGTAATCTCTGCTAATGGATTTGTTTGATCCATAAATTGAGATAATTGATTTGTTCCAAAGAATGAATTAATTACAGATGACAATGTTTTTGCATTAATTAAATCGATGGGTGTAAACACTTCGTTATCACGAACATTCATACGCTCACGAATTGTTCTAGCCATACGTGCTAAACCAACACCAAACTGACCTGCTAATTGTTCTCCAACCGTTCTTACACGTCTGTTAGACAAGTGATCAATATCATCAACCTCTGCTTTAGAATTGATTAACTCAATTAAATATTTAATAATGGTTATAATATCTAATTTTGTTAATACTTTCTGGTCTATTGGTTCATTTAACTGAAGTTTGGTATTCATTCTAAAACGACCAACTTCTCCTAAATTATAACGTTGTTCCGAAAAGAATAATTTATCTATAATACCTCTTGCAGTCTCCTCATCTGGCGGTTCTGCATTACGTAGTTGTCTATAAATATGTTCTACAGCTTCTTTTTCCGAATTTGTAGGATCTTTTTGTAAAGTATTATGTATAATTGCATAATCTGCCATATCGTTATCTTCTTTGTGAAGTAAAACGGTTTTAGCACCTGCATCAATTATTTCATCAATATGTTCTTTATCTAAAATTGTATCACGATCGAAAATAATTTCATTTCTTTCGATAGATACAACTTCACCAGTATCTTCATCCACAAAATCTTCATGCCAAGTTTTTAAAACTCTAGCTGCTAATTTGCGACCTAATACCTTTTTCAATCCAGCTTTAGAAACTTTCACTTCTTCTGCAAGGTCAAAAATCTCTAAAATATCTTTATCTCTTTCAAAACCTATAGCTCTGAATAATGTTGTTACTGGTAATTTTTTCTTTCTATCAATATAAGCATACATTACTTGATTGATGTCGGTAGCAAATTCTATCCAAGAACCTTTGAAAGGAATTACTCTTGCTGAATATAATTTTGTACCGTTTGCATGGAAAGATTGCCCAAAGAATACACCAGGAGACCTGTGTAATTGAGAAACCACCACACGCTCTGCCCCATTAATTACAAAGGTACCAGAGTTTGTCATATAAGGAATTGTACCAAGATATACATCTTGAACAATAGTTTCGAAATCTTCGTGTTCTGGATCTGTACAATATAATTTTAGACGTGCTTTTAAAGGCACACTATGTGTAAGACCTCTTTCAATACATTCTTGAATAGAATATCTTGGTGGATCTACAAAGTAATCTAAAAATTCTAATACGAATTGATTTCTTGTATCAGTAATTGGAAAGTTATCCATGAAGGTTTTGTACAAACCTTCTTCACCTCTTTCTTCTGCCTTAGTTTGAAGTTGGAAAAAATCTTGAAAAGATTTTACCTGAATATCCAAAAAGTCTGGATACTCTTTTATCATTTGAGAAGTAGCGAAGTTGATTCTTTCAGTAGTATTTTTCGTTGCCAAAAGAGAGTATTTTTTTGATTAAAATCTGAAATAAAATAAAAAACGAATATATACACAAAATGGTTTAGGCCTAAAAACGAACGTTTCTAGTACCTAAACCTAAATTTGTTTTCCCGTTACGCGTGAACGTCGGGAGTAATAGCTTATTTAAGCTCTACCTCAGCTCCAGCTGCTTCTAAAGATGCTTTAAGCGCTTCCGCTTCATCCTTAGATACTGCTTCTTTTACTGCTGCTGGTGCGCTATCAACGATACCTTTTGCTTCTTTCAATCCTAAACCAGTTAATTCTTTAACTAATTTTACAACTGCAAGTTTAGAACCTCCTGCTGCCGTTAAAATCACGTCAAATTCAGTTTGCTCTTCTGCTTCATCTTCTCCTCCTGCTGCTGGTCCTGCAACTGTAACTGCTGCTGCTGCTGGCTCAATACCATACTCATCTTTTAAGATAGTAGCTAATTCATTAACTTCTTTTACTGTTAAGTTAACTAACTGCTCTGCGAAATCTTTTAATTCTGCCATTGTAATTGTTTTTAAAATGTTGTTTATTATAGTTTATTTGTGCGCGTAATTATTTTTCAGATAATGTCTTAACAATACCTGAAAGTATTTGTCCACCTGATTGTAATGCTGAAATTACATTCTTAGCAGGAGACTGTAATAATCCAATGATTTCACCAATAAGTTCTTCTCTAGATTTAATGTCTACTAAAGCATCTAATTGATCATCTCCAATATAAATAGACTCTTCTGCAAATGCACCTTTTAATAAAGGCTTATTCTGAGACTTCTTTCTAAAATCTTTGATTAACTTCGCAGGCGCATTTGCAGCCTCAGAAGTCATCATTGAAGTATTTCCTTTTAATACTGTTGGTAAGTCTCCAAAATCTTTGTCTGAAGCCTCCATTGCTTTTGCAAGTAATGTATTCTTAACAACTGATAACTGTACATTCGCTTTGAAACAAGCTCTACGTAAGTTCGTAGTAGTTTGTGCGTTTAATCCAGATATATCTGCTAAATATAACGTATTTGTGTCTGCTAATACTGCTGTTAAATCTTGTATTACTTGTGATTTCTCTTCTCTAGTCATGATTATAAGTTTTAACGTATTAAACAGCTTTCACCTCAACCTGAATACTAGGACTCATGGTACTAGACATAAAAACGCTTTTTACGTACGTTCCTTTTGCAGTTGTTGGTTTCAATTTAATAATTGTTTGTATTAACTCGTTTGCATTTTCTTCAATTTTTTGAGCATCGAAAGATACTTTACCAATTGCAGCATGTACGATACCAGTTTTATCAACCTTAAAGTCAATTTTACCAGCTTTTACATCCTGTACAGCTTTTGCAACATCCATTGTTACCGTACCAGTTTTTGGGTTTGGCATTAAACCTCTAGGACCTAAAATTCTTCCTAAAGGACCTAATTTACCCATTACACTTGGCATTGTAATAATTACATCTACATCTGTCCATCCTCCTTTAATCTTCTGAAGGTATTCATCTAACCCAACATAATCTGCACCCGCTGCTGTAGCTTCTGCTTCTTTATCTGGAGTTACTAATGCTAATACTTTTACATCTTTTCCTGTTCCGTGAGGTAGTGTTACAACTCCACGAACCATTTGATTAGCTTTACGAGGATCTACCCCTAAACGTATTGCTAAATCTACTGATGCATCAAACTTTACATTAGTAATGTCTTTGACTAGCGCTGAAGCTGCTGCTAAATCATAAGATTTAGAGCTATCTACCTTTGCGTAAGCTTCTTTTTGCTTTTTTGTTAATTTTGCCATTTTACTACTTTTTATAAAGTTTATGCTGGTGCATCACCTTTTACTGTTAATCCCATAGAACGTGCTGTACCTGCAATCATATGCATTGCTGAAGAAATCTTAAAGGCATTTAAATCTACCATTTTGTCTTCTGCAATCGTTTTAATTTGATCCCAAGTAACTGATGCTACTTTCTTTCTGTTTGGTTCTCCTGAACCCTTTTTAATTTTGGCCGCTTCTAGTAACTGAACTGCTGCAGGAGGAGTCTTTACAAGAAAATCAAATGATTTATCTTTATAAACAGTAATAACAACAGGTAAAACTTTACCTTGTTTGTCTTGCGTTCTTGCATTAAACTGTTTACAGAACTCCATAATGTTAACACCAGCAGCTCCTAAAGCAGGTCCAACCGGCGGCGATGGATTCGCTGCGCCTCCCTTAACTTGTAACTTAACTACTTTACTAACTTCTTTTGCCATTTTAAAAATGTTTACTGATTTGTTTTAATTTGGAAGCTAAAAACAAATCGTTATCAATTATATATATTTGTGTAACAATTATATCTTTTCTACTTGCATATAACTTAATTCTAATGGTGTTTTTCTTCCGAATATTTTTACCATCACTTCAAGTTTGCGCTTTTCTTCGTTTACTTTTTCTATTGTACCGTCAAATCCATTAAAAGGACCGTCTACAACTTTTACAGTTTCTCCTATGTTAAAAGGGATTGCTATGTTTTCATCTTGAACAGAAAGTTCATCAACCTTACCTAGCATTCTATTTACTTCAGACTTACGCATAGGAACAGGCTCACCACCTTTCACTTCACCTAAAAAACCAATAACTCCCGTAATTCCTTTAATTACGTGAGGTACTTCTCCTGAAAGATTCGCTTCTACCATGATATAACCTGGAAAATAAACTCTTTCTCTGTTTACTTTTTTCCCGTCTCTAATCTGGATCACTTTTTCTGTAGGTACAATAACTTGACTTACATAATCTGATAAACCAACACGTGATATTTCAGTTTCTATATAAGCTTTCACTTTATTTTCTTGTCCACCAATGGCTCTTACAACATACCATTTCATTACTGAATCAGCTGCCATTATTAATTGGTTTTAAACATTGTAAAAAAATTATCTAAACCTGTTTGAAAAACATAGTCGATACCAGCTACTGCTAGTGCAAACAAAATAGTAAATACAGCTACAGTTACTGTTGTTTTTTGAGCATCTTCTTTGGATATCCAAGTCATGTGATTGCTCAGTTCATCAAAAGAATCTTTAATATATTGTATAAACTTCATTCTACTTGTATGTTTTTGCACGGGCGGAGAGATTCGAACTCCCGACAGCTGGTTTTGGAGACCAGTGCTCTACCGCTGAACTACGCCCGTTTCTTATTCATTGATAAAGGCGTTCCGTTAAAAACGGAACACCCTTTGAATTTATTTATTAATAAACTAATAATTAATATTAATCTAATAATTCAGTTACCTGACCAGCTCCAACTGTTCTACCACCCTCACGGATTGCGAAACGTAAACCAATATTTAATGCAATTGGTTGAATTAGGTCTACAGTAATTGTTAAGTTATCTCCTGGCATTACCATTTCAACACCATCAGGTAAGTTAATTGTACCTGTTACATCTGTAGTTCTAACATAGAACTGTGGACGGTAGTTGTTATGGAATGGTGTATGACGACCACCTTCTTCTTTCTTTAAAACATAAACTTCTGCTTTAAATTTAGCGTGTGGTGTTACAGAACCTGGCTTACAGATTACCATACCTCTCTTAATATCTTCTTTTGCTATACCTCTTAATAAGATACCTGCATTATCTCCTGCCTCACCTCTATCTAAGATTTGACGGAACATTTCAATACCAGTAACAGTAGAAGTCATTTTTTCAGCTCCCATACCAATAATATCAACAACATCACCAGTATTAGCGATTCCTGTTTCAATACGACCAGTAGCTACAGTACCACGTCCAGTAATAGAAAATACATCTTCCACTGGCATTAAGAAATCTTTATCAACTTCTCTTAAAGGCTCTTCAATCCAAACATCAACTTGTGCCATTAATTCTAACACAGTATCAACCCATTTTTGCTCACCATTTAAAGCACCTAAAGCAGAACCTGAAACAACAGGACCATTATCTCCATCATAATCATAGAAAGATAATAATTCTCTAACTTCCATATCTACTAACTCAAGTAACTCCTCATCATCTACCATGTCAACTTTATTCAAGAAAACAACCATACGAGGAATACCTACCTGACGACCTAATAAAATATGCTCTCTTGTTTGAGGCATAGGACCATCTGTTGCAGCAACCACTAATATAGCACCGTCCATTTGAGCAGCACCTGTTACCATGTTCTTTACGTAATCCGCGTGACCTGGACAATCTACGTGCGCATAGTGACGATTTGCTGTTTGGTATTCTACGTGAGAAGTATTAATTGTAATACCTCTTTCTTTTTCTTCTGGAGCATTATCAATCTGATCAAAAGATCTAGCTTC
Source organism: Polaribacter sp. IC073 (assembly GCF_007997075.1). GTDB lineage: Bacteria > Bacteroidota > Bacteroidia > Flavobacteriales > Flavobacteriaceae > Polaribacter. The sequence goes on from NZ_VORS01000003.1 coordinate 79,581, forward strand.
AGAGAATCCTGCATCAGCTAATACTTTAGTAATAGCCGCAGTTAAAGTTGTTTTACCGTGATCTACGTGTCCGATAGTACCAATATTTAAGTGTGGTTTCGAACGGTCAAAAGTTCCTTTTGCCATAATTATTAATTTTAATTCTTAGTTTAAATATATTTAATGTGTAATAATACATAAAAATGAGCCAGCGATGGGAGTTGAACCCACGACCTCATCCCTACCAAGGATGCGCTCTACCAACTGAGCTACACCGGCTTGTTGATATCTTTGAGCGAAAGACCGGGTTCGAACCGGCGACATTCAGCTTGGAAGGCTGACGCTCTACCAACTGAGCTACTTTCGCAATACTATGTAAATTGTGGGGAGAGCAGGATTCGAACCTGCGAAGACGTAGTCAACGGAGTTACAGTCCGTCCTCGTTGGCCGCTTGAGTATCTCCCCTTTAATTTACTATTTTAATGAACTTCAAATTACTTTCGTAATTTATTGTTTTTTGAGCCGATGGAGGGACTCGAACCCACGACCTGCTGATTACAAATCAGCTGCTCTAGCCAGCTGAGCTACATCGGCTTTTAATGCTAAAAAACAACCCGCTATTTCTAACGGATTGCAAATGTATAAAGTTTTTTCGTATTCTAAAACTTTTTATTAATTTTTTTTTGTTTTTTTTTTCAACTTAAGAAATCTGAGCATCTCTTTGCTTCTCTTTTGACCTCTTTAATTGCCTTTTCAGATTATCAACCGCAGCGTTTACACCTTCTTCAAAGGTTTTTGTTTCTCTTTTAACCATTAACTCACTACCGGGGATATTTATTTTTATTTCTGTAATTTTATTTTCTTTATCACTTGTATTTTGAACTTTTAAGAAAACTTCTGCGTTTACGATCTTATCATGGAACTTTGTTAATGCCGAAACTTTAGTTTCTACAAATTCAATTAATTCATTATCTGCATTAAAATTTACTGATTGTGTGAATACTTTCATTGGTTATTCTTTTTATTGCTTCTAGGGTGAGCATTATTATACACTTTTTTTATTGCATCAAGACTATTGTGTGTATAGACTTGTGTGGAGGCTAAAGAAGAATGCCCTAGCAATTCTTTAACCGAATTTAAATCTGCGCCTTCATTTAACAGGTGTGTTGCAAAAGAATGCCTTAAAATATGAGGGCTCTTTTTTACCTTTGAAGAGACCTGACTAAAGTAAGAATTAATAATTCTGTAAACAAGTGTTTCATATAATTTATTTCCTTTTGAAGTAATTAAAAGAAACTCTGAATGAAATCTATTTGCTGCTTTTAATGCTACATACTTATTTAAAGTTTCTAAAACAGATGTAAGTATTGGCACGAAACGTTCTTTGTTTCTTTTTCCTAAAACTTTAATGGTCTTTTCTGAAATATTTACCTCCGCTTCTTTTATATTTATTAATTCTGTTCTTCGGATGCCAGTTGAATACAAAAGTTCTACTATTAACTTATTTCTAATAGCATCGAAATCTTCTTCTTTGTCTATGTTTTGTATTACAGTATTAATTTCTCTAGAAGTAAAAGGGACTTGCACTTTCTTAGCTACTTTGAGAGCTTTGTGTTTGGTAAGAGGATTTATTTCTATTTGTGCTGTTTTTTGAAGAAATTTATAAAACGATTTTAATGAACTGACTTTTCTATTGATACTATTATTTGATATATCAGCATCCACTAAGCTAACTACCCAACTTCTTACTTGTGGGTAACTAATAGTTCTTAAACTTTCTTGATCATAAGTGACTTCACAAAAGTCTTTAAAAGCAACTAAATCTGTTTTATATGCTGTGATAGTGTGTTTAGAATACCCTTTCTCTAAAAAAAGATATTCTAAAAAGGATGTTATGTAAGTGTTCTCTTTTAACAACGCTTATTATTTATCTCAAAGTTACTAAAATTAAACGCAAAAAAAATCTCATAACACAAAATTGTGTTACGAGATTTATACTCTAAAAATAAGTTATTTCTAACCTACTTCTTCTTGTGTTCTTAATCTTTGAACGTAAGAAGCTTTAATTCTCTGAGCTCTATTAGCTACAGAAGGTTTTGTAAAGTTCTTTCTAGCACGCAAGTTCTTCATCGTTTTTGTACGATCGAATTTTCTCTTGTAACGCTTTAAAGCTCTATCGATATTCTCTCCTTCTTTAATGGGTATAATTAACATAAGTTGGCACCTCCCTTCATAGTCTCTTTATATTTTAAATAGTATTTAAACTATTGGTTTATTTTTTGGACTGCAAATGTAATTACAATTTATGAGATGGCAATTGCATAAATTGAATTATTTTTTAGCCGTGGTTTTGCGTTAGCGATTGAACGGTTTGTTTGAGCTCTTTTGTTTTGATAAAAACGAAAAGCGAGTAGTGAAAGCGCGACCTTTAGGTAACGCCCTAAAAGAATTTCAGTGTTTAGTATTTAAAACTTAACGTCTGTATTATCTATCTACCGTTTTACCTTGCTGCGCTACCCCATAACTACGTTGCTGCTTTGTACTCTTTATTATCAATGACCATTTTTGCTATAATTTCTTTTAAAATTTCTGATGTTCCGCCACCAATTGGTCCTAATCTACTATCTCTTAACAAACGTGCCATCGGATAGTCTTCCATATAGCCATAACCGCCTAATAACTGAAGCGCGTCATAAATAACTTCATCTGCCATTTTGGTAGACAATAATTTAGACATACTTGCTTCTTTAACTACATATGTACCTTGGTCTAGTCTTTTGGTAATTGAATAATTATATTCTCTACACATGTCTACTTTACTAGCCATTTCTGCAATTTTATGTCTTAAAGCTTGAAACTTGTCTAAAGATTTACCAAAAGCAACTCTTTCTTGCATATAGCCTATAGCATACTCTACTGCAAATTCTGCTCTTGCGTGTGCATTAACTCCCATTATTAAGCGCTCTAAAGCGAAATGTTGCATGATATAAGGAAAACCTTTTCCTTCTTCTCCCATTAAATTTTCTAACGGAATTTCTACATTGTCAAAAGCTAATTCTGCGGTATCTGAAGCACGCCAACCTAATTTATCTAATTTAGTTGCTGAGATTCCTGGAGTTTCTCTGTCTACCACAAAAATACTAATGCCTTTATATTTGTCTGAAGGATCTGTTTTTGCTGCAACAATTAAGTAATCTGAATACACACCGTTTGTGATAAACGTTTTAGAGCCATTTAAAACGTATTTATCGCCGTCTTTAATTGCTGTAGAACGCATTCCTGCAACATCACTACCGCCAAAAGGCTCTGTAATACATAGACAGCCAATTTTTTCTCCTGCTACACTTGGTACTAGGTATTTTTGTTTGATAAATTCTGTTCCTTCTTTATTTAAATGCGTCATGGCAAGAAATTCATGCGCCCACATTGCTGCTGCGAATCCGCCAGAATTTATTTTCTGTAATTCTTCTAAAAAGATTACTGTGTAAAATAAATCTAAATCTAAACCTCCGTATTCTTCTGGTGTGCAAAGTCCGAAATAACCCATTTCGCCAAACTTACCCCAAATGAATCTTTCTATGGTTCCTGTTTTTTCCCATTTATCAATATAAGGAACTACTTCTTTTTGTAAAAAATCTTTGAAACTAGCACGAAAAGCTTCATGCTCTTCAGTAAAATACATACTGTTCATCTGGTACGGAATTTGAGTTATTTATTCAGCGACCAAATATAAGACTATTCTATCATACAAATTCAAAGGAAAACCGTTGATCTTTTTTAATTCTGATATATCTTGTAGCTCTGCTACTTCATCCCGGTATTCAAAAATCATTTTACATAATTCGTAATCTATGTACGGATTTTTAAGTAATTCTTTGAATGAGACCGTATTTACGTTCGTTTTTTGAATATTTGGCAATTGAACAACCTTAAAAATAGCGACCACTTTGTCTGCAATTTCTTTCTCTAAACCCCAAACTTCGTGTACTTGATTTTCTATGGAAAATCCTTGTAATTTAGAACGATACTTAATAATTCTTTCAGAAAGCTTCTCTCCTATTCCGGATATTGTTTTTAAATCTTCTGCAGTTGCTTTATTGATATCTGTAGTTGAACGTTTTTTTATTGCTTTTTTATAAATAGATTGCTTTGTGCCTCGCAATGACAACTTCGAATTATTATTTCTTTTAACAACCCAGTCTGGAAATTTAAAATAAGGAGCAATTTTATATAAGAGGGTATCTGAAATCTTTGTTACATTTTGAAATTCTTTTTTTGAATTGACAAACTTACCTGTTTTTCTAAATTCTAAAAGCTTCTCTATCTCTGTTAAAGACATGCCGAGTTGCTCGCCTTTGTAATCTGTAATATAATTAGGATTGAATGGATATATTTTGGGTTTCCTGTCTTCTATGCTTAGAACCTTTAAACTATCTATTTGTTTATGAAATGCCGCGGCTCTTGGAGATGCTAAGTCTGTTTTTTCTTCCGAAGAAAAATCTACAAAAACAATAACAACTTGAAATAGTACAATAGCTATCGTTAAAATAAAAACCCCATTTCTTTGGCTTTTGTTGTACCAGAAATGGGGTTTAAATAAGTTCATATGAGTTTTTTAAGCTTTGTCTGCCTTAATAGCATTCATGTATTTTTTTAATTCTTCTTTTACTTTTGGCGCTAATAATATAAGTCCAATCATGTTTGGAACCATCATCGCAAAAACCATGGCATCTGAGAAACTAATAACAGAACCTAAACTTGCTGCTGCACCAATGACTACAAATACACAGAAAAGTACCTTGTACGCATATTCCATTTTTTTAGATCTACCAAATAGATAAGCCCAACCTTGAAAACCGTAGTAAGACCATGAAATCATAGAGCTAAATGCAAATAAAACAACGGCAACAGTTAAGACGTATGGAAACCAAGAAATTGCTGATTCAAATGCTCCTGAAGTTAATAATATTGCTTGTGCATCATTTAATGATGAATTTTCTGCCGTTACATTACCTGTAATAATTAACACCAAAGCTGTCATTGTACAAACTACAACAGTATCTATAAATGGCTCTAACAAAGCAACCATACCTTCACTTGCTGCGTATTTTGTTTTTACTGCTGAATGCGCAATAGATGCAGAACCAATACCTGCTTCATTTGAAAAGGCAGCTCTTCTAAATCCTTGTACCAAAACCCCTACTGCTCCACCGGCTACTCCTTCTGGACTAAATGCACCATTAAAAATCTGAGTAAATGCATCACCAATCATGTGGTAATTTGAAAAAATCACAAACAATGAAGCTGCAACATAAATTGCGACCATAAAAGGAACAATTTTATCGGTTACTTTTGCTATTTTTTTAATTCCTCCAATAATTACAATACCAACTAAAACAGCCATCACTAAACCAAACAACCATCCTTTACCATGTAAAATTGAAACGCCACCAATAGGCGTAGTAATATTTTCTACTAATTGAAACGCTTGGTTTACCTGAAACATGTTTCCACCTCCAAAAGAACCACCAATAACAAAGATTGCAAATAAAACTGCTAAAATTTTTCCTAGTGTTTTATTTTTCAATCCTTTTGTAAGATAATACATGGGCCCACCGTAAACAGTACCGTCTGCCTCAATATCTCTATACTTTACACCTAGTGTACATTCTACAAATTTTGATGCCATTCCTAAGAAGCCAGCAACAATCATCCAGAAAGTAGCACCTGCACCACCAATTGAAACCGCAATTGCAACTCCTGCAATATTTCCTAAACCTACTGTTGCAGATAAAGCTGCTGTTAAAGCTTGAAAATGTGTCACTTCTCCTTGATGCCCTTCTACTCTTATAGTATCTGGGTTATCTCCTTTATCTGTAGTAGATACATTATGTGAAACCTCTAAACCTTTTTTTCCGTTACCTTCTATCTCATCATATTTACCTCTCACAATATTTATTGAAGTAAAAAAACCTCTAAAATTAATGAAGTTAAAATAAAATGTAAAATAAGTTGCTCCTAGAATAAGTGGGAATAAAACCCAATAAATACTAACCGAATCGGAGAAAGGAATCTGATAAAAAATGATATCGACAAACCAGCCTGTAGCATTCCCAAATGCTTCATCAATTTGTTGATCTAAACCTTTTTCTTGTGCAAACGTGAAAAAGGGAGCTGCTAAAAATAACAACGAAAGAAGTTTTTTATTCATAATATATTTTGATTAGTTTTAAATTAGTACCCCGCAATATCATAAAAAAAAATTAAAAATTACAAATTACGTCAAAAAAAAACCTATTTCTTTGCCATTTAATAGGCTAGAAACAGGTTTTTAAGAATTTATTTTATTGAAAGCTACTTTTTCCTCTTATGGTCAATTGCTTTTAGATAACGCGCCAACTCCACTTTTACCTTTGGTGCTAATAGCAGTAAACCTATAATATTAGGAAACACCATTGCAAATATCATAGCATCTGAAAACTCAATTACAGATCCTAAAGTAGAAGATGCACCAATTATAACAAAAAGTAAAAATAATATTTTATACGTAATATCTGCTATTTTACCTTTTCCGAATAAATACGTCCAACCTTGTATACCATAATAAGACCAAGAAAGCATCGATGAAAAAGCAAATAAAATGACTGCAACTGTTAGTAGAACAGAAAAATTAGGAATGGCAGAATCAAAAGCAACCGACGTTAAATCAACACCGTTTATAGGTTGGTTTGTTGCATTTAACAATACATTACTTTTTGAATCTAAATTACCATAAGTAAATAAATTACTCTTTAAATTGGTTACTACAATTACCAAAGCGGTCATTGAACAAATAATTACAGTATCTACAAACGGGCCAATAGAAGCTACAATTCCTTCACTTGCCGGAAACCTCGTTTTAACAGCTGCATGTGCAATAGATGCTGAACCAACACCTGCCTCATTTGAAAAAGCAGCTCTTTGAAAACCAACAATCATCACCCCAATTAAACCTCCCACTATTGAAGTTTCATTAAAAGCACCGTCCCAAATTTGCCCCATAGCTTCAGGAATTATTGAGAAATTCATTGCAAGTATAACTAAAGAAGCACCCACAAACATTATTGCCATAAATGGCACTATTTTTTCTGTTACTTGTCCTATTCTTTTAATTCCACCAATAATTACAACACCAACTAATACTGCCATTACAATTCCGAATACAAACCCAGATTCAATATCAAACAGTTGTTTAAATTGTGCAGCGGCTTGGTTTGCTTGAAACATGTTTCCACCTCCAAAAGAACCTCCAATGACAAATACTGCATACAACCCAGCTAAAACTTTTCCTAATCCTGCTAAATTCTTTTCTTTTAAACCTTTTTTAAGGTAATACATTGGGCCTCCGTATATTTTACCGTCTTCACCAACTTCTCTATACTTAACACCTAAGGTAGCTTCTACTAGTTTTGTAGACATTCCTAAAAACCCAGCTAAAACCATCCATACGGTAGCTCCTGGGCCTCCAATTGCAATTGCAACCGCAACCCCTGCAATGTTTCCTAGTCCTACGGTTGCAGATAAAGCTGCTGTTAAAGCCTGAAAATGTGTAACTTCTCCTACAACTCCCTCCGCTTGAACGCTTTCGAAAACATCGCCTCCTGGTGTAGGATCTCCTGCTGCTTCATCAACTGAATGATGATCGATAGCATCGTATTTACCACTAGTAGCCCTAATTGCGACACCTAATAAAGTTATATTAGAAAATTTAAAATATAATGTAAAAAAGAAAGCCCCCGATAAAAGGAGGATAACTACAATTGGCACATCTATACCAGCAATTGAAATTGGATAAAAAACAACTGAGCTTACGGCATCGGCAAAAGGTTTAAATTTCTCTTCTATTTCTTCATCTATTGTTAATTCTTGTGCAAAAGATAGCAATGGGAATGCTAACAAAAGCACTGTAATAAATTTTTTATACATAATAAATTTTGGGTTAGTTCTTATTTAGTGAGACACAAGATGATGCAAAAATGCTCTTTCGGCAAGTTTTTAGCGTTAAATAACCGATTTTAGCCTTAAATATGACTTAAAAGTAACTTTATGGTAACGTTTCTTTGAATTTTAGTAAATCTTCTTTAAACGATTTTGGGTAAAATTCTAATATTTTATTTGTTTTTGATAGATCGAAACCTGTTTTTGCAGGCCTTGGTGCTGTCTGATTTAAAGTTGCTGTAGAAGTTGGTTTTATATAACTTTTATCTAGCTGAAAAACTTCTGCAATTTGTTGTGCAATCTCGTAGACACTTAATAATTTATTTGAGGAAATATTAAAAATTCCTGTTGCTTTTTTATCCATAGAAATTTTGCAAGAAAGCGCCAAATCTTCAACGTAGGTAGGCATTCTAAATTGGTCATCTACAACCGTAATCTCTTTCTTTTGTTCTAACATTAGCTTTACCCAGAAAACAATATTACTTCTACTCATGTCAAAAACTTTTCCAAAAACCAAAATTGTTCTTAGAATTGTAAAATCAATTTTAGAATTGGTTAAAACTTCTTCAGATTTTAATTTAGACAAACCATAATAACTTATAGGGTTTGGTGTATCGGTCTCTTTATAATGGCCTTTTTTACCATCAAAAATAAAATCTGTTGAAAGGTGAATTATATGTGCATTAATTTCTTCGGAAATTGTGGTTAATGTTTTTACAACCCCTACATTTAAAGTATCACATTCTTGTTTATTGTTCTCACAAGCATCAACATTTGTCATTGCAGCTGTATTCACAATAAAGTCTGGTTTGATCTTTAAAACTTCTTCTTTCAGTAAAGCTTCATCAGTAATATCAATAGAAATATATTCAAAATCTTCTCTTCCGCTTCTATTGATTCCTCTAGAGAAACCAAAAACTTGGTACTTTTCTTTTTCTTTAAGTAATAAATTCACCAAAGCCTGCCCTAACAAACCGTTACTTCCTGTAATAATTATCTTGTTCATACTAAAATACTTCTCTTAATTTTATAATTTGTTCTGGTCTTCCTAAAATAATTAATTGAGAATCTGCTACCAGCTTTATTTCTGCTTCAGGATTAATAATATACTCTTTATTGGGATTTCTAAACCCAATAACCGTACAACCCGTTCGTTTTCTTAAATCTAGATCTAAAATAGTTTTATTAATATATTTTTTAGGCAAATCATTTACAGCTACTTCCTCTAGGTTAGCAGTAGTATCTCCTTCTATTGTTAGCCGATCTACAAACTCGATAACATCTGGCGTTGTAACCAAAGACGCCATGTGATCTCCGCCCAATTTATCTGGCATAATTACATTGCTTGCACCGGCAAATTTTAATTTCTTGTAAGAAGACTCATTCGCGGCTCTACTTATTATAACACAATCTTTATTTAATTGACTTGCCGTTAAAACCACAAAAAGATTGTCTGCATCAGAAGGTAAAGCTGTAATTAAAAATGCCGCTTTTTCAATTCCTGCTTTTTGTAAAGTTTCGTCTAACGTAGCGTCTCCTTGTATATTTAAGATCCCTTGTGTATCTAAAACCGTTGTCATCTCAGTCTTCTTTTCAACTACAACAAACTTCTTATTATAATTACCAAGTTTAAAAATTGCCTGTTTCCCATTTCTACCATACCCACAAACAATGGTATGTCCTTTTAAACGTCCTATTTGTTTTTCCACTTTTCTGTGTTTAAAATATTCAAATAATTTGCCACTTACTAAATATTCTGAAAATGACGAAATTGCATATCCAAAAATAGTTATACTTGTTAAAATTAGAAAGATTGTAAATACTTTTTCTTCTGGAGAAAATGGTTGAAGTTCGCCAAAACCAACAGTGGTTACCGTAATAACCGTCATGTACAACGCATCTACAAAGTTGTAGTTAGAAAGCCACATGTAGCCAATAATACCAATAGCAATAATTGAAATTACCAACAAGGCTATTTTATCTATTTTCGATTTTATAATCATATATTATAAATCAAAAACAGAACTTCTTTTTGTGTAAATCATATCTTTTAATTTTAATAAAAAAGCCATAGTTAAGTAGAGTCCGAAAGACAAACCAACCGTAAAAAACGTTACATATATGAAGAATAGCCGCACATTTACCGCCCTCATTCCCAACCTGTCTGCAAATCTAGAAAAAACTCCAAATCCGTTTCTTTCAAAAAAATGGCGAATACTGTCTATCATTCTTAGTTAAAATATACCGCAAGATACTATTTTATGCTGTTTTTTAATCAGAAATTAAACTTCGTTTTAAAAGAAAGCGTCGCTGTAACTAATGTTAAAGGTTCTAAGAAACCTACTTACATTAAAATAGTATTGATTAACTTTGCTTTTTTTGATAAAAATAGGCACATTTGAAAGACCAGGAATATATAGAAGTTTACGGAGCAAGAGCTCATAATTTAAAAAATATTGATGTTAAAATTCCTCGCGAAAAGCTAGTTGTAATAACGGGTTTAAGCGGAAGCGGAAAGTCTTCTTTGGCTTTTGACACCATTTACGCAGAAGGACAAAGACGTTATATTGAGACGTTTTCTGCTTACGCAAGACAATTTTTAGGAGGATTAGAAAGACCCGATGTAGATAAAATTGATGGCCTTTCGCCAGTAATTTCTATCGAACAAAAAACCACTAATAAGAGTCCGCGTTCTACCGTTGGAACCATCACCGAAATTTACGATTTTTTAAGATTGCTTTTTGCAAGAGCTGCAGATGCGTATTCTTACAACACCGATCAAAAAATGGTGAGTTATTCTGATGAACAAATTAAAAATTTAATTCTAAAAGATTTTGAAGGTAAGAAAATAGCTGTTTTAGCTCCTTTAATTAAATCTAGAAAAGGACATTATAGAGAGCTTTTTGAACAAATATCTAAACAAGGTTTCTTAAGAGTTCGTGTGGATGGCAAAATTCAAGAGATTGAAAAAGGCATGAAACTAGATCGTTACAAAAATCACGATATTGAAGTTGTAATTGATCGATTGGCTGTAAATAAAACAGTAGAAAAACGTTTAGAGGAAACCATAAAGACAGCCTTATATTCTGGTAATAATATTTTAATGGTGATTGCTATTGATGACAATCATCCTAGATATTTTAGTAGAGAATTAATGTGCCCAACAACCGGTATTGCGTATCCAAATCCAGAACCAAATACGTTTTCTTTTAACTCACCAAAAGGAGCATGTGATTCTTGTAATGGATTAGGAATTACCAATGAAATTAATCTAAAAAAGGTTATTCCAGATGATAGTCTTTCAATAAAAAAAGGAGGAATTGTTCCTTTAGGAGAAGAAAAAAGTAGTTGGATTTTTAAACAAATACACAACATTGCAGAACGTTATAAATTCAAATTAACAGATGCCATAAAAGACATACCAAAAGAAGCTTTAGAAATTATTTTACATGGCGGAAACGAATCTTTTGAAATTGAATCTAAAACTGTTGGTGTTACTAGAAATTACAAAATAGACTTCGAAGGAATTGTTGCTTTTATAAATAGCCAATATAACAATGCAGAAAGCACAACTATAAAACGTTGGGCAAAAGGTTTTATGGATGAAGTTACCTGCTCATCTTGTCACGGAAAAAGATTAAAGAAAGAAGCACTTCATTTTAAAATCACAGATAAAAGCATCAGCGATTTGGTACAAATGGATGTGACTGAATTAGCGAAATGGTTTAAAAACGTTGAGAAAGATTTATCAAAAAAACAGCTAATCATTGCTTCAGAAATATTAAAAGAAATACGCACTAGAATACAATTTTTAGTAGATGTTGGCTTAGATTACTTAACGTTAGACAGAACTTCTAAATCGCTTTCTGGTGGCGAGGCACAAAGAATTCGTCTGGCAACACAAATTGGTTCTCAGTTAGTAGGTGTTTTGTATATTTTAGATGAACCAAGTATTGGCTTACACCAAAGAGACAACGAAAAACTAATAGATTCTTTAGTAAAATTAAGAGATATTGGTAATTCTGTTTTAGTGGTTGAACATGACCAAGATATGATTGAGAAAGCAGATTTTGTTTTTGATATTGGACCTGGAGCAGGAAAACATGGTGGAGAAATTGTTTCTGCAGGAACTTTTGCAGAACTTAAAAAACAAAATACATTAACTGCAGATTACATTACTGGCAGGAAAAAAATTGAAATCCCAGAAAAAAGACGTGAAGGAAATGGAAAAACCATTAAACTTTTTGGTGCTAGCGGAAATAATTTAAAAAATGTTACCGTAGAATTTCCTTTAGGAAAAATGATTTGCGTTACAGGAGTTTCTGGAAGTGGAAAATCTACTTTAATTAATGAAACTTTATATCCTATCTTAAACGCACATATTTATAGAGGTGTTAAAAAACCAATGCCTTATAAAAAAATTGAAGGCTTAGAACATGTAGATAAAGTAATTGATATCGATCAATCGCCTATTGGTAGAACACCTCGTTCTAATCCTGCAACGTATACCAAAACATTTGATGAAATTAGAAGCCTGTTTGCAAAAACTGCAGAAGCGGCAATTCGTGGTTACAAACCAGGACGTTTTTCTTTTAATGTAAAAGGCGGCCGTTGTGAAACCTGCCAAGGTGGTGGTGTTCGGGTGATTGAAATGAACTTTTTACCAGATGTGCAAGTAGAATGTGAAACCTGCCAAGGAAAACGTTTCAACAGAGAAACTTTAGAGATTCGCTATAAAGGAAAATCGATTTCCGATGTTTTGAATATGACCATTGAAGATGCCACTGATTTCTTTGTGAAGATTCCAAAAATCCATCGAAAATTAAAAACCATTAAAGATGTAGGTTTAGGCTACATTACATTAGGGCAACAATCTACCACACTTTCTGGTGGTGAGGCACAAAGAATTAAGTTAGCTGCTGAATTGTCTAAAAGAGATACAGGAAATACTTTTTATATTTTAGATGAACCTACAACAGGTTTACATTTTGAAGATATACGTGTTTTAATGAACGTTTTAAATAAATTAGCAGACAAAGGAAATACAGTCCTAATTATAGAGCACAATTTAGATGTTGTAAAGTTGGCAGATTATGTAATTGATGTTGGTATGGAAGGCGGAAAGAAAGGTGGAAAAATATTAGTTACAGGAACTCCAAAAGAAGTTGCAAAACATAAAACAAGTTACACAGCTAAGTTTTTGAAAAAATTGTTATTTTAGCAGGCTTTTTCTTTATTGAAGATAAAGTATTCTAAAAATTAAAAACACCAATTATGACGAATGACGATAGAAAAATAAAAGAAAAATTACAAACAAAAACTTGGAACGAGATAAAAACAAACGATTCTTGGGCTATTTTTAAAATAATGGCAGAGTTTGTAGACGGGTATGAAAAATTAAGTAAAATAGGCCCTTGTGTCTCTATTTTTGGTTCTGCAAGAACTAAACCAGACCACCCTTATTATAAATTAGCAGAAGAAGTTGCTTTTAAATTAACTCAAAACGGTTACGGTGTAATTACTGGTGGTGGACCAGGAATTATGGAAGCTGGTAATAAAGGAGCGCATAGAGGAAAAGGAACTTCTGTAGGTTTAAATATAGAATTACCTTTCGAACAACATGACAACCCGTGGATTGATCAAGGAAAAAGTTTAGACTTCGATTATTTTTTTGTTAGAAAAGTAATGTTTGTAAAATACTCACAAGGTTTTATTGTTATGCCTGGTGGTTTTGGAACGATGGATGAACTTTTTGAAGCAATTACTTTAATTCAGACAAATAAAATTGGTCGTTTTCCAATTGTTTTAGTTGGCACCAAATTTTGGGGAGGTCTATTAGATTGGATAAAAAACACGCTAATAGAAGAAGGTAATATTAGTGAGAAAGATTTAAAATTATTTAGACTTGTAGATACCGCAGATGAAGCTATTGAACATTTGAATAACTTTTATGCTAAACACCAATTAAAACCTAACTTCTAAAGTTTTATTTACTTTCATTGAAAAATTGTTTTTACATATTTATCGTATTCTTATTATTAAGTAGCTTTAGTTTTGCGCAACAAAATGCAATAAACATAAAAGCTACTTTGAATTCTAATGAAGATAAATTAATGATTCAGCAAGAAATTGTGTACTACAACAATTCTAGTGAAACTTTAAATCATATTTTTCTTCATAACTGGGCTAATAGTTTTAAAGACCGAAAAACGCCCCTTTCTAAAAGGTTTATAGAAGATTTTAGAAAAGATTTATACTTTGCCAATGAAGATGGTATTGGTTTCTCAGATATTAAAAACATCGCTATAAACTACAACAGTATCATCTACAAAGAGCTAGAAAATAGGCAAGATATTATTCAACTTTTTTTAGAAGAACCTTTAAAACCAAAAGAAAGCACCACTATAAATATTACATATTATATAAAATTACCTAATGCTAAATTTACAGGGTATGGCCACTATGAAAACGGCTATCGTTTAAGGTATTGGTACATTACACCTGCAATCTATAAAGATGGTTGGCAATTAATGAGTAATTTAAACTTAGATGATTTATTTGAAAACTACACCACTTTTAATATTGATCTAAAAATACCTAAAGAACTTACCTTAATTAGTAGTTTAAAACAAACGCAAAAGAGTAATAAAACTTCCAATTCCTATAAGCTATATGGTAAAAATCAGAAAGATGTAATTTTAAATATTCAAAAGAAAAACATGTTTCATAAGTTTAGTACAGATGCACATGAAATACAAACAGATATTTTAAATAAAGAACTAGACGCCAAACTAACAAAAGATATTTTAAATAGAGAACTACAATTTCTAACAGAGTATTTAGGTGATTTACCAACAGATAAGGTTCTTATCGACGAAGTAATGCGTAAAAAAAATCCGGTATACGGTTTAAATCAGCTACCAAGTTTTATTAGACCTTTTTCTGATGTTTTTAAATACGACCTAACTTTATTTAAAGCACTTTCTAAAAAATACTTAAAACAGACATTATTAGTAAACGAAAGAGAAGATTACTGGTTAATAGATGGTTTACAAAACTACTTAATGGTAGAATATATAAACAAATATTATCCTGAAATTAAACTTTTAGGAAAAGCTTCGGACAGTTGGTTTCTAAAAAAATTTAATATTTCTAAGTTAAAATTCAATGAAAAATATCCGTTTGTATATCAATTTACAGCAAGAAAATATTTAGATCAATCTTTAAGCACTCCTGCAGACTCTCTTTCTAACTTTAATCGAAAAATTGTTAGTAAATATAAAGCAGGTTTAGGTTTTAATTACTTAAAAGGCTATTTAGGTGAAGACGTCTTTAACAAGAGTATTAAAGAATTTTATCAAAAAAACAAACTTTTAATTACAAAAAGCTCTAATTTTAAAGATGTTTTAACACAAAATTCAAAGAAAGATGTTCGTTGGTTTTTTAGTGATTTTATCAACACAAATAAGAAAATAGATTATTCGATTGATAAAGTGAAAGAAACAAAAGACAGTTTAAAAATTACCATTAAGAACAAACGAAACATTACTACGCCCATTGCTTTCTACGGAATAAAAAATAATAAAATCGAATACAAAAAATGGTTTACAGGTATTAGTGACACCTTAACCACTAGTGTACCAAAAGGAAAGTTTGACCAGTTGGTTTTAAATTATGAAAACATCTACCCAGAATACAACACATTAGATAATTATTACAATACAGATAAAAAAGTTTTTAACAAACCTTTTAAGCTTACTTTAATTAAAGACGTAAATGCACCAGAATATAATCAGTTATTTTATCAACCTAGTATTGGTTATAATTTTTATGATGGTTTAATTTTAGGTGTAAAGCTTCACAATAAGCCTTTAATAAAAAGAAACTTAGAATTTAAATTTTCTCCTGGCTATGCAACCAAGAGCAATATGATGAACGGTTCTATTTCTATATTATACAATCAGTTCTTTGAAGACACTAGTATCTATAAAATTTCTTACGGTGTTTTTGGCAACACCTTACAATATGCACCAGAACTGTCTTATAGCTCGCTAATACCTTATGTAGATGTTCAGTTTAAAAGAAAATCTTTAAGACACGCAACTACAGAGTTTTTTAGAGCTAAAATTGTACATATCGATAAAGAAATTTCACCTTTAAAAATAAAAACTCCGCAAGATAATTACAGTGTTCTTAGTTTGAGTTACAATTATATTAACCCAGATATTATAGAAGAAACTCGGTATACCTTTAATACAGAGTTTGCTAAAAACTTCTCTAAAGTTTCTGCAGATTTTAGATATAGAAAGCTAACATCTACAGACACACAATTAGATTTTAGAGTTTTTGCTGGCGCATTTATTCACAACAACTCTAAAGGAGATTATTTTAGCTTTGGTTTAGACAGAGCAAATGATTATTTATTTGAGTTGAATTATTATGGCCGCTCAGAAGACTCTGGTATTTATAGCCAGCAATACATTATTACAGAAGGTGGTTTTAAATCTGTTTTGCCAACAAGGTTTGCCAACCAATATATGCTGTCTTTAAATGCTAGCATTGGTTTGTGGCGCTGGGTAGAGTTCTATAATGATGTTGCTTTTTTGAAGAATAAGGACGAATACCTTTTCTTTGGTTACGAAAACGGAATTCGACTCAATTTTATTCATAATATCTTTGAAGTATACCTTCCTTTATACTCAAATAATGGTTGGGAAGTTTCACAAGAGGCATATCCTCAAAAAATTAGATTTACCTTTACAGGAGATCTTGGTTCTATTTACAACTTTTTCAGAAGAGGCTTCTTTTAGTAATTTAACACTTTTTTCTCCACTTTATCACCTTTGTAACGCTTTTTATAGTAGTTTTTTTTTCATTATTTAGTTTATTTGCAGCTTATAACTAAAACGATAATCAAATTAAAAACTACATGAAAATCAACCTATTACTCGCATTAATTGTATTTTGCTACGGCATGCAAAGTTTTGCTCAGCAATTACCAAACACTTTAAAAGAAAAAGACAGTACTTCTTTAGGTTCTTCTAACAAAGACCTAAATGCAACTGCAAAACTTAGAAAAAACGGACTAAACCTCTCTTTCGGAACTTCTGGTTTCGGTTTTGGGTATGCCAGAAAATTGAGTCCGAAATTTACTGCTATCATAGCATATAGCAGTATCTACTTAAAAGAGAAAGAAGTAGATGTTTCTGAATTTCTTGACAATGATGATGTAGATTTCTAGGCGGTGCTAGTAGTACTATTTTAGATGTAGGTGCAGAATATGTGCCCTTTAAAAACTCTTCATTTAAACTAGCTTTTGGACTTGGTTTTTTAAACAATGTACAAATTGATGGATTGATTACCTACAAAGAAGGCGTAAAGCATGGAAATGTTATTATCACCAAACAAGATGTTGGTAAATAATTATAAACTCTAAATGGTCTAGTGCAGCTCCTTTTATAGCCTTCGGTTTTGGTAGCGCAATTCCAAAAAACAGATTTGGTATTGGAATAAATAAAGGTACTTATTTTGCAAGATCACCAGAAGTAAGTTTAGAAGCAGATAAATTACTAGCACCTACGCAAGTTAAACAAGAAGATTTACAAGCCGCTTTTAAACCTTTAACTTTTATACCTAGCATACAATTTAGAGTAACTTATCATTTTTAATAAAAAACAATGGAAAATACAATAAAATATATGGCTTTTACCATTGCAATATCACTTGCTTTTTTGGTAGGTTGTAATAAATTTACAGAAAAAATAGACAACTTTAACGTAAGTATTACTGACGCCATTTTTGAGCAAACAGCTGTCATAGAATTAACAGACCTTTTTGGCAATTAACAAGACATTGTTAATACTGCCTTTACTTTAGAATTTACAGGTGCAGATGCAGACAAATTAGTAAACGAAGCAGGTAAAAATACCATTAAAGAAAACGATGGTTTTATTCAATTAAATGCAAACCCAAATAAAAGTACAGGTGTAAAAGAATTGAATTTTAATGTTACTATTAGTGGTGGTGATTATAAAACTAGAACTTTTCCTAGAACTTTAAAAGACACAACATCTTACATTAAACTGCCTTTAGTAAGTAAAAGTAGAATATATAAAGGTCAAAATAAAACCAACAAAACAGCGGGCTTAACAAACAAGGACACCACCTCAGCAACCACTGTAAAAACCAACACAAGCAGCTCTTTAAACACCAGTGTAATTACAATAAAAAGGTACATAATTTAAAGACGCTACAGACAATGTGCTAACAGGTGGCAATGTAAAAGTAGAAGTTACCAATACAGATGCTTTAAGAAAAGTATAACCGTATACTCGTTCTTTAAGTTTTAAAGATAGTAATGCTATAGAAATTACAGATAAAGAGGCTACTTTTTTAACAGGAAATACCCACATTAAAATGAATGTAAATGGCACAGCTGTAAAAAAGTTTAACAACGCCATTGATGTTGCCCTAGAAATATCTACAGAGTCTATAAACCCAGAAACAGGTAATAAATTACAACTAGGAGAAACGTTTGTTGTTTATACCAAGGAAGAAGAAACTATTGAATGGACATACCACCGTGTAGGAACTTAATAGCAGGAAATACTAATGATACCTTTAAAATCAGTTTTGAAACCACCCACTTGTCTAATTATAGCGCAGTAGGTTTTAAAGATACCGATTGTACTTATTATTCGTATAACATTACAGCCAATAATGTAGCAGCCAACTATTCTGCAACCTTCGAAGTGATAATGCGTACAAAGCACGAAGGTGGATTTAATTTTAATTCGGATGATCAATTTTTTACTTTGTTTGAAATCAAAATTGTAAATGGTAGAGTAGTATCTATACAATCACCTAAGTTTATAGCTCTCTACAATACATATTTTTTAGAAGGATCAAAAGAATGTATTGAAATTATTAATATAGTAGCCGGAGAAAAATATATAACAACAACTTTTTTCAATGGAGACAATATTTCAAGTATCAAAAAACTTCTTGCATCTAGAAAAGATGTGAACGTTGAAACTACGCATAGTTCATGGTGGAGTGATATTTCTAAAGAAACCCAACTCTATATTAAATCTCAAGGAATAACCTACCGTACAAACTTATCGAGCATTGCAACTTTTGCCGATTGTGAATTTTATATAAATCTAAACCAAGATGGTACCGATTATTTTAAAATTGGTACACTAAAAAACATCAAGGTAGATGCAGCTGTAAATTGTAACGGTAAAACTTTTGTACCAGATGGTTTTCCTTTCTACGTAGCACGAGAAAATGGTATTTTTAGTTATGAAAGAACTATTAAAAAGGTAAGATGACATTAAAAGGTTTTGAATTAAATAAAGAATGTACTTTCAAAACACTTTACAAAGGGGTAAGTTTCATTAACAAATGGACTTTTAACAACAGCACGTTTGTAGCTGAAGATTTTGAAATACCACAAGAAGTTTGTACTGCATTAAATTCTTAAGCAACACAAAAAAGATAATTTTAAAAAGCATCCTAATATTTAGGATGCTTTTTTTGTTTCTGAAATAATTAATGAAGTAAAAAATCTAGACTACTTTAAAAGCATGTTCTTTCCAAAAAATATTATTTTTTTTTCAACACAAAAAAATAGACATAAAAATATAACAAACAAATAATTATTAACCAAACCTTCAATGACTCTCATTTTAGACAGTTCACAACCTTAAATTTTAATCTTTTTTTTAGGTATCTTCGATTTTATTCTAGAAATAATGAAATTTAAATTCCTCCTTTTATTTTTTTTATTGTTGAATTGTGCCACTTATTTTGCCCAATACAAACAAATGCTTCATAAACCTTATAAAGATAAGGTAGCAGCTATTGATGTTTTGTATCGAAATACGATTAACAATGCAAAAAAAGATTCTTTATCTATTAAAACCTATACCCAAGAAATGGAGCAATGGGGGTTGGATTACAATGCTAATCAACTTGCTTTAGAGGCAGAATTGTTAAGAGAATATTCATTTTGATTCCTATATGGTCGTAAAAAACCTGTAATAATACAGCGTCTAATTGACATCGCTAATAAGGTAAAAAAAGAGAATTTTCTTCATATAGAAGTGCGTACAGTAAAAGTTATTGCTACGCATTACTGAGAACTTAAAAATCATGAATTAGCCTTTGAATGGTTGCTGCAGTCTGCAAAGGTTTTAGACAAAATGGAAGCTGAAAATTTTCCTGATATGTCTAATCATTTAAATTTTATTGACCGATGTTATTATTATTTTGAAAATTAAAAAAAAGCGGTTACATATTATAAAAGATCCAGTGAAGTAAATAAAACAAAAAATTAACTACATAGCTGTGCTGGAAGCTCAAAATACTATGGCTTATGTTCCCAAAAACTAGATGAGTTAAAACTTGCAAAAACTTATTTCTTAAAAGTAATTGAAGATAATTCCATATATAAAAACACTACATGGAAAGGGATTGCTTTAGGAAATTTAGGGTACAATTACTATTTAGAAGGAAATTATAAAAAAGCAATTCCTCTGTTACAAGAAAATATAAGAAATGCAATAGCAATCAATGAACCAAAACTAACATTAGGAGCTACTATTCCACTGGCAGATATTTTTTTAAAGCAAAACAAACTTACAGTATCAAAACAGAAAATAGAAGAAGCTATATTGTATATACAGCATTCTAAACAAACAGATCGTCTTGTAAAATTATTTCCTGTAATGAGCAAATGGTATGCAGCCAAAAAACAAGCAAAACTTAGTGCCGCTTATTTACATTCTACGATGATAGCAATTAATGCCTATAATAAAAAAGACAGTAGCTTAAAATTGTTGAGAGCCAATCAAAAAGTTGAAACAAAAGAAAGAGACTTGGTCGTTGAAAAATTGAATACATTAAGTCAACAGAAACTTACCAAACGTAATTTTGTAATATTATTGGTTGGAATATTATTAGTGATAAGTTTACTTTCTTTTTGGTTTCGCAATAAATACCTCTTAAATAAACAACAGATTAGAGAACTAGCATTAGCAAACACAAAAAAAGCTTTAATTGATACGAAAAGTCAATTAAAAAACATGGCTACAAGAGTTCGTCAAGACAATAATTTAATCATAGAGCTTCAAAAACAAAAAATTTCTAAAAACACCTCCATTTTACTTTCGAAACTTAAATCAAAAAACATTTTAACGAAAGATGGCTGGACTCAATTTCAAAGCTTATTTAAAGCTATTCACCCTCATTTTATTTCTTATATTAAAGCCTCAAACCCAAATTTAAGTCAGGCAGAAATTCGTTGTTTGTGTTTAGAAAAATTCATATTAACTAACAATGAAATGGGCTTACTTTTAGGTGTATTAACAAATACAATAAGAGTAACGAAACATCGTATTCGAAAAAAATTAAACCTTCAAAGTCAAGATGATTTAGGAAAGTTTGTTCAAAACTTTAGAACAGATAAATAATAAATTCACCACACTAATAAAAAACGATTACATTTAAAATAAATTCCTATTCGTACAGTTTTGTAGTAATTAAAATCCACCAAAATTGGTTACAAAATCTAAAAAACCTATACTTAAAGCATTTCTTTTTTGCTCAAATAAAGCCCTTATTTGAACTAGTTAATTCATCAAAAATGCATAATGATTTTTAATAATTAACTATTTTACATTATCCTTAATAAAAACAACACTATTCAATATAAAATTATGATATTAACAATGAAATAAAATATTTTTAAATATCAACTAAAAAAACTACCTTTGCAAAAGCTTAAATCCAGAGAAAATGTCACAAAAAACGCTTATTCAAGATAAAAAAGAACTTTCATTTATAGATTTTAAAGAAGAAGTTTTAAATGACTATAAAATTGCTAAAATTAGTAGAGAATGTAGTTTACTTGGTAGAAGAGAAGTTTTAACAGGAAAAGCCAAATTTGGTATTTTTGGTGATGGTAAAGAAGTGCCACAATTAGCATTGGCAAAAGCCTTTAAAAAAGGCGATTTTAGGTCTGGATATTACAGAGATCAAACCTTTATGATGGCTATTGGTGAACTTACAGCTCAACAGTTTTTTGCTGGTTTATACGCACATACAAACATAGAAATAGAACCAATGTCTGCTGGTAGACAAATGGGCGGTCATTTTGCAACCCATAGTTTAAACGAAGACGGTAGCTGGAAAAACCTTACTGAACAATACAATTCTAGTGCAGATATTTCTCCTACCGCAGGTCAAATGCCACGTTTATTAGGTTTAGCACAAGCTTCTAAAATTTATAGAAACGAAAAAAGCGTACAACATAAAACTAATTTTTCTAAAAAAGGGAATGAAGTTGCTTGGGGAACCATAGGAAACGCAAGTACTAGTGAAGGGTTATTTTTTGAAACCATAAATGCGGCAGGTGTTTTACAAGTACCAATGGTAATGAGTGTTTGGGATGATGAGTACGGAATTTCAGTTCACGCAAAACATCAAACTACAAAAGAAAGTATTTCTGAAATTTTAAAAGGTTTTCAAAGAGAAGACGACACCAATGGTTATGAGATTTTTGTAGTAAATGGTTGGGATTATGTACAGTTAGTAGACACTTATAACAAAGCTTCTAAAATAGCTAGAGAAGAACATGTTCCTGTTTTAATTCACGTAAAAGAATTAACACAACCTCAAGGACACTCTACTTCTGGCTCTCATGAAAGATATAAAGACAAAGACAGACTTCAGTGGGAAAAAGATACCGATTGTATTACAAAAATGCGAAAATGGATTTTAGACTTCGAACTAGAAACTGAATCTGGCAAAACTTTGCGCTTTGTAGATTCTGAAGAAGAAATAATCATTTTAGAAAAAGAAGCTAAAAAATTAGTTACCACTGCAAAAAGAAATGCTTGGAACGCTTATAACAACGAATTATTTGAAGAAGCAGTAGTTGCTAGCAAACTATTAGAGAGCGTTGCTAAAAAAAGTAACAATGGTGCATTCATTACTAAATATAAAAACGATTTAGATAAAATAAATGAACCGATTAGAAAAGATATTTTAATTGCTGCCAGAAAATCACTTCGTCACTTAAAAGAAGAAGAATTTGCAGAAAAAACAGCACTACAAAACTTCATAAAGGCAACGATAAAAGATTCTGCGAATAAATATTCGTCTTTTTTATTAAGTGAAAGCAATTTTAGTGCATTAAATATCATAGAGAAAAAACCTGTATATACTGAAAAGCAAAACTTGGTAGATGCAAGGGTTATTATGAGAGATAATTTTGATGCCATCTTAAAAAAGCATCCAGAAGTAGTTATTTTTGGAGAAGACGCAGGTTTAATTGGAGATGTAAATCAAGGTTTAGAAGGTCTTCAAGAAAAATATGGAGATATTAGAGTTTCGGATACAGGAATTAGAGAAGCTACCATTATCGGACAAGGAATTGGTTTGGCAATGCGTGGCTTAAGACCAATTGCAGAAATTCAATATTTAGATTACCTACTGTACGCACTTCAAATTATGAGTGATGATTTAGCAACACTTCATTACAGAAGTTTTGGGAAACAAAAAGCTCCTTTAATTATTAGAACTCGTGGGCACAGATTAGAAGGCATTTGGCATGCAGGTTCTCCCATGGGAGGAATTATTAACAATGTTCGTGGAATGCACGTTTTAGTACCAAGAAACATGACCAAAGCTGCAGGTTTTTACAATACTTTATTAGATGGTGATGAACCAGCTTTAGTTATCGAATGCTTAAACGGGTATCGTTTAAAAGAAGAATTGCCAACAAATTTAGCCGAATTTAAAACACCAATTGGTTTTGTAGAAACGGTTAAAGAAGGTACAGATATTACCATTATTTCTTATGGTTCTACTTTAAGAATTGTTGAAGAAACTGCGAAAGAATTACTACAAGTTGGTATTGATATAGAAATTATTGATGCACAAAGTTTATTGCCTTTTGACTTAAACAGCGATTGTGTAAAAAGTTTAGCAAAAACAAATAAATTATTAGTTATTGATGAAGATGTACCTGGAGGAGCTTCTGCATATCTTTTACAAGAAATTTTAGAAAAACAAAATGGGTATCAATTTTTAGATAGCAAACCAGCAACACTTACTGCAAAAGCACACAGAACTGCTTATGGTACAGATGGCGATTATTTTTCTAAACCATCTGCAGAAGATATTTTCGAGAAAATATATGATATTATGCATGAATCAAATCCAAATAAATTTAAAAGTTTATACTAAAACTTATTTTAAATAAATACCGAAAGCTCAAAAACATTGGATTTTTGAGCTTTTTTTTTTAACATAACTATAAGAACTCTCTCCAATGGTTTTTGATAATTTAGTAGCTGAAACTATCAACAAACCAACTCATGAAAAAACTATTATTATTTTCATTATTAATTGTTTTCCTTTTTCCTTTAGACGCTAACAGTCAGAGCGGAAGAATTAAAAAAAGAAAAAATAAGAAGACCGAAAAAAACGCTACAAAAGAGCCTGAAACAAAAGCTAAAACTCCAGTATACACAGATTTTGTAAAAAAAGACACCAAAACGGCAGAAGGATTATTTAAAGTACATGAAAACAAAGACACGTTTCTGTATGAAATTCCGAAATCGTTCTTAGGTAAGGAAATGTTATTAGTAACCAGAATTAAGGAAATTCCAGCAGATTTAGGTGGTGGTTATGTAAATGCCGGCTCTAAAATTAACACACAAGTTATTGTTTGGGAACAGTATAAAAACAAAATATTTTTAAAAGTAAAATCTTACAATGCAATTGCAAACGATTCTTTACCAATCTACAAGTCTGTAAAAGCAAATAACTTAGAACCTATTATTTATGCATTCGATGTAAAATCAGAAAACGAAGACGCTACAGCCATTTTGGTTGATGTTACTAAATTCTTTTCTACAGACGTAAAAGCAATTACTGGTTTGCCTGCTTATTTTAGAAAAACATACAAAGTAAGAAAATTAGATACCGACAGAAGTTTTATCCGCAGTATAAAAAGCTATCCAAAAAACATCGAAGTTGTGCAAGATTTTACGTTTGATGCAGATGAACCACCAAGCAATTTAAGCACAAATACCATTACAATGCGCATCAATCAATCTATGATTTTATTACCAGAAAAACCAATGATGTCTAGAGTTTACGACAAACGTGTTGGTTATTTTTCTTTAGGAAATGTAGATTACAATTCAGAAGCTTTAAAAGCAGACAGCAAGAGGTATATTAAACGCTGGAGGCTAGAACCAAAAGATGAAGCCGCCTATAATCGTGGTGAATTGGTAGAACCAAAAAAACCAATTGTTTATTATTTAGACCCTGCAACGCCTATAAAATTAAGAAAATACATCAAACAAGGTGTGGATGATTGGCAAAAAGTTTTTGAAACGGCTGGTTTTAAAAATGCAATTATGGCTAAAATGCCACCTACAAAAGAAGAAGATCCAGAATTTAGTATGGAAGATGTTCGGTATTCTTCAATTAGATATGTAGCAAGCACCACAAGAAATGCCGTTGGACCTAGTGTTTCAGACCCTAGATCTGGTGAGATTTTAGAAAGCGATATTATTTGGTATCACAATCATTTACGTTCATATAGAAACAGGTATTTACTAGAAACTGGCGCAGCAAACCCTTCTGCAAGAACTTTAAAGACCTCTGATGAAGAAATTGGTGACATGATGCGCATGGTCATTGCACACGAAGTTGGACACGCTTTAGGTTTGCCTCATAATATGGCAGCAAGTTTTGCCTATCCAACAGATTCTTTGCGTTCTGGAGATTTTACACAGAAAAACGGAATTGCAGCAACCATTATGGATTATGCGAGGTATAATTATGTAGCACAACCTGGAGATAAAAACATTCGTTTTATTAGACAATTAGGGCCTTACGATCATTATTCAATCAATTGGGGATATCGTAAAATTCCGAATATAGACACACCAGAAGCCGAAGTAAAAACGTTGGATAAGTGGATTGAAGAGAAAGCAGACAACCCTATTTATAGATTTGGTGGTGAACGCTTTGATCCTTCTGCACAAACTGAAGGAATTGGAAATGACCAAGTAAAAGCGAGTAGCTACGGCATTAAAAATTTAAAAATTGTCGCTAAAAATTTACCAAATTGGACTTCTAATCAAACCAATGATTATGAAGATTTAAGTGAATTATATGGTGAATTATTAAGCGTTTGGAACCGTTATGTAGGTCATGTTGCAGGTAATATTGGTGGTGTTTATGAGTTCAATAAAAAACCATCTCAATCAGGCAACATTTATGTTCCGGTTACAAAATCGAAACAAAAAGAATCATTAAACTGGCTACAGAAAAATGTTTTTGAAACACAAGATTGGTTGCTAGATCAAAACATTTTAAATAAAATTGATGAAGCTGGCTATATAGAAACAATGTCTCGTTATCAAAATAGATTTTTAAGAACATTGTTAAACTCGAAAACACTTAAAAGAATGATGGACGCAGAAGTAATTCAAGAAAACAATTATGCTGCAGTTGACATGATAAGTGATTTAAGAAGCGGTATTTTCTCTGAAACAAGCAGTACTAAAAACGTAGCTATTTACAGAAGAAACCTGCAAAAATCATTTATTAGCAACCTAAATAGCTTAATGAACGATGCTTCTGTAAAAAATACAGATATTTCTTCTATTGTTCGTGGAGAATTAACAACGCTAAAATACCAGTTGAATTCAGCAAGTAAAAGAGCTGTAAATAAAATTACAAAGTACCATTATAAAGATGCAATTGTAATGATTGATGCTATTTTAGATCCGAAATAATAATAATAATAATAATAATAATAATCTTTGTTTTTATTTTGAAATGCACTTTTTAGGTGATTTAGAAATTATACATTTCATGTTATTACAGTTGATAAGAATCTAGAAGAATATCACATTAAAATACCAATGTCTAACTGAGTTTGTCGAAGTTTAAATAAAGAGTCTTCGAGAAGCTCAAACTAACAAGTGTTATCTTCATTAGAAACAGACGGTTTTATTTTATCCTTAATATTTCAAAATTAATAGACAAGTTATAATTAGTTAAGGACTAAAATATTTTAAAACCCTTTTTTATTTGTCATTTATCTTTTTAAAAGCTGAACCCCTATTGCGCATTCTAAACAACGTTTTGGTGCGCAATAGTTGTTTTTAAGCTCTAACAAAGCTTGCGAATCGAAAGCACTTTTTGCTTTAATTTTAATTTCAGAAAACTTAGAAATGATATTATTTTTTTCTGGCTTCATCTCTTTTAGAATTTCTAAGAATGATTCTTCATCAACTTCTCCCCTACTTTTTTGATATAAAAACTGCAACGGAATTATAGTATTGATGATCAATAAATCTACAAACGAATTGCTAAGTTTTTTGGGTGCTGTTTTTGATAGTGATTCAAAATTATAATGTGTTTTCCAAAACAGATTCATTTCAATAGAAAACAGCTCATAAAATTCTTTTAAATTATTTATTTCAATCAATTTAGAAAATAAATTTTGATGCTTTTGAAACAAAGAAACCAATTGCGCAATTCTAATTGTAGGAAAATTATTAGGTCGCATTCTAAAAAATGAAAACTGCGAATTTGGTAGCGAATTCAACTTATATTTATGTTTTAAATAAGTATATTCTATTTTTAATTGTTGGTAATATTCGTCTTGAACGTCACCGCTTAAGAAACCTGCTTGTCCGAATAGTAATGCAGCAAACTGATTTTCATTGAAACTCATTTTTTGAAGAATAGAAAAAGGGACCGATTGTGCCAATCTTAAAAAAACGTCTCCATTTATTTTTAATCCGAAATTCTTCGCTAATAATTGAAATAAAACAGCTTCAAAATTATTGTTTTCTTGTTGTAGCAATCCGTTTATTTCTTCGGATTTTCTTTCTAATCGTTCAAAAAATAACCGTTCTTTCCAATTCGCTAACGTAAAGCTATCTATTGTAGCAATAGCAGTGTCGCAAGGAATCCAACTTGTAGGTGTGAAAAATAATTTTCTATAATTATTTAAAACACCTTCATTAATTAAGTCTTTTAAAACGAACGTGGGGATTGGTTTGTTGTTTTTCATAAAAATGTCTGCATCATTTTCCCAAACAACATGTAAAATTACGGCATCATAATTCACATCAATTTCGTGATGATGTACATACCAATCAGATGCTTTTAAATGAATTTCTACATTCCCTATCCAAGTTTGATTTTCTATTTTTAAGTGCGCATTTAAAAAATCTGGACCCGCATTTTTATTATGCAAACCCGGTTTTATAATAGTTAAACGCTCATTATTAGTCGTTTTAAAATCAATTTTAGAAAACATTTTATATTTCCATACGTATTGTAGAAAATCCTCATTCATACTTTTTTCTCTTAAAAATACAAAAAAATTGATACTTCTATCAGTTTATATAATTAACAACACACCATAAAATAATAATATTCCCTTATTTTTGCACTTTAAAAAAGCATAAATGAATATTATAGATAGTTTAAAATGGCGCTATGCTGTTAAAAAATTCGATACAAATAAAGAACTTTCAGAAGCACAAATTCAAATTCTAAAAGAAGCTTTTAATTTAACGGCAACTTATTATGGCTTGCAACCTCTAAAATTAGTTATTGTTAAAAACAAAGAAATTCAAGAAAAATTGGTTGCCTTTTCTGGTCGCCAACCCCAAGTACTGCAAGCTTCTCACCTATTAGTTATCTGTGTTAAAGACTATTACAGTATTAAAGAAGTAGAAAATTATTTCAACTTAGTGAAGAGGATTAGAAATACACCAGACGAAATAATGACTCCGTTTAAAAAATTTTTAACTGCGGAAATAGCACAAAAAACACAAGAAGAATTATTAATTTCGAATGAAAACCAAGCATATATCGCACTTGGTAATTTACTTACGGTTTGTGCTTCACAAGAAATAGATTCTTGCCCTATGAAAGGTTTCACCTCAGAAAAATATGATGAAATTTTAGATTTGAAAAAGCACAATTTAAAATCGGTATTAGTAATGCCAGTAGGTTTTAGAGCCGCAGATGATTATATGAAAGATTTACCAAAAGTTAGGGAAAATCTAACAGATACTATTATCGAAATACAGTAACTTTACCACCTATTTGTAATAAAAACCGTAACCTAAACATGGTTTAAAAGCCTTGTTTGGATTCTAATTAAAAACAGCAGTTTACTGCTATAAAAAAATCAGAAAATGAGTTCAGCAATAAGAAATTTAGCACCGAAAGAAGTTTGGAATATGTTTGCAGATTTAAATGCAGTTCCTCGTCCTTCAAAAAAAGAAGAACGGGTTATTGAGTTTATGGTCAACTTTGGTAAAAACCTAAATTTAGAAACTTTTGTAGACAACGTTGGTAATGTTATTATCAAAAAGCAAGCTACAAAAGGCTTAGAAGACAGAAAAACAGTAGTTCTGCAAAGTCATTTAGACATGGTTCATCAGAAAAACGCAGACACAGATTTCGACTTTGATACAGAAGGGATTAAAATGTTAATTGATGGAGATTGGGTAACTGCAGATGGCACTACTCTAGGTGCGGATAATGGTTTAGGAGTTGCGGCAATTATGGCTGTTTTAGCTTCTACAGAAATTGAGCACCCAAGTTTAGAAGCGTTGTTTACTATTGATGAAGAAACAGGTATGACGGGTGCAATGGGTTTAGAAGCTGGCGTTTTAAAAGGCGAAATTCTTCTTAATTTAGATACAGAAGAAGATGATGAAATTGGCATGGGTTGTGCTGGTGGTGTTGATGTAACAGCAAGAAGAAACTACAAAGAAGAACCTGTTTCTGAAAACTCTCTGGGATATTCTATCTCTGTACAAGGTTTAAATGGTGGACATTCTGGAATGGACATTATAAAAGGTTTAGGAAATGCCAATAAAATAATGAATCGTTTGTTATTTGATGGATTTACAAATTTTGGTTTAAGAGTTTCTGAAATTAATGGTGGTAGCTTGCGTAACGCAATTCCAAGAGAAAGTGTTGCTTTAGTCTCTATAGATGCCGTTTCTAAAGAAGCTTTTTTGTTTGAGACAAATCTACTTATCAATACAATAAAAGAAGAATTATCTACATTAGAAAGTAATTTAAATATTGTGCTTACCGAAACTTCACTTCCAGAAAAAGTGATGGAATTAGGCGTACAAGAAGGTCTTGTAAAATCTGTTTACGCTGCATTAAATGGTGTGTATAGAATGAGTCCGGATATTGAAGACTTAGTAGAAACCTCTAATAATATTGCCAGAATCATTGTTAAAGATGGCGCAATTAAAATTGGTTGTTTAACGCGTTCTTCTTCTGAAACAAATAAAATAGATTTAGCAAATTCATTAAAAGCAGCTTTCGAATTGTCTGGTTTTGACGTTGAGTTGTCTGGTGAGTATCCTGGTTGGCAACCAAATGTAAATTCAGAAATTTTAGATGTAGTTGCTAACTTATATGAAAACTTACATGGTGAGAAAGCGCAAGTTGCTGCTTGTCATGCAGGTTTAGAGTGTGGTATTCTAGGACAAAATTACACAGAAATGGACATGGTTTCATTTGGCCCAACTATTAGAGGAGCACATTCACCAGACGAACGTGCAGGAATTATATCTACACAGAAATTCTGGAAATTTTTAATAGAAATTCTAAAGAATATTCCAAAAAAATAATCAATTTATAAAAGCTTAAAACCGAAGATTTTCTTCGGTTTTTTTATGCCGTATTTTGTGAAAAACCAAACAAATAAATCACCTAAAAAACTAACAGTTAGCTTTTTAAAACTTTATTCTTTTGTTAACATCTTTAGCTTCTAAAAATCATAAAAAAATGTAATTTTACATTTAGAAAAATCAACAAATTTTCATGGGCAAAATCATTGCAATAGCAAATCAAAAAGGTGGCGTTGGTAAAACGACTACAAGCATAAATCTAGCAGCCTCTTTAGGTGTTTTAGAAAAGAAAGTATTGTTAATAGATGCAGACCCACAGGCAAATGCCTCTTCTGGCTTAGGAATAGATGTTGATGCTGTAGAAGGTGGAACCTACCACGTTTTAGAACATTCTCTTTCTGCAAAAGATGCAATTATAAAAACAGCTTCGCCCAATGTTGATATTATTCCTGCACATATCGATCTAGTCGCTATTGAAATAGAATTGGTAGATAAAGAAGACAGAGAATACATGCTTAAAAAAGCATTGAAAGAAATTAAAGAAGAGTATGACTATATTATAATAGATTGTGCGCCCTCTTTAGGTTTAATCACTTTAAATTCTTTAGTTGCTGCAGATTCTGTAATTATTCCTATTCAATGTGAATATTTTGCATTAGAAGGTTTAGGAAAATTATTAAATACGATAAAAAGTATTCAAAAGATTCACAATGCAGATTTAGATATCGAAGGCCTTTTATTAACAATGTTCGATTCTCGTTTACGTCTTTCTAATCAAGTGGTAGATGAAGTTAGAAAACATTTCTCTTCGATGGTTTTTGATACCATTATTAGAAGAAATACACGTTTAGGAGAAGCACCAAGTTATGGTGAAAGCATTATTGCGTACGATGCAACTAGTAAAGGTGCCGTAAATTACTTAAATTTAGCCCAAGAATTATTAAAAAAGAATTCGTAAAATGGCAAAAGCAACAAAAAAACAAGCTTTAGGTAGAGGATTATCTGCTTTATTACAAGATGCTCCCAATATTAATTCTGCAACCGATAAAAATGCAGATAAATTAGTAGGTAACATTATAGACCTAGAATTAGGCGTAATTGAAGAAAACCCATTTCAACCAAGAACATATTTTGACGAAGAAGCCTTAAGAGAACTCGCTAGTTCTATTAAAGAACTAGGTGTAATTCAACCAATTACAGTTCGTAAGTTAGAAGGAAATAAATTCCAATTAGTTTCTGGAGAACGTAGATTTAGAGCTTCAAAATTAATAGGAAAAGAAACCATACCCGCATATATTAGATTAGCGAATGACCAAGAAATGCTAGAAATGGCCTTGGTAGAAAACATTCAGCGTAAAAATTTAGACCCCATAGAAGTTGCACTTTCTTACCAACGTTTAATTGATGAAATTAAATTAACACAAGAAGAATTAAGTACAAGAGTTGGTAAAAAAAGATCTACAGTAACCAATTATTTACGTTTGTTAAAATTAGATCCTATTTTACAAACAGGAATGAGAGATGGTTTTATTTCTATGGGACATGGTCGTGCAATGATTAATGTAGATAATACAGAAGATCAATTGGCTATTTATGAAAAAATATTGCGTGATAAATTGTCTGTAAGACAAACGGAAGATTTAGTAAAGAGCTTAAAAACAGGTACCATTGCCAAACCAAAGAAAAAAACAGTACCGCCGTTTGTTAAAAACAGTTTAAAAGATATGAGTGCATACTTTGGTCACAAAGTAGACGTTTCTGTAAGTACAAATGGAAAAGGGAAAATTTCAATTCCTTTTCATTCTGAAGAAGATTTTAACCGCATAAAAAATTTATTAAAATAAGTGATTTCAAAAAAAATCATATTCCTGTTTTCGATCTTATTTTTCTCTTTGAACCTTTTTAGTCAGAAAGATTCTATAAAAGTAAAAAAGAAAGAAAAATTATTTGTGCAAGAAGGTATTTACAAACCATTAGCACCTTCTAAAGCTGCCTTTTATTCTGCAATTTTCCCTGGAATGGGACAAATTTATAATGGAAAATATTGGAAAGCGCCAATTGTTTGGGGCGCATTAGCGGCACCAACGTATTTCTATTTAACAAATAATAGCGAATACAAACGTTACAGAACAGCTTATAAATTAAGAAAAACAGGTTTTCAGGATGAGTTTACAGATGACTTGGGCGTTGTTTCTGTCTCTTTAGAAACCCTAGAAAGAGCACAAGAACAATTAAGAGAAAACAGAGATTTGTCTATCATGTGGGGTGTAATTTTGTACGTTTTGCAAATTGTAGAAGCAAGTGTAAATGCACATTTATTACAGTTTAATACAGATGATAATCTGTCTCTCAGACCTACTTTTGTTCAAGATCCACTAATTTTTGACGCTCCCAAAGTTGGTTTTACACTAAAATATACTTTTTAAAATGAAAATTGCATTATTAGGTTACGGAAGAATGGGGAAAGAAATTGAGAAAATTGCAATTTCTAGAGGTCATGAAATTGTCATAAAAAAAGATGTTGATACTATTATTGACATTACTTTAGCAGATGTTGCTATCGATTTTAGTGTGCCAACATCCGCATATAAAAATATTTCTAACTGTATTAAGAATAAGGTTCCTGTAATTTCTGGTACTACTGGATGGTTAGACAAACACCAAGATGCTATTGCACTTTGTGAAAAAGAAAAAGGGGCTTTTATTTATGCTTCTAATTTTAGTTTGGGTGTAAATATCTTTTTTGAATTGAACAAGCAACTGGCTAAAATGATGAACACCTTAGAAGATTACAACATTTCTATGGAAGAAATTCATCATACTAAAAAACTAGATGCACCAAGTGGTACAGCAATTACTTTAGCAAATGGAATTATAAAAAATTCTTCTAAAAAAAACTGGGAATTAGGGGAAGATGCATCCGAAGGAAATATACCAATTGTTGCTAAAAGAATTCCTGAAGTACCAGGAACGCATACGGTTTGGTATGATTCTGAAGTTGATTCAATAGAAATTAAACACACTGCTCATAGTAGAAAAGGATTTGCTTTAGGCGCTGTTGTTGCAGCCGAATGGATTCTTGGTAAAACAGGCGTTTTCAATATGAAAGATGTGTTAAACATCAGTTAAAAACGGTAACAAATTAATAAAAAGACTACAAACTAAGTTATAATTTATCTTCTCGAGTGCAATCGAGAGTTTTAGTCTCAATTACAAAATACAAGGTCTCGACTGCACTCGACCAGACATCAAAATAAAAATTATGAATTTTACTGAATGGTTTATCTTTTTTCTAGTAATTCAAGTACTACATTTTTTAGGAACTTGGAAATTATATGTAAAAGCAGGTAGAAAAGCATGGGAAGCTGCAATTCCTATTTATAATGGTATTATCTTAATGCAGATTATAAATAGACCAAAATGGTGGGTAATTTTATTATTCATTCCGGTTGTAAACTTATTAATGTTTCCGGTAATTTGGATTGAAACTATTAGAACTTTTGGCTTTTACAAAAAATTAGATTCACTTTTAGTAATTCTTACTTTAGGTTTGTATATTTTTTACATTAACTATACAACCGATGCAGAATACAATGCAGAAAGAAGTTTAAAACCTCGTTCTGAATTTGGCGAATGGGTAAGTTCTATCACTTTTGCTATTATTGCTGCAACTTTGGTGCACACCTATTTTATGCAACCGTTTACAATACCAACTTCGTCTTTAGAGAAATCTTTATTAGTAGGAGATTATTTGTTTGTAAGTAAGTTTCATTATGGTGCTAGAGTACCCTCTACAGTAATTGCGTTACCTATGGTGCACGATTCTATTCCGCTTACAAAATCGCCTTCTTACTTAAAAAAACCTCAATTACCGTATACAAGATTACCTGGTTTACAAAATATAAAAAACAATGACATTGTTTGTTTTAATTGGCCAGCAGACACCCTAGCAACTATGTGGGGAGATACTTCTGGTAAATTCACATATAAACCCGTAGATAAAAAAACGAATTATGTAAAACGTTCTGTAGGTATTGCTGGAGATTCTTTAGAATTGAGAGATGGTTACGTTTACATAAACGGAAAGAAAAACGAACTTCCAGACAGAGCTAAAATTCAGTTTTATTATACCTATGAAGCAAAATCGACCATAGATAGCAATACTTTTCCTGAATTTTTAATCAAAAAAGAAAGAACCGGTGTCTATAGAATTTTATCTGAATATTGGAATAATTCTAAAGTACAAGAAGCAATAAAACAAAATGGAAACTTATCTAAAATTAGTTCAGATTCTTTATATACAGAAGTTGCTGGAGGTATAAATCCTGAGTTTGCTAGACGTTTAAAAATGGAATCTGTTTCCAATAAAATAAATATTAATTTAACAGAAGATGAAGCGATTCTCTTAAAAAAACAGCCTCAAACCGTTTCTGTAAAGAAATTAAATTTTGGTGCAGACAATTCAATTTTTCCGCATATTGAAAGCAATCAATGGAGTCAAGATAATTTTGGCCCAATTTATATTCCTAAAGCAGGAGCAACTGTAAAGTTAGATGCAGCAACTTTACCTTACTACAAGCAAATTATTAAAAATTATGAAAATAATGATTTGGCCATTGTTGGGGATGCTATTTTTATCAACGGAGAAAAAGCAGATTCTTATACTTTTAAGCAAGATTATTATTGGTTGATGGGAGATAACAGGCATAATTCTTTAGATGCGCGTTATTGGGGATATGTTCCTTTTGATCATGTTTTAGGAAAACCTGTACTCATTTGGTGGAGTTGGGATGCAAATGCTGCAAGTTTTGGCGAGAAATTGAAATCGATTCGTTGGAACAGAATCTTTAGCACAGTTGGTGGCGACGGAGCACCTGTATCTTATAGATATTTAGTGTTTGGTTTAATTGCATTATATATTGGTTATAGCGTTTTTAAAGGAAAGAAAAAGGCTACTAAAAAATAACAATGGCGTTATTTATACCTACTTATTTTTCTCCTATTTCACAGTATTCAGAAATTATAAATTCTGAAGAAGTGCGTTTTGAAATGGATGATAATTTTCAGAAACAGAGCTTTAGAAATAGATGTTATATTTCTAATACAAACGGAAAGCAGTTGTTAAATATTCCCGTGAAACACCCTGTTACTTCTGGCAGAAAGAAGACAAAAGATACGCTTGTAGAAAATGCAACACCTTGGCAAGATCAACATTTTAAGTCTTTAAAAACGGCTTATAGAAATTCACCTTTTTTTGAATTCTATGTAGATGACATGGCTCCTATTTTCGAAAAGGAATACACGTTTTTACAAGATATAAATATTGATACTTTCTTATTTATTTCTGAAGCTTTACAAATAAATACTGCTTTTAAAAAAACAACTATTTACACTACAGAAACAGATAACAAAGATTATAGAGATTTAGCAGAAGTAAAAAATCAACCAGAGATATTGGTTGATAAGTACATTCAAATGTTTGATGACAAGCATGGTTTTATTCCTAATTTATCAATTTTAGACCTACTTTTTATGGAAGGCCCAAATGCGATTACTTATTTAGAAAATAAGTAATCAACTCAAAACACTTTGTAAGCAGCAAAAAACATTAAAATCATCTCAAAAAATTCATTTATATCAGCTTTATTTAAAGCTATTAACAATAGTTTTTAAGCTTTTATAAAAATATTAAATTATTTTTAATATTTTTATACTTATAACTTTCTCTATCTAAAAAACATGGAAATTTTTAAAAAATTCATTGATAATCAAAATTATATTGATGATGAATCTTCAAAAAAATTTATTAAAGCAACAACCTTAAAACATTTTCAAAAAAAAGAGTTTTTAAGTAAAGTTGGTGAAACCGCAACTAGTTTTTACATCTTAAAATCTGGTGTTGTTCGATCTTACTATATAGATGAAACTGGAAAAACACATATAAGAAATCTTTTTACAAAGATGGAAACTACCGGAGACGTTGGTGCGTTGCTAACCGGCGAACCTACAAAACTATATTACGACTGTTTAACAGATTGCGAAATTTATGTTGTTAATTTCGAAAGCTTTATTGATCTTACGAAACAAAATCATGGCTTTTCAATGTTTTATAATACCATATTAACTAAAGTAACTCTAACCTTTGAAGCTAAAATTTACGATTTATCTCTACTAAACGGTACAGCCCGCTATTTAAAATTAAAAAAACAAATTCCTGAAATAGAAAACCTCATTCCCCAATATCATATTGCATCTTATTTAAATATATCACCAGTTCAATTAAGTAGAATAAGGAAAGAAATATATTCTAAATAGAACGTATTATTTTTTTTATTAAAGGAATCTTATATATTTGAAATCTAAGGACACTTCATTATTTTTATGCTTATGAGTTTTAAATTCTTCATTCATTACGGCCTACATTTTGTTATTCCTCTGTTAATTTCAGTCCTTTTTTTTAGAGAAAAATGGAAAACAGTATATGCAATATTTCTGCTTTCGATGTTGGTAGATTTAGACCATTTATTGGCAAACCCAATTTTTGCAACTAATAGGTGTAGTATTAATTTTCATCCGCTACATTCTTATATCGCAATGGGAATTTATGGTATCGGTTTATTTTTCAAAAAAACAAGAGTACTCTGTATTGCTTTGCTTTTTCACATGCTTACAGATTGTATCGATTGCTATTTATAGTACTTTTTAAGAAGGTTGTCTAACTCTGTAGAGATATTCAACTTAAATATTAGAAAGATATATGCAACCACAATTAAAATACTTTTTAACGCAATATTTAGAATTGGGTGTACCGGAAAGTCCCAGATATATATATTATCAATCGGAAAATCCCAAAAATTAAAAGCCATGTATAAAACAGCAATAATAGCAATCATTTTAACTGTTTTATTTGTAAACGGAGTAATAGAAAACTTCTTTTTAACAAAGTATAATTTAAAGGTATTAGCGCAGAAAATGACTATTAATGTAGCTAATGCTAAACCATCTGTACCCATATCTAACTCATAATAAAAAAGTTTGTTTAAAAGATAAACAGAAACTGCCATTAAAACACCAATAGGTAAAGTTATCCTATAAAACTTAGAATTATTGATAATTGCCCCATTATTTCCTAAAAAACCATTGTACATTTTTAAGAAAGAAATCATTAAAACAACAAGCGCTCCACCAGCATATTCTTTAGGTAATAAATTAAATAATTGATGCACATTTGTATTGATCAACACAAAGAAAAGACCACTAATTAATAATAAATTTATAGAACTCTTTTTATATAAAGAAGCTACTTCTTTATGGTTTTCTTCATTTAAAGTTTTGGATGTTAATGGCTGCAAAATGTTTAACATTGCTCTACTAGGTGCTTCAATAAAAGACCCAATAAAAACAGCTACAGAATAATAAGCAGCAATTGCCAACGTTTCTTTACCGGGAATCATAAATTTATCAATATCTAAAATTATAGCGCCTGCACTTCCTGCTAAAATAATGTATCCAGAAAAACGTAAAACTTCTTTATAGTTTTCTGGTTTAGAAAATGTAAATTTAGGAACGTATAGTTTTAGTGCATAAAACATCATGATAAGCATTCGTAAAAAATAGGCTCCTGTTAAATAATAAATAAATTCAGATTTTGTAATAAACTCAAAATAAACAGCAAATAGTAAAATCATTACCACTACTCTGTTCCATAATTCTTTTAAGATATTGCCAAAAACAGTTTGAAAATGAACTTTTGCCCACGAATAAAAAATCTCAAAATAAGCACAAGCAACCGCAATTAAGTAGATAACAACTGTATAATTTTTAATAATAGGATTTTCTTCTGACAAATAATCTCCTATTTCTTCGTAGAACATATTGCCAAAATACGCAATAGGAATTGCGATGAATAAGGGTAAAAATAGTACTGAAGATAAAAAACGATCTTTCTCTAATTTGGTAAAATAACCAGAGAAAAACTTTACAATTGTATGATGAATTCCTAACGCAATTAACGGCATTAACAAATTAGAGGTAGATAATAAAAAGGTAACCAAACCATAATATTCATCCTCTAAAAAACGAGTGTATAAAAACAAGGTATTTATTCCGCCAAAAGCAAAACCTAAATATATAAAAAAAGTGTTTTTTAACGATTGCTTTAATACAATTCCCATGCTACGAATTTAAACTTTTTAATATAAAAGCTAAGTTTTTTGTAAGCTCTTTTCTATGGTATTTTTGAATATTAATAGAACTTACAGTCAATTTATTTGTCTTATATTTTTGATAGATTAGGGATATTTCTAATTTTAACCTCTCTTCATTATCAAAATTCACAACAACACCAGCATTTGTTTCTTCTAAAATTGTAGCCAAATCTCCTATTTCTGGTCCGATTGCTAAAATGGGTCTTTTTGCCGTTAAGTATTCAAATAATTTTCCAGTTAAAATACCTTTGTTATTTTCTACATTAGGAATTAACAATAATAATACTTGCGCTTTTTTCTGATATTCTATTGCCTTATCATGTGAAACATAGCCTAAAAAACGGCTATTTTCTCCTAAATAATTTGATGTTATTGCTTCTTTTACTTCATCTGAAATATCACCAATAAAATTGAGTTGCAAATCCTTTTTGAAGTCTAAATTCTCTGTACAAAGCTCTTTTAATACTTTAAAGAAGAGCTTCGGATTGCTCTGTTTTGGCAACAAACCAATATAAGATATAGAGAATTTTGAGTCTAAA
Source organism: Polaribacter sp. IC073 (assembly GCF_007997075.1). Lineage (GTDB taxonomy): Bacteria > Bacteroidota > Bacteroidia > Flavobacteriales > Flavobacteriaceae > Polaribacter. The sequence goes on from NZ_VORS01000003.1 coordinate 118,995, forward strand.
ATTATACTTTTAGAAGCTAAAACTTCATCATCAAAACCATTTGTAATTACTTCTACTCTCTTTGCTTTTTGTAAAAATTCTTCCTTTAGAGAATTACTAACCGTAAGTACGCAATCTGCATTTTCTAAAACAGCTGCTTCTAATTTTCGATTCTTATTTTTAGCAAACGAAAGTTGCTTAAAATCTTTATTATAATATAAATTAGACCAAGGATCTCTAAAATCTGCCAACCATTTTATATTATTTTTTTTTTGTAATTTTTGCGCAATTAAATGCATACTATGTGGCGGACCTGTAGAAATTATTACATCAATTTCATTTTTATCTAAATATTTTTGAAGAAATTTTACTGATGGTTGTACCCAAAATATTTTCGGATCTGGAATAAAGAAATTTCCACGAACAAAAGATAGCAGTCCGTTTTTACCAACATTAGAAACTCCTTTTTTCTGTTCCTTATTTTTCTTCCAAAATAAAACAGCTGTAGGTTCCCAGATGGGTTGTTTTAAAATTTCTATGTTTTTAGGAACTTCCTTTAAAAGCGAAATATCTTCTTTCGGGTAACTACCACCATCAACCGTATACACAACAGGTTCTATGTCAAAACCTTGTAAATACTTTACAAACTTTAACCAACGCTGTACGCCAGACCCTCCTGCTGGTGGCCAATAGTATGTAATTATTAAGACTTTCAAATATATAGATTGTTATATAATTTTATCAGTTTTTTAGAGGTTTCTTCCCAACAAAACTCATGCTGTACAAATTCTTTTCCGTTATTTCCTAATTCAATTCTTAGTGGTTTACTTTTATATAAAGCTAAAACTTTATTAGAAAAATCTTTCACATCTTTTTCTTTATGCACCAAACCAGCATCCACTTTTTCAACAAGTCTTTTTTGTGCAATTGCATCACTTACCAATAATGGTTTTGCGAAACTCATGTATTGAAAAATCTTATTTGCATAGGCAACATCGTGCTGTAAATTTCGATGTAACGGAGAAATACAAATTTCACTTGCTAAAATATAAGACTGAAAAAGAGCAACATTTTGCCAACCTTCAAAATCTACAAATGCATCTAATTGCAACTCTTTTACTTGTTGTTTAAGTATTGTATCTGTGGTATTCTTACCAACAATTACTAACTTAACTTCAGGAATCTTGTCTTTTAATTTGGTTAATGCAGCAATTGCGGTTTGTATGCCTCTTCTCAAATGTGTATCTCCTAAATAAAGAATTACGAAGTTGTTTTTATATTTTTCTAGAATCGTTTCATCAACGGTATAGTCTTCAAAAAATGATTTTCTAATGGTGTTTGGTACTAAAACTAATTTTTCTTTTTCTGAAGGTAATCTGGTTGCCAAAGTTTCTAAAAACTCTGGAGAAACGGCTATTACTTTATCTGCTTTTCTTATGAATTCTTCTTCTTTTTGCTTCCACTTTTGTGGCGAAATAATATATTTTCCAGGGAATTTCTGCAAATGAGGATAAAGTTTCATTACTTCTGGCATGTTATCATGCAAGTCTAAAACTACAGGAAGGTTTCTTTTTTTATTGGCATTGTAGACTGCTTCCGCAATTCGAATGTCATGAATATGTAAAGCTTCTATCTTGGTTTCTTTAATAAATTTAGAAATTTTTTGTTGCATTAAAAAAGAATACAAAGGAATTGTATATGCTAACGCAGAAAGTTTGTATTCTAATTTATTAGAAGCATATCTTTTAATTTGAATTCCGTTTATGCTTTCAGATACTTTTTCATCTCCATATTTCAGACAAAAAAGAAAAACTTCATGTCCGTTATGCACTAAAGAAACGGCTTCATTTTCTACTCTAGGATCTGGTGGAAACGGAGCATCTAAAATCATTCCTATTTTCATGATTTTCGCTTCTTCTTTTTCTCATCATAAAAAAACCAACCCACAGAAACAAACAATAACAGTCCGTAAGAAATTAAAGAAACTACTTTTCCTTTTTGAATTACTTCTGGCTCAAACTTGAATTCAATTTTATGCTCTCCTGCGGGAATTTCCATTCCACGTAAAACATAATTTACTCTAAAATGCGGCGTTAATTTACCATCTACATATGCATTCCAACCTTCTTTGTAGTAAATTTCAGAAAAAACAGCAAACTGCGCTTTTTCAGATGTAGACGCATAAGTTATCGATGTAACATCATAATCTGTCAATTGAATGCTTGCCATGGTGTCTTTCTCAATTGAAAAATTAGAAACATTGAAGTTGCTTTCTAAAATAACCGCAGCCCTTTTTGTCTTTAAAGAATCTAACGCAAGTATTTCTTCATTTGCGTTTTTCACAGGAATCAATTTGTTTACAAACCAAACATTGCCGTTTGCTTCATCATTTTGCTGTGCTTGCGGTTTTCCTTTGTCATCTGGCACAATAAAGTACTTTGTATTTAACATGTTTAGAACTTGCATGTTATTCTTCGCTATTTGAAAATCGAATAATTCTTGATAACGCCCTAATTTAGCTGCGTGATAACCACCAATTGAATTGTGAAAATAAGAAGTACTTCCATCATTCATAGGATCTACCGAAAAATTGGCCACTCTATAATGTGTTTTATCTTCTAAAATCATTTTATCTGCTTCAGAAGCTGTAAATGGTTTTTCAATTTTTCTAGCAGATTTAAAATCGTCTGCATTTACGTAATTTTTATTCACAGATACTAAATCGAAAAGTATAAAAACAGTTAATGCAACAATTGTGATAGTTGATTTTAATTTACCTTTTAAAAAGAACCATAAAACACCACCAGATAACAATACTAAAATTAAAGAACGAATGGTGTCTGAAAATAACATTGCTTTTCTATCTGCTATCACTGCATCTAAAAAGCCAGGAATCTCACTGTATTGTTGTGCGTCTCTTAAACCTTCAAACGTACCAAACATGTGTGCTAATGCGAAACCAACAATAATGAATCCGCCAAAGGCAATTACCGCTTTCTTTAAAGCTTCTTGCTTTTCTTTTGCTTCAATTTTAGATGAGAAGAACGCTTTTAAACCTAAAACGCCTAAAACCGGGACACATAATTCTGCAATAACTTGTATGGATGAAACTGCTCTAAATTTATTATATAAAGGAATATAATCAATAAAAAAGTTAGTAACTACCTCAAAATTTCTTCCCCAACTTAAGACGATAGAGAAAATAGTTGCGGCAACTAACCATTGTTTTAATCTTCCTTTTACTAAAAACATTCCTAAGAAAAATAGCAAGAAAATTACGGCGCCAATGTATGCTGGTGCTTCTACAATTGGTTGATCTCCCCAATACGTTAACACTTGTTCAGAATAATCTGCTGCTGCTTTTTTACCAGCTTTTTCTTCTATAAATTTATAAAAATTAGAGTCTTCGCCTAATTCTTCTACCGTTCCTCCGCCCATAAAACGGGGAATAAACAAATTAAAAGTTTCTAATTTTGCGTAACTGTATTGTGTAATGTATGCTTTATCTAATCCTTTTGTAATTTCTTTAGTAGAACCATCTAAATTTATGGTCAACTCAGATTTCCCTCTTGTACTATGATCTGCATACTCTTTCATCGCCATTAAACGTGGTGCATTTGCTCCGATACCCAAAAGAACTGCGGCAATAATTACTGCTGCTTGTTTTATAAAAACCTGAATTTTATTTTCTTTCAGCGCATTTATAAATTCTACAATTCCTAAAATTAACAAACAAAAACCTAAGTAATAGGTCATTTGAATGTGATTCGTATAAATTTCTAAAGCCATTGCCAAACCTGTAACAATAAAACCGAGTACATATTTTCGTTGAAAAATCCAAAGAACTCCTGCTAAAACCAAAGGCATGTATGCTATTGCGTGTGCTTTTGCATTATGTCCTGCACCAAAAATAATAATTAAATAAGTAGAGAAACCAAAGGCCAAAGAACCTAAAATTGCCAATCTCCAATTAACTTTTAGAGCCATCATCAATACAAAAAAGCTTAAAAAGTATAAGAATGTATAATCTGCTGGTCTTGGTAAAAAACGAAGTAATTGGTCTAAACCTCTAACAAGATCATTTGGGTAGTACGCACTAACTTGGTATGCCGGCATTCCGCTAAAAGATGCGCCTGTCCAATAAGGTTCTGCATTATGGTCTGCTCTAAAATCATTAATATCTTTCACCATTCCTCTAAACTGGGTAATGTCTGATTGATTTAATTTTTCTCCTTTTAAAACAGGATGGAAATAAATAATAGCAGCCAATACAAAAATAAGAATAGCAACTAGATAAGGAAATATTTTAGTAAGTTTCAATTTGGTATTGTTTTTTGTTTGTTGATGTATTCAATTAGCGACCATTAATCTATTTCTTCAAAATCTACATATTCACCAACAGATTTTCTACTCTCTTGTTGGTTGTCTGGTTTTTTATCTATAATTGTTTCTCCCACTTTTGCAGAAGATTTTTGTTGCTGTTGCTGTTCTTTTTGCTGTCCGCCATATTGTTGTGCTGCTTTTTTCTTAATTGTTTCTGCAGCTTTTCTCATTAGAAAAGGTGCAAAAAGACGTGCTAAAAACTTAAAAGCATAATAAGATAAAACGAGAAAAAAGATTGTTTTAAGTAAACCCATTTGTAAATAAAATTATTAAATAATATACCAAAAATAACAATTTGAGTACAATTGAAGCGTTATGAATCTATAAAACTTTCTTAAAGGTAAAAAAGAAGCGTTTGGCTTTATAAAATAGCTTTTTTATCCTATGTTTGTGAAGCACGTTAGACTTAAAATGTAAACCCTCTCTTTACCTATGAATGTGAGTAGATTAGACCTTTTTATTGTATTCTTTTTGGTTGGTTATAGTGCAATTTTCGCACAATATACAGACGTAATTAACTCTAATAAACCTGGTTTTTCTGAAAGTCCGTATAGTGTTGGTTCGGGCGTTTATCAATTTGAAAGTAATGTATTTCTAAGAAAAACGAGTATAGAACCTACGTTTTCTAGACCAGAATCTTTCGGTTTAGACTTTATGTTTAGAACAAGTCTGTTCTTAGAGAAATTAGAATTGAATGCTCAAGTAACCTATCAAGAAGATAAAGTTGCATTTAAAAATGTTTTTACTTCTCAATATAGTGTAACCGGATTTAGTAGAATGACAATTGGTGCTAAATACTTAGTATATCAACAAGAATATGAAGACAAAACCAAAGAAGTTAGAAGTTGGAAAAGACGTTATGCGTTTGACAAGAAACGATTGATTCCTTCTGTTGCTGTTTATTTAGGCATGAACACCGATTTTGTAAATGAAATACATAAGACAGGAAGTGTTACACCAAAGGCAGGAATTTTATTACAACACAATCTTACCAGAGATTTTAATGTAATTACCAATCTGTATTATGATAATATTGGTTCTGACTTTGCTGAATACTCTTACATTATTACTGCAACACAAAATTTTAGCGACCGATGGTCTGCTTTTTTTGAGAACCAAATGGTGTTTCAAGAATATCAAAATAATATAAATCTAGGTTTAGGGCTTGCGTATTTATACAGCAAAAATTTTCAACTTAATACTTCTGGAAGATTACTTTTTGAGGGGAAAGCACAAGGTTTTTATGCAGGCTTAGGAGTTTCTTATAGAATTAATAAGCATGAAGATACTTATACAGAGCTAGATGATAATGGACTCAAATTAAAAGATACTCCAATTTCAAAATACAATAAAAGGAAACCAGGTTTCTTTGGTAGAATTTTTAATATTTTCAAAAAGAAAGATAAAAACAGCAGATCTAGACCAAAGAGAAGTAGAAAAACAAGATCTAAAAAGAAAGGTAGCGGTGTATCTGGCTTGTTTGGTAAGAAAAAATCAAAAGAAAAGAAAAAGGAAACCGATATTGAAAAGCTTGAAAGAGAAATAAAAGAGATGGAAGAAGAAATGAAGGAAGAGGGTAAGAAAAAGAAAAAAACTGGTAATAATTAGAATTGATTTTTTAAGATGATTACACTAAAAAAAATAACGAATAAAAAGGAAATGAAGCAATTTGTTACATTTCCTTTTTCATTGTACAAAGACCATAAGTATTGGGTGCCTCCTATTATTAAAGATGAAGTTGATAATTTTGATCCAAAGAAAAACCCTGTTTTTGAGAACGCAGACGCACAGTTTTTTGTTGCTATTAGAGACGGAGAAATTGTTGGTAGAATTGTAGCAATTATTAATTGGTTTGAAGTTGAAAAACAACAAATTAAAAAAATGCGTTTTGGTTGGTTCGATTTTATTGATGACATTGCCGTTTCTAAAATATTATTAGACAAAGTAAAAGAAATCGCCCTAGAGAACAATTTAGAATATTTAGAAGGTCCTGTTGGTTTTAATAATTTAGATAAAACGGGTGTTTTAATTGAAGGGTTCGACCATATAGGAACCATGATTACTTGGTACAATCATCCTTATTACAAAGATCATTTAGAGGAATTAGGTTTTGTAAAGGAGAAAGAATATTTAGAAAATAAATTCAAGTTTAAGAATGTAGATGCTATTTATTTTGATAGAGTTAGTAGCATTATAAAAAGACGTTTTAAGCTAAAAGCATTAGATTTTACAAAGACAAAAGATATTATGCCTTATGTAGATGAAATGTTTGAGGTTTTTGATAAATCCTATTCTAAACTTTCTACTTTTGTTCCTATTTCTGATGCTCAAATTGCCTTTTTTAAGAAGAAATATATAAGTTTCATCAATCCTGAATATATAAAATTTGTAGTTGATGAATACAATAAAGTAGTTGCTTTTGCCATTGTAATGCCTTCTTTTTCTGAAGCTTTACAAAAAGCGAAAGGGAAGTTATTTCCGTTTGGCTTGTTTCATTTATTAAAAGCAAGAAAGCATTCTAAAGATGTTACTTTCTACTTGATTGGTGTGCATCCAGACTATCAAAATAAAGGTGTGCATGCAATCATTTTCGATCAATACACCAAAACGTTTACGCCTTTAGGAATCGAAAATTGCATTAGAACACCAGAGTTAGAAGACAATGAAGCGATTAAAAAATTATGGGAAAATTTTAATCCTGTAACGCATAAAAGAAGAAGGACGTATAAAAAAAGTATCTTGTAATTAAGTTTGAAGTAAACAAAAACTACTCAAGTTTAAAACGCTGATAAAATCTAAAAAATGCAACTATTTTATAATTCAGAAATTTCTACTGAAACACAACAAATAACTTTCGATAAAATTGAGAGCAAACACATTGTGCGTGTTTTAAGAAAAAAAGAAGGCGATATTCTAAAAATCACCAATGGAAAAGGGTATTTATTTGATGCTGAAATTAATTTCGCAAACGATAAAAGATGTTCTGCATTAATTATTAAAGCTGAAGAAAAACCAAAACCTTGGAATTATTATTTACACATTGCAATTGCACCTACAAAGAATAACGACAGAATCGAATGGTTTTTAGAAAAAGCAACAGAAATTGGTATCGATGAAATTACACCAATTATTTGTTCTAATTCAGAACGTAGAATTGTAAAATTAGAACGGTTTGAGAAAATTATGCAGTCTGCAATGAAGCAATCTTTAAAATTTACGTTGCCAAAACTGAATGCTCCTGTAAAATTTAATGCCTTTATCAATCAAGATTTTGAAGGAGAAATTTGTATTGCACATTGCGAGGAACAAGACAAAAACGTGTTACAAACCGTTGTAAAACCTTCAGAAAAAACAACCATTTTAATTGGTCCTGAAGGTGATTTTTCTATTGAGGAAATAAAAAAAGCCTTAGCTAAAAAATGCATCCCTATTTCTTTAGGTGAAAGTAGGTTGCGCACAGAAACGGCTGCTTTAGTTGCTGTAAATATTGTTTCGTTTATCAATCAGTAATTTAGTATCTTGCTTTCAATAACTAAATATCCGTTCGTTTAATTTCTATTTTTCATACAAATGGTATCGAACATTTTTTATTTTATGAAAAAAAATATATTTCTAATCTTTAATTTTATATTTATTATTGTTAACGCACAAGATGTTGCTATCTTAAAATACAATGGCGGTGGGGATTGGTATTCAAATCCTACGGCAATTCCTAATTTGATAGCTTTTGCTAACACTAATATTAAAACAAGTATTTCTAAGAATCCGCAGACAGTAGCAGTTGGCAATGAAGATATTTTTAACTTCCCAATGGTTTTTATGACAGGTCATGGGAACATTTTATTTTCTGATGATGAGATAGAAAACCTTAAAAATTACTTAATTTCTGGCGGATTTTTACACATCTCAGATAATTATGGATTAGATAAATTCATTCGAAAAGAAATACAAAAAGTTTTTCCAAAATTAGAATTTAAAGAAATTCCGAACGATCACCCTATTTATAATCAGACCTTTAAGTTCCCCAACGGAATGCCAAAAATTCATGAACACGATAAAAAAACCGCACAAGGTTTTGGCATTTTCTATGAAGGCAGATTGGTTGTTTTTTACGATTATGAAACCGATTTAAGCGATGGATGGGAAGATGAAATTATACACAACAACCCTAAAAGTGTAAGAGAAAAAGCTTTAAAAATGGGGTGTAACATTATTGAATACGCTTTTAAGAACTAAATAGCAATGTCTTGTTGAACCTAAATTAGCATCTCATCTGCGCTCGACCAGACATTTCAAAATAAAGAAGAATGCAAAACCAAATTGACATAGATTCCATAAAAATAAACTTCGATGCTAGCGGATTGTGGGTTTTAAATATTGCAATTGCCATTATTATGTTTGGTGTCGCTTTGGGTATTTCTATAAATGATTTTAAACGCCTTTTAGAAAAACCTAAAATACTTTTTGTGGGTATTTTATCTCAGTTTATATTGTTACCTGCACTTACTTTTATCGCCATATTAATTATAGAACCGCACCCAAGTTTTGCTTTAGGAATGATGCTAATAGCCGCTTGCCCTGGCGGAAATGTTTCTAATTTTTTTAGTAAAATGGCTGGCGGAAATGCTGCATTATCGGTTAGCTTAACTGCTTTTGCGACCTTAATATGTATTTTCATGACGCCTTTTAACTTGCAGTTTTGGGGAAGTCTTTATGAACCTACAAATGCTATTTTAGAAACAGTAGAATTAAATTGGGTAGATTTATTGAAGTTAGTTTCTTTAATATTAGGAATTCCATTATTTTTTGGAATGCTCATAAAGCACTACCACTCTAAAATGGCAGGAAAAATAGAAAAAGTATTAAAACCTTTATCTATGTTGGTTTTTATCGCACTTATATTTGTTGCTTTCTCACAAAATTTAGACGTATTTTCAAATCATATTCACCACGTTATATTATTGGTGGTTTTTCATAATATTTTTGCGTTTATTCTCGGTTTTTATACTGCTAAAAGTTTTGGATTAAATAAACAAGACACCAAAACCATTGCAATGGAAACGGGTATACAAAATGGAGGCCTGGGTTTACTATTAATCTTTGGTTTCTTTGATGGTTTAGGCGGGATGGCTTTACTAGCAGCTTTCTGGGGAATTTGGGATGTCTTTTCTGGAATTCTTCTAGCAACTTATTGGGGAAGAAAACCACGCAAAAAAAAGACAATAAAATTAGTATAATTTATGATTCAGAAGATTTGGTTTACCCTCGTTTGGAGTTACATGAAATTTGGTTTGTTTTTTTATAGTAAAAAAATAACCGTTTTAGGTAAAGAAAATATACCCAAGAAAGGAGCTGTTCTATTTGCTGTAAATCACCCAAACGGATTGGTAGACCCGTTGTATGTTACCACAACGAATAAGAGACAGAATCATTTTTTAGTACGCGCTGCGTCTTTTAAAAATCCGATTGTTAAAAAAATCTTAGAGTCGCTGTATTTAATGCCTATTTATAGAATTAGAGACGGAATTCAACAGCTTGCAAACAATCAAGAAATTTTTAAAAAATGCCATCATATTCTCAAAAAAGGCGAAACCTTAATGATTTTCCCAGAAGGAAGTCACGATAAAAAAAGAACAATTAGACCTTTAAGCAAAGGTTTTACAAGAATTTTATTTGGAGCTTTAGAAAAACACAAAGATTTAGAAATTACCGTAATTCCTGTAGGAATAACTTACCAACACCCTTCTCACTTTCCTGCAAAAGTTACCATAAATTATGGCAAACCAATTACCACAAGAACTCTTTTTGAAGAAAACTCGTTAGCCAAATCAATTAATATCTTAAAAAATAAAGTAACAGAGCAATTAAAAATAATCTCAGTTCATATTCCTGATGATGAGAAGTACGAAACAATTTTACAAAAACTAAATGATGCTCAGGTAGATTTTACAAAAGTAGACAGCGTAAATGAAATGATTAAAAGCAATTCATTTCCTTCGAAAAAACCTCCCAAGAAAAACGATCTAAAACCGCTTTTATATTTGATTATTTTAAATAGCCTCTTTCCGTTTTTACTCTGGAAAAAAGCTTCTAAAAAAATTGATGAAATTGAATTTATAGACACATTTCGATTTAGTTTAAACCTTTTTATGTGCAGTTTTTTCTACTGTTTACAGGCGTATATTATAAGTGTTTATTATGGGAATCTAGTGGGTTTGTTTTACCTATCTGTTTCTGCTTTGTTAATTTTAATCTACGCAAAACTAGCACCTACAAATGTTAGAAAGTACAGAGATTTTACAGAAGCAGGCAAACAAATTTAGTATCCATCGCTGCATTTGTTTGAGCTCTTTTCTATTTTCTCAAAAAAAAATCGAGTTACTTTCTACTTCACTCAAGACAAACTTCAAGCAGAAAACAGCTTCTAATCTATAATAGCATCTTGAATTACTTGCTGAATTCTAGTTCTCATATTACTGTCAATCAAACCTCGATTATTCATGTTTGGGTACACTCTGTTAGACAAGAAAACATACACCAGGCCGCTTTTTGGATCTGCCCAAGTATAGGTTCCTGTAAAACCAGAATGCCCAAAACTATCGTCTGAAACACAACCACAGGTAGATTTTACACGCGGATTTAATTGTGGCTTATCAAACCCCAAACCTCTTCTTACTTTTTCATCAGAAAAATATCGATGGTTAAATTTATCGATGGTTTCCGATTTTAAATATCGTTTTCCACCATAAAAACCTTTTTGTAAATACATTTGCATAATTTTACCAACATCATTTGCATTGGCAAATAAACCTGCATGCCCACCAACGCCTCCTAACATTGCTGCCCCCATATCGTGCACATAACCTTGTAATAATTGGTTTCTGTAATACGTATCTAATTCTGTGGGTACAATTTCATTTCTAGCAAACTTTTTTAGTGGTAAATACGTTGTTCTGTTTGCTCCTAAAGATTTATAAAACTGTTCATCTACCAATGTTTCTAATGGTTTTTGGTATTTTAGTTCTAATGCTTCTTTAAAAATATAATATCCTAAATCGCTGTATTTATACCCATCGCTTTTTCTTTGATCTGCATCTTTTATGTATTTATAGATACTGTCTTTGTAATTCGTATTGATAAAAAGATTCTCGGCAACCTTAATATTGAATTCATTCGACTTCTTTTTTCTGTAAAACTTTGATAAATTCTCACCTGTAACACTGTCTTGTGTCCCTACATAAAAAGGAATCCACGCTTTTAATTTACCAAAATGAGAAAGCACCTCTTTAACGGTTACTGTTTCTTTATTGGAATTAGAAAAACTTGGTAAAATATCTCTTAGACTTGCAGATAAGGGAATTTTATGTTCCTCTTCTGCCTTCATCATTAAAGGCAAAGAAGCTAATATTTTAGTAAGAGAAGCCAAATCGTAAATATCAGAATTTTGTACTTTTAGTTTCTTATCATGTGTATGATGCCCGTAACTTTTCTCTAAAATTACTTTCCCATTTCTAGCTACAAAAACCTGAAAACCAGGTGCCATTTTTTCACCGATAATAGTACCTGCCATTTCATCTATTAAAGCTAACTTTTTAGAAGACATACCTGCAGCTTCTGGTATTGTGTATTCGAACCTGCTTAAATTAGAACTCATAAGACCTGCACCTTCTTTAAATTCTGTACCAATAGAAACTGGCAATTTTCCTTTTGCTGTAAAAGCACCAAATAACAATTGTGCAGAAGTTTCTTGTGCTAGTTTACTGTTCTGATACGAAACAATTAAACCTTCTATATTTGCAAAACTTTTTATTTGTAACAAACTATACGGACTCGTAAAAACATCTAAAACTACTGCCTTTTCTCGTGCAATTTCTTGCAACCAAACCAACTCTTTATTTGAAAACTTATAACTTTTCCAAGGGTTTAGATTCGATTTATGAAAACCAATAATTACATAATTATAAGGTTTTAATTTTGCCATAAGTCCGTCTAAGTTATTCGCTGAAACAACCTCTACCTTCGTATAATTCTTAAGCATATTTAGATAAGAATCATTTTCTGCATCGCCTAACTTTACATAAGCAATCTTTCTCTTTTCTAAATCTCTAATCGGTAAATTGCTATTAATATTTTTTACTAAAGTTAAAGAGTTTTTTACCAATTCTCTGTGTAACAAATCATCTGTTATCCTATTTAGATCTGCTTCAATATGCTCTAAAACAATTGGTTTGTAATTTTGTAAACCTGCCCAATATTTAGATTTTAAAATCTTTTTTACAGAAAAATCTAAACGTTCTTCTGTTAATGTTTTTGTATTTAATGCCTGTTTAATTATAGCGATTGAAGCTGGCACATCTTGCGGAATCAACAACAAATCATTCCCTGCTTGTATGGCCGCTAAATTTATCTGTGCAGAAGTAGCATAATTACTTGCACCTTTCATATTTAAGCCGTCTGTAATAATTAAGCCCTCAAAACCTAACTTCTCTTGTAATAAATGAGTTACTACATTCTTAGAAAGCGACGTTGGTAAATTAGGATCTGGTTCTAAGCTAGGTATGTTTAAATGTGCCGTCATAACACTTGCCAAACCAACATCAAAGGTTTTTTTGTACGGATACAATTCTATAGAATCTAAGCGCGCTATATCAAAATCTAACAGCGGTAAAGTATGATGAGAATCGGCTGCCGTATCTCCGTGCCCAGGAAAATGTTTCCCGTTTGCTAAAATACCTTCACTTTGCATTCCTTTGATAAACGCAATTGCTTTTTCGGTAACATTTTCTTTACCTTCACCAAAAGAACGATTTCCAATAATCGGATTCTCTGGATTGACATTAATATCTAATACTGGCGCAAAATTGACGTGAATTCCTATTCTTTTAGCATGCTGCCCAAGATGTTTTCCAAATTGCGTTACTAAAGAATCATTGCTAATTGCACCCAAAGTCATGTTCCAAGGAAAACGATACGTGTCTTTTAAACGCATGTCTAAACCCCATTCACCATCAAAACCAATTAACAAAGGCACTTTTGCAGAATCTTGATATCTATTTGTTAATTCCGCCTGTTTTCTGGGCGTTCCTTGCATAAAAATTAAATTACCAACATGGTATTTTGTAATCATTTCAGCAACAAAATCCTCGTGTTTTTCATCTAGATTAGAATAGGCTTGTATCATAAACAACTGTCCTATTTTTTCATCTACAGACATCGCGCTTAAAATACTATCTACCCAAATTTCTTGCGCAACAAAGTCTTTCGTTCTTAACGGATCTAATCTTTGCGCGCCTAAATTGTAGACAATAGCAATTAATAACAGTGATAATATCTTTTTCTTCATGCTAATTTTTCAATTTTTTTTGAGCGTTTTAACAGGCTTTCCACTATATCTTTTTAAATGCTGCTTCAGAAACTACAAGTCTCTAAATTAGAGTAATTGCTTACTAAAACGGATTACTTCGTCATTCTTCCTCATAATAGCGCCAATTAAAAAGAATTTAAAAAGGATGCCGTTTCAATCCTTAACGCAACTTTCTGCAGTCTTAATACAATATCTTAAAATCAATAGTTATACCAAAAAGCGTTTGTGCCAGCTTTCTTTGGCCGGAACTTCCCAATTCTTTTCAAACTCTTCTTTGGTAGCTACCATGTTATTAAAAACAATAGTTTCTAATGTTACTTTCTGCTCTTTCGCAAATCTTTGAAAATCAGGTAATTTTACTAGGTTAATCGTCTCATCATTTTTAAAAGTAACATTCATTTTATTCATTAAGTCTAAAGAAAGTTCTTTTTCTAAAGCTTGTATAAAACGAACAGAACTATCAATAGAGCAACCAGAAACATTGTTAAAACTCTCATCTACTCCCAACACTAAAAACTGATTGTACTTAATGGTAAACGAACCTTTTAAATCGTCTCCATGACGTGTCCATTGGTTGATAAAGTCTTCTGCCTTTAAAGCAATAAATTCCATATCCTTATTTGTAAATTCTCTATCTGCTTGGTAAATCCAAACACGAGAATTACTCGGTAAATTTTTATATTCTGTAAACATGATTTCACTTTTTTTAATTGATTCATTTTTTAGATTTCTAAAACGTCTAAAAAGACTGGTTTCGAAATGATAAAAAATCTATCGCAAATTAAATTTCTGCTGCAAAGCCTGTAATTTATCTTTGTCAGACATTTTCTTTTTAGGCACCGTCATTCTATCTTTAATCTCTTTCAATACCTTTTTGGTGTACAACGGAAAATCTGCATTCTGCATCCAGTTATGATATCCTGGGTTTTCTTTAAATACCTCTACTACGGTTCTTCCTTTGTATTTTCCGAAAGAGAAAACTTCTTGTTTCTCATCATTCATCAGAATAAAACCAGCAAAATCGGCTCTTTCTCCGTGTGTAGAAAATTCACTTAAAGCGTCTACAGAATTCTCTATATCTTTATATTTATCTAGTTGTGCCAACAAGATTTCATACGTTGCATTGGTGTCTGCTTCTGCACCATGCGCGCCTTCTAATTCTTTTCCGCAGTAAAACTGATACCCAGCTCCTAACGTTCTTTGTTCTTTTTTATGAAAAATTACTTGCACGTCAATCGCTTTTCTATCTTTCATATTAAAATCGATACCTGCGCGCATTAACTCTTCTGCTAAAAGAGGGATATCGAATCTATTAGAATTAAAACCAGCCAAATCACAACCTGCAATCATTTCACTAACTTGTTGTGCTAGCTCTTTAAAAGTTGGTTCTGAAGCTACTTTCTCATTGGTAATTCCGTGAACATCGATAGACCCTTGAGGTATTTCAATTTCCGGGTTTACCAACCACGTTTTACTTTCTTTATTTCCGTTAGGAAACACTTTTAAAACAGCAATTTCTACAATTCTGTCTGTTGCAATATTTACGCCTGTAGTTTCTAAATCGAAAAATACAATAGGTTTTGTTAAATTTAAGTTCATTCTTTATTGTTCGTGAAATTTGTAACCTCTCGATTGCGCTCGAAGAGACATTTTGTATGCTCCGCTAAAGTAGTCATATAATTGTTCGTTCGAGCGCAGTCAAGAACTATTCGTTGTTTAATTGTTCTTTAAACTCATCTATTCTTACCGCAACTTTTTCTGGTAATTCTGGTGCTTTAAAATCGTATTTATCTAATTCTTTTTGCAAAATTTCTGCCAAAATATATCTAGCAGAATCTTTATCATCCGCAGGAATTATAAACCAAGGTGCATTTTCTTTTGAAGTACTATTTAATAAATCTTCATAACAAAACTGATACTTGTCCCACAACTTGCGTTCTTTTAAATCGCCTACAGAAAATTTCCAATTTTTCTCTGGAATGTTCAACCTTCTTAACAGCCTATTTTTTTGTTCGTCTTTAGACAGATTTAAGAAAAATTTTAGCACAATAGTTCCGTTTTTTGCTAAATGACTTTCAAAATCATTTATTCTTTCCATGCGATCATGATAAAAAGCATCGTCTAAATCTTCTATTTCTTTAATATTCGGAATGTTTTCACCAAAAACATATTCAGGATGCACTCTTGTTACCAACACATTTTCATAATGCGTTCTGTTAAAAACGCCTATTTTTCCTTTTGCTGGCAATGCAATATAATGTCTCCACAAAAAATCATGCTTCAACTCTAATTCTGTTGGCACTTTAAAACTATGTACTTCTACGCCACGTGCATTTACATCTTTAAAAACTTCTCTAATTAAGCTATCTTTCCCAGAAGTATCCATTCCTTGCAAGCAAATTAACACACTATACTTGCCTTCTGCGTACATAG
This sequence comes from Polaribacter sp. IC073, assembly GCF_007997075.1. GTDB lineage: Bacteria > Bacteroidota > Bacteroidia > Flavobacteriales > Flavobacteriaceae > Polaribacter. The sequence goes on from NZ_VORS01000003.1 coordinate 135,154, forward strand.
TGTCTTGCGTTTCACTTAACTTTTTTCGAAGTTTTTTTAGCTTCTTTTTAGCCTCTTCTAAAACCTCTTTTGTATCAAAATTTTTCAATTTAATACTTGTTGAAACTTTATATTTCTCTAAATTCATACGCGGTTCTATTAATATTTAAAGATAAAAAAAATAAACTTTTTCAACGCTACTTTTAGCTATTGTTTAACAAAACATTTAAAAATAATAAAAGATAAATACAAGTTAGCAAAGAAGGAATTTTATAGTTCTTACCTTTGAATTATTAACTTTAAATATTAAATGATGAAAACCTTAAAAAAATTCGGAATTCTTTTATTCTCAACACTACTATTAGCTTCTTGTGCTACTGATAAAAAGAAAGCAATTGCAACAATAGAAGCAAGAAGTGGTAGTGACGTTTCTGGAACTGTCACTTTTATAGAAAAAGACGGGGTTGTAACTATGAAAGCGGAACTTTCTGGTCTTTCTGAAGGAAACCACGCCATTCATATTCACGAAATTGCAGATTGTTCTGCACCTGATGGAAAATCTGCCGGAGGACATTGGAATCCTACAGACAAAAATCACGGAAAATGGATGCAAGAACCTTTTCACGTTGGTGATATTGGAAACTTAGTGGTGGGCAAAGACGGAACAGGAACCATCGAAAGAGAAACTAATTTATGGGCTGTTGGTGGTAAAGATGTGAATAAAAATATTGTTGGACATGCCATAATTATTCACGAAGGTCCAGATGATTTTAGTTCTCAACCTTCTGGCGCAGCAGGACCAAGAATTGGTTGCGGGGCAATTATTAGAAAATAAAAAACATTAAATAGCGTATAGAAAAACCGAGCGAAAGCTTGGTTTTTTTTGTTTTAAAAACAAATAGTTTCAGACTCGATTTTATTCTTAAAAAAAAGATAACTTCGCTAAGTGCTGATATTAAGTTATTAAAAATAAAACCTATTCGTATTAACGTTATGTATCTGCGCAATTTAAACGAACTGAAAATGAAAAGTAGTCTTATACTATTCTTGTTTTTTTCACTCATTACATCTTGTAATAAGACTGACAAATTGAGGGAGTTAGAAAACCGAATAACTAGTCTTGAAAATCAAAATAAATTATTAGTGAACAGTTTAAACGCTGTACTGAATTTATAAAACCTTTTAAGGTTTACGAGAAAATAGTTTTATCTGAATTAAAAAATTCACCAAATCAAATTATATCAGAGTATGAATTTTTAATAAAAGATTATCCCAATTCCTTATGGAAACACCAAGCAAAAAAAAGAATTGAAAATATTGAGCGCAGAAAAAAATATTGGACTAAAAAAAAATGGATGGAAATTACCTAAAAAATCAAAAAAAACTGAATCTCTTAAAATAATTGAACCCATGGCTATAAGTTGTCCTGGATGTTAAAAAGAAGAAAACACATCATCCAATTAAAAATTTACTTTTCCTTGCTTACTTAAGAAATTTCTAACGTACTTTTATCTGTGATTTATTTTCTAAACCACAACTGTAAACACATAGCAACTGCTATAAAAAATAAAAACCCTGAGCAAAATAAATTTGTGTAGAATTTTAAACTATTTAAAACTAAGAATATTTTCACTTTAATTGTATCAAAGAATCTACTACTCTAAAAAAGCTTGCAACTCTAATTCTAACGTTTCAAAAGTAAAAGATTGCTCATAAAACTTTCGTTTATTTTTATTGTAAATTAAGGTTGCTGGTATTGCTCCAGACCAAGTAGAATCGATTGCTTTGATCCAAATATCTTCATTAACATCGTCTAATAAAACAACTTTAGATTGTATATTTCTCTTTGCTAAAAAAGGAATTAACTTACGCGTTATCTGTTTCGGAAAATCTAAACTCACTAACAATACCGCTACATTTTTAGAAGCATATTCTTTATTCAGTTTTTCAAAATCTGGCAGTTCTTTAACACAAGGCGCACACCAAGTTGCCCAAAAATTAACAACATACGTTTTGCCATCATTTTTTTCTAGCAAAGGTTTTAACTCTTTATATGTATACGTTTTAACAGTAATTGCTGAAGTGCTTAGTGCTTCTTTCTCTTTTTTAGCAACTTCTTTTTTACAAGAAACAATTCCTAAAAAAATAAAGCACAGAAAAATTGATTTTAATTTCATTCTATAAAATTACATATTAATTGATAACGAAGTAAAGAATTAACTGATTCTTAACAAAAAGCCTCATTAATAACAATTAACGAGGCTTTTTAAACATTATTTATTTCTAGGTTTAACAGAAAATATCATTCAATATTTTTGCCAAACGAATTCCTCCTCTTTGCAACTGATCTCTAACGGTACCAAAATGATCGTACGAATATCTGTAGCTTAACTTCTCTCCAACTTCCACAGAATTGTATACTTTTTTTGTTACTTCATGAATTTCATCTACCCATTCTACTAAGGTTCCTGCTTCAATAGCTGCTATTTGTTTTTTAGATAAATCTCTCGCATTATCTGCCAATTCTAAATAACTCATATTCCAGTTCTCAATCATTTTTGTATCCCAAACCGAATGTAAATTTGCTCCTTGACCAAACCATTGCACTTGTATTGTATTCCCACCTTTATCTTCTCTTTGCCCAATGTGCATCGGTTGATGTAAATCTCCCACAAAATGAATTAACATTTTTAAATGAAACGTTTTATCTTCATCAGAACTATTTTTATCCTTTAAAACTTCGATACATTTATTAATTCCGGTAACAATATCTCCCTTTGGGTTTTTGGCTGTATCTGCATAAGATTCATCCAAATCCATATTTACATAATGCCAAGAAGAATATTTCCTAAAAGCTTTGTCAGATTTTATTTCATCAGCATAAGTAGATACAAATGCTAAACTTTGCCCATTTAAAATTTTATCTATTTTTCTTTTTGCCTTTTTCTTCAAATGGTTTTCGGCAATTTTACCTGTTACTCTGTGTCCATTCTGTCCCCAAAAAATAATCTCTTCTGTAGCTGGTTTTGCAACAAAAAAGAAAGATATCAATAAAAGTAATTTAAGTTTCATCTTTAGAATTTTATATATTTTTTTTGCGAAGTTATAAAAAATATAATTTAAAATTATTTGGAAACCAATAAAATAATTCGATATATTTGTGATATCATTTTAATATCAAACTTAAACAAACACAATGAAATCAGAAAAAATCATCAAGCCAGCCAACGGTTATTTAATGTTAATAATTGTTCTTATCTTATTTTTTGGAAGTATTGCCATTGCAATTCAGCAAAAAAACCCTGTTTACATCTTAGCAACAGTGATCGCTTTTATTGGCTTTTTCGGTTTCATATTGGTAAACCCCAACACTTCTAAAGTAGTTTTATTATTTGGGAAATACGTAGGAACCATTAAAGAAAACGGTTTGTATTGGGCAAATCCTTTTTTCAGAAAGAAAGCCATTTCTTTAAGAGCCAGTAATTTTGATAGCGAACGCCTAAAAGTAAATGACAAATTAGGAAACCCAATAATGATTTCTACTATTTTAGTTTGGCGTGTTACAGATACTTACAAAGCTGCTTTTGACGTAGATAATTATGAGAACTTTGTACGCGTACAAACGGATGCTGCGGTAAGAAAATTGGCAAGCATGTACCCTTATGATAATTTTGCTGATGAAGGTTCTGATGAAGACATTATATTGCGTTCTAGTGTAAATGAAGTTTCTGAAGCTTTAGAAAAAGAAATTGACGAGCGTTTGTCTATTGCAGGAATCGAAGTTTTAGAGGCAAGAATTGGGTATTTAGCCTATGCGCAAGAAATTGCTTCTGCCATGTTAAAAAGACAGCAAGCAACTGCAATTGTTGCAGCAAGACATAAAATTGTACAAGGTGCTGTTGAAATGGTAGAAATGGCTTTATATGAATTAAATAAAAGAAAAATTGTGGAATTAGACGACGAGCGCAAAGCTGCAATGGTAAGTAATTTACTAGTTATTTTATGCGGAGACAAAGAAGCTTCTCCTGTTGTAAATGCAGGTACTTTAAGTCATTAAATTAGGGGTTCGTAGAAATTTCTAAATTTAGAAGCTAAAAAAACAAATAATGAAAGAGTATAAACTAGTTGAACTAAAATTAGGTTTTAGAAATAGAATTCAAAAATTTGAAGATGTATTGAATCAACATGCCAGAGAAGGATGGGTTTTAAAAGAAATACCTCAAGGCTGGAATTCTATTATTTTAGAAAGAAATAAAAATAGATAAAAATGAAAGTGTTTAAAGAAGAACAACGTTTTACGCAAACTTGGTTAATAATTATATTGGCGGTTAGTATCATTGTACCTATTACTGTTGTAATTAAAAAGTATTTAGAAGTAGATTCGAATCTTTCTACTACTAAATTTGTATTGACTTTAATAGGGATTTTGGTTTCTGTTGCTATTGTTTTCTCCTTTAAACTAATCACTAGAATTGATGAAAAAGGCATTCACTATCAGTTTTTTCCTTTTCATTTTTCCTTAAAAACCATTTCTTGGAATGAAATTTCGAAAGCAGGTGTAAGAACCTACCTTCCCATTAGCGAGTTTGGTGGCTGGGGTTTAAGAGGTGGCTTTTTTTTTAACAAAGGAAAAGAAAAAGCAGTAAATGTTTCTGGTGATATTGGCATTCAATTAATCCTTAAAAATGGAGAAAAATTATTAATTGGAACACAGAAAAAACAGGAAGCAGCACATGTTTTAAAGACGTATAAAAATAAAATAGTATGATTGCTTATAAAAACACCCATTTTTCAAACCTAGATTATATTTTGATAGCTTTAACTATTGTTTTATTAATTTTTTCTTGGGTATATATAATTATTTCTTACAATTCTTTACCATCTATAATTGCTGTTCATTTTGACATTTTAGGAAAACCTAATGGGTATAACTCTAAAGAAAATATTTGGTTCGCTCCATTTGTTTCCACAATACTTTCAGCTGGGTTTATATTAGGAGCAAAATATCAAAAAGTCGTTAGTTTTCCAAAACGAAAATTAAATGCTTTAGAAAAAAAATCAAATATAAAAACAATGATTTTCACAGCACTTCTATTGGCCACATTATGTCTACTAATAATACACACTATAATTAAATCTTCTAAAATAAAAGGATTAGAGTTACATTGGATAATGCCAATAGTTATAGGAATTATTTTAATATACCTAGCATTAGTATCCTTTTATAAATTTAAATCAATAAAATAGTATGATTAGAATTATAAGCTATTTCGTTATTTATTTATTCGGAGTTTCAGTGGCAATGGCGCAAGTGCAATCCGAAGAAATTACAATACACAACAAAGCAATTGAACTGCCCGGAACCTTAACTTTTTCGAAAGAAAACACACCCTTAATTATCTGGGTTCATGGTTCTGGCCCTGTAGATAGAAACGGAAATCAGCCAGCACAAAACGTAAAAGCAAACTATATTAAACAATTTAGAGATGCTGTAAATAAAGAAAATATTGGTTTTTTTAGTTATGATAAAAGAACGGCGAATAAAAACAACCAAGAGTTTTTAAAAAATACACGTCTAAGAGATTTTGCTTTTGACGCTAAAGAAGTTATAACTTATTTTAAGAAGGATAAACGTTTTTCTAAAATCATATTAGTTGGACACAGTCAAGGTTCTTTAATTGCCATGTTGGCATCAAAAAATGTAGCTAAATACATTTCTCTTGCTGGCGCAGGAGAAACCATTGATCAAACAATTGTAAAACAAATTAGTAAAAACAACCCTACTTTAGGTGAAGCCGCACAACAACAATTTGATACATTAAGAGTGAAAGGAAAAATTAAAGTTATACATCCGTTTTTAATGAGTGTGTTTGCGAAACAAAATCAGTCTTTTTTATATTCTTGGATGCAACTAAATCCATTAGAAGAAATAAAAAAATTAACCATTCCTGTTTTAATTCTGAATGGTGATAAAGATTTGCAAGTAAATATTGAAGATGCAGAAGCATTGCATACAGCAAAACCAACTTCTAAATTGGTTATTATAGAAAACATGAATCATGTTTTAAAAGACATTATAAAAGAAGAAGACAATCTAAAATCTTATCATGCTTCGGCATATCCAATTTCAGAAAAACTAATTGAAACAATTGTTCAATTTGTAAAAAAGTAAAAATGGCAAAGAAGAAAGCTTTCGCGTTGCGAGTTAATGAAGAAATGATAAAAGCCATCGAGAAATGGGCTGCAGATGAGTTTCGTTCTACAAACGGACAAATAGAATGGATGTTAATGCAGGCTTTAAAAGAGGCAAAACGAGCCCCTAAAAAGAAAGAAGAAGAATAATAAAGGTATCTTTACGAGGCTTGAGCCTTTAGCGAGGTGATAGCTAAAGCAATCTTTCAATTAATAAGCAGATTGCTTCGTACCTCGCAATGACAAAATAGAATACTGTTAAAAAAACGCTCAATTTTATTGAGCGTTTTCAATTTTGTATCTTGTCCGCCATTATTAAAAAAAAATCAACAAACCTATTCGAATGAAAAAAGTATGTTACAAGTTAAATATGCGTAAAATAATCCTATTAGGATGTCTAAGCTTTATCATTCATAAAACAGAAGCACAAAAAACTGCAGCAAACCAATTAGGAACTTGGTACATGTATAATGGTTCTCATAAATTATCCGAAAAATATGCCCTTAAGACCATGGCTCATTTTAGATACTATGAAATGGCTAGTGAGTTTCAACAAGAAATTTATAGGTTAGGAGTTAATTATAAATTCAACCAAAAAACAAATCTAACATTAGGCTTCAGTAATGCTACATCAGATGTAGCGTATGACACTTCTTCTATCGATTTGTATGAACATCGTTTTTATGAAGACTTTAATCTAAAATCGAATTGGAGAAAATTTACGCTCAAACAACGTTTTAGATTTGAACAACGTTTTATTCGTAAAAATGCAACTACAGATCAGTTTGTAAATTGGATGCGTTACAACTTACATATAAATTACCCACTTTCAAATAACTGGAGTATTTATGCATTTAATGAGTTATTTTTACACCTTAACCAATCTAAGAGGTTTGCACAAAATTGGACTGGTGCAGGTTTTCTTTACAAATTAAACAATAATATCAAACTAAAAATGGGCTACTTTCAAGTTAAATTACCTAATGAAGTTTTAAAAAGACTTCAACTAGGCGTTATTATTAATACAGATTTTACTAAAAAAACATCTTAAATATGCAACCAACATTTACAAATGACGCCATTGTTTTTGGTATTTTAATGATTTCTTTAGGATTCGTTTTTTACACAGAAAATCTAAAAACAGGTTTCTGGCCTAAGTTTTATAAAATAGTTCCGGGTTTATTTATGGCGTATTTTATTCCTGCTATTTTTACAACCGTTGGTATTATTTCACCAGAATGGAAAACAACAAATGCTACAGGAGACGTGGTAAGTAACTCGTCTCAACTGTATTATGTTGCAAGTCGCTTTTTATTACCAGCATCCTTGGTTTTAATGACCTTAAGCATCGATTTAAAAGCAATTTTTAATTTGGGTTCTAAAGCCTTAATTATGTTTTTTACAGGAACTGTGGGAGTTATCATTGGAGGTCCTTTGGCAATTTTATTGATCTCTATTTTTTCTCCGGAAACCGTTGGTGGGGCAGATTTTGATGCAGTATGGAGAGGGCTCTCTACCTTAGCAGGAAGTTGGATTGGTGGCGGTGCAAACCAAACTGCCATGTTAGAAATCTACAAATACAACCCAGCTAAATATGGCGGAATGGTCATTGTAGATATTGTTGTTGCCAATGTTTGGATGGCAATTTTATTAATAGGAATTGGTAGGAAAGACAAAATAAACAAATGGTTAAAAGCAGATACTTCTGCCATTGAAGAGTTAAAAGAAAAAGTAATTACTTTTACTAAAAAAGTAAAAAGAAACCCAACCCTATCCGATTACATGATTATGCTTGCCATTGCTTTCGGAACTGTTGGTTTTGGGCATTTTGCAGCAAAGTATTTAAGTGATTTTTTCTCTGAATTTGTAGCTGCTATAAACTCACAAACTTGGCGAAATGTGTTTTCTTTCTTAGGTTCTGGCTTTTTCTGGTTGATTAGTATCTCTACCATTGTAGCAATTATTTTATCGTACACAAAAGCAAAAAATTACGAAGGTGCAGGCGCTAGTAAATTAGGAAGTGTTTTTATTTACATTCTAGTCGCTACTATTGGTATGAAAATGGACTTGAATCAGGCTTTTGAAAACCCAGGTTTAATAGCAATTGGCTTTGTTTGGATGACCATACACGCCATTTTATTAATTATTGTTGCTAAAATTATTAGAGCACCTTATTTCTTTTTAGCAGTTGGTAGTCAAGCAAACGTTGGTGGTGCAGCATCTGCACCAATTGTTGCGCAAGCATTTCATCCTTCTTTAGCAAGTGCAGGTGTTTTATTAGCTGTTTTTGGCTACGCAATTGGTACTGTTGGAGCAATTTTGTGTACAATTTTAATGGAATTAGCATCAACAGTTTAAAAAAATAAAGCATATTTGCAGACCAAATTTAGAATAAATGAAGAAAATTATAGCAGTTTTAGTAGTATCAATTTTAATGATTGCGTGTTCCTCTAAAAAGGATGGCAATATGATTGTTGAAGGAAACATTAAGGGATTAAAAAAAGGAACTTTATACCTTCAAAAAATGAATGATACTGCAATTGTTTCTGTAGATTCTGTAACTGTTTTTGGTGATGGAAATTATAGATTAACAGACAATGTAGAATCTCCTGTAATGTATTATTTAACTTTTAATGGAAATACAGCTGATAAAAGTATCTTATTTTTTGGAAATAAAGGAACCATTACTATTAATGATAATATTGATATTTTCGGCTTTAATCCAGAAATTACAGGATCCGAAAATCAATTGGTTTTAAATAATTTCATGAAAATTAATAACCAATTTAAGAATCAACGTTTAGAGTTTATCAAAAAAGAATTTGATGCAGTTAAATCTAAAGATGAAGATTTAATTGAGCAAGTAAAGACCGATTTCAACAGAATGATTCGAAGAAAATATTTATATACTACTAATTTCGCACTGAACAACCCTAATTCTGAAGCAGCACCTTATATTGCTTTAACAGAATTATACGATGCAAACATAAAATTATTAGACACGATTAATAACTCTTTATCTATAGACGTAAAAAAATCTATTTATGGTAAACGATTAGATAAATATATTAGCGAAATTAAGGCTAGAGAAAATAACTAAATACTTTTTTAGCATCGTATAAATATCCATTGTTCTAACAGTGGATATTTTTTTTTACTTCACTTTTAAACTCCATTCAAAAATAAATTTAGAAACCACTACTCCATCTTCATTTTTTCCTTCGGAACTTAAAACCACAACTTGCCCTTCTTTGGTTTCCCTTGATTTTTTTAGTGCTTCACTAATTTCTTTTCCACCTGCACATGAGAATACAATAGTACCTGTAGCTTTCTTAAAAAAAGTGGCTTCTTGATGCGTTACCAGCATAGATACGTTCTCTTTAGAGACCGCAATTGCTTTCATTACCAAAACTGCCGTAGCCATTTCTGCTGCCATTCCTTGAGCCGCCCAAAACATACTTTTAAACGGATTCTGATTCATCCATTTGTGCTTAATTTTAACCTCTGCAGCCGTTTCTGATATCGATGTTACTCTCACTCCACTTAAATAACCTAGCGGCAACTTAAATAACATGTACAGCGTAATTCTTCTTGGTGTAATCTTCATATGCCTTGTATTTCCTCACAAATTACCACTTTTTTAGCTACAAAACGATCATTTTAAAATGTTAAAAAAATGTTAATTATAGTACTATGTATTGCATAATACCTTTTATAAGATATATATTTGCATAAGCAAGTATTATACACTTTAAAAATTATGAAACAAAATAGCCAAAACACGAATGCTTTTCTACTACATATTTCTGCCTTTGCAGGTTTTATATTTCCTTTTGGTCATATCATCACACCACTTATAGCGTGGCAAACTTTAAAAGATAGAAGTCCGTTTTTAGATGAACAAGGCAAAGAAGCCGTAAATTTTAATTTAAGTTACACCTTGTACTCTTTTATTCTAACGCTTACTTTTATTCCGTTTGCACTCGGCACCTTTTTTAGAAACTTTAATAATTTCGATAATTTTAATTTTAATTTCGATAACTATAATATTTTAGGTTTTATTGGTTTTGGAACTGCCACAGGAATTATCTATTTAGTAGGAATTGCTTTGGTAATAATTGCTTCCTTAAAAGCAAAAGAAGGAGAAAATTATAAATATCCTTTTACCATAAAATTTATAAAATAAATCACAATACATGAAGATAGAAAACACAAAAGCACAAATGAGAAAAGGTGTTTTAGAGTACTGTATCTTATCCATCTTAAAAAATGGTGATGCATATACTTCTGAAATTCTTTCGACACTAAAAAGTGCAGAAATGATTGTGGTTGAAGGAACCATTTATCCGTTATTAACGCGTTTAAAAAACGCCGGATTATTATCCTATAGATGGGAAGAATCAACCTCAGGCCCCCCTAGAAAATACTACGTTTTAACAGAGAACGGAGGCATGTTTATAAAAGAATTAGACAAAACCTGGAGTAATTTAGTAAACGCAGTTAACCAAGTAATTAGCACAAAACCAACTTCAAATGAATAAGACAATAAATATTAATTTAGGCGGATTTTTCTTCCACATAGATGAAATTGCGTATCAAAAATTAAGACGCTACCTAGAATCTATATCTAGATCTTTAAGTGAAGATCCGCAGGGAAAAAACGAAATTATAGCAGATATAGAAGCACGTATTAGCGAGCTTTTATCAGAAAAAATCACCGACGCTAGACAAGTTGTAAATGAAAACGACATAGAAGATATTATTGTAATCATGGGCCAACCAGAAGATTATACAGATGCAGAAGAAGCGTATTCAGAGGCTAATTATTCTTCCACAAGAAATAGTTCTACAGGAAAAAAATTATTTAGAGACGGTGACGATAAGTTTTTAGGTGGTGTTGCTTCTGGTATTGCACATTATTTTAATATTGATACCATTTGGATTCGTCTTGGTTTATTGGCCTTGTTTTTTGGTGCAGGATTCGGAATTCTGTTATACATCATTCTTTGGATTTTATTGCCTGAAGCTAAAACTACGGCAGAAAAATTACAGATGGAAGGTGAACCGGTGAACATCGATAATATTGAAAAAAAAATTCGAGAAGAATTTACCAATGTTTCCGAAAATGTTAGAAATGCTGCTAACCAAGCTTCAGAAAAATTTAAAGATGGGGCGAATGAGTTTTCAGAAAAAATGAGTCGGACTTTTTCAGCAAAGACAAAAAAAAATAACGGTTTACAAGATTTTTTAAATACAATTGGTAAAATTATCTTAGTTTTCTTTAAAGTATTAGGGAAGTTTATAGGAGTCATTTTAGTATTTGTAGCTGCAGCTGTTATTTTATCTCTAATTATTGGAGGGTTTTCTATTGGAAGTTTAGAGTTTTTAAATATTGATGGCGATTTTATGAACTACCCACAGTTTTTCTACGATGCAACTTTACCGAGATGGTTACTTACACTTTCTGTTTTTATATTGGTAGGAATTCCGTTTTTAGTATTATTTGTTTTAGGTCTAAGAATTTTATCTAGCAACGTAAAACAATTTAGTAAAGCAACCTCTTTAACCTTATTAGGAATTTGGATTATTGCCTTATTATCCATCGTGTTTACCGGAATAGAATTCGGAACAACACATGCAAATTATGGTAAATATGTTGAAAAAAGCGCATTAAACATCACCAAAAATGATACGCTTGTTTTAAAAATGCAAAATGATGATGCCATTTATTACCAGCATAACTTAAGAAGAAGTTCTAGAAAATACGAAGTAGAAGTAAATAATAAACGTTTAGCCTACACGAATGATATAGGCTTAGATGTAAAAAAGAGCAATACTGGTGCTGCATATATAGTGGTTCAGAAAGAATCTTATGGAAGAACCAGTGTAAAGGCGCGTAAAAACGCAGAGAAAATTCAGTATAAATACACCATTAAAGACAATGAAATTATTTTAGGTGCTTTCTTTTTATCAGAATTAAAGAACATTTTTAAAGATGAAGATATCAGTATCACTATTTTTATTCCAGAATTTACTACTGTTTATTTTGATACTTCTGTAAAACACTTTTTAGATGATATTAAAAATGAAGCGAAAATTTTTGATACAGATATGGCGAATCAGCATTTTATAATGACAGAAAAAACTTTAAAATGTACCGATTGTATTGAAGCAATTGAAGTTGAAGATGTAGACGAAAAAACAATTTAAACAGTTCAGCCTAAAAAAGCAACAACTCAGCAACGAACTTTAGAGACAAGTTATCTATTTAAAGATATTTGTCTTCTGAATTAAAACCAACATCATGAAAAAAGCAAGCAACCAATTTTTAGGCATTCTTTTTATAGCGACTATCTTTACCTCTTGTGGTACAGATCTGCTAAACAAAGTAAACGGTAATAAAAATGTAATTGTAAAAGAACGCAAAACACAAGACAACTTTTCTGGCATCATGGTAAGTGCAGGAATTGATGTGTACATAAGCCAAGGAAATGAGAATACGATTACAATTGAAGCGGATGAAAACTTACACGATCTAATTATTACAGAAGTTAGCAATGGTGTTTTAAACATTTATTCCGACAAGAATATTGGTCGCGCAAAAGCAAAAAAAGTATACGTAACCCTAGAAAACCTTACCCTTTTAAAAGCAACAAGTGGTAGTGACGTCTTTGGCGAAACAACTATAAAAACCAAAGAAATTTCTATTAGCGCAACAAGTGGTGCAGACATTAAAATTGAGGTTGAAGCAGAAAGTGTAGAAACAAATGCAACGAGTGGTGCAGATATAGCTGTTTCTGGAATTACTGTTAATCATGTTTCTAATGCCACAAGTGGAAGTTCTATTGATGCATATCATCTAAAAAGCGAAAATGTTATTGCAAATGCTACCAGTGCAGCAGACATAAATATTTACGCATCTAAAAAAATTAAAGCAAAAGCAACAAGTGCCGGAGCTATTGATTTTAAAGGAAACCCAACTACCGTGCACAAAAAAGCATCTTCTGGCGGAAGCGTTTCGAAAGATTAAGAACATCTCTCAATAAAAACGGATTACTTCTACTGACAAACGTAGAAATCACTTTAAAAACAACCTATGAACTCCTTCTTAGAACCGTTTAAAGATGCTCTTATTTTTAAAATAGCATTCTTAATCATAACATTTATATATCAATTTTTTATAAATTATTAGAAAGCTAACTTCTAATATAGTTACTAATACTTGGTTTTATTAGTTTACTTGGTAAGACGCTGTTTTGAAAAAAACAGCGCTTACTTTTTATTCAAAATTTAAAAATAAAAAAACCTGAATTTTAGCATTCAGGTTTTTAATATTTAGAGCGTAAAAGTATTTATTCTATCGCTTTTTTATAATTTTTTAATAATTTTTGAACTTCTACATGATCATAAACAGACGGGTATAATTCATTTAAAATGGTATGATATTCATAATCTATTTCCATTCCTCTTATTAAATGGATGAACGCATATTTTTCTTTATTCAGAATAAAAAATAAACCGACCAACCTGTATTCTATTTCAGCAATATCTTTATATACTTTTTGGGCTTCTAATAGCACTTTTAAAGCATCATCAAACTCGCCTAAAAAAGATAAAACATCTGTTAAACCTATATAAATTTCTGGTGAACTGTCGCCTAATTTTAAACAACTGTTAAAACCAACAACAGCTTCTTCAAAAAAACTGAGTCTTAAATTTATTTCTGCATAACGTCTCCAATACAACGCATTATCTTCATCAATCTTTAAGGCTTTTGCTAAATAATAAGCCGATTTTTGGTAGTGTTCTTGCTCGAAATATAAATTGGTTAACAAAATCCATCCTTTATCTAACAAAGGATCTTCATGCACCGCCTTTTTATAATAAGAAACAGCAGCTTCTAGCTTTTCTAACTTTTCATAACATTCGCCAATTCTTAAGTACACATAAGCCGTAGGATCATCTAGTTCTATAGTAATTAAGTAATTATCAATGGCATCTTGGTACTTGCCTAACTGTTCTAATGTTTTTGCTTTTTCTAAATAACCACCCAAAAAAGATTCATCAATTAAAACGGCATAATCAAAAGCAATTAAGGCCTCTTTATAGTTTTCTAAGACAAAATATTGCCTTCCTATTTGATGCCACGCAACTTCACAATACGGATTGATATCTATATATGATTTTAAATAATGAATTGCTTCTTGATGTTCCTTTTGCATATCGAAACAATACACAATATTATACAACGCAGAATAGTCTTCGTAATCTGCTTCAATACAATTAGCAAAACTTATTCTTGCATTTCTATAATCATCTAAATACAGGTATTCCATTCCCATTAAAGACCAAACATCTATCTTATCATCTGTAAAAGTAAGTGCTTGTTCTAGGTTTAATAGTGCTTCTTTGTGGAATCCTTTTTTAGAATTTATAGTTGCTTTCTGAATAAAAACCTCGTCATTATTAGGTGATGAGAGTTCAATTTTCTTCAATAAAACGGTTGCTTTATCCACTTCATTTTCAGTTAAATGTAGCTCTACCATCAACAATTTTAAATCAATAGATTCTGGGTGCTGTTCTAACCCCAACTTTATTGCTTTTTTTGCTAACGATATTTTACCAACATCTAAATAATGTACAATGATTTCTTCAAACTCTACCAAATCAAAAAAATAAATGTTGTTGGTTTTAAGCATGGATTCAAATTTTAATAGAGGCATGACTATGATATTTGAATTAGTGCATTAAAGGTACTGTAACTCTTTTGTTCCATATAGAATTGCTCTATTTCTTTTCAACAATTTAATTAACAAAAACACTTGTTTAATTTAGGCGCTAATAATTTTGTGCGTACATAAATTTACGTTAATTTTGATTTTCAACAACTATCAGCCTAAATTGGTAGCATTCTTATGAGCAAAAAAACCTTATTGAACTCTAAAGATATTGAAATTATTCTTCATCGATTAGCGTGTCAGTTAATTGAAAACCACAATGATTTTTCGAACACTGTTTTAATTGGTTTACAACCTAGAGGCTCTTATTTAGCCAATAGATTAGCCAATCTATTAAAAACAGCTTACAATATTAAAAACTTAGAATTAGGCCTTTTAGACATTACTTTTTATAGAGATGATTTTAGAAGAAAAGAGACTCCTTTGGCGGCAGAAACCACACAAATGAATTTTCTCGTTGAAGACAAAAAAGTAGTTATTATTGATGATGTTTTATTCTCTGGAAGAAGTATTAGGGCTGCATTAACTGCCATTCAATCTTACGGAAGACCAGAAAGTATTGAATTATTAGTGCTCATAGACAGACGTTTTAGCAGACACTTGCCAATTCAGCCAAATTACAGAGGCAGACAAGTAGACGCTATTAATGAGGAAAAAGTTTTAGTAACTTGGACCGAAACTCACAAAAAAGACGCTGTTTTTATAGAATATAAATAATTCTTTCGAAAACATTGTAAAAGAAAAAATGAAGAAAAACAAACAAATAGCTAACTTAAAAACGTTGATGTGTCAGAATTAAGCGTAGAACATTTATTGGGAATTAAGTATTTAAAACCTAATGATATTGATGTTATTTTTAAAACTGCAGATCATTTTAAAGAAGTAATTAACAGACCTATTAAAAAAGTACCTTCTCTAAGAGATATTACCATTGCTAATTTATTTTTTGAAAATAGTACCAGAACAAAACTAAGTTTCGAACTTGCTGAAAAAAGACTTTCTGCAGATGTAATTAACTTTTCTGCGGGACAATCATCTGTAAAAAAAGGAGAAACATTAATAGACACCGTAAACAACATTTTAGCGATGAAAGTAGATATTGTTGTAATGCGTCATGGAAATGTTGGTGCAGGTGTTTTTCTTTCGAAACATGTAGATGCAAAAATTATAAATGCAGGTGATGGTACCCACGAACACCCAACGCAAGCCTTATTAGACTCTTATTCTATTAGAGAAAAATTAGGAACTGTAAAAGGAAAAAAAATAGTAATTGTTGGTGACATTCTACATTCTAGAGTTGCACTTTCTAACATTTTCGCCCTACAATTACAAGGCGCAGAAGTTAAGGTTTGTGGCCCAACAACCTTAATACCAAAACACATTGCAAGTTTAGGGGTAAAAGTAGAAACCAACTTAAAAAAAGCTTTAGAATGGTGTGATGTTGCGAATGTTTTGCGTGTGCAGCATGAAAGAATGGATCTTAAATACTTTCCTTCTACCAGAGAATACACGCAGCTTTTTGGAATCAATCAAGATATTTTAGACAATCTTGGTAAGAAAATTGTAATCATGCATCCGGGTCCTATAAATAGAGGTGTAGAAATTACTAGTGACGTTGCAGATTCTAATGATTCTATAATTCTGAATCAAGTAGAAAACGGCGTTGCTGTAAGAATGGCCGTTATTTACTTACTGGCACAACAAATAAAAAGATAGCATGATTATTAATAAAAAAGAAAATTATACGATGATTTCTTCGGATGAAAATTCATTCAAAGAATTTCAAAATCTACTCTTTGAAAAAATAAACGACTTTAAAACAGCCAATTTAATACTTCAAATTTCTGAAGATATTAACATAGATCATAAAGATTTTTTGTTATTTTTGACTGTAGCCGAAGAAAAACAGCAGAGTGGCACATCATTTGTAGTTGTTAATTCGACTATTCATGTAGATGATTTTCCAGAAAATCTAAATATTGTACCTACTTTACACGAAGCAGAAGATATTATAGAAATGGAAACAATAGAAAGAGAATTGGGATTTTAAAAAAGCAAATGGATGATTAAAAAACTACTTTTTATTTTACTCTTGTCGGTTTCTTTTATCAGTTTTTCACAAGAAAAAAGGATAGAAAATCTATCTATATCCCCAAATCCATTTGCAAACGCTACTAAAATTACATTTCATTCTAATTTAGATGCATCCATAATTTTAACCGTAAGAAACGTTTTAGGAAAAACAGTTTTTAAAAAAACGTACAAAACTAAAACGGGTAAAAATAGCATTCCTTTTTATAAGAACGATTTAGCTACCGGAATGTATATCTACAGTATTCAAAACAATAAAAACATAATTTCTAAACGCTTTGTAATCAAATGATACACCTTACTATTCTAGGTTGTCATTCTGCAACACCGCGTGTAAACGCTTTTCCTACTTCACAATATTTAGAAATAAATAACCATCATTTTTTAATAGATTGTGGTGAAGGTACGCAACGCCAAATGCGAAAATATAAAGTCGGATTTTCTAAAATAAATCATATTTTTATTTCTCATTTACATGGAGATCATTTTTATGGTTTGGTTGGTTTACTCTCTACTTATGGCATGTTAAGCCGAGAAAAAGAAATGCATATTTTTGGTCCGAAAGGCATTAAAAAGGCAACGCTACAAATGTTAAAAATTTCTGAATCTCATGCGAAATTCAACATGGTTTTTCACGAGTTATCTTCTAAAGAAAGTGAACTTATTTATGAAGATGATAAGGTTTCCGTTAGCACCATTCCATTAACACACAGAGTATACACAAACGGTTATCTATTTACAGAAAAAGAGAAACCAAGAAAACTAAACATGTTAAATATTAGCGGATATCCAGAAATTGATAAAGCTGATTACTTAAATATAAAAGCAGGTAGAGACGTTACTTTGGCTACTGGTGAAGTGATTTTAAACACAGAATTAACCATAGATCCGCCAAAACCTTTGAGCTATGCCTTTTGCAGTGACACAAGCTACAAACCAGACATAGTACCTATTATTAAAAACGTAGATTTACTATATCATGAAGCTACTTTTTTAAATGATAGGCAAGATTTAGCGAAAAAAACAAAACATTCTACTTCTATTGAAGCTGCACAAATTGCAAAAGATGCCAATGTTGAGCAGTTGGTAATTGGGCATTATTCTGGGAGGTATCCAGATCTTTCTTTATTTAAAATTGAAGCAGAAACTGTTTTCGCAAATGTATCTTTAGCAAAACCAGGAACTATTTTTACTGTACAGTAATTTACACGCATTAAAAGCTCTAGTAGCGAGGCATCACACAATAAAAGCGAAATACGCACGCTAAAGTTTCCTTTAAAAACCTCAGGTTTTTTTTTTAATATTGATTGGTTGCTAACAACACCAACGTACACGCAATTTCACTTTCAATATTATTTTCTTGCAGTAATTTCACAAACTCCCTATTTTCTGTTCCCGGGTTAAAAACAACTCTTTTTGGCTGCAAACTAAGAATGTAATTATAATATTCTTCTTGTCTTTTAGGATTTAAATACAACGTAACGGTATCTATATCTTCATACGAGACCTTCTCCGTATCAATAACAACGCCTGCAACAACTCCTTTTTTTAAACCTATTGCAACAACTGGTATATTATTTGCTTTTAATTTTTTTATTGCGCTGTTAGCATAGCGCTCTTCTTTTAATGATGCACCAATAACTAAGGTTTTCTTTTTCATATTTTTATTTAATTTAAGCATGTTTTTCAATTCATACAAATATAAAAATTGAAATACATCATTTTATGTTTTACAACGTATTTTTTGTTTGAACACTAAAAATCTCTTTTTCAATGCTCAAAACTACTTATGAACTATATTTTAACTACTTTTAACAAAGTTTGTAATAACTAATTTGCTATGAATGTTACAAACATAATTTTTAAATTATGAAAAAGTGTATTCCCCTATTTCTTTTTTTTTTATCTCTTCCGTTTTATACCCAAACCAAAAACGAAGTTGTAAAAAATACAGGAACCATTACAGGCCAAATTATTGACTATCAAACAAAAAAAACGTTGTCTTATGTAAATATTATTTGCAAAAACAAAGCAGCAACCATTATAAATGGCGCAATTACAAATAAGAAAGGTCATTTTACAGTTCATAAACTTCCTTTAGACACTATTTTTATGGATGTTCAATTTATGGGGTACAAAACCATAAAAAGAACCATTGTATTATCTAAAAACAAATCAAATTTTAATTTAACCACCATTCAGTTAGAAGAAGAAACTCATCAATTAGATGCAGTTCATATTCAATTAGAAACCTCTACTGTTGTTCAGAAAATAGATAGAAAAGTAATTCATGTTGGTAAAGATTTAGCTTCTGCGGGTACAAATTCTCTACAACTGTTAGAAAACATCCCTTCGGTTCAAGTAAATTTTCAATCTGGAAGCATCAATCTAAGAGGAAATAACAATGTGCGTGTTTTAATAGACGGAAAACCGTCGAATTTATCGCCTTCAAAAGTATTAAAACAAATACCTTCTTCTTCTGTAAAAAGTGTTGAGTTAATTACAAATCCTTCTGCAAAATATACGCCCGAAGGCATGAGCGGAATTATCAATATCCTTCTAAAAAAAAATACTAAAATTGGTTTTAACGGCGCTATAAGTTTCGGTTTAGATCATAGTATAAATACAAGACCAACAGGTTCTTTAGACGCAAATTATAGAACAGGGAAAGTAAACTTTTATGCTAATTATGGGGCAGATATCGGTAAGTTTGAAACCGTTGCTTTATTTAATAGGAGTGCTAAAAATCTTCGACAAAAAATAAATTATACAGACAATACAACCAGTAACTACCTAAAAACAGGAGTCGATTTTTACATCAATAAGAAGAACACCCTTTCTTTTTATACTTCGCAAAGTTTTGCTGACACTGATTTTAGTATTGACACGAAAGTTACTGAAAACAATCATTTAATTTTTAATGCGCCAAACTTATCTCATTATGAGACAAAAGAACAGGCGTATAATCTAGATTACAAATTAGCTCTTGATCAAAAAGGACAAAATATAGAATTCGAAGTGAACTATACAAAAACAAGAGATCCACAAAAAGACTCCAACAAAGAAACCGTAACTCCGGGTTCTAAACGCTATAATTACACAAATAAGATCACCAACAATTCAGATACTTTTTTAGCAAATTTAGATTACTCAAAACCGCTTTCTGGCGGCAAAATAGAAGCAGGCTTAGAAGCAAGAGTTCAACATACGTTTCATAATATTATTACAGATCAAGAAATAGAAACCTATGCAAATTCTGCAACTGTACCAAAAGGGAATTCAACTTTAAATTATGATCGTGAAATTTATTCTGGGTATATCAATTACACAAAAAAGTTTAAGAAACTTGCTTTTCAAGGTGGTTTAAGACTAGAACATTTTACAGTAAATGGTTTGTTTTCTAATACAGAACAAGCGGCAATAGCCCCTTATGCAGATGTATTTTTCACAATCTACCCATCTGCCTATTTTACGTATTATGCTTCCGATAAAAATGAATTCCAAATAGGCTACAGTAGAAGAGTAGACAGACCAGGTATTGACCAAGTTACGCCAATACAAGAATGGACTTCCCCCTTAAGCACCTCTATTGGTAACCAAACTTTACAACCACAATTTACCAATTCATTTGAAATTAATTATACAAAAAACATAAAAAAAGGAACTCTTTCTTTTGGTACTTTCTACAGACGCACTTCAGATAAAATTGGTAGAATTATCAATATAGATCAGACAAATGAAGATCGTCAACTATTTTCTTATGCAAATTACGACACAGCAGACAGTTATGGCGTAGAATTTTCTTCGAGTTTTAAACTTACAAAATGGTGGAGCTTTAGACCAAGTGCAAATCTGTACATTCAAGACAGCCAAGGGGTGATCAACAACAAACAAGAAAGTACAAAAAACACTCTTTTTAGTGCTCGAGTGAGCAATAGTTTTAAAGCTTCTAAAAAGTTAAGGTTTCAATTGTCTAGTTCTTACAGAGGAAAAAGTGAAGGCGTACAGTTTAAAATACAACCTTATTTCTTAGTCAATGCTTCTGCTCAACTTTCCGTTTTAGATAATAATGGTGCAATTACCCTAAGAGGAACCGATATTTTTGATGGTTATAAGCTAGACTTTTCTGCAACAAATCCGTTTGCACAAACCGGACAATATACGTTAGAATACAGCGCTATTTATCTTGGTTTTTCTTATGATTTCGGAAGTGGAAAAAACAGAGCTAGAAAGAGAAAATACAGAGAAAGCAACGAAACCAGAGGTAGTGGTGGTGTTTTGTAGCAATGTTTTTTATTCCCTAAATTGAGGGCTTAACAACAACAAAACACCCCAGATACAATAGCATTAGCAAACTATTAAAAAAATATTCTAACAGTAAAAAAGGTGCTACAAAATGCAGCACCTTTTTTTTATGTCATTTGAAAGCAAATGGAGAAAACCAAAAGCGAATCTTTTTTTTACCATCTAATAATAATGCTTCCCCAAGTAAAGCCACTACCAAAAGCAGCCAAAACAACCAAATCGTTGTCTTTTATTTTACCAAGTTCCCAAGCTTCTGTTAAGGCAATAATTACAGACGCAGCCGTAGTGTTTCCGTATTTCATAATGTTGTTATGCACTTTATCATCAGCTAACTGAAACTTCTTTTGTATAAACTGTGCTATCCGTAAATTCGCTTGATGCGGAATTAACATATCGATATCTTCTTTTTCTAAATTGTTGGCGTGTAACCCCTCTACAATGGCTTCAGAAAAACGAGTGATGGCGTGTTTAAATACAAACTGGCCATTCATATAAGGATAATAAGAAACATCTTCAGGATCATTTGCTGCGATAATTTCTGGCACCCAGCGTTGTGTAGAAGGTCCTTCTAAAGCCAATTCTTTTGCGTGTTTTCCTTCCGAATGCAAATGAGAAGATAAAATTCCTTTTCCTGCGGCTTCACTTCTAGAAAGTACTGCGGCTCCTGCCCCATCCCCAAAAATTACAGAAACATTTCTTCCTCTTGTAGATTTATCTAATCCACCAGAATGATTTTCTGCACCAATAACCAAAATATTTGTATACATACCCGTTTTTATAAATTGGTCTGCAACAGACATCGCATAAATAAACCCAGAACATTGGTTTCTAACATCTAAAGCACCAATTGTTGGCATATCTAACATGTCTTGTATTTGCACGCCACCTCCAGGGAAATACATATCCGGACTTAAAGTAGCAAAGACAATAAAGTCGATATCATCTTTAGTTAACCCCGATCTTTCAATAGCGATTCTAGCAGCTTTTGCGCCCATAACTGCGGTTGTATCTCCAGTTTTTGGATCTATCCAACGTCTTTCTTCTATTCCCGTTCTTTCTTGAATCCA
The DNA here is from genome assembly GCF_007997075.1 of Polaribacter sp. IC073. Classification (GTDB taxonomy): domain Bacteria; phylum Bacteroidota; class Bacteroidia; order Flavobacteriales; family Flavobacteriaceae; genus Polaribacter. The sequence continues at coordinate 157,526 of NZ_VORS01000003.1, forward strand.
TTCGTCCGAAGTTTCCATAAATCCCTTTAAATCGTCATTTGTTACAACGTTTTCAGGAACATAATAGCCAAGTCCGGTTATTTTTGAATTATACATAGTGTACATTTTATTTGCTAATTGTTTGTATAAGCTAAAATAGTAAATTTTATTTTCATAGAGATGCTGTCTAAAACGTTCCTTTTCTGTCATCTTGTCACAATAGCCTGTTTGGTATTTTTTTTGACTAGTACTAAGCACAAATAATAAATAAAACAAACAGACATAAAATGGCAAAAGGAAATATTAATGTATCGGTAGAAAATATTTTTCCACTGATTAAAAAATTCTTGTATTCAGATCACGAAATCTTTTTACGTGAATTAATCTCTAATGGAACAGATGCAACTTCAAAATTAAAACATTTAATTGCAATTGGTGAAGCAAAGACTGAATTAGGTGATGCTAAGATTGAAGTAAGCATTGACAAGGAAGCGAAGACAATTACTATTAAAGATCAAGGTTTAGGAATGACAAGTGATGAGGTTGAGAAATACATCAACCAAATTGCATTTTCTGGTGCTGAAGAGTTTTTAGATAAGTACAAAGATAACGAAGCAGGAATTATTGGACATTTTGGTTTAGGTTTTTACTCTGCTTTTATGGTTGCAGAAAAAGTAGAATTAATTACAAAGTCTTTTAAAGATGCACCTGCTGCACATTGGACGTGTGACGGTTCTCCTGAATTTACATTAGTTGAACACGACAAATCAGACAGAGGAACGGAAATTATCTTGCACATTGGTGAAGATTCTTTAGACTTCTTAGAAGAAAGTAAAATTGGTGGTTTATTAAACAAATACAATCGTTTTAACCAAGTGCCAATTAAATTCGGTACAGAAGAAATTAACGATCCAGAGTTTACACCAGCAACTACAAAAGACGCAGAAGGTAAAGAAACTACAGAAGCGCACAAACAAATTACGGTTGACAATATTATAAACAATACGTCACCTGCTTGGACAAAAATGCCTGCCGATTTAACGGAGAAAGATTACGAAGATTTCTACAGAGAATTGTATCCAATGCAATTTGAAGAGTCTTTATTTCACATTCATTTAAATGTTGATTATCCTTTTAACTTAACAGGAATTTTATTCTTCCCGAAGTTAAGTCCGTCTATGGATATGCAAAAAGACAAGATTCAATTGTACCAAAATCAGGTTTTTGTAACCGACAATGTAGAAGGAATTGTACCAGACTTTTTACAGATGTTAAAAGGTGTGATTGATTCTCCAGACATTCCTTTAAATGTTTCTCGTTCTGGTTTACAAGCCGATGGCGCAGTAAAGAAAATATCGGGTTACATTACCAAAAAAGTGGGTGATAAATTAGCTTCTCTATTCAAAAAAGACAGAGCAGATTTTGAAAAAAAATGGAACGATATTAAAGTTATCATTGAATACGGAATGTTGTCTGAAGATAAATTCTTTGACAAGGCACAGAAATTTGCATTGTACCCAACAGTAGCAGATACTTACTTTACTTTTGATGAGTTAATTGAAAAAACAAAAGCTTCTCAGACAGATAAAGACGGAAATCACGTTATTTTATATGCCTCAAATAAAGAAGCACAACACAGTTACATACAAGAAGTAACGGCTAAAGGATACGAAGTTTTAGTTTTAGATTCTCCTATTATTTCGCATTTAATGCAGAAGTTAGAAGGTGCTGGTGAAAAAGTGAAATTTACAAGAGTAGATTCAGACCATGTTGATCATTTAATTAAGAAAGACGAAAACGTAATTTCTAAATTGTCTGAAGAAGAAATAACCACTTTAAAACCAATTATAGAAGGTGCTGTAAATTCTAAATCTTACACAGTTCAATTAGAAGCGATGGATTCTGCTTCTTCTCCGTTTATTATTACGGTTCCAGAATTTATGCGTAGAATGAAAGAAATGCAAGCTTCTGGTGGTGGCGGTGGCATGATGGGAATGGGTAATTTTCCAGACATGTACAATTTAGTGGTAAACACAAATAGTCCGTTGGTTTCAGACATTTTAAACAGTAAAGATGAAGCTGCACAGAAACATTTAATTTCTCAAGCTTTTGATTTGGCTAAATTATCTCAGAACCTTTTACATGGTGAAGATTTAACCAAGTTTATCAAACGTTCTTACGAATTGATTAAATAGTGGCGAATCGCCACAGCTATTAAAAAAAACGTCATTGCAAGGAAGAATGACGAAGTAATCTGCTTCTAAATAATGAGATTGCTTCCCTGCATTCGCAATGACCTTTAAAACCAAAACCTCTTTGTTTATTCAAAGAGGTTTTTTTAGTTTAAAAAAGGAACTCTTACTCATTTAAACTACCTATTAAAAAAATAATCAAACTTCTTTTAAAGCGGAGTTTTATCAAGTAAAAATTAAATAGTAAATTTATCTTTTTTTTAAAAACAGTGTATTATGAAGTGGAGAGGAAATAGAAAAAGTTCTAATGTAGATGATCGAAGAGGTGCTTCTTCTAGCAGCGGTTCTGGTGGCAGATTAAGCCCTGTGTTCATCGGTTTGATCTTAAAATTAGTAACCTCTAAAAAAGGATTGCTACTTTTGGGAGTTGTTGTGGCTCTCTTGTATTTTACAGGTACAAATCCTTTGAGTTTACTAACAGGAAACACCAACAATCAAATACAATCTTCGGGGGCTTATAAAGGAACTCCGGAAGAAAATGACTTGGTCGATTTAACCAAACGTGTTTTAATAAGTACAGAAGATGTTTGGCATCAATTGATACCCAATTACAAAGCGCCAGTTCTGGTACTTTTTACGGGTTCTGTAAATTCTGCTTGTGGTGCTGCTTCTAGCGCAACTGGACCTTTTTATTGCCCTGGTGATGACAAGTTATACATCGATTTAAGCTTCTTCCAAGAAATGAGCAGAAAGCTAAATGCTCCTGGAGATTTTGCACAAGCCTATGTAATTGCTCATGAAGTTGGGCATCATATTCAGAATATTACAGGAATAAACAGACAAGTACAGCAACTTCGTGGTAAAGTTAGCCAAACGGAATACAATAAATATTCTGTAATGTTAGAGTTGCAAGCCGATTTTTACGCAGGTGTTTGGGCACACCACGCTCAAAAAACAGCTTTAATCTTAGAACCTGGTGATTTACAAGAAGCACTAAATGCTGCACATGCCATTGGAGATGATCGTTTGCAAAAACAGGCTACAGGGCGCGTTGTACCAGATTCTTTTACACACGGTACTTCTGCTCAAAGAATGCGTTGGTTTCAAAAAGGATATGAAACTGGCGATGTAAACCAAGGAGATACTTTTACCGCAAGTTCTTTATAAATAATAAAATAACACCACATGTCTTATATAATAGAAGCAAACATCAAAGATGTAAAAGCACTCTCTGAAGTTGGTAAAAAAGCTTTTTTTACGCCTCATAAAGAAGTAATTCCTAAAGAAATTATGAAGGCCTACTTAGAGAACAGTTTTAGTGAAGAGAACTTGATAAAGGAAATTACAAATCCTGATTATCAATACAACTTAATATATGCTGATGGTGCTTTGGCTGGTTTTTCAAAAATAATTATCAATCATAAAAACGAAAATATAAACGGTGCAAACATTACAAAAATGGAACGTTTGTATTTAGTAGAAGAATTTTACGGCTTGGGTTTAGGGAAAGAATTGTTTCAGCATAATTTAGCGTTGGTAAAACAACAAAACCAAAAAGGCATTTGGTTGTACGTTTGGATAAAAAACGACAGAGCTCTTGCTTTTTATAAAAAAGCAGGGTTTAAAAAAATAGCTTCTTATGACTTCCCTATTTCCGATACAGAAACAAGGATAAACGATGTTTTGTATTTAGAGTTCTAGCTTCAAAAACTTTCTTCACTCTATAAAAATTAAGTTAAAAAAGAGATGGCGCATTGCGCTTCCATGCATTAATCGTAATATTGCAATAAACAAATTAAAATGGGGTTGACCAAGTCAGAAATATTTACGGAACAGCAAAATGAAATTGCGGCCATTGCTAAGGTATTAGGGCATCCTGCAAGAATTGCAATTTTAGAGTTTTTAATAAAACTAAAAACGTGTGTTTGTGGAGACTTAGTCAAAGAGATTGGTTTGGCACAACCAACCATTTCTCAGCACCTCAAAGAGCTTAAAAAAGTAGGTATCATAAAAGGTACTATAGAAGGCACAAGTGTTTGTTACTGTATCGATCAAGAAAACTGGGGAAAGGTAAAAAACACTTTAACCCTATTTTTTAATACAAACGCAACAGCAAACTGTTGCTAAAAAAATAAAATTATGAAATTATCAGAAATCAAAAATCACTTAAAAAGTTTAGAAAAAATAGGGTTTCAATTGCCAAATGGAGAAATGGTAAAACCTCACTTTCACGTTACAGAAGTTGGTAAAGTAACCAAAGAATTTATAGATTGTGGGGGTAAAGTGAGAAGTGAAGCAGTTATTAATTTTCAACTGTGGGAAGAAAATGATTATGACCACAGATTGCATCCAGAGAAATTAACGAACATCATAGCGCTTTCTGAAAAAAGGTTTCAATTTGATGATTTAGACATTGAAGTAGAGTATCAAGGAAAAGAAACCATTGGTAAATTCGGTTTAGATTTTAACGGCACTCATTTTTTATTAACTCCTAAGATTACCGCTTGTTTGGCTTTAGATGCGTGCGGAATTCCAGCAGAAAAACCAAAGCTTGCTTTTGCTGCGGTAGCCAAAGGCACTTCTTGTGAACCCGGTTCTGGTTGTTGTTAAGTTCATTTGAGGCAAAGTAAAAAGGGGTTTGGCTTGTTTTTTAACTTAGAAATCTTAACTTAGCTAAGCACCTCAACTTTAAAACACTTGTCTGTATTTTTTTTAGTATTAGAGTGATAACCGTTTACAAGTAAGGTATCCATAAAAAATAAACCTAGATAATGGCATTTATAGATTATTATAAAACTTTAGGCATTTCTAAAAATGCAACGAACAAAGAAATTAAAACGGCGTATCGCAAGCTTGCTCGGAAGTTTCACCCCGATATAAATCCGGATAATAAGGATGCTGAATTAAATTTCAAAAATATTAATGAGGCAAATCAAGTTTTAAGTGACCCAGAAAATCGCAAGAAATACGATACGTATGGTAAAAACTGGAAACATGGTGCGGAATACCAACAAGCCCAAAATCAGCAACAAAGGCAACACCAATCTCAAAATCAATCTGGTCAGCAAGGGTTTTCTGAAGATGCATATTCAGACTTTTTTGAATCTATGTTTGGAGGCGCAAGCGGTTCTTCTAGGCAAAGACAACGTCCGAGATTTAAAGGTCAGGATTTTAATGCAGAATTACACTTAAAACTTAAAGACGTTTACACCTCGCATCAGCAAGTTTTAACGGTTAATGGTAAAAAAATAAGGTTAACTGTTCCGGCAGGTGTAGAAAACGGACAAGTTATAAAAATTAAAGGCAAAGGAGACAAGGGCGCAAATGGCGGTCCGAATGGAGATTTGTATCTAAAATTTGTTATCGACAACGATACCGAGTTTAAAAGAGTTGGCAACGATTTGTATCAAAAAATAACGTTAGATTTATACACGTCTATTTTAGGAGGAGAAGCAACTATTGACACCTTTAATGGTAAAGTGAAGCTTCAAATAAAACCAGAAACAAAAAACGAAACCAAAGTAAAATTAAAAGGAAAAGGTTTTCCTGTTTATAAAAATGAAGAGAAATTTGGCGATTTGATAATTACGTACCATATCGCAATGCCTACAGATTTAAGTAAGGAAGAAATAGCGTTATTTAAAGAACTTCAAAAAATCAAAACAAAATGAGACAAGAACATCTAATAGCAGCACAAACCCTTTGTACTCATTACAATATTGAAATATCATTTGTAGCTACTTTAAACCAAATGGGGCTCATTCAAATTGAAATTATCGAGCAAGAACAATTTATAAATCAAGAACAAATTGGCAATCTCGAAAAAATCATTAGGCTTTACAATGAATTGCATGTAAATTTAGAAGGTATAGACGTCGTTTTAAACCTTTTAAACAAAGAAAAAGAATTGAAAAATGAAGTAACCTCCCTTAAAAACAGGTTAAGACTTTATGAAAATGATTAAAAGAAGCAACTAATTTCATTTTTTATGCCAGCCATTGTTTTATCAATCGTTGGCATAAAAATGAATAGGTTACTGTACTTCTACATCTTTAGAGTTTTCTGAATACGTTCTCCATTTCTCTAAACAATCTGTAATGTCTTGAGGAACTTCAGAATTAAAACGCATAAATTCTCCGGTGGTAGGATGTGTAAATCCTAATGTTTTTGCGTGTAATGCTTGTCTTGGCAACACTTTAAAACAGTTGTTTACAAACTGCTTGTATTTGGTAAAAGTGGTTCCTTTTAAAATGTCATCGCCCCCATATCGCTCATCATTAAAAAGGGTGTGTCCAATATACTTAAAGTGTGCTCTAATTTGGTGTGTTCTACCCGTTTCTAACTTGCATTGTACTAAAGTTACATAGGTAAGTCTTTCTAAAACTTTATAATGGGTAACGGCATGTTTCCCAAAATCACCATCTGGAAAAACAGCCATTTGCAAACGATTTTTTAAACTTCTACCGATATTTCCTTCGATGGTGCCTTCATCTTCCTCTACATTTCCCCACACCAACGCATAATACAAACGCTCTGTAGTTCTGTCGAAAAACTGACGTGATAAATTCGCCATTGCAGACTCTGTCTTTGCAACCACCAACAATCCGCTCGTATCTTTATCAATTCTATGCACCAAACCTGGTCTTTCATTAGAATTTGTAGGTAAATTTTCTATGTGATGAATTAAACCGTTTACCAAAGTACCAGAATAGTTTCCGTGCCCTGGATGTACCACCATTCCTGCAGGCTTATTTACTACAATTACAGCCTCATCTTCATAAACAATATCTAAAGGAATGTCTTCTGCAACTAATAAATTTTCTGCGGGTGGATAGGCTAAAACAACTCTAACAACATCCTGTGGTTTTACTTTATAATTCGATTTTACAGCAACATCATTTACCAAAACATTTCCTGCTTTTGCAGCTTGTTGTAGTTTACTTCTGGTAGCATTTTCAATAAAATTCATTAAAAATTTATCTACACGCAAAGGCTCTTGTCCTTCAGTTGCTACAAAATTATGGTGTTCGTACAATTCTTCCTTCTCTAAATCTTGGTTCTGATTTTCTTGCAAAATGGTTCTTCTAAATTACTGTTATTATTCACTCTAGCGGCAACTTAAAATTGCGCACTTACTTTATATCAACTAATTTTAACGTCCTTTTCCATCACCTAAAACCAAATCTACTATAGAATTTAGTGGCAATTGGTCTCCTTCGTTTATTATTTTTCCTTTAAAACGCAAACCTCTCACAACATCTTTACCAATGTCATTTACAAAAGTAACGTTTGTCCCAACATTTAAGCCCATTGCTCGCAATTGAGAGGATGCTTGCCTTTTTGTTCGTCCGTTTAAATCTGGCATCGTAATGTCTCTGTATTTAGACGGATTTAAAGTAAGGTATATTTTACGCTTTTCTTTCACAAAATCTCCTGCTTCTGGGGTTTGTTCTATCACAGATTTTTTAGGATAATCTGGATTGTAACTTGCGCTATCAATTATTTTAAATTCTAAATGTAACTCCTTTAATTTCCTATCAACCTCATCTAAAGATAATTTTTGCAAATCTGGTACTTGTATTTTTTGGTTGTGATTTGTAGTGACTCCTAACCAAAATTTTAACCCAAATACAAACAATAATAAACCAACAATAGCAATTGCTATTTGAACAAAAAAAGTTTTACTTTTTAAAAATTGAATCCCACTCATAATCATTTTTTTAATCACACAAAGATATAAAAACTAAACGGTGCTATTTCTATTTATATTTTGATAAATTTGTTTTATTATTTTTAGAAAAATGAAGAAAAATATTGCCATCATAATGGGGGGTTATTCATCCGAAGTAAACATTTCAATAAAAAGCGGAAATGTAGTCTACAACCATCTAAACAAAGAAAAGTACACCTCTTTTAGAGTCTTAATTTTAAAGGAAAAGTGGGTTGCTTTAGATGCTGCTGAAAATGAATATTTAATTGATAAAAATGATTTCTCTTTCATTAAAAATGAGGTAAAAATCACTTTCGACTGTGTTTTTAACGCAATTCATGGCACGCCAGGAGAAAACGGACAAATATTAGCCTACCTAGATCTTATCAATTTAAAGCATACCTCTGCCCCATTTTATCAAATGGCATTAACGTTTAATAAGAGAGATACTTTAAGTGCTGTAAAAGCATACGGCATTAAAGCGGCTACTTCGATATACTTAAATAAAGGAGATGCTATAGATCTTGATAAGATTGTTGCTAAAGTTGGCTTGCCTTGTTTTATCAAACCAAACAATGCCGGTTCTAGCTACGGAATTTCGAAAGCACACACCAAAGAAGCTATTTTACCCGCAATTGAAGTTGCATACAAAGAAGATTCAGAAATTTTAATTGAATCTTTTTTAGACGGCACAGAAGTTTCTGTTGGTGTGATTCAATACAAAGGAGAAACAAAGGTATTGCCACTTACAGAAATTGTTTCCGAAAATGATTTCTTTGACTATGAAGCAAAATATGAAGGAAAATCACAAGAAATTACACCCGCAAGAATTTCAAAAACGCAACAAGAAAAGGTTGTAAAAATTGCAAAAAGAGTCTATAAAGTTTTAAACATGTCTGGTTTTTCTAGATCGGAATATATTTTTGTAAATGATGAACCTTATTTTTTAGAAATAAATACGGTGCCTGGTTTAACAGAAAACAGCATTTTGCCACAACAAGCAAAAGCAGCAGGCATTTCTTTAGCAGCTTTATTTGACAGCGCAATTGAGGCTGCTCTTGTATAGCGCCCTTTTTGAGACAAGAATTATACACTAAATTATTTTAAGAGGACTTCGCAAGAGAATTCTAATCAATTTTCGTTTTCCGTGAATAAAAAAAAACGAAAACATCAAATTTTAAAAATATGAAAAGAGCAATTTTCCCAGGGTCATTTGATCCCATAACACTAGGTCATTTCGATATTATAGAAAGAGGCATTACCCTTTTCGACGAACTAATTATTGCAATTGGTATCAATGCAGATAAAAAATACATGTTCACTTTAGAAGAGCGAAAGAACTTTATAAAGGCTTGTTTTAAAGACAACCCTAAAGTAAAAGTAGTGGCGTATGAAGGTTTAACGGTACATTTCTGTCAAGAAAATAATGTAGATTTTATTTTAAGAGGACTTAGAAACCCTTCCGATTTTGAGTTTGAAAAAGCCATTGCGCATACAAATAGAGATTTAGCACCGATAGAAACGGTCTTTCTGCTAACAGCCGCAAGCACGTCTTATATTTCATCTTCTATTGTAAGAGATGTGATTCGAAACAATGGAGATTACACCAAATTAGTTCCTAAACCCGTACGTGTAAAATAAGCTGCTTTATGAAAAAACTTTTACTTTTACCCCTCCTTTTAATGGTCTTTTCTTGTGATAAATCATCAAAAAACACAATAGATTTTACTACACAATTCGAAAAATCTAAAGGCAAAGAAACACCAGAATACAAAGACATTATCTCCTATTACCAACAATTAGCCGAAGCATATTCGCAAATTTCTTTGTTTTCATTCGGACAAACAGATGCCGGGGAACCTTTGCATTTAGTGGTGTACAACAGAGAAGGTATTTTTAATATTGATGAAATTACCAATTCAACAAAAAACAGAATTTTAATAAATAACGGAATTCATCCCGGAGAATCTGACGGAATTGATGCTTCGATGCTACTCTTAAGAGACATTGTACAAAGTGATTCTCTTCAAGAAAAATATAAAAACTCTTTAATTGCAGTAATTCCTGTGTACAATGTTGGTGGCGCTTTAAACAGAAACTCACACACAAGAACCAACCAAAACGGGCCACTGGAATACGGATTTAGAGGAAACGCTAGAAATTTCGATTTAAATAGAGATTTCATCAAACAAGACTCTAAAAATGCGGCCGCTTTTGCTGAAATTTTTCACGCTGTCAATCCAGCTATTTTTATAGACAATCATGTGAGCAATGGCGCAGATTATCAATATGCCATTACCCATTTATTTACACAGCACAATAAATTAGGTGGAACTTTAGGGAACTTTATAGAAACCGAAATGCGTCCTCAAATTGAAAAGTCTTTGTTAAAAAAAGACATTATTATTACACCGTATGTAAATGTTTGGGGCAGTACACCAGAAGCAGGATTTTCTCAGTTTTTCGATTCGCCAAGATACTCTACAGGGTACACAACCCTATTTAATACCTTAGGAATGATGGTGGAGACACACATGCTAAAACCCTATAAAGTTAGAGTAGCACAAACCTATGAATTGATGCTTTCTGCCATCGATTTTACAGAAGAAAACTCAGAAACCATAAAAAAGCTTCGTGCAAAAGCGGTGGCAGAAATTATGGCGAAGCAAACCTATCCTATTTCTTATACCGTTGATAAAGAAAACCCAACAACTTTAAATTTTAAAGGATACGAAGCAACCACCATTCAAAGTAAAGTGACTTCTGGAGCGCGTTTGTTTTATGACACCTCAAAACCTTTTGAAAAGGAAACCAACTACTACAATAATTTTATAGCCGATAAAGAAATTACCATTCCGAATGCCTACATTTTACCACAAGGTTGGCATACAATTGTAGCTCGCTTAAAGAATAATAAAATTGAATTTACACGTTTTAAAAACGACACCACCATCACTGTAGAAGTGCAACACATTGCCGCTTACAAAACAAGAAGCGCTGCTTATGAAGGGCATTATCTGCATTACAATACCGAAGTTTCTAGAACCATCAAAGAAGTTACTTTTAGCGCGGGCGATTTATTGATTCCTACCAATCAAAATGGGGTGCGTTACCTGTTAGAAACGTTAGAAGCAGAAGCTACAGATTCCTTTTTCAATTGGAATTTTTTCGACACCATCTTGCAAAAAAAAGAAGGCTATTCTGCCTATGTTTTCGAAGATATTGCCGAAACTTTTTTGGCAGAAAACCCAGAAATTAAAAAGCAATTTGATGAAAAACTTAAAAACGACGCCTCTTTTGCAAAGAACCCAAGAGCTCAGTTAGATTTTGTTTACAAAAAATCACCGCATTATGAGCCTGCTCATTTACACTTACCCATTTTTAAACTCTTTTAATTTATGAAATATTTAGCGCTTACGCTTTTCGCATGCCTTTTCTTCGGATGCCAAACAACAACTCAAAAAACAGTAGAAGACAGTCTTTTCTACGTAGGCACCTATACTAAAAAAGACAGTAAAGGTATTTATAAGTATGCACTTTCTAAAGAAGGAACATTGCAGAATTTAGGGCTGGTTGCTGCCATTACAAATCCTAGTTTTTTAGCAAAATCGAAAGATGAAAAAACACTTTTTGCTGTTACAGAAACCAATGAAAACGGAACCGGTTTTATTAGTTCGTACGCAATTAAAAAAGATACTTTAAAGTTCTTAAGTAGACAAGAAAGTGGTGGTGCAGCTCCTTGTTTTATTGCCGTTAATGAAGACAATTACCTCCTTACTGCAAATTATACGGGCGGAAATATCGGTTTGTTAAAAGCGAATGAAAAGGGTGAAATTGCACCACTTTCTTTTGTGCAACAGCACGTTGGTAAAGGAACTACAGCAAATCAAAAAACGCCACATGCGCATTCTGCTTGGTTTCACCCTGCAAAAGATGAAATTATTTCTGCCGATTTAGGAACGAATGAATTGTGGTTTTCTACCCTTGACACCACCAAAAAGGAACTTGTTTTTACAGATCAAAAAAAGTTAAAAATGGCTGCAGGTGCTGGCCCAAGACACCTCGCATTTCACCCAAATACTAAATGGATCTATGTTTTAAATGAATTAAACAATACGGTTTCTCTTGTAAAAGAAAAAAAGGACACCTATTTTGTAGAAACTTCCATTGCTACAGTACCAAATGATTTTACAGGGACTAGCAGTGCCGCAGACATTCATCTTTCTAAAGATGGTAAATTCTTATACACGTCTAATCGCGGACATGATACAATCGCTATTTTTAAGGTGAATTCAGAAAACGGAACTTTAACAACGGTAGGTTACCAATCGGTTTTAGGTAAAAATCCACGTAATTTTTCTTTGTCACCAGATGAAGCATTTCTTGTAGTTGCCAATCAAGACACCAATAACATCATTTCTTTTAAACGAGATGCCACCACAGGAAAATTAACTTTTGTAGCTGAAGTTGCGGCACCAATGCCTGTTTGTATTCTGTTTTAGTTTTTAAACACGCATTTTACGAAGTGGTACAAAGTTACTAAAACCACCTCTTTATTAAAATGATAAAACCCCTAAACAGTTCATAAAATTTCGATTTTTATCGGAATGGTATCGAGCACATTAAAAGTTAAAAAAATCTATTAAAATCATTTTATTCGTAACTTGTAGTTTCAAAACTTCTACAAGTGAAAACAACCTTATCAATTAACGGAAAACCGTACGCAGTTCAAGTACCAAAAGACATGCCTTTATTGTGGACTATTAGAGACATTGTAGGCTTAACAGGAACCAAATTTGGTTGTGGTGTAAGCCAATGTGGCGCATGCTCTGTGCTCATAGACGGCAATCTCACAAAATCTTGCGGCATCCCAGTTGCAGCTGCAGTTGGAAAAGAAATTTTCACAATTGAAGGAAGTTCTGAAAACTTAGAATTTCTTAGACAAGCTTGGAATGACGGAAACGTACCGCAATGTGGTTACTGCCAATCGGGACAGTTAATTGCTGCTACTTCCCTACTCGATGCCACAGCAAACCCTACCGATAAAGAGATAGACAATGTTATGAGTGCTAATATCTGTAGGTGCGGCACCTACACAAGAATTAAAAAAGCCATTCACAAAGCAGTTGCACTTAAAAACGAAACAGTATGAGCAAGATTCAGAAAATAGACAGAAGAGATTTTGTAAAGTTATTTGGTTTGGCTTCTGGTGGCATTCTTTTGGGCTGCACCGCTACCACAGTAGAAAAGAAATTTAAACCTGCCATAGATCAAGATTATTTTGCGCCCAATTTATTTGTCCATTTAGAAAAAAACGGAAACGTGACCTTAATTGCGTCACGTTCGGAAATGGGACAAGGCATTAGAACCTCTTTGGCATCTGCTATTGCAGACGAATTAGAAGCCGATTGGCAATATGTTTCTGTAAAACAAGCAATCGGTCATGAGAAATACGGCAATCAGAATACGGATGGTTCTCGAAGTGTAAGAACAAAATTAGCACCGATGCGTAGAATGGGCGCTGCTGCAAAAAGGATGCTGATTACTGCCGCTGCAAAAAAATGGAATGTTGCAGAAACCGCTTGTAAAGCAGAAAATCATCACATCATCAATAAAAATACAAATGAAAAAATATTCTTTGGAGATTTGGTGGAAGCTGCTTCTCAGGACGAAGTTCCTGCAGAAGAAACCATCCAACTAAAAAAAGTGGAAGATTTTAAATTCATCGGAAAAACATTAAAGAGTGTCGATTTAGACGACTTTACACACGGTACAGCAACCTACGGAATTGATGTTCGCATACCAAATATGAAGTTTGCCGCCATTGCAAGATGTCCCGTAACATTTGGTACCGTAAAAAGTTTTAAGAAAGACAAGGCAGCAAAGGTTGCGGGTGTAGAAGCCATTTATGAAATGCCAAGACTGATTCCGCCAACAGGAAAATTCTTTGGGATGTTAGGTGGCGTTGCCGTAATTGCCAACAATACCTGGGCTGCTTTTCAAGGAAAATTAGCCTTAGCTATTGAATGGGATAAAGGCGAAAATGCCTCTTTTGATACCGAAGCATTCAAAAAAACACTCACAGAACGGGTACACAAAACCGGTAAATTAGTTCCTGGGAGTCGAGGCAATGTAACGACTGCTTTTAATGCTGCAGAAAAAACGGTAGCAGCAACCTATCACGTTCCTTTTTTAGTACATGCACCAATGGAAGTGCCCAATGCCACTGCTTGGTTTCAAGGAGATAAAATAGAAGTTTGGGCGCCTGTGCAAGATCCTCAAACAGCAAGAAGCGAATTGGCACATTTTTTTGAAATTCCGATAGAACATATTATTGTAAACGTTCCTTTTTTAGGGGGCGGATTTGGTCGAAAGTCAAAATCTGATTTTGTGGTAGAAGCGGTTGCCATTTCTAAGAAGATAAATGCACCGGTACAAGTAGTTTGGACGCGTGAAGATGATGTACAACATAGTTTTTACCATGCCACAAGTGCGCAATATTTAAAAGGGGGTTTAGACAGCAGCGGAAAAGTTACTGGTTGGTTGCAAAGAGTTGGCTTTCCTTCTATTGTGTCGTCATTTAAACCATTGTCTGACTACGCCTCTGGCTTCGAACTTGGGCAAGGTTTTATCAACAATCCGTATGATTTAGAAAATTTTAGACTCGAAAGTGTAAAAGCAGAAGCAAACTTAAGAATTGGTTGGTTGCGTTCTGTAGTTCATATTCATAGTGGTTTTGGCATCAATTCTTTTGTAGACGAGTTGGCATTTGCAGCACAAAAAGATCCGGTACAATTTCGCTTAGAGCTGATTGGAAAAGATCGCATTCTTACAGGGAAGTCAGAATTTCCTTTTAATTCTAAGCGTTTTAAAAATGTTTTAACTGCCACGGCTAAAATGGCAAATTGGGGTGTGAAACCTACTAAAAACCATGGTTTTGGTGTTGCCATTCATTATAGTTTTTACAGTTATGTAGCCACTATTGTAGAAGTTTCTGTAGTTGACAAGAAAGTAAAAGTCGAAAATATTTGGACGACCATCGATTGTGGTTTGGCTTTAAACAAAGACAATATTAAAAATCAGTTAGAAGGTGCTGCCATTTTTGGGATGTCTTTGGCTTTGTATGGTAAAATATCTACCAAAAACGGCGCTGTGGAGCAACACAATTTCTTCGATTATCAAATGACAAGAATGAAAGACGCGCCAAAGATTCATATTCATATTGTAGACGCAATGAAAGAACCGCCAACGGGTGTTGGGGAACCCGGAGTTCCTGTAATGGCACCTGCCATTTGCAATGCTATTTTTAATGCGACAGGAGAACGTGTGCGAAGTTTGCCTTTGGCAGATTTGGGGATGGTTTAGATTATACTATAAAGGAGTAGGTGTATTTAAGAATAATTAAACACTCCTACTCCCTTCTTTATAAGTAGTAATACCCGCCTTTAACTTTCTTTTCATTTTAAGAGAGGGTTGGTAATTAATATGAAATTTCTTAATATTCTCATTTACACTTAATGCTTCTGGTGCAGTAGCAGCAATACCACTAAAACCCATTTTAAATTTACCAACATCTCCTAAATCTACAATTTTACCTTCACTTAAATAATGGTCTAACTTTTTACCCAAAGCCATTAATACTGCTTTTACATCTACTTCATGCAACGTACATTCATTACTTATGCTTTCACTTAAAGTATCTAAATCTATAGTACCCGTATTTACCGCTTGTAAAATGTACTGTTCCTCTTTATTTTTTATACTATTAGTTCTTTTGGTTATCCTATAACGTAATGCCATAACTATGTACTTTTTTTTGTATATTTATAAAACTTAGAAATTATCTCGTCTTTAAGCTCTTAAAACCCTTCTCTGTAAAAATACTACATTTTACTATTATTTATACTAGTACTCTTGTAAATATATACTAGTATATTTATTGTAGTATACTAGTATTTTTATAAAATAGTTACTGAAGTCTGTTCTAAAACTACAGGTACTTTGCTAAAAAAGTTACTGAGGTTTGCTAAAGAAGTGTGCTACTAAGTTATTGTGTCTGTATTTTTTAATTATTAGAACTCCATTAAAAAACGGAGCTATAAATCTTGCTTTTGTAGATAAAGTGTTATAGCTGCCAAATTATTTGTGGGAAAATTTCTGCAATCTTTAGTGAAACGGAAGAACTTGTGGAAGGTTTGTCTTTGATTGATTTATGGGTGGATTAAAAGTTGAAAAATAAGACACTTGTTTAGAAATAATTTTTTACTTTAGTAGAGCTATAAGAAAATAAAATTGAAAAATAAAATAATTACTGTTACTTGTGCAATCATTCATTTTGATGATAAAATCTTAGCTGTTCAAAGAAGCCAAACAATGAAACTTCCTTTAAAGTGGGAATTTGCAGGAGGAAAGATTGAACCTGATGAATCTGAAATTGATTGTATTAAAAGAGAAATATTTGAAGAATTAAATATTTTTATTGAAATAAAAGAAAGACTAACTCCCGTAACTCACCAATACCCAGACTTCAAGATTAAATTAATTCCCTTTACTGCTAAGTATCTTTCCGGCGAATTAAAACTAAGAGAACATGCCAATTACCTTCTAGCCAATACAGAAGAATTACTTAAATTAGATTGGGCAGAAGCCGATTTACCAATTTTAAAAGAATTTTTAACATTATGAATCAAGGAATTTACGAAGAGTTAATTACCCAACTTGTATCTGAAAAGTTAGAAACTCTTGACAATGATAAATTTTATTTAAAGAAAAACTTAATTGATAAGGAAGAAGCTTCGAATGTTCTCTCAAAACATCTAGCAAGGACTATAAAGCAAGCTTTTGATATTATAGGAAAAAATAAAGTAGATGAACAAATTAAAATTGCTAATAGAATAATTAAATTGCTAAAAAAAGAACTAGACAAACAAGAGTTTGATGATGATTTAGTAAGTATTGAAGGTGAGATTCTAAAAGCTGTCTTTTCTAAAACAGACGCTCATTTCACAAACTTAGACCTTCACTTAAAAGAAATAACACCCTACACAAGGTTAACACAAAGTGAATTATTTACTGGTGGAAATGGAGGTTTATCATTAGAAAGTGAACTTAAAAAAGAGATTCTTTCTTCTAATCAAATTAATCTATTAGTCTCTTTTATAAAATTTAAAGGAATAATTATTCTAGAAAAAGAATTAAGAGAATTCACTGAACGTGGTGGTAAATTAAAAGTAATAACGACAACATATATTGGTGCAACAGATTATAAAGCAATACAATTGCTTTCAAAGCTTCCAAATACTGAAGTTAAAATATCTTACAACACTTCAAACGAACGATTACACGCAAAAGCATATTTATTTTATAGAAACACAGGGTTTCACACTGCTTATATAGGTTCTTCTAATTTCTCTAGGTCTGCATTAACAGATGGTTTAGAATGGAATTTAAAAGTAACAACAAAAGAAGTTAGCCACATAATTGATAAATTTCAGAAAACATTTGATGCTTATTGGCAAAGTGATGATTTCGAGTTATTTGATGATTCTATCCATAAAGAAAAACTTCAAAATGCTTTAAAACAAAGTAAGTTCAGTAAACCTTATGACAACAACACTGTTATTTTCGATATCAAACCATTTCCGTATCAAAATGAAGTATTAGAAAAGTTAGAAGTAGAAAGGACAGTACACAATAGATTTAGGAACCTTATTGTTGCAGCAACAGGAACTGGAAAAACTGTGATTTCTGCATTTGATTATAAACAGTTTAAACAAAATAATAAGTCTTCAAAACTACTATTTCTTGCTCATAGAGAAGAAATAATTAAAAAATCGCTTTATACTTTTCAAGGTGTCTTAAAAAACAATAATATTGGAGAACTATGGGTTGGAGGAAAAGTTCCTGATAATTTTGATGTTGTTTTCGCTTCAGTCCAAACTGTAAATAATCAATTTAAGAACTTCAATCTAGCATCTGATTTTTATGATTATATTATAATTGACGAATGCCATCACCAAACAGCAAACAGTTATAGAGAAGTAATCAATTATTTTAAGCCGAAAATACTTCTTGGGCTTACCGCAACGCCAGAACGAATGGATGGTGGCGATATTTTAGAAGATTTTGACAACAAAATTGCTGCAGAAATAAGATTACCTGAAGCGATGAATAGAAAATTACTTTGTCCTTTTCAATATTTTGGAATTACCGATAGCGTAGATTTAACTAATGTTAATTGGGTAAGAGGTAAATATGTTGCTAGTGAGTTAACCAACTTGTATACAGGAAATGATAGAAGGGTTCGAGAAATAATTGACGCTTTAGAAAAATACACTAAAGACATAAATGATATAAGTACTTTAGGTTATTGCGTATCAATGGAACATGCCAAGTTCATGGCAGAAAAATTCACCTTATTTGGATTAAAAGCAGATTATCTTACAAGTAAAAATAGCACAGATAGAGTCTCAATTCGTCAAAAACTAGAAAAAAAAGAAATCAATTACCTTTTTGTTGTTGATATGTTTAATGAAGGTATAGATATTCCTGAAATTGACACAGTTCTTTTTTTAAGACCTACAGAAAGTCTAACGGTCTTTCTACAACAATTAGGAAGAGGCTTAAGACTACATGAATCTAAAGATTGTTTAACCGTTTTAGATTTTGTGGGAAATTCTAAACCTGAATACAATTTTGAAAGTAAATTTAGAGCCTTAATTGGTAAAACAAACACCACTGTTTTAAAAGAAATTGAAGACGATTTTCCTCACCTCCCTTTAGGATGTTCTATAATCTTAGAAAAAAAGACAAAAGAAACTATTCTTAAAAACATTGCATCAGCAACATCTTTGAATAAAAGCAAGTTGATTAATAAAATCAAAGGTTTTCAGCACGACACTAATTTACCTTTAACAATTAGTAACTTTAGTAAGTTTTATAATATTCCATTGCAATCTATTTATAAAAGAGGAAGTTGGAAGCGTCTATGTCAATTAGCAGGAAAAATAGAAGATTTTAATTCTGAAAATGAAAAACAAATAGTTTCGGCAATTTCTAATAAATGGTTTTCAACAAATTCATTAAGCTATTTCTCTTTCATATTAAAGATTGCGAATCTAAATTTTAAAATAAATATCTCTGAATTAAATGAAAATGAAAGAATAATGCTTTTAATGTTGCATTATGATGTTTGGAAAAAAGAAGGTGGTTTTGATTCAATAGAAAAAAGCATTGAACAAATAGGAGCAAACACTATTTTAGTTGAAGAAATAAAAGAAGTATTAGAAATATTAATAGAGAAAATTGATTTTAAAGAAATACCTATTAAACTTTCTTATGAACAGCCTCTAAAGCTACACAGTCGCTATACCCGAGACCAAATTTTATCAGCATTTAGATTTAGTAGTTTTGAAAATAAATATCTAAGTATGGAAGGTACTGTTGAAAACAAAAAATTAAATACTGAAGTATTGTTTATCAATCTTATCAAAACTGAAGAAAATTTTTCTCCAACGACCATGTACGACGACTACGCAGTTAGTGCTTCGTTATTTCATTGGCAGACTCAAAATCAGTCAAGACCAGACAAGGGAAAAGGATTATCATATATTAAACATAAAGAAAACGAAAAACGAATTTTATTATTTGTTAGAGAAAAGGCTAACAATGAATTTGGTAAAACATTAGGATATGTATTTATAGGAGAAGGTAATCTAAAAGATCATTATGGCTCTAAACCAATGAGTATCAACTGGGAATTGAATGAGCCAATGCCACATTATTTATGGAAAGATGCTGCCAAACTTTCTATTGGATAATTCAAAATAACAAAAAAATGTGTTTAAAATAACAAACGAGTCACAAACCTTATTCGCAATATATAAAAAGGGTGTTCATTTAGGAAATGAAAGAGGTAAAAATAGTAATGCTGCAATAAGAAATTATCTCATTGCAGCACTATATGAAGAATCTTTAAATGATAAAGAATTCATTTCATTCTATTCAGGAATAAAAGCAATCAAAAACATTCATTTTTGATAAAATAAATCTTCCCCTAAAACTTATATTCCCCTAAAGGTTTCGGAAATTTCTCTGGGTTTGCTGCTAGGTGGTAGCGAGGATCATCGATTCCTTCTTCTATAATGCCTGTAAAAATAGGAGACGCTTTGTACAATAACACTTTACAATCTTCACTTAAATGTTTTAGCGTTACCTTTTTACCAGCAGCTTGGTATTTTTCTACCAAAGCATAAATGGCTTCAATAGCAGAATGATCTGAAACACGCGCTTCTACAAAATCGATCTCAATATTTTCTGGGTCTGTTTTAATCTCAAACTTTTCATTAAAATCGGTAATACTTCCAAAGAACAACGGCCCCCAGATTTCGTAAACCTTTGTTCCGTCTGCTTTAAAACGCTTTCTAGCTCTAATTTTCTTTGCACTTGCCCAAGCAAAAGATAAGGCAGAAATAATAACCCCTACAAATACTGCAATTGCCAAATCAAAGAAAACGGTTACTGCAGACACAATGATTAATACCAATGCATCTGACAATGGTATTTTCTTTAAAATTCTAAAACTAGACCACGCAAATGTTTCAATAACCATCATAAACATGACACCAACAAGTGCTGCAATAGGCACTTGCTCTATGTATTTATCTGCAAATAAGATAAAGGTAAGTAGCGTTAACGCCATCATGACACCAGACAAACGGCCACGTCCGCCAGCATTAATATTTATAACTGTTTGCCCAATCATACCACAACCACCAGTACCCCAAAACATACCACTTACAATATTACCTGCACCTTGTGCAACACATTCTTTGTTTCCGTTTCCTCTAGACTCTGTTAATTCATCTACCAAATTCATGGTCATTAACGTTTCTATCAACCCAACCGATGCTGCTAAGAATGCATACGGCGCAATAAATTGTAAGGTATCTAAATTAAAAGGAAGGTTGCTCCATAATTCTAAAACGTTTAAGTTCTTAGAAAGTTCTGCAATTCCGTTTAAACCTGCTCCGCCCCCATCTCTAATAAAATCGCCTACATTAATAGAACTTAAGCCACTAAAGATAGAGATTAAGGTAACAATTAAAATGGCGGTTAAAGCCGCTGGTATTTTTGTAGTTAATTTGGGCAAACCCCAAACAATTAACATGGTTAACAACACCAAACCAATCATTACATATAAGGTTTCTCCTTGCATAGAAGATTTTACAACACCGGTATCTTTTACAGCGTAGAATCCTTCTTCGGAAACATTGTAGACTACTTTTTTAGTTTTTGCATCAAAGACTTGCCCCTCTGACACCACAAACACTGCTTCGTTGGTATTACTATTTATAACAGATTTGCCTTCAATAGTAAACAACACCGTATTGGAAGCGATGTCTTTTACTTGATTATCTGAGACCTTATACACCAAGTCTTTCGATTCGGTTTTACGCATATTTTGTCCGAAGAAATCTTTCTTATTCTCTTTGAACATGCCTAATTGCGCCATAAAAATAACGATGGCTAGTCCGTTTACGAATCCCATCATTACAGGATGCGGAATTAAACGCACAAATTTACCGAGTTTAAATACCCCTGCAAAAATCTGTATAATTCCCATTAGAACAACGGCGGCTAAGAGATAAAAGTACCCCATATTCTCTACCGGAGTATCAAATAACAACCCTTTTGCGTGTCCTTCTTGTATCATGTTTACAAAAATAACAGCTACAGCTCCTGCTGCTCCAGAAATTAATCCTGGTCTTCCACCAAATACTGCTGAAATAATTCCTACTACAAAAGCACCAAATAACGCTACTATTGGACTAATTTGTGCCACAAAAGCAAAAGCAACCACTTCGGGTATCATTGCTAGCGAAACGGTTATTCCTGCAAGAACGTCATCTTTTGCATTGGGCAATATCTTTCTTATAAATTCAGTCATGTTTTTTTGTGCCTTTTTAGAAGTCGGCAAAGATAGAATGTTTTTTGGGGAATATCACATTTTAAGATAGCGATCATACACCAACTCAATATTTTTGTAGGAATTTTTAAGTGCTTTTGTTACTTCCTCTTTATTCTTAAACAGCACTTTTGTAATTCCTTCTTCTAATTGCGGCACCAGTTCTTTGTCATAGTCAGAAGTCATTAAAAACCAATAGGTTTCTTTTAGCTTCATTCCGTTTTCAAAATAAACGTGATAGGTTGTTGTTAAGGGTTTTATCAATTTTAACTGATAAATACCACACTCTTCTTCTACTTCTCTAACAGCGGTTTCTTCAATAGATTCTCCTGCTTCAATTCTACCTTTGGGCAAGTCCCATTTTTTAGATCTGTAAATAAATAAGATGTCTTTTTTAGAATTTAACACCAAGCCACCCGCAGCAGAAACAATATGAAAAGTCTTTAAAAAGTCTTGCCAACCTTTCTCTAAGTCAGGCGCATAGAGGTTTACGCCTTTCAATTTCTTATTCTTAAGTAGCTGAACAATTTCTGCTGTAATCGTGTTCCTTAATAGGTACACAGGAAAGTTATTGTCATTTTTTTGAGAAGATGTTAAAATAATTGGGGTATCATTTACAAAAACTTTATACATTTGCGGTATGATTTTAAACAAAGATACGGCAAAAAAAACAGCTGAACTTTTACTACAGGTAAAAGCGATAAAGCTAAAACCTAGTGATCCATTTACGTGGGCTTCAGGTTGGAGATCGCCAATTTATTGCGATAATAGAGTAACGCTTTCTTATCCACCAGTTCGTATTTTCTTAAAAGAAGAAATTGCAAAAATTGTAGAGAAAGAATACGGTAAGCCAGATGTAATTGCTGGTGTTGCTACAGGTGCCATTGCTATTGGTATTTTGGTAGCGCAAGAATTAGGGGTTCCTTTTGTGTATGTAAGACCAGAGGCTAAAACGCATGGTAGAAAAAACCAAATTGAAGGACACCTAGACAGCGGACAAAACGTTGTGGTAATTGAAGACTTAATAAGTACTGGTAACAGTAGTTTAAATGCCGTTGATGCTCTTAAAGAAGCGGGGGCTGTTGTAAAAGGAATGGTGGCTATTTTTTCTTATGGTTTTGAGGTTGCTACAGAAAACTTTAAAAAGAAAAATATAAACTTAGTTACTTTAAGCAACTATGAAAACTTACTAGAACAAGCATTAGATAGCAATTATATTTCTGAAAAAGAATTGACTACATTGCATGAATGGAGAAGAGAACCAAGTACTTGGAAACAATAAAAAAGATATAAAATGAATATTGAAGGAAATACAGTTACCGTAGAAAAATCTCAAGAAGAGTTATTTAACTTTTTTAGTGATCTAAATAATTTTGAACAAATTATGCCAGAAAACACTACTAAATTTGAAGTTGATGGAGATTCCTTCTTATTCAGTTTGCCTGGTATGCCAGAAATTAGATTGGTTTTAAAGGAAAAAACACCTTTCTCTAATATTACTTTGGGTGCTGCAAGTAGTAAATTATCTTTTACATTGGCTGCAGACATTGCTAAAATTGAAGAAAATAAAAGTGAAGTTTCTTTAACTTTTGATGGTGATTTTAACGCAATGATGGCCATGATGGTTAAAAAACCTTTGACAAAATTTGTAGACACCTTAACCGAAAATATCGCAAAGCTTTAAAGAAAAGAAACTTCTTTCAATCCGAATTCTAAAATGGTTTCATCTTCTATGGCTATCTGAAGGTTTCCTTCTTTAGAAATGCCACGAATAATCCCCATAAATAAAACATCTTTACTATCTTTAAACATAGTTGGGATGTTTTTCTTATACAAAACGTTTAAGTAATCTGCTTCTAAAGCTTGAAAGTTTTTAGCGGTTAACAGGTCTATTCTATCTTTCAGTTTTAAAACAATGCTTTTTAAAAGTTGGTCTAAATTGTAGTCTTGCTGACTGATTAATTTTAAAGAACTCGCTTTTTTTAAGTATTCTGGGAAGACGGTTTGATTCACATTTAAACCAATTCCTATTACAGAGGATGCGATTTCTCTTCCTTTTAAACTATTTTCTATTAAAACACCACATATTTTCTTGTTTGCTGACAGAATGTCGTTAGGCCATTTGATGGCAATTGCAGGAATGTTTTCTTCTAATAAAGCATCAAAAACAGCTAAAGAAACAGCAAGGTTGAGATATTTATTATCGAAAACGCTTACATTAGAAAACCGAACAAAAACACTAAAAATCAGGTTCTTATAAGGCTCGGAGACCCAACTATTACCTTGTTGCCCTCTTCCTTTTACTTGGCGATCTGTAACCACAATTGTAAAGTTTTCTATCACAGAATTTGCCGCCATTTCTTTCAAAAAAGAATTGGTAGAATCGATGGCACTAAGTTTGATTATTTTCAAGTGTTAAATAAAGTGTAAAGTAGTTCAATAATACACAAAATAGTCGCAAAAATAGAATAACTTTGCGTTTAAATTAGAAAAAAATCAATGACTAAAAAACAAGTAAGTACAGACGAATTAATCGCTGTAATAATTCAGGGAATTGAAGAGGTTAAAGGAGAAGACATTCAATTACTAGACTTACGAGGAATAGAGAATACCGTTTGCGATTATTTTATAATCTGCTCTGGTAATTCGAACACACAAGTAAAAGCAATTTCTGGTTCAATTCAAAAAATAGTTAGCAAACAAATTAAAGACAAGCCTTGGCATATTGAAGGCGAGAATAATGCTGAATGGGTTTTAATGGATTATGTAAATGTGGTCGTACACGTTTTTCAAAAGCAAATTAGAGATTTCTATGACATCGAAAGCCTTTGGGGAGATGCAAAAATTACAGAAATAAAATCAGCTTAAATTTTTATATTTTATAAAGAAATGAACGAAAATAAAAAAGATAACAATAAAAATGCACCTAAAGTTAAGTTTAACGCTTATTGGATTTATGGTGCAATAATAGTATTATTAATTGGTTTTCAGTTTTTTAGTAGCGGAGATTTAGCAACTAAAAGCATCTCAAAGAATGAATTTAATGAAGTACTGAGAGAAAATGACATATCGAAAATAATAGTAGTAAATAATAATGTCGCTCAGATCTTTATAAAAAAAGAAGCTATAAAGAAATCTAAATATCAAAAATTAATAAATTCCGCTTTTTACAGAGAAGGTACTTCTCTGTACGAATACAATTTTGGAGATTTACAAAATTTTGAAAATGATTTAGAAAAAGCTAGAAATGAAAATGAGCTTACTTTCGATTTAAAAAATGAAAGTAGAACAAGTATGGTAGATACCTTAATTGGTTTCTTACCTTTTATCATCTTAATTGCTGTTTGGTTATTCTTTATGAAAAGAATGTCTGGCGGTGGTGCTGGTGGTGGTGGCGGAGGTCAAATATTTAGTATCGGAAAATCGAAAGCGAAATTATTTGATAAAGACACCAAAGTAAAAACAACTTTTGCGAATGTTGCTGGTTTAGAAGGCGCAAAAGAAGAGGTTCAAGAAATAGTAGATTTCTTAAAAAACCCAGAAAAATACACCTCTTTGGGGGGTAAAATACCAAAAGGAGCTTTATTAGTAGGACCTCCTGGGACTGGGAAAACATTGTTGGCGAAAGCCGTTGCTGGTGAAGCAGATGTTCCTTTCTTCTCTTTATCGGGTTCCGATTTTGTAGAAATGTTTGTAGGTGTTGGTGCTTCTAGAGTAAGAGACTTATTTAAACAAGCAGCGCAAAAATCGCCTTCAATTATTTTTATTGATGAGATTGATGCTGTGGGTAGAGCGCGTGGAAAGAATAGCATGACGGGTGGTAACGATGAACGTGAAAACACCTTGAACCAGTTATTAACAGAAATGGATGGTTTTGGTACAGATACCAATGTAATTGTAATTGCCGCAACCAACCGAGCAGATGTTTTAGACAGTGCCTTGTTGCGTGCTGGTCGTTTTGACAGACAGATCTATGTAGATTTACCAAATATTAACGAAAGAAAAGAAATTTTTGAAGTTCATATAAAACCTTTAAAACTTGCAGATGACGTTAAAGTTGGCTTTTTAGCACAACAAACGCCTGGTTTCTCTGGTGCAGATATTGCAAATATGTGTAATGAATCTGCTTTAATTGCTGCTAGAAAAGGGCAAAAAGCAATTCATCATCAAGATTTCTTAGATGCTGTAGACAGAATTGTTGGAGGGCTAGAAAAGAAAACCAAAGTAATTACACCAAAAGAAAAGAAAGTGATTGCTTTTCATGAAGCAGGTCATGCAACCATAAGTTGGATGCTAGAACACGCAGCACCTTTGGTAAAAGTAACCATTGTACCTAGAGGACAGTCTTTAGGAGCAGCTTGGTACTTGCCGGCAGAAAGGTTAATTGTGCAAACAGAACAAATGCTAGACGAAATGTGTGCTACCTTAGGGGGTAGAGCTGCAGAAAAAATTATTTTTAATAAAATTTCTACCGGTGCATTAAGTGATTTAGAAAAAGTTACCAAACAAGCCAGAGCAATGGTTACGGTATATGGTTTAAACGAAGAAGTGGGTAACATTACCTATTATGATTCTTCTGGAAACGATTCTTTTGTGAAGCCTTACAGTGATGAAACTGCAAGAACCATTGATAAAGAAATTTCTAAAATGATTGAAGCTCAATACCAAAGAGCCATCGAATTATTAGAAAACAACAAAGAGAAGCTAACTACATTGGCAGAGTTACTGTTAGAAAAAGAAGTTATATTTAAAGATGATTTATTAAAAATCTTTGGAAAAAGACCTTTTGAAGACTTAGACGCAGCGGTTAAAATTGATGAGAATATTGATGAAAAAATTGAAGAAGAAGTAGCGGTTCCCTCAGAAGCAAAAAGCACAGAGGAGTAATTTAATATTCGACAATTTAAGAATGAGCTTTTTTAAAAAACTATTTAACATCCCCATAAAAGAAGATAAAGAAGTCCAAAGACAAGAAGTAAACTTGTCTTTGGATGACTTGTTTGTGCATAATTTCATTAAAAAAGGGGGAAAATTCTTATACTGTCTTAAAGAGGAAGAAGTTGTCGAGAACATAAAAAGTATTCTCTCTGAAAATAATTGGCATGAAATTTTAGTCACAAATACAGCATTAGTACCATTTCTAGATCAAAAACAGGTCTCTATAGACGCTGAGTTAAAAAAAGCACTTCCTTTTTTTACAACCTGCGAGCATTTAATTGCAGATAATGGTGATGTTCTTTTTTCATCCAACCAATTAAAAAGTACCAAATTATCGGAACTTTCTGAAAACTTTATCATATACGCTACAACCAGTCAGATAGTTAGAAATACAGGCGAAGGTTTAACAGGTATTAAGGCAAATTCTAAAGACGCATTGCCTACCAATATTTCATCCGTTAAAGATTACGAGCTGAATAAAAAAGATGATAATTTTTTAAACTATGGTAACAGTAGCACAAAAAACTTATATTTGCTGCTATTAGAAGATTTATAATATGCGCAACCTTTTAAGAAGGAGTTTTTCTGGAATCATTTATGTTTTAATTTTTATAGCTGCGATTCTTTTTTCTGAAGAATCTTATATTGCATTAGTCGCTCTCTTTGGTCTCGTTGCCATTTGGGAACTTTCTAAAATGATAGCGTTTAAAAGCTTTATTTCTTACATTTTATTCGGTTTGACTTTATTTTTAATGTTAAAAAGACCCGATAGTTATGCAATCTCTTTAATTTTAGGAATTAACCTATTATCTTCTATTTACCTTATCTATCAACTTTTTGCAAAGAAAGAAATTACGTTTTCTACTGAAAGAGGAAAAATGGGACTCACAATTAGATATCTAATTTTCTCTTTTTGTTTCCTAATATTATTACCTTTTTACAATCTAAATTACGCGCCTTATCTAATGATCTCTATTTTGGTCTTGATATGGGTAAATGATAGTTTTGCCTTCCTAGTGGGTAAAAACTTTGGTAAAACAAAATTATTTGTTTCTGTATCACCAAAGAAAACCATAGAAGGCTTTATTGGCGGTTTTATTTTTGCTTTGATAGCCGCATCTATTATTAGCACGTTAAATACCGATTTATCTTTAGTTAACTGGTTAATTGTTGCTGCAATTGTATCTATTATTGGTACTATTGGAGATTTAGTAGAATCGAAATTAAAAAGACAAGCAAAAATAAAAGATAGTGGTACTATAATGCCAGGGCATGGAGGGATTTTAGACAGGTTAGATAGCTTGTTATTTGCTGCTCCGTTTGTATATTTGTATATTAACTTTATTATTTAAATATGATTCGTTTTCACAAGGAAGGTTACAAGATTATTGTAATTGCTTTTATAGTATCTATTCTAGGTATTTTATTGGCAGAAAAGTTTATTGAAGTGCTTTGGCTGGTAAAAGCCATTCAAATAGTAATTTTGGTTTTGTTATTTACTGTATTGCAATTCTTTAGAAATCCAAAAAGAGCAACAAATCTAGATGAGCGTACAATTATTGCACCAGTAGATGGTAAAGTTGTGGTTATTGAAGAGGTTGAAGAACCAGAATATTTTAAGGATAAGAGATTGCAGGTTTCTATATTTATGTCGCCAATTAATGTGCATGTTACAAGATATGCCATGAGCGGTGTGGTTAAATATAGTAAATATCATCCCGGTAAATACTTGGTTGCGTGGCATCCGAAAGCATCCACAGAAAACGAAAGAACCACTGTAGTACTAGAAAACAGTGCTATGGGAGAAGTTCTATACAGGCAAATTGCAGGTGCATTGGCCAAAAGAATTGTGAACTACGCAAAAGTAGGTGACGAAGTTGTACAAGGTACAGATGCAGGTTTTATTAAATTTGGTTCGAGAGTTGATTTATATTTACCTCTTGGCACAGAATTAACGGTAAAACTAGGCGATAAAGTAAAAGGAGGAACTCAAGTAGTTGCAAAAAAATAAATATGGAATCTGATTTAGACAAGGCGTTTAAAGAAGCCTTTAGTCAAATATCCGAACTAAAGGAAGCTATTGCACCAGATATTATGCTCAAATTTTATGCCTATTATAAGCAAGCTAATTTTAGTAGTAATCTTCCTTTTCATGGTGAAACAGATGTTAGAAATGCATTTAAAGTGAATGCATGGATGCAAGTAAAAGACATGTCTACAAGCGAGGCAAAAGAAGAATACATCAAATTAGCAAACTCGGTATTAAATAACAATAAATAAAGAAAATATGAAAAAAGTATTTATTCTATTACTAACAATTTCATTAAGTGTAAGTTTTACGTCTTGTAAATCTGATAAAAAAGCGGACAAGACTACTGATGCTGAAAAAAACGCAGCTTTTTCATTAAAAAAAGCAACGAATGAAATTAATTTTACAGCCTATAAATTCACAGAAAAAACACCTGTTGGTGGTCAATTTAGACAAATAGACATTACTGCTGGGGGTGCTGGAAACACCATTAAAGAAGCGATACACAATACAGAATTTTCAATTCCTGTAAGCAGCATCTTTACAAAAGATTCTAGTAGAGATTATAAAATTCAGAAATCTTTCTTTGGTGTAATGAGCAACACAAAATTACTTTCGGGTAAATTAATGATAGAAAACGACTCTATTGGTGCTGCAATGATTCAAATGAACGGAGTTACAGAAAAAGTTCCTTTTAAATATACCATAGTAGAAAATACCTTTGCGATGAGCGCAACGATGGATGTTAGCAACTGGAAGGCTTTAGATGCTTTGGCTTCTTTAAATAAAGTTTGCGAAGCTTTGCATACAGGTGCCGACGGTGTTTCTAAAACTTGGAGTGATGTTGCTTTGAACATTACTTCAGAATTTTAAGACACTCTTAAACACGATCTATACATATAGAAAAGGATACACTTTAAAATGTATCCTTTTTTGCATTTATAAATTCTCTAAAGCTGCTTTTAATTCTCTGTATTTAAAAACAAAGCCTTTTTGTACTATTTTTTCTGATGACAGTCTACTTCCTTCTAATAAAATAATTGCCAATTCGCCAAACATCAATTTTAATAAAAAACCTGGGACTGCAACTGGTACATAGAGTCTTTTAATCGCTGTTGCTAATGTTTTAGAAAATGTTTTACTGGTATGGTATTCGGGAGACGTGGCATTGTATATCCCTATAAAATCGTCTTCAACAGCTTTTATGTACAAGCTACACAAATCATCTATATGAATCCAAGACATGTATTGTTGCCCAGAACCTAAAGGTGTAATTACGGGTGTTTTCATTTTTTCTAAAGCGCCCCCTTCTTTTGATAAAACAACGCCTGTTCTAAGAATTGTTACCGGAATATCTACTTCTTTAAATTGATTGGCTGCTGCTTCCCATTGCTCACAAACTTCTCCTAAAAAATCTTTGCCAACGGCATCTGTTTCTTTGTGAATTTTATCCGTAGTTTTTGCACCGTAATAATTACTACCAGAAGCAGAAATAAATCCTTTTAAAGGAATATTTTGTTCTTTTATTTTATTGAATAATAAATTAGCTGTTTCTACTCTACTGCTAATAATTACTTTTTTCCTTTGGTCTGTCCAACGTTCATCTGCAATTCCTGCGCCTGCTAAATGAATAATATAGTCGATATTTTCAACGGCTTTAGGGTCTATAAAGTGCTTAGAAATATCCCATTTGAATTCGTTTTCCGCTTGCGGACTTCTACTTAAAATTCTTACGTCATGCTTTCTTTCGGTTAACAATGCTGTTAATCGAGTGCCTACCAAACCTGTACCTCCTGTAATTAATATATTTGCCATATGGTAAAGATAATTATTTTTTTTGTTTAATTTTTTTCTCTTTTAATAAAACAAATCTATGTAGACATTTGATAAACTAATCTAAATTTGTTCTAAAAGATATCTTAAATCCGTATTTTTATAGTGATGAAAAATAACAAAAAAAGAAAAGGTTTTGTCTTTAAGACCTATGAAGCAGAAAATCAATCTCCCTTCGAGAAATTATTTGAGATTTTTAAGGAATTGATTACACATACTTCTGGCGATTTTGATGAAGCCATCGACTGGTTGCGTTCTTTAGATGTTGAATATAAGTTGACCGATGAAAATTATACCATTGACGATTTTATTGAAGATTTAAAAAAGAAAGGCTACATAAAAGAAGAAGTAAAAGGAGACGGAACTGGAGGTACAAAAATAACCTCGAAAACAGAACGTGCGATTAGACAACAAGCGTTGAATCATATTTTTGGAAAAATTAAAAGAAGCAGCGCAGGAAATCATAAAAGTAAATCTCCAGGAATTGGAGACGAACATACGGGCGATTTAAGAGCCTATCAATTTGGTGACGCTCTAGACAAAGTTTCGGTTACAGAAAGCATTCGAAATGCCCAAATTAATAACGGAATTGACAATTTTAGTTTAACTGAAAATGATTTGGTGGTAGAAGAAACCATGCATAAAAGTCAAATGAGTACCGTGTTAATGATAGACATTAGTCATTCTATGATTCTCTATGGAGAAGATAGAATTACACCTGCCAAAAAAGTGGCGATGGCCTTGGCAGAGTTAATTACCACGCGGTATCCTAAAGATACCTTAGATATTATTGTGTTTGGAAACGATGCTTGGGCTATTAAAATTAAAGATTTACCCTATTTACAAGTGGGGCCATATCATACAAATACCGTTGCAGGTTTAAATTTAGCGATGGATTTACTGCGAAGAAAAAGAAACACCAACAAACAAATTTTTATGATTACCGATGGCAAACCAAGTTGCTTGCGTTTACCAGATGGCCAATATTACAAGAACAGTAATGGTTTAGACAAATACATTGTTAATAAATGTTATGCAATGGCACAACAAGCCAGAAAATTGCACATTCCTATTACCACTTTTATGATTGCACAAGATCCGTATTTAATGCAATTTGTAAGAGCTTTTACACAAGCCAATCAAGGAAAAGCATTTTACACGGGTTTAAAAGGTTTGGGAGAAATGATTTTTGAAGATTACGAAACGAACAGAAAAAAGAGGATTAAAGGATAATAAAACAGCTTTTAGCTCGTAGAAAAAATAAGCGTAAGTGCTAAAGGCAAAAACCAATAGCAAAAAAACCGAAGTACATGAATTTAGAAAATATAAAAACAGTAGGCGAGTTAGTAAAATCTGGATATACATCTAGAGGTATTAAAGACGAATTAAGAGAAAATATTATTGAAAAAATAAAGCGTAAAGAAACTGTTTTTGAAGGTGTTCATGGGTATGAAAACACCGTGATTCCAGAATTAGAAAGAGCTATTTTAAGCAAACACAACATCAATTTATTAGGATTACGCGGACAAGCAAAAACACGTTTGGCAAGGTTGATGGTCAATTTATTAGACGAATACATTCCTGTGGTAGAAGGTTCGGAAATTAATGATGATCCATTGCATCCTATTTCGAGGTTTGCTATAGAGTTGCTCAAAGAAAAAGGAGACGACACTCCTATTTATTGGATGCACAGAGATGAGCGTTTTGCAGAGAAATTAGCAACGCCAGATGTTACTGTTGCAGATATTATTGGTGATGTAGATCCTATAAAAGCTGCCAATTTAAAATTGAGTTATGCAGATGATCGTGTGATTCATTACGGAATGATTCCAAGAGCAAACCGTTGTATTTTTGTTATTAATGAGTTGCCAGATTTACAAGCTAGAATTCAGGTGGCATTGTTTAATATTTTACAAGAAGGCGACATTCAAATTAGAGGATTTAAAATGCGTCTAAATTTAGACATGCAATTTATTTTTACAGCAAACCCAGAAGATTATACCAACAGAGGAAGTATTGTTACGCCTTTAAAAGATA
This sequence comes from Polaribacter sp. IC073, assembly GCF_007997075.1. GTDB lineage: Bacteria > Bacteroidota > Bacteroidia > Flavobacteriales > Flavobacteriaceae > Polaribacter. The sequence continues at coordinate 190,210 of NZ_VORS01000003.1, forward strand.
GAATTGGCTCGCAGATTTTAACGCATTATCCAGAAGATTTAGATACTGCAAAAACCATTACACAGCAAGAAGCAAACAAAGCAAGTGCTCAAAAAGAGTTTATAGAAGTGCCAGAATTAGCGAAAGATTTGTTAGAGCAAATTGTTTTTGAGGCGAGAGAAAGTGAATACATAGATGCCAAAAGTGGTGTAAGTGCACGTTTAAGCATTTCTGCTTTTGAGAACTTGTTAAGCACCGCAGAAAGAAGAGCATTACTTTCTGGTGATGAGAAAACAATGATTCGTTTGAATGATTTCGACGGAATTATTCCTGCTATAACAGGTAAAGTAGAATTGGTCTATGAAGGCGAACAAGAAGGCGCACATGTGGTTGCAGAAAGTTTGATTAAAAAAGCCGTAATCACTTTATTTCCTACTTATTTTCCTGAGATTAAGAAATTAGAAAAACAAGATGAAGAGACTCCTTACGATGCTATTATTTCTTGGTTTTTTAATGCGGAAGAAGATTTTGAGTTATTAGATGAACATTCTGAAGAAGAATACAAAACAGAATTAGATAAAATAAAACCTTTAGATGACTTTATAAAAGAATATCAGCCAAATATGAATGAAGCTGACACTTATTTTATGAAAGAATTTGTCTTGTGGGCCTTGGTAGAATTTAAAAAGTTAAGCAAGTATCGTTTTGCTGAAGGAACACAATTTAAAGATCCTTATGGGAGTTTTATTAGTGGATTGTAAGCCCTAGAATACAAATTGAACAAACACATCTCCGTTTAAGTAGAGAGAACTAATAACAAAATTGAGACCTCACAGATTTTAAAACCTGTGAGGTCTCTTTTTGTAACCACCAACATCTCTAGATTTTATTCAAACCTCTCTTATCTCAAAATTTTATTCGGAAAGACAACTACGCTTTCATGACCATTTTCGCCAACAGCAGCAACCCCAAAAAAGAAATTATCAATTACAATTCCGTCTAAAGTAAACTCTGTAGCCTCTATATATCTAGCATGATCCCAAGTAGGAGACGTGGTATCTCTCCAATAAATTTTATAGCCCTTTGCGCCTGCTACTTTACTCCACTTTAATTTTACATTTGCTTCTACAATACCACCAATAAAAACTTCTTTTGGTGCTGCTGGTGCCCAAGCTAAACTGGCCAAATTAATGGCATTTACCGCCGTTAGTTTTTTGGCATACGGAAAATTCACCTTTTCAAAAGTATCGCCATAAGCAATCCCATTTTCAGTTCTAATATCTTGGTGTTGTTGTGTATAATTTTCGTGCGCTTCCATAATTCGGATTCCCGCAAAACCTAAATCATTAAAAGGTCTGTGGTGTCCTCCTCTACCAAATCTGTCTAATCTGTAAATCATCATCGGGTTCATTTCTGGCATGTATGTTTGTACATTCTTATGAATGTATCTTGCCAACTGTCTCGAAATTCCGTCTACTTCTCCGCCATAAAAACGTCTCCTATTGCGTTCACTTTCAGTTTCATTTGCAGGAACAGGTTCAGAGAAAATTCTAAAAGAACGATTATCAATCACTCCGTCAACTCCTTTGATATTGCCAATCATGTCATTATTTAAAACCCCGATGATGTCCCAACCTTTGTCTTTAGCATATTTGGCTAAACCCGCACCACCAAACAATCCTTGTTCTTCGCCTGAAAGACCAACATAAATAATACTGCTTTCAAATTTATAGTTGCTTAACACTCTTGCCGCTTCAATGGTTCCTGCCATTCCAGACGCGTTGTCATTTGCCCCTGGTGCATCCGTAGTAAAGTCCATGGTATCGCTTGCTCTAGAATCGATATCGCCACTCATAATTACATATTTATTCGGATATCTTGTTCCTTTTTGAATGGCCACAACATTTACAACCCAAGCATCATGAGGCACTCTCCTATTTGCTTTTTTTGTAACAAAGTCCTTTTGATAAGAAACATCGATACAATTATTACAGGCTTTAGAAATGGTTTCGAATTCCGATTTTATCCAACGTCTTGCCGCACCAATTCCTCTGGTGTTCGAGATGGTGTCTGAAAATGTATTTCTTGTTCCGAATTCTGTTAATGTTTTTACATCTGCTTTAATTCTTTCCGCAGAAACAGCGTTTATAATATCATATATTTTAGCATCTGTTTGTGCTGATATTGACACAGTAATAAATAAGAGTAATAAGACTATTTTTTTCATTCTATAATATTTTGTTTAAAGATACAAACTTAATCAAATAGAAAAAACTTCCTCGAGTACGTAATTCGATTCTTAATTTTTAAAACTCTCTTTGTATACTTTGGGAGTTATTAACCACGTTTGTGGTAATAATATTAAAATGAACAACACCTAAAACCAACCCCTCTTCTGTAATTACTTCTACCTTCCATTCTCCATCAATTATATTATTTTTAAAACTATAGCCTTTGTAACCGTTGTCTCTACCTCCTGTAATTTCAAATCCAATCTTATCTAAATCTTGCCATTCTTCAGTTCTCGTATTGTACCATTTCCATTGATGGTAAATTTTCTTTTTTAAATTTGTTGGTGCAAATATCGATGTGAAAACGTATACCGGTTTGTTGGTGTTTCTATAGAAATTAATTTTATGGTCTCGCCAAAAAATATACCAAGCATCTACTTCATAAGAAACCATGTAATTTCCATTGTCTTTTACAACATTATGTGCAACGATACCTTTATCCAATGCCAAAGGAACAGGAGGAATCAATCTAAAATAATAAAAAATATTTATTGATAAAAAGATGCCAAATATTAAACCAAACATTTTCCATTTTACCATTGCTGTTCTTGTTGAATAACTATTTCTATATACTAGGATGATCAATAAAAATGTAGAAACCAAACTTAACAAACCTGAAATTAGAAAAATCTCTGTGCTCATTTCTTTTAAAATTACCGGAACAAAAAAACTTAAAAAAGTAAAATTTACAAAATAATACGCACCAAACTGAAGGTATTTGTTAGAAACCCTTTTCTTAAAAAATTCATTTGCAAACAATAAAAAAAGAAGAATTAAGAAGAAGGAAGCCGTTTTAGACAAAGAGACACTTCTAGAAAAATAAATTACGTAGGCACTTGTTAAGCCTCCTAAAAAAAATTGGATTGCTAACGGAAGATACGCTTCGTACTTTCTAAATAAGGTGTTCTTCCATTTGTCTCCGTCTACTAAATTAAAAATATAAATACTCGCTGTTAGTAGGGTCATATAGGTACAAAGTATCGCAATATCGTAAAACCTGTCTATTCTGCCTAACGTTAAAGAGTCCCAAGTAAAACCACCAATAAAAAATAAAACGGGTGCATATTTCTGATGTTTTTTCACCTGTTTATAAAAATAAGATTCTTTGTATTTTATACTTTTCTTAATCATTAAAAACCATTAATTTTATGCGTGAAGATAAATAAATTTTATTGATAGAAATATCAGTATTTACTTCTCATATTCGTGTAAAACTACTGTAATACTTTGTACTTTTATCAGACAAAATTAACCCTTTTATTTTTCAAAATCAACAAATGAAAATCATCATATCTCCAGCAAAATCCTTAGATTTTGAAAGTAAAGTACCTACAGACCTATATACACACCCTCGTTTCTTAGAGCAATCTAAAAAATTAAACAAGAAATTAAAAACAATTTCTAAGAAAAGTTTATCTGAATTGATGAAGATTTCTGATGATTTAGCTGCATTAAATTATGATAGAAACCAGACTTGGGAAACGCCATTTACCAAGAAAAACGCTAAACAAGCCATTTACGCTTTTACGGGTGCTGTTTTTAAAGGAATTGATGTAAACTCTTTATCAGCAGATAACATACCTGTATTACAAGACCGTTTAAGAATTTTATCTGGCTTGTATGGTTTGCTTAAACCGTTAGATTTAATTCAGCCGTATCGCTTAGAAATGGGCACAAAATTAAAAGTTGATCGCACAGAAAACCTCTACAAGTTTTGGGGAGAGGCACTTGCAAATTCTTTAAACGAAGAATTAAAAGAGGGGGAGTTGCTTGTAAACTTAGCAAGTACAGAGTATTTTAAAGCATTGCCAAAAAAAGTTTTAAAAGTGCCAATGATTACACCTGTTTTTAAGGATTTAAAAAATGGCGAATATAAAATTGTGATGACCTACGCTAAAATGGCCCGCGGATTAATGGTGCGCTATATTATTGATAATAAAGTAAATACAATTGAAGATTTAAAAGGTTTTAATGTTGATAAATATCGTTTTTCTGAAGAAATGTCTTCTGGCAATGAGTTGGTTTTTACAAGGTAATGTTTCGTTTATAATATTCAATTACTCATGGTAGCTTATTATTGTAGCCATCATTAATTTTTCATTTTATGCATCACCCAAGCATGTGGTGCTGTTACTGCAAATAAAATTACAAAAACTACGGTAGCAAACAGCTCTATTTCTGGTAATATTTGATGCAAGATTAATAAAGCTACAATACTAATTGCCCAATAAATTATCGCTTTCTTTACATAAGAAAAAACAGTTTCTTTACTTAAACTTCCTGAAATAAATTCTATTTGATGTATGATTGAAGGAATAGAATGCCAAAAAATAAAATAAATGGCAAAACCCAATATTAAAGAAGACGTCTTAAAAACAAGAAAAAGTAATACCAAGTATAGCAATTCTTTTAAAAATATTTTTAGTTCATTTCTTTTTGTTAAAATTAAATAGCAACTTCCGATTAATAAAAAAAAGGTACTGACGCCTAAGGTGATTTCTACTTGACTTTCGGTAAAAATTAAGCCTGTAAGCTCCTTCATAATTAAATTAACATCTGGTATCGATTGATAAAAAAGTAAGGAAAAAATAAACAAACCGTAGGCTAAAAAGTAAACTGAATTAAATACAAAATTAACAGTTATCTTATGACTAAGGTGTTCTTCCCCGAAATGATAAGAGCTTAATAAGACAAATAGTATAATTGCAACAAATGGACTAAGCATATAAATTATTACACACAATATAATAATACTTACGTAAATAAAAAAGTTTTTTATTACTGTTTTATCTTTTTTCTCCTTTGTTGCTAATATTAATAAATCATTCGCTCCATGCAAGATTCCAACAGATATTACCATTATATAGGCGATGACATCTTCTACGACCTCTCCGAACTGGATGCTTATCCAAAGCAATAAAAATGTAAAAAAAACAACACTATTTTGATAATTATAATTTTTAAGTGCATTCATATCACAAACTTATGATTTTTTCCGTACTTTAGTCTAATGTTTTAGCTAAAACATTAAACGGTTTTTATTAACTTAAATATTTTACAATGAATTTATCATTAAATTTTTTATCTGTTGCAAAGATGGCAACTGACGATTACATTGGATTTACATTTTTTGTTGGCTGCATGGCTATGATGGCTGCTGCAGTATTCTTTTTCTTATCAATGAGTAGCTTTGATAAAAAATGGAGGACCTCTTTACTAGTTTCTGGTTTAATTACCTTTATTGCAGCAGTGCATTACTTCTACATGAGAGATTATTGGGCTGCTTTTGGAGAGTCTCCAACTTTCTTTAGATACATTGACTGGATCTTAACAGTGCCATTGATGTGTGTTGAGTTTTACTTAATTTTAAAGGTGGCAGGTGCCAAAAAATCTTTAATGTGGCGATTGATTTTCTTATCAGTTGTAATGCTAGTAACAGGCTACATTGGTGAAGCAATTGACCCTTCGAATGCATGGTTATGGGGGCTAGTATCTGGTGCAGCATATTTTGTAATTGTTTACGATATCTGGTTTGGAGTAGCAAAAAAATTAGCTGTGAAAGCTGGTGGAGAAGTTTTAAAAGCGCACAAAGCTTTGTGCTGGTTTGTATTAGTTGGTTGGGCAATTTATCCTTTAGGCTACATGGCAGGAACACCAGGATGGTATTCAGGAGTTTTTGGTGGTTTAAGTATGGATGTTATTTATAACATTGGGGATGCCATAAATAAAATAGGATTTGGACTGGTAGTTTATAACTTAGCTGTTCAAAGTTCTGAAAATAAATAACATAGTAAGTGGTGTTATTTATTAAAAGTCCAAAAGCCTTAAAAAGCTTTTGGACTTTTTTTTTAGCAATCTGCCAAACCTACATGAACAGCTAAACCTCCTTCAGAAGTTTCTTTGTAATTTTTATGCATATCTTTTGCCGTTTCCCACATGGTATCAATCACCTTATCTAAATGCACCAAAGAGTCTTTCGGGTCTGTTTCTAAAGCTATTTCTGCGGCATGAATCGCTTTTATTGCGCCCATAGAATTACGCTCTATACAGGGCACTTGTACTAAACCACCAATAGGATCACAGGTTAAACCCAAGTGATGTTCCATTGCAATTTCCGCGGCAGACAAACATTGCGCTGCTGTACCCCCTAACAATTCTGTTAACGCTCCTGCTGCCATTGCAGAAGAAACTCCTATTTCTGCTTGACAGCCCCCCATTGCTGCAGAAATTGTCGCGTTTTTCTTAAAAATACTACCAATTTCACCAGCAGTTAATAAGAATTTTTTAATTTGATTAAAATCGGCTTCGTGATTTTCTATCACCAAATAATACATTAAAACAGCCGGAATTACTCCTGCACTTCCGTTTGTAGGTGCGGTAACAACTCTACCTAAAGCGGCATTTACTTCGTTTACAGAAAGCGCAAAACAACTTACCCATTTTAATATTTCTCTAAATTTTACTTCTGTACTTCTTATTGCAGTAATCCATTCTTTCGGATTTGTATACGTGGTATCTTTTATTAATTTTGTGTGTGTATCAAATGCACGTCTTTTAACATTTAAACCTCCGGGAAGTCTTCCTTCTGTATGACAACCAATGTACATACATTCTAACATTGTTTCCCAAATTCTATTCAGCTCGAAATCAATTTCCTCTGAAGAACGCAATTCCAATTCATTTTTTAAAACAATATCAGAAATTAATAAATGATCTCTTTCACAATACTCTTCTAGTTGCAGTGCTCTATTAATAGGATATGGAAAGTTCTTTTTTGTGATTTCTATTTCCTCTTCTAAATGATCATTTTCTTGCACAATAAAACCACCTCCAATAGAATAGTAGGTTTGTGTAGAAATCTCTTCACCGTTTAAGAAGCCTCTAAATTTAATTCCGTTTGCATGAAAAGGTAAAAACTCTTTATTAAATTGGATTGAATCTTTGTAAAAGGGAACCTTTTTTTCAGCATTTAGAAAAAGCACTTCTTTTTCTTTAATGTCATTAATTGTAGCACCAATATTTTCGATTGGTACATATTCTGGGTCTGCTCCACTTAAACCTAATTGAATAGCTAAATCTGTGGCATGGCCTTTTCCTGTCAAAGAAAGAGAACCGTATAAATCTACCTGAATGGCATCAATTAAAACAAATTTCTCATTCTCTTTTAATTGCTTAATCCATTGTTCTGCAGCCCTCCAAGGACCTAGTGTATGTGAACTTGATGGTCCGACACCAATCTTCAACATATCAAAAACACTAATAAATTGTGACATTCGTAAAAATAATTAAATTATATGCTGTAAATGTAAAAAATCCAACTCAAAGAGTTAGATTTTTTTGTATAATTAAAAGGAAGATATTCTTACATTCCGTAAACAGACTCTTTGTCAAACTTTTTAACGAGCATATAATACACTACTGCTCTGTATTTCTTTCTTTCAGATTTCCCAATTCTTTCCATTACTTCTTCAATACCAGCATCTAACTCTTTGCTATCTGTCATTCCTAATTTTTTAATTAAGAAATTGTTTTTTACAGTAGCTAATTCTTTTGCATCAGAACCAGAAACAGTTTCTGCATCTGCTTTGTAGATAGATGGACCTAACCCTTTGGTAACCGCAGCTAACAGATCCGAGTTAGAACGCAGATCTCTGTCATCCATGAATTTCTTGTATAAAGCTACTTTTTCGTCAAATTTACTCATTGTTTTCTATTTATTTGTTTATATAAAATTTTGATTCTAAAAGAACTATCCAAATATAGTAAAATAATTTAGGATTTCAAATATTCTTCTATGCTCTGATTTAGACCCCAGTTGTGTCAAAATGTCACATATCTATTTCAATAAAATAATAAAACTGACATTTTCTATAAAAAAAGCAGTTGGCACGTAGTTTGACTAATACAAACTGTAAAGTTGAATTTATAAAAAATTAAAATAAATATTATGAGTAAAATAATTGGAATCGATTTAGGAACAACAAATTCATGTGTTTCTGTAATGGAAGGAAATGAACCAGTTGTAATTCCTAATGCTGAAGGAAAAAGAACAACACCATCTATTGTTGCCTTTGTTGAAGGAGGAGAACGTAAAGTTGGTGACCCAGCAAAAAGACAAGCGGTAACAAACCCTACTAAAACGGTTTATTCTATTAAACGTTTTATGGGAAACAAATTTTCTGAGTCTTCTAAAGAAGCAGGAAGAGTTCCTTACAAAGTAGTAAAAGGAGATAATGATACGCCAAGAGTAGATATTGATGGTCGTTTATATACGCCACAAGAAATTTCTGCAATGGTATTACAGAAAATGAAAAAAACTGCTGAAGATTATTTAGGAACTGAGGTTACTGAAGCAGTTATTACAGTACCAGCATATTTTAACGATGCACAAAGACAAGCGACAAAAGAAGCTGGTGAAATTGCAGGTTTAAAAGTAAAAAGAATGATAAATGAGCCAACAGCTGCTGCATTAGCTTATGGTTTAGACAAATCTAACGACGATAAAAAAATTGCTGTTTTTGATTTTGGTGGTGGAACGCATGATGTTTCTATCTTAGAATTAGGAGATGGTGTTTTTGAAGTATTAGCTACAGCTGGAGATACACATTTAGGTGGTGATGATGTTGATGAAAAAATAATTAACTGGTTAGCAGAAGAGTTTAAAGCTGATGAAGATTTAGACTTACGTAAAGACCCAATGTCTTTACAACGTTTAAAAGAAGCTGCTGAAAAAGCGAAGATTGAATTATCTTCTTCTGCTTCTACAGAGATCAACTTGCCTTATGTTACTGCTACTGCTAGTGGACCAAAACACTTGGTAAGAACTTTATCTAGAGCGAAATTTGAGCAATTAATAGACGATTTAGTAAAAAGAACAATAGCACCTTGTCAAACGGCCTTAAAAAATGCAGATTTATCTATTGATGAAATAGATGAAGTTATCTTAGTTGGTGGTTCTACAAGAATACCTGCTGTACAAGAAGCTGTTGAAAAATTCTTTAAAAAAGCGCCAAGTAAAGGTGTAAACCCTGATGAAGTTGTTGCTTTAGGAGCTGCAATACAAGGTGGTGTTTTATCTGGAGATGTGAAAGATGTCTTGTTATTAGACGTTACTCCTTTATCTTTAGGTATTGAAACTATGGGGAATGTTTTCACAAAATTAATTGATGCAAACACAACAATTCCTACGAAAAAATCTCAAGTATTCTCTACAGCAGTAGACAATCAACCATCAGTAGAAATTCACGTTTTACAAGGTGAAAGAGCTATGGCTGCAGATAATAATACTATTGGTCGTTTCCATTTAGATGGTTTACCTCCTGCGCAAAGAGGTGTCCCTCAAGTAGAAGTTACTTTTGACATTGATGCAAATGGTATTATTAAAGTATCTGCTTTAGACAAAGGAACAAATAAATCTCACGAGATTAGAATCGAAGCTTCTTCTGGTTTATCTGAAGAAGAAATCGAAAAAATGAAGAAAGACGCAGAAGAAAATGCGGATGCTGATAAAAAAGCAAAAGAAACTGCAGAAAAAATTAACGAAGCAGATTCTATGATTTTTCAAACAGAAAAGCAATTAACTGAATTTGGTGATAAATTATCTGCGGATAAAAAAGAACCAATTGAAAAAGCTTTAGTTGAATTAAAAGCGGCTCATGAATCTAAAGATCTTGCACTAATTGATACTGCTTTGGCAACTATTAATGAAGCTTGGAAAGTTGCATCTGAAGAGATGTATGCTGCTGAGAATGGAGCTAAGGGAGCTGATGCACAACAAGGTGAACCAGAAGCAGATGATGCTAAAGGAGACAATGTTGAAGATGTAGATTTCGAAGAAGTAAAGTAAGCAGGACGTTAGATTTGTAAAACAAATCTTTACGCATCGCTTATCTCGCTTTTCAGCGGGTTCTCATACAAGTTTTCTAAACTTTATTTGAGGTTTATTTACAGAAATAGAAAACATATTTTCTTAAAATAACTAAAACGCAATCATTTATTTGATTGCGTTTTTTTATGCGTCATTCTCAAAGAAGTGGAAATAATGAAACAATCTGTTATAGAAAAAGAAAGATTGCTTCGTTCTTCGCAATGACGTTTTAATTATCTTTACAAAAAGTAATATTCATTTTGAAAACCTACAACAAAACCAATTTCTTTAAACATACTTTTTGTGAATTCAAACAAGTAGACAACTTTAAATTTCCAGTAGAAGCCAATTACAAAAGTAAATCTGAAAGCATGTACTTCTATACCGATGAAGGTGTGTACAGAAAATCGAATCATTGGGGACGCGTTGCCAATTGCAGGTGGAAGTTGATTGCAAACCAAGAGTATAAAAACCAACAAATAGTCATTGGTTTTGCAAAATGGGCAGACTTCTACCCTATCAATTCAACAGAGAAAATATTTTTTATTAAAGTAGATTTTGAAAAAAAAACAGCGAACATTCAGCCTAGAAAAATAGGAGCCAAAAACTTACTTTTTACTTTAAATGAAGCGCAGCAAAAAATAAAACAGATCACCATTTTATTTAAAGAAACAAAGTGGGCTAATTATTTTGAAGATGATATAGACACTATTCGTTTTAAAGTGATTACAGCATTCATCAATACAACTAAAACGTTGCAAGAAATTAAAAGAGAAATCTAGATTTCTCGAGAATGACAATTTCAAAGGAGGTCTCGAGAAAATGTCTCTAAGAAATCTTTTCAATTATAAAGGAATTCCGTGGTTGTTTTTAATTTCTCCCATCACAAAAGTACTGTGTGCACTACCAATATTTTTAACAGACCCCAAACTTTGCAATACAAACGATTGGTAATGTTTCATATCTTTCACCATCACTTTTAATAAAAAATCAAAATCGCCAGAAGTATTATAACACTCCGTTACTTCTTTAAGAAACATAATATCTTTTACAAACTGATTCCCTATTTCTTTGGTGTGTTCCTTTAACGTAATATTACAGAATACAATTAAAGAAACATCTAACTTTTCACTACATAAAACAGCAGTCGTTTTTTTTATATATCCTTCTTTTTTTAATCGTTTTATGCGATCAAAAACAGGCGTATTTGTAAGATTTACTCTCTGAGCAAGTTCTTTTGTGGTAATATCTGCGTCTTTTTGTAATAAACGAAGTAGTTGTAAATCAATTTCATCAATTTGATACATAGAATATTTTTCTTTTTCGGGTTCAATTACAGCACATAAAAGTGTTTTACACTGTAAATTATTCAAAAATAGTTTTATATTCTGAATATGAATCAAAATACATTATTTTTATTAATATTTTATAGGTTTGCACAGTAATTAAAACTTATAACTATGAAAACTACTATTTTAGGCCATCCAAGAATTGGAGAAAAAAGAGAGCTAAAAAAAGCAATTGAAAGTTACTGGAAAGAAAACATAGAGGAAACAACACTATTAAAAATTGCCAGCGACATTAAAAAGAAAAATTGGCTACATCAAAAAGAAATAGGAATTGATATTATTCCTTCCAATGATTTTTCATTATATGACCAAGTATTAGACATGTCGTTAACCCTAAATTGTATTCCTAAAAGATTTAGAGAATTAAAAAATAAGGTTTCTTTTATAGATTTATATTTTGCAATGGCTCGTGGTTTTCAAAAAGATAATTTTGATATTGTAGCTTTAGAAATGACAAAATGGTTTGACACCAATTATCATTATTTAGTTCCTGAATTTGAAAAAGCGCAAAAATTTGAATTAAATTCTTGTAAAATTGTGAGCGAATATCGCGAAGCTTTAAAAGAAGGCATCAAAACAAAACCAGTATTAATAGGTCCTTTAACGTATCTTTTAATAGGTAAGGAAAAGGAAAACGGATTTCATAGAATAGATTTAATCGATCGATTGTTGCCTGTTTATATCAAATTAATTGAGGAGTTACAAAACGAAGGCGTAACTAATATTCAGTTTGATGAGCCTTATTTATCGTTAAATTTAACAGATAAAGAACGTGCATGCTATTTAGAAACCTACACCATTTTAAGAGCTAAGTTCCCTAAACTTACATTTGTTCTAGCCAACTATTTCGGAGATTTAAACGATAATTTAAACCTAACGCTCTCTTTACCTATTGATGTTTTACATGTAGATTTAGTTAGAGGTTTAGATGAATTAGATTCCATTTTAATACATCAAAAGAAAGAACAAATACTGTCTTTAGGCATTGTTGATGGAAGAAATATTTGGAAAAACAATTTTAATGCATCCATAGAAATCATAAATAAAGTAATAGCGGTTAAAGGCGATAATATTTGGATTTCTTCTTCATGTTCTTTACTTCACAGTCCTTATGATTTAGAGAACGAAAGAGAAGGTTCTATACCAGAAGAAGTAACGCAATGGTTGGCTTTTACAAAACAAAAATTACAAGAAATTGTATTGCTTAAAAAAACCGCTCAAAACAATTTACAAGCATCGGATATTAAAGAAATAGAGGCTAACAAACTCGCTTTTATCAACAAAAATAACTCTACACTTATACATAATAAAAAGGTTAAACATCGTATAAATGTATTAACTCAAGCAGATAGTTTAAGGAAAAGTATTTTTGTTGAAAGACAAATAAAACAGAAAGCAGCATTACAATTACCACTTTTCCCTACGACAACTATTGGTTCTTTTCCGCAAACAAAAGAAGTTAGATCTTTAAGGTTAAAATACAGGAAGCATCAATTATCCGAAGAAAAATACAACTCCTTTTTAGAGAAAGAAATTACAAGTGCTATTCAATTTCAAGAAAATATTGGTTTAGATGTATTGGTTCATGGCGAGTTTGAACGCAATGACATGGTAGAATATTTCGGAGAAAGATTAGCTGGTTTTACTTTTTCTAGTTTTGGCTGGGTGCAGAGTTATGGTACAAGATGTGTAAAACCGCCTATTCTTTTTGGGGATGTTTCTAGAGAAAATTCAATGACCGTAAAATGGACTGAATATGCACAAAGTTTATCTAAAAAACATGTAAAAGGAATGCTTACTGGGCCTGTAACTATTTTACAGTGGTCTTTTGTTAGAGATGATCAACCAAGAGCAGAAACGTGTAATCAGATTGCTTTAGCCATAAGAGATGAAGTTGCAGATTTAGAAAAAGCAGGCATAAAAATTATTCAGATTGATGAACCTGCTATAAGAGAAGGTTTGCCATTAAGAAAAAGTAATTGGGCAGCCTATTTAAAATGGGCAGTAAATGCCTTTAAAATATCGGCGAGTGTTGTTAAAGACGAAACGCAAATTCACACTCATATGTGTTATTCTGAATTTAACGACATCATTGCAAATATTGCAGCTATGGATGCCGATGTAATTACCATAGAAACTTCTCGTTCGGAAATGGAATTACTAGATGTTTTTGTCGATTTTAAATACCCTAATGAAATTGGGCCAGGAGTTTACGACATTCATTCACCAAGAGTACCTAATGTAAATGAAATTGAAAATTTACTGATGAAAGCAACAAACTTATTACCTCAAGAAAATATTTGGGTAAACCCAGATTGTGGGTTAAAAACGAGAGATTGGCCAGAAACAATTGCTGCTTTAGAAAACTTAGTCGCTTCTGCAAAATTAATGAGAGAAAGCTTATCAGCCACGGTTTAGTAGAAAGAGAACAGTTTAAGAATTAGTCTTAAACTGTTCTCTTTTTTTACGCAAACATATTGTATTTTTGACATAAAATATACCATATGAACATTCCACAAACTAGTTTTCCAAGAGTTGTTATTATTGGTGGTGGTTTTGCAGGTTTAGCCGCAGCAAAAGGATTAGAAAAACAAGAATTGCAAGTTGTTTTAATAGACAAACACAATTACCATACCTTTCAACCTTTGTTATATCAAGTTGCTACCGGTGGTTTAGAACCAGATTCTATTGCTTTTCCGCTTAGAAAACGTTTTAATGATGTGGATAATTTTTACTTTCGATTAACTGAGGTAGACAAAATAAACCCAGAAAAAAAGACCATTGAAACTTCTATTGGTAACTTAGTCTACGATGAATTAATTATTGCAACAGGTTCTACAACTAATTTTTTTGGAAACACAAACATCCAAAAATTTACGATGGAAATGAAGTCCATTCCTCAGTCTTTAAACATTAGAAGTTTAATTTTAGAGAATTTTGAAGAAGCCTTGTTAACATCAAACATAGAAGAAAGAAATGCTTTAATGAATTTTGTAATTGTGGGTGGTGGACCAACAGGTGTAGAATTAGCGGGTGCTTTGGCAGAAATGAAAAAAGGAATTTTACCCAAAGATTATCCTGATTTAGATATTAGGCAAATGCAAATTAACTTAATACAAAGTTCTGATTGTATTTTGAAAGGAATGAGTGCTAAAGCCTCTGAAAAAGCAGAAGATTTTTTAATTGACTTGGGCGTAAACGTATGGAAAAATCTACGTGTTTTAGATTATGATGGAAAAACAGTGACCACAGATGGTACAGATCATTTTAAAGCAGAAACCGTTATTTGGGCTGCAGGTGTAAAAGGTGAAATGATTGACGGATTAAATACTGAATGTATTATTGAAAGAGCAGCAAGAATAAAAGTGGATGAATTTAATCGGGTTTTAAACCACCCGAATATCTATGCCGTTGGGGATGTTGCTTGCATGTCATCAGAAAAGATGCCTTATGGTCACCCAATGATGGCGCAACCCGCAATACAACAAGGAAGGTTAGTCGCTAAAAACATTTTAGCAAAATTATTCAATAAAAAATTGAAAGCATTTGTCTATAATGATAAGGGTGCCATGGCAACCATTGGTAGAAATAAAGCAGTTGTAGATTTAGAAAACTGGAAATTTCAAGGAGTTTTTGCTTGGTTTATTTGGATGTTTGTCCACCTATTTTCTTTAATCGGATTCAGAAATAAAGCAATTGTTTTTTTAAATTGGGTGTATAATTATATTCGTTTTGATAGAGAAACAAGATTGATTATTCGACCTTATAAAAAGAAAAACAGGCATTCTTTTAAAGACTAATTATGGCAAACAAAAGAATAATAAAATGCCCTAATTGTGGCGTTTTCAATACAAACAAAGACTATTGTACCAACTGTAATACTTTAATTTCTCATCAGAAAAAAAGAGAAATTAAGGAAGCCGCAGGAAAACAGCAAAGGATTAACGAAGCTATTCTAGAGAAAGAAAACCCTAATTTGGCTGAAAGATTAAAAAATCATTCTAACATCTTCTACAAAATAGTTGGTTGGCTTTTGTATTCTGCAATTACAGTAGTTAGCGCAATTGGTGTTGGTTTAGCTTGGTTTATAGCAATGATAGCTGCTGGTTAACATGAAGAACCTACTCTTTAAGTATTTTATTTGCTCACTTTTACTAGGTACTTTTATCTATTTCTGTGATTATTTCAATTTTCAATTACCTCGATTTGTTCGTTTTTATGTGAATGATTTTTTAATTGTTCCTATTGTGCTTTTTATTTGTTTACAGATTTTAAAACGAACTAAAAACGATGAAAATTACGCCATAAGTTTACCTCTTATTTTATATGTCTGTTTGGTGTATAGCATTTTGTTTGAATTTATTTTTCCTAGCTATTTAGAAAGATACACCAAAGACTATATAGATATTATTTTATACTTTGCAAGTGGTTTTCTCTTTTATAAACTTCAAATACTAAAAAAATAAGGACGTACAGTTCATCTTCTGAAATGAACAACTCGGTATTCCTTTTTATTTTAAGATTAAAAATCCCTACAAATTTGTATCATCAAAATAACCCAGATGAAACAAATACGGCTTTTACTTTTAACTTTTTTTCAATTTCCCTTAGTTGCACAAACCACCATTTCTGGTAAAGTTACCGACTCGAAAAATACTCCTGTTTTTGGAGCAAAT
Source organism: Polaribacter sp. IC073 (assembly GCF_007997075.1). Lineage (GTDB taxonomy): Bacteria > Bacteroidota > Bacteroidia > Flavobacteriales > Flavobacteriaceae > Polaribacter. The sequence continues at coordinate 206,372 of NZ_VORS01000003.1, forward strand.
GTTTATTTAGAGGGAACGTACAACGGAACTTCTAGCAACGAAATAGGAGAATTTTCTTTTCCTACATCAGAAAAAGGAACACAAACCTTGGTCATTTCTTTTATTTCTTTTGAACCCTATCTAAAAACTGCGGATGTTTCATCCTTCAAAAATTTAAAAATAAAAAGAAGAGATGCGGTGGTTATAAATGCCGGAACTTTTGAAGCGGGAGAAAAAGCAAAAATCACTATATTAAAACCTTTAGATATTCTTACCACAGCAAGTGCCTTAGGTGATGTTATGGGTGCTTTGAAAACCTTATCCGGAACTGCTAAAGTAGCTGAAGATGGATGCCTTTTTGTGCGTGGTGGTGAAGCTGAAGAAACTCTAATCTTTATAGACGGAATTCGTGTTTTTACGCCGTATACCCCAAGTGTAAATAACATTCCTACTCGCGGACGTTTTTCTCCTTTCCTTTTTAAAGGAATTTCTTTTTCTACGGGTGGTTATTCTGCAGCATACGGACAAACACTATCTAGCATTCTACAATTAAATACCATTGATGAACCCATGGAAGAAAAAACTGATTTGTCTTTTATGACGTTAGGTTTAGGCGTAGGAAATACACAAATTTGGGAGAATAATTCATTTAGCGTAAATACTTCTTACATTAATTTAGCACCTTATCAAGAAGCTTTTCCGGATAGAAATACCTGGAAAAAACCGGTACAATCTTTAAGCGGAGAAATGGTGTATAAACTCAAGTTTAAGAATGAATCTTTATAAAACTATACGGTGCATTTAGTTCTACAGATTTCGATGTTATACAGAATGATCTTAATTTTGTGGATGGATTTCATTTCGGACTAAAAAATAGAAATATTTATTTTAATACATCTTACAAAAATAAATTTGTTGATAATTGGAGAATCAAAACGGGATTTAGTTTTACAAACGACCATTCTAACCTTAAAATTATTGACGATTTAGCAACAGACAATGAAAACTCGATGCACTTTAAAGTAATGCTAAAAAAACAATTTTCTAATCGATTTAAAATTAGTTTTGGCTCAGAATATTTTATGCCAGATTTCGATGAAGATTGTATTCCAAATAATAGTAATAAACTAACCTACGGCTTCAACAATAACATCTTCGCATCGTTTATTGAAACGGACATTTTATTTTCTAAAAACTTGGCAACAAAAATCGGAATTCGTGCAGAACATTCAGAATTATTAAATGAAACTACAATTTCTCCTAGAATATCTTTAGCTTCACAAAGTGAACAAAAAAGCGCAATTTTCTTTGGCTTCTGGTCAATTTTATCAGAATCCTAAAAACGAATACTTAAAATTTAGTCAAGATTTTAAAGCAGAAAACACTTCGCATTTAATTGCCAATTATCAGCATACAAAACAAGGTCAAATTTTTAGAATTGAAGCCTATTTAAAAGACTACAAAGACTTGGTGAAATATGATAAAAATCGACCAATTTTTACAAGTAACTTCAACAATAATGGAAGTGGATTTGATCTTTTTTGGAGACAAAACGGCAAAATAAAAAACACCGATTATTGGATCTCATACTCCTATTTAAACACCCAAAGAGACTATAAAAATTACCCAACAGCTGCGAGACCAAGTTTTGCATCAAAACACAACCTATCTGTAGTGGCCAAACATTGGGTAGCAGATTGGAAAAGTCAAATTGGTTTTAGTTACAATGTTGCTTCTGGCAGAAATTACACAAATCCTAACGAAGCCGGATTCTTAAACAATCAAACAAAAAGCTATAATTCATTAAGCTTAAATTGGGCGTATTTAATAGATCAACAAAAAATCTTATATTTCTCTGTAAACAACGTTTTAGGAACTCAGAATGTATTTGGGTACAATTATAAAAACACACCAGAAAAAAATGGTGATTTCAATAAACAAGCAATTATACCAAGTGCAGATCGCTTCTTTTTTGTAGGTTTCTTCTGGACAATTAGTACTAATAAAAAAACAAATCAGTTAAATCATTTGTAGTGTTTTTTCATTCCGAAATGAGCCTTTTTAGGTGATTGAGCAATCTCATAATAAAAACAGAATTTCTCATGGTTCATCCTTTTCTTCTTCGAAATGACATCAACATACAGTAAAAACCACAACTCAGAAATAAAAAATAACAATTCGGTATGTTTATTGTGTATTCCTCGTAGAAACATCAGATATTTGAATCATCAATAAAACCTAAAAGAACAATCATGAAAAAGATACTTTTAATAGCCCTTTTTACTTTCTGTGGAATTCACAACACAAGCGCTCAAGAAGGAGCGTTTAACTTAACTGTAAACATTGCTGGTTTAAATTCTGATAAAGGAACATTAATGGTTGCTATTTACAATAAGGAAGAAAGCTTTTTAAAGAAACAATTTAAAGGTAATGTTGTAGCTATTAATAATCAAAAATCTATTGCTGTTTTTAAAGATCTACCCAAAGGCGAATATGCCGTTTCATTTGTTCATGATGAAAATGATAACAAAAAAATGGACACAAATCTATTTGGAATTCCAAAAGAGGATTACGGTTGCTCTAACAATGCAAGAGGTTTTATGGGGCCTCCTAAATACAATGATGCTAAGTTTCAATTAACTGGAAACAAAACTATTGTCATCAAAATATAAACCAACTTAAACTTTTTTACATCATAAAAAAATTACAATTTTCATTGCGACAGGGATTTCTGCGCAAATAAAACACCAAAAAGGAATGCAAAAAGCATTCGGGTTATGGGAAAAAGGAAACATGGTAGAAGCATCACAATTATTTGAAAGGATTTCTAAAACGGAACCTACCAAATGGTTGCCTGCTTATTATGCTGCAACCGTAGAAATTTTAGGTAGTTTTAATTTAAAAGAGGAAGCTGTTCTAAAAGCAAAATTAACAAAAGCACAAGGTTTTTTAGATACTGCAAAATCAAATTCAGAAAATAATCCAGAAATTATAATTACACAAGCGCTTTTAAATTTGGGGTATATTGCTTTTGACGGACAAAAATATGGAATGACTTTATCCGAAAAAAACAACCAACTCTATGCACAAGCATTGCAAATTGCACCAAAGAATCCAAGAGTAATTTTAGGAAATGCAGAATGGAATATAGGAGCTGCAAAATTCTTTGGCAAGTCTACAAAACCTTATTGTGACGAAGTTAAAAGAGCAATTAAGTTAGCGAAAGAAGAAACCGTTAAAGAAGAATTTTATCCAAAATTCTTCATAGAAAGAGCTGAACAAGTTTTAAAAGAATGTGAAAAATAGTTTTCAATTTACAGTAGTAGCTATTACTTCTCTCTGCTAACTGCTACTGTAAACTCTCTTATACTTTTTTTATTAAATTAGAAGCAGGATCTACATATAGCTTTTTCTTTCCATAAGGCAAAATCACTCTTGCATCATGTAGCGTTCCGTAAACAATTTCTTTTTCAAAAACAACCGTCTTACTTGGTTCTAAATATTCGAAAACACAGTTTCTATATGCGTCTAAGTATTTTGGCTGAATCCTTGTTAAAAACTCAGAATATACCACATCGAAGTCTTGATGAACCTTTGTCTGCAGCCATCTATACACCAAACTAGTATCTAAATAGGTTCTTTTCGTGTTTTTCCCTTGAATAGATTCTCGCATTGGTAAATCGTTAAAATCTTCATTAAAATCAACTTTTCTTCTGGTAGAAAAATCACCAGTTTCTTTATTTTTAGATCGAGAGCCAGAAGCTTTTCTTAGCAACCATTTAGTCATTTTTTAAAATTTTATTCACCAAATCTTGTTTTGCTTTTTCATCATCTCCAAAAATCCATTGGAGCACATTATCTTCCCAGATTTCTCCTTTTTCAGTTTCTGAAATTATATTTTCTTTAACCGCTAAATCTAGTATTTTACCAGGATATGATGATTGTTTGTCACTTTCCATTTCCCCTAAAGGATACGGATCATCTAACCCCATTAAAACCTGACTTGTGCCTTGTTTTCTGAACATTAATTTAAGCGAATCTGTATCATGTACCAAGGTATCAAAAAAGATATTTGGATGACCAACTGCTTTTCTTGGGTGCGTTTTCCCTTCAAATAAATCGGGTCTGCCATCAAAACCTTGAATTCTTCTTCCTAAATTCATTTGCGCGAGTTGACCTCCGTGCGCAAAACAAGTTCTAATATTCGGAAAACGTTCTTGCATTCCGTTTAACGTATAAAAATGATACGCATCTCCACATTGTGCCAGCATCCAAATTAAATGAAAACGCCAATTGGTATTTTCTAATTTAATCATTTTATCACCGTCATACGGGTGAATTTCTATCGCTAGTTTGTACTTGTCTGCCAATTCGAAAATTCGATCATTTTCTTCATCAAAAACACAACGCCACTGCCCAATAGAATCCATAAAATGCGTTGGTAAACACAATACTTTTAAGCCTAATTCTTCTACGCAACGTTTCATCTCATCTAAAGCACCGTAAATAAAACCAGGATGCACCACAAAACCACAGGTAAATTTATCTGGATGATTGTGCTCTACTTTTGCATTAAAATCATTCTGAAAACGCAATGCTTTTTTCATTTCTTCCAAACGCAAACCATTACCATACAATTGAGAAAGGTTTAAAACCACCGCATGGTCTATTTTGTTTTTCTCCATCCACAATAATTTTTCATCCAAGAAAAAACTAGAATCAGTTACAGGGCGTTTCCATCCTTTTTGCAACATGTGCTTTCGTTCATCATCTACCCAGAAAATTTCTTTATCCTTCATAAATTGAGGAATTTCTTCTGGATAAGGTAATAAATGTGAATGTCCGTTTATGCGTAGTTTTCGTTTTGTCATTATATTGTCATTGCGAGTTTACGAAGCAACCTCTAGTTAGTAAAAAGAGTACTTCTTCCGAATTTTTGGGTTGTTCCTCATTCTAAATGATGAACTTTTTATTTTTTATACTTTCCTTTACGAAAGTTTGTTTTTAGCTTAATGCTAATAATTAACGGCGAACTTTATCCGGTTTCTCCATCACAGTTCCACAAGCGTCACAGGTACATTTTTCTTTATCTGAATAAAAGGTGTCAAATATTTTCTGCATGTCTGTTTCAATATTTTTGACTAAAAATTCTTCGCTGTACAATTTATTTCCGCAGTTTTCGCAATACCATTCTAGCGCATCTAACATTCCTTCTGCACGCGGGTATTCAATAACCAAACCAACCGTATTTTCTTTTCTTTGTGGCGAATGCGGTACTTTCCCTGGCAGCAAATAAATATCTCCTTCGTTAATTGCTACATCAATCATTTCTCCTTTTCCATCAATAATTTTCAAAATCATATCACCCTCAAGTTGATAAAAAAATTCCGGGGTTTCATTATAGTGATAATCTTTTCTATTATTTGGCCCACCAACAACCATCACAATAAATTCGCCGTTATCCCAAACTTGTTTATTACCAACTGGCGGTTTTAATAAATGACGATGTTCATCAATCCACTTTTTAAAATTTAAAGGTTGTACTAAATTACTCATATTATTATATTTTGTGCGTTCCCTAAAGGTCGGGCTTTTCGCTATATCTTTTTAGTTGTTCTCGATACATTTTTCAAAAAAGAAAAAGTACGCAAACCTCTAAAAAGGATGCCGCTTCAATCCCTAACGCAAAATTCGTTAAACTTACAAACTTTTGGTTCTTCCACCATCAACCGGAACGTTAATTCCGTTTATAAAACTTGCTTTTTCACTTGTTAAAAACACAATTGCCGCTGCAATTTCTTCTGGTTTTGCAAATCGTTTTGCTGGTGAAGCATTTTTCATATTCTTTGAAACCTCTTCTATAGACAAACCCGTTTTAGCCGATTTATTTTTGATAATTTCTTTCAATCTTTCAGTCCCTGTTGCTCCGGGCAGTACATTGTTTACTGTAATTCCGAATCCACCCAACTCATTTGCTAAGGTTTTAGACCAACTTGCAACAGCACCACGAATGGTATTTGAAACACCTAAACCATCTAAAGGTTGTTTTACAGAGGTTGAAATTACATTTACAATTCTACCAAAACCTTGGTCTTTCATAAACGGAACCAACGTTTGTACTAAAATATGATTGCATTTTAAATGTTGTGTAAAAGCACTTTCAAATTCTTCAATTTTGGCGTTAAATATTGGGCCACCTGCTGGACCTCCCGTATTATTTATCAAAATATGAAACTGTAAATCTGATTTTTCTAAAACGTCTTTTAATTCATTTGGTTTCGAAAAATCTGCCACTAAATAATCATGAAATTGATTATTATTTGGTAATTCTGCCAAAACAGCTTTTAACTTCTCTTCATTTCTAGCAATTAAAGTTACGTTTGCTCCTTCTTCTGCTAATAAAATGGCAGTCGCTTTTCCTATTCCTTGTGTACTTCCGCAAACGAGTGCGTTTTTATTTTTTAAGTTTAATTCCATATTTTTATATGATGTAAGAAATAATGTGCAAGAATTAAGAACTGTACCTCTATATTCTTGACTCTTTTCTCTTGGTCTTATTTATTATCTAAAATTAGTTGTTTAATCTTCACTGCTTTTTCAAAATGATCTAATTTGTGTGTTTCAATCCACCATTTTGCAACTTCCATTAGTAAAATCGGAGTTTCATTTTTATTCTTGAAAAACGCATAAAAAGACAAACCTACGTTCGTTCCTTTTTTTGCTATTTTCTCATCACAAACTGCTATAATTTTGTCTTTGATCTCTTTATTCATATTGTATACAAATGTTTTTGGGTTCTGTAAAAAAACGCAAGGCTTCAAAACCTCCTTCTCTACCAACCCCAGAATCTTTTTGTCCGCCAAAAGGTGTTCTTAAATCACGTAACATCCATGTATTTACCCAAACAATTCCTGTGTGTAATTGTTTCGAAAATTGCATCGTTCTGTTTAAATTATTCGTCCATAATGTTGCTGCCAATCCGTATTTTACATCATTTGCTAAAGTTAAAGCTTCTTCGTCTGTTTTAAAAGACATAATAGTTACAACAGGTCCAAAAATTTCTTCCTGATTTAATCTGCATTTATTATCAAAAACTTCAATAATAGTAGGTTGTAAATAATAGCCGTTTTCACTTCCTGCTACCTCAACTTTATTACCTCCAAAAAGAACCTTTCCTCCTTCTTCTTCGGCAATATCTATATAACTTTTTACTTTTTCTAAATGTTGTTTTGAAACCAATGCGCCAATATTTGTATCCTTTTTAGTTGGATTTCCAACTTTTAATTGAGATACTTTTTCTACAAAATATTTCTTAAATTTCTCATAGATTTTTTCTTCCACAAAAATTCTGCTTCCGCACAAACAAATCTGACCTTGATTCGCAAACGAAGAACGGACAGTTGTTGTTATCATTTTCTCATAATTGCAATCGGCAAAAATAATATTCGGATTCTTACCGCCTAATTCCAAAGAAATTTTCTTAAACATTGGGGCCGCAACTCTTGCAATGTGAGCGCCCGTTGTTGTACCACCAGTAAATGATATTGCCTTAATGTTTTTATGTGCTACAATTGCTTGTCCTGTTGAAGGTCCTAAACCATGAATAATATTTAAAACTCCTTTTGGGAGACCAGCTTCATTACAAATTTCTCCTAATAAAAAAGCGGTCATTGGAGTAATTTCACTTGGTTTAGCAACAACACAATTTCCTGCAGCAATTGCTGGTGCAATTTTCCACGTAAATAAATACAAAGGCAAATTCCAAGGAGAAATACAGCCGACAACGCCTATTGGTTGGCGTAAGGTAAAATTCATCGCATTAAACCCAACACTTTCATGAGCTTCTGATGAAAACTGCGTAATTGCATTTGCAAAAAACTGAAAATTTGCTGCTGCTCTAGGAATGTCTACTTCTGTTGCTAAACTGATTGGCTTTCCGTTGTCTTTTGATTCTGCTTTAGCTAAGAAATCTAACTTCTCTAAAATTAAATCAGCTATTTTAGACAAGATTTTACTGCGTTCTTCTAAGGTTGTATTTGACCATTTTAGAAACGCTTTTTCTGCTGCTTCAACTGCTTTTTCTACATCTTCTTTTGTTGAACTTGGTATTTGACTGTACACTTCTCCATTCGCAGGATTGTAATTATCTAAATACTTTCCTGCCTCTGGTGCAACCAGTTCTCCGTTGATGTAGTTTTTTATTTTCATTTCATATCTTAACAGACCTCATCGATTTTTAAAACCTGTGAGGTCTCAATTATTTCTTCTTATACGCAGTAACCTTAATCTCTACCACCAAGTCTGGGTGTGGTAATTGATGCACAGCAACCGTGGTTCTTGTAGGTCCCGTTTCTTTCTCAAAAAACTCTGCGTAGGCTTTATTATACCCTGCAAAGTCATTCATGTTTACTAGAAACGTAGCAACATCAACTACATCTTTAATGCTTGCCCCAACTGTTTGTAAATTTTTATCGATATTTTTTAAAACCTCTCTTGTTTGCGTTTCTGCATTCAAGTATTTTGTGCCCATTTCATCAATAATATCTACTCCAGCAATGGTATTATCTGCTCTTCTAGAACTTGTTCCGGATACGAATATAAAATCGCCCACAACTTTTACATGTGGATATGCGCCTCTTGGTGTTACTTTTTGTCCTTCCATTTTTCTATGTCTGGTCGAGCGCAGTCGAGACCTAATTAAAATTTACTCCTTCTAAAAACCTCTCGACTGCGCTCGAGGAGATATTTTCATTACATTCCTGCTATTTTATCTTCCTCTAAAATAGTGTTTGTTTCTACAATTACTTTCTCTAAAATAACTTTTAATTCAGCTTTTGTCATATCTAAGTGCGTGTGGACTTCATCTCCCGAAATTAAATTTAACAAAGCTTTATCTTGCGCTCTACCTCTATTCATCGCTTCATTATACCCTATGTGCTCATTAAAAGTAACTAAAGAATATTTAGAAGAATATTCGCTAGGAAATGCTTTTTCCAAATCCATTTCTATCTTTCTTTTTTCTTTAAAAAGTGGATTTGCAACATGGTTTTTCATCTCATGAAAATTATCAATTGCTAAATCTGCAATGGCGTCTGTATCATGTTTTCTAGCCTTTTGATACGTTTTAAACACGGTTTCCCAATCTCCTAAACCTTGATTCAATATTTCATCCAACACAAAAACATCTTCAAAAGAAGCGTTCATTCCTTGTCCGTAAAACGGTACAATTGCATGTGAAGAATCGCCAATTAACAACGTTTTATCTTGGTAGCTCCAAGGCGAACATTTTACAGTTCCTAAAGGTCCTGTTGGGTTGTTGATAAACTCGGCTGTTATATTCGGAATTAATGCCAAGGCATCTGGAAATTCTTTTTCGAAAAAGACTGTAATTTTTTCTTCGGAAGTTAAGTTTTCAAAATTAAATTCACCTTCATCATAACTTAGAAACAAGGTTACGGTGAAACTTCCATCCATGTTTGGCAAGGCAATTAGCATAAAATCGCCACGAGGCCAAATATGCAAATGGGCGTTACTTATTTGATGTTTCCCTGTTGTATCTGCAGGAATTTCTAGTTCTTTATATCCGTGATTTAAATAATTTTGACCGTAACTAAACAAGAATTTACGTTCAGAAATATAGCTTTTTCTCAAAGAAGAACCTGCGCCATCTGCTCCAAAAATGACGGTTGCATCCACAGAAAATTCTTCTTTGGTTTTGTAATCTTTAAAATGAGCAATTGCATTTTCGATATCTACATTTTCACATTTTTTATTAAAATGAATATTTACATTCTCATGTTTTTCTGCTTCATCTAATAAAATTGCATTCAAATCTCCTCTAGAAATAGAATTGATATATTCATTTTCTCTACCTGAGTAATTGGAAGAAAAGGTATTCCCATCGGTGTCATGCATTAATCGACCATACATCGGAATGCAGATTTTTCTCGCTTTTTCTTCCATTCCGCACAAACGCAACGCTTTTAGACCTCTGTCTGACAAAGCTAAATTGATGCTTCTTCCCGCAGAAATATCTACTGTTCTTAAATCTGGTCTACTTTCATAAACTTCTACTTTGTAACCTCTTTGCGCAAGTCTTAAAGCCAACAATGAACCACAAAGTCCTGCTCCAATTATTAATATCTTATCTTTATTTTTCATTTAATTTTCTAGAATTTAAATCTCACAGGTTTTAAATACCTGTGAAGTTTCTTAAACTTATAACAATCCTTTTAAAATTGAAACCATTTGATACACATCTTCAAAGGAAGTGTACATTGGGGTTGGCGCACAACGAATCACATTTGGTTCTCGCCAGTCTGTAATAACGTGCTTTTCTGTCAGTTTTTTGTGCAAACTTTTATCCGCATTTTTTACTTGAATTGATAATTGACAACCTCTTTCATTTGGATTGCTAGGTGTAATTATTTTAATATCATCAGAATCAATTTCATTTATTAAATATTCGAAATAACCCGTTAGTTTTTCTGATTTTTCTATTAAAGCATCCATTCCAACTTCATCAAATAAATCTAATGAAGCTTTAATTGCTGCCATAGATAATATTGGTGGATTCGATAACTGCCAACCTTCTGCTCCTTCCATCACATCAAAAGGCATTCGCATATTAAAACGGGTTTCTTTGTTATGGTTCCACCACCCTGCAAAACGCGGTAATTCTTTCTTTTTAGCATGTTTTTCATGCACGAATACCCCTCCTAAACTTCCTGGACCAGAATTTAAATATTTATAGGTACACCAAGCTGCAAAATCTACGCCAGAATCATGTAAATTAGGTTGTACATTTCCTGCACCGTGTGCTAAATCTATTCCGACTATGCAGTTTTTTGAATGTCCGATTGCTGCAATTTTTTTCAAATCTAAAAACTGACCCGTATAGTAGTTTACGCCGCCAATTAATAAAAGTGCAATTTCATCTCCCTGCTTAGAAACAATTGTTTCTAAATCTTCTATATTTAATAAATATTCTCCTTCTCTTGGTTTCCATTCAATCACATCTTCTTCTGAAAAACCATGAAATTTCAATTGTGATTGCACAGCATATCGATCTGATGGAAAAGCATCTGATTCTATAACAATTTTATATTTTGATTTTGTGGGCCTGTAAAACGAGACCATTAACAAATGTAAATTTGCTGTAAGCGTGTTCATTACAACTACCTCAACGGGTTTTGCTCCAACAATTTTCGCCATTTTATCGGTTAATAATTCGTGGTAATTCAACCACGGATTCTTTGCTTCAAAATGACCTTCTACACCTAAATTTGCCCAATCGTCTAATTCTTGATTGATGTATTCTTTGGTCGATTTTGGTTGTAATCCTAAAGAATTCCCTGTAAAATACAACCAATCATTTCCGTTTTCATCTTTCGGAATGTGAAAACGATTTCGTACATAAGAAAGTGTATCCTCTTTATCTTGCTGCTTCGCAAATGCTAAATTATTCTGATATTTCATCAACTAAAAAAATGAGTGTCTTCAAATATAAAACAATCTAAATTTAGAATTAAATTTTATTGAATAAATTACTACCTTTATTTTTTATCAATATTGAAAAACAAAACAATGAAATTTCAAAATCTAATACTACTACTAACTATTTTTTTATATGTTTCTTGTAGCAACAATTCTCTTCGAGTAACAGGTCTAGAAGGTGTAAATAAAAGTATAAAAGCGCAATATGCCCCAGATAAAAGAGTGGCTATTTTTGATATAAAATTTGATAGTTTGGGGGATAAAATTATTGCATCTGGTATGACAGATTCTAAAGAAGGGTATCAAAAATTATTAGATAGTTTAAAATCTTTAGATGTGCAGTTTATAAATAATATTCGTGTTTTACCAGACACAATTGTTGGTAATAAAATGTTTGCTGTAGCTAGAAACTCTGTAATTAATATTCGTTCTGCACCAAAACATTCTGCAGAATTAGGTACACAGGGTTTGTTAGGAATGTCTTTGAAAGTATTAGACAAAGAAGGCGATTTCTATAGAATACAAACTCCTGACAGCTATATTTCTTGGGTAGATAGGGGCGGAATTTATAGAATGAACAAAGGTGAATTTGATACTTGGAATGCTTCTAAAAAAGTGATTTTCACAAAGAACTTTGGGTATGTGTATGCTACCAAAAACAGCAACTCAACAATTGTTTCTGATATTACTTTAGGCGGACTTTTAAAATATGTATCTGAAGACGCTTCTTTTTATGAAGTAAAATATCCTGATAACAGAACTGGTTTTATCAAAAAAAGCGAAGGAATTGTGTATGAAAATTGGTTGCAAAAACTACAACCTTCTAAACAAAACATAGAAACTGTTGCAAGAAAACTAGAAGGTTTCCCTTATTTATGGGGCGGAACTTCTTCTAAAGGAATAGATTGTAGTGGTTTTACAAAAATGGTGTACTTAATGAATGGTTTTGTAATTCCTAGAGATGCTTCTCAGCAAATAAATGCAGGTAAAACCGTAGATGCGAGTTTAACTTTTGAAGGTTTAGAAAAAGGAGATTTATTGTTCTTCGGAACAAAAGCAACAACAACAAAAAAACAACGAGTTACCCATGTTGGTATTTGGTTAGGAAATAATAAAATGGAATTTATTCATTCTGCAGGAAATGTGCATTTTAGTTCTATGGATTCTACTCAAGCAAATTATGACGAATTTAATAAGAATCGTTATTTAGGAAGCAAGCGTTACCTAGGTATTAAAGACAAAAACATTATCGATTTAAAGGAGAAAATAAAATTGTAATTAGCGTTAGTGCGCAGAGATTCGCAAAGAGTTTTTGTAGAGTTTCACAGAGGGAACATTTTTATACTTAAAGTATTTATTTTTACAGGGGGTATTGCAAGCCACGAAATAATCTCACCTTAATAATTTCATTTCTTATTAAGAACAGCATATTAAAAGACCTCACAGGTTTTAAAAACCTGTGAGGTCTGGCAATATATAAAAAATTAAAAACGCAATTAATATAACACTCTAAACTTAATAGTGCCTTCTATTTTTCTTAATTCGTCTATAACTTCTATGTTGTATTCTTTGTCTAAATCTGTAATTACATAACCAACTTTAGGATCTGTAGATAAGTACTGACCTGTAATATTCAAATTATATTCTGCTAAAACCTGGTTTATTTTAGCCATAACACCCGGTACATTTTTGTGAATATGTAAAAAACGGTGTGCTTTTGTTTGTCTTGGCAGACGAATGTTCGGAAAATTTACAGCATCTACTGTGTTTCCAGAATTTATATATGCCATAATTTTACTCGGCACAAAATCTGCAATATCTCTTTGTGCTTCCTCTGTGCTTCCACCAACATGTGGCGTTAAAATTACGTTTGATAATCCTTTTAATTCAGTAAGAAATTCGCCGTTCTTTCTTGGCTCTTCAGGATACACATCTACTGCAGCACCTGCTAATTTTCCGCTTTTTAAAGCAGCTGCTAAATCTTCAATATTCACTACAAATCCGCGTGAAAGATTCACTAAATGCGCGCCATCTTTCATTTGTGAGATTTCTTTTTCTCCGAAGAAATTTTTATTTGCAGCATTGTCATCAATATGCAACGTAACCACATCAGAAACTTCTAATAGTTCTTTTAAAGTATCCATCTTTGTTGCATTTCCTAATGACAACTTGTCTTCAACATCATAATAACAAACATCCATTCCTAAAGCTTCTGCTAAAATTGATAATTGCTTACCAATATTACCGTAACCAACAATTCCTAGTTTTTTACCACGAACTTCTCTAGAACCTTCTGCGGTTTTGTTCCACTGCCCATTATGAATCTCTGTACTTCTTTGAAAAACACTACGCATTAGCATAATAATTTCTCCGATTGCTAATTCTACAACAGAACGTGTATTACTATAAGGTGCGTTAAAAACAACAACCCCGTTTTCTTTACACGCTTCTAAGTCTATTTGTTTTGTACCAATACAAAATGCACTTACAACCATTAATTTTTCGGCAGCCTCTACAACCCTTTTGGTTACGTTTGTTTTAGAACGAATTCCTAAAACGTGCACCTCTTTTATTTTCTCTATTAGTTCGTCTTCAGACAAACTTTTAGAAACGGTTTCTACAGAAAAGCCATCTTTAGATAACTTTTTAAAAGCATCTGGATGTACGTTTTCTAATAATAAAATTTTAATTCTGTTCTTTGGGTATGAGATATTTCTTGGCAAATCGTTTACGTATAAAAATTCATCTAAATTCGGAGCAATATGGTCTGCTTTTTCTGTAGTTTTTACTCTAGAAACATTTTCTGTATATGCAAAAAATTTATCCGCTACACCTGCTTCTCGAGTTACATAATCACTATAACCATCTCCAATTACTTGTATTTCTCCTTCTAAATTCATGTCTTTTAAACATTGAATTTTTCCATTGTGTTTTGATAACGGATTATTCGCATCAAAACCAATAATTTCACCGTCTTCTGCAAACTCAAATGTATTTGCAAACACTCTTTCAGAAGGGATATTGTATTCTTTTACAATAGGATCTATAAATTCTTTAAATCCGCAGGAAATCACATAAATATCCGCTGCAAAATCTGCGAAAAACTCTTTATTTCTTTCTATGGATTTAGAGACTTGCTTTTTTAAAGCAACCACTAAGTTCGTTAAATCTGCTTTATTAGCTTTTAATAATTCAATTCTTCTTTCTAGAGATTCTGTAAATGAGATTTCACCATCAATTCCTAAGTTCGTAATGGCTATAATCTCTTGAATTATAGCGTCTTTTCGGGGATTGTCTTTCAATGTTATTTCCGCCAAAACATCTAAAGCCTCTACTCTTGTTAATGTACTGTCAAAATCGAAAATATAATTTCTTTTTGTGGTTATCATTTATAAAACCTTTGTTGATTTATTTACGGTAAATCTACAAATATAGTAGGTTATTAAAAAGCAAATTTAAAGTTTTATGATATCTCTTAAAATACCATATAATACCCCTCAAGTTGATAAAATTTGTCTTTAAAACTATCTCAAATTATCAAATCCTAAAAGAAGCAACCACCAAATGATGGGTAATGATTCTACCCAAAAAGAGCTATAGTATTTAGATTGATTGGTTTTAGATCGCATTAAGAAAACTAAGACTACAAAAAAGAAGATCATAAATACATTTTTAGAAATATCATTTGCGTTGATTCCGTATTCTATTAACAATGCAAAAATCATCAACCCTAAACCCACTCTTTTTGTTTTTTCTATGCCAATTTTCTTCGGAATCGTTTGCAGTGAAATAGCATCATATTTTACGTCTCTAATATCAAAAGGTAAAATTAAAACAACCACTATTAAAAGACGTTGTAACATTAATAAAGCCACCTCTAATGAAATCTCTTTGCCTGCAGCTACACTAGGAATTAAAACGGTAAAACCTGCCCAAACAACTGCAACCACTATTATTTTTAAGAAACTAACCTGACGTAAGGTTTTATGAAATCCGCTTAAAAAAGGAACTGCATATAAAACCGTAAGCAATGTAAACGGTGCAATATAAAGTAGCGTTGTTATTGGCATTTGCATGCCAAAAGAACACATGGCTAAAAAGCATACAAAAGAAAATACCTGAATTATTTTTAAGTGCTTCGCTAAGCTTCTGTGATGTAGTTTTGCAACCCCTGCATATTTTACAAAATTATACCCTGTAATTGTTCCGAAAAAAACAAAGAAATCGAAGTTCTCATTATAAGAAATTTGTAAATATTGTTCTGTAATTCTTACAAAAGCATAAACTGCTAAACCTACGTGAATACTAGCGTTTATGTAAAAATTGAAAAATAATTTTAATCCCTTCATAAAACAAAAATAACATTTCTGTTCATAACATTCCTTTTTAGTTAACAATTAACTTCTTTTTATTCATTTTGAGACGGCAATTAATTTATTTAATTCTTATTTTTGGTCTGTCAAAAATTATTGTTTTTTGATACACAATAAACAACACTTAATCGATTGAAATCAATCGGTCACAAAACTAAATAAATGAATACAAATTCGTTTCAACGTAGACATATTGGTCCTAGTATAAAGGAGCAAGAAAAAATGTTAGCAACCATTAAAGCTAATAGTTTAAAACAATTAATTGATGAAACTGTTCCAAATAATATCCTCCTAAAAAAGCCTTTAGATTTAGAGCCTGCTATGAGTGAATATCAATATTTGGCGCATATAAAAACTCTTTCAGAAAAAAATAAAGTTTTTAAAAGTTATATTGGTTTAGGATATAACGAAGCAATTATACCAAGTGTAATTCAGCGTAATGTTTTAGAAAACCCAGGTTGGTACACAGCATATACGCCTTACCAAGCAGAAATTGCACAAGGTAGATTAGAAGCTTTGTTAAATTACCAAACAATGATTTGTGATTTAACAGGAATGGAATTGGCAAACGCATCTTTGTTAGATGAAGCTACAGCCGCAGCAGAAGCAATGGCTTTGTTGTTTGATGTTAGAGAACGTGCAAAGAAAAAAGCCGGTGCTAATAAGTTTTTTGTTTCTGATGAAATTTTGCCACAAACATTATCTCTTTTACAGACAAGATCTACGCCAATTGGTATCGAATTAGTTATTGGTAATCATGAAGATTTTGATTTTGGTGATGAATTTTTCGGTGCAATTTTACAATATCCAGGGAAATTCGGACAAATTTTTGACTATGAAGCTTTTGTAGCAAAAGCAAATGATAATGATATAAAAGTAGCAGTTGCAGCCGATATTTTATCCTTGGTACAATTAAAAGCACCAGGAGAATTTGGGGCATCGGTTGTTGTAGGTACAACGCAACGTTTCGGAATTCCTTTAGGTTACGGTGGTCCTCATGCAGCTTTTTTTGCAACTAAAGAAGCATATAAAAGAAGTATTCCGGGAAGAATTATCGGTGTTACCAAAGATTTAAACGGTAAACGTGCTCTAAGAATGGCATTGCAAACCAGAGAGCAACACATTAAACGAGAAAAAGCAACCTCTAACATTTGTACTGCACAAGTTTTATTGGCTGTTATGGCAGGGATGTATGCAGTATACCACGGTAAAGATGGTTTAGAGTTTATTGCAAATAATGTACATGACCATACAAAATTACTTGCAACTGCTTTAGAAAAATTAGGTTTTAAACAACTAAACGCTGCATATTTTGATACGATTTTAGTTGAAGTAGATGCAGAAAAATTAAGAACTGTTGCAGAATCAAAAAGCATTAATTTTAATTATGTAGATGCAAACCATGTTTCTATTTCTATAAACGAAACAATTGATTTTAAATCTTTAGAAGCAATTATCTCTTGTTTTGAAGAAGCTTTTAATTTAAAAAGCGAAAGTTTACCGGAAACAGCTGCAGTACTTCCACAAAATATACAAAGAAACACCTCTTTTTTAGAGAATGAAGTTTTTAACACGTATCAATCTGAAACAGATATGATGCGTTACATTAAAAAATTAGAACGTAAAGATTTAGCATTAAATCATTCTATGATTTCTTTAGGTTCTTGTACTATGAAGTTAAATGCAGCTTCCGAAATGTTGCCTTTAAGCAACCCACAATGGGGAAATATTCACCCATTTGTGCCATTAAATCAAGCAGAAGGTTACCAAGAAGTTTTAAAGAATTTAGAACATCAATTAAATATTATTACCGGTTTTGCGGGTACTTCCTTGCAACCAAATTCTGGTGCACAAGGTGAGTTTGCTGGCTTAATGACTATTAGAGCATACCATCTCTCAAATAATGATGCTCATAGAAATATTTGTTTAATTCCGGCTTCTGCACACGGTACAAATCCAGCTTCCGCAGTTATGGCAGGGATGAAAGTTGTGGTTACCAAAACAGATGAAAGAGGCAATATTGATGTAGAAGATTTGCGTGAAAAAGCAATTTTACACAAAGATAATTTAGCCGCTTTAATGGTAACGTACCCTTCAACTCATGGCGTTTTTGAAAGTGCTATTCAAGAAATTACACAGCTTATTCATGACAATGGCGGACAAGTTTACATGGACGGTGCAAATATGAATGCACAAGTTGGTTTAACTAATCCTGCAACAATAGGTGCAGATGTTTGTCACTTAAACTTACACAAAACATTCGCTATTCCGCATGGTGGTGGTGGTCCTGGAGTTGGTCCTATTTGTGTTGCGCCACAATTAGTTCCTTTTTTACCTTCAAACCCTATTATTAAGACAGGAGGAAAAAGTCCA
Organism: Polaribacter sp. IC073; assembly: GCF_007997075.1. Classification (GTDB taxonomy): domain Bacteria; phylum Bacteroidota; class Bacteroidia; order Flavobacteriales; family Flavobacteriaceae; genus Polaribacter. Next base: position 224,593 of record NZ_VORS01000003.1, read on the forward strand.
ATTTCTGCAATTTCTGCTGCTCCTTGGGGCTCTGCTTTGGTTTGTTTAATTTCTTACGGATACATTACAATGTTAGGTGCTGAAGGATTAACAGATTCTACAAAAATGGCTATTTTAAACGCAAACTATATTAAAGAGCGTTTAGGAGCACATTATCCTACTTTATATACAGGAGAAAAAGGTCGTGCAGCGCATGAAATGATTATTGACTGCAGAGATTTTAAACAAAACGGAATTGAAGTTGTAGATATTGCAAAACGTTTAATGGATTATGGTTTTCACTCTCCAACGGTATCTTTTCCGGTTGGTGGAACCATGATGATTGAACCTACAGAGTCTGAAAGTATTGCAGAATTAGATCGTTTTTGTGACGCTATGATTTCTATTCGTGAAGAAATTAAAAATGCAACAAAAGAGGATGCAAACAATCCTTTAAAAAATGCACCTCACACCCAAGAAATGCTAACTTCTGACGATTGGCAATTACCTTACACTAGAAAACAAGCCGCTTTTCCTTTAGAATATATTGCTGACAACAAATTTTGGCCAACGGTAAGAAGAGTTGATGATGCTTTTGGAGACAGAAACTTAATTTGTTCTTGTAACCCAATTGAAGATTATATGTAGCTCCAAGTTTTTACAAATAAATATTTTAAAACCATCTCTTTTTTGAGGTGGTTTTTTTTTGCTTTATATTTCTAAATCAAAAAAACAGCCTTTACTTAAAAAGTAAAGGCTGTTAGATATTCTATAAAAAAATTACTTTTTTTATTCTGTAACTTCTGTTTCTTTAATTTCAACAACTTCAAGATCAAAAATAAGATCTTTACCTGCTAAAGGATGATTTCCATCTATAACAATGCTTTCATCTCTAACTTCAACTACCATTAAGTTCATTTCTTGACCGTCTGGAGATTTAGAAACTAACCCCATTCCAACTTCAGGAGTCATGTCTTGAGGAAGTTCAGTTTTCTTCACTTCTTGAATTAAATCATTATTCACTTCTCCGTACGCTTCTTCTTTAACGATTGTAATAGTCTTTTTTTCGTTTAACTCCATATCGATTAACCCTTTCTCAAAACCAGGTATTAATCTTCCTTGACCTAAAGTAAACTCAATTGGCTCTTTTCCTTCAGAAGTATCAAAAACTTGTCCGTCAGATAATTTACCTGTATAATTTACTTTTACTGTGTTATTCTCTTTAACTTGACTCATACTAAAATTCTTTAATTTTTAAAAATATTCTTCGCATAATTATTACGCGGCAACTATTTTAATTTAAACTTACTTTAATACTAGCCGCCAAAATCAAGCCAAAAAACAGAAAACCCACAATAAGAACAAGTAAACCAATAAAACAACGCTATTAAAACATCAGAATAACTGTTAAACCCCCTTAAACGAGGATGAACAGTCACTTTTAAAATAATTTATTATTTTATTCTAATACGAACATATAATCAGCAAATATGTCAGTCTAAATAATAATTTTATGCCAACTTCATCAAAATATTTTTTTTTAATGCCAAGGCATTCTATGAATCCAAATTTAAAAGATAATTAATAGTAATAAAATGTGCGTATTTTAAATTAATTTCGCCCTATAAATACAATATGTGATTCAGAAAATTAGAAAATTCGGTTTTATTACCAAAGGAGTTGTTTACGGCATTGTAGGAATTCTTACTTTTTTGGCTGCCCTAAATTTAGGAGGAAAGGTTTCTGATAAAAATAGCGTAATCACTTTTTTAGAAAATCAGGTTTTCGGAAAAATTCTTTTATTAATTGTTGGTTTGGGCATGCTGTCTTATGCTGTTTGGCGCTTTTATAAATCTTATGTTGTTTTAAAAAAAGAAGATGGTTTTTCTAAATATTTTTTAATGATAGACTTTTTTATTCGAGGAATCATATATGGTTCTTTTGCTATTTCTATTTTATCTGATTTTATCAATCAACCTAAAAAAGGTATTTCTAAAGAAACTTTAACGGCTAAAGTTTTACAGTTAGAGGTTGGTAACTATATTCTCTATGTAATTGCTGGTATTATTTTTATCTCTGCACTCAATCAATTTTACATCATTTATAAAGAAAAATTTTTAAAATACATAGAAAAAGATAAAAACATCGAATCTTTTACTTTTTTAAAAACGACGGGGAAATACGGAATTTTATCTAGAGGGGTTTCTTTTTTAATTTTCGCTTGGTTTATTTTTAAGGCTGCATCAGAAAATAATGCAACGGAAATAAAAGGTACTCAAGAAATGTTTGCTTATTTGCACAACCTTAGTTTTGGAAATGTTCTCATGGCAATTATGGCTTTGGGCTTTCTTCTTTATGGTATTTTTCAATATTTTTATGCAAGATATAGCGCGTATTAAAAATTCTTATTTTTTACGTATTTTTGATGTATGAAAAAATTAGTTTTATTTGTTTTTTTAGGGATTAATTTTGTTAGTTTTTCACAAAAAATTCCGAAAGGCTTTGTTTATTTAGAAAACATAGCGCCTACTATAAAAATTGAATTACGCTATCTTTCTGATACTAATTTTATAGGAAAACCAATAAATGGTTATAAGAGCAATTGTATTATTGTAACTACAGAAACGGGCGAATTATTGGAGAAAATTCAACAAGAATTATTAAAAAAAGGAATGAGTCTGAAGATTTTTGATGCGTATAGGCCACAACAAGCGGTAGACCATTTTGTAAAGTGGGCAAAAGTTTTAGAAGATACTTTAATGAAAAACCAGTATTACCCAAATGTAGCAAAATCGCAACTTTTTAAACAAGGTTATATTGCTTCAAAATCTGGTCATTCGAGAGGAAGCACGGTAGATTTAACCATTATAAATACGGCAACAGAAAAAGAATTAGACATGGGTAGTTCTTATGACTTCTTCGGAGTTCAATCGCATTATTCGTATAAAAAAATATCACAAAAACAACAAGAAAATAGAATGTTGCTTCGTAAAATAATGCGAGCGCATAACTTTAAACCTTATGAAAATGAATGGTGGCATTTTACTTTAAGAAATGAGCCCTTTCGAAATACTTATTTCAACTTTCTTGTCAATTAGTAAGTTTTAACAAATTCTATACATCTTCAATTTAAATCGGCATTATATTTGCTTTAAATGGTTAGAAATTTATTATAAATGAAATATAAAATCAAATTTTTCACCTTCATAATTTGCCTTTTATCTACGACAACTTTTGTTGCTCAGTTAGATAAAAGCAATGGTACTAAAGAGAAAGGAAAGATAAAAGCTGTTGTTTTTAAGAATTCTAAAGCTGTAGAAAAACCAAATTCTATTGAATTAAATGGAAGTGATGGTTTTAAAAAAGCATTTGATAAAGCACAAGAAAAGTTAAAAGAGACACAAAAAGAAGAGCTCTTAAATAATAAAGGCATTATTACTCAAAAACAAATAAGTGAGGCACGTTTTTTAAAAGCATTCAAAAAAATAAATGGGCAATATGTGTACCCTGTAATAGACCAAGATCTCGGTAGTATTAGAACAAACTCTAAAAGTGTAAACATTATTTGTAGAGATTTTCAATACCCAGACGGAGACAGAATTACAATTATGGTAAATAATGTTGCTGTTGTTACAAATATAGTGCTCAAACAAAGTTATCAAAGTTTTGTAATTCCGTTAGAAGTTGGTATCAATAAAATTTCTTTTGTTGCCTTAAATCAAGGTACTTCAGGACCAAATACAGCCGCTTTTAAAGTATACAATGATGCAGGCACATTATTATCCTCAAACGAATGGAATTTAGCCACAGATGCAAAGGCAACTTTAGTCATTGCTAAAGACAAATAAACAGGGTACGAAAACGATTGAGTTAAATCTCTAAAATCAAGTTTTTTTATTCTATATAAAACAGTTATTTTTGTACCTACATTATATAAAAATATCACATATATTTTACATCAAACAATAATCATAAATAATGAAAAAAATCACCAAACAAACCTATTTAGACTGGTACAAAGACATGCTTTTTTGGCGTAAATTCGAAGACAAGTTAGCTTCTGTTTACATTCAACAAAAAGTAAGAGGTTTCTTGCATTTATATAATGGTCAAGAAGCAATTTTAGCAGGTGCGCTACATGCAATGGACTTGTCTAAGGACAAAATGATTACTGCTTATAGAAATCATGTGCAACCTATTGGTATGGGTGAAGATCCTAAAAAGGTGATGGCAGAATTATTTGGAAAAGTAACAGGAACCTCTAAAGGTATGGGGGGTTCTATGCATATTTTCTCTAAAGAATTTGGCTTTTATGGTGGTCATGGAATTGTTGGTGGACAAATACCTTTGGGAGCAGGAATTGCTTTCGGAGATAAATATAAAGGAAGTGACGCGGTAACGCTTACCTGTTTTGGTGATGGTGCTGCAAGACAAGGTTCTTTGCATGAAGCTTTTAATATGGCAATGTTATGGAAGTTACCCGTAATTTTTATTGTTGAAAACAATGGGTATGCAATGGGTACTTCTGTAGAAAGATCTGCGAACCATACCGATATATGGAAACTTGGATTAGGGTACGAAATGCCTTGTGGACCTGTTGATGCCATGAATCCTATAAAAGTTGCTGAAGCAATAGATGAAGCAATACAAAGAGCAAGACGTGGAGACGGACCAACTTTCTTAGAGATGAAAACATATAGATATAGAGGTCACTCAATGTCTGATGCACAACACTACAGAACGAAAGATGAAGTAGAAGAGTACAAAAAAATTGACCCTATTACGCAAGTTTTAAATGTCATTAAAGAAAATGACTACGCTACAGAAGAAGAAATAGCTGCAATTGTTAAAGATGTAAAACAACGGGTAAATGAATGTGAGAAATTCGCAGAAGAATCTCCTTACCCAGAAATTCAACAAATGTATGATATGGTATATGAACAAGAAGATTATCCTTTTATAAGTTAAAATATGGCTACAATTATAAATATGCCCCGATTAAGCGACACCATGGAAGAAGGTGTTGTGGCAAAATGGTTAAAAAATGTTGGTGATAAAATTGAAGAAGGTGATATTCTTGCTGAAATTGAAACTGACAAAGCTACAATGGAATTTGAGTCTTTCTATGAAGGTACTTTATTATATGTTGGGATCAAAGAAGGAGAAACTTCTCCAGTAGATGTTTTATTAGCCGTAATAGGTGAAGAAGGTGAAGATATTTCTGAAATTTTAAACGGAAGTAAAAAACCATCTGAAGAAGCAACTACAGAGGAAACCAAAGAAGAAGCAACCTCTAATGATGCTGCTTCTGAAGAAAGTTCTTCGGAAAATGATGTTAAAATTCCAGAAGGGGTTCAAGTAATTATGATGCCTCGTTTAAGTGACACAATGACTGATGGAACTGTGTCTACATGGTTAAAGAAAGTTGGAGATGTTGTTGAAGAAGGTGACATGCTTGCTGAGATTGAAACTGATAAAGCGACAATGGAATTTGAATGTTTCTACGAAGGAACCATCTTATATATTGGTGTTCAAGAAGGAGAAACTGCTCCTGTAGATAGTTTATTAACTATTATTGGTCCTGCCGGAACTGATGTTTCTGCATTAGTTGCTAATGGTGGTACTGCAAGCTCTTTAGAGAAATCAGATGACAAAACTTCTGAAAAGAAAGCTGAAAAGCCTGCTGCTAAAGAGGAAGAAAAGAAAATTTCAACTACAACTACAAATACTAATGGTGGAAGAATTTTTGCTTCTCCATTAGCTAAGAAAATTGCTTCTGATAAAGGAATTAATTTAGCGGATGTAAATGGTTCTGGTGAAAACGGAAGAATCATTAAAAAAGATGTAGAAAACTATACGCCTGCTGCTAAAACAGCCGAACCTACGAAAGAGAATTCTTCTGCCCCTGCTGCTAATTTTATTGCTGCTGGTGAAGAAAAGTCAGAAGAGATTAAAAATTCTCAAATGCGTAAAGCAATTGCAAAATCTTTAGGTAATTCTAAATTTTCTGCTCCAGATTTCAGTTTAAATATTGAAGTTGATATGGACAATGCAATGGCTTCTAGAAAGATTATAAATGCAATTCCAGACACTAAAGTATCTTTTAATGATATGGTAGTAAAAGCATGTGCAATGGCATTGAAAAAACATCCTCAAGTAAATACTTCTTGGACAGATGCAAACACTATTTATCATAGCCATATTCATGTAGGTGTTGCTGTTGCTGTAGATGACGGATTATTAGTACCAGTAATTAAGCATACAGATCAATTAAGTTTAACTCAAATTGGTGCAGGTGTTAGAGATTTAGCTGGTAAAGCAAGAAACAAAAAAATAGCGCCTGCAGATATGCAAGGTAGTACTTTTACGGTTTCTAACTTAGGTATGTTTGGTATCGAAAATTTTAACTCTATAATCAATCAACCGAACTCGGCTATTTTATCTGTTGGAGCAATTGTTGAAAAACCAGTTGTTAAAAACGGACAAATAGTTGTTGGAAATACCATGAAATTGACATTAACTTGCGATCACAGAACTGTTGATGGTGCTGTTGGCGCTCAGTTTTTACAAACTTTAAAAACGTTTATAGAAAACCCTGTTACAATGTTAGCTTAGGTTTTTACAAACGATACTTCATAAAAAGCTCGCAAATTGCGGGCTTTTTTTATATACTTATATTTAAATGGCAAATTTAGAAGAGAAACTTAAAAACCCCGTTTGGTACTCCTTAGAAGATACACATCATCCGTTTTTAAAAACGTATGACGGTGTTCAATTTTACAAACCGGATATTTGCATATTTGGAGCATTCTTTGACGAAACAAAAACAGAAAATGCATTGAATGAATATGCTAAAATAGCAGAAAGTTTTTTTTTGGTATCAGAAAACCAAAATCCGATTATAAATACAAATCATGTTATTCTTGAGCGGAAAATTGATGGCTGTCAAATGGTATTAGAGAAGTTAGTAGCCGTAGAGAATACAGAAGATATTGTTCTATTAACAGAAAAGCATATAGATGAAGTCTATGATTTAATTTGGTTAGTAATGCCAGGTTTTTATCAGAAGAAATCTTTTTATATGGGAAAATTCTACGGTATTTTTAAAGAAAATAAATTAGTATCAATTACAGGTCAAAGAATGCAAACGAACGATTTTATAGAAATAAGCTCAGTTGTTACACATCCTGATTATACCAAAAGAGGCTATGCTAAACAATTGATTTCTTATGTAACTAAAGATATTTTAAAAGAAAAAAAGCTTCCAATTTTACATACTAACAAAGGAAATCCTGCAATTCCTTTATATGAAAAATTAGGTTATAAAATAACTAGAGATATGAACTGGTGGTTATTCCGTAGAAAATAAAAGTTCTCTGTTATACAATATTCTTCGTTTAAGATATAAAAAAATGCCTTGAGTAGATCTCAAGGCATTTTTTGTACAAAGAATTTTTCTTTAGACTTACATTTTAGTTGTACTGCTTTTTGTAGAAATTTTAATAGCTGTACCATTTGCACTTAAAGACATTTCCATATTTGCTGTATCTTGAATTCCTGTTTTTACATCAACAATTAAGTTTCCAGTAACATCACCAGTACCAACACCAGAAACAGCTCCTAAAATATCAATATAAACCTTTCCGTTCTCTATTTTAGATACAGTATAGGTTGTTTTCACTTCCATTCCTTGTTCATTCGTTTCATCGGTCCAAGAAGAACCTACAGAAACTTTCTCTTTCGGATATTTTACACCTTTTGCTTGCTTTGTAAACTGCTCCATTGCAGGCGTAGATGGTTCTACTTTGGTTTCTAAAATATCCCCTTCCGTAGTCATTTTAGAAATAATTGTAGCTTTCATCATCGGGTCAAATTGTTGTTTCATCATTTTACCCATTTGATCTAAATCAGCTTCTTTCATCGAAGAATTAAAGCTCATAACCGTGCCTCCTTGAAGCATATTCATGTCTATCGCTTTAATTTTTGACTCTGTTGTAATAACTTCTCCTTCTTTACTCGTTACAATCATGTCCATCGTCATTTTCATATCTACACCACCTTGTGCACCCATGTCTTGCGATTGGTCTAATTTTACTACTAAAACATCTCCTTTACTGTAATTAGCTCTCAACAATACAGATTCTTGTGAAGTAACACTAAAGGTTGTTGCTAACACAAATAAGTATAACAATTTTTTCATTTTTGTTTTGAATTTAATTTATATTTATTTTAAAGAACGAATATAGTATTTTTCCATAAAAAAAACGCTCACAAATTGTGAGCGTTTTTTTATAATTGTAAATATTTTAAAATTAGAAATCTTGATTCATGTCCCAAGATTCTAAAATTTCTTTTAAAGTCTTAATAAACATTCCACCTAAAGCACCGTTTACAACTCTATGGTCATAAGAATGAGATACAAACATTTTTTGACGAATACCAATAAAGTCTCCATCTGGCGTTTCTATTACTGCGGGTACTTTTCTAATAGCTCCTAAAGCTAAAATTGCAACTTGTGGCTGGTTTATAATAGGTGTTCCCATTACAGAACCAAAACTACCAACATTAGTTACCGTGTAGGTTCCACCTTGAATTTCATCTGGCTTTAACTGGTTGTTTCTTGCGCGTCCTGCTAAATCATTTACCGATTTTGTCATGCCTACTAAATTTAATTGATCTGCATTCTTAATTACAGGTACAATTAAATTTCCATCGGGTAAGGCTGCCGCCATCCCTAAATTAATGTTTTTCTTCTTAATAATAGTATCACCATCGATGGCAATATTAATCATTGGATATTTTTTTAATGTTGCCGCAACTGCATGCATTAAAATCGGTGTAAAAGTTAACTTCTCTCCTTCTCTTTTAAAGAAAGCATCTTTTACTTTTGTTCTCCATTTTACAATATTAGTTACATCTATTTCTATAAAAGATTGCACATGCGCAGCTGTTTGCACAGAATTCACCATGTGTTTAGAAATTAGTTTCCCCATTCTAGACATTTCTAGAACCTCATCTTCTCCGTTTACAGCAACTGGTGTAGCTTGTTGTACCTCTTTTTGAATTGGTTTTAAAACCTTTTCTTGAGCTGCCTTTATTGTTTTTGGTACAGGTTTTCCGTTTTCAAGATAGGATAAAATATCTTCTTTAGTTACTCTACCATCTTTACCAGAGCCAGAAATAGCTTCTAATTCGTCCATAGAAACACCTTCTTTCTGGGCAATGTTTCTAACTAATGGTGAATAAAACTTGCCTGAATCTGATGTTTTAGAGATTGGTGCCGCAACTACTTCTACTGCTTTTTCAATGGTCTTTTCTACTTCAGAAACATTTGTATTATCTTCTTTTTGAATCTCTTTTTTTTCTGGTGTAGCAACCGTAGCTTCACCTCCTTCTGTTTCTATTATAGCTATAATTTCTCCTACAGGTACTACATCATCTTTTTCATATAGGATTTCTACCAAAGTACCTTCTACTTCAGATGGAACTTCAGAATCTACTTTATCTGTAGCAATTTCAACAACCGCCTCATCTAATTCAATGGTATCTCCAACTTCCTTTAACCAAGAAGTTATGGTTGCTTCAGCAACACTTTCTCCCATTTTTGGTAACTTTAATTCAAATCTCGCCATTTTTATCTGATTTTACAGAATGCAAAAGTACTAAAAAAACTAAATCTTCTCTTTATAAAATCAGAAAAAAACCATTTAACGTACATTTTATTAAATTACATATTTTTCAGCCACAGGTTCATTTTACTTGCTTTTTAATGAATTAAATTAATTAATTATTGATTTTGTTAAATTATTCACAATAAGAGACTTTTTATTTTTACAAAAAAGTCTAAATAATATCTTTTTTTTAAACCATGATTTTTATCATTTTTATACTATAAGTTAACTCTTAGTTTTGCCCTCTAAATAACAATTATGATGAAAATTAAAATGATTCTATTCACCGTTCTATTAGGTTTTTTTGGCGAAGGAAATGCGCAAGAAACACCTGAAAATATTTTACTTAAAATAAAATTACCTAGTAGTGTTTTAGTAAAAGGAACCTCCACTTTACATGACTGGGAGAGTAATGTCGAAAAAACAGACACTCAAATAACTGTTAATAATTTAAGTGATGTAAACATTGAAACTCTATATGTTACCATAGATGCTTTAAGCATAAAAAGTGGTAAAAATATAATGGATAAGCTTACATATAAAGCATTAAAAGCAGAAGAGCACCCAGAAATAAAATTCATTTTTAAAAAAGGAAAAATTGTTGACCAGAATAAAACCTTTATTGATATTGAACTTAATGGAGATTTAACAATTGCTGGTGTGGCCAAAAATGTAACTGTACTTACAAAAATTAACAAAAATGGAGAAACGATCGTTTTAAAAGGATCTCATAAGTTAAAAATGACCGATTTTGGCATAACACCACCAAAGGCATTATTAGGAACTATAAAAACAGGTGATGAGATTACAATAGAATTCAATTTAATATTTCAATAAATAATAAAAAAAATAACAATGAAAATAATAAAAAAAATAGTACTCGTAGCACTTATGACCCTTTTTGGAGTTCATATTAACGCACAAAAAACGCAATATCTTAGACAAGCAGGCTATGACGGTTTAAATGTTTTTGAAACAAAAAAAACAAATGATGTAGAATTTGAAAAACTATCCATTAAAGTTGGTGGTGATTTTGCCATTCAGTTTCAAGCAGTAGATCATTCTAATAATATGGATAATTTAACTGCTATAGGAGGTAATGTGAACTTACCTACAGCCAACTTAAATTTTGATGTGCAATTATCAGATGGGGTTAGAATGCATTTAAGAACTTTTCTTTCTTCTAGAAACCACAATGAAACTTGGGTTAAAGGTGGTTATATTCAAATGGATAAGCTAGATTTTATAAAGAAAGACTTCTTAAAAAATATTATGGCTGTTACCACACTAAAAATTGGTGTAGAAGAATTAAACTATGGCGATGCTCATTTTAGAAGAACCGATAATGCAATGGCTATTTACAATCCTTTTGTAGGCAATTACATTATGGATTCTTATACGGTAGAACCTTTTATTGAAGTTACAATACAGCCTAAAGATTACTTAATTGTTGCTGGTATCTCTAATGGCTTATTTCACCCTTCGGTAGACAAAACAGTAACGCCTTGGGGCGCAAATACTATTGTTGGCGAAAAAGACCTTAAAGTTACTTTTTACGGTAAATTAGGAATTGATCGTCAAGTAAATGAAGCATTAAGAGTAAGATTAACAGGTTCTGTTATTAGCGAAAGTGGTTATGACAATGGAGATCATTTATATAGTGGAGATCGTGCAGGGTCTAGGTATTATGATGTCTTTAGTTACAATAATAATGGAGAATTTGTTTCTGGAGGAAATTTTTCTGGAAGATTTAATCCAGGATTTAAAAACAATACCTCATATCAAATAAACCCATTCTTGCAATACAAAGGTTTAGAGTTCTTTGGAATATACGAAACGAGTAAAGGAAGTAAAGTAGCAGGAAATGAGAAAGGATCTTTTACACAAGTAGGAACTGAATTATTATTTAGATTTGGAAAAATAGGTCAATTTTATGTTGGAGGGAGATATAACTCTGTACAAGGAAATGCAGATTATGCTTCTGGAGCAACCAAACCAAATGATCAAAAAATAACTAGAACAAATTTTGGTGGTGGTTGGTTTATGACAAAAAATATTTTAATGAAAGCTGAATACGTAACACAATCATATAACTCAGACGCTACAGCATGGTCTCCGAACGCATGGACACCTGCTATATTATCTGGTGCAAAAATGGATGGTGTTGTACTTGAAGCTGTAATTTCATTCTAATAATACTAGTTTATTGAACAAAAAAAAGCTGGAAAAAATTCCAGCTTTTTTTTGTAGTTTATCCTATTAAACCCATTCTTTAGGCTTCATTAAAACTTGTAATAATTTAGCCTCTTCAGAATTTTTTTCTGGTTGATGATTGTATTTCCATTGCACAATTGGAGGCAAACTCATTAGAATACTTTCTATTCTGCCATTGGTTCTTAAGCCGAAAAGTGTTCCTCTGTCATGTACTAAATTAAATTCTACATAACGACCTCTTCTTACTTCTTGCCAATCTTTATGTTCTCTTGTAAATTCCATTGCTTTTCTCTTTTCTACAATAGGAACATAACTCTCCAAGAAACTATGACCAACTTCTGTTACAAAATTGAACCTATCTGCTATCGAAAACTCTTCTGTTTCTTTTTGATAATCGAAAAATAAACCTCCAATTCCACGGGCTTCATTTCTATGTGAATTCCAAAAATATTCATCACAAACTTTTTTAAACTTCGGATAAAAGTCTGCACTATGTTTGTCGCATGCCGATTTACAAACCGTGTGAAAATGAGCTGCATCTTCTTCAAATAAATAATAAGGTGTTAAATCTTGACCACCACCAAACCATTGTGTTACAATGTTTCCTGCTTCATCATACATTTCGAAGTAACGCCAATTTGCATGCACCGTTGGCACAAAAGGGTTTATTGGGTGCAATACTAAACTTAAACCGCACGCAAAGAAATTGCCTTCTTTTACTTTAAACTGATTTCTTAAAACTTCGGGTAATTCACCATGAACCGCAGAAATATTTACACCTCCTTTTTCGAAAACATTTCCGTTTTCTATAACTCGTGTTCTACCACCACCACCTTCTTCTCTTTCCCAAAGATCTTCTTCAAACTTTGCAAGACCATCTACCTCTTCTAACTTTGTAGTAATAATATCTTGTAAATTTTCTATGTAAGCGTAAAACTTATTTTTCATTATCAAATTATTAAATTCTCAGAAATACAGTGAAAAATCTAATTTTCTAAATAAACTAATCGGTTTTCAATTGTTTTAAAATCTGATTCTTTTTTTACTAAAATAGCCTTAAAAGTCTCGCTTTTTAATAAACAAACAAATTCATCTCTTGGTCTCGATTTCCATTCTTTGAATTTCTTTCTACCAAATTCGTTATTATGTAAATCCATTTTTTTCGCCATTATTTTATTAGGAGAAAATTTTTCATGCCAATCTGTAATTTTCTTTGTCCAGTTTAAAGCTTTTTCTATTTCTGAAGAAAATTTCATACTGTTATTTGCAATTAACAGATTCCATAAAGCATGGCGAAAAGCGTTTGCTTTATTATGTTCGCCATGTATATAGGGATATTCGTTTTGAGCAATTTTCATTGTTAAAAATGTAGCTCTAATGGTTGCGAACATAAATAAAGGATGCTTTACAAACCAAACAAATAAACTAGTTACCTGTCTAAATTCGAGCCCTTTAATAATGTTCCAAAAATGCATCTTAGTTCGCTTTATACTCTTTTACGGCGTCTATAAATGCTTTTGCATTTTCTAAAGGAATGTTTGGTAAAATACCATGCCCTAAATTTACAATGTATTTGTCTTTACCAAATTCATGAATCATTTGAGTAACCATTTTCTTAATTTCTGCTGGAGGAGAAAACAATCTTGTTGGATCGAAATTACCTTGTAATGTAATATTCCCTCCAGATAAATAACGTGCATTTCTAGGAGAACACGTCCAGTCTACACCTAAAGCTGAAGCGCCAGATTTTGCCATGTCATTAAGCGCAAACCAACACCCTTTTCCAAAAGCAATCACCGGAGTTTCATCTTTTAAAGCGTCTATTATTTGCTGCATATATTGCCAAGAAAATTCTTGATAATCTACTGGAGACAACATGCCTCCCCAAGAATCAAAAACTTGAACAGCATCTACACCAGCTGCAACTTTTGCTTTTAAATACGCAATGGTTGTATCTGTAATTTTTTGCAATAAACTATGCGCCAAAACAGGATTTGTAAAACATAATTCTTTTGCTTTATCGAAATTTTTAGAACCTTGTCCTTGTACACAATAACAAAGGATTGTCCAGGGTGAACCCGCAAAACCAATTAAAGGAACTTCATCATTCAATTTTTCTTTGGTTGCTTTAATCGCTTCCATTACATATCCTAAAGATTCGTGAACATCTGGTACAATTACACGATCTAAATCTTTTTGAGTACGAATAGGATTTGGTAAATAGGGTCCGAAGTCTGGTTTCATTTGTACCTCGATATTCATTGCTTGAGGAATCACCAAAATATCTGAAAATAAAATTGCAGCATCCATTCCGTATCTACGAATTGGTTGTACTGTAATTTCTGATGCTAATTCTGGAGTTTGACAACGAGTAAAAAAATCGTATTTTTTTTTGATTACCTGAAATTCTGGTAAATACCTTCCTGCCTGACGCATCATCCAAACCGGTGGTCTGTCTACCGTTTCTCCTTTTAATGCTCTTAAAAATAAATCGTTTTTAATCATGATTTCTATAGCTCTATAAATTTTACTTCCTTCTTTGTCTTGTTAATTTTTACAATATGATAAGGCTGTATAATTGCCATCGTAACCATATCCATTGGTTTTGGTGAAGTAGATTTTATTTTAATTAAAAAAGTGTCTCCTTCTTTTATAGCTTCAATAATTTCAATTGAAAACCCACCTGTATTTCTAACTTTATCAATAACGACCACAATCATTTCTTTTGAAAAATCAATAGCATTTTCAAATGTTTCTGAAGCTTTATTAGTGCTGTCTAATTTTAATAAAAAAGACTTCCATTCAACTTGAGAAGAAATAACAATGTTCTCTTTTTTAAAACCCTCATCTCCAGCGCCAAATAAATTTCCTTTTGAAAGAGAAGTGAAACCATCTTTTTCATTTTTAGGGCAACCTACTAACAACAAACTAAAAATAATTGTAATAAATAGTTTCATTATTTACATTTTTGAAATAGCCAACATCCCTTTGTCAACTGCATTTGCAATCACTTTAATATCATTATCTGTTAAAGCAGACGATAAAAACCATGCTTCAAACTGACTTGGAGGTAAGAAAACTCCGTTTTTAATCATTTCCCAAAAGAAAACCGCAAACTTTGCTGTATCAGAAGTTTGTGCTTCTTCAAAATTGGTCACATTTGTTTTTGTAAAGAAAGGATTTAACATAGAACCAAATCTATTTACACTTAAATCTACATGGTATTTTTTAGCAGTTTCTAATAAAATCACTTCTAAAATACTTCCTGTTTCTTCAAACTTTTTATACGGATTTTGTTTTTTCAATTCCGTTAAAGTAGCAATTCCTCCTGCCATGGCAATCGGATTTCCACTTAACGTTCCTGCTTGATACATGCCGCCCAAAGGTGCAACTTCTTGCATAATTTCATTTCTTGCTCCGTAAGCTCCTACCGGAAAACCACCTCCAATAACCTTACCTAAACACGTAATATCTGCTTCTACACCTAGTAATTCTTGTGCGCCTCCAAATTTAGAACGGAAACCTGTCATTACTTCATCTGCAATTAATAACGCTCCCTTTGTTTCTAAATAGGCTTTTAATTCTTTTAAGAAATTACCTTGTGGAATTACAACACCCATATTACCACAAATAGGCTCTATAATTACTGCCGCAATATCATCATGTTCTTCGAAGTGTTTTTTTACACTTTCTAAATCATTGTAATTAGATATTAGCGTGTTTTTTACTGCTCCTTCCGGAACTCCTTTAGAACCAGGCATACTCAATGTTGCCAAACCAGAACCAGCTGCAACTAATAGTGAATCTTGATGCCCATGGTAACAACCAGAAAATTTAATAATTTTATCCTTTCCTGTATAAGCTCTTGCCAAACGAACGCCACTTATAACAGCTTCTGTACCCGAGTTTACAAAACGGACTTTATCCATTCCTGGAAAAGCATCACAAACAATCTTCGCTAATTTTATTTCATTTTCTGTGGAAGCTCCAAAAGAATAGCCATTTTTCAATGCCTTTTCAACTCCTTTTTGTACTTTTTTATGACGGTGACCTAAAATCATTGGTCCGTAAGAAAGTACCAAATCGATAAACTCATTACCATCAACATCTGTAATTTTGGTTCCTTTTGCTTTTTTGATAAACAACGGGTTTCCACCAACTGATGTAAATGCTCTTACTGGAGAATTTACTGCTCCAACAAGATGTACCAATCCTTTTTTATATAATTTATTTGATTTTTTGAATTTCATTTTTTATATACTTTTTGTCATTGCGAATTTAGTGAAGCAATCTGTTTATTAATTAAGAGATTACTTCGTTGTAATGACGTTATTACTTCAACAACACTTTCGCCGCTTCCTTAGCAAAATAGGTAATAATAATGTCTGCTCCTGCTCTTTTCATAGACAGTAAACTTTCCATCATTACTTTTTCGCCATCAATCCAACCTTTTTCTGCCGCAGCTTTTACCATTGCATATTCTCCACTTACATTGTAACATGCAATCGGACGATCGAAATTGTTTTTTAAATCTCTAATAATATCTAAATAAGACAATGCTGGTTTTACCATTAAAATATCGGCTCCTTCTTGATCATCAAAAGTAGCTTCGCGCATTCCTTCATCTCTATTTGATGGATCCATTTGGTACGTTCTTCGGTCTCCAAAAGTGGGCGCAGAATCTGCTGCATCTCTAAAAGGACCATAAAAAGCAGATGCGTATTTTACAGCATATGCCATAATTGGCAAGTTAACAAATCCGTTGTTGTCTAAAGATTGACGCACCATAGCTATTGTTCCGTCCATCATACCAGAAGGAGCAACCATATCTACTCCTGCTTTTGCATGAGAAACAACTTGTTTTGCAAGATTTACCAAAGTAGCATCATTATCAACGTCATTGTCATGAATAACTCCGCAATGACCATGAGACGTATATTCGCAAAAACAAACGTCTGTAATTACGTATAAACTTGGATAATTTTTCTTAATAAAACGAATTGCTTGTTGCATAATTCCGTTATCATTCCAAGTCTCTGTTCCTTCATCATCTTTGTGAGAAGGAATTCCGAATAATAAAACTGCAGGAATTTTTAAGGAAACAACTTCATCTAATTCTTTAGAAATTCGATCTAAAGAGAAACGTTTGATTCCTGGCATCGAAACAATTTCTGTTTCTATATTTTCTCCTTCTTCAATAAAAAGCGGATATACAAAATCATCTACAGAAAGTTTTGTCTCTCTAACTAATCTTCTAATTCCTTCCGATTTTCTTAATCTTCTTGTACGAAACATAAAATTTATTTCTTGTTTCATTACGAGCCTAGAGAAGTAACCTGCTTCTTAATCCTGAGATTGCTTCGTCATTTTATCTCGCAATGACGGTTTTTTTTTTATTTTGAATAATAGGTGTTCACTAACTCTAAAACGCTTTCTACATCTGGCATGTTTGCAACTTCAACTTTATCGAAATGCTTTCTTGCTTCTACAGCCGTAGTTTCTCCGATACAAAAAGCAACTTTATCTGTTCCATTTTCTTCTAAATAGCTTTCAATTCCTGAAGGACTATAAAATAAAACACCCGTAACGTCTGCATCAATTTTTACAGGATTTAACATTGTTTTATACGCTTCAATTTCATTTACAACAATGTCATGTGCTTGTAAATACGTTGGAAAAACATCTAGCCTTACATCACTACAGAAATAAGAAACTTCTTTAATTTCTGTTTCTTTTGAAATGTATTCTGCTAATTTTAAAGCATTTTTGGCTACATGTGTAACTTTACCGATTCTATTTTCAATCAGTTTTTTAGTTCTTCTACCAACACAAAAGATGTTTTTAAAATTAATTTCTTCTTTTGTAAAAGAGTTTAAAATTGCTTCTACCCCGTTCTGACTTGTAATCACCACATTTTCATGCTGATTCTTCATCACTTTTGCTGGAATTCTATTGAAACGCATTTTAATAAAATCGCTATCTTTAATACCTATCGCAGATGATAAGGTATCTTTTTGAAGTTCAGAAAGTTTCTTTGTAGAATATATAGAAGCAATTTTAGCATCGCTTTCTTCATCTTCTTGCATCAATTCTTTTCCGCCTCTATTTATTACATAATCTGCACAATCTTTAGCCAAAAATTTATGGCTTCCTAATTTTGCAGTTTTTTCTACTGTAATTTTTTTAGAACCGTCTTTTTTCAATAAAACTCCTTTGAAGTTTACTTCTTCTGTTCTTGCATCAATATAAGCCAAAGCACCAATTGGCGCTGTACAACCTCCTTCTAACAATCTTAAAAACTCACGTTCTACACCAACACAAACTTTCGTTTCGTGGTGATTTAATTGTTCACAAGCATCTAATACATAGTCGTCTTTTTCTAAAGCCGCCACCATAATTGCACCTTGTGCTGGCGCAGGAATCATCCAAGTTAAAGGAATAGCCTCTGCGTCTCTTAATTCTAATCTTTCTAAACCCGCAGCTGCAAATAAAGCTCCATTCCAAGTTTCACTATTATCTAGTTTTTCTAAACGTGTAATTACATTTCCTCTTAAACCCTCTACTTTATGCGTTGGGTAACGGTTTAACCATTGTGCTTTTCTTCGTAAACTTCCCGTTGCAATAATTCCGTTTGGTTGTCCAAAAAATTCTTCTGTATCTTTTAAAACCAATAAATCGATATAATCTGCACGTTTTAAAACAGCCGCTTGCACAATACCTTCTGGCAACGCTGTTGGTACATCTTTCATAGAATGTACAGCAATATCAATATCGCCGTTTAACATTGCTAGGTCTAAGTTTTTTGTAAAAACGCCTACAACCCCTAATTCGTATAACGGTTTATCTAAAACGATATCTCCTAAAGATTTTATAGGAACGATCACAGATTCGTAACCTAATTCTGCTAATTCTTTGCGTACTTTATTAGCTTGCCAAAGCGCCAATTGGCTATCGCGAGTACCTATTCTTATTATTTTTTGCATGGAGTTTTAATTATGATTGAAACACTTTCTGAATGACTTCTATACTTTCTGAAACAGAGGTATCTTCATCTTTTAAATGTTTAACAAACTGTGTGGTAATTTTTTGAATAAAACGTGAAGTTAAGATTTCTGCTTGATTTTCATCGAAGTTACTAATTTTCTTTTTCTGAAAATTAATTTCATCTTTTTTAATAATTTCTAAAGATTGCTTTAGAGCAGCAATTGCAGGTGTAAATCTTCTGTGATTTAACCAACTATTAAATTCTTCTTTATGGGTTTCTATAATTTGTTTTGCAAACGGAATTTCTTTCTGACGAACAGCCAACGTTTCATCTGTAATTTTAGAAAGCTCATCTACATTTACCAAAGAGATTCCTTTAAACTGGTCTACTTCTTTTGCCACATTTTCTGGCATCGACAAATCTAAAATTAAAATTTCTTTTGTATTAGAAATATGTTCTATTGTAATTGTTGGCTTATTGGCACCTGTAGAAACAATTAAAACATCTGCTTTAGCAACCTCTTCTGTTAAGTTCTCTATGACAGATTTACGAATAGAGCTGTGTTCTTTTACAAACGCTATAGCCTTTTCTTCGGTTCTATTAATTAAACAAACTTGTTTGTTCTGGGTATATTCTGCTAAATTCTTACAAGTATGTTTTCCCATTTTACCCAAACCAAAAACAAGAATGTTTTTAGAATTGTAATCTGGTAAATTTTTGATGATATATTGCACAGCTGCATAAGAAACAGAAGTTGTTCCCGAACTTAATCTAGTATCATTCTTAACACGTTTACTAGCTTGTAAAACACAGTTTACCAAACGTTCTACGTAAGAATTTGTAGTTCTTAATTCTTTTGCTAATTTAAAAGACTGTCTTAATTGACCCACAATTTCATAATCTCCTAAAATCTGACTTTCTAAACCCGTGCCAATTCTAAACAAATGACTAATTGCTTCTTGGTCTTTATTTATGTTACAAATAGCATTGAATTCTTTTACTGTACCTTCAGAGAAGTCACACAGTAATTCTATTAATAAACAAGGTCTATTTGCAAAACCAAAAATTTCTGTTCTGTTGCATGTAGAAATTATAAAAATGGAAGTAACTCCCCTTTCTTTAGCAGCATTTAAAAGAGCGATTTGATTTTCTTTAGATACAGAAAATTTACCGCGCATTTCTGCGTCTGCTTTTTTATAACTTACCCCAATATTGTAAAAGTGCTCTTGGCCTAGTTCTTTCATAAATCTTTAAAAGATGTTGCAAAAGTAAAAACTTCACTAAGATAAAAATGTCGCTCAAGGGACTATTAATAACGTTGTATGTTTTTTACCTATTTTTTTTTGATAAAACTTCTAAAAACCCTTATTTTTGTAACGTAAATAAGGTTTTGTATTATTTTTATATAGAATGATTCTAAATAAAAGATCTTCATAAATTAAGAAAAGTATGTTTAAAAATGTCGGAGAAAGTTCTTTTGAAGAAATCACTTTAGAAAAAGGTTTTTATGTGCTTCATTTTCAGAACGAAAGCAAAAAAGTGGTTAATTTTGAAAGAGAAATTGATAGCACATTTATTCAAATGCACTTCTGTTTGCGCGGTAATTCTAAATTTTTGTTTAATACTGGCGATTATTCTTTTGACGTTTTAGACAATAGATCTATCTTATTGTACAACCCACAAAGAACATTACCCATAAATTTAGCTATTCAACCAAAAACAACCTTGGTTTCTTTATTAATTTCTATTGAAAAATTTCACTCTCTATTCTCTAAAGAATCTGGGTATATTCCTTTTTTAAGTGATGAAAATAGTAATCGAAAATTTTATGATGATACAGAAATAAAGCCAACAGTTGCAATCGTTTTACAACAAGTCATCAACTCTAATATTAATAGCTCTATTAGAGAATTGTATGTGAAAGGTAAAATTTACGAATTACTAAGTCTTCATTTTCATAAAGACGAAAATTTAGGTGCAGAATATTGTCCTTTTTTGGTTGATGAACAAAATGTACTAAAAATTAGAAAAGCGAAAGAAATTATTATTTCTAGAATGTCAGAACCACCAAGTTTGCAAGAATTGGCAACAGAAATAGGTTTAAATTTAAAGAAATTAAAAGAAGGTTTTAAACAAATTTATGGCGATACGGTGTATAGTTTTTTGTTTGATTATAAAATGGAGCACGCTCGTAAATTGTTAGAAAGCAATCAATATAACGTAAACGAAGTTGGCTTACAAGTTGGTTATAGTACTGCAAGTCATTTTATTGCAGCTTTTAAAAAGAAATTTGGCACAACGCCTAAAAAATATGTAATGAGTTTGAACAAGTAAGCAAATTATAGAAAACATAATAAATTAAACTTTTAAATTTTCAAACTAAATTAACTTGGAACAACTAACACATTACGACATAGAAAACGATCAAAAACAGTTTCCAATAACAATTGTTTGTGACGCCATTAGAACTCCAGAAAATATAGGAATGTGTTTTCGTATTTCAGAAAGTTTTGGCGTTGACAAAATTTATTTCCATGAGATTTCTCCTTCCGTAGAAAATAGGATTGTTAAAAAAACGGCCAGAAATACCGTAAATCAGATTGAACATGCCACTTATAGCAATTTTGATGCACTCATAAATCAATTAAAAGCAGCAGGAAACACAATAATCGGTATAGAAATTACTGATAAAAGCATAAATATTCAGGATTTTAATTTCAAAAATCATGAGAAAATCGTATTACTTTTGGGTAGCGAAAGAAACGGAATTAAAAACACAGCTTTGGTTGACGAAACTATTGCAATACCAATGTATGGCCGAAACTCTAGCATGAATGTAATTCATAGTTTGGCAATTACATTGTATGAAGTTACCAATCAGTTAGGCAGTAGCCAAAAAATATAAATAAAAAACTTAAAATTTTTAAAATTAAAGTAAATGAAAGGAATATTACTAAACAATTTAGGGTCGCCAGATTCTACAGACACAAAAGACGTAAAAAAATATTTAGGTGAGTTCTTAATGGACGAGCGTGTCATCGACATTCCGTTTTGGAAACGTTGGATTTTAATTAAAGGAATTATACTAAATGTAAGACCTAAAAAATCGGGTGCTGCTTACAAGAAAATCTGGTGGAAAGAAGGTTCTCCTTTAGTTGTAATCTCAGAAAGGTTTGCAAAAAAGGTGTCGAAAAAAGTTGATATTCCTGTAGAATTAGCAATGCGCTATGGTTCTATGTCTATGGAAAAGGGAATTAAAAACCTTATAGACAAAGGTGTTACAGAAATAATGTTAGTCCCATTATATCCTCATTATGCAATGTCTTCGTTTGAGACTGTTGTTGTTTTGGCTGAAGAAATTTTGGCAGAAAAATATCCTGAAGTAAAACTAACAACTTTACCTCCTTTCTACAACAAACCAGATTATATCAAAGCGATGAGCGATAATATTGCACATCATTTAAAAGGCTTTGATTACGATCATGTCTTATTTTCTTATCACGGAATTCCAGAACGTCACATCAAAAAATCGGATCCAACAAAGAGTCATTGTAAACTAGACGGTTCTTGCTGCGAGCGAAATTCTGTTGCTCATTATACATGCTATAGACATCAATGTTTTGAAACCACAAAAGCAATTGCTAAAAATTTAGGTTTCGATGAAACAAATCACAGTAATTCATTTCAATCTCGTCTGTTAAAAGATCCATGGCTAAAACCTTACACAGATTTTGAGTTAGAAAAATTCCCAAGATTAGGAAAGAAAAAGCTAGCAGTTATTACACCTGCTTTTGTTGCAGATTGCTTAGAAACTTTAGAAGAAATTGCCATGGAAGGTAAAGAAGAATTTTTAAAGTTTGGTGGTACAGACTACAAACACATACCCTGTATGAACGACAATGACGACTGGGTAGCTGTCATGGTTTCTTGGATTAATGATTGGAAAAATAAATAATAATAATAATAAGAAGAAGCTATTTCCTGCTTTCCATTATATCTTTTTTAAGAAAAATAAAAAAGGATGCCATTGCAATCAGGGCTAAACCAGTTTGCTAACAAATTACAAGATTATAAAATTTAATACATAATTATATATGGATTTCTTATACGTAAAATCTTTACACATTATCTTTGTAGTAACTTGGTTTGCTGGTTTATTTTACATTCCTAGATTGTTTATTTATCAAACCGAAGCAGAAACAAAATTAGAACCAGCAAAGTCTATTTTACAAACGCAATACAAATTAATGACCAAACGTTTGTGGTACATTATTACCTGGCCTTCAGCAATTTTAGCAAGTGTCTTTGCTTTTTGGATGCTCTATCAAAATCCGTATTATTTACAAGAACCTTGGATGTTGGTAAAACTTGCCTTTGTTTTGGCCTTGTATTTTTATCATGGCTTTTGTCAGAATATTTACAGCAAACTTCAAAAAGATATTATTAAATACTCTGCTTTCAGATTGCGAATTTTCAACGAAATTTCAACAATTATTCTATTTGCAGTTGTCTTTTTAGTAACCGTAAAGAGTGCTATTAATTGGATTTGGGGCGTTGTAGGAATTATCCTTTTTGGTGTTTTAATGATGCTTGGAATTAAACTTTACAAAAAGATTCGTGAGAAGAAGTCTTGGGAAAAAGCCGAAAAAGAGGATCTAGAAGAAAAAGAGTAAACAGTTTACAGTTTACAGTGGCGGTTTACAGTGAGTAACTCTTACTAAAAACGGCTACTACAAACTAAAATTTAACTTCTTATACTCTGCTCAAACGGAATTCTATTCACAATAGACCTACCAAGAGTCACTTCATCTGCATACTCTAATTCATCACCCACAGAAATTCCACGTGCAATTGTAGACGTAGTAATTTCAAATTTCTCTATTTGTTTAAAAATATAGAAATTAGTGGTATCACCTTCCATGGTAGAACTTAACGCAAAAATTAATTCTTTAATTTCTCCGTTTCCAACTTTATTGACTAAAGATTCTATTTGTAAATTTTGAGGCCCAATTCCTTCAATAGGAGAAATTTTACCACCTAAAACATGGTACAATCCTTGGTATTGAGAAGTGCTTTCAATTGCCATTACGTCTCTAATATCTTCTACAACACAAACAATATCTGCGTTTCTTCTAGGATTCTGACAAATATCACACAATAGCGTATCTGAAATATTATGGCATTTTTCACAGGTCTTAACGTCGTTTCTTAAATGCAACAAAGCTTCAGACAAATACTTTGTATGATCTGTTGGCTGCTTCAATAAATGCAATACCAAACGCAACGCAGTTCGTTTACCAATTCCTGGCAAACGTGAAACTTCATTCACAGCATTTTCTAATAATTTCGATGAAAAATCCATAACTGCAAATTTAAGTTATTATAGAGAAAAGAACATAGAAATTATAAAAAAGACTTATTTGCATTTCTCTTTTCTTTTCCCGCATTTCTATTCTGCAAAAATCCTATATTCGTGCATCAAAAAATCATAAACCTAAAGAATGCAACCTCTTCATATTATTATCTTAATTATTGCTTATTTTTCTGTTCTCATGTTAATTTCTTACATCACAGGAAAATCTGCAGACAATAAAACTTTTTTTAAAGCAGACAATTCTTCACCCTGGTATTTGGTTGCTTTTGGTATGATTGGCGCATCTCTTTCTGGTGTTACTTTTATTTCTGTTCCTGGTTGGGTAGAAGGGCAAAATATGAGTTATTTTCAAATGGTTTTAGGGTATGTTGTTGGGTATGCCGTGATTGGTTTGGTCTTACTTCCGCTCTATTATCGATTAAACTTAACATCTATCTATACTTATTTAGAAGATCGATTTGGCTCCTATTCTTATAAAACTGGTGCAAGTTTCTTTTTACTTTCGAGAACAA
Organism: Polaribacter sp. IC073; assembly: GCF_007997075.1. GTDB lineage: Bacteria > Bacteroidota > Bacteroidia > Flavobacteriales > Flavobacteriaceae > Polaribacter. Next base: position 249,328 of record NZ_VORS01000003.1, read on the forward strand.
TTGGTGCTGCTTTTAGACTCTTTTTAGTGGCAAATGTGTTGCAGTTATTATTATTTGATAGCTATGGCGTTCCGTTTTGGGTAACCGTTTCTATCACTATTTTATTAATTTGGCTATACACTTTTAAAGGAGGAATTAAAACCATTGTTTGGACAGATACATTACAAACCTTATTTATGTTGATTGCTGTTGGCGTTTGTATTTATACAATTTCCGATGAACTAGAAATTAGCAATATCTTTTCTTACGTTGTAGACAGCGAATTGTCTAAAACATTCTTTTTTGACGATGTAAATGCTGGTAATTATTTCTGGAAACGTTTTCTTGCAGGTGCTTTTGTTGCTATTGTTATGACAGGTTTAGACCAAGACATGATGCAAAAAAACCTGACGTGTAGAAACTTAAAAGATGCGCAAAAAAATATGTTTTGGTTTACAATTGTGCTCGTAATCGTTAATTTTTTCTTTTTAGCTTTAGGCGTTTTATTAACAGATTATGCTCAGAAAAACGGAATAGACGCACATAAAGACGAACTTTTTCCAATAATTGCAACCAAAGGAACTTTAGGTTTGGCTACTGCTATTTTCTTTTTACTTGGTTTAATAGCAGCTGCATATTCAAGTGCAGATTCTGCTTTAACTTCTTTAACCACTTCTTTTAGTATCGATATTTTAGAGATTGATAAAAAGAAAGACAAAAAAGTGCAAGAGAAAATAAGGAAGAGAATCCATATCCTTTTCTCATTTATATTAATAGCAACTATTCTTGTTTTTAAATATTTTATTGCGGATGAAAGTGTTATTGCAAAAATATTTACGTTTGCTAATTATACCTACGGCCCTCTATTAGGTTTGTATGCTTTTGGCTTATTTACCAAGATAAACGTAAAAGACAAAATGGTGCCTTTTATTTGTTTAGCTTCTCCGTTTCTTACGTATTTTGTAAATTATTTAGCTTTAGAACATGCTGGTTTCGATTTCGGGTTTTCACTACTAATATTAAACGGCTGTATCACCTTTTTTGGTTTGTATCTATTTAAGAAATAATATGCTTCTTTTAAACTTTAATAATAGTATAAATGATTAAAGGTAAGCAAGTAAAAAACACAACACTATTAAAGTTAAACGATAAAAAATCTCATTAAAATGAATTGGATCATATTAATAATTGCAGGACTTTTTGAAGTCGCTTTTGCTACGTGTTTAGGGAAAGCAAAAGAAGCCTCTGGTTCTGAAGCAACGTATTGGTATGTTGGTTTTTTAGTATGTTTAACAATTAGCATGCTTTTGCTTGTAAAGGCAACCCAAGAATTACCAATTGGAACTGCGTATGCTGTTTGGACTGGAATTGGTGCGGTTGGAACTGTGTTGATAGGAATTTTTCTATTCAAAGAACCTGCGACTTTTTGGCGACTTTTTTTTATGACAACCTTAATCGCTTCTATTGTTGGCTTAAAAATAGTTTCAAACTAAAAGAAATAGAATCTGAATAAATACATTCCATGAAAAAAACGATTTCTATTATTGGTGGCGGACCTTCATCCTTACTTTTAGCGGCTTTTTTAGATACCGAAAAATTTGATGTTATCATTTATGAAAAAAATAAAACAGCGGGTAGAAAATTTCTAGTTGCAGGAAAAGGTGGTTTTAATCTTACACATTCAGAACCAATTTTAGAGTTGATTCATAAATATACTCCAGCTACTTTTTTAAAAAACTGTTTGTCATGTTTTACAAATGACGATTTTAGAGATTGGTTAAAATCTATAGGAATCCCTACCTATATAGGAAGTAGTAAAAGAGTATATCCAGAGGAAGGAATAAAACCAATTACTGTTTTAAATACAATTCTAAATCATTTAGAAAATAAAGGAGTTGTTTTTAAATACGAACATACATTTTCTAATTGGGATGCTAATAATAAGCTCATTATAAACAACAAAATTATTTCTTCTAATTATACTGTTTTTGCTTTCGGTGGCGGAAGCTGGAAAGTAACAGGTTCAGATGGAGGTTGGATTGAAAAATTTCAACAAAAAAATATTGAAACAATCCCGTTTGAAGCCTCTAATTGTGCTTTTAAAATTGATTGGAATCTTAATTTCATTAAAGAAAACGAAGGAAATCCTTTAAAAAATAGTACAATTTCTTGTGCTGACGTAACACAAAAAGGAGAGGCTGTAATTACCCGTTTCGGCTTGGAAGGAAATGCCATTTATGGCTTAAGTCCGCAAATTAGAGAACAATTAAAAGCACAAGAGAAAGCACTTATTTACATCGATTTTAAACCCACGTTCACTTTAGATAAGGTGAGTTCAAAAATCACAAACTCTAGCTTTAAAAACACAACTCAAATATTAAAAAAAGAACTGAAGTTAAGCAACGTACAAATAGCCTTACTAAAAAGCTACCTTACAAAAGAAGCATATTTAAATGCCGAAATATTATCAAAAAATATTAAAAAATTTCCTTTAGAAATTAATGATTTAGGCATTCTAAATGAAGCGATATCTACTGTTGGTGGTATCAGTTTAAATGCTGTTGATGCTAATTTTGAACTCCATAAACTTCAACATCAATTTTGTATTGGAGAAATGTTAAATTGGGATGCGCCAACTGGTGGTTACCTACTGCAAGCTTGCGCGAGTTCTGGCGTTTATCTCGCAAAACATTTCAATGAAATTGAATAAAAAACTACCTTTTAGTATGTTTATACTCTTAAAATATTCTGTATTTTTACTCTACACAAACAAACTAAATGTCTAAAGACCTATCAAATTATCGTAAATCTTACGAAAAACAAGAACTTTTAGAAAGCAATTGTCCGGAAAACCCAATGGAATTATTTCAAACTTGGTTTAGAAATGCAGATGATTCTGAAATGGTAGATGAAACCAACGCCATGAATATTGCTACTATTGGTGCAGATGGTTTCCCTAAAAATAGAATCGTTTTATTAAAGAAATTTACTTGGGAAGGTTTTATTTTCTACACGAATTACAACTCAGAGAAAGGAAAAGCTATTGAAGACAATAATAACATTTGCTTGTCTTTCTTTTGGCCTGCTCTAGAACAGCAAATTATTATTAAAGGAATTGCAGAAAAACAAGCAGAAAATTTATCTGATGGTTATTTTGAATCGAGACCAGACGGAAGCAAATTAGGCGCTTGGGCTTCTAACCAAAGTACTGTGGTTGCTTCTAGAAATGAATTGGAAGAAAGTTTAGCATCCTTTGAAAACGATTTTAGAGGAAAAGAAATTATAAGGCCAAAACATTGGGGCGGTTATTTAGTGAAACCAATTTCTATCGAATTCTGGCAGGGGAGACCAAATAGATTACACGATAGAATTAGATATCATTTAGCTGAAGATTTTTCTTGGAAAATTGAACGATTAGCGCCATAAATATTTATATTTACCCGATACAATTAAAAAATTAAATGAAAACACTCTACATTGTTAGACATGCTAAATCTTCTTGGGAATATAAAGGAATAGAAGATATTGACAGACCTTTAAAAAAGCGTGGTATTAAAGATGCTCATTTAATGTCTAAAGTTTTGTCTAAAAAAATGGATAAACCAGATGTATTTATAACAAGTAGCGCTAACAGAGCACTACATACAGCTGTTATTTTTTGCGAAAACTTTGGTTTTCCGCATGCAAATCTTCAAATTAAAAGACAACTTTATAGTTTTAGTGATGGTTATTTGGTAAAAACCGTAAATGCTTTAGATGACGGATTTAGTTCTGCAATTATCTTTAGTCACGATCATGGTATCAATACATTTGTGAATGAGTTTGGAAACAAACCTTTAGCACACGTGCCAACTTGTGGTGTTATTGCATTACAGTTTGAAGAAAAACACTGGAAAAACATCCGAAGAGGAAAAACTATTATGGTAGAATTTCCTAAAAACCATAAATAAAGTATTTTGTTAGAAATAAAAAAATTCGCGGCAATTGATATTGGTTCTAATGCAATTAGACTCCTCATTTCAAACGTAATTGTTTCTGAAGATAGAGAGCCTCAATTTAAAAAATCTTCCTTAGTGCGTGTGCCTATTCGTTTGGGTGCAGACGTATTTGTTAATGAAGGCATTATTAGTGATGCTAATATTACCAGAATGGTAAATGCCATGGAAGCTTTTAAATTATTAATGAATGTGCATGGTGTTGAAAAATACAAAGCCTGCGCAACTTCTGCAATGAGAGAAGCTTCAAATGGACTTGAAGTTACCGAAGAAATTTTATCTAAAACAGGTGTAAAAATTGATGTTATTGGGGGTAAAGAAGAAGCTGCCATTATATCTTCTACCGATTTAAACGAATTAATAGAAGGTGATAATTCTTATTTATATGTAGACGTTGGTGGAGGAAGCACAGAATTTACTTTATTTTCTAAAGGAGAGATTATAAGTTCTAAATCTTTTAAAATGGGTACCGTTCGTCTTTTAAGCAATAAAAAATCTGTCAATAAAGAAATATTTGCGAACGTAGAAAAATGGATTAAAAAGAATACCAAAGATTTAAAAAGAGTTTCCTTAATTGGTTCTGGTGGAAACATTAACAAAATATTTAAAATGTCTGGTAGAGCAGAAGGAAAACCTATTTCTTTTATTTATCTAAATGCTCAATATCAATTTTTAAAGAACATGAGTTATGATGATAGAATTTCTGAATTAAGTTTAAATCCCGATAGAGCAGACGTTATTATACCAGCTACTAAAATTTATTTATCGGCAATGAAATGGAGTGGCGCGAGAAAAATTTATGTCCCTAAAATTGGTCTTTCAGACGGAATTATTAAGACTTTATATTACAATGCTTTATAACATTTTTATTGAACCAACTCCTTTTAATAATTTATTTTAAATGATTGTTTACAAGCGAATTAAACACCTCACTCTCATTATTAAGAAAAGAAGTCTCAATTGGTAAATAAGATAAATTAGCTACAAGCTCCACCAACCTTACATAATCTTTTTCTGTAGTTAAAATTATTTTATTAGAAGATTTCATTCCATCAAATTTTGCTTTAATTTCTACGATTTCATTTTCTGAAAAGTGATGATGATCTGCATATTTTAAATGCTGAAACTTTACCTGCAAACTTTCTAAATAATCTAATAACGGCGAAGGATTTGCTATTCCCGTAATTAATAAAACTTCAAAATCTTTTAATGCTGAAGTAGGAATTTCTAACGAACCTAAAACTTTATCAGCATATGCAATAGCCGTAAAAAAAACTTTTTTATTGAATATACTTAGTTTTAATTTTATAACGTCTTGTTCTTTTTTAGACAAATTATGAGGACATTTAGTAACCAAAATAACCTGTGCTCTATTAGCTCCTTGCCTACGCTCTCTTAAATTTCCCGTTGGTAATAGAAAGTCGTCAACAAATAAATCATCATATTTAGTAAGTAAAATATAAAAACTTCCTTTTACTTTCCGATGTTGAAAAGCATCGTCTAATAAAATAACATCTGGTTTAATCTTAGAAATTAGCTTTGTAATACCTGCTACTCTATTTGCATCTACAGCAACATTTATATTCTTAAACTTATTAAAATATTGCATAGGTTCATCCCCTACATCTGCAGCAGCATGGGTCTTATTTAACAAAACAAAACCAGTTGTTTTTCTTTTGTAACCTCTACTTAAAACGGCTGTTTTATAAGTATCTTTTAATAACCGAATTAAATATTCTATTTGTGGTGTTTTTCCTGTTCCGCCAACACTTAAATTACCAACTATAATTACAGGAATTTTAAATGATGTTTCTTTAAAAACACCAATATTAAAAAACAAATTACGAATTCTAGTAACAAAGTCGTACAAAATTGCAAACGGAAAGAGTAAAAAACGAAGTACTTTCATTGTGGTAAAAATACATTAAAAATGTTAACTTTGGTTTTAGAAAAGAAAATCGAATGAAGATAAAAGAAGTAACAAATTATTTAGAAGAGTTGGCTCCTTTAAATTATGCTGAAGATTTTGATAATGTTGGTTTATTAGTAGGAAATTACGCTACAGAAGTCACGGGTGTACTGGTTGCCTTAGATACCTTAGAACAAACGGTAGAGGAAGCGATTGTTAAACATTGTAATTTAATCGTTAGTTTTCATCCGATTATTTTTGGCGGATTAAAAAAACTAAATGGCAATTCTTATGTAGAAAGAGTCGTTTTAAAAGCAATAAAAAATGACATTGCTATTTACGCTACACATACCGCATTAGACAACTCTAAAAATGGGGTTTCTGCAAAAATGTGTGAAGTTCTTGGTTTAGAAAACACTAAAGTTTTAATTCCTAAAAAAGGAATCATAAAAAAGCTAACCACTTTTGTACCTACACAAAACGCCGAAGAACTAAGAAATGCGCTTTTTACAGCAGGTGCGGGGAATATAGGCAATTATGACCAATGCTCCTTTAATATAATTGGTGAAGGGACTTTTAGAGGCAATGAACATTCGAACCCTGTTATTGGAGAAAAAGGCAAATTGCATACAGAAAAAGAAACAAGAATTAGTGTTATTTTTGAAAGTAAAAACGAGGCTTCTATATTAAAAGCGCTAAAAGAACGGCATCCTTATGAAGAAGTTGCGTATGAATTAATTACCACAGAAAACGTACATCAAGATATTGGGTTGGGAATGATTGGCGAACTTCCGAAAGAAATGAATGAGAAAGATTTCTTACGCTTTCTAAAAGAAACCATGAAGACAGACTGTGTTCGTTATTCAGAACTGCTTCATAAAAAAATAAAAAAAGTCGCAGTTTTAGGCGGTTCTGGTAGTTTTGCCATTTCTAACTCAAAAAGAGCGGGTGCAGACGCATATGTGAGTGCAGATTTTAAATATCATGATTTTTTTAAGGCTGAAAAAAGCATCCTATTGGCAGATATTGGTCATTATGAGAGCGAACAGTTTACAAAAAACCTTTTGGTAGACTATCTTACGAAAAAATTTAGTAATTTTGCAGTCATTTTATCAGAAAAAAGTACAAATCCAATTTATTACATATAAACATGGCAAAGAAGAAAGAAATTTCAGTAGAGCAAAAATTAAGAGCATTGTATGACCTACAATTAATAGACTCTAGAATTGATGAAATTAGAAACGTTAGAGGTGAATTGCCTTTAGAGGTTGAAGATTTAGAGGATGAAGTTGCCGGATTAAATACCCGTATTTCTAATTTAGCCGAAGATGCTGCTAATTTAGAAACAGAAATCAACAATAAAAAACAGGCAATCGAAGATTCTAAAGTTTTGATGACGAAATATGATGAGCAACAAAAAAATGTTAGAAATAACAGAGAATTTGACTCATTATCTAAAGAAATCGAATTTCAAGATTTAGAAATTCAATTGGCTGAAAAAAGAATTAACGAGTACAAAGCTAAAATTGCTCAAAAAAATGAAGTTATTGACGGAACTAAAGAAAAATTAGAGAAGCAAGACAAGCATTTAGGTCATAAAAAAGCTGAGTTAGACGCAATTTTAAAAGAAACTGAAAAGGAAGAAAAACTTTTAGGAGAAAAATCTGAAGAGTTTGCGAAGACCTTAGATGCACATTTATACGCTGCTTATACAAGAATTAGAACTAAAGTTAAAAATGGTTTGGCTGTAGTTGCTATTGAAAGAGGTGCTTCTGGAGGTTCTTACTTTACAATACCACCGCAAGTTCAATTAGAAATTGCAAACAGAAAAAAGATAACAATTGACGAGCATAGTGGACGTATCTTAGTTGATGCTGCATTGGCTGAAGAGGAGAAAGAAAAAATGGATAAGTTATTTTCTTAATCTTTTACAATATTTCATAAAAAAAACTCGAAGCTTAGCTTCGAGTTTTTTTTTGTCTTTATTATTTTATCTGATACAACTAGTACTCTAAACTCTTTATATATCTTAGTTTTTCTTTCCAGATATCTAAATCTTCTTTAAACTCTAGCACTCTATTCTTTACATTTACAACCAAAGGATTGTCTTCTTTTGCATTTGAGAAGAACCCAAGATTATTTTCTAATTGTTGCATTTCTCTTACAACTTCATCAATCTTTTTTCTAACAAATAACTCCTCAGAATCTAATTTTCTAAAGTCTTTATTAGCAACCAAACCATCTACAACATTTGCAAATTTTAGCATAGAAACCTCTTTCTTATCTAAAGACAAGCTTTCTAACAATCTATCTATTTGCTTATTAAATTTACCTTCTAAATGCCTAACATTTCTAGGCAACTGTCCCATTTCTTGCCAAGTTTTAATCGCTTCTAAAACACTTTCTTTCGTATGTGCCTTTTCTTCCTTTAAACTTTCTATAAAAGCTTTTTTAGCATCTACCGTTTCTTGCTGCTCTTTACTAACCGCATTTTTCTGATCATGGTACCTATCAAAATAAGAATTACATGCAGCTTTGAACTTTTTCCAAATATCATCAGAAAATTTTCTTGGTACATGTCCAATTTTTTTCCAATCCGATTGCACTTTCTTCATTGCTTCCGTTGCCACAACCCAATCTTCACTTTCTTTTAAAGATTCTGCCACCTCAATTAAAGCTTGTTTCTTTTTTAGATTCTCTTGCTGTTCGTTTTTTTCATCTTTATAAAAAAGATTTTTTGAATTATTAAACTTCTTTGTCGCAGCTTTAAATTTCTGCCAAACTTCTTCACTTTTAGCGTACGGAAGTTTACCAATATTAAAATATTCTTGTCTTAACTTTTCAATATCGTTAATACTGTTTTGCCAATCTTTGTGGGTTTTATTTTTAGAAGTATCATAGCCGTCTAACTGCTCTATAACTATAAACTTTAAGTTTATAATTTCTTGATACTTAGACTTCATATCACGAAAATGCTCATGGCGCTTGTCGTGTATCTTTTTTGTTGCAGCACTAAATTTTTGCCAAACATCTTCCCTTACCTCTTTAGCAACCGGTCCAACATCTTCTTTCCATATTTTATGTAACTCTTGCAGCTCCTTGAAAGCTTCATTTACATCTGTAATTTCTGCTAAAGCTTCTGCTTTTGCAACAATTTTTAATTTCTCCTCTAAATTATTTTTAAAGTCTAAATCTCTAAAATCATTGCTTAAATGTAACAAATCATAGAAGCGCTCTACGTGATGGTGGTACGTTTTCCAAGTATCATTATAACGAGTTTTAGAAACGGCCCCTATGGAGCGCCAAGCATCTTGTAGAACTCTAAACTCTTTGTACATAGTGTTTGCGTCTGCATCTTCTATAAGGTTTTTTAGCTTTTCAATTACTTCGGTTCTTCTATCAAGATTGTCATTCATCTGCTTTTCTATAGCATTGTAATGCGCATCTCTTTGTTTTTTATAGTCTGATAGCAAGGTATTGTATTCTCCTTTTAAAGGATTTGAATACTGAAAATCGATTGTATTTCCTCCTTCAGCTAAAAAAACTTTTTTGTTTTCTGCTAATAAAGCACCAAACTTTGTATTAAAAGCGCTCTTAACAGCCTCTATTTGGTCTTTTATTTTATGAACAGGATTGTTGGATAATGTATTTTGTAATTCTTTAATTAATTCTTCTAAAGACAAAACAGTATAATCTAAAACAGCAGTTTTCTCCTCTTTTACTTCATTTTTCTCTGCTTCTTCTGCGACAGAGTTTTCCATTTCTTCAATTGCTTTCGAAGTTTCATCTACTTTTACAGCAACAACTGTTGGTGTTTCTTTAGGAACCTCCACTTTTTCTACTTTCGAATCTGGAGTTTCATGAACTACTTCTTCAATTTTTTCTACCGTTTTTTCAACGTTTCCTTCATTATTATCTAACATATCTACAATGTTTAAGTTCGTTTAATAATACACTATTATTATAGTTTATAAAGATACTCACAACTTACTAGTTATACAAAAGTGGAGCAATAATTATTTTTTGAATTTATTCCAAATTCTCCAAGATTCTTCCGCTTGCATTTCTAACATTTCATATCCGTTTTTAATAGCGGCTCCTTTTTCTTTTCCTTTGGATAGAAATATAGAAATTGCTGGGTTGTAAATTAAGTCGAATAACAAGTGCTTGTCAGTTAAAAATTGATACGGAATATCTGGTGATAAATGCACATCTGGTGAAGTTCCCAAAGGCGTACAATTAACAATTACGTGGTATTTATTGATAACCTCTTCGGTTAAATCTTTGTAAGAAATTTCTTTTTTTCCTGAAGGATTTCTAGAAACAAATTTATATTTAATATCGTTCTTTTTAAGCGCATATGCAACTGCTTTAGAAGCACCCCCAGTTCCTAAAATTAAAGCATATCTATGATGTTTTTTTAAATACGGAAAAATAGAGTTTTCAAAACCTACAACATCTGTATTATACCCTTTTAAATTTCCTCTTTTTGTGAATTTAATGGTATTTACTGCACCAATTTCTTTTGCAGTTTTATCTAATTTATCTAAATATTTGATGACTTCTTCTTTATACGGTATGGTAACATTCATTCCCACTAAAAATTTTTCATTCTTTACAAGAGACGGAAAGTCTGTTATTTCTTGAATATCAAAATTCTTATATACGTGTTTCTTTAAATCTAAAGCATCAAATTTCTTAGAAAAATAGCCTCTAGAGAAAGAATAGGATATATTTTTTCCTAAAAGACCAAATACTTTATTTTTTTTTTCTTCCATAATAATCTATAATTAAAATTAGAGCGATACCAAAAATGATGTAAAAAATAGCAAACCATGTTTCTGCTAATGAGAAATCTGGTATAAACCGATTGTAGTTTTCTATAATTTTATTTCCGTTTTTATCTAAAGAGAATTTATCATTTTCTACTAAATACAATGCTTTTTTCCAAGGCCAAACAATTCCTAAAGAACCTGTAATAAAACCTATTATCACAGCAGTTACAATAGTATTCCACCTTTTTAAAACATAGCCTAAAACATGGCTAATAGAAACCAACCCAAAAGCAGAACCTGCTGTAAAGACAGTAATTATTTTAAGGTATCTAATTTTTTCTGGATGTTGTAAGATATCAAAATTACCTATAATTACATTAGCAACCACATAAAATAATTCATTTACAGAGTCTACTAAAAGCAATACGTAATTCCCCATTAAAATAAGGATAAAGGATCCAGAAAGTCCGGGAAGCGTCATCCCAGAAACACCTATAATTCCGCAAATAAAAACAAACCAAAGATTGTCATTTTCTGCTGCTGGCGTTAAAAAACTGATTCCGACACCTACTGAGGCTCCAATAATTAATGAAACAATATTTGTGCTATTCCATTCGCCAAAACCTTTACCTATATAATAAATAGAGCCAATAATCATCCCAAAAAACCAACTCCAAACATAGAGTTCGTAATGTTTTAGGAAAAAATCTAAAACTAAAGAAATGCTAAAGTAGCTAAAAATGCTTCCTCCCATAATCAATAGTAAAAACTGCCCATTTACATATCTATAAAAAATTTTAAATCGCCCGCTTATTAGCAATTTAAAAGCAATTATATTTATTTTTCTAAAAGAATAAATCAATTCTTCATAAAAACCAAAAACAAAAGAAACGGTTCCACCAGAAACACCAGGAACTTTATTTGCAGCACCCATTGCCAATCCTTTTAAGAAAAGGTATAATCTCTGTAAAAAAGTTCTTTCTTTGTGCATTATTCTTTTTTAACCGCTAGTTTTTCCATCAATAAAATTAAACCAAAACCTACAACTGACAAAACTACTGCCATCATTAATTTAGGATCTCCTTCAAAAGAGAAAGGTGAAACACTTTGTTCTAACAATGGTTTTGTAACACCATGACTATCTAAATACGTTGAAACGGTTTCTTTCCAAGGCCACACTTTATTTAGTGAGCCCAACATAATTCCTGTTAAAACAATTAGCATTTCATTCTTATAGTTTGTAAAAAGCCATTTTAATAATTTTGAAAAGGATAGCAAACCAACAATTACACCTAAACCAATTGCACCAATTATTTTATAATCTTTATGAGTAATTGCTGTCATCACTATAGGATAAACACCAATTAGCAGTAAAATATAAGAACCAGAAATTCCTGGTAAAATCATGGCACAAGAAGCTATTGCTCCTGCAAAAATTAAAAAAAAATAATTAATTTCGCCCACGTTTGTAGACGGAATAACGGTAATTAGATAGCCAAACAAAATCCCTAAAATAAATAAAAAGATAATTTTAGCACTCCACCTCTCAACCTGTTTGCCTATATAAATAATGCTTGCCAAAACCAATCCGAAGAAAAAAGACCATAATAAAACAGGTTCATTTTCTAACAACCATTTAATGGTTTTTGCCAAAGAAATAATACTGATAAAAACGCCTACAAAAAGTGCCAGTAGAAAAGAGCCGTTTACTTGTTTCCAAGCAGCTTTTATGCCTTCTGATTTTAATGTTTTTAACAGTTTAAAATTCACGTTACTTATAGATTCTAGCAGTTCTTCGTAGATTCCAGAAATAAATGCAATTGTTCCGCCAGAAACGCCAGGAACAACATCTGCAGCTCCCATTGCCATTCCTTTCAATCCAATTACTATATAATCTTTTAAATTCCTTCCCATTATATTTCCTTATTTTTGTAAAAAACGAAGATAATAGAATTTGAAGAAAAAATAGAACGGTTTATTCTATTTGTATCTTTTATTAATAATAGACAAAATGCCAAAAAAAGGAAAAGCAAAAAACACGTTAAATAAAGCAAAACACACCAAATTAATGAATCGAAAAATTAATAAGGTGAAGCTAGAAAAGCAACTAAATAAAGAACGTTTAAAAGCTATTATTAAAAAAGTGAACGAAGAGAAAGAGAATGAGAATGAGAATGAGAATGAACAATAAATTAAAATATCTTTTAGGCACCCTTGTTTCACTGCCTTTATTGCCCTTTTTGTACGTTCAAGGAAAAAGTATTCGAGAAAAAGTACCCAAACTTCCAGAAGCAAAAGAACCAAAAGGTTTTGTAAATGGTAATTTTGATACAACTATAAATATACTTTCTATTGGAGAAAGTACCATTGCTGGTGTAGGAGTCGATTTTCATAAAAACGGATTTACAGGTGCTGTTGTAAATACACTTTCTACGGAATTAAAAAAGAATGTAAATTGGCGCGTTTATGCGAAAAGTGGTTATACGGTTGCTAAAATTTGTGAAAAAATTATTCCTAAGATTGAAGAAACTACGACCGATATTATTGTTGTAGGAATGGGAGCAAATGATGCTTTTACTTTAAATTCTCCTAAAAAATGGGGCTCCGATCTAGAAGAATTGATCACTTTATTACAGAATAAATTCCCTGGAACTCCTCTATTTTTTACAAGTATGCCTCCGATAAAAGAATTTCCTGCATTTACAAAACTGATAAAATTTGTAATTGGTAATTTGGTTGAGATTTTAGGAGAAAGGTTACAGGCAATAACTAAAAATAAAAAGAACGTTTTTTACAATAATGAAGTTATCTCGCTAGAAAAATGGAGTAAAAAACATACGTTGCCTAATAATAATTCTAAGATTTATTTTAGCGACGGCGTGCATCCATCAGAACTAACTTATAACATTTGGGGAAAAGAAATGGCGCTTTTTATTACCTCTAAAATTAGATAACAAAATTAAAATTTGACACAATGAAGAAAAAAATAATTATTCTTGGTGGCGGAATTTCTGGCATCTATTTAGGATATCAATTAAAGAAAGCAGGATTTTCAATTACAATTTTAGAAGCTAACAATAGAATTGGCGGTAGAATTTACACCAAAAAAACGCATGATACAAAGGTTGAATTGGGGGCAACTTGGCTTTGGAGATACAATGAAGAATTATTAAAAGTTTGTAAAGATTTAAATATTTCTTTGTTTGAGCAAAACATGCATGGTGATGCTTTATTTGAAGCGACAAACACAGATATGCCTCAACGTTTTCAAGTGCCAAAAAATCAAGAAATTAGTTATCGAATTGTTGGAGGAACGCTAACTCTTTTAGAAAGAATGACCAAATATTTTTCCAAAGATGAATTGCAACTCAATCAAAAAGTGCTTCAAATTAATGATGATAAAACTTCAATAGAAGTGATTACCGAAAAATCTGCATTTACTGCAGCTATTGTTATTTCTACAATTCCGCCTCAGTTATTAGTGAATTCTGTTTCTTTTTCTTCGAAATTAGATGCGAATCTTATCCAAATTGCTAATAATACGCATACGTGGATGAAAGATGCTATAAAATTTGCAATCGTTTATAAAACGCCTTTTTGGAAAGAAAAAGGGTTCTCTGGTGTTGGTTTTAGTAATGTGGGGCCGTTTACAGAAATGTATGAGCATACTAACTTCGAGAATAACCGTTTTGCTTTCATGGGGTTCTTACATGGACCTTTAGCAAATGAATCCAAAGAAACAAGAGAAGAAAAAATAAGAAAACAACTCTTTAAGTTTTTCGGAGAAGATGGTATAAATTATCTTTCTTATGAAGAAAAGGTATGGAACAAAGAAGAATTCACTAGTTTTGAAAATGATAAATTTATCAATCCACATTTTAATAACGGACATTCTGTTTATCAACAAGAATTTTTAAAAGGTAAATTTATAATTGCAGGTTCAGAAACTTCACCAAGTTATGGTGGGTATATGGAAGGCGCAATTTATAGAGGAAATCAGATTGTGGAACAGTTGATTAATAAATTTTAAGAACCTCTGCAACAAACGAATAACACCTTTCTCATCAAATTAAATAAAAGGGTAGAAAAGGTTTTGTCTGCGCTCGACCAGACATCATAAAACAAAAAAATCTCAGGCTTTCACCTGAGATTTTATATCTTATAATAGTTACTATTTATTTGTCAATAGCACCTAAAACACGTTTCATAAAAGTATTTAACGCTTCTTTTTTTGGCATGCCCTCTTTTACCATTTTATCAACTTCAAGTGCACCATACATGTTAGAAATTAACTCGCCAATAACGTCTAATTCGTCATCTTTTAAAGATTGAACTTCTGTTAAAGCTTCTAACGTTTCAATAGTTTCTAATAAGTAATCTTGATCGTTTTCTTCGATAAAATTAGTTAAGTGTTTTATTACAGGTAGTTTCATGATTAAGCAATTTCATTTACCAATTCCTTCAAAACATCAAATTTATTGGTTTGTGTTTGATTTTTCTTTTCTCCGTTTACAAAAATCGCAAAAGTTGGTAAGTTACTTACGTCTGCTAATTTTCTACTCTCAGGAAATTTTTCTGCATCAACAATTACAAATTTTACATTGTCTAATTCTGAAGCTAACTTTTTAAATTTAGGCTTCATAATTCTACAATTTCCACACCAAGTGGCAGAATATTGTACAATTACTTTATCATTTCCTTCTATAATTACTTGTAAATTATCTTCTGTTAATTCTTGTACCATAGTTTTGTTTTTTTTTGAAAAGGAATTCGTGTTAAAATCCCCCAATTGTAACACGAATTTTAGTCCTTCTTAATTATCTTTATTAATTAGATGCTAAATACGCAGCAGTTCCTTTTGCATTGGGAGCCATTGCTTCTTTACCTTCTTCCCAGTTTGCAGGACATACTTCTCCGTGAGACTGTACGTGTGCATAGGCATCAATTAAACGTAAAAATTCGTTTACATTTCTACCTACTGGCATGTGATTAATTCCTTCATGAAAAACAGTTCCTTCTTCATCAATTAAATAAGTAGCTCTATAAGTTACATTATCTCCTTCTACTTGGATTGTTTGTGAAGCCTCATCAAAAGTTTCATTAGTAATATCTAAAATACCTAAGATTGATGATAAGTTTCTGTTGCTATCTGCCAAAATTGGGTAGGTAACACCTTCAATTCCACCATTGTCTTTAGAACTACTTAACCATGCAAAATGAACTTCTGGTGTATCACAAGAAGCACCAATTACAATTGTATTTCTCTTTTCGAATTCTGCCAAAGCAGCTTGAAAAGCGTGTAATTCTGTAGGACATACAAATGTAAAATCTTTTGGATACCAGAACAATAATACTTTCTTCTTGTTATTTATCGCTTCTTCTAATACGTTTAATTTAAACGTATCTCCCATGTCATTCATTGCATCTACGTTTAAATCTGGAAATTTTTTACCAACTATTGTTGCCATTCTATATAAATTTTATAATTATTAATATGCTATTTTCTCTGCGGCAAAGATAGAACGGAAAGCAAAAAAAAAGCAACTATTTTAATGGTAACTTCTGATATTATCATCAATTTTAATTATAGTTAATTAAAGACCTCATAGTCTTACGCTATTTGATGTCTGTATTCAAAAAATTACGTAACTTTATCTCTAAATAAATTATATTTATTTTAAAATAAAAACAATCAATTTTATTTATAATTAATCGATTTGTATATAGTGTAATTTTACCAAAAATTAAATTTAAAAACATATAGTATATGGATAACAATAGCGGAGATATTAGCAAATGCCCTTTTTTTAGCGGCACCACTAAACAAACTTCTGGTGGTGGTATTAAAAATAGAGATTGGTGGCCAAATGAACTGAAACTAAATATTTTACGTCAGAATGCAACAAAATCTGACCCGATGGGAGAAGATTTTGAGTACGCAAAAGCCTTTAATAGTTTAGATTATAATGCGTTAAAACAAGATGTTTTAAATTTCATGACAGACTCACAAGATTGGTGGCCAGCAGATTATGGTCATTATGGCGGATTTATGATTCGTATGGCTTGGCATAGTGCTGGTACGTATAGAGTTGGAGATGGTCGCGGAGGTGCAGGGTCTGGTAACCAAAGATTTGCTCCTATAAATAGTTGGCCAGATAACGGAAACTTAGATAAGGCACGTTTACTATTATGGCCTATCAAACAAAAATATGGTAATAAAATTTCTTGGGCAGATTTAATGATTCTTGCAGGAAACTGCGCTCTAGAATCTATGGGATTCCCCACTTTTGGTTTTGCTGGAGGTCGTGAAGATGTTTGGGAGCCAGAACAAGATACCTACTGGGGAAGTGAAACAGAATGGGGAGAAAATACAGATCGTTATGAAAATGGCGACTTAGAAGATCCTTTAGCAGCGGTAATGATGGGATGGATTTATGTAAACCCAGAAGGACCTAACGGAAACCCTGACCCGATGGGTTCTGCGCATGACGTGAGAGAAACATTTGGTAGAATGGCAATGAATGATGAAGAAACAGTAGCACTTGTTGCTGGAGGACATACCTTTGGAAAATCACACGGAGCAGCAGATCCTAACAAATTTGTTGGAAAAGAACCACACGGCGCACCTATTGAAGAAATGAGTACTGGATGGAAAAACTCATTTGGTACTGGCGTTTTAGATGACACCATTACGAGTGGTATTGAAGGCGCTTGGACACCGAACCCAACACGTTGGGATGATGAGTATTTTGATGTTTTATTAAACTACGATTGGGAATTAACCAAAAGTCCGGCAGGTGCTCACCAATGGAAACCAACGGCAGCATCCAATGCTAAAAGAGCTCCAAAAGCTGGAGATGCAAACGGCAGACAAGATTTAATGATGACCACTGCAGACATCGCTTTAAAAGTAGATCCTGCTTATTTAGCTATTTCTAAGCGTTTTCATGAAGATCATAAAGCATTTGAAGAGGCATTTGCTCGTGCTTGGTACAAATTAACCCACCGAGACATGGGCCCTGTTTCTCGCTATTTAGGACCTGAAGTTCCTACGGAAGAATTATTATGGCAAGATCCAATTCCTACAGTAGATTATACTTTAAGTGAGACAGCTATTTCTACCTTAAAAGAAATGATTTCGAATTCTGGTTTATCAATTTCACAATTAGTAACTACCGCTTGGGCTTCTGCATCTACTTATAGAGGATCTGACAAAAGAGGTGGCGCAAACGGAGCACGTGTGCGTTTAGAACCACAAAGAAGTTGGGACGTAAACAATCCAAAAGAATTAAATAAAGTTTTATTCATTTTAGAAAAAATTAAAAAAGATTTTAATGCTGAAATTTCTATGGCAGATTTAATTGTTTTAGCTGGAAATGTTGGTGTAGAGAAAGCTATTAAAAATACTGGAAAAACTAGTGAGATTCATTTTACTCCAGGAAGAGGAGATGCTTCACAAGAACAAACAGATATTGAGCAATTTGGATATTTAGAACCTTTGGCGGATGGTTTTAGAAATTATATTAAATCTGATTTACAAATAGCTGCTGAAGATTTATTAATTGACAAAGCAAATTTACTAACCCTATCTGTACCAGAAATGACCGTTTTAGTTGGCGGACTGCGTGTTTTAGGTACTAATTATGATGGTTCTAACTACGGTGTGTTTACAGATACCGTTGGAAGTTTAACAAATGATTTCTTTAAAAATATTTTAGATTTCACGTATACTTGGAAGGCAACTTCAGAAGATGATCGCTTTTTTGAAGGTCGTAATCGTACAACGAATGAGGTGAAATTTACAGGAACTCGTGCAGATTTAATCTTTGGTTCTAATACAGAGTTAAGAGCAATTGCAGAAGTGTATGGCGCAAATGACGGACAAGACAGGTTTGTTAGAGATTTTGTTGCCGCATGGACAAAAGTGATGAATCTTGACAGGTTTGATATTAAAAAATAAGTTACTTTATTTTGCAAAAAAAAAGAGATTACAACGTTGTAATCTCTTTTTTTTTACTTTTATTTTGATGAAAAATTATTCTAAAGCACCTAGATATCGTTCTGCATCTAAAGCAGCCATACAACCTGTACCTGCAGCAGTCACAGCTTGTCTATATTCTTTATCTTGAATATCACCAGCAGCAAAAACTCCAGGTAAGTTCGTTTTTGTCGTTTTTCCTTTCGTAATCAAATACCCCGTTTCATCCATATCTAAAACACCTTTAAATAAATCTGAGTTTGGTGTATGTCCAATAGCAATAAAAACACCTGTTACAGCAATATCTGTAGTTTCTTTTGTCTGATTATTTATAGCCCTCACCCCTTCAACAACATTAGAACCTAAAACCTCATCGATTTCCATATTGTATAAAACTTCAATATTTTTAGTTTTATGAACCCTATGTTGCATTGCTTTAGAAGCTTTCATGTAGTCTTTACGAACCAAAACGGTAACTTTTCTACAAATATTAGATAAGTAAGTAGCTTCTTCTGCAGCAGTATCTCCTGCTCCAACAACAACAACGTCTTGTCCTTTATAGAAAAAACCATCACAGGTTGCACAAGCAGAAACGCCACCTCCAATTAAACGTTGCTCACTTTCTATACCTAAATATTTTGCAGTAGCTCCTGTAGAAATAATTATAGTTTCAGCTTCAATATGTTTGTTTTCATCCACAATAACTTTATGAACTCCACCAACTTTATCATTTAATTCTACTTTTGTAGCTAAGCCAAAGCGCACCTCTGTACCAAAACGCTCTGCTTGCTTTTTTAAATCTTCCATCATTGCAGTTCCGTCTGTACCGTCTGCATAACCAGGAAAATTATCTACTTCTGTTGTGGTAGTTAATTGACCTCCCATTTGCATTCCTGTATACATTACAGGTTTCATATCTGCTCTCGCTGCATAAATTGCGGCAGTGTATCCTGCAGGACCAGAACCTATAATTAAACACTTTATTTTTTCTATTGTATCTGACATTTTTTCTTTAATTTATGGATAACAAAAATATTATTTTTTAAACCTTTAAAGAACGAATGTTTATAAGTTTTTATAATGAAAACATAGTTAAATTAAATTAACAGCACCTATTGAATAATAATTACCAAATTGGTTGTTTCTTTCTAAAAAGAGTGTATCTTTGCAGTCCTTAAATGAGTAATCATTTTCGGGGTGTAGCGTAGCCCGGTCATCGCGCCTCGTTTGGGACGAGGAGGTCGCAGGTTCGAATCCTGCCACCCCGACCAAAACTAAAAAAACCTTGATAAATTTTATCAAGGTTTTTTTTTGCTTTACAGAAGTATTACAACTCTTTTTATTTCGTCAGCATCTGTTTAGTAGCAACTGTCCTAAAGCCAATATGATCTGAACTTGAACTCGGCTCCATGCCCATTTTTGCAGAAATTCTAAAACTTGCACAATAAGATTCATGGCATAAAAAAGAACCACTCTTCATAACATATTCTACTTGAGATGGATTGGAAGGCGTATAAGAAGCCTTTGCACCTGTTGGATTGTTTAAGACCTCATTCGGATTTAAATTTTGATAATAATTTACATTGAATAAATCGGACGTAATTTCCCAAACATTACCCGCCATATCATACAAGCCAATATTATTAGCCGGATATGATTTAATTGGAGAAATATATTCAAATCCGTCTTCCGAAAGATTTGTTACAGGAAATTGCCCTTGCCAAGTATTGGCATTTGCATTTAACTCTGCTTGATTATTTCCCCAAGTAAATGTATTATTTGTATTATTTCCTTGCGCGGCAGACTCCCACTCTGCTTCGGTTGGCAATCTTCTATTAGACCACTTGCAATAGGCCAAAGCATCATCAAAACTAATGTGAACGACAGGAAAATTATCTTTTCCATGTATAGAAGTTCCAGGTCCTTCTGGTTGTTTCCAGTTTGCACCAATCTTCCAAGTCCACCATTGTTGGTAGTTATTCATGGAAACTATTTTACCAGCATGTCTATTAAAAATTAAACTTCCGGGTTGTAAAATCGAATCTGCTGGTTTGGGGGTATTTGCAGGTAAATCTTTTTTAATTTCATTCCAATCAATAGGTTTTTCAGCTGTTGTTATATAATTAGTTGCCGTTACAAATTTTCTAAATTGTTTATTTGTAACTTCATGTACATCTATAAAAAAACCATCTACATACACTTCATGAGCTGGTTTTTCTCGCATCATTGCAAATTTATCTCCTTCTTTAGCTCCCATTAAAAAAGCTTTAGATGCCACCCAAACCATCCCTTCAGGTGTTTTCACATTAACAACTTCTTTTATTGCCCTTGCTTTGTTCTCTTTAATTTTAGTTTCTTTCTTTTTATCACAAGAAATAAAGAGGATTAAAAAAACGAATTGCAGTACCAAAGGGAACTTATACTTAAAAGCCATATTTTAAAATTAAAATTACTTATTCACTTAAAATTTTTCTGTAAACTAGTTGCTAAATTACATTATGAATTGAAATAAAACCCTTATTTTTATTGGTATTTATCATTCTAATTTTATTGAAATACTTCAGTGTGATTTATTTCTCATAATTTCTGTTTAATGAATAACTTGTTTCGTTAAACATTTGTATCTTTACCTAAAATTTAATAATTATGGCTCGCAAGAAAAACATTACAAAAGACAATTTAATTTCTTGGTACATGGAGTTTGTGCTAGAAAATAATCATGATCCCAAATCTGTATTCAGTTTCGCAAAAGAAAATAATTTTGAAGAAGCAGATTTTTATAAATTTTATGGTTCTTTTGAAGCTATAGAAGAATCTATATTTAGTGAGTTCTTCAACAACACTATTAAGGTTTTAGCTAAAAGTGAAGAATACCCAGAATACGATGCAAGAAATAAGTTGTTAAGTTTTTACTTTACCTTCTTTGAAATGTTAACGGCTAACAGAAGTTATGTTGTGTACGCTATCAAAGAAAACGGAGATTTAAAAAACTTAAAATCTTTTAAACACCTAAAGCAAGACTATAAAACTTTTGTAAATAACATCGGAATAGAGAAGATTGATCTAAATCAGGAGAAATTAGGCAAAATTCAAGATAAAACAATTCAAGAATCTTCTTGGTTACACTTGGTAATTACGATGAAGTTTTGGTTGGATGACACCTCTCCTTCGTTTGAAAAAACAGATATTTTTATAGAAAAATCTATCAATGCTCGTTTCGATTTAATGGACATAAAACCATTGAAAAGTATTATCGATTTTGGCAAATTTATTTTAAAAGAAAAAATTAACTTCAATTAAAGAAGCGATGAAAACAATAGACTCTATACCAACATCAAAAATACAAAGAGCCTCTAAGTTAGTAACAACTGGAGCTAAAATTGGTGTAAATTATTTAAAATATTATGGTGATAAGCTTACCAAAACAGAATTAGAAGCGAAAGCTCGATTGGATGAAAACAATGCAGAAGATATTTACGACGGTTTAAAAACATTAAAAGGTTCTGCACTTAAAGTTGCACAGATGCTTAGCATGGAAAAAAGCATTTTACCGAAAGCGTACGTAGAAAAATTTTCGCTTTCGCAATTTTCTGTACCACCACTTTCTCCTGCTTTAGTTACAAAAACTTTCAAAAGATATTTTGGCAAAAATCCGAACGAAATATATGACAAATTTGATGCTGTTTCTGTAAACGCAGCAAGTATTGGTCAAGTTCACAAGGCCGAAAAAGACGGTAAAAAATTAGCCGTAAAAATTCAATACCCGGGTGTTGCAGATAGTATTGCTTCAGATTTATCTTTAGTAAAACCAATTGCAATTAAAATGTTTAATATTAGAGGAAAAGATTCTGATAAATATTTTGAAGAAGTTGAGAGTAAATTAGTTGAAGAAACAAATTATATTTTAGAGGTAGCACAAAGTAAGGAAATTGTAGCGGCTTGTAAACACATTCCGAATTTAAATTTCCCAGAGTATTATGCTGATTTATCTTCGGATAGAATTATTACAATGGACTGGATGAATGGTGTTCACTTATCTGAATTCTCGACAAAAGACCCAGAAATATCTAATAAATTAGGACAAGCCCTGTGGGATTTCTATATGTTTCAAATGCATAAATTAAAAAAAGTCCATGCAGATCCGCATCCTGGAAACTTTTTGGTGTCACCAGAAAATGAATTGATTGTAATCGATTTTGGTTGTATGAAAACCATTCCAATGGAATTTTACACGCCTTATTTTGAATTGGCAAAACCAGAAAACATTTCTGACCCTGCACTTTTTGAAAAAAAATTATATGAATTAGAAATTTTAAGAGAAGATGATTCTAAGGAAGAGTTAGACTTTTTTAGAGCGATGTTTCATGAAATGTTAAGCCTTTTTACACAACCCTTACACCAAGAGTTTTTCGACTTTTCAGATGAAGATTTTTTTGGTAAAATTTCTGATCTAGGAAGCAAGTATGCAAAAAGCACCGAACTAAAAAACATGAATGGTAATAGAGGTTCTAAACACTTTATTTACATTAACAGAACGTTTTTTGGTTTGTTTAATTTAATGCACGATTTAAAAGCAAAGAATATAAAAATTAATAACTTTAAATCTCTATAATGGCACTTTTCACTTTTAAAGAGATTGAAAATTTAGATAAGATTTATAAAATAAATCTTATTAATAGCTGCTCTGGTTTTAAGTCTGCAAATTTATTAGGCTCAATGTCTGAAGAAGGAATTGCAAATGTTGCGGTTTTTAGCTCGGTTACCCACTTAGGTTCTAATCCCCCAACTTTGGGTTTTATTTTACGCCCGACAACAGTTCCTAGAGACACCTATAAAAACATAAAAGATGCTGGTGTATTTACCATAAACCATATTCATGAAGCTATAATTGATGATGCACATCATACATCAGCAAAATATCCAAAGGAAGTTTCAGAATTTGATGTTACCAATTTAGAAGCAGTTTACAAAGGGGATTTCAAAGCTCCTTTTGTAAAAGATTCTCCCGTGCAAATGAGTATGAAATTTATAGAAGAAGTGTATGTTTCTTCAAACGATGTGATGCTAATTGTTGCTGAGATTCAAGAACTATATATTGATGACGCACTGCTAGAAAAAGATGGATTGATTAATTTATCCAAAGGAAAAATAGCGACAATAAATGGTTTAGATACGTATGCGATTCCGAAATTTAAGAAACAACTTTCGTATCAGAGACCCAAAAAAATATAAAAACTACGTATGAAAATTCTTGTAACAGGTGCTACTGGCTATATTGGTAAAAGATTAATACCGTTATTATTAAATGACGGCCACACAATTGTTTGCCCTGTTAGAGATAAGAAAAGGGTAGAAAGCTACTATAAAAATCAAAAAAATGTAACGTTAATAGAAGCAGACTTTCTAAATGAAAAGACTTTAAACGCCATTCCCAAAGATATAGATGCTGCTTATTACTTAATTCATTCGATGTCTAATTCAGCTAAAGAATTTCATGCTTTAGAAGAAAAATGTGCTTTCAATTTTAAAAATTTTGCAGAAAAATCCGATGTAAAACAAGTTATTTATTTAAGCGGAATTACCAACGACACTAAACTTTCTAAACATTTATTATCTAGAAAAAACGTAGAAAAAGCCCTGGCATCAGAAAAATATGCGCTTACCACTTTTAAAGCAGGTATTATTGTTGGTTCTGGAAGTTCTTCATTTGAAATCATTAGAGATATTGTAGAAAAATTGCCTGCAATGATCGCTCCCAAATGGCTAAATACAAAAACACAACCTTTGGCCATTAGAGATGTTTTGTCTTTTTTACACAGATCTTTAGCAAGAGAAGAATTATACAATACTTCACATGATATTTTTGGCCCAGAAGTACTCACTTACAAAGAAATGCTTTTGCAGTTTGCAGATGTAAGAAAGTTAAAAAGATACATACTTACAGTTCCCGTAATGACGCCGAAATTATCTTCTTACTGGTTGTACTTTGTTACCTCAACCTCCTATAAATTGGCGAGTACTTTGGTTAATTCTATGGGGGTGGAAGTTATTGGAGTAAAAAGTAACATCAATACACTGTTAGATGTAAAACCAATGTCTTACAAGAAAGCTGTAAAATTAGCTTTCAGAAAAATTGAACAAAACAGCATTGTTTCTAGCTGGAAAGATTCTTATGTAAGTAGTGGAAAATTAAAGAATTACGTTCATGAATTTGTAAATGTTCCAGAATATGGTTGTTTTAAAGATTTTAAAAAGAGAAAAGTAAAAAACAGAGAGAAAGCTTTAGATAAGATTTGGGCAATTGGTGGTGAAACCGGTTGGTATTACGGTACTTTTTTATGGAAAATTCGTGGTTTTGTAGATCAATTTTTTGGTGGCGCAGGTTTGCGAAGAGGAAGAAGACACCCAACCGAATTAAATGCGGGTGATGCTTTAGATTTTTGGCGCGTTATATATGCAGATAAAGAAAACGGGAAGCTCTTACTCTACGCAGAAATGGTTTTACCAGGAGAAGCTTGGTTAGAATTTAAAGTAGAAGACGGCACTATTTATCAAACAGCAACTTTTAGACCTCATGGTCTTGCAGGTAGATTGTATTGGTACTCGGTAATTCCGTTTCATTGGTTTGTTTTTAACGGAATGATCAACAACATTAATAAATAAGAAAAGTCTCTCTTATCTTAAGTTAGAAGATGCATAAAAAACAACAACTACCAGAAAAAATATGTCTTGTTTGCAACAAACCTTTTACATGGCGAAAAAAATGGCAAAAAAATTGGGAGAATGTTAAATATTGTAGTGAAAGATGCAGAAGAAACAAGACAACACAAGCTTAATTTGGTTTCGTACTAATTTACGAGTACAAGACAACAACTCTTTAAAAAAAGCAATAGAACATCATTCTAAAGTAATTGCTGTTTATTTTTTTGACCCTAAATTATTTAAAATTGATGTATTTGGTTTTCAGAAAACAGCAAAATTTAGAGCAAAATTTCTTATCGAAACAATTATCGATTTAAAAAATAATTTATCAAAATTAAATATCACGCTCCTTACTTATTTTGAAAGTCCAGAAGAGAAAATTCATAAAATTTTTGATGAATTTTCTATCGATACCATCTACACTCAAAAAGAATGGACTCTAGAGGAAGTTTCTACTAATAATCTTGTAAAAAACACAGTTGCTAACAACGTTTCCTTTATTGAGGATTATGACCAGTTTTTATACCATCCTGATTCAGTTTCTAAAGGTTTTTCTAAAATTCCGGATGTGTTTACGCTCTTCAGAAAAAAGTTAGAAAAAACAGTAAAAATTAAACCTGAAGTTTCCATACCCAAACAACTTTTAGATAATTTAATTAAAAATAATACAGAAGTTCCAACTTTAGAAGACCTCGGTTTTAAAAGTTTTGAAACTCATGCAAATACCGCATTCCCTTTTTCCGGCGGAGAAACAGCCGCTTTAGAACGCTTAAATGCTTATTTTTTTGAAACTAAGAAAGTTGCTTTCTACAAAAAAACAAGAAACGGCTTAGTTGGCATAGATTATAGTACAAAATTTTCGCCTTGGTTGGCTAACGGAAGTTTATCTGCGAAGACTATTTATTTTAAAATCAAGGAATTTGAAGCGGAGTTTGGTGCTAATCAATCTACTTATTGGGTGGTTTTTGAATTAATTTGGCGAGACTATTTTAAATATATTTCTTTAAAATACAATTCTAAAATTTTTGAAATCGGCGGAATTTTAGGTAAAAACTATACTTGGAATTATGACAAACAATTGATTCAGCAATGGATTGATGGAGAAACAAAAGACGATTTTGTAAATGCCAACATGATAGAATTAAAAGAAACTGGCTGGATGAGCAACCGAGGAAGACAGAACGCAGCATCTTATTTTGCTAAAGAATTGTTGCTAGACTGGAGAATTGGTGCTGCCTATTTTGAGTCTCTTTTATTAGATTATGATGTGCATAGCAATTACGGAAATTGGATGTATGTTGCTGGTGTAGGAAATGACCCAAGAAATAGAAAATTCAACACAAAACTACAAGCAGATCGCTACGATACTAATTATAAGTTTAGAAAATTGTGGTTAGAAAAAAGACTCTTTTAATATGAAAAAACTACGCTTAATTCTTGGTGATCAATTAAACAGCGAACATTCTTGGTTTTCAGAAACAGATGAAAACACCATATATTGTTTGTTTGAAATGCGTCAGGAAACAGATTATGTAACACACCATATTCAAAAAATTGTTGGTTTTTTTGCTGCAATGAGAAACTTTGCAGCAGAATTAAAAAATAAAAAACATACGGTTGTTTATTTTCATATAAATGATACTATCAACACCCAAAATCTAACAAAAAATTTATCGCTCTTAATTAAAGAGAATAACATACATACATTTGAATATTTATCTCCGGATGAATACCGCCTAGACAAGCAATTAAAAGATTTTTGTTCAGCTTTAAATATTGAATCTAACGTTTTTTCTACGGAACACTTTTATACCGAAAGAGACGATTTAAAAACTTTCTTTAAAGGAAAAAAACAATTTTTGATGGAGCATTTTTATCGTGATATGCGTAAAAAACATCAAATATTAATGGTTGATAAGCAACCCGAAGGTGGTACATGGAATTATGATAAAAGCAATCGAAATAAATGGAAAGGCGACACATTAATTCCGCAAGAAATAAGTTTTGACAACGATGTTGAAAAGATTATTGCGGCTATTGAAAAAGCTGGGGTTAAATCTATCGGAAACATCCATCCTAAATATTTCGAATATCCAATTTCTAGAGAACAGTCTTTAGAACAATTAGATTATTTCTGTGAACATTTATTGGTTCATTTTGGCGATTATCAAGACGCAATGCATACAGATAAAATTTATCTTTACCACAGTAGAATTTCTTTTGCAATGAATACAAAAATGGTTTCTCCGAAAGAAATTATCGCAAAAGTTTTAAAAAAATATCGAGAACAAGAAGATGACATCCACATCTCTCAAGTAGAAGGTTTTATAAGACAAATTTTAGGCTGGCGCGAATATATGAGAGGCATGTATTGGATGTTAATGCCAGACTATAAAAAAGAAAACTTTCTCGAAAACACAAATAAACTACCAGCGTTTTTTTGGACAGGTAAAACAAAGATGAATTGTCTTAAAAATGCCATTAACAATTCACTAGACAATGGTTATGCGCATCACATTCAACGATTAATGATTACTGGTAATTTTACACTGTTAACACAGATTCATCCAGATGAAATAGACGCATGGTATTTAGGCATTTATGTAGACGCCGTAGAATGGGTTCAATTACCAAACACGCGTGGTATGAGTCAGTTTGCAGACGGAGGAAAAATTGCGACAAAGCCTTATGTTTCTAGTGGAAGTTATATTGGTAAAATGAGCAATTACTGTGATGCCTGTGTCTATAAGAAAACAAAGAAATTCGAAGACAACGCGTGTCCTTTTAACACACTTTACTGGAACTTTTTAGACGAAAAAAAAGAAAAATTAGCAAATAACTTCAGAATGAAAATGATGTATAGCTTATTAAACAAAATGTCTTCTGAAGATCGCCTAAAAATTAAAGAAAAAGCGAACCATATTATTAATAATTTAGATGAATACTAATAGAGAAGAAATACATGTTGTTTGGTTTAAAAGAGATTTGCGTTTGCAAGATAACGAGGCAATTTACAATGCCTTAAAAGCAAACAAGCGCGTACTTTTTTTATATGTTTTAGAAAACTCTTTAATAAAAGATGCCCATTACAACCAGCGCCATTGGAATTTTATAAAACAATCTTTAGTCGCTCTAAACACCGATTTAGAAAAGTACAATACCAAAATTCTTTGTGTAGAAACAGAAGTTGTAACGGCTTTCAATCAAATTTTTAATTCGTATAAAATTAATACTGTTTTTTCTCACCAAGAAACGGGTTTGTTAATTACCTATAATAGAGATAAAGAATTTACCAGATATTGCAGTAATAATTTGATGAATTGGGTTGAAAACAGTAATAACGGTGTTTTAAGAGGTTTGCCAAATAGAGAAGACTGGTTTGACAGATGGGATGATTATATGCACGCACCTCAGATTAAAAATCATTTGAATACTGATAAATTGCTTACAATTGATGAAATCAATCAACTCGAAAAAAATTTTAAGACAGTAGATTTAACTACAAATAATGACACCCTTTTTCAAAAAGGAGGTACAAAAATGGCATGGAGGTATGCCCATACTTTTTTTAAAGACCGTCATGAAAAATATATGTTCAATATCTCTAAACCTCAACTAGCTAGAGAAAGCTGTAGCAGGTTGTCGCCCTATATTGCTTGGGGAAATATTTCTATTCGTCAAATTTTTCAAGAAGCAACAAAACATAAAACAATTGCCAATAAAAGACATTTAGACGCTTTTATTTCTAGACTGCGTTGGCAAGCACATTTTATTCAGAAATTTGAAATGGAACACACCATGGAAAACGCAAGTATAAATAAAGGCTATCATAAATTAAAGAAAGGCATTTCTTTAGAATACCAAAAAGCTTGGAAAGAAGGTGAAACTGGCTTTCCTTTAATAGACGCTTGTATGCGTTGCTTACAAGAAACGGGTTATCTAAATTTTAGAATGCGCGCCATGTTGGTTTCTTTCTTTACGCATATTTTATGGCAACCTTGGCAAGCAGCATCCCAACACTTATCTTCTCTTTTTTTAGATTTTGAACCAGGAATTCATTTTCCTCAGTTGCAAATGAATGCAGGCGAAACAGGAATAAATATTCTTAGAATTTACAATCCTGTAAAAAATAGCTTAGAACATGATAAAGAGGGTGTTTTCATAAAAAAATGGATTCCAGAGTTAGCACACCTAGCTACACCATTTGTGCACGAACCTTATTTAATGACCCCTTTAGATCAACAATTTAATAATTTTGAACTAGGTGTAGATTATCCAAATCCGATTGTAGCACTTAAAGTTGCGAGAAAAAAAGCGAGCGATACTTTATGGAACTTAAAAAATAATTCTACCGTAAGAACAGAGAGTTCACGAATTTTAAAAAAACACACGCTATCTAACAGAAGCAAAATGACTAAAACAGAGTAAACTGGGTCAATTTTGTTATTTTATTTATTTTTGTTTAACTTATTGAAAAAACACTTAAACATAATTATATTTTTCGTACCTTTGGGTAATGATATTTAACACAACAAATAAAAACAAAGATGCAGCAGCAACAATGAATGATTTGTTAGGTGAACCCTACTCTTTTATTCAATCTATTAAAAAAGGAGGCACAGGTTCTAAAAGAATGATAATAGAAGAGGTTAGCCATGGTTTTTTAACAGTGATGAATTCTATTTCAGATATTAATTATGGCAATATAGAGCTTAGAGAAAAAGGCATTATAGTTCACATCAATAAAGGCTTAAAAAATTATAGTTGGGCAATTCCTTACTATCAGCTGCACACATACAAAACGGCTGGTTTTAGTATTCATGCACAAGGAAACTTCGTAAGATTTAAAAACAATAACATGTTGAAAGATAATAAGAAGTTTCTCGATAAAATTATAGGTTTTAAAATAGAAAACGACAAAGAATATGACTTTCAATAACACAAATCAACTAAATGGCATATCTATTGATAGAATAATAGAGATGGCTTGGGAAGACAGAACAACTTTTGAAGCAATTGAATTTCAATTTGGTTTAAAAGAGCAAGAAGTTATCAATTTAATGCGGAGAGAAATGAAACTTAAAAGTTTCAAAATGTGGCGAAAAAGAGTTCAAGGAAGAAAAACCAAGCACGAGAAGTTAAGGTCCTTCGAAAAAGGAAGGTTTAAATGCTCGAGACAAAAAGCAATATCAAGTAACGCAATAGCAAAAAGATAATAAAATAGTGCTTTGCTTAAAGATTTACGGTCTTTTAAGACAGCACAAAAATAAGATAGAATGATTACAGACGCAATAGCAAAAGATACCCAAAATAAAATGACTGATTTTTCTAATCAAGAAATTGGTGATGATCATTTATTTACAGGTTTAAAAACACCTATGAAGGCAGACGCTTTTGTACTTTCTGACGAAGTTAAGAAAGAAAAAATTGCCACCTTATTTTCTGAAATAATGGATGTTATGGGATTAGATCTAACAGATGACTCTCTAAAAGGCACTCCGAAAAGGGTTGCAAAAATGTATATAGACGAGATTTTTTCTGGATTAAACCCTGCAAACAAACCTAGAGTTGCTTTGTTTGATAATAAATATCAATACAACCAAA
Source organism: Polaribacter sp. IC073 (assembly GCF_007997075.1). Taxonomy (GTDB): domain Bacteria; phylum Bacteroidota; class Bacteroidia; order Flavobacteriales; family Flavobacteriaceae; genus Polaribacter. Next base: position 280,270 of record NZ_VORS01000003.1, read on the forward strand.
TGTTGGTTGAAAAGAACATTACGTTTTATTCTAATTGCGAGCATCATTTTGTTCCAATTATTGGAAAAGCACATGTAGCGTACATCTCTTCAGGAAAAGTAATTGGCTTGTCTAAGTTAAATAGAATTGTACAATATTATGCAAAAAGGCCGCAAGTACAAGAACGTTTAACAAACCAAATAGCAGAAGAATTAAAAGCAATTTTAAATACAGACGACGTTGCTGTTATTATAGACGCAAAACATTTGTGTGTATCTTCTAGAGGTATTAAAGATGATACCTCCTCTACTGTAACATCTTACTTTGGGGGCAAGTTTAACAGCCCAGAAAAAATAGTTGAACTACAAAACACATTAAACTATTAAGTTATGAAATTAATTGACAAAGCATTAGAGTTTGAAACTAGAAAAAAAAGATTCCCAACAACCAGCGACCGTATTATGGCAGCTAGAGAAGCAAAGGATTTAATTCTAAGTTTAAACGAAGTATATAAGGAAAATAAAGATGCTAAAATTATGGACATCATGAAACGACTAACCGTAATTAAACAAAGAATCGAAAGACGTTTGAAAGGAAAGCCGCTAACGTCTTAATAAAAAACACACATTTATATTGAATATCTAAGTTTTATAATTACATTGGTAAAATTATAAAATAAAGACAAGTCAAATAGAATGAATTTATTAGAAAGAGCCGAAGAATTTGAACATAGAAAGTTCTCATTTAAGACAACAAGTGATAGAATTGTAGCATCTAGAGAAGTGAAAGCACTTATCTTAGAACTAAACGAAGTATACAAAATAGAAAAAGATCTAGAAATAATGGATCAAATGAAGCGCTTAACAGCTGTAAAGCAGAAAATTGAAAAGCGCTTGAAAGGAAGACCTTAAAAGCATATGAGAAAAATAGTAATAGTTGGAGGAAGCAAAGGAATAGGACAAGCAATTGTTAAATCTTTAATTGAAGAAAATATAGTTGTAAACATTAGTAGATCAGCTCCTTTGCAGCCTCACGCTAATCTAACTCATTATAATTGTGACATCCTTACAGATGACTTACCAGAAATAGAGGCAGTAGATACTTTAATTTATTGCCCTGGAAGCATTAATTTAAAACCAATTTCGAGACTAAAGTTAAACGATTTTAGAGAAGATTTTGAAATAAATGTTGTTGGAGCAGTAAAAACAATTCAACAATATTTACCGAAGTTAAAAAACGGAGAAAACCCTTCTATTTTATTATTTAGTACGGTTGCAGCCAAACTAGGTATGCCTTATCATGCAAGTGTTGCTGCAGCAAAATCTGCCGTAGAGGGTTTAACAAAATCTTTAGGCGCAGAATTAGCACCAACAATTCGCGTAAATGCAATTGCACCAACTGTTACAGAAACAGACTTGGCATCTAAGCTTCTAAGGAATGAAAAAATGATAGAAAATATCACAGAACGTCATCCACTTAAAAAGTTTCTAAAACCACATGAAGTTGCAGACTTAGCAACTTTTCTTATCTCTGAAAAAGCAAATTCAATCTCTGGTCAAATTTTCGAACTTGATTGTGGAATTGTAAGTTTCAAAATCTAAAAAAATGACAGACATCTATAAAATCAATATCAATAGCTTACAAAATAAAGCTATTGACTTATCCGAGTACAAAAATAAATATATTCTTTTTGTTAATGTAGCTTCTAAATGTGGCTTTACATCGCAATACAAAGAATTAGAAGAATTGTACCAAACACACAAAGAAAACTTAATGATTATTGGTTCTCCTTGCAACCAGTTCGGTAGCCAAGAACCCGGAACCTCAGAAGATATTGCAGCTTTTTGTAAAGTAAACTTTGGCGTCTCTTTTATAATGACAGAAAAAATTGATGTAAAAGGAATCAATCAACATCCATTATATACTTGGTTAACAGATAAAAGTTTAAATGACAAAAAAAGTTCTACAGTAAAATGGAACTTTCAAAAGTACCTGGTTTCTCCTGATGGAAAGTTAATAGATTATTACTTTTCAATTACAAAACCATCAAGCTCAAAAATTACAAAATATTTAATATAAAACTTATGTTCGGATTATTTAAAAAGAAGTCTGAAGTTGATAAACTTCAAGAAAAATACAAAAAAGTGATGGAAGAGGCATACAAACTTCAATCTATCAATAGAACAGATAGCGACTCTAAATACAAAGAAGCAGACGATATCTTAAACCAAATTGACACCTTAAAGGAAAAGGAGTAAATATGAAACAACTAAAACTTACCATACTCTTTCTAGTTATCAACTTTGGAGGTTTGGCAATTGGCAGTTGGTTTATGAATAACGGGCCGCTTTCTGATTGGTACACAAACCTAAATAAAGCTCCTTGGACACCACCAGGTATTGTATTTGGTATTGCATGGACATTGATTATGATTTGCTTTTCTATTTATTTAGGAAAACTTTTTAGCCAGGAAAATACGCAAAAAAACAAACTAATCTTTCTGTTTCAATTTGTGTTAAATGTAAGCTGGAATTTTATCTTCTTCAATCAACATTTGGTTTTGTTTGGGCTGTTTACCATTGTACTGTTAACATCTCTCCTTTTTATTTACTACTTTAAACGAAGTGATAAAGTAAATAATTACAAGTATTTATTGCTGCCTTATATGATTTGGTTGTGTATTGCAACTTCTTTAAATCTTTATATATTAGTCCATAATTAAAATGAAAATATACACGCTTCACAAAAAACAACAATTACCAATTTCTTTAGATGAAGCTTGGGAGTTTTTATCCAACCCAAGAAATTTAAAAAAAATTACGCCAGATTACATGAGTTTCGACATCGTGTCTAAGATAGACAGACCGCTATACACTGGCCAAATTATTCAATATATTGTAACACCTCTTTTAGGTATTAAGACAAAGTGGGTTTCTGAAATTACACATATAGAAGAAAATAAATACTTTGTAGACGAGCAAATGTATGGTCCTTATGCACTTTGGCATCACAAGCATTTTATAAAAGAAATTGATGGTGGTGTAGAACTGGAAGACATTATCGATTATAAGGTTCCCTTAGGAATACTTGGTCAAATAGTGCATCCTTTTTTAGTGAAACCAAAATTAGAAGAAATTTTTGGTTATAGACAGAAAAAACTAATTGAACTTTTTGGCGCGTATAAAAAATGAAAAAGACAGTAAATATTTTTTGGTTTAGAAGAGATCTAAGATTAGATGACAATGTAGGATTTTACAATGCCTTAAAAAGTAACACCCCTGTTCTACCTCTTTTTATTTTTGATGAAGAAATACTAAAAAAACTATCGAAAGATGATGCTAGAGTTACTTTTATACATGCTACATTGCAAAAAATGCGTGTTATTTTAAAAGAAGAACACAAAAGTAGTCTTGCGATGTTTCATGGAAATCCAAAAGAAATTTATGCTCAATTAATAAAAGAATACAACATAGAAACTGTTTTTACAAATAGAGACTATGAGCCTTATGCAAAGGAAAGAGATGAAGGAATTGAGCAATTATTAAATGAAAATAATATTGAATTTAAAACATTTAAAGATCAAGTAATTTTTGAAAAGAATGAAGTTGTAAAAAAAGACGGACTACCGTATGTGGTTTACACCCCTTTTATGAAGGTTTGGAAAGAGAAATTTAAAACCACTCACTTAAACTTTCACTACACAAGTTCATTTTTAAAAAACTTGGTAAAAACCAAAGAATTACCAAATCTAAGTTTGACTGATATTGGCTTCACAAAATCCAATCAAAAAATAGAAGCTTACACCGTTTCGCCATCACTTATTCAAAATTACGAAGACACCCGTAACTTTCCGGCACAAGACACCACCTCTAAATTGGGTCCACATTTACGTTTTGGAACTGTTAGCATTCGTAAAATGGTAGAAAAAGCAATTTCTGAAGAAAACGAAATTTTTTGGCAAGAATTAATCTGGAGAGAGTTTTTCATGCAAATTCTTTGGCATTTTCCTCATACATCTCAACAATCTTTCAAAGCCAAATACGACAGAATTGAGTGGAGAAATAATGAAGGCGAGTTTAATAAATGGTGCAACGGAGAAACAGGCTATCCTTTTGTTGATGCAGGAATGCGCCAGTTAAATCAAACTGGTTTTATGCATAACAGGGTTAGAATGCTTGTAGGCAGTTTTTTATGCAAGCACTTATTAATAGATTGGCGCTGGGGAGAAGCCTATTTTGCAGAAAAACTGCACGATTATGAAATGGCAAGTAACGTTGGTAATTGGCAATGGGTTGCTGGTTCTGGTGTGGACGCTGCACCTTATTTTAGAATTTTTAATCCAACCACTCAAATTAAAAAATTCGACAAAGATTTAGAATACCTTAACAAATGGGTTCCAGATTTTCAAGAACTCACCTACCCTAATGAAATGGTAGACCATAGAGAAGCAAGAGAAAGATGCTTGCAAGTATACAAGGAAGCTTTAAATTAATAAAAGGTCTAGTTCTCTTATTATACTCAATAAAAACAACAAATACCAGAAGTTTACGTTATACATATACAAGTTAGAAAAATTACAATTAGGTGATTTTCTACCGATCTTATGTTCTTATGTTCTTATTTCTTGACGAAAAAAGCTTCGATTTTAAGTGAAGCTTTTTTTATGAAAAAAAAATCATTTTTAGTTTGGCTGTCTTCTTATTTTGTGTTTAATTTGCGCACCGAAAACAAAAGCCGATGTAGCTCAGCTGGCTAGAGCAGCTGATTTGTAATCAGCAGGTCGTGGGTTCGAGTCCCTCCATCGGCTCAATTTCTTAAAAGTCTCAAAATTAATTTTTTGAGACTTTTTTATTGGTATCAAACAGAAAAGTTCTTTACCAATTCTTTCTTTTATATCCACCAAAACACCTACAAAAAGTAGTCTAAATTGGTTATATTGCCGTACATCATTCCTTATGATTAAAAATAAATAATTATGAAACTTAAAGTTGGTTTATTAGGTGGTGGTTCTTGGGGGACTACTGTTGCTTCATTAACTGCAAAAAATAGCGAAACAACTCTTTGGGCAAGAAATGCAGCAACAGTAAAAGAGATAAATGAACTTAATTCTAACACAAAATACTTACCAAACGGCAAACTTCATAAAGGTTTAAAAGCTTCAAACTCTATAAAAGAAACGGTAGAAAATGCAGATGTAATTGTTATGGGAATACCGTCACAACACTTTAGAGCCGTTTTATTGGAAGCAAAGCCATACATAAGACCTTGGGTTCCTATTGTTAGTTTAGCAAAAGGATTAGAAACTGCAACCAAAATGAGAATGACAGAAATAATTGAAGAGATTATGCCTGGGCATCCTGCAGGAGTTCTTACAGGACCTAATCTTGCCAAAGAAATTATTTCTGGTAAAGCCGCAGCAGCTGTAATTTCTATGGTTGATAAAACCATTGCAAAAAAACTACAAACTGTTTTTAGTTCTGGCTTATTTCGAGTGTATACAAATACAGATGTAACTGGAAGTGAATTAGGCGGAGCTTTAAAAAATGTAATGGCAATTGCATGCGGAATGGGAGATGGCGCCAATGCAGGAGACAATACACGTTCTGCTTTAATTACAAGAGGTCTTTCTGAACTCACACGTTTAGGAACAGCAATGGGTGGAAAAAACAGAACTTTTGCCGGTTTAACTGGTTTAGGAGATTTAGTCGCTACCTGTTCTAGTTCTAAAAGTAGAAACCACCATGTTGGCTTTGAACTAGGTAAAGGAAAAAAACTAGAAACTATTATAGGCAATATGAATGAAGTTGCAGAAGGTGTAAAAACAACTAAAGTAGTGGTACAATTAGCTGAAGATTATAATGTTGACATGCCTATTACAAGAGAAGTTTACAAAGTTCTCTATGAAGGAAGTACTGTATTTAATGCTTTTAAAAATTTAATTACTCACGAGGTAGGTTCTGAAAAAGAACCCGGATAGTCTTTAAATTTACATTTTTATAATATCTTTACTCATTTATGCGAATTTTTTATCAAAATTATATTTTTTTATGTTAATTATTGGAATTGCGGGAGGAACGGGAAGTGGAAAAACAACCGTTGTAAATCAAATTATTAAACAATTACCAACGGATGAAGTTTGTGTAATTTCTCAAGACTCTTATTATAATGCAACAGATAATTTGCCTTATGAAGAAAGAGCCAAAATTAATTTTGATCATCCAAGAGCGATCGATTTTGAATTACTGATAAAGCATTTAAAAGTTTTAAAATCTGGAAAAGCAATCAACCAGCCAGTATATTCTTTTGTAACTCATAACAGAACAAAAGATACGGTAAAAACACACCCAAGAAAAGTAGTGATTGTTGAAGGAATTTTAATTTTTAATAATAAAGAATTAAGAGATTTATTTGATATTAAAATATTTGTGCATGCAGAAACAGATGAACGCTTAATTAGAAGATTAAAAAGAGACATTTCTGAAAGAGGAAGAGATATAGATGAAGTTTTAAACAGGTATCAAACAACCTTAAAACCAATGCATCAACAATTTATAGAGCCAACAAAGAATTTTGCAGATTTAATTATACCTAATGACAGGTTTAACACCGTTGCCATAGATATTGTTAGAACTGTTATTAATGAACGTTTGTAAGCATGTCTTTTAACAACCTAAAAAATAATAGCGTCTTTAAAATTTTAACAAATATTTTTGTCTTAATTTTTATTCCATTTTTAATATGGATGTTATTTTTTGATGACAACTCTTATCTAATTCATAGAAAATTTAACCAAGAAATAGAAGATCTAGAAAATACCATTTCTTTTTATAAAATTAAAATTAAAGAAGACCAAGCTACTATTAAAAAGTTAGATGATTCTCTACAATTAGAACGTTTTGCAAGAGAACAGTATTTAATGAAAAAAGAAAACGAAGATATTTATATTATAGAATTTGATACCATAAAATAATGAGTAAATTTCTGTTTAGTGAATTTGAAGGAACAACACCAACTGCTTGGAAACAAAAAATTCAAGTAGACTTAAAAGGTGCTGACTATAATGAAACACTATTATGGACAACGAATGAGGGAATTACTGTAAAACCTTTTTACACCAAAGATGATAGAACCCATAACAAAATAAAAGTTCCAAAAAAGGCTTTTAAAATTTGTCAGACCATAATTATTTCTGATGAAAAGAGCGCGAACACTTTAACTACAGATGCTTTGAACAGAGGCGCAACTGCAATTCAATTCATAGCAAAAAAGAAATTTGATTATACCATTCTATTAGACACAATAGATCTAACCTCTTTAACCATATACTTTAAATTTGAGTTTTTAGATGATGAGTTTATCAGTAAACTATCAAAATACATAAACTCTAATACGTGCTTTTTTCAAATAGATATTTTAGGAAATCTTGCCGAAGTTGGCAATTGGTTTGTCAATTTAAAAGAAGATTATAGAAAATTAGAAAACATAGTAGCAGCTGCAGAAAACTCCATTTCTGTTTCAGGAGATTTATACCAAAATGCGGGTGCTAATATGGTGCAGCAATTGGCATACACACTAGCCCATGCGAATGAATACTTAAATCATTTTGGTGCAGAAAATGCACCTAAAATTCACTTTCAATTTTCTGTAGGAAGTAATTATTTTCATGAGATAGCAAAATTAAATGCTTTTCGCCTTTTATGGGACGCCCTCTTAAAGGAATATGGTGTTAAAGATCTTGAAGCGCATCTTTTTGTGCAACCTTCTGCAAGAAATAAAACGATTTACGATTATAATGTAAATATGTTAAGAACTACTTCTGAATGTATGAGTGCTATTTTAGGCGGCTCAAACACAGTTGCTAATATTTCTTATGATAAGATCTATGCAGAGAGCACCGATTTTGGCGAACGAATTTCTAGAAATCAACTCTTAATATTGCAACAAGAAAGTGGTTTTAAAAAGGCACAAAACATTGCTGAAGGAAGTTATTATATAGAATCTCTTACAGAGCAAATGGCAGAAAAAGCCTTAATTATATTCAAACAGATCGAAAAAGGTGGTGGCTTCTTAAAACAATTAAAAGAAGGCAACATTCAAAGAAAAATAAAAGAAAACACGGCAAAGGAAGAAGAACAATTTCATAAAAATGAATTGATCTTATTAGGTACTAATTTACAACCTAATAAAGAAAATTTCATGAAAGAAAGCTTAGAATTAGATCCTTTTGTTAAGCAAAGAAATATAAAAACATTATTTCCACCGATCAATAGAAAACGTCTGTCTGAAAATATTGAAAAGCAAAGGTTAAAGAATGAAAGTTAATTTATACTAAATAGATAACGTGGTTAAAACTCATGAGATTATAGCGTATCAGAAAAAACAGGAAGAGTTAAAAAAAGAAACCAAAAAAATTAAAGAGACAACACCTAGTTATATAGTAGGCTTTGTTTTTATAATGTTCTTAACTGTTTTTGCAATAGAAAGTAAAGTATACAGCTACTTTGGTGGAACTCTAAATTTCATCTCAGTTAGCGTATTATTTACGCTATTTACTGGTCTGCTCTATTTTTATGTGAGTCAAAAAAGAATTAAAGAGAAAAAAAAATTATCTAAAGATATTCAGTCAAAATTATATCATTTAATGAAACTAGAAAATGAGTAGAAAATCTATAGAAAACATATCACTTTCTAATAAGAACAAAACGTCAAAAGAATCATTTCTTCATGAAGATTTTGTTGCAGGAATTGCACCCAATTTAAGGGGACCATATGCTACAATGTACGTTAGAAGACCTTGGACCATTAGACAATATGCAGGTTTTTCTACTGCACAAGAAAGCAATGCCTTTTACAAAAGAAACTTAGAAGCGGGTCAAAAAGGTCTTTCTGTTGCTTTTGATTTGGCAACGCATAGAGGTTATGATTCAGATCATGAACGTGTGCAGGGAGATGTGGGTAAAGCGGGTGTTGCTATAGATTCTGTGGAAGACATGAAGGTTTTGTTTGATGAAATTCCGTTAGACAAAATGTCTGTTTCTATGACTATGAATGGTGCAGTTTTACCCATTTTAGCTTTTTATATTGTTGCTGCAGAAGAGCAAGGTGTTTCTCTAAAAGAGCTTTCAGGTACTATTCAAAATGATATTTTAAAGGAGTTTATGGTACGAAACACGTACATTTATCCTCCTGCTCCTTCTATGAAAATTATTGCCGATATTTTTAAATATACCAGTAGTAAAATGCCTAAATTTAATTCGATTTCTATTTCTGGTTATCACATGCAAGAAGCAGGTGCAACTGCAGAAATTGAATTGGCATACACACTTGCAGACGGTTTAGAATATCTAAAAAAGGGAATTGATGCAGGAATGGATATTGATTCTTTTGCACCAAGATTGTCTTTTTTTTGGGCCATAGGAATGAATCATTTTACAGAAATCGCAAAATTGAGGGCCGCAAGAATGCTGTGGGCTAAAATTGTAAAAAAATTCAATCCAAAAAATCAAAAATCTTTAGCTTTAAGAACACATTCGCAAACAAGTGGTTGGTCTTTAACAGCACAAGATCCTTTTAACAATGTTGCAAGAACAACCATTGAAGCCATGGCTGCTGCTTTTGGTGGTACCCAAAGTTTGCACACAAATGCGCTAGATGAAGCAATTGCTTTGCCTACAGATTTTTCTGCAAGAATTGCCAGAAATACACAAATTTACTTGCAAGAAGAAACGCATATAACTAAAACAGTAGATCCTTGGGCAGGAAGTTATCAATTAGAAAAGCTAACGGAAGATATTGCGAATAAAGCCTGGGAACTGATGCAAGAGGTTGCCGAATTAGGTGGAATGACAAAAGCAATTGAAAAAGGAATTCCGAAAATGAGAATTGAAGAAGCTGCTGCAAAAAAACAAGCAAAGATAGATAGCGGTCAAGATATTATTGTTGGAGTAAATAAATATCAACTAGAAAAAGAAGATCCTTTACATATTTTAGAAGTTGACAATGAAGCGGTTCGCAATTCTCAAATTGAAAGATTGCATGCATTAAAAACGAATAGAAATAATACGGAAGTGCAAAAATCTTTAACCGCTTTAACAAAAGCAGCAAAATCTGGCAAAGAGAATTTATTAGACTTGGCTGTAGAAGCAGCAAGAAACAGAGCCACTTTAGGTGAAATATCTGATGCTCTCGAAGTTGAATTTGGCAGACATAAAGCCGTTCATAAAACCATATCTGGCGTGTACAGTAAAGAAATAAAGGAAGACCCATTATTTAAAAAAGCAAAGGATTTAGCAAACGACTTTGCTAAATTAGAAGGAAGACGTCCAAGAATTATGATCGCAAAGTTAGGGCAAGATGGTCATGACAGAGGTGCAAAAGTAGTTGCAACAGGATATGCAGATTTAGGCTTTGATGTAGATATTGGGCCACTTTTTCAAACTCCTATAGAAGCAACAAAACAAGCTGTAGAAAATGACGTTCATATTCTAGGAATTTCTTCTTTAGCTGCAGGGCATAAAACATTAGTTCCGCAAGTTATTGCAGCTTTAAAAGAATACGATAGAGAAGATATTATGGTAATTGTTGGTGGCGTTATTCCTGCACAAGATTATCAATTTTTATTTGATGCAGGCGCTGTTGGTGTTTTTGGTCCTGGAACAAAAATTGCACAAGCTGCCATAGATATGTTAACGATCTTAATTGATAGTGTTGTAGAATAATTTCTCAACTATTTCTGTAAAGAGAAACTTCTATGCAAGTTTCTCTTTACAGAATAGATTACTTTTTTTTATTATGAAACATAATATTTTCAGATTCTGAGAAGTTTTCTTCAGGAATTTTGTTGAAAAATTCCAATGTTTCCGTCTCATTTGTATTTCCATAAGGCATTAAAATTGTTCCTTTCGTTCCATCTTTGGTTTCGATAACATATAATATAGACATGTCGGAGGGATTGCTATCTCCTTCGTATCTATGTTTTGCAACTACTTTAATTCCGAATGGTGTGTACCCAATATCAGATTCGTTTTCAATTAAAATATCATTTCGAACTCTATAACTATTTGTATAGCCTTCCGCTTCATATTTTCTTATAAAATCTAATTCGTTTGTGCTTTCGTTGTTCATAATGTGAGTTTTAAATTCAATACAATCTACCCTTATTATTCCTTCTGTTTTGTCGCTATCGATGTTAATACGGACGCAAATAGAACGCACTTCTTATTTGAGTTAACTTTTAGCTTATTAACGATAATCTTAAGTGTTATAATTACCTAACTTTGTTAAAAAACAATAAGATCATGGCTATTTTAGGAAATATCATCAAAGGAATTATCAATTTAACAGATACGCTTTCTTCAGAAACAAATCATATAGAAGCACAGAAAGAGGTTTTAAAAGACTTATTAGAATCTGCAAAGGACACTCAGTTTGGTGAAGCTTATCATTTTAAAACAACGCTTCTTAGTGATGATCTGCAATCTTCTTTTGCAAAGGAAGTTCCTTATTTTGATTATAATTCACTTCATGAAAAATGGTGGTGCAAAATTCATAATGGAGAAGAAAATGTTACTTGGGCTGGCAATCCTTCTTATTTTGCTTTAAGCTCTGGAACAACAGGAAAAACGAGTAAAAAGATTCCTGTAACAGATGAAATGATTGCTGCCATTAGAAGTTCTGGTATCAAACAAGTTACTTCATTAAATAATTTTGATTTGCCTGCAGATTTTTTCGAAAAAGATATTATGATGTTGGGAAGTTCTACAGATCTTGCTGAGAAAGACGATCATTTAGAAGGAGAAATTAGCGGAATTAGCGCAAGTAACATTCCTTTTTGGTTTAAAGGATATTATAAACCTGGTGAGGAAATTTCAAAAATTGAAGATTGGGACGAACGTGTACAACACATTGCAGAAAATGCCAAAACGTGGGACATTGGCGCTTTAAGCGGAATTCCTGCTTGGATAGAATTGATGATGCAGAAAGTTATTGAATTCCATAATTTAGAGAATATTCATGAAATTTGGCCAAATTTAAAAGTCTACACTTCTGGTGGTGTTGCTTTTGGACCTTATGAAAAAAGCTTCAAAGCACTTTTGGGTAAATCCGTAACTGTAATTGATACCTATTTAGCCTCTGAAGGGTACATTGCTACGCAGGTAAGACCAGAAACAGACGCCATGCAATTAAATACCAAAAATGGTATTTATTTTGAATTTGTTCCAATGAACCCCGATTATATAAAGGAAGATGGTTCTATCAAACAAAATGCACCTTCATTAACACTAGAACAAGTAAAAACCAATACAGATTATATTTTAATTATAAGTACCGTTAGTGGTGCTTGGAGATATTTGATTGGAGATACAATTGAATTCACGGATGTAGAAAGAGCCGAAATTAAAATTACAGGACGTACAAAATTCTTTTTAAACACCGTTGGTTCTCAATTATCTGTCAATAAAATGGATGATGCCATTAGACATCTAGAAGAAAAATTTTCTACCCAAATTACAGAATACACCATTTGTGCAAAAAGATTTGATGATGGTGAGTTTTATCACTCTTGGTATTTAGGGTCAGAAATGAAGGAAACTAATGAAAGCATTATAACAGCATTAGATACTTTTCTTAAAGAGGCTAATAAAAATTATAAAGTTGCTAGGAGTAAAGCTTTAAAAGGCGTAAAAGTTACTGTAATTCCTGTTGAAAAATTCCATGATTGGAATGATAGTAACAAGAAAAAAGGCGGTCAAGTAAAAATGGAACGCGTGATGAAAGAGGATAAATTTGCAGATTGGGAAGATTTTGTAAATAAAAAGTAGAAAACTGAAATAAGGCATAGGTTGCAAGGTAAAAAATCATGAGGATACGATGTTCTAATTATTTTAATGTACAAGCCCATATAAACCGCCTTTAAAATAAGTCGGTTTTTGTGTTAAAGTTATTTTCTCCTATACTAATAATTATCAGTTCTTGTAAATTACATGACTACTCGTTACTTAAAAAATCAATCTAAAAACAACACTAGCAAGCTATGTCTTTCGAACGCACATTAGAGAAATTAAAAATCTTAGCAGATGCAGCAAAATATGATGTTTCTTGTTCTTCTAGTGGAAGTAACCGAAGCAACAAAGAGAAAGGCTTAGGTAATGCTACCGGAATGGGAATTTGCCATTCCTACACAGAAGATGGGCGCTGTGTTTCTTTGCTAAAAATTTTACTGACAAATCACTGTATTTTTGATTGTGCTTATTGTGTTACCAGAAAAAGTAATGACGTTAAACGAGCGGCTTTTAAAGTTCAAGAAGTGGTAGCGTTAACGATTAATTTTTATAGAAGAAACTATATTGAAGGCTTATTCTTGAGTTCCGGGATTTTTAAAAGTGCAGATTATACCATGGAACGTTTGGTGGCTGTGGCAAAAAAACTGCGTTTAGAAGAAAATTTTAATGGCTACATTCATTTAAAATCAATTCCAGGTGCTTCTGATGAATTAATGAGAGAAGCTGGTTTGTATGCAGATAGATTGAGTGTGAATATTGAAATCCCTACTAAGAGTGGCTTAAAATTGTTAGCGCCAGATAAAAAATTCGAAGACTTCATAAAGCCTATGGAAAAGGTAAAGAATGAAATTATACAATACAAGGCAGAAAAAAAGATTCTAAAAAGCACGCCAAAATATGCGCCAGCAGGTCAAAGCACCCAAATGATTGTTGGTGCTAGCGGAGAAAATGACTTTCAAATCTTAAAAACGTCAGAATATTATTATAAAAAATACAATTTAAAAAGAGTTTATTTTTCTGGTTATGTACCTATAAGTCACGACAGCCGTTTGCCTAAAATTGGTAGCGATGTACCTATGTTAAGAGAGAATAGGCTGTATCAATCAGATTGGTTAACCCGTTTTTATGGCTTTCAAACGAATGAAATTGTAAACTTAAATCATCAAAATTTAGATTTAGACATCGATCCAAAATTAAGTTGGGCGTTAAGAAACATGCATGAATTTCCTGTGGATGTTAATACAGCAGATAAAAGAATGTTGGCAAGAATACCAGGCGTTGGTATGAAATCTGTTTCAAAGATTTTGATGGCGAGAAAATACCGAAGATTAAATTGGGAACATTTAAAGAAGATAGGAATCGCTTTTAACAGAGCTCAATATTTTTTAGTGTGTGATAGCAATCTATTTGAAAGAAGAGATTTAACTGCTGATAAAATAAAAGCTTTTATAATGAAAAACTCAACGAGCAAATATGATACTTTATTAGGTCCGCAGTTAAATTTATTTGAATAAATGATAGAAAAAACATTAATTTACGATGGTTCTTTCGAAGGTTTTTTGAGTTGTGTTTTTTATGTCTTTGAATATAAATTACAAAATGTTTCCATTCAGAGTGAATTTGTTGTTCAAAATGGCTTGTTTTCTGAAAATGAAAAAATTACAACTGATAAAGAAAAATCAGATAGAGTCTGGAAACGATTAAAGGAAAAGACATCTAGTATCGCTTCCACTAAAATTTATTACGCCTTTTTAAGTGAACAAATTGGTGTTGAAAATATCCTGCTAGATCACCTTCAATATATTTTCAAAAATAAACAAAAAGTGGATACTGATTTCACACACGCTAGTATTTTAAAAACATCTCAAATAGCAAAAATTGTAAGTAGAGAGAAGCATAGAATGGAAGCCTTTGTGCGTTTTAAACTTACAAAGGATAAAATTTACTTTGCTAATATTGAACCCGACTTTAATGTATTGCCATTAATTTCTAAACATTTTAGAAGTAGATATGCAGACCAAAAATGGGTGATTTATGACACCAAAAGGGCTTATGCATTATTTTATGATTTAAAAAAAGTAGCAATTGTAAATATGGATTTTCCTACAAATTTTAATTTTACAAAAACAGATGACCATTTTTTTGCTGCTGAAGAATTTGAATTTCAGAAATTATGGAAAGATTATTTTAATAGTACAAACATTAAAGAACGAAAGAATATGAAATTACATGTTAAGCATGTTCCAAAACGGTATTGGAAATATTTGAGTGAAAAGCAACCAAATTTTTAATTAATAGTTACGTACAAAACCTGCTGTCTTCAATTTAATTCATCATCCAAAGTATTCTTACTATTCCATTTTACTCATCTGACTAAAATTAGTGACTTTTTTTCATCAAAATAAGTCATAGAACTCAACATGTAAGTATTTTAATACTTATTGTTTTTTTACATGGCTTAACCTATTTGCATAGAAAAACAAGAAGATAGATTACAAAACTAAATTTATCTTTTCTTTTCTATAATATTTTAAATTCATTTACTAAATGAATATTCAAGATTCTAATCCTTTTAAAATTAACAGACTTTTAAGTACAACTATAAAATGCACAATTAAAAAATGGTTAACTTCGAAAAGAAGATTTTTAAAAAAATTAATCCTTAAAAAATTATAAAAAATGAAAACTTCAGACATTATTATACAAGCCTTAGAAAATGAAGGAGTAGACTATATATTTGGTTTGCCTGGTGAAGAAAATTTAGACGTTTTAGAATCCATAAGAAAATCAGATAAAATACAATTAATTTTAACTAGACACGAGCAAGGAGCTGGTTTTATGGCCGCAACTTATGGCAGATTAACAGGAAAACCAGGTGTTTGTATGTCTACATTAGGACCCGGTGCTACAAATTTAATGACGCCAGCCGCCTATGCACAATTAGGTGCAATGCCCATGGTAATGCTCACTGGTCAAAAACCAATCAAAGAAAGTAAGCAAGGAAAGTTTCAGATTGTAGATATTTTAGAAATGATGCAACCGCTTACAAAATTTTCGAAACAAATTACCTACGGTAAAAATGCAAGTGCATTGATAAGAGAAGCATTTAGAGTTTCGCAAGAAGAGAGACCTGGGGGTGTTCACTTAGAAATTCCCGAAGATGTCTCTAAAGAAATGGTAGAAAACCCACACTTCTTTGAAATAGTGAGCTCTAAAATTCCTTCTGCAAATACAGCATCTATTCTTGAAGCGAAAGAAATGATATTATCTGCAAAACAACCCCTATTATTAATTGGTGCTGGTGCCAACAGAAAAAGAGCAAGTGAAGCGTTGACCAAGTTTGTAGATGAATTAGGAATTCCGTTTTTTAATACCCAAATGGGCAAAGGAATTATCGATGAAAGACATCCACTTTACTTAGGAACAGCTGCACTTTCTTCTAATGATTTTTTACACGAAGCCATTGAGGAAGCAGATTTAATTATAAATGTTGGTCATGATACGATAGAAAAACCTCCATTTATTATGAATGCTGCTGATAAAAGAAAGGTCATTCACATGAACTTTTTTGCTGCAGAAATTCATGAAGTTTATTTTCCGCAGTTAAATGTTATTGGAGATATTGCTACAAGTATTCACAAGCTAACAGAAAAATTAAAGCCGAATGCTAAAAAATGGAACATTAATTTTTTCTTAAAAGTAAAAGAGAATGTTTTAAGCCATTTATCGAAGTACGAAGAAGACAATCGTTTTCCTATTCTACCCCAACGATTGGTTAAAATAACCAGAAATATCTTGCCAGAAGATGGCATTGTAACTTTAGACAACGGAATCTATAAAATTTGGTTTGCGAGGAATTTTCCAGCCTATGCGCAAAACACCTTACTATTAGACAACGCTTTGGCAACAATGGGCGCAGGATTTCCTTCTGCAATTATGGCAAAAGAATTGTACCCAAATAAAAAAGTGATTTCTGTAAATGGAGATGGTGGTTTTATGATGAATTCGCAAGAATTAGAAACTGCCGTTAGAATGCATTTAGATTTGGTTGTTATTATTTTAAATGACAACGCTTACGGTATGATTGAATGGAAACAAGAAGGAGAAGGATTTCCTAAATTTGGCTTGGAATATAACAATCCGGATTTTGTGAAGTATGCAGAAAGTTTTGGCGCTGTTGGTCATCGGCCAGAATCGGTGCAAGAATTTGAAAAAACATTAACTAAAACATTAAATTCAAAAGGAGTACATATTATTGATTTGGCAGTAGATTATTCGTTGAATCACAAAATTTTAAATGTATTACTAGAAGAAAACTCAAAAAAATAAATGATGCAAACAACAACCAGTATAAATCCTGCCACGGAAGAAGAAATTGCAAGTTACAATCGAATTTCTGCAGAAACAGCAAAAGAAAAAATTGCAAAAGCTAATGAGACTTATAACGTTTGGAAAAAAACAAGTTTTAAAGAACGCTCTAAGTTAATGCTTAAACTTGCGGATGTTTTTGATGAAAATAAAGAGAAATATGCACAATTGGTTACGCAAGAAATGGGAAAGGTTATTGGTCAGTCTCGTGGTGAAATAGATAAATGCGCACTAATTTGTAGGTATTATGCAGAGAATATTGATAAATTAATGGCTGATAAAATAGTAGAAACGGAAGCTAGCAAAAGCTATGTTACGTTTCAGCCGCTAGGAGTAACTTTGGCGGTAATGCCTTGGAATTTTCCTTTCTATCAAGTAATTCGTTTTGCTGCACCCGCAGTAATGACAGGAAATACAGGTGTGTTAAAACATGCCTCAAATGTACAAGGTTGTGCTTTTGCTTTAGAAGATGCTTTTAAAGAAGCTGGCTTTCCTGATGGTGTTTTCACTAACTTAAACGTAGCTTCAGATAATATTAAAGCAATTATAGAAGATAAAAATATTGTTGCCGTTACTTTAACAGGTAGTGAACCTGCAGGACGTTCGGTTGCTAAAATTGCTGGAGAAAACTTAAAAAAGACCGTTTTAGAATTAGGAGGAAGCGATGCCTACATTATTTTAGAAGATGCCGATTTAGAAAAAGCGACAGATTTAGCAACTTATGGTAGGTTGCAAAATAACGGCCAAACATGCATTGCTGCAAAACGTTTTATTGTTTTAGAAGAAATTTATGACGAATTTCTGAAACTATTCACAAAGAAAATGAAAGCAGCAAAAATGGGAACGCCAACAAGCAAAGATGCATATTATGGTCCCATGGCACGTGTAGATTTGCGTAATGAAATTCATCAGCAAGTAGAAAAAACCGTAAAACAAGGAGGTAAGTTAATTTTAGGAGGAAAAATACCTGATCTAAAAGGGGCTTATTATCCTGCAACAATTCTGGCAGACTTAAAACCTGGAATGACTGCCTTTGACGAGGAACTTTTTGGCCCTGTTGCTTCTGTGATTAAAGCAAAAGACGAAAATGAAGCAATTGCACTTGCAAACAACTCTACTTTTGGTTTGGGTTCTGGTGTACTTACTAACAATTCTAAAAGAGGTGAAAAAATTGCACTGCAATTAGAGGCAGGAAATAGCTTTGTAAATAAATTAGTTGCTTCTGACCCAAGGTTGCCTTTTGGCGGAATTAAAAATAGTGGTTACGGTAGAGAACTTTCTAGTTACGGAATTAGAGAGTTTGTAAACACAAAATCTATTTGGATCGATTAAGTTTAAAGAGTTCTACAGTAAAAAGAAAACCTTCGCTACAAAGTGAAGGTTTTTTATTGTTCTGTTTAAAGTTTTACTGAATCTTCTCTAAATTTTCTGCCAATTTATTTCGGTCTTCCACCAACACCATAATTTCTTCTGGTGATAAATAATACCTTTTAATTCTATTTTTATAAACTTCAGAAATAGCCGCATTGTTTAAAATAAAATCTTTTGTTTTTAAGATGTAATCTTCCATTTTATGTTTTACAGCAAAACTATCTGCCGCTCTTTCTGCTTCCACTATATGGTTGTCTGAAAACAGGTATTTAATTCCGAACCAAATTAAATTCAATTTACTTCTCCCTTGATAATCCATAATATGCCCCAATTCATGACCAATCCAACCAATAAAGATATCGTCGGGAATATCTCTTGTAGAAAATTCTTTGTCAGAAATTTTAAACTTTTCACTAATTAATATTAGAAACTTTCTATTTTTTTTCAATTTAAAAAAACTATCAAAAGTTGGTCTCGCTTGCATTGTAGATTTTTTAATGTTTTTTTTAAATTTAAATTCAATTGGTATCTTTTTTAGCTGCGGATAGTAATTTAACGCAGTTTTCACTTGTTGTTTTATCGTTTTTGGAATTATATGGTATTTAGACATAAAATTGTGATTTTTTTAAAACTTTAATACATAAATATACTGCTATCTAGAAGTTCATTTGTGCTTTTATGCTTAAATTTGTAACTCTTTTAAAAAGCACTTCAAAAGGATGAAAAAAATATTCAGTTTCCTCTACTCTACTCGTTTAATGGCATTTTTATTTATCGTTTTTGCCACAGCCATGGCAATTGCCACATTTATAGAAAACGATTTTGGCACACAAACTTCTAAAGCACTTGTTTACAATGCTTGGTGGTTCGAAGCAATTATGGCTTTATTTGTAATTAATTTCTTCGGAAACATTTTTAGATACAAATTGTATCGAAAAGAAAAATGGCCCGTTTTAATGTTTCATACTTCTTTTTTATTAGTTTTAATAGGTGCAGGAATCACACGTTATGTTGGTTATGAAGGCATTATGCTAATTGAAGAAGGAGAAACTACAAACAAATTCTTATCTGAAACTACGTATCTAAACGCAGTTATAGACGATGGTAATTCTCAAAAGCCAGAAGTAAATGCGCCTATAATGCTTTCTGCTTGGGGTACAAATTCTTGGTCTTACTCAGATAGTTTTAAAACAAAAGACAGCGATATCGATTTTAAATTTGACTTAGTTTCTTATATTCCTTGGGCAGAAAAGAAGTTGATTGAAGATGATAATGGTGTAGAACACTTGTTTTTTGTAGAATCTTCAGAAGGAACACGTCATGAGCATTGGATTAAGAAAGGAACCATCCAAAACATTCATGGTATTTTAATTGGTTTTGAGGCAGAGAATGAAAATGCTTCAATCAATTTTACAAATAAAAGTGGTGCTTTGAGAATGACCTCTAAAGAAGAAGGAGATTGGTTTCGAATGGCAGATCAAAAGAAAGGGAAAATTGAAAAAGATTCCTTACAAGATTTTAAATATTTAACGCTTCATACTATTGGCGACATGCAATTTGTAATTCCGAAACCTGCAGAGAAAGGAATTATGAAAACGATGAGTGGCGAAAAAAACGCTGAAGTACAAGACGTTATTGTGGTAGATATTACTGCAAATAATGAAACTGAAAGAGTAGAATTAAAAGGAGGACAATTTAACTCTGGTGGTTCTAAAGAAGTAAAAGTTGGTGGTTTAAACTTTAGGGTTTTATATGGCGCTAAAATATTAGAAACTCCTTTTAGTATAAAATTAAATGACTTTCAGTTAGAGAAATACCCAGGTTCGGAAAGTGCTGCAGCTTACGCAAGTGAAATAACCGTTATCGACCCCAAAGAAACTTTTGATTATAAAATTTTTATGAATCATATATTAGATCACAGAGGTTATAAATTTTTTCAGGCTAGTTATGATTTGTCTGACGGGAAAGAGGAGACACACCTTTCTGTAAATCATGATTTTCTAGGAACGTTTGTTACCTATTTAGGTTACTCTTTATTATACACTGGTTTAATTTGCATTCTTTTCGCAAAAAACACCCGTTTCGATAGTTTGAAAAAAGGGTTGACTAAAATTAGAAAAAGAAAGATGACACTATCTATTGTTGCTACGTTGCTTTTATCAAGTTTTACTTTTGCACAACATGGTAATAATCATCAACCAAATAAAATCACCACGCATCAAATAGACTCCATCTTACAAGCTAATATGGTCGATGCTAAACATGCAGAAAGCTTTAATAAGTTGGTCATTCAGGATGCTGGAGGTAGAATGAAACCTGCACATACTTTTGCGTCTGAATTGGTTAGAAAAGTAAGTCAGACAGAAAAGTTTAAAGACATGGAACCTAGCCAGGTTTTATTATCTATCATAGAAAATCCTAGACTTTGGTTTGAAGTTCCTGTAATTTATTTGGAAGAAAAAAACACCGAAATTAGAGCGTTTATTGGTGTTGCAGATACAGCTAAATATGCTGCTTTATCAGATTTTATTACTCCGATGGGTGTGTATAAAATAAAAGAAAAAGTTGCTGAAGCACAAAAGAAAAAAGTGCAAGATAAGTTTGAAAAAGACTTGATTAAAATTGATAAAAGAATTGGTTTGCTTTACAGTGCAATTGGTGGTGGAATTTTAAAAATCTATCCAATTCCGGGAGATGAAAACAACAAGTGGGTTTCGCAGCCAGAAACCTCAACAGCAAATTTTAAAGGAACAGACTCTGTTTTTGTGAGACAATCTTTGCCTGTTTACATTCAATTTTTACAGAAAGGTAAAAAAACGGGTGATTATACAGACGCGAATAAAATTTTAGACGGAATTAAAAAGTTTCAACAAAAATTTGGAGCAGCCGTAATTCCTTCAGAAAAGAAAATAGATTTAGAAATTTCTTATAATAAAATACAGCCTTTTCAAAGATTGGCGAAGTACTATGGTTTTGCAAGTTTATTTTTAATCATTTTTGTGATCTGGCAAATTTTCAATTCAAAAAAATGGATTAGCACCGTTGTAAAAGTAGTTGTTGCTGTTGTTATTGGATTGTTCATTTTTCATACACTAGGTTTGGTTTCTCGCTGGTATATTAGTGGAAATGCACCTTGGAGTAATGCGTATGAATCTATTATTTACGTTGCTTGGGCAACCATGTTATTTGGACTTTTCTTCGGAAGAAAATCTGCACTAACACTTACGGCAACCACCTTTTTAACAGCTATTATTTTAGCATTTGCACATCAAAACTGGTTAGATCCAGAAATTGCAAACCTACAACCTGTTTTAAATTCTTGGTGGCTTTTGGTACATGTTTCTATTATTGTTGCTAGTTATGGGCCTTTTTCTTTAGGAATGATTTTAGGTATATTCGCACTCTTTTTAATGGCATTTACCAATGAAAAGAATAAAAAGAAAATGGATTTAAACATTAAAGAAATTACCATTATTAATGAAATGGCAATTACTATTGGTTTAATTATGTTAACTATTGGTAACTTTTTAGGCGGAATGTGGGCAAATGAAAGCTGGGGACGTTATTGGGGTTGGGATCCTAAGGAAACTTGGGCATTAATTTCTATTATGGTGTATGCTTTTGTGTTACACATGCGTTTAATTCCTGGTTTGCGTGGTAGATTTACATTCAATTTGTGGTCTATAATTGCGTATGCTTCTATTATGATGACGTATTTTGGGGTAAACTTCTACTTGTCTGGTCTGCATTCTTACGCCAGTGGAGATCGAGTTATTACACCAACTTCAATTTATTATTCTGTTGGTTTTGTTGCCATTTTAGGAACATTTGCTTTTATAAAATATAAAAAATATTATAAAAAATAATTTAATGAGAAGTCACTAAATATTTTCATAAGAAAATGTATTTTTGCTCCTCGAAAATCAATTATAACTTCTCGATTTTACTCGAGATCACAAAAGAAAACAATGTATGTTTCATAAAAATATAAAATTAATTTTAGCCGGTTTAATTTCTGTTTGGGCAGTCTATCAATTTACCCTAGGGAACATTATGAACGGGATTTCTATCTTAGTACTTGCTGGACTTTTTATTTTATTCTACTTTAAGAATGAATTTATTTTATTGGCATTTTTACAGTTGCGTAGACAAAATTTTGCAGGAACTAAAAAGTGGTTGGATTATATTAAAAACCCTGAAGCGGCTCTAATTGTAAAGCAACAAGGATATTTTAATTACTTACATGGTATTATGTTGAGCCAAACAAACATGACACAAGCAGAGAAATATTTGCGTAAAGCCGTAAAATTAGGTTTGGCAATGGATCATGATTTGGCCATGGCAAAATTACAGTTAGCAGGAATTTCAATGACTAAAAGACGCAAACGTGAAGCGACCAACTTAATGGCAGAAGCTAAGAAATTAGACAAGCACGGTATGTTAAAAGAGCAAATGCAACAAATGAAACAACAAATGAAAAAGATCTAAATAGATACGCTTTATTAAAAAATAAAAAAATCCGATGAAATTAATTTTCATCGGATTTTTTATTTCTAAAAGTATGTTCTTCTAATTGATTCTTGTTAACGTTAAATCTGGGTTGTATCTAACAATGAACAACCCTTTGTGATCGGTTGTTTTAAAAAACGTATCCGAAGAATCGAACTTACTTTCTACGCTGTAAAAATCCCCATCATCAAAAGTAGCTTTCAAACTTTTTTCCAGAAGCTAACCGAGTTCAAACATCATACAATATCAAAACCTTTTTGTTGCATAATAAGAAGGTAATGCGCCGTTTTTAGCCAGTTATTTACGGTTAAAGTCCATTGCTTTAAAAGCATCTTCTCTAATATTTTTACCACTAATATATGTAAAACTTAACTGCGAAAATTTTCCATTAGGCACCCTTAGAAATAATATAACAGAATTTCTATCTTAGTACTCGCTGGACTTTTTATTTTATTCTACTTTAAGCATGAGTTTATTTTATTGGTATTTTTACAGTTGCGTAGACAAAGTTTTGCAGGAACTAAAAAGTGATTGGATGCTATTAAAAACCCTGAAGCGGCTCTAATTGTAAAGCAACAAGGATATTTTAATTATTTACACGGTATTATGTTCAGTCAAAAAGCATGACACAAGCGGAGAAATGTTTGCGTAAAGCCGCAAAATTAGGTTTGTCAATGGATCTTAATTTGGCAATGGCAGAATTACAGTTGGCAGGAATTGTAATGACTAAAAGACGCAAACGTGAAGGGATTAACTTAAACAAGCTAAGAAATTAAACAAGCTAGGTATGTCAATAGAGCAAATGTAACAAATGAAGCAACAACCAGAAAAAATCTAAAGAGATACACTTTATTAAAACATAAAAAAAATCCGGCGAAATTAATTTTCATCGGATTTTTTATTTCTAAAAGTATGTTCTTCTAATTGATTCTTGTTAACGTTAAATCTGGATTGTATCTAACAATGAACAAGCCTTTGTTATCGGTTGTTTTAAAAAGCGTATCCGAATAATCGAACTTACTTTCTACCCTGTAAGAATACCCATCATCAAAAGTAGCTTTCAAGCTTTTACCAGATGCTAAACGCACTAAAATATCATACGTAATATCAAAACCTTTTGTTGCATAATAAGAAGGCAATGCGCCGTTTTTAGCAAGATATTTACTGTTAAAGTCCATTGCTTTAAAAGAATCTTCTCTAATATATTCATCACTAACATACGTAAAACTTAACTGCGCAAGTTTTCCATTATCAATCTTGTCAAAAGCACTTGTTTTATCAAAAGTAAAAACACGAACAGTTGTATTTTCTGGCAAACTAATTAAGCTATTAATAGCACTTGCTACAATAACATTATCACTTGTTGTCATCACCACAATATTTTTCATATTGGGTTTTAAAACATTGATGAATTTTTCTTTCTTAATATACCCCTCTTTCGGTGTTATAAGATGAATACTGTTTATAGAATCGTGAGATTTAAGGATTGTTCTAATTTTACTAGAATTATAATTAGAGTCTGCTTTACCATCTCCAACGATTACAATATTACCATCTTGAAAATTTTCTTCGATATATGCTAATAATTTATCTCTAAACAAATCTTTATTTGGCGCCGTTTTAATAATTCTTTTTGAAGTAAACTTAGACTGATTTTTAGAATACACAGGAAAAACAATTGGTGTATTTACTTTGTCTGCTAAAAATGCTATTTCTTCAAAATACAGAGGGCCAATAATAACATCGTTCTCTTTTAAATTATTATCTGCTACAATTGCATTCATTTTAGTGCTTTTTCCTCCAGTATCAAAAACATCAATATCTAATGCTACGCCTTGTTTTCGAAGCGAATCTATTGCTATTTCTGCCCCCAGGTAAAAATCGGTGACTATGTTTGCTAATTTACTGTTTCCAAAGATTTCATTGCTTGAAAGCGTATCTAGTTCAGAAGTTCTAAAAGGAAGCATAATTGCAGCTTTAATAGAAATCCCTTCTTCAATTTCATCTGCATACAGAAAATCATCCTCTTCTATAACATCTTCTATCGGCATTATTTTTATGAGTTGCCCTAGCTTTAAACCTTCAGATAATTCTGGGTTTAGAACAATTAAATCTGCTCTTGATACGTTATAAAATCTTGTCAAGCTAAAAAAAGTGTCTCCTTTTTTAACTTCATGAATCTTAAAATATTTTTCTAATTCTTCAATTAAAAGATTTCTTTGTTTTTCTTTTTCAGAAAGGATAACAGTCTCAGCATCTTCTTTTACAGTAGTAGCATCTGACGCAATATCTTGGTCTTTAATGCTATTTTCTTGATTCGTAACACCTTTTTTCATTTCCTTGTTAGGAACGATAATTACGGTATTTGCCTCCGGATTTTTACTTACATCTGGGTTTAGACGCAGTAAATCTTTGGTATTCATGTCCAATTTCTTGGCAATGACACGCATCGATTCTCCTTCTTTAACCTTATACTGAACGTATTTTTTTTGTTGACCGCAAGAAACGGTAAACGTTAGAATACACAGAAAAACAAAAAATTTAAGATGTTTCATATACTTTATTCCCATTCTATAGTTGCAGGCGGTTTAGAACTAATGTCATACACTACTCTATTAACGCCTTTTACTTGATTTATTATTTTATTTGACACTTTTTGTAAAAATTCATACGGTAAATTCACCCAATCTGCCGTCATACCATCGGTACTTTCTACTGCCCTTAAAGCAACTACTTTTTCGTAAGTTCTTTCGTCTCCCATGACTCCAACAGAATTTACAGGCAATAACATTGCCCCTGCTTGCCAAACTTTATCGTACAAGCCATCTTCTTTTAATCCGTTTATAAAAACAGCATCTACCTCTTGTAAAATACGCACTTTTTCTGCGGTAATGTCTCCCAATATACGAATTCCTAAACCAGGCCCAGGAAACGGGTGACGCCCTAATAACTCTGCATCAATTCCCATAGAAGCACCTACTCTTCTTACTTCGTCTTTAAAAATCATGCGCAAAGGTTCTACAATTTTTAATTTCATATAAGCCGGCAAACCTCCCACATTATGATGACTTTTAATGGTTGCAGACGGTCCTCCGTTTACAGATACAGACTCAATTACATCCGGGTAGATGGTTCCTTGCGCTAACCAAGTTACATTCTTTATTTTATTTGCTTCATCATCAAAAACTTCTATAAATGAGTTTCCAATTGCCTTTCTTTTCTTTTCAGGATCTGTCAAACCTTCTAAAGCTGTTAAAAAACGTTCAGAGGCATCCACACCTTTAACGTTTAATCCCATTCCTTCGTATTGCGTTAAAACACTTTCGAACTCATTTTTACGTAACAAACCATTATTTACAAAAATACAATATAGGTTTTTACCAATTGCTTTGTGTAATAAAACAGCTGCAACAGTAGAGTCTACTCCTCCAGAAAGCCCTAGAACTACTTTGTCACTTCCTACTTTTTCTTGAATTGCTGCAACGGTACTTTCTACGAAAGAATCTGGCGTCCAAGTTTGTGCTACGCCTGCAATTTTTACTAAGAAATTCTCTAATAACTGTTTACCATCTTTAGAATGATACACTTCTGGGTGAAACTGAATTGCATAGGTGTCTTCACCTTTAATTTTATAAGCGGCATTTTCAACGTCTTTTGTGCTTGCTAACAATTCTCCGTTTGTTGGCAATTCTTTTATCGTATCCGAATGACTCATCCAAACTTGACTTCCTTCTGAAATATTTTCAAAGAAAGTTTCGTTATTTTTTATGAATGATAAATTTGCTCTACCATATTCTCTCGTGTTAGAAGGTGCTACTTTTCCTCCAGAAAAATGGGCTAAATATTGTGCGCCATAACAAACCGCTAACAGGGGCTTTTTTCCTCTGATAGCAGATAAATCTGGATGTAAAACATTTTCTCCTCTTACTGAGTTTGGACTCCCAGATAAGATAATGGCTTTAAATTCTGATTGATTTTTTGGCGGATGGTTGTATGGATGAATTTCACAGTAAATGTTTAATTCTCTAACTCTTCTTGCAATTAGTTGTGTGTATTGCGATCCGAAATCTAAAATAAGTACGTTGTGTTGTTGCATGCGCAAAAATACCATTTCAGATTAAATTTCAAATGCTGAAATGAATATTTTTTATCATAAATTTTGAATCCTCACATTACCTAGAATTCACTGAAAAAGGTTTCTTGTCTTTATTGATTGATGAAATAGGGATACTACAAAGCTAGTCGTTTTGTTTTTTTGATAAAAACTCCAACAAACTCCGTTTGACATTGTAAATACTGATTGATACTTGGCGTCTAATTAGAAAAAAAGGTTCGTTCTTTATTCTTTTTTCTAGTTTCTTACTTCTAAAGCCTTAGAAGAACCACATAGAGAACATAGCGAGTTGTTACTTTGATTTCAACTTGAAAAACTTCAACAAGCCCCATTTGACATTGTAAATACTGATTGATACTTGGCGTCTAATTAGAAAAAAAAGTTCGTTCTTTATTCTTTTTTCTAGTTTCTTACTTCTAAAGCCTTAGAAGAACCACATAGAGAACATAGCGAGTTGTTACTTTGATTTCAACTTGAAAAACTTCAACAAGTCCCATTTGACATTGTAAATACTGATTGATACTTGGCGTCTAATTAGAAAAAAAAGTTCGTTCTTTATTCTTTTTTCTAGTTTCTTACTTCTAAAGTCTTAGAGGAACATCAGTGAAAATAGGTGAAATCCGTATCAAAAAAAACTTTACAAATCTCTGGTAATAACATCTGTGAGATTGTTAGACTGTACCGTACCTTTTTAATTGCACAACAATGTTTACAATCAATTGCACTGTTTTTTAAATAAAGAGATTGCTTCATCAAGCAGAAAGCGCTTGATTTGCAAGGACCAACCTAAAGAGAACCGCTACAAATCTCTGTAAAACAAATCACTTTCCTAAAATCGGTACACAATCGCGTTGATATTCATACCGGCACCAACAGAAGCTAAAATAGCAACATCTCCTTTTTTTACTTCCTGATTTTCAATATTTCCTTTTAGAACTAAATCTAATAAAGTAGGCACAGTAGCCACAGAACTATTTCCTAGTTTATGAATGCTCATTGGCATGACACCTTCTGGAACTTGCTTTTTAAACAATCTATAGAAACGTTTTACAATCGCTTCATCCATTTTTTCATTTGCTTGATGTATAAAAATTTTCTTAACATCGTCTATATCCAATCCGCTTTTATCTAACGCTGTTTTCATTGCCGCGGGAACATTGGTAATGGCAAATTCATAAATTTTTCTACCGTACATTTTTATGTAACGTACATTATCATCTTCCTCTTTGTTAAAAGATTTTCCGAAATGTAAAAAATAAGCTTCTTCTTTTGCAAAAGTTTGTGCTGCATGACTAATAATACCAGCTTCTTGTGTTGTTGTTTCTTCAACAATACAAGCGCCCGCACCATCACTATAAATCATCGAATCTCTATCGTGTTTATCTACAATTCGAGACAAGGTTTCTGCACCAATTACCAAACATTTTTTTGCGATTCCTGCTTTTATAAAGGCTTGTGCCTGAATTACACCTTGTATCCAACCTGGGCAACCAAAAAGGATGTCGTAAGCAACACAATTAGGATTTTCAATTCCTAGTTTATGTTTAACTCTAGTTGCTAAACTTGGTAACATGTCTCCTTGAATACCTCCTTGTTGTATGTCTCCAAAATTATGGGCAAGAATAATATAATCTAATTCTTCTACATTTAAGTTTGCATCTTTAATTGCTTTTTCTGCAGCAAAAAAGGCCAAATCAGATGCTTTGTATGCTGGTTTCGCATACCTTCTTTCTTCAATACCAGTAATGTCTTTAAACTTACTTATTATCACCTCGTTTCCCGATGGAAAACCACTACCATCTTCATTTAGAAAATCTGTTTCTAAAAAATCTTTATTCTCTTTTTTAATTGATGGAATAAAACTTCCTGTTCCTGTAATTTTTGATGAAATCATGAGTTTCTGATACTTTTTTAATTGCTAAAATCCTTGTAATTTACAAAATCAGCATTTTAAAGGATGCTAATTTTAAGGCTAAAAAATGATATTCAATAAACACTTTTTCAATTCTAATAAAATAATTATTTAGAATATAAATTCATTTTAAGCTGCATAACCGTAGCTATTGAGGTTGCCCTGTTTTTCATTCTTTCGGAAGTTTCACCTTCAAAATAGGCGTCAATTGTTTGAAATAAATACGACGTCCAAATTGCAAAATGTGCTTTTTCAAACTTCACAAAAGCATTTTTATCCAAATGTTTTTGCATCGTATTATTTTTATAAGTTGTGGTGTCAAATAAAATATCATTCCAAAAATCTGAAATAACTTCTAGGTGCGCTTCTAAATGATTTTGAGCTACGATATCTTCAAAAAACGGCCGCATTTTTTCATCCGCCAATAACAACTTATAAAATCCAGACATTATAAACTTAATATCTTTTCTTGAAGAAATGTCTTGTTTCAATAGTGTTTGGTTTTTAAATATTTAAAAGCTTTTTGCTCTCTTTTAAGCACAATTCCTTTAGAGATTGCCACGTCTCACTTCCTCTTAATGACAATTATTATAAATAAGAACTGTCGAAAGAAAAAGGCAATAAAGAAAGTAAAGACGCTGTTTTTACAACTTCCCCCACTTCTCCCATAAAAATAAGCGGAAAAGGTTGCTTTTGTTTGATTTCATATTCAGATAACGATTGTCTACAAGCACCGCAAGGACCAATCGGTTTGTCTACTTTGGTTGTGGTAGAACTTGCAGAAATTGCTAATTTCATTATTTTTACCCCAGGATAGGTTGCTCCTGCATAAAAAACAGCCACTCTTTCTGCACACAAACCAGAAGGATACGCTGCATTTTCTTGATTATTCCCCAAAACTATTTCTCCGTTTTCTAACAATAATGCTGCACCAACATGAAACTTAGAATACGGTGCGTACGCTTTTTCCCTAGCCTCCACTGCTTTGTGCATCAGCATTTTATCTTCTGTAGGCAATTCGTTGATATCTTTATATAGTGTTGCTGAAGCAGCTATTTTAATTTCTTTCATAATGTAAAAGGTCAAAAAAAGCAGCCTAAATTGACTGCTTTGAATAGTGTTCTAAAATTACTAAAAAAAAACGATTTTTTAATAGTCTTGGTAAATTTCACCCAAATCAAAAGATAAAGAAAAACGCAAAGAATTTTCTAACGGATTATTTACATCCGAAGCATTTATTAAATACGACAAATCGATATTTAAAGCGTTGGTTTTAAAACCACCACCTAACGTAAAATACTGTCTGTTTCCTTTTTCTTCACTTTCATGAAAGTATCCTGTTCTTAATGCAAACGCATTGTTGTATAAATATTCTGCACCTAAAGCATAGGTAACTTCCTTCATTTCTTCACTAAAACCTCCTGGTGCATCTCCAAAAGAACTAAAAATTCCGTTGATCCAACCTTGTTCATTATCAGCATCATTTACAGAAGGTACTAATAATTTTGTGAATTCTAAAGTGGTAGAAATGGTATTATAATCATCTAAAATAAAATCGAAGCCACCCCCTAACTTTAAATTCGTGGGTATAAAATCTTCTTGCCCTGGCGTGTAAGATACTTTCGGACCAATATTGGCAATATTAAATCCTAATCGGTACTTCCCATTAAAGTTCCCATAATTTTCTTCTAAAGATTGGTAATACCCAGAAACGTCTACAGCAAAAGAATTAATTGGCTGTAAAGAATTTCCTTCTGTACCATTAAAAGCCAAATTAGAACGGATGTATTTTAGCGAAACTCCCATTGCAAAAGTTTCGCTTAATCTTAAAGAATAAGAACCTGTGGCTACTAATTCATTTGGGTTTATAGCTCCCTTTGAGTTCCCTTTATTATCTGTTAAGTCTATTTGACCTAAAGAAAAGTATTTAAAATCGGCACCCCAAGCTGCGTTTTCACTAAATCGGTTAATGTAAGAACCACTTCCTATAAAAATATCATCTGTTAAATTACGCAACCAAGGTGAATAGGTGATTCCTGTTAAAATCTGCCTGTTACTAAATGCAATTTTTGCAGGATTGTGAAACAACGAAAATGCATCTGCACTTGTAGCCACACCAATATCTCCCATACCACCAGCTCTTGCATCTGGTACAATTAATAAGAAGGGTGTTGCCGTTGTAATGCCGCCCGTTTGCTGCGTGTCTGTTTGTGCAGCCACTTTAACAATTGCGAAAGCACTTAGTAATAAATAGAGTCCTAATTTCTTCATTTCTTTCTTCTGTATTGAATCTTATTCTTAATGCAAATATCTACTTTTTATTGAAGTATTACTAATTTCTCATACTTCTCTGAAACCAAATTGCTTGTAGTTGCTTTTACTCTTAGCTTATATACATACACTCCTTTTCCTATTTTATGTCCAAAATCATCGAAACCATTCCACGCAATGTTTCGAGATAGATTGCCTGTTGTTTGTACCGTTTTATTGATGGTCTTTACCAATTTACCCGCAACCGTAAATATTTGAACTTGCACCTCTAAAGGCTCATTTGGCTTGTTGTGATTGAACCAAAACTCGGTGTAATTTACAAAAGGATTCGGATAATTTAAAACATTTTCTAAATTTAAAATGGCATCACTCACAACCACAAAACTTAACGTTGTTTCCGAAGAGTTATTATACGTGTCCCAAGCTTTTACTTTTAAAGTGTGCACACCAACCTCTAAATTTCGTAATCGATACGTCACTTTTCCTTTGGTAAAATTATTTAATGCTGTTTCATAAAAATCATTTAAAATTATTGGGTTTGTCGCATCCCCATCTAAAATGCCTATAATATCATGATCTACTGCGGTGATTGATGTATTGATCCCACTAACATCCGACAACACAACAATTAAGTTAGGAGACGCATTGGTATTCGCGCCGTCTATAAACGATTCATCATTCATAAATAATTTGACTTCCGGACCAACCGTATCTTCTGGCGCGTTCTCATCGATTCCGCCAACAAGAATATCAATATTGTACCCTGATTTTTCTTGAAACGTATTGTTCTCAACTGCATAGAAACTTACTTTTCCTTTTTTAAAAACAGGTTTTCCGCTTCCATCCACTACAACATTTCCATCTTTGTCCTTTTCTTCTTCAATACCAATCTTAATATCTTTTGGCACAATAAAATCGAACTCAAAAGCTCCATTAACTACTTTCGCTTTTCCCTTAAATATTTTACTATCCTGGGTATCAAACAACAACGTTTCTCCAAAATTATTATTTCCTAAAGTCTCCCTGTCAATAGATTTATCGAAAATAGTAGTCGCTAAATCTCCGTTAAAACCACTTAAAAGATTCTCAGAACCATCTACAACAATACCTTTCATCGTTACTTTAGAGAGTGCTTTTAAAGTATTTAAAGCTTGCATATTCACATCTTCTATGCTCGTAATTCGAACACTTGGTTCTGGCACTGCCAACTTCATTGCTGGGTCTCCAAAAGAATAAATAAAGAATTTCTGCTTGCTAGAAAATTGATTCTTAGTACTTGTTAAGGCTTCTGCAATCGTTAAATCTTCATCATTAAATTGTAATAAAACTCTAATTAATTGCTCGTTAAAACGTTGCCCTACACCAATAAAAACTTCTCTCGTGGTGGTAATCATACTTGCTGCACCCCCGGTTTTGTTCCATAAGGTTAATTCACCAGCCGTAATTCTATTCGGATTGTCGAATCTCGAAAAATCACAGGTAACCGTAATTAGTAATGGCAATGTATTCGGATTATTAAATTCTTGAATTTGTGGTTTCTCCAAAATTCTTTCGGAAGCAAAACCATCTTCCCCTCCGTGTCCAAAATAATCAAAAACTAAGGTTCCTTTTTCAATTGCATTCGTAATTGCTTTTTTTACTTCTGGATACCGCTCCCCACCAGAAGAGTTTTGTTGCACATACGCATCTGCATAAATTTTATGTACATTAAAGACTGGTTTTTCTTTTTTAATTTCATCTGCAATAGACTCTACTCCTTTTTGAATCGCAATATCAAAATCATCATCAATATCATCTGCTAATAAAGTAATGGTGTTTCGCCAATCTCCTATCGATTTTTTGTCATAATAGCTTAAAATTTTATCAACAACATCTTTCGCTTGCGATATTCCGGTAACGGGTATTCTACTCGAAACAACATCTAATGTATGCGACGTTAACATGGTGCCTTCATCATCCTCTAACATTACAAAGAAATCATCGGTAACATACGAAGTCGCCAAATTAAAACTTGCGTCTGCTAATTTTACAGGCACACTATTATTATTTCCTATAAGCCGATCTTTGTAGTCGTAAGAGGCATCACCAAAAAAGCAAACGTATTTTAATTTTTTTTCTGCGGATGAATTTGTATCATACACCAGTTTTAGAAAATCTCTAATACCAGTAATATCCTTAGACCCCGAAGCAAATTCATTATAAATGGCTTCTAAGATAACCACTTTTGTCGTTAAACCCGAATTCGTCTCGTGGTAATCTGCTAATCTTTGTGCTTGAGAAACTAGTGCTGCACTTGTAATTACTATATAATTAATGTCTTTTAATGCCTGTAAATTTTGGTTGCTAACCTTTGCATTTGCCACTGTTTCTGGGATGTAAAAATCAGATTCATTCAACACAATATATTCCCTTAAAATGCCACCCGAATCTTTAAATACAAAATCAGTTCCTGCCCCTTCATTTGTAATTATTTCTGGGGCTAAAAAGTTGGAAACATCCCAAACTTGAAAAATAGCATTTGCATTTTTAATTTGATATGCCACAGTTCCCGAAGCATCAAATTGCTTAAAACTTCGAAAAGAAAATTGCTTCGTATCTGCAAGGAGTTCTTTTTTACCAACAATTTCTATATAATCTAAATACGCATTTGCAGAAGGGTTTCCATTGTTATTATATTTAATTTCTACCACTATTGCATCCGAAGAATTAGGAACAGCAGCTGTTCTTTCCGAGGTATGTGCCTTTGTTAAAGAACCCGAACTAACCGCAGCAAAACCTAAAGTGTACACAGCTGCATTGTTCACTTTTACAGCCATGGTAGAAGAAACCACAGAATTGCTCACGCCTCTAACTCGAACAGAAACGTCTTGGTTTGCCACCGCTTTTAGAAAAGGAATTGTAAAAGTTTGTGTGTTTTCTATGTTAAAATTATCATTAAAAAACCATTGTGTTCCTACTCCGAATAAATTGAGTTCCTCTTTTTCATAAAACGTAAAATCATCAAAAGCGGTTATTTGAGTCGTTGCTATATTGGGGTTTTCAGCTTTTGATTGCATTCTTTTTCCGTTTGCATCCCCTACAGTTATAAAATAATAGGCTTTGTCTGAATAGATGTTTTGTCGGTGTTTTGCTGTTTTACTTGTCGGGGCTACTTCCCAATCATGCGGCCCTTTTGCATAAAAGAGGATAAAATCATTGTTGTCAAAATTACCGTCATCTTCTCCTGCTATGTAGATGGCGTTTTCTTGCAGATCATTGTATCTAAAAGCACTATTTAAAACAGGTAATAAGCTGCCTCCGTTACCAAATATTTGAATATTTTTAGGGTTCAATCCCTTTGTTGCAATGCCAATTCTTTGCAATAAATTTTTATCAATTTTAAAAACGCCTGTGGTGTCTACAGAAAACTGATACCAATCTCCCGATGCCAATACAGAACTATTGGTCTGTGCAGCGGCACATTGCATTAAAAATAGGGTTCCTAAAACTAGAAAAAGTCTTTTCATAAATCGTATTCAAATAACGCAAAATAATAAGAGATATTTTAACGGCCACAAAGATAAGTTATACTAAAGTTAAAAAGCATGCGTTTAATAGAAAGTGAATGAAAAAATGATGCGTTAAAATTTATATTTTTCTTGCACGAAATTATATTTATTGTAAATTGCATCTTAATACAAACCCTAAATAATTTTCTACTAGAAAATGAAAAACATATGTAAAGTCACTTTAGTAGTATTCACAACATTACTTTTAACAAATTGTAATCGATCTACTTCTGGCACATCTAGGTTAACTGGGTTGTCTTTTAATGATCCTAAAAACGGGAATTATATCAGAAACAGCTCGTTTGATGGGCAAGAACCACCTCTTGGAATGGTTGCTATTGAAGGCGGTTCTTTTACAATGGGGCAAGTTCAAGACGACGTCATGTTCGATTGGAACACCACACCTAAAAAAATGCATGTCCGTTCTTTTTTCATGGACGAAGCAGAAGTTACCAATTCTGAATACTTTTTATACGTACAATATGTAAAGGATGTGTTTTCTCCTGCAGTAGAAGAATACAAACATATTTACAATTCGGTTTTACCAGATACGTTGGTGTGGAGAAAGAGTTTAGGAAACACAGATATTTTAACGGACAACTATTTTCGCCATCCAGCATACGCAGATTACCCTGTAGTTGGCGTTACTTGGCTGCAAGCGAATGAATATTGCAAGTGGAGAACAAACGCCGTAAATCTTAAAAAATTAATAGACAAAGGTCATATTAAAAATATTTTCGAATCTGATTCTACCAGAAACTTTTTCGATACAGAACGTTTTTTAAGTGATTCTGAAAGACTTTTTGATGGGGACACCACTATTTATAAAAGGGGCGTTCGGTCAAGAAACATCAGAAAAAAAGGAGACCCAAAACCTGGTAGAGACGATTTTCAAGGGAGAAAAATTACACAAGCAGATGGCATTCTTCAACAAAAATTTAGATTGCCTACAGAAGCAGAATGGGAATTTGCTGCAAAAGCAATTATAGAAAATAGAGAATACAACACTATTAGAGGGAGAAAAA
Organism: Polaribacter sp. IC073; assembly: GCF_007997075.1. Classification (GTDB taxonomy): domain Bacteria; phylum Bacteroidota; class Bacteroidia; order Flavobacteriales; family Flavobacteriaceae; genus Polaribacter. The sequence continues at coordinate 316,149 of NZ_VORS01000003.1, forward strand.
AATATGCTTGGGACGGAAAGTACACCAGAGAAAAAGACAAAAGATTTCGAGGAGATCAGTTGGCAAACTTCAAACAAGGGCGTGGTCAATATAGTGGCTTACCGGGTTGGAGTTCAGATGGATCGGACATTCCTATTCGCATCAAATCGTATCCACCAAATGCTTTTGGCTTGTATGACATGTCTGGTAACGTTGCCGAATGGGTCGCCGATGTATACCGACCGATTATAGACAACGAAGCAAATGATTTTAATTATTTTAGAGGGAATATATTTACCAAAAAAATGATCAATGAAGAAGGTAAAGTTGTTATTGTTGGTGATGATGTTGCTGTAGAATATGACACTTTGCCAAACGGAAGTATCATTCCAAAACAATTGCCTGGTAGTATTAAATACATCCCCATTACAAAAAACGATGCTACTTTTAGAACCAACTTCTCTCGCGCTGAAAATGCAAACTATGGTGATGGAGATTTAAACTCTACACGATTTTACGAAGATGACGCAGATCGTTTTGCTTCGAGACCGAGCATGTACAATTCACCAAAAAAACCAACAAGAGACAGAGATGAAGATTCTGGTGACACTGTTGTAACCAATGATGCAAAGAAACGTACTACTTTAATTAGTGATGAAACGAGAGTTTACAAAGGAGGTTCTTGGGCAGACAGAGAATATTGGTTAGATCCTGCACAGCGAAGGTATTTGCCAGAATATATGGCAACAAATTTTATTGGTTTTAGATGTGTTACAGATCAATTAGGCCCAATGACTTTTAAGAAAAGAAAAGCGAGAAGTCCTCGTAGATAGCCTTCTAATCTAAAAAATAGTGAAGCCTCATTGTCATTTGCAATGAGGTTTTTTTTATCTTTAAAAAATGGAAATAAAGAAAATTTACAGCCTGTATGCTGTGCATTATTTAGTAGATACAGACACCCGAAACATTAGAAAAAACACTTTATTCTTTGCTTTGAAAGGGGACCACTTTAATGGGAATAAATTTGCAAATGAAGCTTTAAAAAATGGCGCAGCTTATGCCATTATAGATGAAAAGGAGTTTGATACAAGTAGCAAGACCATTTTAGTCCCCAACGTTTTAGAAATGCTGCAACAGCTTGCCCGTTACCACCGATTGCAATTAAAAATCCTTGTAATTGCTTTGACCGGAAGCAATGGAAAAACCACCACAAAAGAATTGCTTAATTGTGTGCTTTCTGAAACATATAAAACCACCGCTACCGTTGGAAATCTAAACAACCATATCGGAGTGCCTTTGACGTTGCTTTCTATGACCCCGAAAACCGAAATTGGAATCGTAGAAATGGGTGCCAATCACCAAGAAGAAATTGCGTTTCTATGCGAGATTGCACAACCAGATTATGGCTATATCACCAACTTCGGAAAAGCACATTTAGAAGGTTTTGGAAGTCTAGAAGGGGTCATCAAAGGAAAAAGTGAATTGTACACGTATCTAAATAAAAAGAATAAGACTGCCTTTATCAACCCAAATGATGCCCTTCAAGTAGAAAAAACAACGAACCTTAAAACGGTTTCTTTTCCTAACAACTGTGTTTTCATAGCAGCAACTCCGTATGTAAAATTGGCTGTTGCTCATCTAGAAATTCAGAGTCATTTAATTGGAGACTATAATTACACCAACATTGCGGCGGCCATCACTATTGGAAAATATTTTGAGGTTGCACTTCCAAAAATGAAGAAAGCCATCGAACAATACACGCCAAACAATAACCGTTCTCAGATGATCACAAAAGGGAGTAACCAGATTCTTTTGGATGCCTACAATGCGAATCCGTCGAGTATGAAAGTTGCCTTAGAAAATTTTTCAAAAATTAAAAACCCTTTTAAAACGGTCATTTTAGGTGATATGTTTGAATTGGGCAAGGAAAGCGACAAAGAACACCAAGAAATGGTCAACTTAGCAGACAGCTTGTCTTTTTCGAATACCTTCTATGTGGGCGCTAACTTCTTCAACACAACTACCAAAAATAATACTTTTGAAACTTTTGAAGCACTGCAAGAATGTATTCAGAAAAAACCTCTAGAAAATCAATCTATTTTAATCAAAGGTTCTAGAGGCATGCAGTTAGAAAGAATACTAGAACTTATACATTGATGTTCTTTTTGTGGTATTCTAGCAAGCTGTCTATGGGCCTTTGTATGACGTCTGTAATTTTTAAATCGTATTTCCCAGCCACTTTGTCTAACGTGTCTCTAAAATAATGCGCAATAGAACCAATAAAATAGATCGATGCATTGCTGTCTAAATGATAAGGCAATACACGGCATTTGAAAAATTCTTGGAATCCCTTTTTAATGATTCTCTTAATGTACTTTTCATCTTTATAATCGAACATGAACTTTGCAAAAGAGGCCAAATACATGTTCGGATTCACCTCTTTGTAAATGTTCTTTTTAATATGGTCTGCGTCTAAATTAAATTCTTTCTCAAATGCGGTTGCAATGGCTTTTGGCATTTTTTTATAGAAATAATCTACAATTAATTTTTTTCCAAAGTAATTACCACTTGCCTCATCCATTAAAATATAGCCTAAAGAAGGCACCAACATTTGCATTTCTTCACCATCAAAATAACAGCTATTAGAGCCTGTCCCCAAAATACAAACCATGGCGGGTTCTTTGCCTGTTGCTGCATAGACCGCTGCCAACATGTCTTCCGAAACAAACACTTTGGCATTTATAAAAATAGTTTCTAAAATGTTTTTTAAAATTGCTGTTGGCTTTGGTGTTCCGCAACCTGCACCGTAAAAATGGATTTCAGAAACGTCTTCTTTGATATTGATCAATTGAAACATATTGATAATTCTATTGTACAATTCCTCCTCTGCTACAACGGCAGGATTTAAACCTAAAGTCCGGACTCTAAATTCTTCATTTTTTTCGCTGTTGATCGCAATCCAATCTGCTTTTGTAGAACCTCCGTCTGCAATTAAAATCATAATCTCTTATTTTAACCAAATATATAATAACTTCCAACAAATAACAATACGAAGTAAAACTTCAATCGTTTTCGTATCCATTAATTTATTCTGAATCTGAATAAATTAATGGAATGGATTTAATTATTGTAATTTTACGGTAAATATAATGATATGTTTTTTTTTAAGAAGAAGGAAATTCCTTTAATCGATTTTTTTCCTAAAGATTTTGTTGATATTCATTCCCATTTACTGCCGGGTATCGATGACGGCGCAAAAAACATCGCCGCTTCCATCGAACTTATCTTAAAAATGTATTCGTACGGAATTAAAAATTTTATCACAACGCCTCATGTTTTAGGAGATGTGTATCCAAATGCATCACAAACCATTCAAAGTAAATTAACGGAAGTAAGAGATGCCTTGCTCGCAAAAGGATATCCAGACATCCACATACGTGCCGCGGCAGAGTACATGATGGACGAACAGTTTTCTGAAAGACTTAAAAACGATGACATTTTGCCTTTAAAAGACAACTACATCCTTGTGGAAATGTCTTATTTTAATGCACCTATGAATTTATATGATGTCTTGTTTGAAATACAGTTAAAAGGCTACAAGCCTGTTTTAGCGCATCCAGAACGCTATGTTTTTTACCACAATGCTCTAGAAAACTATTATAAATTAAAAAAAGCAGGTTGTCTGTTTCAATTGAATTTGTTGTCTTTAACAGCGCACTATGGCAAGCATGTTCAGCAAGTAAGCCATCAATTGCTAAAACAAAATACATATGATTTTGTCGGTTCAGACACGCACCACCACCAGCACTTGCAATTGTTGAAGCAAATTGGCACGGAGAAAAATTTAAAAAAAATACAACACCTGTTAAAGAATAACTGTAAAGTATTTAACTAAAAAAAAGGAGCAATGCTAGCATTGCTCCTTTTTTGTTCTTTTGCATTCCGTAGTGCTAACTTTTAGAAAAAAGTTTCTTGTACCAAGGTTTTGTCTCCTCAGCAAGGTATCCATAGCCGTAACTTCCATAACCTCCATAGCCATAGCCATAACTTCTTTTAGGATCTGTATCATTCAAAACAATGGCCATGTTTGGCAATCTTTTCGTTCTGTACAATTCTTCGGGTACTGCCAACAACCTTTTGTCTAAATAATTTGCTCTCACAACATACAAGAACATGTCTGCATATTTCGCAATTAATAGCGTATCGGTTACTAAGTTTACAGGCGCGGTGTCTACCACTACATAATCATACGTCCCGCTATTCTTTATCTCAGAAAATAATTTTTCAATACTAGCACTACTTAACAATTCCGCAGGATTCGGTGGTATTGCTCCCGAAGAAATAATGTCCAACCCTTTTGCCTCTGGTATGTTAAATTTTAATTCCTCTAAAGAAAGCTCGTTGCTGGTAATGTAGTTGGTCACTCCTTTTTTACTTTCTAATCCTAAGTATTCAGTCACTTTCGGAGCTCTTAAATCCATCCCCAACAACAACACCTTCTTCCCAGAAAGCGCCAACGTAGCCGCTAAGTTTATAGCAATAAAAGATTTTCCTTCTCCACTGGTGGTAGACGTAATAAAAATAAATTTCTTAGCATCCTTTTTACCCGCCATCATAAAATCTAAATTGGTCCGAACCAATCGAAAAGCTTCAGAACCACTCGATCTTTCGTCAAAACCAACAATGATCTTCTCTTTTGTTTCAGATTGCGGAATGTCTCCTAAGAAAGGAACCGTTAAAGCACTTTCAAGATCCTTTTTATTGTGCACCTTGGTGTCTAATAAATTTCTCAAATAAATAATGATGAATGGAATGAGCAATCCTAATAACAAGGCCGCTAAATAAACTATTCTTTTCTTAGGAGACACAGGAATGCCCGAACTGTAGGCAACATCAATTATTTTTGCATTCGACACGGTGACTGCTAATGAAATTGCCGTCTCTTCTTTTTTCTTTAGTAAATAAGAATACAAGCCCGCAATTATTTCTTGCTGTCTCGCAATGTCTATAAAACCTCTTTCTAAAGAAGGAATGGCATTTAATTTAGAGTTCACTCGCACCGCCTCTTTACTGATCTGATTGTATTGTGTTTCTAACGATGAAATGAGGTTTGAAATGCTATTCTTTAAATTCGATTTTAAAGACGTGATTTCTTTTTGATATTGGATGATTTGAGGGTTTTTACTTCCCGCATTGATACTCAACCTGTTTTTGTAAATGACTAATTCGTTAAAATTTTGAATAGCAGTCGCAATTGATGGATCTGAAAACCCTAAATTTTGTGGCAAAGTTTCGTCTGTATTCGATGGTTGCTGGAGGTTCTTCAAGACACCTTCGGCAATATTCAGTTCCGTTTGAATCTGAATTAATTTCTCATTATTGCTAGACGCCAATTCCAAGGCCAATTCACCTTCCGCAGAAAGCCCTGTAATGTCATTGTCTACTTTAAATTCCTTAATGCGGTCTTGTATCCCGCTTAAATCTTTTCCAATAGCGTACAACCTTTCATCAATAAAATCTTTTGTTTTTTTAGAAACTTCATTTTTATCATTGATCGCATCGATGTTGTATTGTCGCACCAATTCATCTAAAAAATCGGCTGCTTTTTCTTGAACGCGGTCATTGATTGTCAATAAGAGCACACTAGAGTTTTTGCTGATGGTGCTAACATTTACGTTCTTTTTATAAAAATCTATAACTGCCCCCTTCTTCGTTAAAACGATGAAAAGGTCTTGCTCGAAGTCCTTTAATTTTTCGATTGTAAATGTCCCTATATTCGCTTTTACAATGTCTCCAAAATTGTGTGTTGCAATAATTTCATCCGCTACATTTTTAAAAGAATATTGTTGCGCGTTTTTTTGAGAAACAATGAATACGGTATCTCTTGCTAAGAACTTAGATTCTTTAGAAAGAAACTGAAATCGGATGGGTTTGTTGGTATAGATTTCCGACTTGATGACTCTTCCTTCTACAAAATAGTTGATGTCTAGGTTCAAAGAATCAACCACTTGCCCTATAATTTTTCTAGACTTGATAATTTCAATTTCATTGTCGGTGTTGTTGCTAGAACCGCCCCCTACAATCCCCATGTCTTTAAAAGCTTCCAACTCTTTCGAGATGCCAGATTTCTGATTGTCCTTTATCAAAATCGTTGTAGACGCCGTGTATTGCGCTGGCGTATAGCGCAAATAAATATACGCCACTAGTAGCGCTAAAACACCGCCCACTAAAAACCACTTCCAATGGAACAGGTATTTTTCTAATTCTTCTCTAATATTTAATGTATCGTTCTCTTCTATGGGAGAATGAACGGCATTCTTTTGTTCTTGCATTCTTATCGGGTTAAAAGTGTAACAATTGCGATCAATGTACCTGTAATAGAGATGAACAACCCTGTATTGCTATTGCTGGAAGCAGACTGTATTCTTGCATAATTGTGCTCTACATAGACCACATCATTTTGTTGCAAGTAAAACACAGGAGAGGTAAATATTTTATTAGAACGGATGTCTAGTCGGTATTGTTTTTTCTTGTCCCCTTCTTCTCTAATCACCATAATATTATCTCTTCTCCCAGAGATGTTTAAATCTCCAGCCAACCCAATCGCATCTAAAATAGTGACTCTTTCATTTGGGATGTTAAAAGTTCCTGGTTTACTGACATCCCCTTGCACGGTGATCTTAAAATTTGAAATCCGAATATTTACCGTAGGGTCCTTCACATAATCTGGTGCTAATTTAGACTTTAACAACCGAATGGTTTCTTCCCGTGTCAAACCACCTATCTTTAATTTCCCAAAGACAGGAAAATCGATTTCCCCCTTACTATCAATCAAATACGATAATTGTTGGGCTCTCCCCGCAACTGCATTCGTGGATGCCGCAAAAGAGACTGCGGGCAAATTAAAAGGTTTTACGGCTTCTAAATCATCTGAAGCAATGGTGATTTGTAATAAATCGTCTGGTTTAAAAACAGTCTTGTACACATTGCTTACCTTTTCTTGATCGATGGCATCGTTCTGAAAATAAGCAATTTTTTTGTTAGACACACAGGACGACAAAAAAAGTACGAGTAAAAAGGTGATCAAAAGTGGGTTTCTATGTATGGAACATAAATTCATATCAGTATTTTTTTTTTGCGAAAATAATATTTTAAATTGACTCATTCGTGATTCCCATCTAATTTTTCATAAACAGAGTTGTTAGAAATAAATTCGGGTACAATTTCTTTGATGGCCTCCACAATCCGATTGTTGGTCAAATCATTGTTTTCTGCACACAAGCTCAGTATCCGTTCTTTAACTTCTGGAAACGCTGCATTCAATGATTTTGCAATCATTATTTTTTCATGGTAGGTTTTGGTCGTATTCTCTCCGTCTGCCAATAATTCTTCGTATAATTTCTCCCCAGGCCGCAACCCCGTTATTTGAATGTCAATATCCTCTGGATACACCAATCCTGACAGGGCAATCATCCTTTTTGCCATGTCAAAAATCTTCACAGACTTCCCCATATCAAAAATATAAATTTCTCCGCCATCTCCCATCGTACCGGCTTCTAAAACCAAACGACACGCTTCTGGTATGGTCATAAAATAGCGTGTAATGTCTTTATGGGTTACGGTTAATGGACCGCCTTTTTCTAATTGTCTTTTAAATAAAGGGATCACAGAACCATTAGAGCCTAACACATTTCCAAAGCGGGTAATGGTAAATTTCGTGTCACTTTTTTCTTTGCTCAAGCACCCAATGTACAATTCTGCCACTCTTTTCGTAGCGCCCATTACATTGGTTGGGTTTACTGCTTTGTCTGTAGACACCATGACAAACCGCTCTACTTTGTGTTTTAAAGACAAGTCTGCAATGTTTTTAGTCCCGCAGATATTGATGCGCACGGCTTCATACGGACTTTTTTCCATCAAAGGAACGTGTTTGTATGCCGCTGCGTGAAATACTTTTTGAGGTTTGTATTTGGTAAAGATTTCTTCCATGCGTTTTACATCGCGAACATCCGCGACAATCGCTTTGAAGTTTTCGTTTCCGTTTTGAAGCAATTCTTGTTCCAAATCGTACAAAGGAGATTCAGACTGGTCTACCAAAATTAATACCTCTAAATTGTAGCCAGACAATTGTCTAGAAATTTCACTTCCTATCGAACCTGCGGCTCCTGTAACCAACACCACTTTTTGTGCCACTTCTCTTCTTACAATGGGGTTTTTAATAGAGATTACTTCCCTTCCTAACAAATCATCAATATTTATTTGTTTGATTTGGTTTGCTTGCAAGTCGCCACCAATCCATTTCGACAACGGAGGCACTATTTTCACCTCTACCCCTAAGCTTAAGAGTTCATCTGCAATTTCTAACAACCTGTTGGGTTTGATGTTTTGTATCGAAATGATGATTTCATCAATGTCATTTTTCTCAATAAAAGTTGTGTCTATTGCAGCTGTATTGTAAATTTTAATGCGATCTATCTTCTTATTTACTTTGTTCACATCGTCATCAATAAAACCTAAAACATCATAATTGTGTCCTCTTTCTCTGTTTAAAGCCCCGTAAGACATGATTCCTGAATCTCCTGCGCCGTAAATAAGCACATTGGTAATTGTCTTCAACTCTGTAGAGATCACTTCATAAAATGCTTTGAAAACATACCTGCTAATGATCAACAAGAATACAGCGACTAAATAATGAATCAAGACTATAGACTTCGGAATTGTAAAGCCTTTGTAAATTTCAAAAAACTGATTCACAATGACTAAAAAACCGATACAAATACTGAATATGGTCACCCCAAAAAAGACATTAAACACGTCTTTGACCCCTGTATGTCTTATAATTCCTTTGTAAGAACCTACCAAAAGAAAACTAACCAAGGCAACAATGGCTATGACAGGTATTTGTGCTGTTAGGTTCGAATGGTCAAAATTGAGACTGAGATTGAACCGTATGGCATAGGCAACTATAAATGCAAAACACACAAGCAATACATCGATGCATAGGACTAACCATTTAGAGGCATATTTTTTTAGCGCTTTTAAAAAGAAGTTTCTTATCATTTTTATATTTAGAATGAACTTCGCGAAGTTACAATAATTTCTTGATTGACTTTGCAATTCGGTCTCTATCCGACGTTGTCAAATTAGATCCAGAAGGCAAACACACCCCTTTCTCAAATAACGCTTCCGCTACTGCAGCGCCATAATAGGCACAGTCTTTAAAAACGGGTTGCAAGTGCATTGGTTTCCATAGAGGGCGAGATTCTATGTTGTCTTTTTCTAGTTGCAAACGCAATGCTTGGCTGGTAAACCCTGCTTTCTCCTCATCTATAACAATACAGCTCAACCAATGATTTGAATGGTATTCTTTCGCAGGTTCCGTAAAAACAGTAACCCCCACAAACTCCTTAAAAAGTTCTTGATAAAAGTGATGCATGTCTCGGCGAAACCCAATATGTGCATCCAACACTTCCATTTGTCCTCTTCCAATACCCGCAACAATATTGCTCATTCTATAGTTATATCCAATCTCAGAATGTTGGTAATGCACTGCTGTGTCTCTCGCTTGCGTGGCTAAGAACACTGCTTTATTTTTAGTTTCTTCGTTTCTGCAAACCAAAGCACCACCACCAGATGTTGTGATGATCTTATTGCCATTAAACGACAGGATTCCGAAATCTCCAAAGGTGCCACATTTTTGTCCTTTATACGTTGACCCTAATGCTTCTGCAGCGTCTTCAATTAACACAATTTCATACTTCTTTGCTATTGCAGCAACGGCGTCTATTTTTGCTGGCATTCCGTACAAATGCACCACGATGATTGCTTTCGGTTTTTTCCCTTTAGAAATTCCTGCTTCAATTGCTTGCTCTAAATATACAGGACATAGATTCCAGGTATCCTTTTCGCTATCTACAAAAACAGGATTTGCTCCTTGGTACGCTATTGGATTTGCCGATGCTGAAAACGTAAAACTCTGGCAAAGCACATCGTCTCCATGTGTAACACCAGCCATCACCAATGCCAAATGTATTGCCGAAGTGCCAGAAGTTAAACACGCTACTTTAGAATTTTCTTTAACATAATTTTCTAAATCTTTTTCAAAACCATTCACATTAGGTCCTAATGGGGCAATCCAATTTGTATCGAAAGCCTCTTGTACGTATTTTTGCTCTGTGCCTCCCATGTGTGGAGAAGAAAGCCATATTTTAGATTGTTGCATGGGTTTTATCTTTTTTAAAATTGTATTATTTTGAAAAATATTATTTTTCATTATTGACTTCTAAAAACTCCTCAAAATAAATTGGATAACAAACATCATAATATAGGTTTTTATTAAATCTCGATTAGAGTAAGCTTTTTTTCTTTTTAATATTCTTTTTATTTATAAAAATTACAAATTAAAAAAGTCCTAAATGTAAATTATTTAACATAGATTTTATTTTTTTTTCATTGATAATATTGCCACATTTAAGCCCTAGAAACTATTCCTTTTTTAGCGAGCGTAATAACGCTTTTTAGGATATAACTGTTTTAAGATAGATTCTTATTTAATAAAAGGTACATTTCTTTTTATTTTTTCAGCAACTCTGTTTCTTTCATCAGTATAGGTAAAGCATCCACATCTCTTAAGAAAATTAAATCCTTTTCAAACTCGTACATTTTGTAACTATGGTCAAAATCCTGGTCATTATTTAACAATCTAACGGTGTCTGATGCAAAATTAGCGCCAGCAGCAGCAAAGCATTGCGTAAAGGCTACATGCCTAACGTTAATTTCAGTAATATATGGTTTTCCGTTTTCATTCTCTTTAAAATCTACTGTAAAAAAACCGTGTTTGTTGGCTTTCGTATATTTAAATAGATGTTCCATTGCTCTGATTGCTCCTTCTACTAATTTTGGTTCGTTTAAAAGTCGACCAAAGGAAGTATTTCCTGTAATGCCAGATGGTGCTACCTTTGCCATTATATAATTTACTCTTTCCGCACATGCTGTTCTTAAAAGTTTGCCATTATAGTATAACATTTTACAGGCTAAATTTCTACCAAGTAAAAATTTACTAGCAATAAACTCTTGCACGTTTGGATTTATTTGAATCCAGTTTTTTAAAGATTCTAAATCTTTAACCCTCAAAGAGCCTAAACCACTTGTACCACTGGTGCTTCTTACCCAGAAATTTTGACCTAAAACTTCAAAAACAGTATTTAGATCCGTTGAATTTCTCGAAAAAGTAACTGATGGAGGTACAATATCTAAATCCTTTAAAATTGCTGTCATTTTTGACTTATCAACTAATAATTCTGCTATAGAAAAATCAGGCAATAACACTTTACAAGGCAATGACTGATTTTCTTTTCTCTTACTCCACTCCATTACTTCTAATTCAGGAAGTATAACGGCAGCATCGATATTGTTTTCTTTAATTATTTTTTCAATTTCAACCCAGTAATCTGGACTAGAAGCTGGTGGTACTAAAAATGTTTTATTAAACAATTCATTTTGATATAAACCGTAAGCGAGCGGATTTATATCCGTACCAAACAATTCAAACTTTTTATAAAAGCTGTATTTTTTTAATGCAATTGCAAAACTTCTAGGTGTTGGACCACCCACTCCTGTAATTAATATTTTCATTTTATGCTATTTATGTATATGTTAATTGCTCCCATCAAAAGGTAGCATAGGTCTCTCTTCTTTTTGGTTTACGCCTTCTTTTTTTATTACTTTCATCAATGTCATCCATAATATTTTCATATCCAGCATAAAACTGACATGATTTATGTAATATACATCCAATTTAAACTTTTGAGTCCAAGAAATACTGTTTCTTCCATTTACTTGAGCCCAACCTGTGATCCCCGGCAGAACCTCATGCCTTTTGAGTTGTTCATCGGAATACAAAGGAATATACTTGAATAACAAGGGTCTTGGTCCAATCAAACTCATATCCCCTTTCAATACGTTTATTAATTGTGGTAATTCGTCAATAGAAGCCTTTCTAATTATATTACCTATTTTTGTTATTCTTTTATAATCAGGCAACAGCGCACCATCTTTATCCTTTTCATCTGTCATCGTCTTAAACTTTATAATACTAAATTTTTTTTTTTTGTAACCCGGTCTTTCTTGGAAAAATAAAGCATTGCCTTTATTTTGCCTCCGTAAAATCACATAGGTAATTATGATGATTGGTAAAACTAGACTTAACGTTACTAAAGACAAAGTAATATCTAAAATTCTTTTAATAAACAAGCTATACATTATTTCAGATAAGAAGTTAGTACAGATTTTAAACCTTTTTTAGCAGGCAATTGCCACAGTAATTTACACCAATCATGGTTTCCTTCAATAAAACCAGGACCATTTTCAGTGATTACAATATCCCATCCAATAGAACGGTTTTGTGGATATAGTTTTGCGGCTTCCTTCACCATTATTAAAGTTTCGGACCAAAATGGAACTTGAAAACCAACAATAGGAACTCCAGTTATTGGATGAATGGTCTGCTCTTCTTTAGTAATATCGCTATAAACACCAGCATCGGTAATTTTTCCTGTATGCTCGTCTATATTAGCCGCTAAATTACCTGCTGCCATATTATCAATAGGTAAGTTTACTGAAATTCTTTGACGACAACCTAAAAGTACTACTTCATTATTCTTATCTAGTTGCGTAAAAATCCGAACTGTATTTACTCCAGAAGGGGAGAGGTTATTTAAATCGGGATGTTGGATAATAAATTCTTCGACTAAGTCAAATTGATTATTAGCCATATAAGTAATTATAGAGTTTTCATCAAAGTCTTTAGCACTTGCCACTTTAACTCCTGCACCACATTTTCCATCAGATGACTTAAACACTATTTTTCCAGATGGATTTTCTAAAAGTGTCTTTATTGACTCCTTATTGTCTTTTAAATCTTGTAAATCAGCTACCGTATGAATAACATATTTTTCATAAGATTTGAAAAACTGGCGCTTATCATCTAAAATGACACGCTCATCTTTAGGGTTCATTATAAGCTGGTATTCATACATATAACCTGTTCCTGCCCACTGTTCTTTCTCTAGTTTAGTTTTATCTAAATTTATTATTGCCCCTGAATACTTAATTTCTCTCAGTTTTTTTTCTCCTTCTAAATTTGTTATTATTATTTTTGGAGAAAGCTTTTCTATTATTCTATCTAATCTCTCATTAGGCGACTTAATGTCTAGTGGAGCGTAAAAATTTCCACTATAATTAATTCCTAAAAAAGAAATTATACTTTTTCTTGACTTTGGTAAAAAAACACCTATTGGTTGATTATGCGCTACTCCCAATAAATTTATTTCACTCGCTATTTTTATTGCTTCTTCTCTTAAGTTTAGAAAAGTAATAGTACCATTATTATCTTCAATAGCTATTTTTTTACCAAATTTAGCTACAGTTTCTTCAAGGTAATTTATTATATTAACTATCATCTTTAATTTTCTCCTTTAAAAGCAGTTGTTGTTGCTTGATTTTCCATATTAACTCCTTCTGCTTTAAATACTTTTGCGAATGTCATAAAAAAGATTTTCGCATCCAATAAAAAAGACAAGTTTTCTACATACCAAACATCATATTCAAATTTTTTCTCCCAGCTGATTGTATTACGCCCATTAACTTGCGCCCAACCCGTAATACCAGGTCTTACATTATGTCGTTTTTTCTGCCTTGTAGTATACAACGGTAGATATTCTGGTAATAAGGGTCTCGGCCCTATGAGACTCATATCTCCTTTTAAAACATTGATCAACTGAGGAATTTCATCTAAAGATGTTTTACGTACAAAAAGACCAACCGGAGTTAACCTTGCTTCATCTGGCAGTAATTGTCCATGAATTCCTTTTTTATCGTTCATGGTTTTAAACTTAACCACCTTAAATATTTTTTCATTTTTACCCGGTCTTTTTTGAAAGAAAAAAGGTCTACCGTTATTAGCAAAAGCTAACCCTATCATCACAATTAAAAAAACTGGGGACAGTACAATTAGTCCGAAAAAAGCTGCGAGAAAATCAAACAGAGGTTTTATAATATTTTTATACATTGTTTAAAAGTAAATTATATTCTGAAAGCAAGGCGTGCCATACAAGAATTTGTTCGTAGCGGTTCACAATCATTTCGCGACTATTGTTCTTCATTTTTTCAAATTGAGACTTATCTTTAATCATAATAATCATAGCATCTTCAATGGCATTTATATCTTTTACGGGAATAATAAAGCCATTTTTATTTTCTTCAATTATTTCATTACAACCATTGATGTCGGATACTATACTAGGCAATCCCATAGCTCCTGCTTGCATCACTACGTTAGGGAAACCTTCCCGATAACTTGGAAAAACCAAACAATCTGAAATAGCTAAATAAGGACGTACATCGTTCTGATAACCTACTGCAATAATATCAAAATCTTCTTGCATAATTTTTACCGTCGTTTTCTCTAAAGGATCTAATTCTCCTTCTTCCGAACCTACCAACAGTAATTTAACGCTCTTATCTGTTTTATTCTTTAATTGTATAAAAGCACTAACTAATTCATTTATTCCCTTATCACTAACCAATCTTCCAACAAATATAAAAACAAAAGCTGTCTCTTTTATTTCTAATTTATTTTTCAAATTTGTTCTTTCCTCTTCACTTATCTGTTTGCGACTAAAGTGATTCGTATCGATACCATTAGAAGATCCATTAGCAATTAACTTCAATTTATTTTTTGAAGTAAATTTTTGTTCTAAAATAAAATCATATAAGCCTTTAGAATTAGGGTATATTTTAGTAGCACAAGCATAAGTTAATTTTTCTACAGCATTTAATACGTATCGTTTTTTACCTGTTGCTTCCATTAAAGGTAATCCTGCAATGGTGTGTAGGCGATGTGGTACGCCTGCTAATTTTGCAGCCATCATACCAATAGTTCCTGCTTTCGGGGTATGACTATGTACAATTTCTGGTTTTTCTTTTTTCAAAAATAAATACATTTTCCATAATGATTTTAAATCTTGTAAAGGGGTTATTTTACGAGACATATCTATCCCTTGTACTCGTATTTGTTCTTCGACTGCTACTTGTTGTAATCGTTCCCCTCTTGAAGAAACCCCAACCACTTCAAAACCTTGTTCAGACATAAAACGATGCTGGCCCTTTAGTAATCCACTTAAAGATTGAGGTACTGTAGTTATGCGTATTATTTTTGGTTTCATTAATCTATTAAGTGTTTAATATTTTTTTTTACTAATATCTACTTGAATTTCATCTATATAATATAGTAACCCTTTCATTTTACCCTACATCTCTTCAGATTCCAGCATACGTGTCCAATATTAGTTCTATAAATTTTTGAATCTCATTCAATAATAACTTGTAATACGAATTTATCCTATTCTACTACCTTACTAAACCTTATGCTTCTTGGTATCAATAATCTATACATAAATTTTATAAAATAAAGAAACAGTGGAAGTAACACAATACTCTTTAGACAATATTTACTACTTAGTTTTATTGAATTCATTTGATAGGCTTGCCCTTTTGAAGCTTCAAATGACTGATTCTTATGTATCCTGTGAAAATTTAATTCTTGAGGCATTATTGCTAGCTGTTTTTTATTATCAAAAGCTAACCGATACCACAGTTCTGCATCAAACTGGGATGTTCTTTCCTCGTCATATATTGCATCTTCTTTTTTAATGATTACTGAAGAATGTGAAATAATAGATTTATACAACATCTTTTTAGGGATAATCTTTTGATAAGTGAAATTTTTAAAATTTTTAAAATTAACTTTATTTGTAAACAAACCTGTTTTAGCCGCCAATACAGACAAACCTGGGTTTTCTTTCAAAATATTCATTTGAGCTTCTAGTTTATTTGGGTGCCAAATATCATCGGCATCTACGATTGCAATCCATTGTCCTTTGGCCTTCGCAACCCCAAAATTTAAAGCCTTACCTCGCCCAAGACTACCAGGTTCGTGTAAAATAATTTTATTTTCAGGATTAGCTTGCTTAAAATCATTTATTATAGAAACTGTATTATCCGTTGATCCATCATCAATTATGATGTGTTCGTAATTTTTAAAAGTTTGATTATATACAGATTGAAGTGTTTCTTCTATAAACACTTCTCCATTCTTTACAGTAGTAATTATGGAAACTAAGATATTCGCCATTTGTAAATTTTAACAATTATTTTAATAAAACTTTATATGCTTTGATCATAAACACACAGAAAATAAGAATACCTAACTTTAAATGAACATACTTAATTTTTATTTTAGGATCAATTAATAAAGGAAATATGAGGATTATTGGCATCATAAACTCAGCTAGATAACCTAATCGCAACCCATACTCACTATTTATTAACACAATATAAGGTACATGTATTAACATATAAGCGTTTACAATCCATTTATAAAAATCATTTTTGTATTTTAAAATAAGTATGTTATAAACAGCAAATACTACCGGAAAAAAACCAAAAATAACGAAATTCATCCAAAAATCTCTCTCTCCTTCATTCACGGCATAGGTATCCATTCTAGAGGCAAATGTATCAAAAGCTTCAACAACAGGCATTATAATGTTAATTTTTAAAATGCCTAATAAAATACTAATTGACCACAATACAAAAATAGCTTTTGTATTCTTAACAAATCGTGTTAAAAATAAAAAAAGAACAGGCACAAACATTGAAATATGAAATAATATACTAAGAATAATCAACAAGATAACTTTCCAAGTATTACCCTTTTCATAATAAACACCTAGCCCTAATAACAGTAAAGATGCTGCGACACCACTTCTAATAGCACTTATACCATTACCAAAAAAATAAGGAGAGATTAAAAAAACAAAAAAAGCCAAATAATATTCTTTTTTAAATATTTTTTTCAGACCATATAATGCTCCAAACACATATAAAAAAGCGCAAAAAATCAATAACGTCTGAAAGTCAGAAAATCTAGAAATTAAAAAAGACAATAAATCATAAAATAAATCTTTTCTAATTTCAAACTCTTGAAGATTCTTATAATACAAAAAAGCATTTTCATACCTTATCGTATCTACACCAATATAGACATTTCTATTTCCAATATAGTACACTGTAAATAATGCAAAGGAAATCACTGGAATAGTGAATGAAAATTTAGGTCGTTTATTTTTAAAATAGCTTAAGAAAGATAATATTATTAGTATACCTATAAATGATATTAAATAATGATAATAATCCTGTATGTAGAAAATATTATCGTTCATTATTTATAATAAAGTTTATTTAATAAGGTACTATTGAAAAAAAAAGCAGCGACCTCAAATTTAACACTAAGCTCTTTTATCTTAATCGGATATAAATCCATTAATTGCAACTTAACTTTAAAGTCTTTCACTTCTTTATAAATTAAACCATCTGATTTCATCCTAATAAACAAAGAAATAATAAGTTGCTCTATTTTTTTGGTAATACCTTTATAAACTGAAGAATTTTTATTAAAATTGACACGATGCAGGATTAAATGATCTATTACTACCAACAAATCGCTTAATAATTTTTTTCGATGTATTTTATTCTTGTTATTTACCGTAGAACTTGGTCTTACAACCTGGTTGTAAACCAAATTTTGTGCGTAGGCAACTCTTTTGCTATAACTCATAAACTTGATAACAAACTCTTCGTCTTCATGATATATTCCTTCTGTAAGCTGCAATTTATGTTTACTTATTATAGATTTTTTATATAAATACCGGCACATAGAGCCGGAAATGGCAAACTTATTCATAAAGTCACCACCGGTAAACACTTTATGAAGAATGGTATAATTTTCTTCCTTATCTTTTAGTCTCTCATAATTCTCATCATATTTTCGAATAACAATAGGTAGTATATCTAAAT
This sequence comes from Polaribacter sp. IC073, assembly GCF_007997075.1. Taxonomy (GTDB): domain Bacteria; phylum Bacteroidota; class Bacteroidia; order Flavobacteriales; family Flavobacteriaceae; genus Polaribacter. Next base: position 334,044 of record NZ_VORS01000003.1, read on the forward strand.
TTCTTTTTTCGATATACTCTAATGCTTTTATTAATTCATCTGCATCAATAAAATCATCTGAATCTAAACAAAAAATATATTCTCCTTTCGCTTTTGCAAAGCCTAAATTTCTCGCAGTACTTTGCCCTCCGTTTGCCTTATGAAGCAATTGTAAATTCGCATACTCTTTTTTTAAATTTTCTACAATTCTAGAGCTATTATCAGTGGAACCATCGTTAATTACTATAATCTCATATTCATTCAATAATAATTTGTTATTTTTATATATAGAGCGAATGCATTTTTCTATGTAAACTTCGGTATTGTATAAAGCTATTATTATGGAAATTTTCATTTAACGATTAAATATTAGAAAGTAAAAAGTTTTTAGATTCTTTTTTTAATAGTGCTAATTTGGCATTGACTAATTGATAATCAATTTTATTATGAAGCAAGGTATCAATTTGATTTTTATCTTCTTGATAAATCAACCTTAAATCAAGGTTTAATTTTTTTAATAAAGAATTAAACCTGCTCATTCCTCTTTCCGGATTACCTATCGTTATGAATTGTTTATTAAAAATTATAGAAAAAACAGTACCATGAAAAGAATCTGTAATAATAAAGTCTGCATTTTTTAAATGATACAACCATTCGCTTATAGATGGTTTTTCAATGTTTTTATCTTCCCTTTCTTCTAAGTGAATTGTGTCAATATTTAAATTTAATTTATTAGAAACATCTTTAATTATATCTTGCTTGTCAATCGAAGCATCTAGCACGTAGTTAAATAACCCTACTTTCTTATCTAGAACCTCCATTTTAATAATGGATTCATAAAATGAAACATCAGGTAAAAATGTGGGATCTAATACATGAGTAGCATTCTCGTGTCCAAAAACATTTTCACAAAGAGCTACGCCTGTATCTTCACGAACAGAAACTGCATTAAAGTTACTTAGAAGTTTACTAACCTGTTTTTTAGACGCTTCATCACCCTCCCAAGCATCTACTCCAAAGGATGCTGCATATGAAACCTTATTTTGTTTAGAGCTCAGAAAGTTTAAAAAATATTGTTCAAAATTATTTTTCACATACTTGTGCCTCCAAACCTGATCACTACCTACAACTACAGTATCAAATTGTTGAGAAACCCTCTTCAAATCAATTTCATTAAAGACTTCGTCTGTTTTATTTTCAAAATAATTATCGATAAACGCATGAACTTTTTTTAATTGAAGTCTTCGTTGTGTATGATTATTATAATCATATAATTTATAAAACGGATTATGAGTTAAAATTTTTTTTATTAAAACTTTTAAATTAGATTGATTGTATTTTTTATCGATTATATATGGTTCAAAACCTTCTTCTTTTAAATAATGATATAGCGCCGCAACCTGAATAATACCTCCATAATTATTCAAAAGAGGCATCGTTAAAAGACCTATTTTTTTTTTCATCTATTATTTTCTTATTTTGTGATTAATTTTAGTGGCAACTTTTAATATAAAAAGATAATATTTCATTTTTTTATTAAAAATTGAAGCGTTTTTATTAAGTTTCCATATGGCCAAACTTTTACGTCTTACCATTCTCCTAGAAACTTGGACTAATTTATAAGACAGCTTTATTTTCTTTTTAAATTTTATTCGTTTCTTTAGCTTAACACCTGCTATTTTTTTTCTAAAAAAAATAGAATCTTGCCTATGGGTAAAACTTCCTTTCTGAGACTGAATTATTTTTTCTTTTGACACAACATCAATTGTAAGTAAATTTGCTAGCTTACCTTTTTCTATCAATTCATTTGCTATTGTATTTCTTGTAATTATAATACTATTACCTAATCCATCTTTTTTATATTCAGGCAACCATGCATCTCCCAAGGAAATATCTGCCAATTCAGTTGTAACGTCATCGCAAAAGTCACAAGCATTAGCTTTAAATAATCCAGTTCCCCACATATCTCCAACATTACGCATTTTTAATTGATGAAAATTATTATTTTTATCATAGGCCCCAAAAGAATAATCAGATGCAAGTGAATCTTTATCTTTTATTCGATACTCTTGATTTTTGTAATCTCCTTCTATACCTGATTTTTGAGTTAAATAATCAGTAAAAAATTTACTTTTAAAACCTCCACAAATAATCCCAACTATAAATGGAATTTTATCTCTATATTGTGGATAATAATATTGTTTTAAGCGTATGGCTTTTACAAAACAAGCTACGCCGGAAACTGCTACTTTACCTTCTTTACCGTCTATCTCTCTAAATAGTCTTTCTAAAGTTACTGGTATATACCTTGTTTTAGACATATTTTTTATTTCTTTTATATTATCAAACCATTGATATTTATAAGTCCCTGCGACCTCTTTAACAACAAAGAGATGGTCTACTATTTTTTGTTCTAATAATTGTTCAAAAATAAATGTAGCTATTCCTCCAGATGAAGAAGTTTTACGAAATTGATTTGAGTACCCAATATAAGTGCTTTCATATCTACCAATTCTGTCATCTCTATTTTTTGAATTTGGAAGATACAAGTTCGCTAATTTATCTTCATCAAAAACATCAGCTTCTGGTTCTGGATTAAATGGGCATAATTTTATTGCATCTTCAGAAAATTTTTTAGTGGTATCCGGCACCAAAAACCCACTTTCATTCCATACCATAGAACTTGACTGGGATTCAGAAACACATAAACCACATCCTATACACATATTTTCCTCTACAATATCTTTTATTTCAAAACTCATTTTTTTAAATTTTTCTCAAGAAAATATTTTTAATAAATTTTTTTTCTGATTTGGTTAAACCTAATAGAGTAACAACACTAATATTTATAGCAACAATCAAAAGAGTTCGTAATATAAAATTAATCCATAAATTTTCGACATGAATTAAAGAAAATACATAAAACAGTACAGTTATAGTAAGTGAAAACACTAAAATTATTGGCGTTAAAACTTTCTTAAAATAATGAAAAACAGGAAAATACAATGTTTTTTTCAAAAAATACAACCTAAAGAAAAGCGTTATAACAGAAACAACAATCATCACTTTAAAAACGATTGTTGGCGGAAAAAAGAATACCTTTAATAAAAAATAACTTATAGGTAGGTTTAAAAAAACTAAAGTACCAACAATAATTTGATACCATTTAATTTTACCTGTGGCTTGAACTCCTGTCATTAGAGAACCTGACATAGAGTCAATCAACATCACCATCAATAATAATCTAATAAAATCATTAGTATATTTAGGCACTTGAATTAGCCAAATATTCAAAATAAACTCGATATTATACCATATTGGAAGAATTATAAGTAGGGTTAAAAAGAATGAAAATTTTGAGCTCTGAAAAATTAATCTATATGTGCGTTGTAAATCGTTTTGAGCGTAACTTTTGATTATTTGTGGATTTGCCGCTAACTGAAAATTATTTACAAAAACACGTAATGCGCTCTGTACCTGCATTGTAACTCCGTATGCGGCATTAATTATTGTTCCAAAAAATAAATTTAACACTAAATTATTACCTTGTCCTCGGGCTACAGCAGCTAAATTACCAAATAAATTCCAGCCTGAATAAATCAATAATTCCTTAAAATAAGTTTTATCATATTGTAGTTTAAATTTAGATTCCACAAATTTTTTCCTACAATAAATTTGATAAATAACCCTAATTAACAATACCACTATAAAAGATAAAAAACCGTATAAAATAAGTTTATCTGTTCCAAAACTAAACAATAAAAAAACTGCTCCTAATTTTAAAATAGCTTCCAAAATACTTACAAAAGCAAAAACTTTCATACGTTCTCTTGCTATTATTAATGCATTATATGGTACCTGAATTATTTTTACAAAAAAAGAAAAAACTGAAAACTGATAAATAATATTGGCTGCATATAATCTATCTTCCGGTAATACCATTTTACAATTCACGTACCAAAGCCCAATTGTTTCAGCTAAAAGTAGAACCAAAATAGCTATACCAAAATGTATAGTTAAGCTTATGCTAAAAGTTTTGGACAACTTATGAATATCATTATTTCCGATATCAAAAGATAAGTACCGTTGCGTTGCTGTGGCCATTGCAGAGTTAAAAAAACCTACCATTGCAACAATACCAGCAACTAAATTATAAATACCATAATCAGACACTCCTAATAAATTAAGCACTTCTCTTGAGGTATATAAGGTTACTCCCGTAATTAGGAACATTCTTATATATAAGAACATGGAATTTTTAGCTATTTTGCTTGAAGACATCTATAATACTATTTTTCTTATTTAAAATATAAGTAAGTTTCTTTTAAGGATTAATTCTTTCCAATCTGGAAATATTCAAATCCTTTTTCCTCTAAGCTGAAAGCATTATATTGATTTCTTCCATCAAAGATTATAGGAGTTATTAATTGTTGTTTTATTTCTACAAAATCCGGAGATCTAAATTCTTTCCACTCTGTTAAAAGGATTAATGCATTCGAATCTTTAACAACATCGTACTTAGAATCTAAATATGAGATATTTTCTACATCTTTCAAATAAAACTCCCGTGCTTCTTTCATGCCTTTTGGATCATAGGCTTTTATTTTAGCCCCTCTTTTTACTAACTCTTTAATAACATAAATTGATGGTGCTTCTCGCATATCATCCGTTCCGGGTTTAAAGGCTAACCCCCATAAACCAAAAGTTAATCCTGTTAAGTCTTCGCCAAATCTTTTTACAATTTTCTGAGCTATCACTAGTTTTTGAGCATCATTCACCTTCTCTACAGAAGCAATTAACTTCGCGTCATAATTATTTTCTTCCGCTATTTTTCTTAGTGCTTTGACATCTTTCGGAAAACAAGAACCTCCATAGCCAGCTCCTGGGTATATAAAACTATAGCCAATTCTATTATCTGAACCAATACCAATTCTTACTTGATTTGCATCTGCTCCTACCCTTTCGCAAATATTTGCAATCTCATTCATAAAGGATATTTTTGTTGCCAACATTGCGTTTGCAGCATACTTCGTCATTTCTGCCGAACGCACATCCATTGTTATAAAACGATCGTGGGTTCTGAAAAAGGGAGAATACAATTGTTTCATTAACTCAAAAGCATACTCAGAGTCTGCACCAATTACAACTCTATCCGGTTTCATAAAATCCTCAATCGCTACTCCTTCTTTTAAGAACTCAGGATTTGAAACAACATCAAATAACAAGTCCGATTTCCTAGTGTCTAATTCTCTTTGAATCGTTGCTTTTACTTTATCCGCAGTACCAACAGGTACTGTAGACTTATCTACAACCACCAAACGTTTCACCATTCTTTTACCAATAGATTCTGCAACAGCTATTACGTACTGTAAGTCCGCAGCACCATCAGCTCCCATAGGGGTGCCTACAGCTATAAAAACAATTTCTGCTGTTTTAATAGCATCTGCTAATTCTGTTGTAAAAAAAAGGTTTTTATTTTTTAGATTTTTTAGAACCATTGGTTCTAAACCAGGCTCATAAATAGGAAGAATTCCGTTATTTAATTTTTCAATTTTCTCTTTATCGATGTCTACACAAGTTACCTTATTTCCCATTTCTGAAAAACAAGTCCCTGAAACCAAACCAACATAACCAGAACCTATAACAGCAATATTCATTATTTCTCTTTTATTTTTGAACCTTTTTCTTAATTCTCCGTTGAAAACATTACTTTATTTATTACTTATAAAGCACTATTCTTATTTTATAAATTCTTATCTTTTACTTCGTCAGCAAGAATATTTTTCACATCATATACAACAGCAATCTCTTTTTTTAAGGCAGCAAAATCCAACTCTTTAAACTCATCATGCGACACCGTTAAAACAACCCCATCAAATTTCTCTTTAGGCAGCTCTTTTACAGAAACTAAATTATATTCATGCATTACCTCTCCTACATTAGCCCAAGGATCATAAATAGTCACATGTACTCCGTATTCTTTTAAAGCCGCGATTACATCCACCGCCTTCGTATTCCGAACATCCGGACAGTTTTCTTTAAACGTAATTCCTAGCACTAAAATTTCAGCATCTTTAATCCGAATATCTTTTTTAATCATCAATTTTACAACCTCAGCAGCCACATATGCTCCCATGCTGTCATTCATGCGTCTTCCTGCCAAAATAATCTCAGGATTATAGCCATAGTCTTGTGCCTTTTGTGCTAAATAATACGGATCTACACCAATGCAATGTCCGCCAACCAAACCTGGTTTAAAAGGCAAGAAATTCCACTTAGTTCCCGCTGCTTCTAAAACATCGTGGGTATTGATGTCCATTAAATTAAAAATCTTTGCCAATTCATTTACAAACGCAATGTTAATGTCTCTTTGTGAGTTTTCTATTACTTTTGAAGCTTCTGCAACCTTAATGGTGGGCGCTAAATGCGTACCTGCAACAATCACAGACTTGTATAAATCGTCTACTTTTTTACCTATCTGTGGGTTCGAACCTGAGGTTACTTTTAATATTTTCTCTACGGTGTGTTCTTTGTCTCCTGGGTTGATTCTTTCTGGAGAATAGCCTGCAAAAAAGTCTACATTGTATTTTAGCCCTGAAACGCTTTCTAAAACCGGAATGCAATCTTCTTCTGTTGCCCCTGGATATACTGTAGATTCATAAATAACAATGTCTCCTTTTTTAAGGACACTCCCTACTGTTTCACTTGCCTTTATTAAAGGTGTGAGAATAGGTCTGTTGTTTTTATCTACAGGCGTGGGAACGGTTACGATGTAATAGTTGCACTCTTTTATTTTCTCTAAAGAGTTTGTACAAAACAACCCGTTTTCTGTTGTAGTGTCTTCCACTAAAACAGCTTGTAAAGTATGGTTATCTACTTCCAACGTGCTGTCTACCCCAGACATTAACGCTGTGATTCTCTCTGTATTGATATCAAAACCTACAACCGGATATTTTGTAGCAAAAAGTCTTGCTAATGGCAAGCCAACATATCCTAAACCTATAATTGCGATACGGGGATTAGTGGTGAGTGCTAGGTGCTCGGTAGTGGTAGCGTTTATATTTTGTATTTCTTTTTTCATTTTCTTTTTTTAAAGACTAATACTAAAATTAGTATATAGTGTTTGGTGTTGATTATAATTACAATCTTGTTTTTAAACTTTTAACCATACTATACAATTGCTTTCTAATTAGTAATAACTTTTCATTAAAATCTTTTTGCTCTTCTATAAATTTTAATCTAACAGCTATTTCCATCTGGGTATCCAATTCTCCTAAAGAACCCAATGATATGTATATAAACTGTATATATTCTTTTGTGTTTTTTCTCATAAAGCCTTCCGAAATATTAGAAGGTATTGAAACACTACATCTTCTAATCTGTGATATTAACCCATACTTTTCTTCCTTAGGGAAGTTCGCAGTCATTTTATAAACATCTTCAACCAAATTCATAGAATTTTGCCAAACATTTAAATCCCTGTAACTTAATATCATTCTTTTCTTTTTTTTATCACTCTTCACACACCACCAGTCACACTTCACTCAACACTCTTCACCACTAAAGATTTTCCCAATACCAACTGACAGCTTCTTTCAATCCTTTTTGTAAAGAATACTGCGGATTGTACTTTAATAAGGTCTTCGCTTTGGCTACACTTGCATGTGAATGCGGAATGTCTCCCTGTCTATTCGGTCCATTTATAATCGCAACATCCTTAATTTCTGGATTAAATTCAGACAAATATTCTTTCAAATACCCCATCAAATCATTTAAGGTATTCCGATCTCCATAAGCGACATTATAAACGGTATTCACCGCTTTTTTATCTGCCAACAGACTTAAAAAATTTGCTTGTACAACATTGTCTATGTAGGTAAAGTCTCTTGAATAATTTCCATCTCCGTTGATTACTGGAGACTCTAAATTCATCAATTGGCTCACAAATTTTGGAATTACGGCTGCATACGCTCCATTAGGATCTTGTCTGCGCCCGAAAACATTAAAATAACGCAAGCCTATTGTTTCTAAACCATACGTTTTAGAAAAGATATCTGCATATAATTCATTTACATATTTTGTAATGGCATAAGGAGAAAGTGGCTTCCCGATTGTGTCTTCAACCTTTGGCAGCGCTTCCGAATCTCCGTAGGTAGAAGAACTTGCGGCATATACAAATCTCTTTACATGGTTATCTCTTGCCGCAACTAACATGTTTAAAAAACCCGTAACATTTACCTCATTTGAAGTTATTGGGTCTTGAATAGATCTTGGCACAGAACCTAAAGCAGCCTGATGTAACACATAGTCTACTTCTTTAGTCGCTTTTAAGCAATCGTCTAAATTCCGAATATCGCCTTCAATTAGCGTAAAATTCTCATGATTCTTAAATCCTTCTAAGTTTTCTCTTTTACCTGTCGCAAAATTATCTAAACAAACAACATTGTTTCCTTTTAATAATAATTGTTCACATAAATTAGACCCTATGAAGCCGGCGCCTCCTGTAACTAAAATATTTTTACCTGCTAAATTAACTTCCATTTCAATTTTTTCTTAATGGCAAATGTACATAAAAGGTTTTTTTTTCAATTGAATTTCTAAATCAATTTTAAAAAAACAACTGACAGTATCTAAAACAGTACTACTCTTTCCCTATTTGATAATACTCAAATCCTTTTGCTGCTAAATTAAAGGCATTGTACTGATTTCTACCATCAAAAATAACAGGATGCTTCAATTGCTGTTTGATTTCTATAAAATCTGGAGAACGAAACTCTTTCCATTCTGTTAATAAAATGAGTGCATCCGCATTTTGTAACACTTCATATTTAGAAGTGCCATAGGTTATATTTTCGATTCCTTTTAAATAAAACTCTTTTGCTTCTGCGATTGCTTTCGGATCATAGGCTTTCACTTTTGCGCCTCTCTTTACCAATTCTTTTATTGTATAAATGGCAGGTGCTTCCCGCATGTCATCCGTTCCTGGTTTAAACGCCAATCCCCACAATGCAAAAGTCATTCCTGTTAAATCTTCTCCAAAGCGTTTGATTACTTTATTGGAAATGACTAGTTTCTGTGCATCATTTACCTTTGCTACAGAAGCTATTAATTTTGCATTGTATCCGTGTTCTGCTGCTATTTTTTGCAATGCTTTCACATCTTTCGGAAAACAAGAACCACCATACCCTGCACCTGGGTATATAAAACTGTACCCGATTCTTTTATCGGATCCAATACCAATTCTAACCTGATTGGCATCTGCACCGACTCTTTCACAAATATTTGCAATCTCATTCATAAATGAAATTTTGGTCGCCAACATGGCATTGGCAGCATATTTTGTCATTTCTGCAGAACGAATATCCATCGTAATAAAACGGTCATGCGTTCTAAAAAAAGGAGAATACAATTGTTTCATCAACTCAAAAGCATGCGTTGAATCTGCACCAATGACCACGCGATCTGGTTTCATAAAATCATCTATGGCAGCGCCTTCTTTTAAAAACTCTGGATTCGAGACCACATCAAACAACACTTCTGATTTTCGGATATCTAATTCCGCTTGAATGGTTGCTTTCACTTTAGCCGCGGTACCAACAGGCACCGTAGACTTGTCTACAACAACCAATCTTTTTTGCATGGTTTCTCCGATGGACTTTGCGACCGCTAAAACGTACTGCAAGTCTGCTGCTCCATCCGCTCCCATAGGAGTTCCGACGGCTATAAAAACGATTTCGGCGTCACTAATTGCTTTTCCTAAATTCGTTGTGAAAAATAAATTTTTATTTTGTACGTTCTTCAGCACCATCGCTTCTAAACCGGGTTCAAAAATAGGAAGGATCCCTTTTTCTAATTTTTCAATTTTATTTTGATCGATGTCTACACAAGTAACGTTGTTTCCCATTTCTGAAAAACAAACACCAGAAACTAACCCTACGTAGCCAGAACCTATGACAGCTATATTCATTATCTATTTATTTTTTTCGCTTACGCGAACGTTCTTCTAAAAGTTGACGTTGTTTTTGTCCTACTCTAAGTATTTATATTGTTTCTGACTTTGACGTAGATATTGACTTTGTTTTGTCCTACTCTAAGTATTTGTCTTTTTTATGACGTTGACCTTGACTTTGATATTGTCCTAATCGAAGTCTTTGTCTTTTTTATGACGTTGACTTTGACTTTGACGTTGACGTTGACTTTGACTTTGATATTGTTTTTGTACTACTCGAAATCTTTGTCTTTTTTTCTGACTTTGACCTTGACTTTGATATTGTCTTAGTTTTAGTTTCTGACTTAAACGCTAACATTATCCCCATTCCTAATCTAGTCTTTGTCTTAGTCTTAGCCTTTGTATTACTTTGACTTTGTTTTTGCCCTAATCGAAGTCTTTGTCTTAGTTTTAGTCTTACTTTAACGCTGACATTATCCCCATTCCTAACCTAGTCTTTGTCTTTGTCTTTGTCTTACTTTGACGTTGACCTTGACTTTGATATTGTCCTACTCTAAGTCTTAGTCTGACTTTGACGTTGACATTGACTTTGTTTTGTCCTACTCTAAGTCTTTGTCTTTGTCTTACTTTAACGCTGACATCATCCCCATTCCTAATCTAGTCTTTGTCTTTGTCTTTGTCTTAGTTTTAGTCTTTGTCTTAGCCTTTGTCTTAGTCTTAATTCTACTTTGACCTTGTTTTGTCCTACTCGAAGTATTTGTCTAAGTCTTTATCAAGGCTTTTTTTTTAAGTTTTCTTTTTCTTGTACTTCTCTTCTGAGTCCGCTGCTAGAAAAACGGTGTTCTCTTTTGTTAAAGTACAACTCGATCCCTTTTTCTTCACAATATTGTCTTCCACTAAATTGCTTACTAGCATATTCATCTCCAATAATACGGACATCAATTTTAAACGATCTTAAAATATCTTCTAAATCTTGCTCTGTAGCGTAGGGCACAATTTCATCCACATATTTACAGCCATTTAGCTGAATGTATCTTTCTACGACAGACTGTACAGGCCTATTTTTTTCAGGCCTATCTATTGTAGGATCTGTTTGCAATGCACAGATTAAGTAGTCGCATTGATTTTTTGCATCCTCTAACATGGTGATATGTCCGGCGTGCAATAAATCAAATGAACTGAAGGTAATTCCTATTTTCATCTTTTCATTTTTGACAAATGTAGTGTTAATTTTTTAGTTTAAAAAGGGGTGTTTTTCACCTGATGTTGCAATGGCTGTATTTCGAACATCATGCACAATTTCAATAGAAGGTTGTACTTCCTCTAACCTGAAACCGGCATTGCGAAGAGGTACGACACGGCAATCTTGTTGTTAGTCAGCCGTCATTGCGAGGAGGTACAACGCGGCAATCTGTTTGTGAATCACTCCTCCCATGAGATTGCTTCCTGCCTCGCAATAACAGATTCGAGTGGAGAAATGACGGATTCGAGTGGCATTACCAGGAGGTACGACGCGGCAATCTGTTTGTGAATCACTCCTACCAATGAGATTGCTTTGTGCCTCGCAATGACGAATTCGAATGGAGAAATGACGGATTCGAGTGGCGCAATGGAGGTTTTAGGGTTTTCGCTCCTAGACAAAACCCCGAAGAAACACACGATTACCCTGCTTAAAAAGAAATAAAAAAAAAGAAAGGATACTTTTTTAAAAAGTATCCTTTCTTTTACTTAAAAGTACCGCTACTTTTTGCAAAAAGTTACCTATCTTTTTACAAAAAGTATGGGAAGTTTTTGAGGTAAGAATGAAAAAAGAAGAAAAAAAAAGTCCCGATATAGCATCGGGACTCCTTAAACAATGTACAATACCTATTATTTGAATGTGAAATCCACATTGTTTAGCATCGAACGCAAACGTTTGTCTGGTCTAAAATTGATATGCGCTTTTTTAATAGCACTTACCGACAACTCCTCTCTTGTAGCCATCCCTTCTGAGTTTATTCCTATTTGAAAAGACCCCAACTTATCTAGCTTTACAATTTTGCCTTGCGCTAACTCATCTGCTACATTGTGCAACAAAGACAACAAAACGGCATAACAGTCTGCTTCTCTTACCGTACTTTGATTGGAAACTAAATACGCCAACCTTTCTAAATCGGTTGTACCTGTTGCAATTGCTTGTGCATAAAACTTATTGGCCGCTACTCTGTCCTGCGGATTAGGACGTTCTATTACTGTTACTTTTACCATAATGGTTTCCTTTAAAAATTTAAAAATTACAACTTTTATTTAAAGAGATCGTTGTACGACATCTCTATCTTCGCTTTAAAAACTCTGTGACAAGCACCCAACCACGCACGATTTTAAGTGGTAAAACATTAAGCAACAACCACCTAATGGAGTTCGTGAAAATAAAATTAAGTCATACCTTACCTGGCAGCTCGATGTGCTGCATTAAAAATTATACTAATTTTTTTGGTAAGTTTTAAGAAGTATTGTAATTTTGAAGTCTAGAATCAAAACAAAACACTTCTTAAAGTGTTACCATTTTAAAAAAGTCTTTAAGCACCAACTTGAAGGCTTTTTTGATATGTGTAAATATACAATTATCATCTACACCCGATATAGCATATTAACTTAGACTTATTAACATTTTAAAGATTGTTTTGTGAACGATTCAAGATCTTAAGTAGTTTTGGTACACTTATCTACAAAACAGCTGCATAAAGCGCTCTTAAGCGCTTTTAATAAATTTACTTTTCATCTTTTGAAGAGGCTTGTGCTGCTATTAGTTGTTAATTCCCTAATTTTTACAGTGTATTTTTAATGAATTTGGTCATTGATCGTTAGCAAACAACACTTTAGAACAACTCTTGTATGGATGGTTGCTTTTTACTGAAACAAAACGAGTTCAAATGCATCAAATATCTGAAGTACAGGTTCTTGCAAATACATTTCCCCCTCTTTTAGACGTTGATGTTGATGTTGATGTTGATGTTGAAGTTGATGTTGATTTTGACGTTGACCTAGACATTGTCCTAATCTAAGTATTTGTCTTTTTTTCTGACTTTGACTTTGACGTTGACATTGACCTTGTTTTTGTACTACTCGAAGTCCTTGTCTTTTTTTCTGACGTTGACCTTGACTTTTACTTTGACTTTGATATTATCCTAATCTAAGTCTTTGTCTTAGTCTTCGTTTCTGCATTTAACGCTAACATTATCTCCTTCCCCAGCTAGTCTTTGTCTTTGTCTTAGTCTTTGTCTTTTTTCTGACTTTGACGTTGACTAAAACGTTGACTTTGTTTTTGCCCTAATCGAAGTCTTTGTCTTCGTCCTAGTTCCTGCCTTTAACGCTAACATCACCCCCTTCCTTAGCTAGTCTTTGTCTTTGTCTTAGTCTTTTTTCTGACTTTGACTTAGACATTGACTTTATTTTTGCCTGAACCCAATTACTTGACTCACTACTAAATACTTATCTTTCTCACAAACATTGACATTGACTTTGTCATTAACGTTGTTCCTCCCTTTAACGCTAACATTATCTCCCTTCCTTAGCTTGTCTTAGTCTTTGTCTTTTTTCTGACTTTGACGTTGACTAAGACGTTGACTTTGTTTTCGTCCTAATCTAAGTTTTAGTCTTAGTCTTAGTTCCTGCCTTTAACGCTAACATTATCTCCCTTCCCCAGCTAGTCTTAGTTTTTGTTTCTAAAATTGACTTTGACCATTTATATAAATTGATGCATTTTATATTTAACTCATGGCAAAAAAAGTATGGCAATAGCACTCTTAAAGTATCCTAAATGCTCTTTGCGTATTGGATTGAAATATCCGTAAGCGGTAATTTCTTATTTTATGATCCTTTCCTATAAATATGCTTTATTTACTTAAAAAGGGGTGTTTTTCACCTGATGTTGCAATGCCTGTATTTCGAATATCATGCACAATTTCAATAGAACTTCTCACTTCTTCCAGTCCGAACCCTTTATTTAAAAGTATTTTCTTGTAACTTTCCGTGTGCAACTCTGTAAAACCATTACTAAACTCTAGCTCTTCATTATCTATTGTGATCGACCTGAAAGTTCTCTGCTGTTTTTCCTTAATTTCTTTCGGAAGGTCATGCTCATCAATTGACAAAAACCAACGCACTCTTGCATTTTCAAACTCTAAATAGCCTGCTGCTTTGTTTTTCTCTCTCAAATGAACAACATTCTCTTGAACATCACCAAAGATCCAAGACAACATGTCATAGAAATGAACGCCGATGTTTGTTGCAATTCCGCCTGATTTTGCTTCATCTCCTTTCCAAGAAATATCATACCACTTTCCTCTTGACGTGATGTAGGTTAAATCGATGTCGTACTTGTTTTTCTTGTTCGTTAAATCCACGTTGTTTTTTAACGCAATAATAGCATCATGCAATCTTAATTGAAGAATGGTATTTATTTTTCCTTCAGATTCTTTTTCTATCGCGGCTAAAGCATCAATATTCCAAGGATTTAAAACAATTGGTTTTTCACAAATGGCATCTGCCCCTCTTCTTAACGCCATTCTTATATGAGAGTCGTGCAAATAATTTGGCGTACAAATACTCACGTAATCTAAGTTGATGTTCTGATTTCTCTTTAATTTTTCGATGTAACGGTCGAATCTTTCAAACTCCACGAAAAAATCTGCATTCGGAAAATAGCGATCCATCACCCCCACAGAATCAAACTTATCTAGGGCTGCTATTAAATTGTTATTGGTATCTTGAATTGCTTTTAAATGTCTTGGTGCAATATAACCTGCAGCGCCTATTAATGCAAAATTCTTCATTTTTTTTACTGATTTTTAACTAGTCATTTTTAGAAACTTAAAAGCTCCATTCACTTTACTCAAAGTAGTTTAGAGTCATATATCCTCCTTCTTTTAAATACTGATCTTTCTCCATTAACCGCACATCATTTTTCATCATATCTTTTACAAGAGATTGTAAATCATGCTCTGGAATCCAACCTAATTTGGTATTTGCTTTTGTAGGATCTCCAATTAACAAATCTACTTCTGTTGGCCTAAAGTATTTAGGATCTACCGCCAATATTTCCTTTCCTATTTCTATTTGATATTTTGAGTTGTCACATGCTTTTACATAGGCTCTCTCATCAACTCCTGCTCCTTTAAATTCTAATGTAACCCCCACTTCAGCAAAACTCATTCTTACAAAATCTCTTACAGACGTTGTCTTACCCGTTGCAATTACCCAATCTTCTGCTTCTTCTGCTTGTAAAATCATCCACATCATGCGCACATAATCTTTTGCATGGCCCCAATCTCTTTTCGCATCTAAGTTTCCAAGATATAGTTTATCTTGTAACCCCAATGCTATTCGAGAGGCTGCTCTGGTAATTTTCCGAGTCACAAAAGTCTCTCCTCTTAAGGGCGATTCATGATTAAAAAGAATTCCATTACAAGTGTACATTCCGTATGCTTCCCTGTAGTTTACTGCAATCCAATAAGCATACATCTTCGCAACTGCATACGGTGAACGCGGATAAAAGGGGGTCGTTTCAGACTGCGGAACTTCTTGTACTTTTCCATACAGTTCTGATGTAGAAGCTTGGTAAATTCTTGTTTTTTTCTCTAAACCTAACAAACGAACCGCATCTAAAATTCGCAAGGTTCCTAATCCATCTGCATTCCCGGTATATTCTGGAGTTTCAAAAGAGACTGCAACATGACTCATCGCTGCCAAATTATAGATTTCATCTGGCTGAATTTCTTTTATCAAACGCGTGATATTCGTACTATCGGTCATATCTCCATAATGCAAGAAGAAATTTCTGTTATCTACATGCGGATCTTGATACAAATGATCTATTCTATCGGTATTAAATAAAGAAGATCTTCTCTTCATACCGTGGACTTGATATCCTTTTTTTAATAAAAACTCACTTAAATAAGCGCCATCTTGCCCTGTTACTCCTGTTATAAATGCTACTTTTTGTTTTTCCATTATTTTCTTTATTAACTTTGTCCAAGTCTAACATTGACTTTGACGTTGCCTTTTGACTTTGACTAAAACGTTGACTTTGTTTTTGTTCTAATCTGCGTCTTTGTCTTAGTATTACTTTGACTTTGATTTTGACTTTGACTTTGACTTTGACTTTGATTTTGACTTTGACGTTGACTTCCTTCTCCACCCAGTCTTAGTCTTTGTCTTTTTTCTGACTTTGACTTTGACCTAGACTTTGTTTTTGTCTTAACCCAAGTCTTAGTCTTTGTCTTAGTCTTAGTCTTAGTTTCTGCCTTTAACGCTAACATTATCTTCTTCCTTAGCTAGTCTTTGTCTTTGTCTTAGTCTTTGTCTTTTTTATACACCTTGACTTTGACTAAAACGTTGACTTTGTTTTAGTTCCTGCCTTTAACGCTAACATCACCTCCTTCCTTAGCTAGTCTTAGTCTTTTTTCTGACTTTGACTTTGACTAAAACATTGACTTTGTTTTTGTCTTAACCCAAGTCTTAGTCTTTGTCTTAGTTTCTGCCTTTAACGCTAACATTATCTTCTTCCCCAGCTAGTCTTTGTCTTTTTTCTGACTTTGACGTTGACTAAAACGTTGACTTTGATATTGTCCTAATCTAAGTTTTAGCCTTTGTCTTAGTTCCTGCCTTTAACGCTAACATTATCTTCTTCCTCAGCTAGTCTTTGTCTTTGTCTTTTTTCTGACTTTGACGTTGACTAAAACGTTGACTTTGTTTTTGTCTTAATCCAAGTCTTAGTCTTTGTTTTAGTTCCTGCCTTTAACGCTAACATTATCTCCTTCCTTAGCTAGTCTTTGTCTTTGTCTTAGTCTTTGTCTTTTTTGTACACCTTGACTTTGACTAAAACGTTGACTTTGATATTGTCCTAATCTAAGTTTTAGCCTTTGTCTTAGTTTCTGCCTTTAACGCTAACATTATCTTCTTCCCTAGCTAGTCTTTGTCTTTGTCTTTGTCTTAGTCTTAGTTTCTGCCTTTAACGCTAACATTATCTTCTTCCCCAGCTAGTCTTTGTCTTTTTTCTGACTTTGACTTTGACTTTGACTTTGTTTTTGTCTTAACCCAAGTCTTTGTCTTAGTCTTAGTTTCTGCCTTTAACGCTAACATTATCTTCTTCCCCAGCTAGTCTTTGTCTTTGTCTTTGTCTTAGTCTTAGTTCCTGCCTTTAACGCTAACATCACCTCCTTCCTTAGCTAGTCTTAGTCTTTGTCTTTTTTATACACCTTGACTTTGACATTAACGTTGTTCCTGCCTTTAACGCTAACATTATCTCCTTCCTTAACTAGTCTTAGTCTTTGTCTTCGTTTTAGTCTTTGTCTTAGTCTTTGTCTTAACCCAAGTCTTTGTCTTAGTCTTAGTTTCTGCCTTTAACGCTAACATTATCTTCTTCCCCAGCTAGTCTTTGTCTTTGTCTTAGTCTTAGTCTTAGTTCCTGCCTTTAACGCTAACATCACCTCCTTCCTTAGCTAGTCTTAGTCTTTGTCTTTTTTATACACCTTGACTTTGACATTAACGTTGTTCCTGCCTTTAACGCTAACATTATCTCCTTCCTTAACTAGTCTTAGTCTTTGTCTTCGTTTTAGTCTTTGTCTTAGTCTTTGTCTTTCTTTCCCTTTTTCAGTTTCAATGAACGCACAACGAATATCGAAAAACGTTGCTACATTTTCACTTCCTTAACATCCTCTATATTCTCCAAAAACCAATGGTATGTTTTCTCTATTCCTTCTTCTAACGCTGTGGTATATTGCCAACCAATTTTTTTCATTTTAGAAACATCCATTAATTTTCTTGGCGTTCCGTCTGGTTTTGATGAATCCCACAAAATCGCTCCTTGATGCCCCGTTACTTTTTGAATTGTTTCTGCCAATTCTTTTATAGTAATATCTTTTCCTGAACCTACATTGTACAAATGTTCTGGCAATTCATTTTCTAAAGCATACACAACTGCTGCTGCCATATCATCTACAAATAAAAACTCGCGCATTGGTGTTCCGCTTCCCCATAATTCAACAGGAGCATTATCGTTTAGCTTCGCTTCATGAAACTTACGCAACATGGCAGGCAATACATGAGATGTTTTCAAATCGAAATTATCATGTGTGCCATATAAGTTGGTGGGCATTAAACTCACATAATCTTTATTGAATTGTTTTCTTATTGCCTCACAAGCCTTCACTCCCGTTATTTTCGCAATGGCATACCATTCATTTGTTGGCTCTAAAGAAGCTGTTAATAGGTGTTCTTCTTTTAATGGCTGTGGAGCAAATTTGGGATAAATGCAAGAACTTCCTAAAAAAATAAATTTCTCGATCCCTGACTTTAATGCTCCATCAATTAAGTTATTTTGGATTTGCATATTTTCCATTAAAAACTGGTAAGGAAAATCACTATTCGCTAAAATACCACCCACTTTGGCAGCAGCATCGATGACAACTTCTGGTTTCTCGGTTTCAAAAAAATGAAGTACTTCTTGCTGATTTCTTAAATCTAAGGCTGCACTCGTTTTGCCTAGTAAATTATGATAACCTTTCTTTTCTAAGGCTCTCCAAACAGCAGAACCGACCATTCCCTTATGTCCTGCAATATATATTTTTGTTGATGTATTCATTGCCTATAATTTCTATGATATAAAAATGTCATTCCTTCAAATTTGTAAAAATCTAAAATAAATGAAACTTTCGATAAACCTTAACAGTCTCTAAAAACAAAAATACAAAAAGGATTATTTTATTGAGGATAATTTAATGTTTTAAAAAAATATTTTTAGACACAAAAAAACTTTAGGAATTCTGCTGCATTTTACCGTGGTAAGTATTGAGGGATTAGAGATCCCCGATTGAAACCGCTACTGCAAATACAATCCTCATGAGCTACGCTCATAATGTCTTTTTTATTTTAGAAAAATCACGAAGCAAGCTTCAGCTTTTTCTAAAATAAAAAATCCTGTCGAAAAATCGACAGGATTGTATTTGATGTGGGCAATGAGGGATTCGAACCCCCGACCCTCTCGGTGTAAACGAGATGCTCTGAACCAACTGAGCTAATTGCCCTTAGCGGATGCAAATATAATATAGATTTTAGACATACCAAACAAAAAAGTGGTAGAATTTTATTTTTAAATGAAAAAATATTTTAATGCTAAAAAAAAACGCGCAAATAGTGTGAGCTTTTGAATTTACTTTTTTAAGCAACAAGGAATTAGATACCTCATACTGAAACCACTACTGCAAACACAATCCTTATGAGCTCCGCTCATACCGTCTTTTTTTTATTTTTATAAAACCATGAAGCAAGCTGCTATTTTTTTAAGAACGAAATCCTGTCGAAAATTCGACAGGATTGTAATTGATGTGAGCAATGAGGGATTGCAGATCCCCAATTGAAACCGCTACTGCAAATACAATCCTCATGAGCTCCGCTCATAATGTCTTTTTTATTTTAGAAAAATCACGAAGCAAGCTTCAGCTTTTTCTAAAATAAAAAATCCTGTCGAAAAATCGACAGGATTGTATTTGATGTGGGCAATGAGGGATTCGAACCCCCGACCCTCTCGGTGTAAACGAGATGCTCTGAACCAACTGAGCTAATTGCCCTTAAGCGGTTGCAAATATAGCACCGTTTTTAGAGATACCAAACAAAAAACATCTTTTATTTAAATAATTTCAGCTACTACAAAAGTACTCCCGCCAACATAGATTACATCTTCTTGATTAGCAGAACGTAACGAAGCCTTATATGCTTCTTCTACAGATGCATATTTTTTTCCAAATAGATCAAATGCGGTTGCTTTTTCCTGTAAAACAGCTTCAGACATGCCTCTTGGTATGTTGGGTTTGCAAAAATAATAGCTGGCTGCTTTAGGAAAAAGAGGTAAAAGGTCTTCTAATTTCTTATCTGAAACAACTCCTAATACAATGTGAAGCTGCTTTCCTTGTTCTTTTTGAAGCTGATTTAAAACAATTTCTAAACCTTCTTTATTATGCGCCGTATCACAAATCACCTTTGGATGCTCTTGTAAAATCTGCCACCTTCCTTTTAAATTGGTGTTTTTTACCACGTGTAGCAATCCGTTTTTAATATTTTCTTCGGAAACTTGAAATCCTTTTAACTTTTTTATTGCTGCAACAGCTGTTTTGGTATTTTTCTCTTGGTAATCACCTAACAAATCCGTTTGATACCTACCTACTTCATCTGAAGCAAAGTAAATGGGTGCTTTTTCTGCTGCTGCTTTCGCTAAAAAAACATTTTTGACTGCTATTTGCTCTTCACCAATAATAACCGGAACATTCTTTTTTATAATTCCTGCTTTTTCAAAGGCAATTTCTGGCAATGTTTCTCCTAGAAACTGTGTATGGTCTAAACCGATATTTGTAATGACAGCTATTTCTGGCGTAATAATATTTGTAGAATCTAACCGTCCGCCTAAACCAACCTCAACAATGGCAATGTCTACTTTTTGGGAAGCAAAATAATCAAAAGCCAAACCTACGGTCATTTCAAAAAAGGATAGCTTTTGTTGCGCTAAAAAATCTTTGTGCTTACTTATAAATGCTGTTATTTTTCGCTTCGGAATTTCTTCTCCATTGATTCTTATTCTTTCTGTGAAGTTTTTTAAATGCGGCGATGTGTACAAACCAACCTTATAGCCTGCTTCTTGTAACATAGAAGCCAACAGATGACTTGTAGATCCTTTTCCGTTTGTGCCACCCACATGAATCGATTTAAACTTCTTGTCTGGGAAGTTTAATTCTTTTGACAACGCGAGGGTATTGGTTAAATCTTTTTTGAATGCTGTTTTGCCTTCTCTTTGGTACATTGGCAATTGCGCAAACATCCAATCTAAGGTTTCTTTATACGTCATTTATAATGGATTGAAAATATGCTTCGACAAGCGCAGCAGAACAATTAATAAGCAACAAATGTAAGTGATTATTTAGACAATGAAAACTTATAAATAATGGTTCCGGTTTGAATTGACGGAGCGTCTTTATCTGAATTCCAAAGAGTTCTTAACGCAGCTTCTTTTGCTGGTTTTGCCAAACAAGGTGCTGTATTTGTGGTTCCTTTTACACCCGGAAATGCACTGATTACTTTTCCGTTTTTATCTACTGTAATTCGAACAACGACAATGCCTTCTTCTTGGCAATTTGGTTGTCTTTTGGGTGTAGACAATGCTTTTCTTCCTGCTAAATTATAATCGCCACCAGCACCGCTGCCTGTATTGCCATAATATTTAGAAGAATTGGAATCTCCTCCTTCTTGCCCTTTTACACCTTCTACCTTGTCATCACCTTCTCCTTTTGGTTTTCCTTCGGATGAGTTTCCGTTTAACAATTTATTTAAGGCATCTTGATTTTCTTTCGATGGTTTTGGCTTCGGCTTTTCTTTCGGAACTTCCTTTTTCACAACCTCTTTGAGCGGTTCTTTTTTCTTTTCTTTGACTTTTTCTACAACAGGAACGTCTTTGGAAGTGTAATTTGTAATAATTTCTTCTTTGAGAACTTCTTTCGGAGTTTCCTGTACCTCTGCTACAATTTCTTCTTCTTTCACAACTTCTTTTGGAGCTATTTTTTTAGATTCGGCAACAGGTTCTCCGCTACCAACAGCTGAGTCTCCGAAATTGATTGCCAAACCATATTCTTCTGGCGGATCTAAATACTGCATCCCATAATTAAAGATCCCGAAGATGAAAAGCATCAGAATAAGCGCAGTAATTACTGCCGATTTGCGTTTATGTGTTGTGTTTAATATTTGCATAGTTTTACTTCTCGACTGCGCTCGAAGTGCCAACGTTTTTATTTGCCTTCTACAGCTAAAATCATTTTTAATTTATTCTTATTTGCAATGTCAATCACTTTCATCACATTTTTATAAGGCACCTCTTTGTCTCCACGAATAATAATCGTTTTTTGCTTGTCAGTTCCTACTTTTCTTAAAATCTCACTTTCTAAATTAGCGGAAGTGACTTCTGTTTTATCGATATAAAAAATTGAATTATTTGTAATTGAAACGGCTACAGATTTACTATTCTCTGTTTTTCCGCCTGCTTTTGGCAGCAAAACATCAATGGCACTTACCGTAACTAAAGTTGATGTGAGCATGAAAAATATCAACAATAAAAAAACAATATCTGTCATGGATGACATATTGAATGTTGGATCTACTTTATTTCTTCCGCGTAAATTCATACTAAATATTCAATGTTTAAAATTCAAAGTTTAAGGTTGGGTTCAAAATATTAAAAAATAGCATGACTACCAATTCAAAATCCGCCCCTTTGAACCTAAAACGTTCCATCTTGAACCTTTTATACAGGTTCGTTTAATAAATCTAAAAACTCTACAGATTTCGCTTCCATTTGATACACTACTTTATCCGTTCTAACCACCAAGTGATTGTACGTACTGTAAGCAATAATACCAACAATTAAACCACCAACTGTAGTTGTCATGGCTGTATACAAGCCGTCTGAAAGTAATTTTATATCTATTTGTCCGCCAGCATTTGCTATTTCATGAATTGCAATGATCATTCCAATGACAGTTCCTAAGAAACCAATCATTGGCGCAACACCTGCAATCGTAGCCAAAACACTTACATTTTTTTCTAGTTGATACACTTCTAACTTTCCTGCAGTTTCAATGGCCGTATTGATGTCATCTAAAGGTTTTCCTATTCTAGAAATTCCTTTTCCAATCAAACGTGCCGTTGGTGTATTCTTGCTTTTACAAAGTGAATCTGCCGCTTCTAACTTGCCATTGGAAATATAATCTCGAATTTGATTCATAAAATTCTCATCAATTTTTGCTGCTGATTTTATAGCAAAAAAGCGTTCGAAATAAATATACAATGCAATTGTTAGCAATACAACTAAAAGCGCAATGATTATTTGACCTCCTAAACCACCATCCATAATTAATTTATAGATAGAGAGTGTTTTCTCTTCGGAAACAGCTTCTGCTAACACCTCTTTATTTTCTTGAAAAAATGACCACATTTACGATTGATTTAAAGTTCTTACCTATTAACGACTATTCCTTTTTTAAATTGCTTCAAAAAGAGACAAGTCAGCTTTATTTTCAAAAAAAATGCCATTCCAAATAAACCATGAAATGACATTTTATAATTTATTACATGCGCATTAAAATAATGTTCTGGTAATCATAAACGCAGCAGAACCAACAATAAAGCCGATGAGTGCCAACCAAGATATTTTTTTAAAATACCAGAAAAAATCTATTTTCTCCATTCCCATTGCTACAACACCAGCTGCAGAACCAATAATTAACATCGAACCACCTGTTCCTGCAGAAAAAGCAATAAAATGCCATAACTCATTATCTAAAGGCTCATTAAACATCCCTAAACTTGCCGCAACCAAAGGTACATTATCTATTACCGCAGAACCAACACCTAGCAACATTACGACTAAATCGGAGACTCCTGTAATGCCTACTTCGTGCACTTCTGTACCCATCATTGGCACATTTTCTTGCAATGTAGATGCAAAATTGAATAAAATTCCTAAGGACTCTAAAGCCGCAACTGCCATTAAAATTCCTAAGAAAAATAAAATACTTGGCATTTCAATTTTAGACAAAGATGCATGCACCGGACTGTGATGTGCGTGTGCTTCTGACTCTGCACTGTCATAATCTGTTAGAGAGAATTTAGCACGACTGAATATTTCTGCAAAAGTTGCCACAATTGCCAAAGACAACATCATGCCAACATAAGGAGGTAAATGTGTAATTGTTTTAAAAACAGGTACAAAAACAATAGCGCCTAAACCTAAATACAGCATTTTAGCACTGTGTGCACTTTTTGGTTTCTCTACTTCGTTTTCATCAAAATCTATTTCCCCTTTAAAAGCAGGTAAAAATGAGGCTATAAAAGTAGGAACTGCCATACATAATAAAGAAGGTAGTAGTAAATATTGTACTAATTTTAAAGTCGTTACCTTTTTACCAATCCAAAGCATTGTGGTGGTAACATCTCCAATAGGAGACCAAGCACCCCCTGCGTTTGCTGCAATAATGATCAAACCAGCAAACCAAATTCTTTCCTCTCTCTTTTTAACAATTTTCTGTAAAATAGAAATCAACACAATCGTTGCTGTTAAATTATCTATGATGGCAGACAATACGAAAGCAAGTATGGAGAAAATCCATAATATATTAGATTTTTTCTTCGTCTTTATATAACTCTTAATCGTAGAGAAACCGTCGAAATAATCGATGATCTCTACAATGGTCATGGCTCCTAAAAGAAATACTATAATCTCTGCTGTTTTACCTAAGTGATGCAAGAGTGTTTCTTCTACTAAATGCATTTTAGCATCATGCCCAAGACCACCAAAACCATCTACCAAAGCGTGCTTAGCAGAATCGAACCATGTTGTAAAATTATCTACACCAAGCGCTACCAAAGCCCAACACACCGCCATCATAATTAAGGCAGGTATTAGTTTGTCTAATTTTATGTTATGTTCTAATGTAATGGCCAAATACCCCATTACAAAAATTATAATAATTACTGATTCCATATTCTCTTATTTAGTTTATATCAATTGTTTGAGCGCTATTTCGAACGCGGTTGAACATATTTTTGTTTTAGATGCACTCTTTTTAAAAGTGTTTTGCAATGCCTTTTTTATAATATTAGAAGTATCATCAAAAATAGCTTTGTCTTGCATTGGTAAAGCAACTCTTGCTTCCATTAAATAGGCAAAAACTCTTGCAATACCACAGTTTGATATAAAATCTGGTAACAAACTTAAATGATTGTCTGTATATTCCATTATAGGTCCAAAGAAAATTTCTTTGTCTGCAAACGGCACATTTGCTCCTGGAGAGATTACTTCTAAACCAGTATCTATCATTTGCTGTACTTGGTCTTTAGAAACCAATCTTGAAGCTGCTGCAGGAATAAAAATTTCAGCTGGCAACTTCCATATTTTTTCATTAATTTCTTCAAAAGGAATCATGTCTTCAGAAACTAATTGATTTCCATTTTTGGCTAGAAATAAAGCCGTCATCTCTTCCATAGAAAAACCTTCTTCCTTTATTACACCGCCCTCTCTGTCTATAATACCCACAACTTTAGCACCTAATTGTGTTAAATAATAAGCGGCTGCAGAGCCTACATTTCCAAATCCTTGTACAATGGCTCTTTTCCCTTCAATTTTACCACCATAAATGTTGTAATAATGTTTTACTGCTGCTGCTACACCGTAGCCCGTTAACATATCTGCAACGGTATATTTTCTTGATAAATCTGGCGAAAAATCTTTATTTTCGATCACTTTAATTACGCCTAAACGCAATTGACCAATTCTATTAATTTTATCTGCTTCTGTTGGTTTGAAGTGCCCATTAAAAATACCTTCTTGTGGATGCCAAACACCACAATCTTCTGTGATAGGAATTACCTCTTTATCTGCGTCTACATTTAAATCGCCACCCGTACCATAATAATGTTTTAACAAAGGCGTTACTGCTTTGTACCAACGCTCTAAAACTTGTCTTTTTCTTGGATCATTTGGGTCGAAATTAATACCCGATTTCGCCCCCCCAATTGCGGGACCAGAAACGGTAAACTTTACTTCCATTGTTTTTGCTAAAGACAATACTTCATTCATGTCTAAGCCTTTTCTCATACGTGTTCCTCCACCAGCAGCACCACCTCTTAAGGAGTTTATCACGGTCCAACCTTCTGCTGCAGTTTCTTGATCTTTCCAATGAAAAACAATTTCTGGTTGCTTGTTCTCGTATTTCTTTAATAATTCTTTCATTTTATTTCTTTATAAAGTTTCAACTTAATTTCTAAATCTTTCCATGCATTTTTTTTTACGACATTTACTTTGTTTAGAGAAGTTAAAGCTGATTCATTTTTTAAAATATTTTTTGAATTGTTAAACGTTATACTTTACCTCACAAACTTACTCTAAAAAAACAAATGTCACCGCTTTTTAAAATAAAAAACTAAGGTAAAAAAATAACTCCCGAAGAATGATTTTCACTAGCACCAGTGACACTTTTCAAACAATTTACCTGATTATTAATTTTTAAAACTCCTAAAAAAGCAAAAATTAACGCCTCTTTATAGTTGATTAATGCATCAGACGATGCTACAACTTTAATAGTAGCAGTCTCTTTGATCCTTTCCATTAAAAAAGAATTAAAAACACCTCCGCCAGTTATTAAAACCGCATTCGAATCTTTTACAACCGTTGCTATTTGAATGGCAATATGTTCTACAAAAGTTCTTAAAATAACAGAAACATCTGCTTCTAACTTATCTATTAAAGGAAATACTGCTGCTTGAACCCATTCTAAGCCTAAAGATTTTGGCGGGGCAATTTTGTAAAATTCGAGCGCATTTAACGTTTCTAAAAGTTGCTCATTTATTTTTCCTTCGGATGCTATTTTACCAGAAGCATCATATGCTAACCCCATTTTATTAGCATAAAAGTTTAATACAATATTTACAGGACAAATATCAAAAGCAACTCTTACTCCGTCTTTATGAAAAGAAACATTAGAAAATCCGCCTAAATTTAGACAAAAATCATGTTCAGAAAATAACAATTCATCCCCAATTGGCACTAAAGGTGCTCCTTGTCCGCCCAAAGCAACGTCTTGTGTCCTAAAATCGCAAACAACTTTTTGGTTCGTTATTTTTGCAATTTCTTTCCCAGAACCAACCTGTAAAGTAATTCCTTTTTCTGGTTGATGTAAAATAGTGTGTCCGTGAGAAGCGATAAAATCGATTGCTTCAATCTTATAATTGGCAATAAAATTAGCTGTCACATCTCCCAAATGCTTGCCGTAAGTAGTATCTAAAGCTAATAATTCTTCCGAAGAAAAATGAATGGCGTTTTGTAACATTTGCTTCCATTCGGCTGCATATGCAACCGTTTCTGCATGTATAATCTCAAAAAAAGCAACGTCGTCTTTCTTAAACTTTACATACACCAAATCTATTCCGTCTAAAGAAGTACCAGACATTAAACCGATTACAAAAACCTCTCGTTTATCCATATGCGTAAAAATAATAAAATCTATTGAAAATATGTTACGAAATCGATATCTTTGATGCCGAATATTACGAATATAACAAATAAATATACAGATGGATTTTAGTTTAACAGAAGAACACACAATGATTCGAGATGCTGCAAGAGATTTTGCACAAACAGAATTATTGCCAGGTGTCATAGAAAGAGACAACAAACAAGAATTCCCACAAGAATTGGTGAAAAAAATGGGAGACCTTGGTTTTATGGGAATTATGGTAGCTCCTAAATACGGAGGAAGCGGAATGGATGCTATTTCTTACGTGTTAATCATGGAAGAACTTTCTAAAATTGATGCTTCTGCTTCTGTCATTGTATCTGTAAATAATTCTTTGGTTTGTTACGGCTTAGAATCA
Organism: Polaribacter sp. IC073; assembly: GCF_007997075.1. GTDB lineage: Bacteria > Bacteroidota > Bacteroidia > Flavobacteriales > Flavobacteriaceae > Polaribacter. The sequence continues at coordinate 361,420 of NZ_VORS01000003.1, forward strand.
TATGCCTCTGAAGAGCAAAAACAAAAATATTTAACAAAATTAGCTACAGGAGAATTTGTAGGTGCTTTTTGTTTAAGTGAACCCGAAGCAGGTTCAGACGCAACTTCTCAAGCAACAACGGCAGAAGACAAAGGAGATCATTACCTAATTAACGGGACAAAAAACTGGATTACAAGCGGGGGGCGTGCAGATGTTTATTTAGTGATTGCCCAAACAGACAGAGAAAAAGGACATAAAGGAATCAATGCTTTTATTGTTGAAAAAGGAATGGAAGGTTTTCATGTAGGACCTAAAGAAGATAAATTAGGAATCCGTGGTTCAGACACCCACACTTTGCAATTTAACGACGTAAAAGTACCTAAAGAAAATAGAATTGGTGAAGATGGATTTGGATTCAAATTCGCAATGAAAACACTTTCTGGAGGTAGAATTGGTATTGCTGCCCAAGCTTTAGGTATTGCAGCAGGAGCTTACGAATTGGCTTTAAAATACTCTAAAGAACGCAAAGCATTCGGTACAGAAATTTGCAATCATCAAGCAATTGCATTCAAATTAGCAGACATGCACACCGAAATTGAAGCGGCAAGAATGTTGGTTATGAAAGCTGCCTGGGACAAAGACCAAGGTAATAATTACGACATGTCTTCTGCAATGGCAAAACTGTACGCATCTAAAGTTGCCATGGAACATACCGTAGAAGCGGTGCAAATTCACGGTGGAAACGGCTTTGTGAAAGATTACCACGTAGAACGCTTAATGCGTGATGCAAAAATTACACAAATTTACGAAGGAACTTCTGAGATTCAGAAAATTGTAATTTCTAGAGGAATTATCAAAGGATAAACAACGCCTTATATATAAGGTACAAAAATCCATCTTTTCATAAGGTGGATTTTTTTCTTTTGGGCGTGTTTTTGAGAAAAACAAAAACCGCGCTATTCACTATATCTTTTTAAATTTGTCATAGCGAAGCGCACCTTTTCATAAACTGTGAGAATCTCATTATTAAAAAGCAGCGAACCTCTTTAGGTACACTTTAAAAAGGATGTCGTTGCTATCGCTCACGCTGGCTTATTACAAAAACTACTCCTTCAACTCGATATTATACAACTGCAAACCAGAAGAAGGCGCATTGTTTCTCATAAAGTGCCTATCGTTGTCTTCTTTTAAAGATGCTTCAATAAAATTGAAATCAAGATTTCCTTTACCCACTTCAAATAAGGTCGCCATCATTAATCGTATTTGATACCTTAAAAAACCTTTTCCTTTCACCTTTAAGATATAAGATTTCTCAGGAAAAAAACTTGCGGTCAAAATAGTGTTTTCTACAATTTCACAAGAATCAATGACTCTTTTAAAGATGGCATTTTCAGTTGGCTTGGTGCAATACTTATGAAAATAATGCGCTCCCTCAAATAGTTTTGCAGCAATTTTCATTTTCTCTACATCAAGAGTTTCTGCAATATTTACAATAAAAGGCGCCGCAAAAGGATGGTTTTTTTCTCCGAAAGAAAAGTAATAATGATATTCTTTAATTTTTGGCGTGTTAATAATAGTAAACTTTACATCCACCTCTTTAACAGAACTTGCTCTAAAATCAGGAGAAAAGTTAGAATTTAAAGATTGTAAAAAAGAAACTTCTTCAATTTTAGTATTTCTAAACAATTGTACATAATAAGAGTTTGCAGACACCTTTGCATCGGTTCTACCAACACCAATGGTTTTAAAGTCAAAATCTTCAAAAACATAAGACAAAGATTTATCAACCATATCATGCAATGTTTTTGCATTTTTCTGCTTTTGCCAACCAGAAAAACGAAAACCTAAGAATTCTATACAAATAATATAAGAAAATGAATATTTCATAGCTGCAAAAGTACAATAAATCCATATTTTTTTACAAAACATGCATTTTTATGGATATCACAAAATTAGACACTAGTTTTCTACATACCCAATATTACACACCCTTCAAAAATAAAAAAATAGATATATAATAATTTAACCCCCATTTTTTTATGGGTATATATTTAATATTTAGCTATAATAAAAAAACACCCCCTGTAAATTAAATATAAATAGATACATTTGACCCGTTGATTCAAAAACAAACCACAATTATAAAAACAAAGTTTATGAAAAAAATTATTTTTACTTTACTCATAGCAAGCAGTTTAATAGCAACTGGTCAAGAAAAAGAAAACAAAGGAACTTTTACATTAAGCGGAAGTGTAGATACGTATTACGCTACAAACTTATCAACTTCAGGCTTAGGAAATGTTGGTATCTTATCTGACGTAGCCGCAAATGGTTTTGGTTTAGGAATGGTGAATACCATCTTTTCTTACGAAAAAGGAAAAGTAGGTGTTGTTGCAGATCTAGCATATGGCCCAAGAGCAACTGCTGCAAATGCGTACACTGGTGCAATTAATCAATTATATGCTTACTATAATGCTTCAGAAAAAGTAACTTTTTCACTAGGTCAGTTTAACACTTTCTTAGGATATGAAGTAATTTCTCCTGTTGGCAATTTTAATTACACGGTCTCTTACTTATTTAATGCTGGTCCTTTTTCTCATACTGGTTTAAAAATTGACTATGCAGCGTCAGAAGATTTGTCTTTCATGTTTGCAGTTACAAATCCTCACACAGAAATTTCAGGAGCGAACCAAACGGATACTTACCAACTAGGTTTCCAAACAGGGTACAAAGGTCAGTTTTTAAATTTAGTATATGGTGCTGATGGCTCTGGTGTTAATGATGCTTTGTACGTAGACTATACAGGTGGTTTTAATTTATCAGATTCTTTTTTCTTCGGAATTAATGCTGCCTTCGCAAACGCTGATGATGCAGATGCCGGTTACCAAGGTGTCGCTTTGTACTTACAAAACACTTTTTCTGATACTTTTTCTTTAGGTATTAGACCAGAATTCTACACAACTACTTCTGGCACTGGAGACGCAAGCCAATCTGCATTTACTTTAACAGGAAACACAAATATTACAAATACTTTAAGACTTGTCACAGAAGTAAGATATGATACTTCTGATGATGTAACTTTCTTTGGAGACCACAACGTAACTGGCTTAACAATAGCTGCTGTTTACTCTTTCTAAAACTTAAAAACGAACTCATCAATATATTCAACCATGAAAAAAATAGAAGCAATTATAAGAAAATCTAAATTTAGCGCAGTAAAAGACGCACTGCATGAAGTTGGCGTAAACTTTTTCTCTTATTGGGACGTCACAGGATTAGGTAACGAAAAAGAAGGCCATGTATACAGAGGTGTTAGCTACAGTACAAGCGATATTCAAAGAAGATATTTATCGATCGTTGTAAATGATGATTTCGAAACCATTACCATTAAAACAATCATCAAAGCTGCTTCCACGGGAGATGTTGGTGATGGTAAAATTTTTGTAAGCGACATTAATGAAGCGTACAGAATTAGAACTGGAGTCAAGGGAGGAGAAACGTTGAACTAGCTTTTGCTATCAGTTGGCAATTTAGAGCCACAGAATACAAGTAGCTTTTACTTGAATCATTAATTAAAATTACAACAACAAAAAAAACATGGAATTACTCACAATAAATAATGTATGGATGATGATCTGTACAGCACTCGTTTTCTTTATGCATTTAGGCTTCGCCCTTTTAGAAATCGGTTTAACCAGACAAAAAAATACCATCAACATTTTATTTAAAAACATTTTTATTATTACTGTTGGGTTGTTGCTATATGCTCTAGTTGGTTTTAACTTAATGTACCCAACTTGGGGTGCAAATGCTTCTGGATATTTAGGAGACTTTATATTTGGCCTTTCTTCTCCTCTAAATGCTGAAGGTACTTTAGATTTAGCATATAACGAAGGATATACTTTCTGGACAGACTTTTTATTCCAAGGAATGTTTGCCGCAACAGCTGCAACAATTGTTTCTGGTGCAGTTGCAGAAAGAATGAAAATCTTACCCTTTATGATATTTACTATTTTATATGTTGGTTTTGTCTACCCAATTGCAGGTTCTTGGAAATGGGGTAGCGGATTTTTAGATCAACTATCTACTCCTTTCTATGACTTTGCAGGTTCAACCTTGGTACACTCTGTTGGTGGTTGGGCAGCACTTGTTGCAGTTTGCTTATTAGGTGCTAGAATTGGAAAATTTAAAAATGGAAAAATACAAGCAATACCTGGTCACAACATTCCTTTAGCAACTGCCGGAGTTTTAATTCTTTGGTTAGGTTGGTTTGGTTTTAACGGTGGTTCGGTACTATCTGCAGCTCCTGCATCGACCTCTTTAGTGCTGGTAACTACCTGTTTAGCTGCTGCCAGTGGCGGCGTTATCGCCGCAATTATTTCTACTATTCTATATAAAAACCTAGATTTAACAATGTTTTTAAACGGAATTTTAGGAGGATTGGTTGGTATTACTGCAGGTGCAGATCAAATGTCTCCAACAGATGCTATCTTAATTGGCGGTATTGCCGGAGTCTTAATTGTATTTGCGGTTCGCTTCATTGATACATTGAAGTTAGACGACCCTGTTGGTGCCATTGCAGTTCATTTAATTTGTGGTATTTGGGGAACTCTAGCTGTTGGAATTTTTGGAAACCTAGCTAGTGGCACACAATTTTTAAGTCAATTAATTGGTGTTGCTTCATACGCCGTTTTTTGTTTGGCAACTTCATTCATCATCATATTCACATTAAAGAAAACAATGGGAATTAGAGTCAATGAAAGAGAAGAGTTAGAAGGTTTAGATGCCCATGAACATGGTATGGATGCGTATCCAGATTTTCGTTTAAATGAGCATTAATCCATAAAAAAATCGCTGTTTTACCTGCAAAATTCACAAATTTGTAGGTATTTACAGTTTATTGGCATATTCTCAATATAAAAAGCTTTAATTATTATAACTGAATTATTTATAGCAAAATTTTGTTTTCATCATAAAAATTATATATAAACCTTTAAATCACTGAATTTTTCTCAATAAAAAATATAAATTAGCCAATATAATTCAATAAAACATGGAGAAACAAGGCTTATATTTACCCGAATTTGAACACGAAAATTGCGGTGCAGGATTTATCTGTAATTTGAATGGAGAAAAAACAAATCAGATTATACATGATGCTCTAGAAATTTTAGTGAAACTAGAACACAGAGGAGGTGTTAGTTCTGATGGAAAAACAGGAGATGGGGCTGGTTTATTAATAGACATTCCTCATGCTTATTTTAAAAGAGTTTGTGATTTTTTGATACCAGAACAAAGAGAATATGCTGTTGGAATGGTATTCTTACCAAAAAACACCAATCAATATAATTTCTGTAAAACTACTTTTGAAGAAAATATAACAGCACAAGGACTTACTGTTTTAGGATGGAGAGAAGTTCCTGTAGATGCTACGCAATTAGGACCAATTGCATTGGCTTCTGAACCAAATATAGAACAAGTTTTTGTTGGTAAAAATGCAGTTTTAGACGAAGCTACTTTTAAAGCAAAACTATATGCTGCTAGAAAAATAGCAGAACATACCATTCGAAAATCTAAAATTTCTGAATGTAATTATTTTTACGTTTCAAGTTTATCTATCACCACGATCATCTATAAAGGTATTATTATGCCAGAAGATATTGGACCTTATTATAAAGATTTACAAGAAGTAGATTTGGTTACCCGTTTGGCGTTAGTGCACCAACGTTTTTCTACAAACACAATGCCAACTTGGGAGTTGGCACAACCCTTTAGACACATGTGTCAGAATGGTGAAATTAACACACTTCGTGGAAATATAAGTAGAATGCGTGTGCGAGAAGAAATCATGAAAAGTGATGTTTTTGGTCCACAAATAGAAAAATTATTTCCAATTATTTTACCAGGAAAATCTGATTCTGCTTCTATGGATATGGTGGTAGAACTGTTAACACATACAGGAAGATCATTACCAGAAGTGATGATGATGATGATTCCTGAAGCTTGGGAAAAACATAAAACCATGTCTAAAGAGCTCAAAGCTTTTTACGAATACAATGGTTGTATTATGGAACCTTGGGATGGCCCCGCTTCTGTACCTTTTACAGACGGAGATTACATCGGTGCTTTGTTAGATAGAAACGGTTTAAGACCTTCTAGATATACAATTACCAAAAGTGGAAGGCTTATTATGTCTTCAGAAATTGGTGTCTTTGAAGTTGCGCCAGAAGATGTAAAAGAACACGGTAGATTAGAACCAGGAAAAATGTTTTTGGTAGACATGAATGAAGGAAGAATCATTCAGGATGAAGAAATAAAAAGTAAAATTGTTTCAGAAAGACCCTACCAAGAATGGTTAGATAATACACACCTAGATTTAAAAGATGTTCCTTATACAAGTGAAACTTGCCCTATTGAAACCATCGATATTAAAACACGTCAGCGTTTATTTAATTATACTTTTGAAGATATACAAGAAGTAATCACACCCATGGCGCAGGTTGGTAAAGAAGCTTTAGGTTCTATGGGAATAGATACGCCTTTAGCCGTTTTATCAGACAGACCTCAATTAATATCTAATTATTTTAAGCAATTATTTGCACAAGTTACCAATCCGCCTTTAGACGGAATTCGTGAAGAAATTGTAACGGACATCAGTTTAAATTTAGGAAAAGATAGAAATATTTTTAGCATTACAGAAAGACAGTGTAGAAAATTAAGAATTCAGAATCCTGTTATTTCTAATGCCGATTTAGAAAAAATTAGAAATATTGATATTGAAAGTTTCAAAACAAAAACGATAGAAATTTTATATCCAAAAGCACAAGGACTAAATGGACTTGAGGATGCTTTGGATGCCATTGTTATTCAAGTTGAAAAAGCTATTGAAGATAAAAATAATATCATCATTCTTTCAGACAGAGGTGTAAATCAAGAGTTTGCTCCTATTCCTGCTTTGTTAGCATGTTCTTTTGTAAATCATCAATTAAATCGTTTACGCAAGCGTTCTTATTTCGATATTATTATTGAGTCTGCAGAACCACGTGAGCCGCATCATTTTGCTACTTTATTTGGGTATGGCGCAAGTGCTGTAAACCCTTATATGGTGAATGAAATCATTAGAACGCAAGTGAAGGAGGGTTTTATTACAGGTATGGACGAGCAAGGTGCGGTTGATAACTTCAATAAAGCTATTGGAAAAGGAATTTTAAAAGTAATGAACAAAATAGGAATCTCTACATTACATTCTTATAGAGGTTCTCAAATTTTCGAAATTGTAGGATTTAGTTCACAGTTTGTAGAAAAATACTTTCCATATACTGCTTCTAGAATTGAAGGGATTGGTTTATACGAAATTGAAAAAGAAATAGACCAACGTTATAAACAAGCATATCCAGACAATCAAATTGATAAAAATTTAGGATTGAATGTTGGTGGAGATTATAGATGGAGAAGAAATGGTGAGCGTCACTTATTCAACCCAACTACGGTTTCTAAATTGCAACAAGCGGTACGATTATCAGATCAAGGGAGTTATGATGTGTATGCGAAAGCAATAAACGAACAGGCAGAAAGTTTAATGACCATTCGAGGTTTGTTCGAATTTGACAACCTAGACCCTATTCCTTTAGAGGAAGTAGAACCTTGGACAGACATTGTAAAACGTTTTAAAACGGGTGCCATGTCTTACGGATCTATTTCTAGAGAAGCGCATGAAAATTTAGCGATTGCCATGAATAGAATTGGTGGTAAATCGAATTCTGGTGAAGGTGGTGAAGACAGAAATCGTTTTCAAAAAGATATAAATGGTGATAGTAGAAACTCTGCGATTAAACAAGTAGCATCTGGTCGTTTTGGGGTAACTTCTCATTATTTAACAAATGCGAAAGAGATTCAAATTAAAATGGCACAAGGAGCAAAACCTGGTGAAGGTGGCCAGTTACCCGGGGAAAAAGTATATCCTTGGATTGCTGCCGTGCGTAATTCAACTCCTTTTGTAGGATTGATTTCTCCTCCTCCACACCACGATATTTATTCCATTGAAGATTTAGCACAGTTAATTTACGATTTAAAAAATGCAAATCGTGAGGCTAGAATTAATGTGAAATTGGTTTCGGAGGTTGGTGTAGGTACCATTGCTGCTGGTGTTGCAAAAGCAAAAGCAGATGTTGTTTTAATATCTGGTTATGATGGTGGTACAGGAGCTTCTCCTTTAACTTCATTAAAACACGCAGGTTTACCTTGGGAACTTGGTTTGGCAGAAGCCCAACAAACTTTGGTAATGAATAGTTTACGAAGTAGAATTGTTGTGGAGTGTGACGGACAATTAAAAACAGGTCGTGATGTTGCCATTGCTGCATTGTTAGGTGCTGAAGAATTTGGTTTTGCAACGGCTCCTTTGGTTGCTTCTGGTTGTATTATGATGCGTAAATGTCATTTAAATACGTGTCCGGTTGGTATTGCAACACAAGATAAAGAGTTGCGTAAAAACTTTAAAGGAACACCAGAACACGTAATTAATTTCTTCTTTTACATTGCAGAAGAATTAAGAGCAATTATGGCTGAACTTGGTTTCAGAACTTTAGATGAAATGGTGGGTCAAACTCATAAAATCAACGCAAATAAAGCGATCAAACATTATAAAGCAAAAGGGTTAGATTTATCTAGTATTTTACACAGGCCAACCGGGTATAAAAGTATGACTGTTAAAAATACAGAGCCTCAAGATCATAATTTAGAAGGCGTTTTAGACTTTACCATATTAAAAGATTCACATAGAGCTTTGTATCGAAAAGAAAAAATGACCTTAGATTATCCAATTAAAAATACAAACAGAGCTGTTGGAGCAATTGTTAGTAATGAAATCTCTAAAATTTACGGTCATTTAGGTTTGCCTGAAGACACGTTGAATATCAACTTTACAGGTTCCGCAGGACAAAGTTTTGGCGCGTTTGGTGCACACGGATTAACATTTACGCTAGATGGTAATACAAATGATTATTTAGGAAAAGGTTTATCTGGAGCAAAATTAATTATTAAGAGGCCAGCAAAAGCAGACTTTTTAGCAGAAAACAATATCATTGTAGGTAATGTTTGTATGTTCGGTGCAGTCGCTGGTCAAGCTTACATTAACGGAATTGCAGGGGAACGTTTTGCAGTTCGTAATTCGGGTGCAACTGCGGTTGTAGAAGGTGTTGGAGATCACTGTTGTGAGTACATGACAGGTGGTAAAGTAGTTGTATTAGGTAAAACAGGAAGAAATTTTGCTGCTGGTATGAGTGGTGGAATTGCGTATGTATACGATCCAGAAAATAAATTTGTAAACGGACTTTGTAATACAGAGTCAATTGAATTTGAAGAAATTTCTGAAGAAGTTGCAGCAGAGTTAAAAGCAACCATAGAAAAACACGTTTTATATACAGATAGTAATAGAGGCACTGAATTGTTAGCAGATTGGGATACAAGTTTAAGAAACTTTGTAAAAGTGATGCCAACGGAATACAAAAAAGCATTAAAACGTTTAGAAACAGAAGAACCAATGTTCGAAGAATTAACAAAAGCATAATGTCATGGGAAAAATAACAGGATTTAAAGAATTTGAAAGACAGGATGAAACGTACACTTCTGTAAAAGATAGAGTAAAGAATTATAAGGAATTTACAGTTCCTCTTTCAGAAAAAGAGGTAACAAAACAAGGGTCACGTTGTATGGATTGTGGTATTCCTTTTTGTCACAGTGGTTGTCCATTAGGAAATCTAATTCCAGATTTTAATCACATGGTACATCAAGGGGAATGGAAAAAAGCTTCATGGATATTACATTCTACAAATAATTTTCCGGAATTTACAGGTCGCTTATGTCCTGCTCCATGTGAACAATCATGTGTATTGGGTATTATTGAAGACCCTGTTTCTATTGAAAATATTGAAAAAAATATTGTAGAACGTGCCTTTAAAGAAGGATGGATTAAACCACAACCTCCAAAGAACAGAACCGACAAAACAATCGCAGTTATTGGTTCTGGCCCCTCAGGTTTAGCTGCGGCACAACAATTAAATAGAGCGGGTCATACAGTAACTGTTTTCGAAAGAGATGATGCAATTGGTGGTTTATTGCGTTACGGAATTCCGAATTTCAAAATGGAGAAAGGAATTATCGATAGAAGAATCGCTATTTTAGAAGCAGAAGGAATCTTATTTAAAACCAACGTTAATGTTGGCGTTAATTATGATGTTAAAGACTTAAAAGCTTTTGATAGCATTGTTCTATGTGGCGGTTCTACAGAAAAAAGAAGCTTACCAACTCCTGGTATTAATGCTGATGGAGTTGTACAAGCCATGGATTTTTTAACACAACAAACAAAAGTATTGTTTGGAGCAGTAGTAAAAGACCAAATAATGGCAACCGATAAAGACGTAATAGTTATTGGTGGTGGAGATACAGGTTCAGATTGTATTGGTACTTCAAACAGACATGGAGCAAAATCTGTAGTTAATTTTGAAATTATGCCAAAACCTCCAGGACACCGTTCACCAACAACTCCTTGGCCTTATTGGCCTTTACAATTAAAAACTTCTTCTTCTCATGATGAAGGAGCAGAACGTAATTGGTTAATCAACACAAAAGAGTTTGTTAAAGATGAAAACGGAAAATTAATAGCTTTAAAAACGGTGAATGTTGAATGGAAAATGGTTCCGGGTCAAAGACCAGAATTAATTGAAATTGAAGGTACAGAAAAAATATGGCCTTGTGATTTAGCGCTATTGGCATTAGGTTTCACAGGTCCAGAAAGTACATTAGCAGACAAATTAGGACTTGAAAAAGATGTGCGATCGAACTATAAAGCGGAGTACGGAAAATATCAAACTAATGTAAAAAACATATTTACGGCAGGAGATATGCGTCGCGGACAATCTTTAATTGTTTGGGCAATTTCAGAAGGTAGAGAAGCTGCCAGACAAGTAGATCTCTTTTTAATGGGGAAATCAGAATTGCCTTCAAAAGATGTTTCTGGCGATTTAGTTGCTATGTAAACATCCATTTTAAGTATTTATTTTATAAAACTCATCAATACATAAATATTGATGAGTTTTTTTGTTAAATTTTAAAGACAATTATTTGTTGCACGCATGCAATACAAATTCTCCTTTCATTCCTCAGTTTGAACTTCTTCACTACTAGTGTCCTAAATAAACCCTAAAATGATCAATTATTTACTAGAATTTTAAACGGAAAATACACTATAATCTTCTTATGAGTTATAGTAGCAAAGAGAGTGCGTTTTTTACATATTAATTGAAGTACGGAAGTTAACTAAATCTTAAAAAAAAAGCATAAGAATATCCAACTTGGAAGTCCTTATGCTTTAAAAAGTTATTTTTATTAATTTTATTTATATTGACATAAATAAGATGTCTGTCTTGATACTTTAACTTGAAACTTTTTATTTGCTTCAATTTGATAAGCTTCACCTGTTTTATAAGTAACCCAATCAGAAGTTTTCGGTAACAGCACCGTCATCTCTCCCTCTATCACATTCATAGTCTCATGCTTACTGGTCTCAAATTCATATGAACCCTCTTCCATTACTCCTAGTGTAGAACTTCCAATAGCTGATTTGTATCCTAAAGATTTAACATTACCGTCAAAATATTCGTTTGTTGATATCATATAAGTATTTTAATTATTTAGTCACAAAAATAAGAAAATGTAAACAGGTAATCACAAAATAATGAAGCATTTCTATATGTATTTTAAGAATTATCAATCATTTTGAGACTCTTTTGGTAAGATCACAGTCGTTATATTACCCGCTTCTAACGAATATCTTAACTAACTTTTTCTTAATATATCTTTGCCGTATTTAGAACAGAAAAATAGCTAAAATCTAATAAATTTACTACTAATAAAAAAGTAAAAAGCGGGTTTTAATACAATATTAAAAAAGAGAACAATATAAAAGAAAGTACTTCGGATGAGTTTTTAAAAATTAATTACCGTTTAGCTAACTTTGACACCATAGGAAATCTTTATCGAATTCCAAAGAACTCCATTAGGTAGTCTAGAAAATATTACGCACACAGGGCCTAACTATATCACATTAGAAATCATCAATGGTGTTTAATTCATTCATATTAAGCATAAGCAATACATATAGAAAAACAACTACCATAAACGATTACGTATCCCAAAGGCTTACGAGAATACCATCCAAGCAAAGCCCAGATGATGTACAAAATTATAAGGTTTTATATATCTATAAGTCTAAAAAAGAAAGATTCTATGTTCCAAAACCTCTAAACTGAGTTCTAAAGCTTTGATTTTAGCATTAAGAGCGGCTGCGAAAGCAACTGTAATCCTATGCTCAAAATAATGAGGAACATTCTTATAGTTCATAAATCTAGTTCTAGCACTACTCTTCAAAATATTGAACTTCACTTATCTTACTTTTTCATCGCATTTAGTAAGCCTAATTAAAGCAGCTTTTTTGTCCTTTGTCTGAATATATATCCAGGATAAATATGAGATAATATGTAGGTTTTCTCTATATCTGGATAGATTACAGGAAGCATTTCAGCTCTTTCTTGTTGATTTACTATTCAATTTACATCGTAAAAACTTACTTCTTGCTAATAATTATTGTAATGTATCTCCGCTGAAAATAGTTTCCAAGTCTATTTTAATAATTTTTTTTCTAGCATTTTCACGGGCACCATTTTCTTTATGCATACTTCCCAACAATGTTCAATTCTAATTTCCTGTAAAGTATCTAAAGCTGATTTTTGTGCATAAAACCTAGCTATAGCCCGAGTCGACTGTAAGAATAATTTCTACAAAATTAAGCCCATATTTCCATCGATATCTAGTGTTACTTCTTTTATTATTTTTCTGTTATTTGAAAATATCTTTTGATGTATTTGAGCTTTAATGCATTTAATCATCGCTATGAAAGCTGCTTTATTTCCTTTTGCGTTTTTATTACTTATGATAGTAGTTGGGTGTAAGTAAAAACTGAAACTCAACAAATAAATTCTAAGATATTAAAATACAGTTATTTTAATGGCAAATCAATCTTAAAATCAAAGTAAAATATTGAATTTTAAGATAATTTAGGAAAAGTAGATAAAGCAGAAATTTAAAGGTTTTTAAAATCAAACTCCACCGAACTGGGCGAAAAACTAAAATCTTGAGGTTTAAGGTAATTTAGGAAAAGTAGATAAAACAGAAATATTAAGGTTCTTAAAATCAAACTCTACTGAACTGTGCGAAAAACTAAAATCTTGATGTTTAAGACAATTTAGGAAAAGTAAATAAAGCAGAAATATTAAGATTCTTAAAATCAAACTCTACTGAACTGTGCGAAAGACAAAAATCTTGAGGTTTAAGATAATTTAGGAAAAGTAGATAAAACAGAAATATTAAGGTTCTTAAAATCAAACTCTACTGAACTGTGCGAAAAACTAAAATCTTGAAGTTTAAGATAATTTAGGAAAAGTAAATAAAATAGGAATTTAATTTAGAAAAAGTTGAAAAACAAAATACCTACACCCAACACCGTGTATTAAAAATTACTGCTTTTAGTTTACTTATGAAAATCTTGGCACATTTTTTTTTCTGTGTTTTATTTAGTAAATTCACTGCTTAAATAACGTAACTTTCAATACACAAAGACGATAAATCAACATTAGAAAATACAGTTTCATCTATAAAAAACTATTCTCTAATATTTTCGGTAAATAATAACCATTGTTTTGTAGGTGGCTTTGATTGCAATGTTTAAAATCATATAAATAATTTTTGTTTTATTTTTGTAGGTCCTTAGTATTCGCCCCTTAGCAATTAGCTATAAAAGAAATAGTCCTTGCATACTTACCTAATGATTCGTTTTAAAAAGGCATTAAATTCACTTATAATTCTAAAACTTTTGCGGATAACTGCCAATCTCTTGTAACTACTTTCTTAGATTTATTCTCACCCCATGTCGTCTAATAATATGTAAACAAAAAATTACCCTGGATTTCAAAATCTTGAACGGGAGCTTCCGGAACAAATCCTTTAGGGCTCAATTTAAATTATTTAGGAACTATGATCTTCTAGTTCAGTAAAATAAAAAATAAAGACACCCTTTTAACCTCGTATTTGGTTAGGTAAAAAATGAACAAGCGTTTCTGATAATAATAATTTCGCAATTTCAATTGATGTTTTAAAATAAAAATAAATTAAGGTTCAAAGTTCATACCTCTAGCTTAACCATAACTCTCTGTATTGGTACCAAATTTTTTAGTGATACCATGTGTGTGTTCAATACTTTTGCACATAGCAGCAAAAGTTAAACGTTAATTTCACTTGCAGAACAGGTCACTTCTTCCATAGTTACAGGCAATATATTCCAAACATAAACAAACTGTTTGAATTTCTTACATAAAAAAACCTCATATCGTGAGATATGAGGTTCGTAGTATTCTGATTTTATCAGAATTAAGAAAGGCGGCGACCTACTCTCCCACATAAATGCAGTACCATCGGCGCGATTAGGCTTAACTTCTCTGTTCGAGATGGGAAGAGGTGAGCCCTAATGCTATAACCACCCTAAAATTTAATGGGTTAGTTGCTAGTATTTCAATAATTATCGTAATACTAATTTATATATATACTTCAGTAAAACTGAAGTATATATATAATATTTAAAAAACCTCATATCTTTCGACATGAGGTTTGTAATATTCTGATTGTATCAGAATTAAGAAAGGCGGCGACCTACTCTCCCACATAAATGCAGTACCATCGGCGCGATTGGGCTTAACTTCTCTGTTCGAGATGGGAAGAGGTGAGCCC
>NZ_VORS01000039.1 GCF_007997075.1 Polaribacter sp. IC073
AAATAATCTAAAACAAGTAAATTCTACAGAAAATATTCCCCCTAGATTATCAATGCATGAGAGCCAAACTTTCCCTAGAGTTTAGCTCTTTTTTTTAGAGTATATACTGTGAAAATTAGTAAGACGTATTTTAAGCATTTTTAGAATTTAAAACCAGTAATACCTCTTCCTTTTATTTGTTTTCTAGATACACGTTAATAAATACTAGTTCTCATAGTAATTTTATTGTTTTGAACGTTTTTCTGATTTAAAACTGTAAAATATCGAGCTTGACAATTTTGATGAAATTAGTTTCGTCTCAATTAAAATGTAGAAATTAAGAAAATCACCTATTTTATAGTTTTACAATAATGAATATATTTGTAGTGTAGCAATCAATAAGCACTTGTTGATAAGGGTTTTGTAAAATAATCTAAAACAAGTAAATTCTACAGAAAATATTCCCCCTAGATTATCAATGCATGAGAGCCAAACTTTCCCTAGAGTTTAGCTCTTTTTTTT
>NZ_VORS01000040.1 GCF_007997075.1 Polaribacter sp. IC073
TTGTAACAGTAACTTCAGGTGGGGCAATTAGTTTTGCACCGACCGCGAATTACAATGGAAGTTCAACATTTGCTTATGTAATAAGTGATGGAAATGGCGAGACAGCAACAGCGAATCAAATTATAACGATCACTGCAGTAAATGATGCGCCGCAAGCGAATCCAGATACTGGAAGCACAAATGAAGATGAAACCTTAACGGTTGCCAAAGAAAATGGATTGATAGATGTAAATGATACAGATATTGATGCAGGAACTACTTTAAATATCACAAGTTTTGTGGTCTCTGGAGGATCTCCAATAACAGTAAGCCCAACGACCGCAGGATCAACATTAATTGCAGGAAAAGGAACGTTGACCATAAATACAGACGGTAGTTATTCGTTTGCACCAGTATTAAATTTCAACGGAACCGTACCACAAGTTACATATACGGTCAGTGACGGAACAAATACGGCAAATTCGACCTTAGACATTACC
>NZ_VORS01000004.1 GCF_007997075.1 Polaribacter sp. IC073
TACGAAATCTGTGTAGAAAAGAGAGGTGATTTTCAATGTTGACGAGATCTATAGTCTCTGCGTATAAAATAACCTTAATCCCCTCTTTTGTGCTTTCTAATTTATATTGTTTAAGTTAACATATTTAGTATAATGCTAAGTTAAGCCGTATATAATTTATTGCTGGGTTCTTGCCTACTTACGAAAGTCCTCGCGGACTTTCTTGGTCGGTAATTATTTACTAAATTAGTTGCTTAAAACACGCAACAAAGCATATACAACAACATAAAACATTAAAAGAAAAATTGTAACTAAAATTTAAAATGGCGAAATATTTAAGAACTTCAAGTATAAGTGCAGAACTGGTAAATTTAATCAAAGATGCTCGAAAAGAACTTTATCTAATTAGTCCATATCTTAAACTTTCAGACCAAGTTAAAGAACTTCTAAATGACAAAGAAAGAGAAAAAGTTGATGTACGAATAATTTTCGGAAAGCAAGAACTTGCACCTTCTGAAATGAGTTTTTTAGAAAATTTAAAATATGTAAGACTTTATTTCTCTAAAAATCTTCATGCTAAATGTTACCTTAACGAAAATAAAATGATAATTGCATCAATGAATCTTTATGAATATTCTCAAGTACATAATCGAGAAATGGGAATTTTAATTGACCTGGAAAACGAAGAAGATAAAAAGATTTATGAAGATGCAACAAAAGACATTGAATCTATGATTCATAATAGTGAAGACTTTTCATACATCAAAGCGCCACAGAAAAAAATACAACCTAAAAAAATATCTAAACCTGAAAAGTCTAACCAAGCAAATTTTTCAAAATCTGTTTATAAAACGACAAAGGAATTATCTCAAGAAACCGAATTAAGTAGTAGGAAAATTAATTCTATTCTTGTCAAAAAGAAAATGATGATTAAGAAAGATGATGATTGGTTTGTCACAGAAAACGGAAAAGAATTTGGCGGAATTGAAAAAGAAGGACAATATGGACAATTTGTGATTTGGCCAGAAGAAATAAAAATTGAAATTTAGGAATAATAACGTTTTACAATACTTTGTGTATTTAATTGCTGGTAAATCGCTTACTTACGAAAGTGCAAACCAACTTTCTGGGGTCGTGTTTTATTTACTAAACTCACTGCTTAAAAGACAAGTTTAAAACCTTTACATGTCATTAGTGCTGAACATTGGCGTACATGTCATAAGATTGACATAGAAATGACGCAACCAATAGCACAACATAAAAATATCTTTGCTGAGTAATCATTAAAACAAATCAAAATGAATAATCAAAACTTAGCAATCAAAATTAAAGACTTACGGAATCGAAAAGGATTTTCTCAAGAACAATTATCGGAAGCGTCAAAATTAAGTATAAGAACAATTCAGCGAATTGAAAAAGGAGCGTCAATTCCTAGAGGAGACACGCTTATAAAATTAACGCGTGCTCTTGGGGTAACACCAGATGACCTTTTAGAATGGACAGATATTGAAGATAAAGGGTATTTAATTCTTTTAAATTTAAGTGCAATTTAGTATTTTAATTCAGCCGCTATTGGGAATAATAATTCCTCTTGTGATGTGGGTTTTAAAAAGGGAAAAGATAAAACTTGTAGATGATTCTGGTAAAAAACTAATCAGCTTTCAAATTACTTGGACTTTAGTGCTTTATGTAGTTTTAATGATAGCAACGAAGGGATTATATGTGTCAATTAATTTTAACTTAATACATTCATTTCCCGTATTTATAGCTGATTACTCAATATTCACAGTAACGATATTATTCTTATACTTCTATAATATAATTTTCATTATTTTAAACATTAGAAGAAGTAAAAAAGGATTAAAAAATAAATATGTACCTGCAATTCCTTTTTTAAAACCCGAGTTCGATGTAAGAAATTTAAATAAATAACAGGGAAAAAGACAGGGAAATAGTATACTTAAGCTCTGAAAATAAAATATGTAACTAATCTTTTACCTTATAATTTTTATAGATAAAGCAACAACTATTATTTGTGATATTGACGACTTTTGCCAAGTCTTTGAACCTTCTTTAAATAAAAGTTTGTATGACTGTAAGTATTCATAACCCTGTAATAGTAGCAATTACGAGCCTATTAAATATTTTTTCGCAAAAGTATCTTCTGTTGCGTTTTTAAACAAATTCATTTAAGTATAATTGCAAGTGTTTCTTCTTTGTTTTGTGATAATTTCCTGTTAAGTTTCGTTTCGCATTACGAATTGCAATCATTGTTGGCTGATTAAAACGAGTTACAGAATAATTAATTAGTGTAGCCTTTACGCTTATACAATTAGTTTTTTTTAAATTTACTGGACACCAAAAAATTAGCGAAGTAGTACTGGGTTATTTTGGTAGTATGTTTTTGTTATTTGTTACTAGAGAGTTTTGTCATTGTTACGGCAGAGTTAGAACATTGTTACGGCAGAGTTTTGTAAATATACTAGCATAATTTTATAAATATACTAGTATATTTTTATGAATATACTAGTATATTTTAATATTTAATGTAGTGTTTTTTTGTTACTTGTAAAAAGCAAGCGTAGAAAGGGCTACAGCAAGGTACAAAGAATTAAATTAAAAAATAGCATTACGGTACAGAATTACTAAAAGAAGCACTACTATTGGCAATAAGAAAAATAAAAATATTTTACCGGCAATAATTACCAACCGTCTTTAAAACTGAAAAGAAAATTACACACGGGTATTGATGCTTTTAAAAAAGGTAGTTTGTAGCCTTGTTTTTAGGAAGACATAACCCTATAGTTTGTTATTGCGCGTGCAGCATAACCCGAGCATCTTTACACGAAACACTGTGGGTATTTTAAACGCTGTAAATTGTTTTATTATAGTAACATGTTTATTTGATTACAGAAAATAAATAGTTGTTATTATTCTGCGAACAATAGCCAGTTGGCAGGCAGTTCTGCGTAAACCAGCTATAAAATTTGAAAAATAAAATCCTACACAATTAGCACTTTTCTGCGAATCGTTAAGGCGAACTCAGGTTTAAAATAAAAAAAGTCAGTTGGCAAGACCTTGTAAAATTGCTTTCTTTTAACAAATAAAAAATCTCAAAACGAATTTCATTTTGAGATTTTTGTTTTTTTATGAATTGCTAAACGAACCAGCTTCATCATTTTTATTTTATAGCGTATGTTATTTCACTTCAATTTTAAAATGAACAATCTTAGTCTCTATGTTTTCTGTGCTCGAATTTACAATTCGGATGTATTTTACCTGTTTGTTTAGGCTAACATGAATGGCGTCTTTTTTAACTTCCGTTTTTATAGTTGCCCAAGCAGTTCCATTAGTAGAAGTTTGTAGTTCTAAATTTTTATAAATAGAAGTATTTTCTAATTGATACTGAACGTTAGGCACGCGCGTTGTTTTGTCTAATTCGAAACCAAAATAGGCATTGGCACCCATTTGAATTACTTCTAATGGCGGATTTAAAACCAATGTTCTGTCTGTTAAACTTATTTGTTGGTTCTGTAATTGTTTAATATTTGTAAATAAAAGATGTGGATTGTAATTGGATGCTACCGCTAAATTTTTATTAAATTCTTTGTTGTAAGCAGCTGTTAAATAAGCAAAACTGTCATCAATTAAAGGGGAAGCCACTAAAGTAGCCGTTTTTACTCCTGGTTGATACGGGTTTTGGTTTTTTGTACGATCAATTTGATACATTTCTGCTTTAACTGCAATAATAGCATTGTAACTTCTTTCGAAATCATCAGTTTGTTTTGCTTGTAAAGATGTGTACATATGTAGCATACCAAGCCCAGATTGACCTAATAATTTAAATTGTTGTACCCAAGGACGAATTTCATCTAAAAGCACCGCATTGTCTGAACTGTTTAGTAAAATATATGAAGCTTCTACCATTGCATGAAACTCATTTTCTACTGCTTTAAAATTATCAATATTTTCACCTGCTTTTAACTGTTTAAGAAAAGCGGTTGCTTTCGGCGAAAAAGACACAGATTCTTTTCGTCTGTATCGATGTCCATTCGAACCTAAATCGCTGTTATGACGAGCGAAAACCTCTAGCGCTTTATAACTTTTTGGCATCACTACTTTTAAAGCGTCTAACCAACTTTTTTGAGGTTGGTATGCTGCCATATTCCAAGAATAATCTGCAACACCATAAATAGCAATTTTAGAAGCTTCTGCATGTTCCATCGGGTTAGAAACAAAGCCAGATACATCATTGGCAATATCTTTTCCGTTTCCGTAGGTAGGGCCTAAAAGCATATGATTTCTTACATAATCGGATACTGGAAAATTCCACCAAATAAAAGCTTTACGCTGTATTTTAGCATTAATCCAATTCATTGTTTCCTTATCAATATCAGCAACAACGCTGTTTCCTGTCCACATAATTCGAACAGAAGCATCTAATTCCTTACCTAAAGTTTCTAAATAACCACCCTCTGGTTTAGACCAACCTTTGTTGTATTCTGTCGGACACATAATTAAAGGTTTTACATCTTTTTTAACTGTGATAAAGTTGTTGTGCAAATAGTTTAATAATTTTGCTTGCTGACTAGGGTTTGTACCTTCACCAGAAATATCATCAAAAAAAACAGCGTAGGCACGCACACCTAAATCATACATCAATTCAAATTTATTTAATAGATTTTTTCTGTCTTCATCATTCCATTTGATGTCTTTTCCTGGGTGAATTGCCCACACAAAATCCACTTGATTCATTTCAGCTCTGTCTATTAATTTTTTTAATTGCGCTGCTTCATTTTCTGGATAGGGTTTTCTCCAATTTGGTGAACTATGATAAGGGTCATCTTTTGGTCCATAGATATACGTATTTAATTTATTTTCGCCATAAAAATCTAGCTGACGAATTCTATGTTCAAAACTCCAAGGAGTTCCGTAAAAACCTTCTACAGTTCCTCTTGCCGCAACATCTGGATAATCTAAAATTTCTCCTAAAGGCATTTTTTCATTTTGCAATAATGCCAATAATGTACGAACACCATAATAGGTTCCTCTGGCATCTCTACCAATAATAGTGATGCTTTTTTCGGTACTTTTAATAAAATAACTTTCTGCTTTCCCAGGAACTTTTCTTCTTAGTTTTCTGGATATTTTACTATCAACATCGCCAATAATGATAGAAAAGCCTGTAGCATCTGTATGATCAGTAGTAAAAAAAGAGCTCAATAAATGTTGTGTAGCTTTGTCTGTATTTTTCTGTTGAATATTAAAAATAGTTGGCATTTCCATACTTCCTTCACTCATAAATTGTTGAGGTGTAGGATTTATATCTAAACTTTGTGCAACACTAAAGTTGGATACTAAAACGAAAGCTATTAAAAAAGTAAGACGCATCTTTAAGTTCGTTTTGTTTTTTTTCTGTTGATGATTTTTCTGGATTTTCATTGTATTCAATTTTATTTTTCAGCGAAAGCATTAATTGTATTTTTTGCATCTTGTAACATCTTTTCTAAATCTGCTGGTTTAGTAGTGATGTTAAAAGTGGCTACTAAATTATTTAAGGATTTTAGTTCCGCTAACATTTCTTTTTTAGAAAACTCTTCTCTTAAAATTCTAATTTTTTCAGCATCCTGAATCCCTTCTCGAAGCGTTTCGAAACGAATAGAACTTCTATTTTTAGGATACACAATATACGTATCGCCCGCAGGCCACGCTCTAAAACGAGAATCTTGCAATGGGTTTTCTGTCCAACTATTGTAAGACCAACGTAAAAACCCATCAAAATTTGCAGCCATGGTGTACCAGCCTATAAAAACACCTTCTGCAGGAGGAGAAAAGGTAAACGTATTCGGAAATTTATCTGTACAACACACATAATGGGTACTGATATGACCAACTGCTTTTCTTTGCTGTAAGTCTTTTTCGTCTACAGGATGCCCAAAAGCAACAGACATATCTTTTAATTCATCTGGATATAATTTATAACTTTTATGATTATCGGCAAAAGAAACGCCAAATTCTGGCGCATGCTCATTTAATAATTCAAGCATTGCTTTCATTTCTTTAGGACCGCGTTCATCCATTGCAATTCTTGTGATTTTATTCCATCCTTTTTGCTCTACATGTATCTTAAACTGTTTTAAAAACGGAATCCATAAATCTTCGTAAGCTTTGGTTCCTGGTGCTGCAGCTATTTTAATTTCCTTGTTTTCTGTTTCATCAAAATAATAAAACTCATTTCCCCAAGGAACCATAGAATAACAACTAATTTGATTTTTAATTCCTAAATCCATCATCAACTGCACCCAATTGTCAAAAACAGTAAAATCATAGGTCCAAGTACCGTCGGTTTTCTTTTTCCAATCAATCATAGCCTCAAACGGGTCAAAAGTTTGACCATTCCAAGGGCGTTTATTTAGCGATACGGTAATTACTTTTTGTCCGGCATCTGCAAGTCTTTTCATCACGGGTTTTAATAGCTCGATATGCTCCGAAGACCAAGGTTTTACATTGTGAACACGTGCAACGGCATACGGATTTTGCCATAAATCTAAATGAAATTTCCATTCGGTTGCTGGTGGCAATACTTTATCAATTACATGTAAAGTGAATTCGAATTCCTGAGTCTTTTGTCCGTTTATTACTATTTCAAAAGTACTTTTATAGCTTCCTGCTTTGGCGTCGGATGGTGTGTTTATCGCAATCCAAATTGGTCTTGTTTCATTTGCTTTAATAGCATAAGAACTCACAGGGTCTAAAACATCTGCGGCTAAAGAAGCGGCGAAATCTTCTGGTTTTCTATAACCACAACCGTTCGCAAATTCATCGGTAATTAGATATTTCACAAAACTGATTTCAGCAATATTAGAAGGTAAAACGTCCCCAGTATCAGATTTGAAAGCTGAAATAGTCGTTTTTACTTCTGTTATAGAGTCCGTGCTCCAAAGTACTAATTGTGCAGATGTTCTTTCGCCTTTCCAAACATTTCCAGACCAAATGTTTTGTGGTTCTATAGTTGGAATTTCACTTCTAACAAAACGAATGTTGGTAGAAGTAATAGCTGCTTGTAATCCTTTAGGAACGGCAGCCCAATTGTCATCTAAACTAGGTGACGGATCTTTTGGCTCTTGATACGTTTGTTCAATTTTAAAGTCTTGTTTTTGACAACCAAAAGCGATAAGACTGATACTTAAAAATAGTAAAATACGATAACTCATAATTTATTTTATATAAGATTTTAATACGAACTCATTGTCTGGTAAAGGCACAAGCTCATTGGTGTTTGTGTTCGTTGGCATTTGAGCATCTACACTTCTTAAGTAAGTACTTAACTCGTTTGCTAATGCGTGTAGCTTTTCACCCTCTTTGGATGCTAAATTGGTTGTTTCACCAATATCTGCAGTAATATTAAACAACTCGAAACTGCTGTCTAAATGATAATAAATTAATTTCCAATCTCCTTTTCTGATGGTGCTTGTTGCTCCAATTCCTGGGCCTGTTGGTCCCCAGTTATTAGGATAATGCCAAATTAAGGATCTGTTGGTATTGTCTTGTTTTTCTCCTTTTAGAATAGGAGTAAAACTTTTACCGTCTATCGTTTGTACGGTTTTGTAACCATCTATTTTTGCAAGTTCAAGAATGGTAGGAAAAAAATCTTCAATAATAACAAAATCGTTACTTATTGAGTTTTCTTTGGTAATTCCTGGCCATTTTACGAGCATTGGTTCGCGAATACCACCTTCGTGCACAGAACCTTTTCCGCTAGACAACGGTTTGTTATGCGTATGTTTTTCACCTCCGCGAGCAACTGCGCTTAAACCTCCATTGTCTGACATGAACAGAATAATAGTATTTTCTGCAATGCCTTTATCTTCCAAATGATCCATTAAATCACCCAAACTTTTATCCATTCCTTCAAGTAACGAAGCGTATTTAGCTTCTGTTGGATGCAATCCTTGGTCAATATATTTTTGTTCAAACCTAGAATCTCCTTGAATAGGAGTGTGTACTGCGTAATGAGACATGTATAAATAAAAAGGTTTATCAATAGCAATAGCATTGTCCATTGCAATGATTGCTTCTTTTGTAAGTGCTTCTGTAAGAAAAATATCTTTTCCGTGGTATTTTTCTAAACCAGGAACATCCCAAATGGTGGTTTGACTGTTTAGATTTCTAAAATCATCCGTCCCGTAATAACTTCCGGGTTGTCCTGCAGCATGACCACCAATATTTACATTAAAACCAAGCATTTTTGGATCTGCACTAGGCGTACCAATTGCACCAAAATGCGCTTTACCAACATGAATGGTTTCATAGCCATTGTTTTTTAATAACTGTGGTAACGGCGTAATATGAACAGAACGTGGAACTGTATCTGTAGGTTGCGCTCCATTTAAATTCCAAAGGGGCATTTTTAACCCTTTGGGAGGCGTTACCATAGAAATATCTCTTTTAAAAGTCCAGTTGGTTACTTTATGTCTCGCAGCATTCATTCCCGAAATTAAACTCACCCGCGTTGGCGTACAAACCGGTGTTGCGTAGGCTTGTGTAAATTTCATACCCTGACTTGCAAGACGTTCCATATTTGGTGTATGATACCGACTATTAAAAGCTGTTTTTTGTTTCCAAAACGGAACAGAAGTATCTTGCCATCCCATATCATCTACCATAAATAAAATGATATTTGGTTTTTTTTCATTTATTTTAGTGTCTTTATTTACAGTTTTACAACTTGTAAAAACAGCAAGAAATAGTAGAAAGTAGATGTTTTTTCTTTGTGAATTAATCATGTGCAATTGTGTTACCTTTTAAAATTGTCTTTTCGCCATTAGGAGCCGTGTACCAAACGGTTAATTGTCCGCCACCAGTTGCTTCATGAAATTTTACGGTAAGAGGATGCCATCCTTTTTTTAATGCGACCATTCCATTTTTTTCAATTGCAGAATGGTTTCCACCATTATCTACCACCAATTGATCACCAATATAAAGTAAACTTCCATCGTCAGATTTTGTAGCAAACTCAAATAAACCCTCTTCTTCAGCATAAAAATATCCTTTAAAAACCATTGATAATTGTGGTACAACATCATATTTTTCAATATTAATAGCAGCAACCGAAGTAAAAGAAGCTTTTTTAGGCAATACAATAGCATCCACTACTTTAAATTTTTTAACACCTACCCAACGTTTTATTAAACCCTTCTTAGGAGTAATCGTTACAGGCTCTAAATACGTTTGTTTTTCGATACTAGCAGCCCTTGTATCACTAGCAATATCGCCTCTAAAAGCAATGGTGTTTAAGGTAATTTTTTCTGTAAATTCTAAAGGAGCAGTATATTTTTTAGATTTTTTCGAAGGAACGCTTCCATCTGTCGTGTAATAAATATCCATTCCTTTCAATGGAGGATTTAAGGTTACAATTGCTGTATCTAAAAAGGCTACTTTGTCTTTAAAACCAGTTACAGACGGAATGTGATATTGAATATCTAACGCATCTAATCGATCATATTGAATGGCCATTCGTTTTTGAAAGGCTTCATAGTTTTTATTACTTTTTAAAGACCAAGCTGTTTCTGCCATTGCTAACATTCTTGGAAAAGCTTGATATTGTAATCGCTTAAAGTTAGGAATCATTTCTGACCATAAATTGGCTTGAATTCCTAAAACGTGTTTAGATTGCGCTTGTGTAAATCCTTCAGGAATCGGTTCGTATTTGTATACTTTTTCAAATGGCGTTACCTCATGTTTTGCATCAAAATAATACTCGAAACAAGGCGTAATAATCATATCACTATCATTATTTGCAGCAATATCTCGCATTTTAGGTGCCCAGTTACGCCACCACATCATCGTGGCATCTTTAGACAAACCACCTTCCACAATTTCATCCCATCCCATTAGTTCTTTTCCTTTTGTTTTTAAGAAAGCTTCAATGTCTTTGTTGAAAAAAGATTGCAATTCATGTTCGTTCTTTAAGTTGTTGTGCTTTATCGCTTTTTGACAAAGTGGACATTCTTCCCAAGATTCAATATTTACTTCATCACCACCAATATGAATGTATTTTGAAGGGAATAAAGCGGCAATTTCAGCTAAAATATTTTTTGTAAACTCATATGAAGATTCCTTTCCCAAACATGCCGGAGTTGAGAAATCTTTACCCCAACCTGGTTTTCCTGTACAAGATAAATACGGATAATTATCGATAGCAGATTTAAAATGTCCTGGCATATCAATTTCTGGAATTACCTCAATTTGTCTTTCTGAAGCATACGCAATAATTTCTTTAATTTGTTCTTGTGTAAAGAAACCTCCATACATTTTTTTACCATCTCTTTGGTGGTAATGCTGCGGATCTATTGTGTAAGAAGGATCTGTTTTAGCCAATTCGTTACATGTTTTATCATGAGAACTTTCTACGCGCCACGCACCTTTTTCTGTTAATAAAGGATATTTCTTTATTTCAATTCGCCAACCTTGATCATCTGTTAAATGCATGTGGTATGTATTTAACTTGTACAATGCCATGTAGTCTAAAAAGGTTTTAACCTCATCGATACTAAAAAAATGACGACTAAAATCCATGTGCATTCCTCTCCAAGAAAAACGAGGAGCATCATTAATTACAATGCTCGGAATTACCCATTTTTGTTCTTTATTCGCGGTCTTCTCTATATTTGAAGGAAGCAATTGACGGATGGTTTGTACACCATAAAAATAACCTGCAGCATCACTTGCTTTTATAATTATTTTTTCTGGACTTACTTCTAAATGATATGCTTCTGGCTCAAGACTTGCGTCTTTCATCAAAATAATGCTTGCATTTTCTACTGTTTCTGAAAACGGAAGCGCATATCCTACAGCATTTTCAAATAAATCTGATAAATAGTTTGCAGCTGGTTTTTGCGCCTCTTCTTCAATTAAAATAGAAGTATTTTTAGAAAACGAATACGAACCTTCTCCTATAATGGTTTGAATAGGTTTCGGTACGATAGAGATTTCTGCTTCTGTAAATGTTTTTGTTGGTTTTTGACAGCTAAAACAGATAAGTAGTACTGCTGATAGTATCGATATATATTTCATTTTTATTCTTTTTTATTCTTTTTTGCTGCTGCTTTTGCTTTCAATTCAGCTTCAATCTTATCGCTATCTTTAAAGTAATTAATCCCTAGGGTGTCCCAATGTTTTTGCATTTTTTTAAGAGCAACTTTAAAACTTTCGTAATCTTTATTGTCTAACGCAGTCCAACCAACTTCTGCATACGCAGCAATTCTAGGAAAAGTTTGACGTTCTACATCTGCATTTGTAGGGGTCCATTCGCTCCACATTTGACTTCCTAAACCATAAATATTTTTATGATATTGGGTCTCTAAACCTGCTGGAATAGGATTGAAATTATAAGCCTTTTCTAATGTAATATTTCTGTGATTATAGTCTAAATACGTGCTGCTATGTAAAGAATTTACAATACTGTATCCTTTTTTTGCAGCATCTGTTAATAGTTCTAAATTACCTTTCCAAAAATGTACGACTACGTTTTTTGCCAATGCTGTTTCTGCCTCTTTATCACCTTTTTTTTCTGCAAAATCGGTATGAATATTTTTACCTAAAATTTCATTCCAACCCATCATTCTGCGGTCGTTTTTTTCCATGAACTTAGAGATACTATTCGTAAAATCTATTTGTAAATCTGCAGGAGATTGAATCTTGTTTTCTTTCATGTATTTTTGAACCGATTTAGAATTCTCCCAAACTTCATAACCAACTTCATCACCACCAATATGGATTACTTTCGAAGGAAATAACTCAAAAATCTCTGTTAAAACATCTTTAATAAATGTTATTACTTCTGGTTTTGTAACATCATAGTTATCATACAGACGACCAAACTTAACAGGAACATCGATATCTACACCAGCAGTACCCAACCAAGTGTATGCAGCAATTGCAGCACTAGAATGCCCGGGCATTTCAAATTCTGGTACAATATTTATACTTCTGTCTTTAGCATACGCAACAATATTTTTTATTTGTTCTTGGGTATAGAAACCACCATGAGGTTTGCCAGATGTTTTGCCACTTTTCCAGGTTCCAATTTCACTATCTGAACGAAAAGCACCTACTTCTGTTAACAAAGGATATTTTTTTATTTCTATTCTCCAGCCTGCATCATCAATTAAATGCCAGTGAAAAGTATTCATTTTTAACAAAGCCATTTGATCTAACAGTTGTTTTACAAATTTTTCGCCATGAAAATAGCGAGACTCATCTAACATAAATGCACGCCATTTAAAACGCGGATTGTCTGTAATTGTAATTGCAGGAATTAAATAGACCGTTTTTTTAGTTTCTGCTGAAGTTTCAATAGATAATAACTGTTTTAAAGTTTGCACTCCGTAAAAATAACCTGCGGCATCACTTGCTGTTATATTAATATTATTTGCATTTACGACCAACTCATACGCTTCAGAAGCTAATTCTTCATTTTTGTAAAAAGAAATAGAAGCATTTGTACTTTCGCCAGTATTCATGTTAAAACCAGCAGTTTTAGAAACATAGGTTTGTAAATCTTTTACGGCAATTTGTTGCGCGTCAAGATCTGCAAAAATTATTTGTCCGTCTTTAAAAGCAAAAGAACCCTCTTTTAATGTTGATGAAGTCGGTTTTGGTAATAAGGTAATTTCAGACTGTGAAAAAGTCCTGTTATTTTCGGTACATTCTGTAAATGCAAAAAGCGTTATGAAGGCTAGTAAAATAAATCTCATGTTTTTTAATTTTAGTAGTTGTTAGTCTTGTTTTATAAATTTCATGTTATAATTTGTAGTTGCAATTTCCATCAATGCTTTATAAATGTAGTCGCTTACTTGTTTCTCTCCAGCAATATTTATCAATTCTAAAGTATCTTCTGGGGTATGGTATTGGGGATGGCCACCTGTGTGTAATCCTAAAACGGAGATGTCTTTTTTATAAAAGGACACATGATCTGAACCGCCAACAGAACCGGCATGCACAATCGGGTTTAGACCTAAAGATTCTCCTAGATTCTGCATGAAACTTACGCCGTTAGGAAACGTACCAGCACCACCCATGTATATATGTTTTTCGGTATTTAATCGACCAATCATGTCCATATTTATCATCAATTTTATTTGAGAAATAGGAATTGGTAAATTATTTACAAAATATTCACTCCCTAATAAACCTTGTTCTTCTGCACCAAATGCAATAAAAATAACACTGCGTTTTAGGTTTTGTTGATGGGCTACTATTTTTTCTGCAATTTCTAGCAAAGCAGCAGTTCCACTGGCGTTGTCATCTGCGCCATAATGGATTTTATTTTTTTTATCAGATTTAGAAGAGGGGCCTCCCAAACCTAAATGATCGTAATGTGCACCTAAAATGATATACTCGCTTTTAAGGATAGGATCTTTGCCTTCTATAAAACCAACTACGTTTGAAGTCTTTACAAGTGGTTGTTCTGGAGTTCCCTTTTCTACACGCAAGCGTACTTTAAACTTTTGTAGGTATCGTTTATCAAAAGAAAGAAGCCCTTGTTTTTTGAACTCTTTCTGTAAATATTTTACCACTCTTTTTGTTGCTTTTGTACCTGGATAACGGCCTGCATTTTTTTCTGAAGCTAGGAACTCTATGTGCTTTCTAATTTCTTTTTCTGTGATGTCATCTTGCGAAAAAGTATGGAAGCCAAGTAGTATAAAGACAAAAAATAAAAGTGTTTTTTTCATAATTATTTCAGTTGTTTTGCTGTTTTGAATTGTGTTTTTTTGTGCTATGGTAATCTAATATTTATTGCTTATTTTAATGAATTAAGAATCGTAATATATCTTTAAATGAACTTCAGTATTTTTATGATTATACTTTGAAATCACTAATTATTTTAAAATTAGACCAAATACAAATCTACAAATTATTATGTTATACATAATTTAATTGTTTCTTTTTAATTGTTCTTTTACAATACTCAAATAAGGAAAGTTGTGCCTGTCTTTTTTATTTCGTATTTCTGATTCACGCTTATAAAATAGATTCTACTTTATACTTACTCAAATATTCATTTACGCCTATTTTTTGAGCTTCACTTTTAAAGTCCATCGGATTTTTTTTGAACTGTTTTTTAAAGCATTTAGAAAAGTATTTAGGATCATTAAATCCTGTCATAAAAGCAGTTTCAGAAACGGTATACCCTAATTTTGTAATTAAGATTGCTGCCTTTTTTAAACGCAGTATTCGAACAAAATCTACCAAACTATGGCCTGTTAACGCGTGGCATTTTCTATAAAGGCTAGAATATCCCATGTTTAAAGAAACCGCTAATTCTTCCATTTTAAATTTAGAATCTTCAAATCTTAAATTGATATTGGCAACTAAGTTTTCAAGAAAAATTTCGTCTTGAGATTTCTCTAATGAGACTTCGGGTCTAGAAATAACTTCTTTTCTGTATTTAGAAATAATATGCTCTTTAGAAACAAGAATATTCTGAATTTTAAGAAGCAGTTCATTTGTATTAAATGGTTTATTAATATATTCTATTGCACCAGATTTTAAGCCTAATATTTTAGAATTGGTAGAGTTTTTTGCGGTTAATAAAATAACAGGAATATGTTTTGTAAGATGGTCTTCTTGTAGTTTCTTACACATGGCAATACCATCTAAATCTGGCATCATAATATCACTTAAAATAAGATCTGGAATATTACTTTTTGCGTAGTAGTATCCTTCGTTACCGTTTTCAGCTAAAATAATATTGTACTGGTTTTGTAAAAGTTCTTTTAAAAGTTGCTGTAAGTCTAAGTTATCTTCTACAATTAAGACTGTTTTCTTAAAGGCATCATCTTCATTTTTACGTTCTATTTGCGCTGTTAAATCTTCTACTTTTATCTGGGTTGCTTTGTCTTCAGTAACCGATATAATTCTTTCGAGATCTGTATATGCTTCTTCATTTATAGGAAAAGTAATTGTAAATGTTGTGCCTATTATTGGGGAAGATTCAACTTCAATTTTTCCTTTATGCAAATCGATTAATTCTTTAGTAAGTGCTAACCCAATACCAGAGCCTTTGTACTTTTTGCTGGTGTTAGATTGATAAAATAATTCGAAAATGGTGTTTAATTCTTCTTTAGAAACTCCAGAGCCAGAATCTACAACAGATATTTTTATCATTTTTTTAGAATTAATAGGCAATACCGTTACTTGAATGTTGCCTTCTTTTGGTGTAAACTTAAAAGCGTTTGATAATAAATTGTAAATAATATGTTCTATTTTTTCTTTGTCGTACCATGCTTCCGTTAAGTTTTTAGGACAGTTAATAGCAAAGTCTATATTTTTTTTTCTTGACAGTTCTTTAAA
Source organism: Polaribacter sp. IC073 (assembly GCF_007997075.1). GTDB lineage: Bacteria > Bacteroidota > Bacteroidia > Flavobacteriales > Flavobacteriaceae > Polaribacter. Next base: position 15,337 of record NZ_VORS01000004.1, read on the forward strand.
CGATTGGGTAATCTCTTCAATATTTGTATGCAAATTATTTTTAGTAATATTTAATCTTAACTTATCTAATTCTTTATTTCTAACCAAGGTTAATTCGTAAGCTATTTTAGAAAGACGATTGGTATTATAAGCAATAATATTAAGACGCTGCTTTAGAAGTAAATTGCCATTCTTTTTCGCATTATTTAGCATGTCTTCTATAGGGCCTAAAATTAAGGTGATAGGCGTTTGTATTTCATGAGACATTTTTGCGAAAAAGTTCATTTTTAGTTGATGTAACTCGTGCTCTTTTTTATTATTTATTTTCTCTAATAATAATTTCTTTTTCAATTTGTACCAATGCCTAATGGTATAGGCAATTAAAGATAAAAAGGCTAGGTACAATATCCATGCCAGTGGTTTGTTCCAAAAAGGTTGTTCAATGGTAATTTCTATCCTTTTTGTAGGAATGTTCCAAGTATCATTTTTTGTACCAGCTTTCACTTCAAAAGTATAATTACCAGCAGGAATGTTTGTGTAGGTTGCCAATCGTTCTTGACGGCTAATTATCCAGTTTTTATCAAAACCTTTTAAGCGATAGGCATAATAATGTTTAGGATTTAGGATGTTTTGCAAAGCTGCAAATCGAAAGGAAAAAGAAGATTGATTGTACTTTAATTTTAGTGACTTTACATTGGGTGTACTACTTTTTATTTGTTGTGGTAGTAAAACCTCTGCGGGTTGGTTTAGCACTTCTATGGTATTTATTTGTAGCGTAGGTTTTGTGTGTTTTTTTTCTAAACTTTCTGGATAAAAATAATTAAATCCTTTTAAGTTTCCAAAATACAACATGCCTGAATAATCTTTAAAGGCACTTCCCAACATAAAATTATTGTCTTGAAGACCATCTGAAACGGAATAAGTGACAGCGGTAGTATCTTTAGCATTAAAATTTACAATACCATTGCTTGAGCTAATCCATAAATTGTCATTACCTGCGTTTATTACAGCAGTTAAATATCTAGTTGTAAAAGATTTTACATGATCAAACGTTTCAAATGAATTTTTTCTAGTGTCGTACTTTAATAACTGTCCTAAATCATTAATTAGCCATAGTGTATTAAAAGCACCAACAGAAATATCTTTAACACTATTAACTCTGTCTAATTCTGCATTCAGTATAGATCGATCTATAAAGGTAGAAGCATTTAAATTGTTAAGATTTTCATTAAACTGAAACAATCCTCCAAGAGAAACACCTAACCATATGGTACCATTTTGTTCTTCTGTAATAGTCTCTGTAATTGTTCCTTTTAGTCCGTTTGTGCTATGTTCAAAAGAGGCTAAAAGTTTTAATTCATCTGAATAGATATTTAAACAAGTGTTAGAGGCTGCCCAAATTCTACCTTTACCATCTGTATACACCTTTCTAACATCAGAAGCTTTTTGATTTTTAGCATTTACTATTGGTATTTGTTTAAATGAATCTTTCTTAGAATTATAAAACCATAACCCCTTTTTATAAGTTCCAAACCAAAAATTACCATTATTGTCTTCTGTAATCGCTTGTATGTAAAAGCCTTTGTGAGTCGTGAAATTATTAAAAAATTGTTGTTCATTGGTGCTTCCATCTGTGTTAAAAGTTATTTTGGTTAATCCAGAACCATCTGTACCCGCCCATAACACATTATTAGAGCCTTTGTAAATACTTAAAATTCTTTGAGGTGTTTTGTTTTCCGAACCTTCATGATACTTAATATTATTATGGGCATTTGGTAAAATATTTAAATCACCATAATTCGGAACAATCCAAATATTCTTATGACTATCTTCATTGATGTGTAAAATGGTATTGCTACTTAAAGAAAAGTTGTTTTGTGGTTGGTTTGTGTATAAAAAAACTTTTCCAGTAGTTAAATTCACTTTATACAAACCACCTCCATCGGTTCCACCCCATAGATAACCATTACTATCACAAAATAAATCTAGAAACAACTCACTTCTTATATTATATGTGTTTCCTGTTAGAAAAGAGTCTTGAATAAAATTTTTAGAAGCAATGTCGTACAGAAAAAGCCCTTGCGTCTCTGTACCAATCCACAATCGATTGTGTGTGTCGGTTATCAGTTTTAGGTCTTCATGGTAATTATTAAAAGGGGCAACAAGCGATTCTATTTCTTTTGAATTTATGCTGTACATAAAAACATGTCCATCTCCCGTGCTCACAAAAAGTTTATTAGACTCAGATATGGCTATGGTTATAACTTTATTGGTCTTATTTTTTAATTCAGGAATGTTTGTAATGTTTTCAAACTTAGAATTTGCATAAGAAAATATTTCACCCTTGTTTGTCGCTAACCATAGTTTCTCGTTCTTAGAAGTGATGGCACTCACTTTTTTATTGTTCAATAAAAGTGTTAAGTTTTCAAAAATACCTTCAGAGTTACTATACCTCGCTAAAATTCCGTTGCTTGAAAGAATCCATATATCATTAGCATCATCAATTATAATATCATTTATAGGAGAAAAAACAGCACTCTTCGGAAAAATTTTTTGATTGGGTATCAGTTTGTAATTATAACCATCGTACTTATAAATACTTCCACCTTGAACCATCCAAATATTACCAGCAGCATCTTGTATCGATTTGCTTATTGCTATTGGTCTATTGTCTAAAGAGGGAGATAAATGCGTAAAACTTACATGCTGCTGTGCTTTTGTTAAAGAAGTGAATGCAATAAGACAGTATACTATAAGTAGTTGTAATTTAAGTTTACACATAAGATAAAGGTTGATTGTTTATAATCATTTAATCGAATAGATAAAGATGATAATTAATTGTAAAAAATAGGTTCGGAAACTTCTGTAAATATATTAATAAAAAAAATTGAAGACACTTTAAATATTCTAGTAAAATAGGTGTTTTAAGGAACTTTTCGTCAAAAAGGAGTACTATTTAGGCATAAAATAAATTAGCTCTAAAATTGCATAAAATGTCGACTACATATTGTAGATGAAGTAGCACATTTGAAGAATAACAATTTTTTAACAAAACAATAACTTTTAGCAAAATGGGTTCAAGAAGAGATTTCGTAAAGCGTACAGCAGCTGTTGGAGCGGGTTTATCTATATTTCCAAATTTATCATTTGGATCAGTATTAGGAGACGCTAGTCAAAAATTAAAGATGGCCTTTATAGGAGTAGGTTACAGAGGTTGTAGTCATTTAAATAATGCATTACTAAGAAAAGACACAGAAATTACTGCAATCTGTGATACAGATCCTGCCAGAATAAAGGTTGCCTTAAAGATGATTGCAGATGCAGGTTTAAAAAAACCGAAAGTATTTGATAAATCAGAACTAGACTATAAAAACTTATTAGCATCAAAAGATGTAGATGCAGTAATTATTGCTACACCTTGGCTTTGGCACACAAGAATGGCAGTAGATGCCATGAGAGCAGGAAAATATACTGGTTTAGAGGTTTCTGCAGCAAATACTTTAGAAGAATGTTGGGATTTGGTAAATACACATGAAGAAACAGGTACGCACCTAATGATTCTTGAGAATGTAAATTATCGAAGAGACGTTCTTGCCGTATTAAATATGGTCAAACAAAACGTATTTGGTGAGTTAGTTCACTTTAGATGCGGATACCAACATGATTTGCGTGGTGTGAAGTTTAATGGTACATCTGGAGCAGAGTTTGGTGAGAAAGGAACTTCTGAAGCAAAATGGCGAACACAACATTCTTTGTTAAGAAATGCAGATGTATATCCAACACACGGTGTAGGACCAATAGCTGCTATGTGCGATATCAATAGAGGAAATCGTTTTATGTCTTTAACATCACATGCATCTAAAGGAATTGGCCTGCATAATTATGTTGTTGATAAGGGAGGAAAAGACCACCCAAATGCAAAATTAAAGTTTAAACAGGGAGATGTTATTACAACTACCGTAGAAACTACCAATGGAGAAACTATAATTATAACGCATGACTGTAATTTACCAAGACCTTATTCTTTAGGCTTTAGAGTGCAAGGAGCTAATGGCTTGTGGGAAGTAGATGGCAGTAGAATGTATATAGAAGGTACTTCTAAGCCTCACCAATGGGACAAGGCAGATGAATGGTTAGAGAAGTATGATCATCCATTATGGAAAAAATACGGAAAACTAGCAACAGGAGCAGGTCATGGAGGTATGGATTTCTTTGTAATGAATTCTTTTGTAGAGTCTGCTAAAGAAAATATTGCACCACCAATGGATGCTTATGATGCTGCTGCTTGGAGTGCTATTACACCACTTTCGGAAGCTTCTATAGAAAATAACGGAGAACCTCAAGATTTTCCAGATTTTACAAGAGGCATGTGGTTGAAAAGAAAACCTTACAATTGGATTAAGGATACTTATTAATCAATCGCTTTGATTTTAAATTAAATGAATAACACTATTTCCGTTGAACGTATGATTTTTTATGCTATGAGAGCTATTTTATAAGGCTTCAATATGTTCAACATTTTTTTTAATATTAACTAATAATTCATCTTTAAACTTATGAAAAAACAACTACTTGTCTTATTCCTTTCAATGTTATTAACATCCGTTATAGCACAAGAAAAAGAATTTACCGTTAAAGGTGTAGTTATAGACGGTGCTTACGACCAGCCAATACCAGGAGCAAGTATCATTGAGAAAGGAACCAAAAACGGTGTAGTTTCTGATTTTGATGGAAATTTTAAATTGTCCGTTAAAAATAAAAATGCAACAATTATTATTTCTTACATGGGGTATGTGACTGTTGAGGTTGCAGTAAATAATCGTTCTCAAATAAATGTAAGTTTAGAAGGAGCTTTTACTAGTTTAGATGAAATTATAGTGGTTGGCTACGGTACGCAAAAAAAGGTAAACCTTACGGGCTCTGTTGCTTCTGTAGATGGGGACATGTTAGAAAGTAGGTCAATAACAAGTGTTTCTGCAGGACTTTCGGGTTTATTACCGGGTGTATCTGTAAATCAATCTTCAGGTATGCCGGGAGCTGATGGAGGTACAATTAGAATTCGTGGTACGGGCACTTTAAACCAAGCTTCTCCTATGGTTTTAATAGATGGTGCTGAGGGGTCTTTGAGTGATGTGCAAGCAAACGACATTGCGAGTATTTCTGTACTGAAAGACGCTGCATCAGCAGCTATTTATGGTTCGAAAGCTGCAAATGGTGTGATTTTAATTACAACTAAATCGGGTAAAACAGGAGAGCCTGTAATTAGTTTTATGAGTGATATAGGATGGCAATCTCCAACGAGATTACCTGATTATTTAGGATCTTATGATTATGGCTCTCTATACAACGAGGCTTTAGTAAATAGCGGAAAACCACCTAAGTTTAGTGATAACGATTTAGAACTATTTAGAAACGGCACTGATCCGTTTGGTCATCCAAATACAGATTGGCAAAACCTCTTATATAATGGGTCAGGATTTGTTAATACAAATAATTTAGGTATATCTGGAGGCTCTGAATTTACTAAATATCGTACTTCTATTAATCATCAAAAACAAAATGGTATAATTAAACATACAGGAAAAGATGAATACAATGTAAGGCTTAATCTGACTGTTACTCCAAAAAAATGGCTTACCACAAATATGAATTTATCATATACACAAATGGATCGCGAATCACCAAACAATGCGTATGTAGGTGGTGGAGTTGATCAAATAATAAGACAAACAAATAGAATAGCACCTTGGATACCTTATAAAAATGAAGATGGAACCTATGGAACGATCTCAGATGGTAATCCGATTGCATGGCTTGATATGGGTCCGCAAATCAATTATCAGCGTAAAACATTTGTGGGGATAGGCTCAGTTCAAGTCGATTTATTTGAAGGTTTCAACGTGAAAGCTTTAGTGTCTCATAGAAATGTGGAATCTGACAATTCAGAAATGAATAAAGAGATTCAGTACAATCCATCAAAATACCACGGTCCTACAAAGTTAACAGAAGACCTAAGTACAAGTACCCGAAATACATTTGATTTGACAGCAAACTACAATAAGACGTTCTATGAAAGACACAATTTAGGTGTTTTAGCTGGGTATCATACTGAATCGTACGATTATAAGAGAACAACAGCGTATCGTGAAAATTTCCCAAATACAGAACTACCTAATTTAAATGCTGGATCTACCAACGGTATGAAAAACACTGGATATACCCGTGAGTTAAATATGGTGTCATGGTTTGGTCGTGTCAACTATGATTATATGGGACGATATTTGTTTGAAGCAAATGTAAGAGCCGATGCTTCTTCGCGTTTTGCTAAAGATAATAGAGTGGGAGTATTTCCTTCTTTTTCTGCAGGTTGGCGTATATCTGAAGAATCTTTTTTTGAAAGTTTTAAAAATACGATGAATGATTTGAAAGTTAGGGTTTCATGGGGACAATTAGGTAATCAGGATGCATTAGATGATTACTACCCTACCATTCCAACATTGGGACTTGGAATAGATTATCCTTTTAATAGTGAAATCAATTCTGGAGCAGCCGTGACAAATGCAAAAAATGCGAGATTAATTTGGGAGAAAACAACGAGTTATGGCTTAGGTATAGATACTCGATTATTTAGAAAAATAGATGTCACTATTGATTTATATAAAAAACTGACTGAAGGTATAATTATGAAGGTGCCTGCTCCCAATGAATTTGCTTTAAATAATTTTTTTGATAACGTTGGGCAATTAGAAAATAAAGGGATTGAAGTAAGTCTTAATTATTCAGATAGATTTGGAGAATTTGATTTCGGATTTGGTGGAAATATAGCCTTTAATAAAAATGAGTTAGTACAATTAGCCGATACAGATCAAGTAATTAATGGGCGTAAAATACGACAATTAGGTGAATCCTTAGATTCTTGGTATGGTTACAAAACAGACGGTTTGTACCAAAGTCAAGATGATATAGACTCTTATGCAACTAATACTATTTATGGTAATCAAATTCAACCAGGAGATTTACGTTATGTGGATGTTACTGGAGATGGAAAGGTTGATGCCGATGATCGTGTATTACTGGGGAATTCTATGCCTGATTTAATTTTTGGATTTAACCTTAGCTTAAGTTATAAAAACTTTGATTTCTTAGCGCTTTTCCAAGGAGCTTTAGGGGGTTATGGTTACATGGATTTTGATGCCGTGGGAGCAGTAAATGGTGATGGTCAAAAACCGTCAGCAATTTGGTTGGATCGTTGGACTCCAGAAAATCCCAATACTAGTGTGCCTCGTCTCATTGCAGGAATCAATGGACCTAGCATGCCACAAAACTCAACAACAAGCTACTGGTTGAGAAGTACAGATTACCTAAGAATGAAAAATCTTCAAATTGGGTATAATATTCCGTCAGAAATATTGGAGAATTGGAAGATTTCACGTCTTAGAGTTTATTATAGTTCTCAAAACTTATTTACACTAACGTCTTATCTTAAAGGATGGGATCCAGAAGCTCCATCGGGACGTGGTAGTAGTTACCCAGTTGTTGCGACAAACTCAATTGGAGTTAATTTAACTTTTTAATTTATAATATAAGATGAAAAAAATAATATATTTATTAGCTATAGTTGTTATATTCAATGCTTGTAGCGAATCTTTTTTAGACACAGTACCTAATGATGCTCTTTCTCCTTCTACTTTTTGGAAAAGCAAAAAAGATTTAGATTTGGCTTTAACAGGTTGTTATAACGGTTTTGAAAATGGGGGTTCAATCATGTATCGTGATTGTGGCTCTGATAATGCATACAATAACTTCCCTTGGGAAGGATGGACAAATATAGGGAATGGTAAGATGTCGCCAGCAGACCCAGGTGCTAGTTACTATGGTTTTGGTACTATTAACAGATGTAATGAATTTCTGGCAAATGCAGACAATGCAACAGCAGTGCCTGAAGGTGATAGAGAAATTTATAAGGCTCAGGCGCGTTTTATTCGTGCTTATAGTTATTATACTTTGACAACAAACTATGGAGATGTACCTTTAATTGTAGAAAACTTTGCTACTCCAGAAGAAGCTAAAGTACCAAGGGACTCGCAAGAGGTATTACGCACATTTATTGAAGATGAATTAAAGTCTGTGGTTGGCACTCTACCTGAATCTTATTCTGCTGCAGAATATGGCAAAGCTACAAAAGGAGCTGCTCAAGCGTTACTTATGCGTTATTATCTTTATTTTAATGACTATAAAAATGCATTAATAACGGCAAACAGTATTAGTGGTTATTCTTTGAATCCTACATTTGAAGGACTCTTTGATCCGGCTAACGAGCAGAATAGTGAAATAATTTTATCGGTACAACACACTCCAGATCTTTATGCAATAGGTTTTACTCCCTTTTTACCGAATGGAATTGGTGGTTGGTCTTCAGTAGTACCAACGCAGTCACTGGTTGACGCTTTCGGAATGTTAGACGGAAAAACGATTCAAGAAGCGGAAAGTGATGGGGAATACGATCCAACAAATCCATATGTAAACAGAGATCCTAGGTTAAGAGCTTCTGTTGTTTATTCTGGTCAAGAGTTTGGAAGTAAAGTTTATCGTTCAGTTGAAGAAGAAAGTAATGATTATTTTAACAAAGCTGATAATGCGTCTAAAACTGGATATAATTTTAAAAAATATACGACGTTTATGGAGTTAGACCCAGGTGCACCATATTGGAATATGGGCAATGATATCTTTATATTTAGATATGCAGAAGTACTTCTAACAATTGCAGAAGCAAAGTTAGAATTGGGACAAATAGACAACGAACTTTATAAGGCTTTAGATGATGTACGTTTGAGAGCTGGTATTCCTCCGGTAGACAGGATGAAATACGCTAATGAATCAGACCTAAGGAAGCTGATAAGAAATGAACGTAGAGTTGAATTTGCAATGGAAGGTCTTCGTAGAGACGATATTATACGTTGGGATATTGCTTCAGACGTTCTTAATGGTGATTTAATGGGGACAAAAAGAGGAACAGTATTAGGAACAATACAACCAAACGGAGATTATAATGTTTCTTTAACTCTACCATCAAACCTAATTGAGAACAGATCTTTTCAAGCTCCTAAAAACAATCTTTTACCAATCCCACAAGGAGCAATTGACAAGAACCCAAACTTGGCGCCTAACAATATTGGATATTAAGTAATTAAGGTTTAAATAAAAACAGATATTTAAAGAGATAAGTTTTATTTATTTGATTAGTATATCCCGTCAATTATTTTATTACTGACGGGATTTATCAATTATAAAATAAAGCTGTTCATTACAATTTAAGAGAATAATTGGGTTATTTTTAAATAACAAACTTTTAAAATAAAGACGTACACGAAGTGATTAGAGTAAATGAGAACCCAGCTTCTTCTGGAGCTGCGCAAGTAGAATTTGCTAAGATTTGTTCTGATATTGCACAAACCGATTTAACCGATTTCTTTATAGATTGGGGTTTTCTAAAAGTGGTAAATGCAGATTTAGATGACTATGGCCAAGGAAATATTAATGTAACACAGACAATGGTAGATGACGCAATTGCTTCTATACAATCTAAAGGCTATCCGAAACCAGCAATGAAGTTACAGTTTTTACATGAACAAAGCTTAAGTACGTTTAAAAGTAAAGCAACGCTTAGTGTAGGTAGTGCATCTGTATCTGGCAATACAATAACAATTTCAGGAACAAACAACGCTGCCGTTTATCAGCAAGAAAAAGAAGGTGTTGTTGTGCATATTTCAGCTAGAAATAATTTTACTGTAAGCTCTTTTGAGGCTTCGGACAAAATATTTGCAGTTGGTTATGATGGGGAACGTCAAGAAATTACAGTACAGTAATTGTCGATTCTAAAAATAATTTTTAGCAAAAAAAAACAAATGATATTTAATAAAATAAAAAACACATTTTCAGGTATTTCGATAATCACGCTATCTGTGTTTATGATGGGGACTGTATCTTCATGTAAAAGTGATAAAAAACCGAATCAAATTGCTGCGACGAAAATTAAACATCTTTCTTTCGAGATACCAGCAAAAGGAAATAGCTGGGTTACAAATAATGTAGCGTCAAACAATAGCATTATTAGAGAAAATGGAATTAGAAATTGGAAAGATTCTGAAACACGAATTAAAACCTATTTTAAAACAGAAAAGACCGGAAAGATTAACTTAGTTTTAAAATTAAACACAATAGAAGAATCATCAAAAATTAGAATTTCTTTAGGTAACGATACGAAAGAGGTTACCATAAAAAAATCTGATAAAAGTGAGGTTTCTTTGGGAGAATTTAACATTTCTAAAGCAGGTTATCAAACCATAGAAATTCAAGGATTACAAAAAGATGGCGCTGTATATGCAGATATCGATGCTTTTATTATTGAAGGATCTGCTACCGCGGGAAATGTTTACTTTATTAAAGAAGATTTCTATTTTGGTAGACGTGGACCATCGGTACATTTATCTTATGAGTTACCAAAAGAAAAAAAAATAACCTATTTTTATAATGAAGTAAATGTTCCAGAAGGTGAAGATGTTATTGGTTCTTACTACATGGCAAACGGATTTAAAGATGGTTATTTTGGTATTCAGGTAAATTCAGAAACAGAACGTCGCATTCTTTTTTCAGTTTGGAGTCCTTTTGACACACAAGACCCGAATGAGATTCCAGATGATCATAAAATTATTTTGTTAGGAAAAGGAAACGGCGTAACATCTGGTAAGTTTGGTAACGAAGGTTCTGGTGGACAAAGTTATAAAGTGTATAACTGGAAGGCAAATACTACGTATAAATTTTTATTAAAAGGCGTTCCTGCAAAAAATAATTCAACAGATTATACGGCTTATTTTTACGCACCAGAACAAGACAAGTGGAACTTAATAGCTAGTTTTAGAAGACCACAAGCGAGTAGGTATTTACAAAACCTGTATTCTTTCTTAGAGAATTTTGACACAAAAACTGGGTATATTTCGCGCAAAGCAAATTATAAAAATCAATGGGTATACACCAGAGATAATGAATGGATAGAATTAACAAAGGCGAAGTTTACGGCAGATGCCACTGCTAGAAAAGAATCTCGATGGGATTATGCAGGTGGGGTTGAAGGCAATGATTTTTTTCTTGAAAATTGTGGTTTTTTTAGTGATACTACGCCAATTGATTCTGATTTTACAAGAAAAGCAAACGGAGTTGCACCAAGTATAGATTTTGCTAAGTTGAAAACTTTAAACTGATAAAATTTTTTGATTTGAGTTGAGTTAGTTTGTCAGAAACCCCAAAAAATTTATTTTTTGGGGTTTCCTTATTTTTAAACTGTTTTTAGAAAGTGAAAATTTAATTTCTGCAATTTAAATTTTTCTTAAAAACAGTGTTTTCAAATAATTTACATAGCATAGAGCTATTTTAATGCTTTACATTCTATTTTAAAAGAGTTCCTGTTTCTGCTAATTTTTACAAGGTTACTCTAAGTTTTCTACTATTTAACCTTGTTTTTTATTCTTTAATTGTGCGTGTGTACTTTATGTTTTTTTGTCTTTAATTATCTGAACTTTATTTACATAAGTTAAAAATTTCTTAATTCTTTTTTTGTTAAGTTAAAAAATTACGATATCATTGCATTATGTACGACATAATACTAATGTGAATTGTCAACTTAATTTTAATAATTTTAAACTGTTTTAGTATGAAAAAAAAAGATTCCAATATCATTTATATGATATTTATTTTGCTTTTTACCTTACCAACATTAAGTTATGGCCAGGAAAAAACAATTACAGGAACGGTGGTTTCCTTAAGAGATAACATCCCTTTTCCTAGTGCCACTGTATTTATTAAGGCAACAAAAACAGGTACAGCAACAGATTTTGATGGTAAGTATACCATTAAAGCTAGTGTAGGAGATGTGCTAGTATTTAGTTATGTGGGGTATAAAACAACCGAAGTTAGGGTTGCAAATCAAGCAGTAATTAATGTCGCTTTAGAAGAATCTAGTGCCATGTTAGACGAGATTGTAATTACGGGTTATGGTAAACAATCGAGATCTAAATTAACAACATCTGTATCTAAATTAGATACAAAGATTTTAGAAAATTCAACAAGATCTAATGCAGCAACAGCGTTACAAGGTACTATTGCTGGTTTAAGAGTAACAAATACTACGGGGCAACCAGGTGCTACACCACAAATTGTTTTACGTGGTGGTACTAATTTTAATGGTACAGGTTCTCCTTTAATATTAATTGATGGTATTCCTGGTTCTTTTTATGCTTTAAATTCAGATGATATCGAATCTATAGAAGTATTAAAAGATGCAGCTGCAACGGCTATTTATGGTGCAAGATCTGCAGATGGTGTTATTTTAGTAACCACTAAAACAGGTAAAGTAGGGAAGTCTTCTATTAATTATAAGTACAAATATAGTATGAATAATGAAAGAGATGATCAAAAATATATTGGTGCCGCAGACCACATAAACTATAACAGACAATCAATTGCATGGTACAGAGAAGTTGCTGGTAACAGTGGTGCTTTTGGTGCTTTTTTAAATGGAAGTAATAGTGCAGGTATAGGTAATAATACAACGACCGATCCTTTTACAACACAACTTTTAACACCTGCAAATCAATATTTATTAAATCAACCAGGTTGGGCATCTATACCAGATGTTTTAGATCCATCACAACAAATTTTGTTTTTTAACAATCAAGAAGTGGGAGATCGTATTTATCAAACAAGTGAATCAAAAGATCATTATTTGTCTTTTGATGGAGGTAATGAAAAAGGGACTTATTATTTAGGTTTGGGTGTTTTAGATAATGATGGTTTGGTTTTAGGTTCTGGTTTTGAAAGATATTCAGGGAAATTTAGCGGTTCTTATGAAGTTGCAAATAATGTAAAAGTAAACTCAAATATTTTATACTCTCATTCTAGTTTAAATAGAAGTCCTTTAGGGGGGGATGACACCGTATTTAGAAGATTTCAAGGGCAAGCATCAACCTCTAGAACTTTTAATTCGAATGCAGATGGTACGCTAACAAAAGATTATGCACCAGGGCAAAATCAAAGTTTTGGTAACCCATTATATTACCAAGATAAATTTGTTAGAAAAAACTTAGAACAGCGTTTGTCTGCTTCTGTTGGTATCAATTGGGAAATTATAGACAATTTAGATTTATCTGTAACTGGAAGTCATTTTACAATTAATAATCATAATGAAAGTTTTAATAGAGCCTATAGAGTAGGTACTACTAACGGCCCATTACGTACAGGGCGTGAAGCATCAGTTAGCTTACAAAGAACGTTAAGAAACCAGTTAACAAGTACTTTAAATTATACCAAAAGAGTTGGAAAACATAATTTTAACGCATTAATTGGTGCAGAATATTATAAAGACAACTATTTTAGTACATCGGCGGGTACAAGAAACTCTCCAACAGATTTAATTGAAACATTAAACGCAGGAGCAGAAGCGAATGGTATTCCTACTAGTTTTGAATCTGAATATGTTATTATCTCTAATTTTGGTAGATTATTATACGATTATGATGATCGGTATTTATTCGGATTTACCTATCGGAATGATGGCTCATCTCGATTAGGGAATAATAAATTTGGCTTTTTTCCAGGGGTTTCATTTGGTTGGAATGCACATAAAGAAAGCTTTTTTGAAGATTCTTCAATTAGTAATGTAGTTACTAAATTAAAACCAAGATTAAGTTATGGTGTAAATGGTAATTTAGAGGTTTTAAGTAATTATGGCGTTTATGGTTCTTACGGAAGTCAGGGTGTTTATAACGGACAAACCGGTTATGCAAATTCATCATTACCAACCTTAGATTTATTTTGGGAAAAATCAACAACGTTAAATGCTGGTTTAGATGTATCATTTTTAAATGATAGAATCTCAATTATTACAGACATCTACTCAAGAGACATTAAAGATAAATTGGCAAACCTTACGTTGCCTTACTACACAGGTTTTAGTGGTATCTTAACAAATAACGGAACCATTAGAAATAGAGGTTTTGAGTTACAAATTAATGGTGATGTTGTTAGAAATAATGATTTAACTTGGAATGTAGGTGCTACGTTTACTACCAATAAAAATTACGTTGTAAAACTTCCTAAAAATGACAACGATTTAAACAGACAAGGAGGAACCTTAATTTGGAATGCTGATACTCAATCTGAAGAATGGGTTGGTGGTTACCAAGAAGGACAAAGATCTGGTGGAGATTTAGTAGTTGCTTTTGAACAAGCAGGTATTTACGCTACACAAGCAGAAGCAGATGCAGATAATGCCATAACAGATGAATACATGCCAGGTGCAAGTAGAAATAAACGTTGGGCAGGAGATGTAAAATGGGTAGATCAAAATAAGGACGGTGTCATTAATGGTCTAGATAGAAAAGTTATTGGTCGTACTACTCCAGATTTTGTTGGTGGTATTACAACAAATTTAAATTATAAAAACTTTAACCTATTTGTTAAAACAGATTTTGCGACAGGTCATTTAGTTTGGAATCATGTTAAAAATAAAGGGTACGGACAAACACAAGGTAATTTAGCACAACCAATTGAAGTGTTAAACTCTTGGTCGCCTACCAATACAGATACAGATTTACCACGTTTTGTTTTTGTGAACGGAGCTAAAAATATTTGGAGAGGTAGTGAAGGTCGTGGGAGTTTACAAAATTATGCAAATAATAAATTCTGGGAAAAAGGAAACTACTTGGTATTGCGCGAAATAACGTTGAGTTATAACGTACCAACGGCATATTTTAAAGATGCTATTAAAAGATTAAGCGTATATGCAACAGGTACAAACTTGCATTACTTTAAAAGCATGAGTGGAGATACGCCAGAAGTAGGTGGTGTACAATACGGACAATTTCCTGTTCCGAAAACAATTACAATAGGATTTAACCTAACATTTTAAATTTTAAAAAAATGAAGAAGTATTTATATATATTTATTGCTGCATTAACTTTAAGTGCCTGCGAAAGTGAGCTTGATTTAACAAGCCCTAGCCAGTTAACAACAGCCGGTTTCTGGGATACAGAAGAAGGAGCAAAAACAGCACATACAGGTATGTTTGCAAACCTAAGATCATCTGCAGGAACGCTGTGGTTATTAGGCGAAATGAGAAGTGATATTTGGGGAGGACGTACCTATGAGTCGCCTGCTAACGAGTCTTTAATAGAATCTAATATTACAGTTGCTACGGCGCCTTTTGGGGGTTGGGCAGGATTGTACACTAGAATTCATAGAGTAAATGATTTTCTAATTAATGTACCCAATATTCCTTTTAATAATGCATCAGAAAAAAAGCATTTATTAGGGCAAGCATATGGTTTAAGAGCTTTATACTATTATACATTACTAAAAACTTGGGGAGATGTACCAATCATTTTAGAACCTTTTACAGATGTAGATCCTGCTAATTTAAGTAGAATAAGAGCTCCAAAAAATGATGTTATGGCTTTAGTTAAATCAGATTTAGAAGCATCTTTAACCTCGTTTGGTTCAGATGGAAGTTACTGGGAAAGTAGTAAAGTATTTTGGTCTAAGGCTGCAACTTTAACACTTAAAGGTGAAGTATTCATCTGGTCTGGAAATTTACTTGGTGGTGGTGCTGCAGATTTTACAGTAGCTAAAACAGCGTTACAAAAAGTAGCAAGTTTAGGAGTAAGTTTAGAATCTAGTATTTCTAATTTATGGGGGGTTCCGAATGAAGGTAACAGTGAATTTATTTTTGCAATACAATATCAGCAAGATGAAGCAAGTAATTTTTATAATGGCTTAACTGGTAGAAGTACAGAAATCAATCCGCAGTTTAATGATGCAGGTGATGCTATGAGCGATTTTATTATTGCAGGTGCAAACAGATACGGTCAATCTGAAAAGACAATATTATTGTTAGATGATAGCGATGATGCTCGTGGAGCTGCAACATTTATTAAATTATATACAGATGATAATGGAGGAGCTGGTTACCCAACATACAGCGAGCCAACATATTTTGGTTCTATCTTTAAAAAGTTTTTAGGACAAGTAAATGGTTCTGAGCGTATTTTTGAAAACGATGTGCCATTATACAGATACGCAGATGTTGTTTTACTTTTAGCAGAAGCTAAAAACTTATTAGGAGAAGATCCTACAGCAGAAATTAATCAAATTCGTGCAAGAGCTTATGGAGCAAATTATGTAGTTGCAAACCATGCGTATGTAAATGGTTCGCAAGCAGATAATACAGATGCTATTTTAAATGAGCGTTACAAAGAGTTTATCGGAGAAGGTAAAAGATGGTGGGATTTAAGAAGAGCAGGAGATAGCTTTGTTATTAACAATACACCTTTCTTATCACCAGGAGATGAGTATAAATTAGTTTTACCTATTACTACAGGTATGATTGGAAGAAACCCATTATTAGATCAAACAAATGGTTATGCAGATTAATCATTACACAATTTCATTTGTTAATTTGAATTAGTTGAAGAGAGAGTTTTAGTTGTATAACTAAACTCTCTTTTTATCCTTATTAAAAAAAAACTAAATATTTAAAAATAATTAATTTCGCTTTATGAAAATAAAAAATTTAATAGCTGCAGCGTATGCACCTATGCATAGTGATGGCTCGTTAAATACTGCCAAGATAAAAGACTACACTCAGTTTTTAATCAATAATAAAATCGCGGGAGTATTTATGAATGGCTCTACTGGAGATTTCGCATCATTATCAACAGAAGAACGCAAACAAATTACATTAGCTTGGTCTCAAAATAAATCGAAAGATTTGTATTTAATAGATCATGTTGGACATACCAGTTTAAGGGAAGCAAAAGAATTAGCAACCTATGCAGCCGATAAAATGGATGCTATCGCTGTGTTAGCACCTTATTATTTTAGACTAAATAGTTTAGATAAATTAGTAGAATATTGTAGGGAAATTGCAGCTTGTGCACCTAATCTTCCTTTTTATTATTATCATATACCTGTATTAACTGGAGCTAATTTTAATATGGCTGAATTCCTGAAAAAAGCAGAAAATGAAATTCCGAATTTAGCAGGAATAAAATTCACCAATAATAATTTAATAGATTATCAACATAGTAAAAAAGTGGCTAACGGTAAGTTTAACATACTTTTTGGTTATGATGAAATATTTTTAAACAGTTTGCCAATGGGCGCTACAGGTTGGGTTGGTAGTACCTACAATCAATTGGCACCACTATACTACAAAATAAAAGAGTTGTTCGATAAAGGAGACATGGCAGCAGCTTCAGAATTACAAGTAAAAGCCATTCGGTTTGTAGAAATATTAGATAGCAAAGGAGGGTATAATGGTGTCGGAAAAGGTTTTATGAGAGTTTTAGGTATAGATTGTGGTCCAAGTAGATTTCCACACACCACACTAACAGATGCTGATTATAAAGTTATTAAAGAAGAATTAGACGCTACGGGTTTAGCAGATTTGTTTAGTAAATAAGACAGGTTTCTAATAAATAAATTAGCTATAAATCTAACTTTAAAAGCCAACTTTAAATAATTTTAAAGGTGGCTTTTTTTATTGAGAGGCTTTATTTTTAATAAGTAATTTAAAAATGACAAACCTCTAATTTTTTACTAAAGAGAATTTATGCAGCTTATATTTTGAATAATTTCTGCTTAATTATTGATGCACTTTGGTTCATGTTCATATGAGTTTTTACGCTTTAATCAAGCTTAAAACTCTCTCGAAATGTGGTTCTAGATGGTTTCGCATAGCCTCTCTAAAATCTTCTGCATTCCCGTCTTTTAAAATATTTAATAAATCTCTATGCGACACAAATTTCCCTTTTGAGTACTGAAAGTTTTTTGCACTTTCTGGCATATCGTCATGTACATAATTAAATACGGGTAACAATAAATCTTGAAACCTTTGTAGGGTTAAGTTGTTAGACATTTGGTATAACTTACTATGAAAAGTAATTTCGTGTTTTAAACTAAAAACGACGTTACCATTTTCTTCCTTTTCTATTTTAGACACAATTTTATCCAACGCGTTAATATCTTCTTCCGTTTTTCTGGCAAACAATAAATCTGCCATACCTACTTCTAAGATCAATCTAAGCTCAAAAATATCAACTAAAGCTTCTTCACCTAGTAAATTATATTCAATAGCTTTTTCAAAATTTTGAATAATATCTGGTTGCGTCAATATCATACCACTTCGCTTTTTAGATTGAATGACACCAATTGTCCTTAATCTTAAAAGTGCTTCTCTAATTACAGTTCTACTAACACCTAATGCTTCAGCAAATTCTAGTTCTTTTGGTAGTGAATCGCCAATCTTTAAATTATTTTCTTTAAAATATTCTTTCAATCTAAGCTCCACTTTATCAACTAAAGACAAGTTTTCAAGTGGCTTAATTTTACTAAGTTTCGTTTTCATCTAATTATTTTATTAAAAACATGACATACAAATACATAATTCCTTATTTTTGTATTATGTCACACATATAAAAGTACACTATTTTAATCAAAAAATAAAAACTAATATATAAAATTTTATTTGGATATGAATTTTTCTGAACACTACAAAGATACATTACTTAAGGATGTTATTCCCTTTTGGGAAAAATATTCAATAGATAACAAAAATGGCGGTTATTTTACGTGCTTAGATGCTCATGGAAATGTATATGATACAGATAAGTTTATTTGGCTTCAAGGAAGACAAATTTGGACTTTCTCTATGTTATATAACAAAGTAGAAAAAAACAAAAAATGGCTTGCAATAGCTAAAAATGGTGTAGATTTTTTACGCAAATACGGTATGAATAGTAAAGGAGATTTTTATTTTTCTCTAACAGCAGAAGGTAAACCTTTAGTAGAAGCATACAATATTTTTTCAGATTGCTTTGCTGCCATGGCGTTTAGCCAGTACGCCATTGCCTCTGGAGATGAAGAAATAAAAGAACTCGCAAAAAAAACGTATTTCAATATTTTAAGCAGAATTGACAACCCGAAAGGGGTTTATGAAAAAAACACAGATACTAGACAATTAATTGGTTTTTCATTACCAATGATATTATCTAATTTAGTGTTAGAATTAGAAGGGATTTTAGATCCAGAAGAGGTTCAAAAAACGATAGATTATAGCATCCATCAAGTGATGGAGGTATTTTTAGATAAAAAAACAGGGTTAATTTTTGAAAACGTTTTACCGAACGGAGAACACCATGATAGTTTTAACGGACGTTTGTTAAATCCTGGTCATGGTATTGAAGCCATGTGGTTTATGATTGATATTGGTGTGCGTAAAAATGACCAAGCACTCATCAATAGAGCTACAGAAACTATTTTAACTATTTTAGAATATAGTTGGGATAAAAAATATGGTGGAATTTTCTATTTTATGGATTCAAAAGGGCATCCACCACAACAGTTAGAATGGGATCAAAAACTATGGTGGGTTCATTTAGAAACGTTGGTTGCATTATCAAAAGCGTATGAACAAACGGAGCATCCTGAAATTTTAAAATGGTATACAAAAGTGCATGAATATGCGTGGTCTCATTTTTCAGATCCAGAAAATGGCGAATGGTTTGGGTATCTAAACCGCCAAGGAGAAGTATTATTAAATTTAAAAGGGGGTAAATGGAAAGGTTGTTTTCACGTACCAAGAGCCATGTACCAATGTTGGCAATCTTTTGAAAAAATAAAAGCAAAAAATAATAAATAATTAGAACTGATTAAAATAAAAGAAAATGATTAAAAATGCAATTTTACTACTAGTTACTGTACTTCTTAGTTCGTGTGGAACGAAGGTTAATACCACAAGTGAAGAAAATATAAACAAAGCTCCAGAATTTACAGCACTCTTTAATTCTGGAATGGAAGAGGGGGTTTCGTGTTACAGAATTCCTGCAATTGTTACGGCACCAAATGGCGATTTAATAGCAGCTATTGATCAACGTGTGCCAAATTGTGGCGATTTAAAATGGAGTAAAGACATAAATGTTATCATTAGAAGAAGTAGTGATAATGGTAAAACTTGGACGCCTATTGAAATGGTGATTGATTTTCCAGAAGGGAAATCTGCTTCAGATCCATCTATGATTGTTGATGAAGTTACGGGTGATATTTTTATGTTTTACAACTATATGAATTTAGATACCGAAAAAGATATTTACTACTTACACGTCATGAAAAGTGCTGATAACGGAAAAACGTGGAGTAAACCAGAAGATATTACTTCACAGATAGCAAAATCAGAATGGAAAAAAGATTTTAAATTTATTACTTCTGGTCGTGGTATTCAAACGCGTTCTGGAAAATTATTACACACCATGGTGAACTTAAATAGCGGTTTGCATTTATTTGGAAGTGATGATCATGGTAAAACATGGTACTTTATAGATACGCCTGTTTTACCTGCAGATGAGTCTAAAGTTATTCAATTAGCAGATGGTTCTTTAATGATTAATGCACGTGTAAACGGTAAAGGGATGCGTTATGTGCACACTTCAAATGACGAAGGGAAAACTTGGGAAACAAACCCAGTACCAGAATTAATAGATCCGGGGTGTAATGCAAGTATTGTACGTTACACGTCAAAAGACGATGGTTTTGATAAAAATAGAATTATTTTCTCGAACGCGAAATCGGTAAAAGGACGTGTAAATATGGCGGTTCGTATTAGTTATGATGAAGGAAAAACATGGAGTGAAGGAAAAACAGTGTATGAAGGTTCTTCTGCATATTCTTCTTTAACTATTTTAGAAAATGGTGAAATCGGATTGTTTTTTGAAAAGGATAATCACAAGAAAAATGAGTTTACGAGCTTTTCATTAGCGTGGTTAACAGACGGAAAAGACAGCTACAAAAAGGCTAAAAAGTAATCATTGTAAATAAAAATTAAACCAACATGAGCTATAAAATTATGTATAAAAATCTGTTCCTTCTACTTTTTTTTACAAGTATTAGCTTCGGACAATCGATTAAAGTAGCTTGTGTTGGTAATTCTGTTACCTATGGAGCAGGTATTAAAGACAGGGAAGTAAATTCCTATCCACAGCAATTACAAAATTTACTTGGCGACTCTTATAAAGTCGCCAATTTTGGTTTTTCTGGAGCTACATTACTTAAAAACGGACATAAACCGTATTGGGACAAACCCGTATTTAAAGAATCACAAGATTTTGAGCCCAATATTGTTATTATTCATTTGGGGTTAAATGATCAAGGCAATAACAATTGGCCAAAACATAAAGACGAATTTATTGCAGATTATTTAGAGATGATTACTCTTTACAAAAACCTGCCCTCTAAACCGAAAGTTATTATTGGTAAAATGACACCTACTTTTTCTGGGCATCATTGGTTTGAAGAAGGCATGCGAGAGAATTTTAAAGAGATTCAAGCTAAAATTGAAAGCATCTCAAAAAGCGCAAGTGTAGAAATGATAGATTTACACGAACCTTTATATCGGTACCCAGAATATTTTCCAGACAATTTACATCCGAAGAAAGCTGGTGCAAAAATAATAGCAGAAAAAGTATACAGTGCAATTACAGGTGATTTTGGAGGATTAATACTGCCTAAAATCTATGGAGAAAATATGGTTATCCAAAGAAATGAACCAATACATTTTAACGGATTTGCTAATTTTAATGATGTTGTTAAAGTTGAATTTAACAATAGAATAAAAACAATAAAAACAGCTCTTAGTGGTGAATGGAAACTAGCGTTTCCTTCGATGAAAGCTGGTGGTCCTTATCAATTAAAAATTTCGACAACTACAAAAACTATCGTAATAAATAAAGTATTTATTGGCGAGGTTTGGTTGGCTACTGGGCAGTCTAACATGGATTTTAAAGTTCGTGATATGAAAAATGCTGCAACTGTTTTAAAAGATTCCTTGAATCCAAATATTTTTGTGTTTTCGATGGATCCAAAAGTTTTAGGCGGAAATACATTTACAAAAGAAGATTTCGAAAATATCAATGCCAACGATTATTTTAAATATTCTGGTTGGCACAATGAGAAAGGTGAAGTATTAGAGAATTTCTCTGCAATAGCCTATGCTTTTGCGCACAATCTTCAAAAAGAATTAAACGTACCTATTGGTATTATTTGCAATGCAGTTGGTGGTTCTCCAACCCAAAGCTGGGTTAGTAGAGAACGCATGGAACAAACACACGAAACCGTGAGCATGTTAAACGATTCTTGGCAAAATCCGTTGATAGATTCTTGGGTTTCTAAACGAAAATCTGAAAATTTTGGAGGGAATAAAAACCTAAAAGCAAGGCATCCTTACGATCCTACTATTTTATTTGATGCAGGTATTTTACCACTTATAAATTACAACTTTAAAGGTGTTCTTTGGTATCAAGGCGAATCGAATGCAGAACGAGTTAACTTGCATGCGCGATTATTTAAAATGTTGGTGAACGATTGGCGCATTCATTTTAAAAAACCAGCACTTCCTTTTTATTATGTGCAATTAACGAGTATGGAAAGACCTGGTTGGGGATCATTTAGAGATTCGCAGCGTAAATTATTATCGATTCCAAATACAGGAATGGCAGTAATTACCGATGTTGGAAATCGTACAGATGTACATCCAACTCAAAAATGGGTTGTTGGTAAAAGATTATCAAACATCGCTTTAGCAAAAACCTATCAAAAAAATATTGCATATTCTGGTCCTTTATTCGATTTTGTAAATGTAATAGATACTAAATTAGAAGTACATTTTCAATTTTCAGAAGGTTTAAAAACCAAGGACAATCAACCTGTAAAAGACATCAAAATTGCTGGAGTTGATAAAGTTTTTAAGTCTGCCAAAAGCAGGATAAAAAATAATATTATAGAAGTTTGGCATCCTGAAATTAAAAACCCAAGATATGTTCGTTATGGGTATTCGCCATTTACAGAAAGTAATTTAACCAACAAAAGCGGTTTACCTGCATCAACATTTTCAAATATTTTAGATTAATTTAATACAACATCAAATGAAATCATTTTATCTTTTTTTAGCTGTTTGTTTTTTAACTTCAAGTGTAATTTTTGGACAAAAATTTGAAAATTTAGCATTAACACCTCCAATGGGTTGGAATAGTTGGAACACTTTTGAATGCGCTGGCGTTAACGAAACTGTAATTCGAGAAATGGCAGATGCCATGGTTGGAAAAGGTCTAAAAGATGTTGGTTACGAGTATGTTGTTATTGATGATTGTTGGCAAATAGGAAGAGATGAAAACGGCTATATTATTGTTGATAAAGAAAAATTTCCATCAGGAATTAAGGTTTTAGCGGATTATGTACATTCTAAAGGTTTAAAGTTCGGAATTTATTCGGACGCAGGAACAATGACCTGTGCAAAACGACCAGGAAGTAAAGGTTTTGAGTATAAAGATGCAGAAACCTATGCGAAATGGGGCGTAGATTATTTAAAATACGACTGGTGCTATACGGAAGGACAAGATGCAAAAACAGCATACAAGTTAATGCGCGATGCATTATATAAAGCAGGCAAACCAATTGTTTTTAGTATGTGTGAATGGGGAGAAAACAAACCTTGGGAATGGGCAGAAAATGTAGGGCATTTATGGAGAACTACTTTAGATATTGATATGAAAGGTAGGTTTGATGGAAATATTAATGGAAATTTAATTGGATGGTCAGATTTAGTAGACCTGCAAGTTGGTTTAGAAAAATATGCAGGTCCAGGACATTGGAATGATCCAGACATGTTGGCTGTAGGAAATAACGATATGCCAATTAATGAAGCAAGAGCACATTTTAGTATGTGGGCAATGTTGGCAGCGCCTTTAATGGCTGGAAACGATTTAAGAACAATGTCTTTTAGTGATCAAGAAATTTTAACAAACAAAGAATTAATAGCTATAAATCAAGACGTTTTAGGAAAACAAGGTTTTAAGGTTAAAGATTACGGAAACTTTGAAATTTGGCAAAAACCTTTAGAAAATGGAGATATTGCTATCTGTTTATTTAATAGAGAAACTTCAAATAATAAATATCAAGTAAATTGGAAACAGATGAATATTAAAGATTTTTCTGGAGAATATGCTGTTAAAAATTTATGGAAAAATAAAACAATTGGTACGACAAGCACTAATTTTTTAATTGAAGTGCCTGCTAGAGATGTTGTGGTTTTTAGACTGACAAAATAAAATAATAAGTATGAAATTAAATTTAGTTAAACTAAAGAACATCGTTTTTATTAGCTTTTTATTTTTCTGTTTTAGTGGATGTGCTCAAAACAATGCAATCGATTTTGAAGCTACCTATCCTATAATTCCTGTGCCAAATCAAATCAATTTTGGCGATGCAGAAATTCAGTTTGAAAGTGTACACATAATTGCAAATGATTTTAAAAATGAAGGAAATATTTTAGCTGGTTTTTTCAATGAAAAAGGCATAAATTCATTAGTAAACGGCTTACATATTCAACTTAAAAAAGAAAATAGTTCTGTTGATGAAAATAATGAAGAAGCCTATAAATTAAGCATTTCTGATAAAATAATAATTACGTCAAATTCTGATAAAGGTATTTATTACGGAATTCAAACTTTAAAACAAATCTTTAGAAAAAGTAAAACAAAAGGCGTTTTCCCTAAAGTTGATATTTTAGATTTTCCTGTGTTTAAAATTCGTGGTTTTATGCACGATACTGGTCGTAATTTTCAATCGGTAGCACAATTAAAAGAACAGATTGAAATTTTATCACAATACAAATACAATGTGTTTCATTGGCATTTAACAGACAACCCTGGTTGGAGATTAGAGAGTAAAATATATCCAGAATTACAATCGCAAGAAGCAACTTCAAGACAAAAAGGGAATTTTTATACGCAAGAAGATTTCAAAGATATTATAGCTTTTTGTAAAGAAAGAAAAATCACGTTGATTCCAGAATTCGATATTCCAGGACATACAGATGCGTTTAGAAAAGCGTTGCAAATTGATGAAATGCGCGATCCAAAAGTAAAACCTATTTTACTCAATTTATTTCAAGAATTAATGGATTTGGCAGACGCAAAAACAATGCCTTATATTCATATTGGAACCGATGAAGTTAGAAACGATTTTGAGCGAGTTTCTAACGATGTTATTTTTGAATTGATGCAGCTCATCGAAAAAAACAATAGAGAGGTTATTGTTTGGAAAGAAGGGATTGTGGTAAAAAAAGATACCACTTCTATCAATCAACTTTGGGCGTATCACGAAGGTCGAAAAGGGCACAGATTTATAGATTCGAGGAGTAATTATATCAATCATTTAGATCCTTTTGCAGGAATGGGAAGGTTGTTTTTTCAGCAACCAGCTAGACAACCAAAAGGAGATGCTTTAGCACTTGGAGGAATTTTAGCTGCGTGGCCAGACAATAACATTCATAACGAACGCGATATTTTAAAGCAAAATCCTATTTATCCATCCATGGTATTTTATGCGGATGCAATTTGGAATGGTAGAGCAAAAGATTATCCGGAATATTGGGCAAAATCACCCCCAAAAGAAACGCAAGAATTTAAAGATTTTAAGGCTTTTGAAGCAAAAGTAATTACACATAGAGATTTGTTTTTTAAAGGAAAAGAGTTTCAATATATAAAGCAAACCGATAAAGAGTGGAAATTAATTGGCCCTTTTGATCATAATGGAAATGTAGAAAAATCATTTCTTGTTGAAGAGATAATTAAAGAAAGCTATAAAGTGGATGGAGAAGAATTTTCTTGGACAGATAATCACGTTGGGGCAACCATTCATTTAAAACATTTCTTCGGATTTCCTGCTGTAACGGAAGCAAAACAAGGAACCTATTATGCGTATACAACTATTTATTCTCCGGAAGATAGGGTGCAAGATTTTTGGATTGGCTTTCAAGGTTGGTCAAGATCGGGAGGAAGACGCGTTGGTCCTTTTCCTGGTTTAGGAGACTGGCACACTACAAAACCAAAAATTTGGGTTAATAATACTGAAATAGCTCCGCCAGCTTGGAAACAACCAAATTTAGGAACAAAGACAGATGAAATTCCGTTTATTGATGAAGATTACTTTTTTAGAAGTCCGACAAAAATCACTTTAAAAAAAGGTTGGAATAATGTGTTGTTAAAAATTCCACAAGATAGAAATTCTTGGAAATGGATGTTTACTTGTATTCCTGTAAAGGTTACCAAAGACGGATTTAGAGAAGTATCAGACTTAAAATATAGTACTAATTTCGAAAATAAGTAGTATGAAAAAAATCCTAGTTATTTTATTACTAACTTTTGTAAATATAGGTTTTGCTCAAAATTATTCTGAACATTATTATAATAGAAAAGCAAAATTTGAAAAAGAAGCAGACACTAAAAATGAAATTATTTTCTTAGGAAATAGCATTACAGAAGGTGGAAAGTGGAAAGAATTATTTCCTGGTAAAAATGTTGTTAATCGCGGAATTAGTGGTGATGTTACTGATGGAATTTTATTTAGATTGGATGAAGTTACCGCATCAAAACCAAAAAAAGTATTTTTATTAATTGGTACCAATGATATGGCGCGTGGTAAAAGTATCGATTATGTTCTAAAAAATACAGCAAAAATTATTTTACAAATCAAAAGTCAATCCGAAGAAACAAAAATATATGTACAGAGTATTTTGCCTATCAATCCAAATGTTGGCACAAGGTTTTCTGGACATAAAAGCAATCATCAGAAAATTATAGAAGCAAATAAACGTTTAGGAAAATTAACGAAAAAATTGAATGTAAAGTTTATCAATTTGCATAAAAAAATGAGAAATAGTAAAAAACACATCAAACTAAAATATACGTATGATGGTTTGCATTTAAGTGCTGAGGGTTATGAAAAATGGAAAAAAATAATCCGAAAAGATGTTCGTTAAAATAAATATAAGACTATGTAAGTTAGGCTAAAAGACATAATTAAATTTAATATGTAATACATAATACATTTAAAATTATTTTATTAACTTGCCTTACAATTTTTATATTAAAAATTTATTTCATTTCATTGCAGTGGTTTAGAAAAAGTAACGAAGTAGCAAAGCTCTAAAACGATTTGAAAAAAACGAATTATTTACAAAGTAATCTCAATAAAATGAAGAAAATTCAGAAGGCAGTTCTCTTATTGGCCGTAATTTTAATTAGTGTTCAATTTTACGGACAAGAAATTTCCAAATTAAAACTTACAAATCTACCTAGTTTGCCTGCTCAACAAAATACAACTGAATCTCTTGGTTTTGCTGGTATGTTAGGAGGAGCTCACAACGGAGTTTTTTTGGTTGCTGGTGGTGCTAATTTCCCTGAAGGTTTGCCTTGGGAAGGTGGTAAGAAAGTTTGGAGCAAAGATATTTACGTTTTTGAAAACAACAAATGGCGATTATCTTCAAAACAATTACTGGAACCACTTGGCTATTCGGCTTCTATAAATACAGACCAAGGTATTTTATGCATTGGCGGTAACAATGCAACTTCGACTAGTAACAGTGTTTTTATGCTGAGTTATAATAGCGCAAGCAAAGAAGTTGAAATAACAGCATATCCAAAATTACCAGAATCTTTAGCTTTTTCTTCTGCAGTGGTTGTAGATGACTTTGTATATTTAGTTGGTGGTAAAAATGCAAAACGTAGCACAAATTCGTTTTATAAATTAGATTTAAAAAAGAAACAAAGTTGGGCGAAGTTAACTGATTTCCCCGGGCTTCCTAGAGCACTTCATACTACGGCGGTTCAAGAAACAAAAGAAGCAAAAAAACTATTTGTTATCGGGGGAAGAAATGAAATAGCAGGACAAAAATCTAAAGCTTTAACTACGTATTTGTCTTATGACTTTAAGAATGAAGTGTGGCATGAAGAAGGAGAGTTATTGATTGATGACAAACCACTCGTTTTAATGGGAGCTTCTGCAGAAGTTATGGGTTCTATGCATATTATGGTGTATGGGGGAAGTGACGCATTACTTTTTGATGAATTAGAAAATATTGGTTTAAAAATGAGTAGTGAGCAAGATGCTGCTGTAAAAAACGAATTAACTGCCAGAAGAGATGCTATCTTAAACAAGCACCCAGGGTTTTCAAAAGATATTTTAGCATATAATACCATCACTAAAAAATGGTTTGTGTATGATACTCTTCCGACTAAAATTCCTGTAACGGCGCTTTCATTTAAAAATAACGATGCTTTTGTCATTGTTTCGGGTGAAGTTTCTCCAGGTATTCGAACGCCAAGTGTGCAAACGTTTAAAATTGCAGATGCTGCACATCCTTTCGGGATTCTTAATTATAGTATTCTTGCACTTTACCTATTAATATCTGTATTTATTGGTCTTTATTTTGCTCGTAAACAAAAATCTACGGATGATTACTTTTCAGGAGGCGGACGTATTCCTTGGTGGGCTGCAGGTTTAAGTGTTTTTGGTACCTTGTTAAGTGCCATCACTTTTATGGCAATTCCTGCGAAGGCTTTTGTTACAGATTGGTCTTTCTTTTTTCTTAATATTACGGCCATATTAATTACACCATTAATCGCTTTTATATTCATTCCTTTCTTTAACAGACTAAAAATAAAAACAGCTTATGAATATTTAGAGGACCGTTTTAATTACGCAGCACGTGCTTTTGGAAGTTTATCTTTTATCTTATTTCAGTTAGGAAGAATCGGTATTGTATTGTTATTACCTTCATTAGCAATTTCAATTGTAACAGGAATTCCCGTTGAAACCAGTATATTGATTATGGGAATACTTTGTATCTTCTATACCACTTTTGGAGGAATTGAAGCAGTAGTTTGGACGGATGTTATGCAAGTAATTGTGCTGTTAGGAGGAAGTGTTTTGGCAGTTGTATGGATTATGATGCATACAGAAACCTCATTTGGAGATATGATAACGTATGCGTCAGATCGAGAAAAATTTAATATTGCTAACCTAGAATTAAACTTTACAGAATCTACTTTCTGGGTAGTATTTATTGGAGGGCTTGCCTCTGCTATGGTTACACAAGGAACAGACCAAACTATTGTGCAGCGTTATTTAACTAGTTCTAGTGTTAAAGATTCTCAAAAAACCTTGTATACAAATGCAGTATTAACATTACCAGCAACCATTATCTTTTTTGGTTTAGGAACCCTTTTGTTCATATTTTATTCAGAAATGCCTTCTAAACTTTCACCAGCAATTTCTAATAACGATTCTATTTTTCCTTGGTACATTGTTAGAGAACTGCCCATGGGGATTTCTGGTTTATTGGTAGCCGGAATTTTTTCTGCGGCAATGTCTAGTATTAGTAGTAGTTTAAATTCGGTTTCAACCGCTTATTGTAACGATTTTCACTTACATTTTAAACCTAAAATAAACGATGTTAAACTATTAAAAATAGCAAGAGTAGCAACAATGGTGACAGGTGTTTTAGGAGTACTTTTAGCACTTTGGATGGCGAGTTCAGAAATCAAATCACTTTGGGATCAATTTTACCGTTTTTTAGGACTTTTCACAGGAGGACTAGGAGGAATGTTTCTTTTAGGAATGCTTACCAAGAAAGCCAATGCTACTGGTACCTTAATTGGGTTAGTGGTAAGTGCACTTGTAATATGGTATATAAGTGTGTTTACAGAAATTAACTTTTTAATGTATTCTTTCTTTGGTGTTGCTTCTTGTTTTAGCTTCGGATATATTTTTAGTTTGATCTTTCCAGATAAAAAGAAAGCAATTAAAGTTTCGTGAAATAATAAATATTTTATTATTTAGCATATATTAATACTTAACAAGACTTTAAAACCCTGTTAAGTATTTTTTTTATATTATTTTTGAAGGATGAAAAAACCATTCCAATTTAAAGAGTTTACCATTCATCAAGATAAAACAGCCATGAAAGTTGGTACAGACGGCGTTCTATTAGGAGCTTGGTGTGCTGTTGATCATTATCCGGATGCTATTTTAGATATCGGATCTGGCACAGGGGTTATTTCTTTAATGATTGCACAACGCTCAGATGCAATGACCATAGATGCAGTTGAGGTAGATGAGAGTGCCTACGAGCAAACTGTAGAGAATTTCGAAAAATCTGATTGGGGAGATCGCCTGTATTGTTACAATGCTACATTTATTGAATTTGCCGATGAAATAGCAGAGGAGGAAGAAAGCTATGACCTAATTGTTTCCAATCCGCCTTTTTATACAGAGGATTTTGAAACAGAAGATGCTGCGAGGAATAAAGCAAGATTTACTTCTTCACTTTCTTTTTCCGCATTAATTGAGGGAGTTGTTAAAATTTTATCAGAAAACGGAATTTTCGCAACCATCATTCCTTTTAAAGAAGAAGAAGAATTTATCAATCTTGCTAAAGAACATCATTTAATTATAAATAGAGTTTGTCGAGTTCAAGGAAATGAAACTTCAGAAATTAAAAGAAGTTTACTCGAGTTTTCTTTTCAAGCATCAGAAATAAAAGAAACACACTTAATTATAGAAACGGGTCGTCATCAATACACAGAAGATTATATTAATTTGACAAAAGATTTTTATTTGAAGATGTAATGTTTTTTTTAATCATTGCGAGGAACGGAGTAATCTGCTTATAATTAGAGATTGCTTCGTTCCTTTCAATGACAGAAGTTTACCCAATTACATTATTAGGATTATAGCCTAAATAAGGCACTTCCTTCTCAGAAAATTTAATTCCGTAATTTTCTAGTTCTTTTAAAATAGGTTCATAGACTTCTTTTGTAATAGGAAGCTGAACTCCTGGAGTTTTAATTTCACCTTTTAGAATTTTTAAAGCTGCAATTCCAACAGGTAAACCTACTGTTTTTGCCATGGCGGTGTAGGTTTGGTTTTCTCCAATAACAACCAAACTACTTTCAATTTGACGTTTTTCTCCGTTCATTTCATAACCGAAAAGATGCTGCATTACAATCATATCTTTATCATTTTCTTCTAAAGTCCAAGAATCTTGTAATATTTTTTGAAGCATTTTAGCCGGAGTTGCATTTTTTAATCCAATTTTTTTCTTCGGATTAAAAAGATCTAACTCTACTAATTTGGCCCACATTACATCATCTTGATCTATTTTTAGGTAAGAACGCAATTTTAATTCAACAGAATCTGAAGGAGAATAAGCAAGAAAAAGATTTATAAAATCTCTGTAACTCATGTTTTCAGAATCTTCAATCGCATACGAATCATCGGTCATACCTAGTTGCACAAAAATATTCCAGGCTCTAGAAAACCCTACTTTTCTAATGGTTCCTCTGTACATTGTAGGAATTTCATCCAAGCCATAAACACTTCTATACTTTAGTGAATCTCTATTTGCGTAGGCCTCAAAATTGCCACTTCCATTTATTTTTAGAAATTCTGTTCTTCTAAATAATTTATGATACGGAATGTATTTATAGGTGCCTTCTTGTACAAACATTGCAGCACCACCTTGTCCTGCTAAAACTACATTTCTAGGATTCCAAGTAAACTTATAATTCCATAAATTGTTATCACTCTCTGGGGCAACAATTCCGCCACAAAAAGATTCAAATAACAACATTTTACCTCCTGCATCTTTAATTTTATCAATTATATGCATTGCACTCATGTGGTCAATTCCTGGGTCTAGCCCAATTTCGTTCATAAAAACCAAGCCTTTTTCTTTCGCTTGAGCATCTAAAGCTTTCATTTCTTCTGAAATATAAGAAGCCGTTACCATGTGTTTGTTAAACGAAATACAATCTTTAGCAACTGCTATATGAAACCTTGCGGGCAGCATAGAAATAACAATATCTGCTTTTTTCACGTATTTTTCACGCTGATTTTTATCAAAAACATCTAAAACAATTGCTTCAGCATTTTTATGATTATCAATCAATTTATTCGCGTTTTCTGTGGAAATATCTCCGATAGTTAAAAAAAGATGCTCTTTATGAGATTTGTCAAGTAAATATTTTATCAAAGAAGAACTTGACTTTCCTGCACCAACAATTAGAATATTTTTCATAGAATAATATGTATTTTTGTATGAATTACGAAGATACATTAATTGTTTAAAATTCAACAAAAACCATCAAAAATGTTTAAAAATTTAATAATTACTAGTTTTTTAGGAATGTTGGCCATCATTTTAGGAGCTTTTGGCGCACATGCATTAAAAGACTCTTTGTCAATTGCAGAATTATTAAGTTATGAAACCGGAGTGCGTTACCAAATGTATCATGTAATTGTATTGCTTTTTGTGAATATGTATAACGGCTTTTCTTCAGCTCAAAAAAATACGATAAGTTGGTTGTTTTTCTCCGGTATATTTTGCTTTTCGGGATCTATTTATGCAATTCAATTAACAGAAATAACAGCTAAATCTATTTGGTTTATAACACCTCTTGGCGGATTATTGTTGGTAATAGGTTGGCTATTTATGACGCTTTCTTTCTTGAAGAAAGCACTGATAAAATAAGAAATTTATAAAAAAGTTTAAATTAACTGCTCTGTGAAATTTTTTTGTTTAATTTTGCATGATAACAAAACACAACAAAAATATTGATATGGTAGATACAAGTACGAAATCGATTTCGTTAAATAATCTAGGAATCAAAAATGCAACAATTCGTTACCAATTATCGTCTAACGACTTACATGCAGAAATTTTAGAAAAAGAACAAGGAGTTGCATCTTCTTTAGGTGCAATTGCCGTAAACACAGGTGAATTTACAGGTAGATCGCCCAAAGACAGGTTTATTGTAAAAGACAATATTACAAAAGATGAAGTTTGGTGGAGTGACATCAACCTTCCTTTTGATACAGCAAAATTTGATAAGCTTTACAACAAGGTAGCAGCGTATCTTTCTGAAAAAGAAATTTTTGTGAGAGATTGTTATGCTTGTGCAGATGAAGATTACAAGTTAAACATACGAGTAGTAAATGAATATCCTTGGAGCAATATGTTTGCTCATAACATGTTTTTACGCCCGACAGAAAAGGAACTAAAGAGTTTTGAGCCAGAATGGACCGTAATAAATGCTCCTGGTTTTATGGCAGACCCCGAAGTAGATGGAACGCGCCAACACAATTTTGCAATATTAAACTTTACAAGAAAAATAGCTTTAATTGGTGGAACTGGTTATACGGGGGAAATTAAAAAAGGAATTTTTTCTGCCTTAAATTTTATATTACCTGTTTATAAAAACACCTTGCCAATGCATTGTTCTGCAAATGTTGGTAAAGATGGGGATACTGCAATTTTCTTCGGATTATCTGGAACCGGAAAAACAACACTTTCTACAGACCCTGAAAGAAGTTTAATTGGAGATGATGAACATGGTTGGACTGCAGAAAACACCGTTTTTAATTTTGAAGGTGGTTGTTATGCAAAAGTAATTAATCTATCGCAAGAACAAGAACCAGAAATTTTTGCTGCTATTAAGAAAGGAGCAATCTTAGAAAATGTTGTGATGGATGACAAAGGAGTTATCGATTTTGCAGATACTTCAATTACCCAAAACACAAGAGTTAGTTATCCTATTTATCACATAGACAATATTAAAAAACCCTCAATAGGTAAAAATCCAAAAAATATTTTCTTTTTAACAGCAGATGCTTTCGGAGTTTTACCTCCAATTTCTAAATTAACTCCCAACCAAGCAGCGTATCATTTTATTTCTGGTTATACGGCAAAAGTTGCAGGAACAGAGGCAGGAATTATAGAACCAACACCAAGTTTTTCTGCTTGTTTTGGCGCACCTTTTATGCCTTTGCATCCCACGAAGTATGCAGAAATGCTAAGTAAAAAGATGAAAGATGCCGGCGTAAATGTTTGGTTGATAAATACAGGTTGGTCTGGTGGCCAATACGGAGTAGGAAGAAGAATGCCTTTAAAATATACCAGAGCAATGATCTCTGCTGTTTTAAATGGTGATTTAGGAAGCTATAAATATGAAGATTATCATATTCATTCTGTTTTCGGAGTAGCGCAACCTAGAAGTTGTCCTGGAGTTCCAACAGAATTACTAAGTCCGAGATCTACTTGGAATGATGATGAAGCTTATTATAAAACAGCTTTTAAATTATCGAACGCATTCAGAAATAATTTCACGCAATTTGAAGAAGCTGCAAGCGAAGACATACGAAGAGGAGGCCCTCAACGATATGCTTTTTAGTTATATTTTTTTTAGAATTAAACACCTCATCTAGAGGTGTTTTTTGTTTTTATAAGTATATTTAATGATTGTATAACAAAATGAGTATTTTTGCTGTCAATAATGAATAAGTAAATTGGTTTATTGTAAACTTGTTTGAGTCAATATTTACTTTTATTGAGTTAATTAGAGCTTTACTTTAAATTTATCTTTGTTATGTGCAATGTTGGTATAGATATTGTAGTAGATTTAACAAAGAAATTAGTTTAACTTTAAAAAATTAGCAAGATGAGTAACAGTAGTAACACAATAGTAGGTTTATTAGCAGGAACAGTAATAGGTGCAACTTTAGGTATTTTATTTGCTCCAGATAAAGGCGAAAAAACAAGACAGAGAATTTCTGATGAAGCTTTGGCAGCTAAAGATAAAATGGCAGAGAGAGCTTCTGAAATCAAAACACAAGTTTCTTCTACAGTATCAGAGAAAAAAGAAAGTTTAGACACACAATTAGAAAACGTATTTTCTAACGTAACTAGTAAAGCTGAAGATGTAATTTCAACTCTAGAGAAAAAATTAAAAGAATTAAAAGATAAAAGTAAGAAATTACAAAAACCTGCATAATACATGAGTTTATTTAATAATTTAAGTAATTCTGCCGATACTGGAACAGATGCAACCAAGCAATTTGTTACAAAGACGTATGAGCATACAAAGTTGAAAGTTTTTCAACTATCTGCTTTAACATCTGCTGTAATAGTGAAACTTTTTATTATTGGAGGTTTGGCTTTTCTAGGTTTAATATTTATAGCCTTTTCTTCTGCAATCGCTCTAGGTGAATACCTTCAAAACGTTGCATTAGGTTATTTATGTGTAGGGTTAATTATATTAGTAATATCTCTATTGTTATTTTTCATGAGAAAAACTTTTGATAAAATAATAATTTCTAAGCTATCTAAAATATTTTTTGATTAACCCAAATTAAAACAACAGTAATGAGAACATACCAAAGTTTTGAGGAAATAGATAGAGATTTAAAGTTATTATCTTTAGAGAAAGAAATAGCTCTTGAAGAACTAAAAGTTGTTAAAAATGATTTTGAGGAAAGTCTAAGGCCAATCAGTATTTTAAGCAATGGTTTAAAATTTGTAAGTAAGTACGGTGCTTTAATGTTTATCAAGAAAATTTTTAAATAAACGAAGAATAAAATAAAGTGCTGCTTTTTATTAATAGTGCGTATAGTTGGTAAAAGATAAGCCTCAATGTTTCTACATTGAGGCTTATCTTTTTATTTTGGTTTTAAAACAATTTGTAACTTCTTCTTAAATTGATTTGGAGTAATGTCATACTTTTCTCTAAAAATTTTAGAAAAATAACTTCTACTACTAAAACCAATTGTATAAACTATTTGAGAGATATTTAAATCTGTAGTTCTTATTAAATCTCTTGCAGATTCTAAACGAACGTGTCTTATATATTCTGTTACAGTTCTATTATATAAGAATTTAAAACCATCTTGTAGTTTAGATTGAGTTAAGCCAGACTGTAAAGAGAGTTCATCTAAAGAATAATCTTTTTCTGGGTTTTTTAAGATGATAGTACTAAACTTTCTTATTATTTTTAGTTCACTTCTTACAAGAGAGGTAGGTAAAGGCACTCCTTCTAAGAGCCTATTATGTTGCTGTATATGCAAGGATAAAATTTCGTAAACCCGAGCTTCAATTTTAAGAATGCGCAACATTCCTGTTCCTTTTATTTTTTTCAAGCCTTTTATAAGGTCAGCCATTTTTAGGTTTAAACTACCAAAATTAGAAAACCTGTTTTCATGATCTGTATCTACAAAAACTTCATGTAACTTTTTATTAAGAGTAGATATTTTTGTTGTTCTTTTTCTTAAAAAATCTTTTCTAACTATTTGAATAATGTTTATTTCTAAAGCTTCTTCTTTAGGGAAATGAATATAATTATATCCCCCTATTTTATTTGTAAAGATTAATGATTGAAATTGTTCTATGACTTTTTCTTTATTATCAAAACCAAACCGATGTTTAAAAGAACCTCGTGAAGAATATAAAAACCGAATAGGATTAAATTTACTATGTGCTTTTACTTTTAAAATAACTTCTTTGTGAAAAGTGATATCGAAATCTAACAAATTAACACCCCAATCAAAAGGAGTAAATTTAACTTGGCCTGAAGCATTTTCATTGTCAATAATTAAAGTACACTCACTCCAATGTTCTTCTATATAACCTCCTAAAACTTCTTCAAGTTGCTCAAGTGTATCTTTCGGACTATCCGCAATTATTTCAATTGTAATCATAAATTCAGCTTAAAAACTTATTAATATTTTGTTTAAAAATAGTTTATAAAGATAATTGAAAAAGTATATACATATACCATATCGATTAAAATTTTTATGTATCAAGACAATTTAACAACGATTTGAGTATTACTTTTGATGAAAGAAAAAAAAAGAAACAAGATGAATATTTACGAAGAAATTAGAAAAGACCATGACACGCAAAGAGAACTTTTAGGTAGGTTAGTAGCAACTTCAGGGGATTCAAAAAAGAGAGATGCAATATTTAAAGCTTTAAAGAATGAACTAGAAATACATGCAAATGCAGAAGAACGTCATTTTTATAAGCCATTAATTTCTAATGATATGATGCAGGAAAAGGCTAGACATGGTATTGCAGAACACCATGAAATAGATGCGTTAATAGTACAATTAGAAGAAACAGCTTATGATTCTTCTGCTTGGTTAAAATTAGCAAAAGACTTAAAAGAAAAGGTAGAACATCATTTAGAAGATGAAGAGCATCAATTTTTTCAATTATCTGGAAAAGTGTTTTCAGAAAGCGAAAAAAAATCTTTGGCAAAAGCATATAGAGATTATATGAGTGAAAATATAGAAAAATAAAATGGATTTTAATCAAAAGTTATTTTTGATTTACATTTAAAGGAATCAAAAAAAAGTATGCGATTTATTTTGATTGAGTTAAGATATAAGGTGTTTGAATTAATGAGTTTTTAAGTATTTAGTTAATTTTGTAGAGTATAGAGATAAGTAGATGTAAAACGTTTGGCATCTTAAAATTAAGCGAGCGTTCATTAAAAAATTAGATTTAAAATGAATACTTACACAAAAGAAGTTGGTGAAAAATTAAATGCACTATTAGAGAAAACGTATGATGCAGAAAAAGGGTTTACAAAAGCCGCTGAAATTGTTAAAAATGAATCTTTAAAAAAATATTTTACTCAAAAAGCTACTGAAAGAAATACATTTGGTCAAGATTTAAAGAAAGAAATTAGTTCTTTTAATCAAGGTATAGATAAAGGTGGAAGCTTAGTAGGAACAGTTCATAGAGCTTGGATGGATGTAAAATCTTTATTCTCTTTAGATGATGTAGAGTCAATGTTAGAAGAGGCAATTAGAGGTGAAAAAGCATCGATAGAAGAATATGACGATGTTTTAAAAGAGATAGATTTACCATCGAGTACAAAAGATGTTTTAGCTGTCCAAAAAAATATAATAGAAAACGGACTTTATAATATAAAGTCCTTAGAAGAGAGACTGTAAAGTTATATCTTAGATAGAGTTTTAAAAAAGATGCTTGTGGCATCTTTTTTTTATGCAATATTATTTGAGTTAATATTCAGTTTATTAGAGTTAATTTAAGTTATACTATACTTGTAGATTTGTATTACAAGAAATAGAAAACAACTATTTAATTACTAACTATAAAAACTTTAAAATATGTTACGTTGGACAATCACATTTGTAGTAATCGCATTAATAGCAGGAGTATTAGGATTTGGTGGAATTGCAGGAGCTTCTGCAGGAATCGCTAAAATATTATTCTTTGTGTTTTTAGTATTATTTGTATTATCATTAATAAAAGGTGGTCTTAAAAAATAAATTACTAAAATAGCTATGAAAAAGGAGACTGTTTAAATTAAATTTTAACAGTCTTTTTTTTATGCAATAAAGTCCTGTTTTTTAGCATGTATAATTGCTTCTTTAGTATCGTTTACAATGATAAATTGAGTATCAGAATAATTTTCAATAAGCATTTCTATCCTTTTCATTTTTTTAGTATGCAATACACTACGTAGGTAAATAGCTTTAATTCTATTAGGATAATTTTTAGTAATTTCTATGTAGATATCTGCATCATTCTCACCAGCATCACCAATTAAAATAAATGGTAAATGAGGGTATGTTTTTAGAATATTAATAATTTCTTTTTGCTTTTGGGGTTTTTCTTGAAGTGATTTTTTTTGAAAAATATTTCCAAAGCTTCGCAATAAGATAGCTC
The DNA here is from genome assembly GCF_007997075.1 of Polaribacter sp. IC073. Classification (GTDB taxonomy): domain Bacteria; phylum Bacteroidota; class Bacteroidia; order Flavobacteriales; family Flavobacteriaceae; genus Polaribacter. The sequence goes on from NZ_VORS01000004.1 coordinate 53,789, forward strand.
CTTTAGGAAAGTTGTTCTTTTTTAAAAAATAGTCTAAATAGCGATATAAATTCCATGGACTGTGGCTTACGTAAAAAAAAGGATTTGCGTTTTTACCTGATTTTCCTAAATGTAACAAACTGTAAAAATCAGCGGTACCAACTAATGCCTTTCGCTTAAGAGGAGATCTAAAAAAAGTATTTATTAAAAGTTTCCATTTTAGTTTAGAAATAACGCCCGTATGTAAAATAGTGTCATCTATATCGCTTGCTACACCAAATTCTGCTTTTTCAGAAGGAATTAACAATGCACCAGAAAATTTATTATTTTTATTTATATCTCTATTAATTTTGCTATTTGTGTAAGAAACTTCAAAGAGTAACCAGCCTTCGCTATTTGTTAATTCAGATAGATTTTCTAAGTTTTTTTCTACAACAAAATATCCTTTATTATCTGTGCTAGTTTCAATTTTATAGCTGTTTGGTAACGTTATTGTTAAGGCGGTGTTTTTAACTTCATCGCTTTCAAAGCGTTTCCAAGAATTGATCAATAAACTAAAAATATTTTTTCTTTCTAAATTGATGTTCTCATCCTGTAAAGCTCTTCCTCTAATATAAAAATGATTATTTATACCATAGCTTTGAAAAACAATAATCTGTAGCGGATCTTTGCTAAATAATGCCATTTATTAAATTGATATAAAATGAATAATTAGTGTTTGAATATCAAAAATACTTATTAAAATAATTAAGGCAAGCCTCAAATCAGTTTTAATTAAATTTATTATTTGAGTTAATATTCGTTTTTTTTGAGTTAACCTCAATTACATATATCTGTTAATTTTGTCGAGTACAAAAAATGTACTTAAATGAATTTAACCAAGAAATAGAAGATTATGAAGAAATTAATGATGACAGTTTTAGCAGCAACCGTATTCTATAGTTGTGATATTGATCAAACAAAAAAAACCAAATTACCAGAGGTAGAAATTGATGTAGATACAGCTTCAGGTCAATTACCATCTTTTGATGTAGATTGGGCAGATGTAAATGTAGGTACAACTACAAAAATGGTTAAGATACCTAAAGTTGTAATTGTTATGGAAGAAACTGAGGTAGAAGTACCTTATGTAGATGTAGATATGCCAAATGAGAATGGAGATATGGAAAAAGAAGAGCAGACTTTAATGGTAGAGGTAGAGGTTACCGATAAAGAGCACGCTATTGCTATTAAAGAAATTAGAGCGATGAATAACAACTTAGTTGTGGTTTCTATGTTAGAAGAAATGAGTCAAAGTATTGGTGATAAAAAAATGAGAGTTTCAGATCAGATAACATTAAATGCACCAGATTTAAACGTAAAATATTATATTATTGGTGAAAAACCAAATAGAGTGTTTAACGGAAAATATAAGTATTTTAAAACTATGGATGCATTAAATGAGAAAGTAGGAAGTGATTACCAAGTGATTTATAAAAAATAATTTTATAATTACTAGAGACTTAAAGGGATGTGAAAATATCCTTTTTTTTTATGCCTTTATTTTTATCTTAAAAGATTTATATGATGCATCTAAAGGAAAAAAAGCTGCATAAATTGCAGCTTTTTTGTAATTACATACAAAAGGAATCATTTTGTTATTAGTTTTTAACAATTACTTCAGTTTCCTTTGTTTTTTTAGTTTTCTCAACATTAACAGAAACAATGGTTCCTGCTTCATTTACTTTCTCTTCTATTTTGGCAACAGTGCCTTCGATTGTTTCAACTTCTGTAATAACTTTGCTACCTTCTATTCTTGTTGTAGTAAGTGTAGCTATTGCAGTATCACCGGAAGATTGTTGAATGTTTACTTTTACCTCTTTTCTAATTTCATTACCTGTTGCTTTCTCTTCTGCATGTCCTCCTAAGATAGGGGCAATAACCAAACCTATTAAACAAGTAAGCTTAATTAAAATATTCATGGAAGGTCCAGAAGTATCTTTAAAAGGATCTCCAACTGTATCTCCGGTTATGGCAGCTTTGTGCGCTTCAGAACCTTTGTATGTCATAACACCATTAATTTCAACACCGGCTTCAAAAGACTTTTTAGCATTATCCCAGGCTCCACCAGCGTTATTTTGAAAAATAGCCCAAAGTACACCAGAAACAGTAACACCAGCCATGTAACCGCCTAACATCTCTGCAACCAACATGTTATTCTCTTGATATGCTAGTTTACCTACTAATACCACAAGTATTGGAAAACCTATGGTTAAAATACCTGGCAACATCATTTCCTTTAAAGATGCTTTGGTAGAAATAGCAACACACTTATCATATTCTGGTTTTCCAGTTCCTTCCATAATTCCAGGAATTTCTCTAAACTGTCTCACCACTTCGTTCACCATTTCCATAGCAGCTTTACCAACAGCATTCATCGCTAAAGCAGAAAAAACAACAGGCACCATTCCACCAACAAATAACATTGCTAATACCGGTGCTTTAAAAATATTAATTCCGTCTATTCCTGTAAAGGTGACATAGGCAGCAAATAGCGCTAATGAAGTTAATGCCGCAGATGCGATGGCAAAACCTTTACCTGTTGCAGCAGTTGTGTTTCCAACAGCATCTAAGATATCTGTTCTTTCTCTAACAATAGGATCTTGTTCACTCATTTCTGCAATACCACCAGCATTATCTGCAATGGGACCAAAAGCATCAATAGCTAATTGCATTGCTGTTGTTGCCATCATAGCAGATGCAGCCAAAGCAACACCATAAAACCCAGCTAAAGCATAAGAAGTCCATATTGCAGCCGCAAATAACAATACAGAAGAAAATGTAGAAATCATACCAGTAGCTAAACCAGCAATAATGTTTGTTCCTGCACCAGTGCTAGATTGTTGTACAATTTTTAAAATAGGCTTCGAACCTAAACCTGTATAATATTCAGTAAACGCAGAGATCCCTGCACCAACAACTAAACCAACTAAACAAGCGTAAAAGACTCTCGTAGAAGAAATATCTTGAAGACCTTCACCAAAGAAGTCCATTTGCATTGTTTGTGGCAACATCCAAGTTACCAAACCATAACATGCGGCAGCTACCATTAAGATTGAAGCCCAGTTACCTATGTTTAATGCTTTTTGAACGTCTACTTCTTTTGCGTCATTAGATGAAATTTTCACTAAGAAGGTTCCAATAAGAGAAATAATAATTCCAACTCCAGCGATAGACATTGGTAATAAGATGGGACCAATTCCGCCAAAAGCATCTTGAATTGCGCCCCCCATATCTTTAATTACGTAGTTTCCTAAAACCATTGCAGCTAATACAGTTGCTACGTAAGAACCAAATAAATCTGCTCCCATACCTGCAACATCACCAACATTATCACCAACATTATCTGCAATTGTTGCAGGGTTTCTTGGGTCATCTTCTGGGATGTCTGCTTGTACTTTACCTGCTAAATCAGCACCAACATCTGCTGCTTTGGTATAAATACCTCCACCAACTCTTGCAAACAAAGCAATAGATTCTGCTCCTAAAGAGAAACCAGCTAATGCTTCTAGGACAATAGTCATATCTTGCGTAGTTGTCCATTCACCGCCCATAAAGAGGTAATAGAACCCAATAAAGAACATGGTTAAGCCCAATACAGCTAAACCGGCAACGCCAAGTCCCATTACAGTACCACCACCAAAAGAAACTTTTAATGCATTTGGCAAACTAGTTTTAGCCGCTTGTGTGGTTCTAACATTTGTTTTGGTTGCAATTTTCATTCCCATGTTTCCTGCAAAAGCAGAAAATATAGCTCCGATAATAAAAGCAACTACAATGAGGTATGTACTATCCATATAAAAAGCAATTCCAGCTAGAACAACACTTGCTCCAACTACAAAAAATGCAAGTAATCTATATTCAGCATTTAAAAAAGCCAAAGCTCCTTCATAAATGTGATCAGAAATTTCTTTCATTTTTCCATCCCCTGCATCTTGTTTCATTACCCAAGATTTTTTTACAAGCATGTATACTAAGCCTAATAATGCCATTACAATTGGCATCCAAATCATCATTGATTCCATATATTATTTATTTTGATTAGTTAAAAACAGTCGTAAATGTAAGGAAATCAATGAGAAATAAAAAACCTCTTAAAATAGTTAGTTTTAAGAGGTTTATAATTTTAAAGTCTTTTAATTTCTATATCTTGAAATTATCGGTCTTTTTATAGTCACTTTTTTCGTATCTCTCAACACAATCTTTATAGATTTGTCTTGCTTCTTCAGCATTTCCCCAACCACCAACATCTACTTTTTTCTTTTCTAAATCTTTATAAACCTGAAAGAAATGTTCTATTTCTTTTAATCTATGCGGATTTAAATCTGAAATATCATTTTTGTTATTCCAAATAGGATCTGAAATTGGTACACAAATAATTTTTTCATCTGGTCCTTTTTCATCTGTCATGTGAAAAACTCCAATTGGTTTTACTTCAATAACACACATAGGAAAAGTTGGTTCATGTCCTAAAACTAAAACATCTAATGGATCGTCATCTAAAGCTAAAGTCTCTGGTACAAAACCATAATCTGCAGGATACATCATAGAAGAGAATAACATCCTATCAAAACGAATTTGACGTAAATCAAAATCGTATTCATATTTATTTCTACTTCCTTTTGGTATTTCAATTAAAACATCGAAAGTTTTTTTTTCTTCTGGACTCATGAATTTCTTTATTTATCTATTTTAAACTAACTGCAAAAGTAATACATCTAGCAAGTTTTTCAATATAATTTATTATGAATTTACGCAATACTTTTCGATTAAGTTGATTTTTTCAATCAAAAAAAATCCTTTTTTCATCTATTGAAAAAAGGATTTCTAAAAAACATTTAAAATACTATATTATACGTACAATACTTCTTTTACAGCTTTTATAACATCGTTTGCATTCGGAATCCATTTCTCAAATAATACTGGAGAATAGGGTGCTGGTGTATCTGCCGTTGTAATTCTTTTAATAGGAGCATCTAAATAATCGAATGCTTCTTCTTGTATTCTATACGTAATTTCAGAAGCAACACTTGCAAATGGCCACGCTTCTTCTAAAATTACCAATCTATTTGTTTTCTTTACTGAAGTTAAAATAGTAGCATGATCCATCGGACGTACTGTTCTTAAATCGATTATTTCAATAGAAATATTTTCTTTCGCTAACTCATCAGCAGCTTTATAAGCTTCTTTAATAATTTTCCCAAAAGAAACAACAGTTACGTCCGTTCCTTCTCTTTTAATGTCTGCAACTCCAATAGGGATAATGTATTCTCCTTCTGGAATCTCCATTTTATCACCATACATTTGCTCAGATTCCATAAAAATTACTGGATCATCATCTCTTATAGCAGCTTTCAATAAACCTTTTGCATCATAAGGGTTTGACGGTACAATAACCTTTAAACCAGGCGTATTAGCAAACCAGTTTTCAAATGCTTGGGAGTGTGTTGCCCCTAATTGACCTGCCGAAGCTGTTGGCCCTCTAAAAACAATCGGACAGTTAAGTTGCCCACCAGACATTTGTCTAATTTTTGCTGCGTTATTTATAATTTGATCAATTCCTACTAAAGAAAAATTAAATGTCATGTATTCTACAATAGGTCTGTTGCCATTCATAGCAGAACCAATTGCAATACCTGCAAAACCTAGTTCGGCAATAGGAGTATCTATAACTCTTTTTGCACCAAACTCGTCTAACATCCCTTTACTAGCTTTATAAGCTCCGTTATATTCTGCAACTTCTTCTCCCATTAAATAAATGCTTTCATCTCTGCGCATTTCTTCACTCATGGCCTCACAAATTGCCTCTCTGAATTGAACTGTTTTCATTGAATCTAAATTATTGTTTATTTTAGTTTAGCAAAAGTAAGGAATTTATGAGTAAAAAATTTATAAAAAGACACATTACTAAAACTTTTTAAATTACTCTTCAAGATTAAAAAATACTTAATTCTTTATTGTATTTAAAATTTTTAATTTCTGAAATTTCTAGCAGACTATGAAACAAAAAGTCTGTGGTATATTTTTTATTTTTATTTGAAATAAGATTTTTTATTTTCTCTGGATTATTTTCTTTAAAATTAGTAGAATACCAAACCAACATTGCAGGGTTTTCAGACGCTTTATTTTGTTGCGCATGAAACCATTGTCCGTTTTCACCAAGAATTTCTCCATGGTCTGATAGGTAGATAAGTATTGTTTCTTTGGATGATTTTTTCAATTCTTCAATTAAATTATTTAAGAAAAAATCTAAATACAAAAGGGTATTATCATACGAATTTATAAGTTGTTCACTAGATAGAGAACCAATATATTTACTATTTGTGGTTGGTGTGAATATTTCAAAATCTTTGCTATATCTACTATTATAATACCAATGACTACCAATCATATGAAGTGTAGATATCTTATTTTTAGCCATATTTTCATCTTGTTTAAAAAGATCTAATATTTTTAAATCTTTCTCTTTTTTGAAACTTAAAACAGAATGAAATTTATCTACAATTGTAACTTTTTGATTGCTGTTTACAATAGCTTCATAGCTCTTTTCTAAAGATTGATTCCCAATCCATTCAGAAGAAAAAGATGCACTATCTAAAATACTAAACAAACTATAAAAAGCAGTACCAACAGAATCTAAAACAGATTTATTTGTTAATATCTGAGGAACGCTAATTGCAGTATAAGTTAAAGGAGTTTCAATGTTTTTAAAACTGATGATATTTTGTTGTTGAGAAAGTAACGGATTCGTTTTTCTGGCGTATCCATTTAAAGACAAATGATCTGCTCTTACAGATTCGCCAAGAACAAAAATAATATGAAGGTTCTCTTTTGATGAACTTATATTTTCCTCAATTACTTTTAACTTGATTTTAGATTTTTCTACATACTTTTTTATGGCTACAAAAGCGTTGTAAGGAAGCTTTCTCTTTAAAACTCCAAAACGATAGTTTTCAACAATAAAAAAAGAAATAATTGCAAGAACAGCAGCAATAAACAAAGGCGACTTAATGCTATTTTTTTTAAGTTTTCTAAATTTTTTTATAAAAAATAAAGAGCAACACAATGCTAATAAAACAAACAAAAAGAATTGAAAGCTAAAAACATCTACAGCAATATCTATTTTAGTTTCCAATATTGCCTGTATAATACTAGCTTCAATTGTAATATCTTGTGTGTAAACCCAAAAAGCTAAAGAAGCTAAAACTGTAAATACCAAAGGAAATACAACACTAAAAATATTTTTAAACAAACTTAAAATATAGACAAAACCAAAAACTGAAAATTGTAAAATAAAAAAATGGACACCATAAACAAGCACACTTTTTAAAGGCCCAAAGGGAATATGAATGTATGAAGAGATGCTTACAAAAACAGCAATTAATAGGTTTAGAAAGAGGTGAAATAGGATCTCTTTCTTATATACTTTTATTTTTCCCATTTTATAAAGGCATGTATTTGTGTGAAGGCTTAAAGGCTATATTATAGCTAACTGAACCAATACCAATAGTGTTCTTTATAATTATTAATTTTATAAATATTAACGCTATAATTTGCAATGCTAAAAGAGAAGTGGTATTTTTATCAAAGAAAGAAAAAACCTTTAATTTTGTATGTTTTGTAATGGATAAATGCCAAAAAATTACACCAATAATCCCAAAACCTTTTAACTTATTTATCCAATCAATTCTATCTTTTGGGAAAGTGTCTTTATTTTGCAATCTGTTATTTTATTGTTAAATATAATTGTAGACAATATTACTTAATAACAAGCATAAATAAAAATTAGAAAAGCTTATTATTTTTCGGAATATATATGAAACTGTTAAATAATTAAAAAATTTACTATGCATGCATAGTAAATTTAAAAAAAAGACGTAATTTCGTCAACAAGAAAAGAATATAAAATTATAATTTATGAAAATATTAGTTTGTATTAGTCACGTTCCAGACACAACTTCAAAAATTAATTTCACAAATAATGATGCTGAGTTTGATAAAAACGGAGTGCAGTTTGTAATTAATCCTTATGACGAGTTTTGTTTAACAAGAGCAATGTGGTTTAAAGAAAAGCAAGGTGCTTCTGTAACTGTTGTAAATGTTGGTGGAGCAGAAACAGAACCTACACTTAGAAAAGCATTGGCCATTGGTGCAGATGATGCTATTAGAGTAAATATAGATCCTACAGATGGTTTTTTAGTCGCAAAAGAATTAGCTGCAATTGTGAAAAACGGAAGCTATAATCTAGTGTTAGCTGGTAAAGAATCTGCAGATTATAACGGACAAATGGTTCCGGGTATGTTAGCTTCTTTAGTAGATTTTAACTTTGTAAATGGTTGTGTATCGCTAGAAGTAGAAGGCACAAACATAACTGCAAAAAGAGAAATAGATGGTGGTACAGAAACTTTAGCTACAGCTTTACCTTTAGTTATAGGTGGTCAAAAAGGGCTTGTAGAAGAAAAAGATTTGCGTATTCCTAATATGAGAGGAATTATGATGGCGCGTAAAAAGCCCTTGCAAGTAGTAGAAGCAAATGGTGCAAACGCAACAACAAACAATCAATCTTATGAGAAACCCGCACCAAAAGGCGCTGTTAAATTAGTGGCAGCAGATAACCTAGATGAATTAATCGACTTATTGCACAACGAAGCAAAAGTTATTTAAATTTCTCAGGAAGTTTAAACAATCTAAAAGAGCATCAATAAAATAATTAAGAATTCATTTTTGTAAACTATATTAGTTCATCAGAAATATAAAAATATAAAATATGTCAGTTTTAGTTTTTGCCGATTCAACGGAAGGGAAATTTAAGAAAACTGCTTTTGAAGTAGTTTCTTACGGAAAAAAAGTTGCAGAACAATTAGGCGTTAACCTAGTTGTGTTAACAATAAATGCTACAGATGCATCTGAGTTATACACGTATGGCGCAGAAAGGGTATTAACAGTTTCAAATGAAGGTTTATCTACCTTTAACGCAAAAGAATATGCAGCTGTAATAACACAAGCAGCAAACAAAGAAAATGCAACAGTAGTTGTTATAGACTCTAGTATAAATAGTTTGTATTTATCGCCATTAGTAGCGGTTAGTTTAGAAGCGGGTTATGCATCAAATACGGTAGCTGCACCTTCAAGCACTAATCCTTTTACTGTAAAAAGAAAAGCGTTTTCTAACAAAGCATTTTCAAATACTGTAATTTCTACAGAGAAAAAAGTAATTGGGGTTGCTAAGAATTCTTTCGGAATTCATGAAAATTCTGTTGCAGGATCTTTAGAAAGTTTCGATGCAGAAGTGGTTGCTTCTGGTGTCAAATCAGAAAAAGTAGAAAGAGTTACGGGTACAGTAACCATCGCAGATGCAGACATTGTAGTTTCTGCAGGTAGAGGTTTAAAAGGACCAGAAAACTGGGGCATGATAGAAGAATTAGCAGCAGTTTTAGGCGCAGCAACAGCTTGTTCTAAACCAGTTTCAGATTTAGGATGGCGTCCTCATGGTGAGCATGTTGGCCAAACAGGAAAACCTGTAGCCTCTAATTTGTACATCGCAATTGGTATTTCTGGCGCAATTCAGCATTTGGCAGGAATTAACGCATCTAAAGTAAAAGTAGTCATTAATACAGACCCAGAAGCACCGTTTTTTAAAGCTGCAGATTATGGTGTTGTAGGAGACGCTTTCGAGGTTGTACCTAAGTTAATAGAGAAATTAAAAGCATTTAAAGCTGCTTAATATGTTTTGGGCGTGCCCAAATTATTTAGTATAGAACTTTTAAAAACCTATCGAGATTAATTTTTTTGATAGGTTTTTTTAATGCAAACAGTCAAATAAATAATTTCGTCGGGCTTTCGCTACTCGCTTTTTCTTTTTTGTTTCATTTCAATCAACAAAAGAAAAGAGCTCAAACAATAGCTCAATCCCTCACGCGGGCTTCAGTTATTGTAAAAAAATAAATTCCGTAGTAATAACAGTTTTCACTATATAATTTTTTAGTAAATTGTGCCCTTAAAAATTAGCTTACTATAATAAGTTAAAAGCTAATTTTATTTTCCGTAGCAAGATATATGAGTTTGATAAAACTAACAATAAAAGGAATTTCATACAGCCAGACACAAACAGGTGCTTATGCACTCGTGTTAAGTGAAATGGAAGGAACCAGAACCTTACCAATAATTATTGGTGCATTCGAAGCACAATCTATCGCCATCGCTTTAGAAAAAGAAATTAGACCTCCAAGACCCTTAACACATGATTTGTTTAAGACGTTTTCAGATCGTTTCTCAATAGAAGTCAAAGAAGTTATCATACATAAATTGGTAGATGGTGTTTTCTTTTCTAGTCTTGTTTGTGAAAAAGACGGAGTAGAAGAGGTCATAGATACAAGAACATCAGATGCAATTGCAATTGCAGTTCGTTTTCAGGCGCCAATTTTTACATATGAAAACATTCTAGACAAAGCAGGTGTTTATTTAAAGCTAGAAGAAGAATTAGGGTTAACAGATACTTCAGAAGCACAAGATATTTCTACAGAAATAGAAACTATCTTAGAAGTTGATACAGCGGCACCTTATGCGAATCTACCAGTCTCAGAATTAAATAAGAAATTAGACGCAGCAGTTTCTGATGAAAATTATGAATTGGCAGCAGAAATTAGAGACGAAATTAGCAAACGCTCTTAAAAATTAACGAACTTACTTATGAAGAATCTATTATTAATTGCCTTTTGTTTTGTTTCATTAACTTTTTTAGGGCAAGATTTAGAGCAAGATTGGAAAATTGATACTGTTACAAAATCAGACGGATCTTCTTTGTTAGAATCAGAAGAGGTACAGATGTTCTCTTTAGAAGCTGGTAATTTTGAGTTTCCTGTTTTTGGTGAAAATGAAAAAGCATCAGGAACATACCTTAGACAGAACAACTTAATCATCTTTAATTTTTTAAAACCAAAAGAAGCATTAAGATATTTTAATATTATTTCTTTCGATAATGCGAGCTTAGTTTTATCCGAAGGAAACGTTACTTATACATTTTCATCTCAAGAATATGCAAAAATAGTATTGCCAGAAAATGAAGAAAGTACAGCGTTACCAATAGCAGATACATCGCTAGGTGAACCAGCAGCTGAAAGTGAAAATGAAGAAATTATTGCAAGTGGAGACTTTACTTTTACAAGTTTATGGAGAGGTGTTTTAGGAATGTTTTCTTTGATAGTTATTGCCTTTTTATTTAGTTCTAATAGAAGAGCAATTAGCTGGAAAAGGGTTGCCATTGGTATATTTCTTCAATTAGTTATTGCTGTAGGAGTTTTAAAAATTTCTTTTATTCAAAAAGGATTTGAGTTAGTAGGAAAGCTGTTCATAGAAATTTTAGAATATACCAAAGCTGGAAGTCAATTTTTATTCGCAGGTTTAATATCAGATATGGATTCTTTCGGATATATTTTTGCTTTTCAGGTATTACCAACTATTATCTTCTTTTCTGCATTAACCTCATTATTATTTTATTTAGGAATCATTCAATGGATTGTTAAGATGTTGGCAATAGCTTTGTCTAAATTTTTAGGCATTTCTGGCATGGAAAGTCTATCTGTTGCAGGAAATATTTTCTTAGGACAAACAGAAGCACCTTTGTTAATTAAAGCATACTTAGAAAAGATGAATAAATCTGAAATGCTTTTAGTAATGATTGGTGGAATGGCTACTGTTGCAGGTGCCGTTTTAGCAGCTTATATTGGCTTTTTAGGTGGTGGCGATAAAGAATTAGAATTAATTTTCGCAAAACATTTATTAGCAGCCTCTGTGATGGCGGCTCCTGGTGCAATTGTAATTTCTAAAATACTGTATCCACAAACAGAAGAGGTAAATACAGATGTTACAGTTTCTCAAGAAAAAATAGGTTCTAATATTCTAGATGCAATTGCAAACGGAACAACAGAAGGCTTGCGTTTAGCAGTAAATGTTGGTGCCATGTTATTGGTTTTTGTAGCCGTAATTGCAATGATAAATGGTGGTTTAGATTTAATTGGTAATTTAACGTCTTTAAACGATGTAATTGCAACAAACACAGCTTACAACAAACTTTCTTTAGAGTTTATTTTAGGATATGCTTTTGCGCCTTTAATGTGGCTAATTGGTGTACCAACAACAGATATGACGTTAATGGGACAGTTATTGGGTATTAAATTAGTTGCAAGTGAGTTTGTAGGTTATATTCAACTTTCAGAACTAAAAAATGTAGCGAATGCAACACATTTAACCTATAACAAGTCAATTATTATGGCAACATATATGCTGTGTGGTTTTGCAAATTTTGCTTCTATTGGTATTCAAATTGGTGGAATTGGATCTTTAGCTCCTGGACAACGTAAAACATTATCAGAATTCGGAATGAAAGCATTAATAGGAGGTACAATTGCTTCTTTAATGTCTGCTACTATTGCTGGAATGATTATAGGATAGTGGCGAATCGCCACAGATAATTAAAAAATGTTATCTCCAAATCGTTAATAACTTTAAAATATTATACAAAAAGCTTCGATGGAAATTACTGAAGCTTTTTTTATTTATGACACTAAAACAAATAAACAAATAAACGACTAAACAAATAAACGAGTAAACAATGCGTCAATATCACGATTTAGTAAAGCACGTTTTAGAAAACGGAAACGAAAAAGGAGATAGAACTGGTACCGGAACAAAAAGTGTTTTTGGTCATCAAATGCGTTTTGACTTAAGTGAAGGTTTTCCTATGGTTACGACCAAAAAATTACACTTAAAATCGATTATTTATGAGCTACTTTGGTTTATAAAAGGAGATACAAATATTAAATACTTACAAGATAATGGTGTGAAAATCTGGAATTCTTGGGCAGACGAAAACGGAGATTTAGGTCCTGTTTATGGACACCAATGGCGTAACTGGAATAGCGATGATATTGATCAATTACAAGATGTAATAGAGACTTTAAAAAACAATCCGAATTCTAGAAGAATGATGGTTGCTGCATGGAATCCTTCCGTAATGCCAGATACTTCCGTTAGTTTTTCAGAAAATGTAGCTAACGGAAAAGCAGCTTTACCACCCTGTCATGCCTTTTTTCAATTTTATGTTGCAGACGGTAAGTTGTCTTGTCAATTATATCAGAGAAGCGCAGATATCTTTTTAGGAGTTCCTTTTAATATTGCTTCTTACGCATTGTTTACAATGATGATGGCACAAGTTTGTGGCTATGAAGCGGGGGAGTTTATTCATACTTTTGGAGATGCTCATATTTATACTAATCACGTAGAACAATTAGAACTGCAATTATCTAGAGACATAAGACCTTTGCCAAGAATGAAGATGAATCCTTCAATAAAAAATATAGAAGATTTTACTTTTGAAGATTTTGAATTACAAGATTACAATCCGCATCCACATATTAAAGGAAAGGTTGCAGTTTAATAGAATTATAGCATAAAAAAAGAGCTTTCAAATTAATGAAAGCTCTTTTCTCTTCTTCATAGCATTATCTTATAACTTAATTACGCTATTTTCTGCATTGGCAAAATCACTCCAAGCGAAACCATCAGCTTCATTTTCATTCACATAAGCTCCATCAATTAAATATTTAAATTCATGAGAAGTTTTCGTTTCTAAATCAACAGTTCCTTTAAAAGAACCATTTTTTAATTTTTTTAACGGAGCAGATTCGGCATTCCATTCATTAAAACTACCAACCACTGCTACAGTATTAGCTTCTTTTGCAGCTACAGTAAATGTTACTTTACACACTGGTTTGCTTTTTAAAAATTGTTTTTTAATTGCCATAATTATATTGATTAGAATTTCAGTGTAAAAATATACAAGATGAGTAACATTATCGGCGTTATTTTTTATTTACCGAAATAATTATGATTTCATAATGTGATGTAGAGTAAAACTAATAATTATGAAATAATTAATAGACAAAAGGGACTATAATTAAATATAATATAATATCTTTTGTACTGATTTTCAGTGTTTTTATTTCGAAATCGGTTTCGTAAAGCTGTTTTTTTTGACGAAAATGATGTAAAAACGTCAAACCTGAAATGATTTCTCTTATTTTTGTTAAAAATGGATTCAAACTATGATTACAGTAATCGCCGCAATTGCAAATAATAATGCTTTAGGAAAAGACAATGATTTAATTTGGCATTTACCTGCCGATTTAAAAAGGTTTAAAAGAGTAACAACAGGTCATTATATTTTAATGGGTAGAAATACTTTTGAATCTATAGGAAAACCATTACCAAACAGAACAACTATAATTATCACTAGAAATAAGAATTATTTTAAAGATGGTTGCTTAATTGCAAATAGTTTAGAAGCTGCAATTGAGTTGGCAAAAGAAGAAAAACAACTCTTTATTATTGGTGGTGCTCAAATTTATAAAGAAACAATTGCTAAGAATTTAGCAGATCAATTAGATATAACTGTGGTGCACAGCGAATTTGAGGCAGACGTGTATTTCCCAGAAATAGATGTAAAAGTTTGGAAAGAAGTTGCTAGAGAAGATTTTTCTGCAGATGAAAAAAATAAATATGATTATAGTTTTATTTCTTATCAGAAAATTTAATTAATTCGTCCGTTTCTAAAGCCTCCACCTAAATTCATTTTATATTTTCTTTGCGCAAAAAGAAAGTAATTAAAAAGCTTATAGTTTACTTCGTAACCATAATCTATGTTGGCTTGGTAATCTATAATGTTTTCATAAATATTTGAATTAAATCTACTCGGACTTTGTGCCCTTTGGTTCCAAGTAAGCACCCAAGACCTGTTTCTTGCTTCCATATAATTCTGGCTATAAAAACCTTCTGGATGTGCAGTAGAGGCTAAATAAAAGGTGAAACCAGGATCTATAATTATAATTTCATATTCTAAACTATCGTTGGCGATCACTACAGGGGCTTCTTTTTGGGTTTTGGTATTATTTATTGGAGATGAACCACAAGACCAAAGAAGAATTGCTACACAAATTATTAAAGAAATGTTTTTTAAAAGTTTCATAATCAATCAATTTAGTACTAGTAAAGCTGCAAAAATTATTCCAAAATAGATGGATTTCTAGATGATTTAACACTAATTTTCGTTTTTTAAATTTATTATAAATGAAAAATAGATGTTTTTGGGTTTCAGAAAGTCAGTTATATATAGACTATCACGACAAAGAGTGGGGAGAACCTGTTTATGATGATGCAACACTCTTTGAATTTTTAATTTTAGAAACCTTTCAAGCAGGCTTAAGTTGGATAACTATTTTAAATAAAAGAGAAAATTTTAGAAAAGCTTTTGATCATTTTAATTATGAAAAAATAGCAATGTATTCCGATGAGAAATACGAATCTTTATTGCAAGATGCTGGTATTATTAGAAATAAATTAAAAATAAAAAGTGCGATTAGAAATGCACAACTTTTTTTGGATGTTCAACAAGAATTTGGGTCTTTTTCTAAGTTTATTTGGTCTTATGTAGCGGAAAAACCAATTGTGAATACATTTCATAAAAGAGAAGAAGTACCGGCAACAACCGCTCTTTCAGACAAGATTTCTAAAGACTTAAAAAAACGCGGATTTAAATTTGTAGGTTCTACAGTAATGTACGCATATATGCAAGCTGTTGGTATGGTAAACGATCATACAACAGATTGCTTTAAATATTCTAAAAAATGAAAATAATAGTAATACCCAGAGAAGATTTAAAAAAAATAAGTGCTATTTTTAATAGAGAAGCCGGTTTATTTATTGCTTCAATTTTTATTCTTTTTTTTGATGGAATTTACTTCAATCATGAGTTCTATCATCTGCAAAAATTTTTTAATGTACTTATGATTTCAGCATTTACAATAATGCTTTATAGGGCAGCTCCAAGGGTAAAAGAACTCATGGTATATGCTGTTTTTTTAGGTTTTATTGGTGAATATTTATTTTCTAAAGGATTAAATATGTACACCTATAGGTTGCAAAACATTCCACTCTATGTACCTTTTGGACATGCTGTTTTGTTTGCCAGAATTTTTAGGTTTAGTAAAGCGTCTATTGTAAAAAAGCATCAGGAAGAATTAGCTAAATTATTTCAAATATTAATCGCAATTTTTGCAACTATTTATTTGGTTTTTTTTAGTGATGTTTTTGGTTTTGTAATGACGGTATTTGTTTTTCTTTTACTTTGGAAACGTCCAAAAGATAGGTTGTTTTTTTATTCTATGTATATTTTGGTCGCTATTTTAGAAATAGGAGGAACCGCTTTTGGTACTTGGAAGTGGCCTGGTACAGCTTTTGGAGTTATTGATTTTCTACCAAGTAATAATCCGCCAAGTGGTATTAGTTTATTTTATTTCTTGCTAGACATTGGGTGTTTTTTTATATACACACAAAGACATAAATATACTTGGAGAAGATTAAAAAATATAAGAAGAATAAAAACAGTTTAATTTCCTGCAAGTAATCGAATGGCAACAAAAATAAAAATAATTATACTACCGTAAATAAGTACTTTTTTGCCTGCATTTTTATAATAACGTTCATGGTTTTTGATGTCTTTCCTGTAACTATAAATCATTAAAGCAATAAAAGCTGTAATAAAAAAGATCATAAATATAATTCTACCAGTTGTAAAATAAGCGCTTAAAAACATGTTTAATTTTCTTTATAATTTATATAAATAGAACAATTGTAGGCTTTATTTTTCAATATTTTTCCTATATATTGTCTTTCTAAAAATGAACCTATTAGAAGTTGCAAAATTACAAATTAAAAAACTTCTATGAATTAAAATACAGATGAAAAACAAAATAAAAGCAGTGCATCAATTTCACACAGCATTTAAACTAAATATTCAAGACACACCTACAGTTGCTATTTCAGAAGATAGAAAAAAATTGCGTTTTGAGTTAATGAAAGAAGAAAATGAAGAATATTTAGAAGCTGCCAAAAACAACGATTTGGTAGAGGTGGCAGATGCCTTAGGAGATCTGTTATATATTTTATGCGGAACCATTATAGAACACGGAATGCAAGATAAAATTGAAGCAGTTTTTAATGAAATACAGCGCAGTAATATGAGTAAATTGGGTGAAGACGGAAAACCAATTTATCGAGAGGATGGTAAAGTTTTAAAAGGACCAAATTACTTTCAACCAAATATTAAAGAAATTTTAGAAAAATAGGCTTTGTGATTTAATCGAAATTAGCACTGTTTGTGCGGACAAAATCGATGACAAGCTGAACAATATCTTCGGTATTGTTTTCAAATTCGGTGTCTAAAGCATCCCATAAATCAATATTTGATTCTTTTTGCATCAAAATTGCTTGTCGTATTCTTGAATCTTTAGGAACAGGCATTTGTGGAAATAAGTATATTGCTCTGGTGAGGATATCAATGGTTTTTTCTGCTTTAATTGCCATATACGCATGAAAAATTTCATGAGTAAACTGGCCAGAAGAACTAAAAAAGAATTGAATAAAACCGCCATTGGCAACACCTTCTTCTAAAATATCAATGTAAATAAAAGTTCTTTCAAACTCGTTTAAATTACTGAAATCATCTTTTTTAGGGATTTTCTTTCCAATAATTTCTCCAATTCTGGTTATTTGTTCAGTGTCGTCATTTAAAAGAAGTGCAATTTCTGTAGATGTCATTTTGTATTATTTAATTTTTTTTACTCTTTTTAAGCTCATTCCCTTAATCATCCAATTAGGCAATGGTTTTTAGGATCTCTATTTTTTAAATTGATGTTTATTCCTAACTTTTTAACAAGAGGTACTTTATGAGTTTCTATAAAATCAATAAGTGTGCCATCAAAATCTTCGATATACCCCCAATGTCCGTTTGCTTCTCCCATTTTAAAAGAAGGATTGCTAATTATTTGAAAAGGAACACCTTTTTCTAGGCATTCAGTCTTTAGGACTTCCATGTTTTTAACATCAAAGCATAAGTGAATATACCCTAAATCTCCCCAATATCTGTCTTCAAAAATTTTATTAGGTGTATTTTCTAAACATTGTATCAATTCAATCTGGCTAGCACCAAACAATTTAGAAAATCCACCAACCCTTTCTTCTGAATGAGAAAGTACTATTCTTCTAAACTTTTTTTCTCCATTATTTAGTGAGCTTAAGTCCTTAAAAACACCTGTTTTGTCAAACTCTACAATGTCATAACCTAAAATATCTCTGTATAATTTTAAAGAAGTATCGATGTTAGAAACACCAATAGCAGTTCCTAATATACCACCAACATCATTTTTTTTATCTTGATACCAAGAGTTACTTTCTTTAATCTTTAAAATATTATCGAAAGGATCTTTTAGAAACATCTGGTTCTTCACAAATATCAGAAATAATGTTTTCTTTTAAATTCTACAGTCTTTTGAAGGTTTTATAGATGTTTTTTGTTTTAACAAAAGGGAATTGAATGCCTAAATCGCCAATTTTAAAAGGTGTTTTAGGTTTGGAAGGTGTGCTGTTTGTAAATTGCCAAATCTCATAACCACCACCACCTTGCATATTCAAGGCTAATAAAGCTCTTTTTTTTCGAGATTTTCCGCCCATGTATTTTGCCATATAGGTGGCTTCGTTACTATCATCAAAAATTAATGCATTTGCACCCAATCTTGTGGCGTACCATTTAAAAGCTTTAGCTGCATTTGCAACACCAATACCAACTTGTTGAATACCATAAATTAATTTTTCAGTCATTATTTAGTAGGCTAATTTTAGTTATAATTTTTTTATTGATGGTCAGTATTTAATAATTAGTCTCAAAAAATATAAGGTGACGAAATAGTAGTATCCTAACCTCTAAACTAATGAAACTATTTTAAAGTCTTCTTAAATAATTACGTATTTTTTAGAGGAGTAGTTTTATTTTTATTTAAAATAGAAAAGAAATAAGGTCTATACAATGAAGAATAAGTGTTGTTTTGAATATAAAAAAAAAAGCCTTGAACGTTCATTTTCAAGACCTTTTGTGTGTAATAAAAATATATTTATTCTGTTGCTTTGATGAAAGCTTCTTTACCACCAACTATTGGTATTATAATAGAAGTTCCGTTTAAATCAACAGTTAATTCTGTTCCTGGTTTAGGTAAAACGGTGTAATTGTTGTCACTAGAAAAAATCATTAAACCAATTTGCTGTCCTTTTTCTATTATTTGATCGTCTGGTTGTAAATCAAAAGTCATTTCGTAAAATTTACCAGGTTTTAAAGGTTTACTTTTAGTTAAGGATTTATGATTCTGTAAATCTGCCCAACCACGTGTAATAATATTATCTGTAATTTTTATCCTTCTACCGTCATTCCAAGGCAAAGAAACCAACCAAACAGATAAATTTATGGCAGGTTTACTACTAGCCGCTTTTATTGTAATTGAAGTTAAGCCAGAAATATGAATGTCTTCTTTTAAAATAGGCGAAAGATAGAGTAAACGATGATTAGTATACTCTGCCTGCGCTAAAGCTTCTCCTGAAAAAGAGTAATTATCTACCAACGTTTCTTTTCCTTTAGAAATAATATTTACAGACAGTTTACCAGCTTTTGGTGCTCCTGCTTCTAAATGCAAAGTTACAGGTTTTGCTTCCGGATTCGGATAGTCTGCAT
The DNA here is from genome assembly GCF_007997075.1 of Polaribacter sp. IC073. GTDB lineage: Bacteria > Bacteroidota > Bacteroidia > Flavobacteriales > Flavobacteriaceae > Polaribacter. The sequence goes on from NZ_VORS01000004.1 coordinate 73,419, forward strand.
ACGCCGTTGGTGCATCTCTTTGATCATTTTCTCTGACAATCCAAGCTTTTGCATCGTTTTCAACATTATTTTCTACGCCGTGTAAATAATGGGTAAACCAACGATTCATCATTTTCATTGGAGGTGGTCCTCCATGTCCATTTTGATGGTAAAAGATCTGAGAAGGAATTCCCATTTCTTTGGCTCTCTTGTAGATTCTGTAACTGTGTTCTGGCATTACATTCCAGTCGTTAAAACCATGAGACATTAGCAAAGCTGCTTTCATTGGTTCCATGTCATTTAAATAATCTCTTCCAGCCCAAAAATCATTATAATCTCCAGAGGCTCTGTCCATTCCATTTGCCAATTCAGTATCTCTAGTAACCTTATTATTATGCGCTCTGTTTGCTTCTTTTCCACTATGGATAAAATCGTACAAAACATCAATATCTTCCCCTAGATAACCACCAGGAGAACGGACTAAACCGTTAGAACGGTAATAATGATAATAAGAAGTATTTGGAGCCACCGGAATAATAGCTTCTAAACCTTTTACACCAGTTGTAGCTGCTGCTAAAGGAATTGTTCCATTATAAGAAGTTCCTGTCATTCCTACTTTTCCAGTAGACCAGAAAGCGGTAACAGTTTCATTTCCTTCTCTAGAAGTATACCCTTTTGCACGACCGTTTAACCAGTCTATCACAGCTTTTGGAGCTAGAGATTCGTTATCTCCACCAACCGTTGGTGAACCATCAGACAAACCTGTTCCTGGAGAAGAAGAATGCATAACAATATACCCTCTAGGAACCCACGTTTTAATTTGAGAATTCGAAATAATTGGTCTTTTTCCTCTTCTTTCTACTTCTACGCGTGTTCTTTGTTTTTCTTTTGCACCAATTTCATGCTTCACGTCCCAAAATAAACCTGGTGTATCTCCTGCAGTTCCTGCATAATACGGACTAGATTCATAAACAACAGGCAATTTTAACCCTTCAGATTCGGTTTGTTCGGGTCTTGTAACATCTACATGCATTCTATCTAATCTACCATCACCATCGGTGTCAAATGCAGTTTCTACCCATAAGTCGGAGCGAATCCACTTGCTGTCATCATTAAAAGCAGCAACAATTTGAGCTTCACCATCTTTAAAAATGGGGATTGCTTTTTCTTGGGCAGTTACTTGAACTACAAAAGCAAGTAGTAAAATTAAAATTGATTTTTTCATCTTTTATTTTGAATGTATTAATGTCTATCTTTTTTTATATAATCGGAATCAAATCTTGGTTCTTGTTTCTAAAAGCGAAGCGATCTGGTTTCTTTTTATTCTTTTAATACTGAAAACTCTATTGAAGAATCGGTAAAAACAGTGTGTGTTTGTGTTTTAAAATCTTTTTCATCTGCTTTGTAAATATTATCTACATATGTTTGTGGATTCAAGTCGATTAAAGGAAACCAAGTACTTTGCACTTGAATTTGTAATTTATGTCCTTTTTTAAAGGTGTGAAAAACATCTTGCAGTTTAATATTTACGTCTGTCTTTTTATTCGGAATAAAAGGTTCTGGTGTCTCGAAACTATTTCTAAAACGTCCACGTAAAACTTCACTTCGCACCATTAAATGATAATTACTCATTTTTAAATGATCTTGTAATTTATCGTTCGTTTCTTCTACATTATCAGGGTGTACGTCAATCACTTTTACAATCCAATCTGCAGCAGAACCCGTAGTTGCCACTTTTAATTTGGCTAAAATATCTCCAGCCAACGTAAAGTTTTCGGTTAAAACTTCTGTCTCAAATACCAACACATCGGGTCTTCTTGCCGCAAATCGTTGGTCATCTGTCATGTATTTTCTAGGTGTAAAAACGGTTTTAATATCTTCGGAATACGGAACAGGACGTTTAATATCGCTAATAAATTTTATTTCTGATGCTCGTTTTTTATCTGGGGTTAATTCTTGATTTTCAGATAAAAACCAATCTTCTTTCACCACATTTTTAGGAGGCCACGCGTCATACGATTTCCATTCTTTCTTACCAGAATCGAAAACATAGGCTTCTGGCAAACCAGAGTTTTTATCTCCATTTCCTTTTAAGAAATGGTTGAAAAATTTTGTTTCAATATCTTTCTGAAACTTTAAAGAAATAGAATCTCCAAAATAATAATTACCCACATAATTTTCTACGGTATTTCTAGCCCATTTTCCATGATCCCAAGGGCCAAAAACTAAGGTATTGTAATTGTTTTTTGCGTGTTTTTCAATAGCTTTATAAGTTTCTAAAGGTCCGTATAAATCTTCTGCATCAAATTCTCCAGCAACAACCATGGTTGCAACAGTAGCAGGAACTTTGTCTAAATGTTGAATAATTCCTTTGCTTTGCCATACAGAATCGTAATTAGGATGCTCTGTAATTTCTTTCCAGAAAAAATCGTCGATTCTGTCTTTGTTTTCCGCTGTTTTTACGTCTAACTTATCATATTGAAAATATTCATTCAGGTTTTTTAAAGGGCCTTTGTCTAGAAAAAACTGATATTGATCTTTAGAATCCATCTTAGGAAAAGAATACCAAGCAGAATCTGTTGGGGTGTCTTTGTAAGTTCCGAATAATGAAATGGCTCTAAAATAACTTAATAAAAAAGCACCATTATGGTGAAAATCATCAAAGAAAAAATCGCCAATACTTGCTTGTGGAGAAGCTGCTTTTAATGCAGGGTGTGCGTCTATTGTAGAAACAGTTGCATAATGTCCAGGATATGAAATTCCCCAAGTTCCCACATTTCCGTTGTTATTTTCTACATTTTTAACCAACCAATCGATGGTGTCATAGGTATCTGAAACTTCATCGGATTGTTGTGCTGTTTTATTCGGAATATAGGCACGCATGTTATCATAAACACCTTCGCTCATCCAACGACCACGAACATCTTGATACACCACAATATTTCCTTCTTTCATTAAATGAACATTCGGCGCTATTTTGGTTTTCATTTTACCTTCTCCGTATGGCGCAGAACTATAAGGTGTTCTTTGCATTAAAATAGGGTATTTATTAGAAGTGTCTTTTGGAGAATAAATGGTTGTATGCAGTTTTGTACCGTCTCGCATGACAATATTTACTTCTTTTTTAATGTAATTATCAATTACATAGGTGTCTTTTTTGTCTTCTTGTTCTTTTGTAGAATTACAAGAAGCAAATAGGAAAAGACTAAAAATGGTTAATAATAAAAGTTTTTTCATTTGAATGTTGATTAGTTTCGATAAAATTACGAAACAATTAAGAGTTAGGGAAAATTCTTCTGTTAAAATGAATTTTTGAAATTACTTTTGTAAAGTGACTAAGAGAATTTTTGGTAGTTATTATGCATTGCATGTCATTTCGAAAGAGTTTTTTAAGCGATTGAGAAATCTTATTCATGAGAAGTAGTTGTGATAATATTTTTCTCATATTGTATTAAAGGTACATTTCTGTGGTTCTTTTTTTGAGTTTTTATATTATTTTCTAAAAATAGTGAAACTTTAAGGATTGCCTTTAGCAAGCAAAAAGCTTAGCCCTGATTGAAACGGCATCCTTTTTAGAGGTACGAAAAAAAGATATAGTGTAAAGCAGGAAATAGCTTCTAATTATTCTAAAAGACATTCTTAGAAATAAGTGTTTATTCAATTAAAATTCTCGTATTTTTGCAAAATATGGAAGGCACAAAAAGACATCAACTAACAGATTGGTTACCAACAACAAACAAGGAAGTTAAAATTCGTGGTTGGGAAGAATTAGACGTTATTTTATTTAGTGGAGACGCTTATGTCGATCATCCATCATTTGGGCCTGCTGTAATTGGGCGTATATTAGAAAGTTACGGTTTACGCGTAGCAATTGTGCCGCAACCAAGTGTAAATGATAATTTACAAGATTTTGAAAAATTAGGAAGACCTCGCTTGTTTTTTGGAGTTACGGGTGGTTGTATGGATCCGATGGTTTCTAATTACACTGCAAGTAAAAAACGAAGAGATAAAGATGCGTACACGCCAAATGGCGATAAAGGTTTTAGACCCGATTATGCAACTTCTGTATATTCGAAAATATTAAAAGAAAAATACCCAGATATTCCTGTTTTAATTGGTGGAATAGAGGCTTCTTTAAGACGTGTAACACATTATGATTACTGGTCTGATAAGTTATTGCCTTCTATTTTAGAAACGTCTAAAGCAGACATGTTGGTGTATGGAATGGGAGAGCAGCCTTTGCGTGAAATTGTAGAATTAATGCAAAAAGGAGTGCCGTTTTCTAGTTTGAAAAACATTAAACAAACGGCTGTTTTTGTTGATGAAAAGATAGAAAAATTGCCTGTTGTGAATGATTGGGATGATGTAACCATTAATTCTCACAAAGCTTGTTTGGCAGATAAGAAAACATTTGCTTCTAATTTTAAGGTGATTGAACAAGAATCTAATAAATTAAAAGCAAGAAGAATTTTACAAGATGTTGAAGGAAAAACGTTGGTGATAAATCCGCCATTTCCTACCATGACAGAAAAGGAAATTGATGGTTCTTTCGATTTGCCTTTTACGCGTTTACCACACCCAAAATATGACAAACGTGGACCAATACCTGCGTTTGAGATGATAAAATTCTCTATTAATATTCACAGAGGATGTTTTGGTGGTTGTAGTTTTTGTACCATTTCTGCGCACCAAGGAAAATTTATTGCGAGTAGAAGTCAGGAATCTGTTTTAAAAGAAATAGATAAAGTGGCAAATATGCCAGATTTTAAAGGGTATTTATCTGATATTGGCGGACCTTCTGCAAATATGTATCAGATGAAAGGGAAAGTACAATCTATCTGTGATAAGTGTGTTGCACCAAGTTGTATTTCGCCAGTGATTTGCTCTAATTTAGATACGTCTCATAAACCTTTAACGGAGCTATACCAAGCAGTTGATAAACATCCAAAAATTAAAAAATCTTTTATTGGAAGTGGAATTCGTCATGATATGTTGGTGCCAGAATTCAATAAAAACGCAGATCCGAAAGAATTAGATGCGTATACAGAAGAAGTAATGACAAAGCATGTTTCTGGTCGATTAAAAGTTGCGCCAGAACATACTTCAGATCCTGTTTTAAAATTGATGCGTAAACCGTCCTTTAAATATTTTCATATGTTTAAAGAGCGTTTCGATAAGATAAATATTAAGAAGAAATTAAATTTACAGTTAATTCCGTATTTTATTTCGAGTCACCCAGCAAGTGAAGTGGAAGACATGGCAAATTTAGCTGCAGAGACCAAAGATATGGGCTTTCAGTTAGAACAAGTGCAAGGTTTTACACCAACACCAATGACGGTTGCAACGGTAATTTATTATTCAGGATTTCATCCGTATACTTTAAAGCCAACAAAAACGCCGAAGACAAAAAAGGAGCGTGAAGACCAACATAAATTTTTCTTTTGGTATAAGAAAGAAAATAAAGATTGGATTAAAAACACACTTAATAAAGTTGGAAGACAAGATTTATTACAAAAATTATTACCAGAAAATAATTCTTGGAAAAAGAATAAAAATGCCAAAGAAGTAAAAAATACTTTTGATGACGCAGTGCCTGTTCCTTTTAATAAACGAAAGAAGAAGGTGAGTAGAGCGCCTAAGAAAAAGAGGAGGTAGTAGAAGTTCTAATTAATAATCTCTAATTAAAACTTCGGTTGGAATATTCTGTTGCATGCGGGTATTCAGACAAAATTCCATTAGTTCTGATCTTTTTTCTTTAATTTAAAATGCATGTCATAATATTTCTTAAATAAATTGTATCCTCTTCTTCATTTTTGGCTAATATCCAAAGGGTCAATACCGTTATTTATTTTATTAAATATTCAAACTATTAATAAATAGGTTTCTGTTTAGTTCCTTTAAAATTAATAATTTCAATTATTAGTTTATTATAATCCACTCTGTAAATAATATAATTATTTTTATCTATTAAGCCTTTATGAACATTTTTGTAGATTGAAGTTACAGGACAACTTTTAGGATATGTACTAATTTGTTTTAAAAGAACTTTTAAATTCTGTTCTATATTAAGAATTTCAAGTATTGTACACTCTTTTTCTAAATACTCTAAAACTTTTCTAAACCTTCATCAGCTTTAGGAGTACAGACAATTTCTAGTGCCATTTATTAAAACGTTGCATTACTTTTTCGTTTGCAATAAAATCACCTTTATCAGCTTGTTCTAGTCCTTTTTTAATCTCTTCTTGTTCCTCTTTTGTCATATCAGTAAACCAATCTTTATTAGTTTTAGAGACCCCACTAGTATTTAAAGTATACAGTAAATCAGATTCTGACACAAACGAATCTGTTTTATTAATAACTTGCACATCTTCATTACTAAACTTACTTAAAAGTAACTTATCATAAACTTTATCACTAATTTTTAAATGAATTGTTTTCAGAACACTCGTTTTTACAAATAGACAAAAAGGTTTTACTTCTTCATATCATTACTTATTTTGAGGATTAATACATAACAAGTATTTTTTTAAGAAAATTCTCGATGTTTGCCTCTTGGACCATTCCCCTCATAAAGTACAATTTCAGAATGTAATAATTGTGCGGCTTCTGCCGAACTTTTCACTTTAGAAGCACTGCGTTTTATCATTTCAGACTCAAAGGCTGTTAATACACTTTTTCGAATTCCTATTTTCTTCCATTGAGAAGAAGCGTTGCATTTTTTTGAAATTTCTAGAGCCAATGCCAATGCATCTAACAATGCTTGATTTGCACCTTGTCCTTTAAAAGGACTCATTGGGTGTGCAGCATCTCCAATTAGCGTTGTTTTTATTGCTTTTTCAAACAATTCAGGTGTTAATAGTTCTCGATCATAAACAGGATAACCAGAAATTTTAGTTTCAATAGTAGCTGCTACAATTTGTGGAATAGGATCGTGCCATTGCGTTCTTTTAATTGCTTCTTCTTTTAGTGCTTTTACGCCTTGTATATTGAGTTTTCTAGCCTCTTTTTCTGATATTGGGAAACTAAGTTGCCACATAATATTTTCTGAATCATACGGCATCATGTAGATGCGTTCATGACCATTTGCAGTTTGAAATACAGTTGCCGAATCGAGTAAAGGGGTTTCTACATTTTCTAAATTCTTTAAGGGACAAATTCCCAAAATTACGATGCAACCTAAATAACTTAAAGGAGTTTTGTTTTCTCCAATAAGTAATTTTCTCACCGTACTTCGGATGCCATCTGCGCCAACGACAAGATCTGCTTTGGCAAATTTTATTTCGTTATTTACTTTAAATTCTAACTGTAAAGTTCCGTCGTCAGCATCATTAAAACTCAATAATTGATGTCCCCATTTTACAGCAGCATCTCCACCGAGTTGTTCTAGCAATGCTAAGCGTAAAGATTGTCTTGCAATGTGTATGTTTGTGCGTTTTGGAGAAGTTTTGGTGGTTGGTCGTCCCCATTTTCTAATGCCCCATTCGCCAATAATTTTTCCATCGATAGTATGAACTACGTGTCTGGTGGAGGTGATTCCTGCTTCTAAAGAGTTAATACCCAAACTCGCCATTGCTTTACTGGCTTGTTGTAAGGTAAGCCCGTAGCCTTGAGATCGAGTATTAAAGCTCTTATCTCGTTCATAAAGTGTAAAAGGAATTCCACGATGCAAGCAAGCTATTGCGAGTGCAACGCCTCCAATTCCGCCGCCAATGATAGCAATGTGTGGATATACTTCTTTGTTTATTTCGGGTTTTGAAGTAGATAATATTAACCCAGTTCCTTTACAGTTTGTACAAGTCTGTAAAATTCTAATAGGTTTAATTGGCGCAGTTTCTTTACCGTTTGATTTTTCAAAAAGATCTAATTTGTTTTGATACTCTAAACGAACATTTTTTCGAACACGCTGCTTTTTTTTGCCAATTCCTTTACAGTCTTTGCAAACATTCCAATAATTATTTTTGGTTTTAATTTCTTTCACTATTTTCTAACTGCAATCATCATATGAGGACTAAAAGGTAACAAATATTCATCATTTTGAGTAAGAGTTTGCAATGCTTTTAAAGTTTTCGACTTTTTCTTGTCTAACATGTTTGCAAAATATTCGTTGTCTAACCAAATCATTCCTTCCACCGCAAAAAGATTTATAAAATTGAGATTTTGTTCTAGAAACTCTGCTTTTAATCCTGCTGGTTTGTGGTAGAAAGCATCTGCTAATAAAAAAGGAAAGTCTTTAGGAGCATCATGTACACCTGTGGTGAGTTCTGCTTTACACATGTCAAAAAATGAGTTGGCATGAATCATTCCATTCATTAAACCCACAACCGTCGAAGCCGTTGCGTTAATTGCAAAACCTAAAATAATTCCGCCTTTTTTCAATACTCTTTTTGCTTCAATAATAGCGGCAACTCTATCTTCTCTTTTTTGCAAATGATATAAAGGGCCGTGTAAAATTACTAAATCTGCGGTATTGTCTTTAAAGGGCAACTTTTTTGCTTCACCAATAGCAACAGAGAAAGGTTTCTTAAGTTTATTGGCTCTTTTTTCGGCAAGTTTTATGTGTTTTAAAACAGGTTCTACTAAATGAACGGTGTGGTTATTCTTAGCTAACCATTCCGAATATTTACCTGTTCCGCCGCCAACATCAATAATAGTGCTATTTGACTTTGAAATATGTAATTCTATGAGTTCTTTAATACGTTCAAACTCAAAAATACCCATTCCTTTTTCTAGCCTGGTTTCTTCTGAAGCTTTGTTGTAAAAATCGTCTAATTCTTTACTGATAAGAGTTTTCTTTTTCACCTTAAATATTTAAAGGATAAAAGTACTTAATTTTAAATGAAAAGTAAGAAAGTTATTGTGAGGAACGAGAAAATATCTCAATTAAAAACCATAAAGTAACAGATTACTTCTTCTGTCTTCCTCACAATGACAGCCTTATCCTTTTAAGTGTGTATTAAAAAAGGCAATGGTTCTTTCCCAGGATAAATCTGCTGCTGCTTCATCAAACCGAGGAGTTGTATTGTTGTGAAAGCCATGATTTACATCAGGATAAATATGCGCTTCATAAGTAACGTTGTTTTCTTTTAAAACTTTTTCAAATGCTGGCCAACCTTCATTTACTCTCTTATCTAAACCTGCATATTGTAATAACATAGGCGCTTTAATTTTTGCAGCATCTTCTTTTTCAGGTTGTCTTCCGTAATAAGGAACGGCAGCTCCTAAATCTGGTAATCTTACCGCCATCATATTAGAAATCCATCCGCCAAAACAGAAACCAATAACACCAACTTTTCCATTGCAGTCTTTGTGAGATTTTAAATACTGATAACCAGCAATAAAATCTTCTAGCATTTCATTTCGATCTCTTTTTCCTTGCATTTCTCTACCATCGTCATCATTTCCAGGATAACCACCCATAGGAGCAAGTGCATCAGGAGCCAAGGTTACATAACCTTCTAAAGTAGCTCTTCGAGCAACATCTTTTATATACGGATTTAAGCCGCGGTTTTCATGAACAACTAAAATACCGGGTAATTTTTCTTTTACATCTTTCTGAATTGAAAAGTAACCATTCATTTTTTTTCCCCCTTTTGGCGACTCATAATGAACCGTAACTGACTTTAATCTAGGATCTGTTGACTTAACTAAAATAGCATCTGCATAATTCGGAGAAATAAAACTTAATAAAGCAGGCAATGTAATTGCACCAAAAGCAAACAAAGAAAGTTTTTTAAGAAATTCTTTTCTGTCTATTTTATTGTGTGCATAATCATCGTATAAATCGAATACATCTTGACTAATATCTTCTTTTTTTATTGGTTCCATCTTATTGAGATTATTGTTTTTAGAAAAGGAGCGAATTAGAACTATTAAATGGCGTTTTCTAATGCAATATAATGTGTTGTATTTTTATAAGTTAATGGAAAAATTTTTATTTCACACTTGTAAGCAATTTTATCTTGTCTGTAATTTAATACAATTTCTTTAAAAGGCTTATTGAGGTGTATTTTTTTTCTAATTCTTGTTTTCGTTTCTTCACACGTATTTGTGCCTTGCAAGAAAGAAGGTGTTTTCTTAATCGCAAAATTTTTACTATAACCTGTCATCTTTTTAAAACCACTATTTACCCACACAATTTCTTGTTTATTGTTTGTAAGGACAATCGTTTCAAAAGCTTCATTCTTAAAAATCTCATCTACATTATTAGTCCATTGAAATTTAGCGGCAAATTCTTTAATCATATCGATGTCATTTTTTCTGCTCACTTTATTCATTTCATCAGAAAAATAATCAATATAAAAATCGAAACTAGTTATTGGTAATTGAACAGATTCTGACGGTGTGAGAAGAGGTTTTATAGCAGAATAATCTTGCTCATCTTGCGAAGCTATAAATAAATCTAAAGACATCATATTGGCTAAATTGTGTTTCATAGACAAATAGTGTTTTTTTTAGTTGAAAAGGCTAAGCTATAAAAAAGAGAATGAATATCCTGTTAAAAAGGAACTTCAATTTTTGTCTTTTCTATTACCTTAACTTAATGATCTAGTAGGTTGAAGATATTTTAAAAAATTTAAAGCCCCGTTTAGAAATTTCTAAACGGGGCTTTTATCAATATTATAAAATTAAAAGCGGCTTAATTCTGATCTTTTTTAAACCCATATAAATTTTGATCGATAAAATTAGTAGGAAATTTATCATCGCCTTTAAATCCAATTTCTACGGTTCCGCTATCTTCTGGGATGTAATTTGTTTTAAAAATATAATCCCAAAGGCTTAAGCTAATTCCGTAATTCATTCCATTTCTACCTTTTGGAACAACATAGGCATGATGGTATAAATGCATCACAGGATTGTTAAAGATATATTTAAAAATACCCCAAGTTATTTTAATATTGGCATGATTAAAATGCCCAATTGCAATGGTAATAAAATGAACAATGTAAGCTTGTTCGGGTTCAAAACCACCAAGAATCATTACTCCGAATGTTTTAAGAGGTTTGTAAAAGATGTTTTCCATCCAATGGTATCTTAAATGTGCAGCAAATCCCATTTCTTTTACACTATGATGTACTTTGTGAAATCTCCATAAAAAGGAATATTTATGTAAAAGCACATGCGTAAACCATTGTACAAAATCTAGAATAATGAAGAAAACTAATAATTGCATCCATGGTGCCCAAGCAGAAATATCTATTAGTGCCAAACTTTTTGTTGTGATATTAAATTCACCAAAGAACAATCCTAAAATTTCATAAACCCCGCTAATTATAATTGAGAAAATGAAAAAATTAAAAAACATATAAAATGCATCTAACCAAAAATCGCGTCTAAAGATAGCTTGTTGTTTTCTCCAAGGAAAGGCAATTTCTAAGCCCCAAACAAAAAGAGAAATAAGAATAAGGCCCCAGAAATAGTTTGTGTACCAAGGCACTTCAAAAATTATTGATTTCCAGGTCCAATCTACAGTTCCTGTAAAAGCATTTATAAATGCGTCTAAGTATTTTTTCATTATTTATATTTTACTACTTTTTTAGTGTATACCAATTAATATCGGTTAAGTTTAAGCGTCTTCCTTTTGCTATTGGGGGATAATTTGTAACCAAATAGTTTACAATAACCTCTTGATTTTCGCCTAAATCCCATAAGTTTTGAGTTTCTTGCATCCACTTAATTGTTGTGTTCCAACGTTCTGTATTCATTCTATTTTGAATGACTAATTTTGCAGAATGACAATTCGTACAATTGTTAACAACGGTTATTAAGCCTTCTGCGTCTACTAAGCCGGTTCTTATGTGAACTCCGTTTTCAATTTTATCTTCATTTTTGTTTTCAACCGTATCACTATACGTTAGCGCCGTTTCTTTATTTCCAAAAATTGAAAATGTTGGATCATACGCAGCGAAAAGAAGTAAGACGGAAGCTAAAAAAGAAAAAAAAATCGCTTTATAAGCAGTCTTCTCTGCTTTTTTAATTTTATTTTGAAACTCATTCTTATCAATCATTAAACAACTTTTATTGCGATTCTGTGGCAAGCATTATTTAAATAACCTTTGGGGTTCCAACCAGGTAAGAGCATGGGTTGTGCTATATTATTACTGTCTATTGCTTTTGCCCAAATTTCATAATATCCTTTTTTAGGAAAGTTGATGGAAGCAGAAAAATGTTGCCATGCTAGACGGTTTGCTGGTTTTTCTACCAAACAAGTGGTCCATGTAGCACCAAAATCTATAGAATATTCCATTTTCTCAACTTCTAATTCTCCTGCCCAAGCATGTCCTCTAATTTCTAAGGGTTGATTTTCTTTTAGAGTAGCACCTGTTTTAGGATACGTAATTAAAGACTTTACTGGCATCGATTCTATAATGCCCATATCTTCATCTTTTACCTTTTCTCCAGGGGCAACGGGGTTTTTGGGTACACGATAAGCTGTTCCCATCATTTTTGTACCATCATGTACTTTATCACGAATGCTAATTCTATTCAACCATTTACCCGAAACCGATGCTGGCCAACCACCTGCAATTAAACGTAGTGGATATCCATGAGCCAACGGAATAGCTTCACCATTCATCTGAAAAGCTAAGATAGTTTCATCTTGTAGAGCTTTAGACATTGGACAACCTCTAGAAATTGGTTCTTTAGAAGGATCTCCACTCAAATGAGCATCTACAGCATGGTAGCCTATATATACGGCATTACTTTTAATCCCTGCATCTTCTAAAATATCACGCAAACGAATACCTGTCCAAGAGGCACAATGTACCGCACCAATTGTCCATTGATTTCCTTTTGCTGGTGGATCAAATTCACTTCGTCCATTACCACCACATTCTAAAGTTAATTGGTAAGTATGTTGTTTAAATGTTGATTTTAAATCTGCAAGCGTATATGTTTTTTTATTTTTAACAGCTTCTCCGTCAATAGTAAGTGTCCACGTTTCTGGATTAATTTCTTCTGGAATTTTACCATTGTTTCTTATAAACATAGAAGAATTTGGAGTTACCTTATCATCTAATAAATGAGCTTGTGCTTCAATATTCCATGGTTTATCATTTAAAACAAGCATTTCTTTATTTTTACTAAATAATTTAAAAGGATTGGGTTCTTGTAACGCTAGTGGGGTATAGCCTTCCATCATATTAGCACCAAAAATAAGTTCTGTTCCTATAATTGCTGCAAACGAGCTTAGTACTGTTTTTTTTACAAAAGACCTTCTTTTCAAGATTCTAAAATTAAAAGTTTATAATAGACAGCACAAGTTACACCGATTAGTGCTTTTTCTATGTAACTTTTGTTACATATTATAACAAAAAATATTTTTACCATTACAGCACATAAAAAAAACATAATAATCAATGAAAGTAATGAAGAAAGATTTCGAAACCAATTTTACTGGATGGGCGTTTGTTTTAGCAGCAGTTTTACTCTGGTTTGGTTGGGCATTATCACCTCATCATATCGGAGAGTACATTGTTGCAGAAGATTTTACAAAAGTAGGAGAAAGCGTTTGGTATTGGATTTGGATGTATCGTATTCATATTTTTGGTTGGGTAACCATGGGGGTCTCTATGTTTGCACTCATGTCTATTACTCTAAGCAAACCTTATAGAGTAGTGATACTTCCTGGTATTGGGATGGTTATTGTGGGTACTTTTACTTTGGCAATTGCCAATGCATTTTTCTATAATTTTGGTGCTTGGGGTGTTGGTAAAACAGCAGGAATGTCTGCAACAGAAATAACCGCTTTTATGGATAGTATTCTTTCTACCAACCAATATGTTACTTGTTTTATACGTTTTGGAAGAATTTTCTCTGGAGTTGGATTGGTATTATTGGGCTACGCCTTTGTAAAATGGAAGTTGGTAAGTACTTGGTTGGGTTGGTTTACAATGTTGCTAGGTTTTATTGCTGTGGGTATTATTATATCTATTCCAGACAATTATGAAATTTACAAGCCTATATTTCACATAAAAGTAATATGGCTAGTGGCAATGGGAGTTGCCATATTAAGGCAAGGTATTCACTTGCCAGAAGAAAAGGCTTAAATTGTTTACATATAAAAAAATAGCAGAAAGGTTTTTCTTTCATCTTTCTGCTTTTTTTTAGTTACATTATTAAAAAGAACGAGCTTCTCATTCACAAATTTTACAATCTGCTTTTTCTTGAATTTCGCCAATTAAATTTCCTTCTTTATTTAGTACAAAACCACAACAATCCATAAAGCCTTTAGCTATTAATTTTCTAGCACGTTGAATTTGAGATTTTGTTGTAGGTAAACTTTGTTTTAATAGATTGGCTACTTCTTGCTGCTTTAACCCTCTAATATCAGATAGAAATAAAGGTTCTCTATATTTCTTAGGCAACTGTTTTAAGATGCCTCTTAGACAGTCTTTTTCTGTATGTTCTTCACTTGGTATTTCTGTTCCATTCTCAAAATTTGCAATTTCAAAAGTTTTGTTTGTCCATTTCCAGTAGTCTAAAATAGCGTTTCTAGCAATTGTAAAACACCAAGACTTTAGTTTTGTAATATCTTTTAAGGTATGTAGTTTTGTGTGAATTTTAATAAAAGTATCCTGCAAAATATCATCTGCAATAGTTGTGTTTTTTACTTTGCTGATGATAAATCGTTTTAAATCTTCGGAATAGGAAGTCCAAACTTGTTTTGTCGTCATTATTAAATATATACGCCGGTACAAAACACGAAGCAATCTTTGATTAGATGAGATTGCCTTGTGCTTTGAAGTGGCAATGAATTAACAATTACAATTGGTACACGTGCAGTTTGTGCACGTACAATTTTTACAATCGCCCGTTTTACAACCTTCACAATTACAGTTACAACTTGTGTTTTCTGAATTTTTCATGATATTATTTTTAATGTTCATTGAATAGACCGCACTTTTTAAAAAAAGATGCATAAAAAAGAAGAAAAATTTAAAGTTTTCTTTTGTAACTATCTTTTTTTAAAATGAAACCCTTTCTAATCTTAAAAATTAGAAAGGATTTCATTTTATAATGCATGTTTTAAGAATATAAGTTCTACTTATTTTATTTCAATTTATCAGAATTTAAAAGAAAAACAGCATTGGCTACAAATAGTTTTCCATTTTCCCAGAAAGATCTAAATAACGGATTGTCTACCATGTAAATTACACTTCCGCGCCCCATTGGCTCTTCACCAAACAATAAAGATTCTGGTACATTTTTTACAGCTTTACTACCTGCGTAGCCAGAAATATTTTTAGTGTTTTTATCAAAATAACCAACATTATACCCTTCTTCTAAATAGCTATAAGAAGTTCCGCTTAATTTTAAAGAAAAGTACTCTTTATTGTATCCAAAAGCTAACGGATGCGAATTATCTAAGGTGCTTTTAAAGACACTACCTGTAATTAAGTTAGCCACACTTTTACGTTCTCTATCTTCAAAGGGGGTTAAATTATTTTCTTTATCATCCTCTTTTGTAGCTGTTTTTTTAGTTTTTAAAGAAAAGCCATCTTTATTGGCAAAGCTTTTTAAGGCATTTCCAATAGCAATTAAAGTTCCACCAGAACGTGTCCATTTTTTTACTTTTGTTAAAGTTGATTTGTTTAAGACAGCATTGTAATACCCATTTGGCAAAATAATTACATCATATTTATTTAAATCTGTATAGCCAAAATCAGTAGAATTAATATTTGTAATTGGGTATTGTAATTGTGTTTCAAAGAAATGCCAAACTTCACCAAAACTTAAAGAAGAAGTAGCTTTACCAGATACAACTGCTATTTTTTGCTTGTGAATTGGTTTTACAGAAGAAGAACCAAAATCTACACCAAGTTCTGAGAAACCTGTTGAAATAGCCGTTAAACTTCGCTGGTGCTTATTTGCAATTTCGATTATTTTGGTGTCAAAACCTGGGTTTCTATTGTCATTTCTTAGAATAATTAAAGTTCCTTTTTTAAATGATTTTCCATTAGCAGAAAACGATTTTTCAGTATATCTTGGTACAATATTGTGTTGCAATAAAGCGCCTAAAAAAGTAGCATCGTCTAAACTATTCCATTTAGAAATATAGGCATAAGCATCTTTATCAATACTATTTTTTACTGTTTTTGTATCATTAATAAAAGTTGAACTTATTTTAGATTTAGAAGCAATGGCATTAAAACCATGCGCATAAGGCAAAGACCAAGCAGTAATATCATAGGTTAAAGAATCTGCTAATTTAGCATTTGGTTCAAACAAAACTTTTACCATCTTTCCTTTTGGTTGGTTTGTATGAATTACTAAATCAGTATTATTTGCATCAAATTTATCCTCTTCTTGCGTGTTGTAATTGTATCCTTTTACCCTGCCACTTTTTGCATTTTCATATTTAATTTCATGCGTGTCTAATAATTTTTTAAGACGATTCATTTTGTCTTCATTCTCATTTTTTAACACATAACTTTTATAGTTCAAATTAGAATTATCGAAGAATTTTTTGAATTCAATATTTAATTTCTCAGCATTTTTAGAAGAAATTTCTACGGTAGACAAACCTGTTGTTAGATGATGTGCTGCTCTGTCTTTTAAGGTTAAAACTTCCCCTTCATCTGTGTTAATTCCTAAACCTGCACGTCCATGACCAGCTTGTTCATACGTCATACCAATTGCGCCCATATATGTTGGGTAGGTATCGCCATAACTTGGGTACAATAAATCGAAACTTTCTTTTGTAAAATACAACCAACCCTCTTTGTCAAAATATTTTGCATGATTTTTTCCTATGGCGGTTTGAAAATTGCGTTGCCAATCAGAAATTACTTCGTGAAAAGGTTCTGCTGCAGGTGCAAAGTAATACGGACTATTAATTCCTTGTTCGTGAAAATCTACGTGAACATGTGGCATCCATTTATTATAAATAGCAATTCTTTGTTGCGATTCTACCTGACTAGCCCAAGCCCAATCTCTATTTAAATCAAATAAATAATGATTTGGTCTTCCACTTGGCCAAGGTTCTGAGTGTTCTTTTGCATCTTGATCAATATTAAAAGGCGTACTTTTTACTTGGTTAAACCAATTTACGTATCGATCTCTACCATCAGGATTTATACATGGATCTAAAATAACAACGGTATTTTTTAACCAGGCTTTTTTAGAGGTAATTAATTCATATAAAGTCAACATTGCTGCTTCTGTGCTAGAAGCTTCATTTCCATGCACATTGTAACTTAGCCAAACAATTGCTTTTTTATTGGTCGCATTTCCAGCAATAATTCCTGTTTGAGAAAGATTGTCTTTTCTAATTTCTTCTAAGTTTGCAATATTTTCTTGCGAGGAAATATAACTTACATACAAAGGTCTATGCTCATTTGTTTCACCATATTTTTCTAATTTTACGTTAGATAAAGTGCTGCTAACATATTTAAAATAGGCTACAACTTTGTGATGTCTTGTAAAACGAGAACCAATTTCATAACCTAAAAACTCTGAAGGAGACTTTATTTCTTGAGAAGAAATATTTGTTGCAAACAATAAAGCAACAATAAAAAATGATATAAATTTCATAAAATAAACCGTTTGGTTTTCAAAAGTAATGAATATATATGCGCTATTTTAATAGAGAATTGTTAAACTCGTTAAATATTTGTTAGTTTCAAATTGAAGCAGTGTTGTAACCTCTAAATTTAGTATTTTTGATGTATGACTACAAACGAAACTGACAGTAAAATTTCATCACCAGCAAAAGATTATAAAAAGCATTGGAACGCTGCCTATAATAAGATTTCAACTGAAAAGTTAGGTTGGTATGAAGAAAATTCAGCACAAACTTTAGCATTAATTAAAGAAACAAAAATAGCAAAGAATGCAACTATTTTAAATGTTGGTGCTGGTTCATCCACTATAATAGATAATTTATTAGCAGCAGGTTTTTCTAATATTATTGCAAATGATTTAGCAGAAGCGTCTTTAACTTCTTTAAAAAGTAGAGTAGGAGATAGCGATAAAGTTCAGTTTTTGGTGGATGATTTATTAAATCCTTCAAAATTAAAAAGGTTAAAAAAGATCGATTTATGGAATGATAGAGCTGTTTTACACTTCTTCTTAAAAGACGAAGAGATTGCCACTTATTTTAATTTATTGAAGAAAATATTAAAACCAAACGGATTTGTAATCATTGCTGTATTTGCAGAAAATGGTGCAGAAAAATGTTGTGGTTTGCCTTTAAAAAGATATTCCGTAGCAATGTTACAAAAAAACTTAGGCGCTAATTTTGAGCTAATAAAAAGTTTTAATCATACGTTTGTAAATCCTAACGGAGATGACAGACCTTATATTTATTCATTGTTTCAAAGAAAAAGTTAAAAATGAAAGCAACACAAATTCCATTTAAAAATACCGGCTTTTTCTCTAAAACAATGCTAGATTATTTAGAGAAAAAAGAGAGTATACAACCGTTTTATAACAACTTTCCAGATATTACTGGTTTTCACAATCAAATAGAAGAAAAAGAAAAATCGTATCGTTTACAATCTCGGTTGGTGCTGGTTGAAGCTTTGAAAAATCAATACCATAACTTTGATGTTTCAGAGAAAACGCAAGATAATATAGCGCTTTTAAAATTAAAAAACACCTTTACAATCACTACCGGACATCAATTAAATCTGTTTACGGGACCTTTGTATTTTTTATATAAAATTATTTCTGCCATTAATTTAGCGGAAGAATTAGGGCAAAAATTTCCAGAGAAAAATTTTGTTCCTATGTATTGGATGGCAACAGAAGATCATGATTTCGATGAAATTAATTATTTTAATTTTGAAGGAAAAAAAGTAAAATGGACGCGAGAAGATGGTGGTGCAGTTGGTAGATTCTCTACTGACGGATTGGAAGAAGTTTTTGCCGTTTTTGCAAACCAATTAGGTGGTTCTAAAAATGCCAAGTATCTAAAAGAATTATTTTCTAAAGGATATTTAGAACACACTAATTTAGCAGATGCTACGCGTTTTATTGCAAACGATTTGTTTAAAGAATATGGTTTGGTAATTATTGATGGTGATGATAAAGACTTGAAAAATCTTTTTAGCCCTTTTATAAAAAACGAATTAGAAAACGAAACGTCATTTAAAGAAGTTTCTGAAACCATTTCTAAATTAGAAGAAAACTATAAGATTCAGGTGAACCCAAGAGAAATAAATTTATTTTACTTGAGTAAAAATTCTCGTGAACGTATTATTTTCGAAGACGGAGTTTACAAAGTAAATAATACAAATACTACTTTCTCTAAGGCTGAAATATTAAAAGAAGTGGATGAAAATCCGTTAGCATTTTCGCCCAATGTTATTATGAGACCTTTGTATCAAGAAGTAATTTTACCAAACCTTTGCTATTTAGGCGGAGGAGGAGAAATTGCGTACTGGTTCGAGTTAAAGAACTATTTTGAAAAAGTAAATGTTCCTTTTCCTATTTTGTTATTGCGTAATTCTGTGCAAGTGGTTTCAGAAAAGCAACAAAAAAAGCTAGATAATTTAACAATTTCTCATGAAGAACTCTTTTTAAATCAGCATGAATTATTATCTAAAAAGGTAATAGAAAACTCTGATATTGAAGTCGAATTTCTTGAGAAAATTCAATATTTAGAAAATCAGTTTTCTGAGTTAAAAGTAGTTGCAGAAAAGACAGATGTTTCTTTTATAAATGCAGTAAATGCACAAGAAAGAAAGCAAATTAAGGGGTTAGAAAATCTTCAAAAAAGATTATTAAGAGCAGAAAAAAGAAGGCAAAACGATTTAGTAGAAAGAATTACAGCGCTTCAAAATGAACTGTTACCAAACCAAAGTTTAGAAGAAAGACAACGTAATTTCTCTGAGTATTATTTAGAATATGGGGTTACTTTTATAGCAGCTCTAAAAGAGTCTTTAAAACCTTTAGAGTTAAAATTTACGCTTTTAGAATTGTAGAATAAAATTTGTGCGTCATTGCGAGTAAGAATAACGTGGCAATCTAAAAATAAACACTAATTTTACAGCCTAAGATTGCATCTCCTAAATTTTTGGAATTAGCAATGACACGATATATTATGAAAGAAAAAAATCTTCACCCAAAAAATAAATTCAATAACGGTTATAACTTTGATGAATTAATCAAGATCAATCAGAAACTAGCACCTTTCGTTTCAAAGAATCAGTTTGATGTTGTTACAATCGATTTTTCTAATCCAGAGGCTGTAAAAGAATTAAATAAAGCGTTATTATTTTCTTTTGATAAAATTTCTGTGTGGGATTTCCCTAAAGAAAATTTATGTCCGCCAATTCCTGGTCGTTTAGATTACATTCATTATTTAGCTGATTTAATTTCAGATGAAGCTGATGTTAAGGTTTTAGATATTGGAACAGGAGCAACGTGTATTTATCCTATTTTAGGAGTGGCAGCATATAACTGGAGTTTTGTGGCTTCAGATATCGATCTAAAGTCTTTAGATACAGCGCAAGATATTATAGATGATAATGATTTAGGAAGCAAGATAGAATTGCGCCATCAAGTAAAAGAAGAAGAAATTTTAAAAGGAATTTTAAAAGAAGGAGATTCTTTTTCAGCTGTAATGTGCAATCCGCCATTTTTTAAATCGGCAGAAGAAGCACAAGGAGCAAACAAGCGTAAGAATAAAAATTTAGGAAATAATACGGTAAGAAACTTCTCTGGTAATAATAATGAATTGTGGTACATTGGTGGAGAAAAAGCATTTTTACATAACTATTTATACGAAAGTTCTTTATTTAAAGAAAAAAGTAAATGGTTTACAAGTTTGGTTTCTAAAAAGGAAAATATCAAAAGCTTAGAAAAATCTTCCGCAAAATTAGGTGCTGTAGAGTTTAAAGTAATTCCTATGAGTCAAGGAAATAAAGTAACAAGAATTGCGTGTTGGAGGTTTCAATAAGCTAATTTTTTAGATTTTTTAATAGCGAATTACTTCATATAAAATAAATAAAATAGTTCCATAGAAAACAAAATGCTGTTTCTATGGGACTATTTTTTTTAAGTTATTTCTATTCTCGAAGGAACCTTTAGTCTGTCATTCCGAATGAGGAACGAAGAGATGTCTCCTCTTTGAAATATCTTTATAAGATGCTCACTTATGGAATACTCTAAGATAATCTATGGGTAATAATTAATTAAAAACGACATCATTAATTTTATACTTTTTACAAATAAAATGTAAAATCGTGTAGACCAACATGTGTACAAATACCAAGCAAATAAAAGCATATAAAGGAACACCAAAAAGTTGGTAAGGCCAATAATACGTCCAAACACCTAAATAAATAGTAATAATTTCACCAAAAGCTGGTAGAATTAATGCTAATAATAAAGCTAGGAAAATTTTATTTTTTTGACTTTTATTTTTTAACAAAGGAATTAATTTTAATTCTAGTTTGTACAAATAATGGAAAGCCAGTATCCATGCAAAAGGCAGCCAAAGCGGCAATGCTCTTGTAACTTTATGATACTCCCAATATCCATTTGCAACGCCCCAAGTTTCGCCCACAATTCCGCCAAAACATGTTAGTAACATTCCTACCAACAATAACCAATTTTTGTTTTTGGGTCTAATAATGTCTTTATAGATATTATGAAAAATTTTTGCAGCTAAAATAAGTGCAATCCAAAAATCATATTCTTTAAAAAAACCAATAAAAATACCTGCAACAACTAATTTTAAAATTCCTTTTAGAATTTCAGTAAAAAATTTCTTTTTGTTTGTAATCATTTGAATATATAAAAGACAAAAATAATACTTTTGTTTTATTGTCAGACATCAAATTCATTTGATTTAAAAAGAAAAAACCGAAGCAATTTACTTCGGTTTGTTTGTTCTATGTCGTTATTTCTACAAGTTAGGAATCACTAATTCTTGACCTGGATGAATAACATCTGCAGATTTTAAGATGTTTTTATTTGCTTCAAAAATAACAGTGTATTTAGAAGCTTTACCATAATACTGCTTTGCAATCTTACCTAAAGTTTCTCCTTTAGCAACCATATGATGTGCAAAAACAGCCGTGTTTTCTACTTTAATGTCTGCCATAATATCAGTAGGGTTTTCGCCACCAACTTTTTTTATCTCATCCCAAAGAAGATTTTTTTCATATTGGTTTTTTGCAGTTCCGGTAACATGTAAAACACCATTTTCTTCTTTTACATCACCATTTTTAATACCCAATTCTTCACCTAAATTAAGCACACTTTGATATTTTGCTTTCATTCTATTTTTTTTAAATTGTTGTTAATAGTATAAATATACAAAAAAACCGAAACAAAATGTTTCGGTTTTTTTAAATAAATATTAAATTTTGATGTCATCTAAATGTTAGTAAAAATCTCAAATTTAATAAAGAGAGTCTTTCACTACGTTCGTAATAATAGAAAATACTACAAATGTATTACTTCATCATACGCGTCTGCAACAGCTTCCATAACCGCTTCACTCATTGTTGGGTGTGGGTGAATTGTTTTTAAAACTTCATGTCCTGTAGTCTCTAATTTACGTCCTAAAACTGCTTCGGCAATCATATCTGTAACACCAGCACCAATCATGTGGCAACCTAACCATTCGCCATATTTTGCATCAAAAATTACTTTTACAAAACCATCTTTTGTTCCAGCAGCAGTTGCTTTACCAGACGCAGAAAAAGGAAATTTACCAACTTTTAATTCGTAACCTGCTTCTTTTGCTTTTGCTTCTGTCATACCAACAGAAGCAATTTCTGGTGTTGCATACGTACAACCAGGAACGTTTCCGTAATCGATTGGTTCTGTATGTAAACCCGCTAATTTCTCTACACATGTAATTCCTTCTGCAGAAGCAACGTGTGCCAATGCTTGTCCAGGAACAATATCTCCAATGGCATAATAACCAGGAATATTTGTTTGGTAAAAATCATTGACTAATATTTTATCTCTGTCTACAATAATACCAACATCTTCTAAACCAATATTTTCAATGTTCGATTTAATTCCAACAGCAGATAATAAAATATCAGCTTCTAGCTTTATTTCGCCTTTTTTTGTTTTTACAGTAGCAACAACACCTTCACCAGAAGTATCAACAGACTCTACAGAAGCATTTGTCATTACTTTAATTCCTGCTTTTTTAATAGAACGCTCAAATTGTTTTGAAACATCAATATCTTCTAAAGGAACCACATTTGGCATATATTCTACAATGGTAACGTCTGTTCCCATGGTGTTGTAAAAATGCGCAAATTCAACTCCAATTGCTCCAGAACCTACAACAATCATAGATTTCGGTTGACTCGGCAATGTCATCGCTTTTCTATAACCAATTACTTTTACGCCATCTTGCGGTAAGTTTGGTAATTCTCTAGAACGTGCACCTGTTGCAATAATAATATTGTCTGCACTATATTCAGTTACTTTACCATCTTCGGCGGTAACATCAACTTTTT
Organism: Polaribacter sp. IC073; assembly: GCF_007997075.1. GTDB lineage: Bacteria > Bacteroidota > Bacteroidia > Flavobacteriales > Flavobacteriaceae > Polaribacter. Next base: position 96,833 of record NZ_VORS01000004.1, read on the forward strand.
TACCCGTTTTAATTTTACCAAAACCGTTAATAATATCAATTTTGTTTTTTTTCATTAAGAAAGCAACACCTTTGCTCATTCCGTCTGCAATACCACGACTTCTTTTAATAACTGCTTCGAAATCTTTATCAATAGCTTCAGCTTTTAGACCATATTCATCTACATGCTTTAAATAATCATACACTTGTGCAGATTTTAACAATGCTTTTGTAGGAATACAACCCCAGTTTAAGCAAATTCCACCTAAACTTTCTTTTTCTACAATGGCAACTTTAAAGCCTAATTGAGAAGCTCTAATTCCTGTAACATATCCTCCAGGACCACTTCCAATAATAATGATGTCGTATTTCATAATTGTATTTTTAACTTTTATTTCTTTATTTTGGGCGTTCGAGCGGGCTTTTTGTTCTATCTTTTTAGTGAAAAACTAAAAAGGATGCCACTTCAATCCCTAACGCGTGCTAATTTACTAACTTTTGTTCTTATTGCCAACTGCATACTGCAACTGTTATCTAATTTACATTCTCTCTGGAACATTAATTCCTAATAAAGAAAATGCAGATTTTATAGTATCCGCTACTTTTTTTGCCAACTGAACTCTAAATACTTTTTTATCGAGGTCTTCTTCTCCTAAAATAGATACATTCTGATAAAAAGAATTAAATTCCTTCACCAAATCATACGTATAATTTGCAACAATTGCTGGCGAATAATTTGCAGCTGCTTGTTGAATTGTTTCAGGATATAACTCTAACTGTTTTAATAATTCTTTTTCCTTTTCGTGTAATTCAATGGTTACCGATTTCGAGTAATCGAAAGTTGCTTTTCTAATTATAGATTGAATTCTAGCATAGGTATATTGAATAAAAGGCCCCGTATTTCCTTGGAAATCTACAGAAGATTTTGGGTCGAACAAAATTCTCTTTTTAGGATCTACTTTTAAAATAAAGTATTTTAAAGCACCCAAACCAATTGTTTCGTATAATTCGTCTTTTTCTTCATTAGAATAGCCATCTAATTTTCCTAATTCTTCAGAAATTGTTTTGGCTGTAGCTGTCATTTCTACCATTAATTCATCAGCATCTACAACGGTCCCTTCTCTAGATTTCATTTTTCCAGAAGGTAAATCTACCATTCCGTAACTTAAATGATGTAATTGTTTAGACCAGTCGAAACCAAGTTTCTTCAAAATTAAAAACAATACTTGAAAGTGATAATCTTGCTCGTTACCAACCGTATACACCATTCCACCTACATCTGGAAAATCTTTTACACGCTGAATGGCAGTCCCAATATCTTGGGTCATATAGACCGCTGTTCCGTCTGAACGCAACACAATTTTTTCATCTAAACCATCTTCTGTTAAATCGCACCAAACAGAACCGTCTTCTTTTTTAAAGAACACTCCTTTTTCTAAACCTTGTGCAACCACATCTTTTCCTAATAAATAGGTGTTGCTTTCATAATATAGCGTGTCAAAATTAACACCCATATTTTTATAAGTCACTTCAAAACCAGCATACACCCAAGAATTCATCGTTTCCCACAAGTCAACAACTTGTTTGTCTCCAGCTTCCCATTTTAATAGCATTTCTTGAGCCTCTAAAATAATTGATGCTTCTTTTTTAGCTTCTTCTTCCGTTTTACCTTCAGAAATTAACTGCGCTATTTCTTTTTTATATTCTTGATCGAATTTCACATAATAATTCCCAACCAATTTATCGCCTTTTAAACCAGTAGATTCAGGTGTTTCACCGTTTCCAAACTTCTCCCAAGCCAACATCGACTTACAGATATGTATTCCTCTGTCGTTAATAATTTGAGTTTTATAAACTTTCTTACCAGAAGCTTTTATAATTTCTGCAACAGAATAGCCTAATAAATTATTACGAACATGCCCTAGATGTAAGGGTTTGTTAGTATTTGGAGAAGAATATTCTACCATCATCGCTTTTTCACCTGCGGTTGGTGTAACAAAACCAAAGGCAGCATCTGCATACACAGAATTAAAGAAATTGGTGTAAAAAGCATCATCAATTACTAGGTTTAAAAAACCTTTTACAACATTGTAATTTGTAATTTCTTCGACGTTTTCAACTAAGTATTTCCCTAAGTCTTCACCAATTTGAACAGGATTTCCTTTTTTATAGCGCAACATAGGAAAAACAACGACTGTAATATCGCCTTCAAATTCTTTTCTTGTTGCTTGAAATTCTACAGATGGAATTTCGGTATTATATAAAGCTAAAAAACCTTCTTTTACTTTGGTTTCTATGGTGTTTTGAATATTCATTTACTTAAAAAAATTGAATTGCAAAATTAAGAATTTTATTTGTTTTTTAGAACCATTTTCGGGCAAGAATAATTGTATTTTTGCACGGTTATTCGTTAGAACCTTTAAACTCCGATTCTGGAGCTATAATATCTAAGGTGAAGCGGAGTCGAAACCTATTTTTATGATGGAAAAGCGTTTAAAAGAATTACCAAAATTAGCAAAAGAAGCCAAGAAAGAGAGTCAGAAATATTTTGCAAGATTAAAGAAACGTACACCAAAAAGGTTGGACTATCTAATGCAAGAATTGCACGAAGAAGAGTTTAAAAAAACAGATTGTTTAGAGTGTGGTAATTGCTGTAAAACCACCAGTCCTATTTTTACAAACATAGATGTAGATAGAATTTCTAAGTCGTTAAAAATGAAAGCGGCTGCTTTTACAGAGAAGTATTTACTAAGAGATGAAGATGATTTTTTAGTGTTAAAAACTGCGCCTTGTGCCTTCTTTGATGAATCTGATAATTCTTGTTTTATTTATGATGTAAGACCAAAAGCGTGTGCAGAATATCCGCATACAAATAGAAAAAAGTTTATTGGTATTACAGATTTAACAATAGATAATACAGAAGTTTGTCCTGCAGCATACAGAATTGTAGAAAATTTAAAGAAACGCTTGCCTTTAGAAGGTAATAAGAAAGTAAAGCATTCTTAATTTAGTTTTATTTTTTAAGAATTTTAAAATATTATAAAATCACTCAAATCGACACATGTACCTGTTCGTTTGAGTGATTTTTTAGTTTTAAATAATATGATTTTAGGCAGCTATTTTCTACTTTTCACTTCAGTTTAGCTATAAATAAAAACTATTTATACATCAAATACTTACTTCTAACCAATTTAAACTTCTCTAAATCTTCTGCCCAATTTTTTCTAATTTCTTCTTCAGATACACCTTGCTCTATTTGTTGTTGTAATTCTTTTGTTCCTGCTAATTTGGTAAAGAAATTATTAAAGAACTCTTTAGAAGTATTTTGTTTGTGGGCTTTAATTAGATAAGATAAATCGAGTTTGTTAAGGTTTGCTGCTTTTCTTAAATCTTCACCGAAACACAATTTATTTTTATACTTTGGGTATTTTGCACCTTCATTTGCTTGCGGAGTGAAAGAAAAATTACCTTTAGTCAAAAAAGGAGAACCATAGATTTGAAATTGCATTTCCGTTCCACGACCTGCAGAAACATTGGTTCCTTCAAAAAAGCAAAGGCTAGGATAGAGGTTTATACTTTTATCATTTGGTAAATTTGGCGATGGTTTTATTGGCAAACTATAAACCGTTTTATGCGTATAATTTTCTAACGGAATCACTTTTAAATCACATTGTATACCGTTTTCTAACCACTTTTCTCCGTTTATCATTTGTCCGTATTCGCCAATAGTCATTCCATAAACCACCGGAACTTTATGCATCCCAACAAAAGATTTGTGTTCTAGTTCCAAAACAGGTCCGTCTATATAATGACCATTCGGATTGGGTCTGTCTAAAAGAATTACAGGAATTCCAGCTTCTGCACACGCTTCCATTACATAATGTAAAGAAGAAATATAGGTGTAAAAACGGGCACCAACATCTTGAATATCAAAAACCACCACATCAATTCCTGCTAATTGTGCTGCAGAAGGCTTTTTATTTTTTCCATAAAGCGAAACAATTGGTAATCCTGTTTTAGTATCAATACCGTCTTGTACAACTTCTCCGGCGTCTGCTTTTCCTCTAAAACCATGTTCTGGTGCAAAAACTTTTTTAATATTGATACCATTGTAATTGTGTAAATAATCTACTAAATGGTGGGTTCCTTTTTTAGAACCCATTATATTTGGTGCAACTTCAGCTCTTTGTAAAACCGTTGAAACAGAAGTTTGGTTAGCAACAATAGCCACGTTTTTCCCTTCTAAAAGATCTAAATATAAATCCGTTCTTTCTGCTCCCGTTTTAATTATTAACTTTTCCTTTTCTAAACTTTCACCTTTAGATTGAGAATCTTGAACTTTTTGGGCACAAGAAATCAGCTGAAAATTCAGCAATAGAAATAAGAATAAATATGTACTTTTGAAGGGTTTAAAATTGATCATAATTTGAATTACGAGTTATTTATTGCAAAACGCATTATTGCTGGCAAAAAGTATAAAAATAGCATTTCATCTCCAATAATAAAAATTGCAATCACAGCAATTGCATTGGGAATAATGATTATGCTTATTGCTGTGGCAACAGCATCTGGCTTACAGACGAAGATTCGCGATAAAATGGCGGGTTTTAAAGGACATGTACAAATTGTAAATTACGACAATAATAATTCTGATGTTTCTACAACACCCATAAATAAAAATCAAGATTTTTATCCTGAATTTAAAAATATAGAAGGCATAAAAAATGTACAAATATTTGCTTCTAAAGGCGGGATTTTAAGAACAGACACCGATTTCGAAGGTATTGTGTTTAAAGGAGTTTCTATAGATTATGATTGGACCTTGTTTAAAGAATATTTGGTAGCAGGAAAATTACCAGATTTTAGCCAACCAAGAACAAAAGGAGTGTTGCTTTCTCAAACAGTTGTCAATCGTTTGCAGTTGCAACTAAATGACACTATTGCTGCGACTTTCTTAAAAACTACTTCCAGTAAATTACCGTCCAACAGAAAATATATTATTACAGGAATTTACAATTCTGGTTTTGCACAGTTTGATAAAAACATGATGATTGGCGACATTAGAGAAGTGCAGAAATTAAATAAATGGACAGAAAATGAGGTTGGTGGTTTCGAAGTTATTTTAGACAATTTCGATAATATCGAAGCAAAAGGAGAAGAGATTTATAGTGAAATTAGCCTAACTTTAAATGCAAAAACCATTTTAGAAAGTTACCCAGCTGTTTTCGATTGGATTAAATTATTCGACAATAATGTTTGGTTTATAATTGGCATTATGATCTTAATTGCTGGTATAAATATGATAACTGCTTTGCTTGTTTTAATTCTAGAACGTGTACAAATGATTGGTATTTTAAAAGCCTTAGGAAGTCATAATTCGAGCATTCGTAAAATATTTTTATACAATGCTTCTTACTTAATTTTAAAAGGAATGTTTTGGGGAAACATCATCGGCTTATCAATTATTGGTGTGCAGTATTTCTTTGAAATAATTACGTTAAACCCAGAAACCTATTATGTAGCTACAATGCCAGTTCATATTTCTATTGGCGCAATTTTAGCGTTAAATATTGGTACATTGGTCTTGTGTTTTTTAATGCTAATTATTCCTTCTTATATTATTACAAAGATAAATCCGTCGAAGTCTATTAAGTTTGCCTAGTTTTTGGGCGTTTCCTAAATAGGTCGCGCTTTTCACTATATCTTTTCCTCGTTCCTCAAAAAAGGATGCCGTTTCAATCGCTAACGCAACATTTCTATAAAATTTTAGTGCATCTACTTGTTGGCAGACAGTTTGCGTTAGTGATTGAATGGCGTGTTTAAGCTCTTTTACACTTCTTAAAAGTGTTAAAAGCGAGTAATGAAAGCACGACCTTTAGGTAACGCCCAAAAAATAATTACCTTTGCAACTGTAAATTATAGAAATGAAATACGCAAAAAATATATTAGAAACTATTGGTAACACACCATTGGTTCAGTTAAACTCGGTAACCAAAGAGATAGACGCTTTGGTATTGGCAAAAGTAGAAACGTTTAATCCAGGGAATTCTATAAAGGATCGAATGGCGTTAAAAATGGTAGAAGACGCTGAGGCAGACGGACGATTAAAACCTGGAGGAACAATTATAGAAGGTACTTCTGGAAACACCGGAATGGGGTTGGCATTGGCAGCAATTATAAAAGGCTACAAATGTATTTTTGTAATGTCTGACAAGCAATCTAAAGAAAAAATGGACATTCTTCGTGCAGTTGGTGCGGAAGTAATTGTGTGCCCTACAAATGTAGAACCAACAGATCCTAGATCTTATTATTCGGTTTCTAAACGCCTGGGTGAAGAAACACCTAATTCTTGGTATGTAAATCAGTATGACAATCCTAGTAACGCGTTAACGCATTACGAACAAACAGGACCAGAAATTTGGGAGCAAACAGATGGTAAAATTACACATTTTGTAGTTGGAGTAGGAACAGGAGGAACTATTTCTGGAACCGCAAAATACTTAAAAGAGAAAAATCCGAATATTAAAATTTGGGGAATTGATACTTATGGTTCTGTGTTTAAAAAATACCATGAAACCGGTATTTTCGACGAGAATGAAATTTACCCATATATCACAGAAGGAATCGGTGAAGATATTTTACCTAAAAATGTAGATTTTTCTTTAATTGATGGTTTTACAAAAGTAACAGATAAAGATGCTGCTGTGTATACTAGAAAAATTGCCAAAGAAGAAGGTATTTTTGTAGGTAATTCTGCGGGTTCTGCTATAAAAGGTTTGTTACAATTAAAAGAACATTTTACAAAAGACGATGTGGTAGTCGTTTTATTTCATGATCACGGAAGTAGATATGTTGGGAAGATGTTTAATGATGATTGGATGCGTGATAGAGGCTTCTTGGAAGAAGAGATTAAAACGGCAGCAGATTTAGTTAAAAATCATTCAGAAAATCCGTTAGTTGCTGCACAGACAGAAGAATTAGTTTCACACGCAATAGAGCGAATGCGCGATTTTAAAATATCGCAAATTCCTGTAAAAGATGTCAACGGTTTTGTAGGTTCTATAGACGAATCTGTATTGTTACACAATTTTATAGCGGATAAAAATATTGCAGATAAACCAATTAAGGATATTATGGGGAAGCCGTATCCTATTGTAAAATTATCGGCAAAGTTAGAAGCTATTTCTAAGTTAATAACCAAAGAGAATCAGGCTGTTTTGGTAGCTTTAGAAAATGGCAGTCACCAAATTATTACAAAGTATGATATTATAAGTGCGATGTAATTTTCACAAAACAGAGTTTCTTTAAATAGCATAGCTAAAAAGAAAAAAGCCATCTCCTTGAGATGGTTTTTTGGTGTTGTAAATTTTGCTACCTTTATCAAAATAACAAACTTTTATCAAAATGAAATACCTAAAAATTCTAGCAGTACTTTTAATTGTAACTTCTTGTAAAGAAACCAAAGAAAAAGAAGTAGTAGACGTTATGTCTAAAGCGAAAGAAATTCATAAACGAGTGATGACTTTAGATACGCACGTAGATATTAACGTAAACAACTTTACAGATTCTATAAATTATACGCAAAAATTAGACAACCAAGTAAATCTTCCGAATATGGAAGAAGGAGGTTTAGATGTTGCTTTTTTTATTGTGTATACTGGGCAAGGAGATTTAACAGAAGAAGGTTATGACAAAGCATATAAAAATGCAATGAGTAAGTTTGATGCAATTCATAAACTAACGAAAGAAATTGCACCAGAAAGAATAGGTTTGGCTGTAAATTCTGCAGAAGCTAGAGCAATTCATGCTTCAGGAAAAAAAGTAGCAATGATTGGCGTTGAAAATGCATATCCTTTAGGAACAGATATTTCTAGAGTAAAGCAGTTTCACGATTTAGGAGCAAGATATATGAGTCTTTCTCATAATGGGCACAGTCAGTTTTGTGATTCTAATACAGGTGAAAGTGATAATGTTTGGTTACATAATGGTGTAAGTGAATTAGGTAAAGAGGTGATTAAAGAAATGAATAAATGGGGAATTATGATTGATGTTTCTCATCCTTCAAAAAAATCGATGAAAGATATGATTGCATTGTCTAAGGCGCCAATAATAGCATCTCATTCATCTGCAAGAGCATTGTGTAATCATAGTAGAAACTTAGATGATGAGCAGTTACAATGGATGAAAGAAAATGGAGGAGTTGTACAAGCGGTTGCTTTTAGCTCTTATGTGAATACAGAAAAACATAACGCTTATAATGATGAACTTCAAAAAGTGATGAAAGAATTGGCGAATGAGCAAAGTTTAGAATTGCATGCTAGATGGGAAATTGGAAACCTAGAAGGAGCTGAACAAGCAACTGCAATTGAAGTTTATAAGAAACTATCTAAAGAAGCAAAAACGAAACTAAAATCTTCAGATTTTACACCAGTAGCTGTGGCAGATTTTGTGGATCACATTGATTATTTAGTTAAAAAAATGGGAATAGACCATGTTGGAATCAGTTCTGATTTTGATGGAGGTGGTGGAATAGAGGGATGGAACGATGCTTCTGAAACTTTAAATGTGACTTTAGAATTAGTGAAAAGAGGATATACAGAAGCGCAAATAGCACAACTTTGGAACGGTAATTTATTACGTGTTTTAGACGAAGTAGAAAAAATAGCTAAAGAGATTCAGTTGAAAGCATAAGTATAATTTATTCTTTATAAAATCAAAAAACCATCTCAAAGAGATGGTTTTTTTTAATCAACTAATTCAAATTAATTACACAATGAAAACAGTTTACTACGTTGTTTTCTTTTCATCTGGTTTTATACAAGTATTGTGCCAAAGTTATTTTTAGTGTTATAAATTGGTGTATTGGTGCAATTATTATATTATTTAAATAAAAAAACGATTCTCGTTAAAGAATCGTTGGTTTATATCTGTTTTTAGTATTGATATTTAGTATTTCTAAAAGATAAATTATCAACTTAAAAATTTTTATACAGCATGTTTGTGTGCTTTGTAAGAAGAACGCACTAAAGCACCACTTTCTACATACATAAAGCCCATTTCTAAGCCTAAAGTTTCGTATTTCTTAAATTGATCTGGTGTTATAAATTCTTTAACAGGTAAATGTTTTTTAGAAGGTTGTAAGTACTGACCGATTGTAATTACATCGCAATGTACTTCACGTAAATCTTTCATTGTTTGTATTACTTCTTCTTCCGTTTCACCCAAACCTAACATTAAACCAGTTTTGGTACGCATTCCGTTTTCTTTTAGATATTTTAAAACACCTAAACTTCGATCGTATTTCGCTTGAATTCTAACTTCACGCGTGAGCCTTCTAACAGTTTCCATATTATGAGAAACCACTTCTGGGTGCACAGCTATAACTCTATCAATTTGTTTTGTATTTCCTTGAAAATCTGGAATTAAAGTTTCTAAGGTTGTCTTTGGGTTTGCTCTACGAATTGCATCCACAGTTTCTGCCCAAATTATAGAACCACCATCTTTTAAATCGTCTCTATCTACAGAAGTAATTACCGCATGTTTAATGCCCATAATTTTTATAGAACGTGCCACTTTTTCTGGCTCATCCCATTCTACCGTTTCTGGTCTACCGGTTTTTACACCACAGAAACCGCAAGAACGTGTACAGATATTCCCAAGAATCATAAATGTTGCAGTTCCTTCACCCCAACATTCACCCATATTTGGGCAACTACCACTCGTACAAATGGTGTTTAATTTATATTTATCTACTAAACCTCTAAGTTCTGTGTATTTTTTACCAACCGGTAACTTTACACGCAACCATTTTGGTTTTTTAGGTCTTTCAGGAAGTACTACAGATTCTATTGCCATTTCTAACTTTATTAGAATGCAAATTTACGAAGAATTATATGAAAAAAAGCGGTTAAAAGCTTTAGTAATTAAACTGATTTTTTAATGAAAAAGAATACGGGTATATTTATAAACTACCAAACAGTCCAGCTTTAAAATGTTCCCAATCAGAAATAATAATTTTAGTGATATAGCATGAAACTCACAAAATAAATATTCTTAATCTCAATTCATTTTCTTTTTTTTTGAACGTGTTTTGTTTTTTAGTTTTGAAGTCATAGCAATAATTTTACTGTGAATATATAGAGTCATTTATAAACTCATTAAAAACCAAATACTAAATCCAATTAAAAAAAGAATACCAACAATACTTAAAATTCTTAAATATATTCCTGGTCTGTGTTCTTTCGGAGTGTGTTTTCCTGTAATTAATTTATAGTTTAAAATAGCATAAAAAGGTGCCGTTAAGAAAGATAAAATAGTTGCTACTTTAACCAAGAAGCCCATATTGTCCATAAAATATTGTAAGATTAAAAACGTACCAATAAATAGGAAAATAATCCAAAACCAATAACCGTATTTTAACTCTTTATTAAATAATAATTTTGTAGTTCTATTCATTGCTCTTGGTGAAGCATCTAATGCAGTTATTGTGGTACTAAACATTGTTGTAAAAGCTGCAATAGCGATAAAAATATATGAAAACTCTCCTAGATTTTTGGTGTACAAATCAATTAACTGATTTGCAAAAATACCTGCTTTATTAGAAAAGTTTTCACCAGACTTATACATTACCAAAGCGCCTAATAATAAAAAACACATTCCTAAGAAAAGCGCACTAATATAACCTACATTAAAATCGAATATGGCAGCTGTTCTTTGCGTTTTTAGAACAGTCGTTTTATCTTTCTCTACAGACCAAATAGAGTGCCAGATAGAAATATCTAAAGGTGCTGGCATCCAACCTAAAAAGGCAATCAAGAAAGTTAATTCTACCGTACCTGAAGGAATAATTTGAGTTACATCAAAAACGTCTTTTGTGCTAAATAGCGCCATACTTACGGCTACAATTGTACTAATTGTTAGAATTACAATAATGTATTTCATTAAATTATCTAACAATTTATACTTACCAATCACTAAGAAAATTAGACTAATTCCCATCAAAATAGTCGCCCATAAAACTAAATCGTTGGTGAAACCAAAAAGTTGTGATGCTAAACCAGCAGTAACAATCGTAACCGCAGCTTGTATGGTAAACATAGTTGCAAAATTGAGAATATAATATACAATTAAAACTCCTTTGCCTAATTTTTTGTAACCGTCTAATAATGTTTCTCCAGTTGCTGCCGCATATCGTGGACCAAATTGAAAAAAAGGATATTTAAATAAATGAACTAATAACAGTGCCCAAATTAATCCGAAACCAAAATCGGCACCCGCTCTAGTAGATTGTACTAAATGTGAAACGCCAATTGCTGCTCCTGCAAATAATAAACCCGGACCTAAAGATTGTAAGAAAGATTTTCTCATAACTAAGTCCTCTTAATGATCTCTGCCAATAGCTTTTTAGCACGTAAAAGTTTCACTTTTACATTGTTCATCGGTTCGTTAATTTGGGTAGAAATTTCTTTGTAACTCAATTCTTGAAAGTACCTTAAATGAATAACTTCTTGGTATTTAGGCTTTAATTGTTTGATATCTCTTAACAATTTTGCTAAATTTTGTTCTCTAATTATTTTGTCTTCGGGTGTTGGGTTTTCATCAATCACTAAATAGACCTTTTCTTCTTGTTCTTTGGATGTTTCTGTAAAGATTGATGCATTTTTTTTCCGAAGTAAATCAATATGAATATTCTTAGAAATAGTAATTAACCATGTTTTAAAAACATACTTTTCATCGAAGGTCTTTATTTTGTCAAAAGCTTTAGAAAATGTTTGAATGGTAATATCTTCTGCATCATTCTCGCTTTTTGTACGTTTTAACTGATAATTATAAACATCTGGCCAAAAGAAATCCAATAAGAAACGAAAAGCAGATTGGTCTCCGTTTTTTGCTTTTAGGATGTATACAGCAAGATTTTTATTATTTACTTCCAATGATTTGGTTTTGAAATCAAATTAGTCATAAATATACTAAATTGAAATAATATTAAACAAATTTCTAGAAAAGGTAGAAAATAAATGACTTGAGGTTCATTTAATTTTTTCGAAGAAAAACCTACCACTATATATTGTACGAGGTAATAAGTTAGTATAATTGGTAAAATAATTTCCCAAGGATAAAAGAAAAAAAGAATAGCAGTAGAAATTAATAAAAATACTTTAGAGAAAAAAAATAATCCTAAGAAAAATTGATGCTTCTTTTTATAATAATGTGCCGTAGAAATATGACGTCTTTTTTGTTGAAACCACTCGTTTAAAGAATTTGGGGCTTCAGATTCTGTAAAACTATTTTCAGAAATACAAATTTGTGTATTTTCTTTATTAGCAGCATCTTGTATGAATAAATCATCATCGCCAGATCTAATTTTTATATGCTTTATAAAACCATTTACAGTAAAAAAAGCTGTTTTAGCATATGCAAGATTTCTGCCTACACCCATGTATGGCGATCCTAGTTTTGCGTAACTAAAATATTGAATTGCAGTTAATAAAGTCTCAAAACGAACAAAAATATTTATAAAGTCTTTGGTCTTTTTATATTTTCCGTAGCCTAAAACAATTGTTTTTTTGGTACTAAAATTCTGAGTCATTGCAGTAATCCATTCTTTGGAAACAGGTTTGCAATCTGCATCTGTAAAAAGCAAATGCTCATTTTTTGCAGCTTTAATACCTAAAGTAAGTGCGTATTTTTTATTTCCCCAAAAAGCCTCTGTATTTTCGACACTAATAATTTTAATATTAGCATTTTTTTCTTTGAAAGCTTCCATAACATCAGCAGTTTCATCAGAAGAAGCATCGTTAATTAAAACCACTTCATAGTTAGAATAATTTTGTTCTAAAATACTAGGTAAAAATTTCTGAAGATTTTTCGCTTCATTTTTGGCACAAATTACAACAGAAATAGGCATTTCTTTAGAAGCTCTTTCCTTTTTTTTATCCTTAAATAAAAAAGAAGAAAAAGAAAGATAATACATCATTTGAATTGCTGCAGAAACTACAAAACTGTAGAAAAGTACAGATATTATCATTAAAAAATAGAATTAGTTGTGTTCTGGTTCTGCACAGTCTTCATATTGTTCTGGCGTTTTACCACAAAAACCACAAGATTCACCGCTCTTATTTAACATTGGGTTCTGGCTTGCACAAGTTCCTGCAAATTTACCATCTTTTTTTGCCCAAATTTTAATTGCAATTCCTGCAACACCAAGTCCTAATAATACTAAAGTAATCAGTAATAGTTTCATAAGTAATATTTGAATTGCAAAGATACAAAAACTAACTATTTTCTTCTGTTTATTAGCATTTATTGTATGTTTACTTTTACGAATAATAGGGTGGTTAAAGGCACAAAAACCTAGTAGGGAATTAAAAGTTGATTTAGGGAGGCTCTTTTTACTGAATCACGTTCACTTCAATTTCCAAAGAAATTCTAAAGTTATTAAAAACAGTTTCTTGTATTTTTTGTGCAAGTTGATAAATTTCTTCACCAGAAGCATTGCCATAATTCACTAAAACTAAGGCTTGTTTTTCATGCACACCAGCATCGCCAAAACGTTTGCCTTTAAAACCACTTTGCTCTACCAGCCAACCGGCAGGAACTTTAACTTCTATACTAGAAACTGGGTAATTAGGCATATTCGGATGCTCTTTTTGTAGTTCTAAAAACTGTTTTTTAGAAATTACAGGATTTTTAAAAAAACTACCACTGTTTCCAATTTCTTTAGGATCTGGTAATTTCGATTTCCGAATGGCAATAACTGCATCAGAAACATCTTTTAAAGTAGGTCTTGCAATATTTTTTGAAGTCAATTCTGTTTCAATTGCTCCGTAAGAAGTATTTAATTTGTGGTCTTTTTTCGTCAATTTAAAACCAACAGAAGTTAAGATTATTTTTGCTTTATGAGAATTTTTGAAAATTGAATTTCTGTATCCAAAGTTGCAATCTTTATTAGAAAAGGTAACCAATTTACCCGTTTTAATTTCTAAACCTTCTACTTTGGTAATTACATTTTTTACTTCAACACCATAAGCACCAATATTCTGAATAGGACACGTACCAACAGTACCCGGAATTAGAGATAAATTTTCAATTCCGCCATAATTATTAGAAATACAATACAAGACAAACTCGTGCCAATTCTCGCCAGCATTTACTGTTAGATAAACAGCATTGTCATCTTCTCTATCAATAGAAATACCTTTTATATCTATGTGAATAACCAATGTTTCAATATCTTTTGTAAGTAACATATTACTTCCGCCAGAGACTAAAAAAAAGTTTTTTTCCGTTTTTAAAAGTTGTTGTAATTCATAAACGGAAGTCACAGTAATAAAACGTTTGGCAATCACAGAGATGCCAAACGTATTATAGTTTTTTAAAGGTATATTTTGTTGAATTTTCAATTAATGAGAATATTGTTTTAATGCTTCTCCTAAAATTTCTACAGATCTAATTAAATCAGCTTTGTTTAAAACATACGCCATTCTAATTTGGTTTTTTCCTTCTCCTGGAGTAGAGTAAAATCCGCTTGCAGGAGCAACCATTACTGTTTCGTTATTTACATTAAAATCTTCTAAAAGCCATTGTGCAAAATGGTCTGAATCTTTTACTGGCAATTCTGCAACACAATAAAAAGCACCTTTTGGTTTGGCAACTTTTACACCGTCAATTTTTTCTAATTCAGCAATTAACGTATTTCTTCTTGCAACATATTCTTTTTTTACATCATCAAAATAAGATTGTGGCGTATCTAAAGCAGCTTCACTTGCAATTAATGCGTACGTTGGCGGACTTAATCTTGCTTGTGCAAATTTAATAGCCGTTTTAATAAATTCTTGATTTTTAGAAACAATACAACCAATTCTTGCACCACACATGCTGTAACGTTTAGAAACAGAATCAATTACAATCGCATTATTATCTAAACCTTCTAAAGATAAAACAGACGTGTGTTTTAAACCATCGTAAGTAAATTCTCTGTATACTTCATCAGCAATTAAAAATAAATCGTGTTTTAAAACAATCTTTTTCAATTTTTCTATTTCTTCTTCAGAATATAAATAACCAGTTGGGTTACCAGGATTACAAATTAAAATTGCTTTGGTTTTAGAAGTAATTAATTTTTCAAATTCTTCTATTTTTGGCAACGCAAAGTTATTTTCAATCTTAGAAATTACAGGAACTACGGTTACACCAGAAGCTGTAGAAAAACCATTGTAATTTGCGTAAAATGGTTCTGGAATAATAATTTCATCTCCCGGATCTGTAATACTACCAATAGTAAATAATAAAGCTTCAGAACCACCAGTTGTTGCAATAATATTATTTGCAGTAACAGGTATATTGTTCTTTACATAGTACTTCGCTAACTTCGTTCTGTATTCTTCAGAACCTTCCGAACGAGCATAAGAAAGTGTTTCTATAGTATTATTTTTTACAGCATCTAAAGCAACTTGAGGTGTTTTAATATCTGGTTGCCCAATATTCAAATGAAAAACTTTAACTCCTCTTTTCTTTGCATCTTCTGCATATGGCACCAATTTTCTAATTGGCGATTCTGGCATTTGTATTCCTTTTCTAGATATTGAAGGCATAATATTGTTTTTTGTAAAATTTATCTCTGCAAATTTGCAAAATATATTCTACAACATCCATCATTTTATTGAAACTTTAACTGTTAATTTTTAAATAAAAAAGAATTTCTACTAATTTTTTTTTTGTATTTTTAGAAACATCAGAAAAATAATCGACTTGTATAAAAAAAGTTTTTTCCTATTTCTACTTATATTTACTGTAATATTTAACAGTAATTCTCAAAACGGATTCCGTTTTAAAGATAAAACGGAAAGCAGACAAAAAGTTTCTTTTAGGTTGATACATAATTTAATTGTTATTCCTTTAGAAATTAATGGCAGCACACTTTCCTTTATTTTAGACACTGGCGTTCATAAAACGGTTATTTTTAATCTTTCTGAAAATGATAGCATCAACTTTTTAAATTCTGAAAAAATAAATTTAAGAGGTCTTGGTGGTGGTGCACCTGTGGCTGCAATAATAGCTAGAAATAATAAGATGACTGTTAAAGGTTTGGTAGGAGCTAATGAAACCATCTACGTAATTCTAAAAGATTTTTTCGATTTGTCGAGTAAAATAGGAACTACCATCCATGGAATTATTGGCTATGATTTACTAAAAAATTTCATTGTCAAAATTAATTACAAGAGCAAAAAATTAATTTTTTACAAGCCTGATACTTATACCTATAAAAAATGTAGAAAATGTGAAGTTTTACCCATTCAGTTTTATCGGAATAAACCATTTGTAGATATTAAGGTGCAATTAGATACTATTGGTACGAAATTCACAAACGTAAAAATGTTAGTAGATTCTGGAGGGAGCGACGCAATTTGGCTTTTTGAAAATTCGAAGTTAGAAATTAAAACACCCAAAAGGTATTTTAATGATATTTTAGGAGAAGGTTTAAGCGGTACTATTTTTGGAAATCGAAGTAGAATTCCGAAGCTTAAAATAGGAAACTTTGAGATAGAAAAACCAACAGCTTCTTTTTTAGACTCACTTTCTACACTAAACGCAAGAAAACTAAAAAACAGAAATGGCAGTATCGGTGGTAATATTCTAAAAAGATTTATTGTTTGGGTAGATTACCCAAACAAAAAAATAACTCTTAAGAAAAACGGCTCTTTCAAATCGGGTTTTAATTACAACATGAGTGGTTTAGATATTGTTTATAATGGCAAACAATTAATAAAGGTAGCAACTACTAAATTAGCATCAGATGCGTATTCTAATTCATTAGACGCAAAAAACACCGTTTCTCTTGTGAGTAGTTTTGTTTATAAATTTAAATCGACCTATATAATTAAAGGGGTTGTTAAAAATTCTGTAGCAGACAAAGCAGGTTTAAAAGCAGGAGATCTTATTTTAGCAATTAATAGAGAACCAGCACACAGTTATACTTTAAATGACATTATTTTAAAACTACAAGAAAAAGAAAATAAAAAAATACGAATTAAAGTAGCAAGAGAAGGTGTTACAATGACCCTTCAGTTTCGTTTAGAAAAAAGAATTTAATTATTTAAAAGCATGCTCTTTTCTTTTTCAAAAAGTTTTTCTTTTGTGATATAACCTCTAATTTTTAAAATTTTTCTTGCAGATTTAGCATTTGAAAGAATTGTAATTTGTTTAGAAAAACCACCAATTATATTTGTGTTGTAGGCCACTTTTATTTTTCCTTTTTCCCCAGGCATAATCGGTTTTTCTGGTTTTTCAGGAACGGTACAACCACAAGAAGATTGTATGTTTTTTATAAGTAAAGGAGCATCACCAATGTTTATAAAAACAAAAGTTCTTTCTCCATTAGTACCTTTATTTATTTTTCCATAATCAATTGTTTCCTTTTCAAATTTAAATTCTTGTGAATTCATAGAAAAAGTAATAAAAAGTAGGCCTAAAAATATTCCGAATGCTTTCATAATACATGTTATAGAATGTGAAATTAAGACTAATAATTTGTTTTAAAAAATCAACTACTAATTTTCACTACAAAATAGAGTTTTGTATTTTTGCGAACGATATCTCAAAAACGATTCCAAAGTATGACAATTCCATCTAAATATGATGCAAGCCAAGTAGAAGACAAATGGTATGACTACTGGATGAAAAATAATTATTTTCATTCGACGCCAGATGATAGAGAACCTTATACAATTGTAATTCCACCTCCAAATGTAACAGGAGTTTTGCATATGGGGCATATGTTGAATAATACAATTCAAGATGTGTTAATTAGACGTGCACGTTTATTAGGTAAAAATGCGTGTTGGGTTCCGGGTACAGATCATGCATCTATTGCTACCGAAGCAAAAGTTGTAGCCAAGTTAAAGGAACAAGGAATTAGTAAAAACGATTTAACACGTGAAGAGTTTTTACAACATGCATTTGATTGGAAAGATGAATATGGGGGTAAAATTCTAGAACAATTAAAAAAGTTAGGAGCTTCTTGCGATTGGGAAAGAACTGCGTTTACAATGGACCCAGAAATGTCTGAATCTGTAATTAAGGTTTTTGTAGATTTATACAACAAAGGTTTAATTTATAGAGGTTACAGAATGGTAAACTGGGATCCTGAAGCTAAAACGACACTTTCTGATGAAGAAGTAATTCATGAAGAAAGACAAGGAAACCTATATTACTTAAAATATAAAATTGAAGGATCTGAGGATACGTTAACCATTGCAACGACAAGACCTGAAACTATTTTTGGCGATACTGCTATTTGTATCAATCCAAATGATGAACGTTTTACGCATTTAAAAGGCAAGAAAGCAATTGTGCCGCTTTGTGGTAGAATTATCCCTATTATAGAAGATGAGTACGTTGATGTAGAATTTGGTACAGGTTGTTTAAAAGTTACGCCTGCGCACGATGAAAATGATAAAAATTTAGGAGATAAGCACAAACTAGAAGTTATTGATATTTTTAATGATGATGCTTCTTTAAATTCCTTCGGATTGCATTATCAAGGGAAAGATAGATTTGTAGTTCGTACAGAAATTAGCAAAGAATTAGAAGAAAAGGGCTTTTTAGTAAAGACAGAAGTTCATACAAACAAAGTAGGAACCTCAGAAAGAACAAAAGCGGTTATAGAACCTAGATTGTCAGATCAATGGTTTTTAAAGATGAAAGATTTAGCAAAGCCTGCAATTGATGCAGTTTTAGGCGAAGATGCAGAAATCAATTTATATCCAAAGAAATTCGAAAATACCTACCGTCATTGGATGGAGAATGTGCGTGATTGGAATATTTCTCGTCAGCTTTGGTGGGGACAACAAATTCCTGCATACTTCTACGGAGACGGAAAAGAAGATTTTGTAGTTGCAGAAAATATTGATGATGCTGTAGTTCTTGCTCAAGAAAAAACAAAAAACACTGCACTTTCGGCATCAGACCTTACACAAGATGAAGATGCATTAGATACTTGGTTTTCTTCTTGGTTGTGGCCAATGTCTGTTTTCGACGGAATTAGAAATCCAGAAAACGAAGAAATTAAATACTATTACCCAACTAACGATTTAGTTACCGGACCAGATATTTTGTTTTTCTGGGTAGCAAGAATGATTGTTGCAGGATATGAATATAAAGGCGAAAAACCTTTTAATAATGTGTATTTAACGGGTTTGGTTAGAGACAAACAAAGACGTAAAATGTCTAAATCTTTAGGGAATTCGCCAGATGCCTTAAAATTAATTGACGATTATGGAGCAGATGGCGTACGAGTTGGATTGTTGCTAAGTTCAGCAGCCGGAAACGACTTAATGTTTGAAGAAGACTTATGCCAGCAAGGAAAAGGGTTTGCAAATAAAATTTGGAATGCTTTCCGTTTGATAAAAGGTTGGGAAGTAGATGTTACTTTGCCACAACCAGAAACTTCTAAAAGTGGTTTGGTTTGGTATGAAGCAAAGTTTCAAAAAACGTTGGCAGAAATAGAAGATCATTTCTCTAAGTATCGTTTGTCTGATGCTTTAATGGCAATTTATAAATTAATAAATGATGATTTTTCATCTTGGTTATTAGAGATTGTAAAACCTGCATATCAACAACCAATAGATAAAAGAACTTTTGATGCAATTATTGAAGTTTTAGAAAATAACTTAAAAGTATTGCATCCGTTCATGCCGTTTTTAACGGAAGATATTTGGCAATATATAGCAGATAGAACGCCAGAAGAAGCCCTAATTATTGCAAAATATCCAGTGATTAAAGATTTTGATGCAAAAATTATTGAAGATTTTGAATTCGCAACCGGAGTTGTGTCAGGAATAAGAACCATCAGAAAAGATAAAAACATTTCTTTTAAAGATGCTGTAGAATTATTTGTAATTGATAATGATAAGAGTTCTAAAGAATTTGATGCTGTTATTCAAAAATTAACAAATACATCAATTATAAACTACGTTATAGAAAAAGTAGAAGGAGCTTCATTTAGAGTGAAGTCTAATGAATATTTTGTACCTATTTCTATAGAAAATATTGATGTAGAAGCAGAAATTAAAAAATTAGAAGCAGAATTAAAAAGAGCAGAAGGTTTCTTATTCGGCATTACAAAAAAGTTGTCTAATGAACGTTTTGTGTCTAATGCACCAGAACAAGTAATTGTAATAGAACGTAAAAAAGAAGCAGATACTGTTGCTAAGATAGAAACGATTAAAAGTAGTTTGAATTCACTACAATAAGTTTTTTTTAAATTGTTTTAGAAAGTAAAAGTCCATGAAAACTAGTTTTCATGGACTTTTTTATTGCTCAATTTAAATTAAATAAAAAAACATCAATGTTTTTGTAGGGTTTTTTTGTGCTCAGTTGTTATAATTATATAGTATAATTTAAGAACAAGGTAACCGTTTAATGGTTATGTAATTTAAACTAATTAATTATGAAAAAACTAATTATTCCAGTTGTAGCAATTTCTTTATTGGCAACTTCATGTGTTTCAAAAAAAAAGTATGCAGCTTTAGAAAGTCAGTATAAGGACACGAAAGGAAACCTTCAGAAAACAACCTTAGAAAAAGAAGCGTTAGAAGGTAAGTTTGCAAAAATTGAAAACAGAGTTGCAGATTATAATGAGAAAATTAATTCTTTAAAAGGTGACAACGTTACGTTGCAAAATGAGAATGATGTTAAATTAGAGATGGTTGGTAATACAGCTGTTATTTCTAATAAGACAAGAGCAACCATGAGAGCAACATTGTCTAAAGTAGATCCGTCTGTTTTGGCAAATGCGACCACATTAAAAGATTCTTTAAATCTTGCGATTTCTTACAATTTAAAGAATAAGATGAATACAGAAGATTTTAATAATTCAGATGATATTAATATCGATATTGACCAAACCGTAGTAATGATTTCTGTTTCTGATAAACTGTTATTTAACAACGCTAGTTATAGAGTTAAAAAAGGTGCATTTAAGTTAATAGAGAAATTAGCAAATGTAATTAAGTCTGAACCAAGTATGGATGTTATGATTGAAGGACACACAGATTCTAGAACCATAAATAATGCTGCTGTTCAAGATAATTGGGATCTAAGTGTAAAGAGGGCTACTTCTATTGTAAGACTTTTAGAAAGTAAATATAAGGTAGACGGAAGTAGATTAATTGCTTCTGGTAGAGGCTCTACAATGCCTTTAGTAGAAAATACAACCAATGCAAATAGAGCAAAAAATAGAAGAACAAGAATTGTAATTCTACCTAATTTAGATAAGTTTTTTGCATTATTAGCTAGTGACCAACCCTTAGATAAATAATTGTTTTATTTTTAAAAATAAAAAAATCGTCCAAATTTGGGCGATTTTTTTATCCTATAATATTTGGGCACTATTTTATCTTTAATTTTTTTTATCGTGGTTTTTATAAAATTGCATTATTATAAAAGAACCAATAAATGAAGAAGCCATACCTTCGATTACTAAAGTAATTATAATTTCTGGCAATGATAAACTACCTCCAATTAAAAAGGAGTTACTCATTACAGAGATAAAATTTGGGTTTATAAATTGAATGTATACAATAATACCCGCTATGGATAAAAATACAGCTAGGGCAGAAGTTCTAATTCCAATCCCTAAATTTGTCATGTAGTTAGTTTCTTTATTTACAAAGACACTTTCCTTAATGGCTAAATAAATACCCAAGAGTACAAAAACTAAGTTTAAGAACCTTAAAAACGGATTCTCTTCTAGCCCAAGTAAGGTAGATACCAGAAAAAAGCCACCAATTAATAGCGTTATTACTAGAGCATTTTTTATTATAATCTTATCTGACGACATGTTGTTTATTTTTTTTGGTTAATTATTAAACAAATTTAAGGAAAAATGTGGCTTCTATCCTTACTAATTTCAAATTCTTAAAGATAATTTTTTATTATGTTCGCATTAGGCAATGCAAAAAGCTCAAAAAAAAGATTTTTTGAGCAAAGTAGATAAAAGACCAAGTTTCAGCTCGGTTTTATCTTATAATGGTTTTCTACCAGAGATAATATTATACAAGATAACAATTACTGCTATCACTAATAACGTATGAAGAAGGCTACTTGTTCCAATCCCAGGAACAATACCTAGCATTCCTAATGCCCAAACAATAATACAAACTACGGCTACAAGCCACAAAATACTTCTCATAATACTTAATTTTTTTGTTCACACAAAGCTATAATAATTATAGGATGAAGTTTAACGCTATCCATTTAAATATTATCTTTGATACTTATACAAAGTGTTTATGAAAATTATTGCAATGATTCCTGCACGCTACAGTGCATCTCGTTTTCCTGGTAAATTAATGAAAGATTTAGGAGGTAAAACTGTAATTCAAAGAACCTACGAGGCAGCTGTACATACGAAGTTATTTGCGGAAGTTTATGTCGTTACAGATTCAGAAATTATTAGAGAAAATATTTCGAATGCTGGCGGAAACGTAATCATGAGTAAAAAGGAACACGAATGTGGTTCTGATAGAATTGCAGAAGCAGTAGCATTTATAACAGCAGATATTGTTATTAATGTACAAGGAGATGAACCTTTCATAGACGAAGAGTCTTTGTCTAAATTAATTGCTGTTTTTAAAGAAGACACAAAGAAAGAAATTGACTTAGCTTCTTTAAAAGTACAAATAACAAATAAAGAAGACATCGAAAATCCGAATAATGTAAAAGTTATTACAGATGTAAATAATTTAGCAATTTACTTTTCTCGAAGTGTAATTCCGTTTCATAGAGATAAAGACATTGCTGTAAAGTACTACAAGCACAAAGGTGTGTATGCGTTTAGAAAGCAAGCATTGTTAGACTTTTACAATACACCAATGACACCATTAGAGGCTTCAGAAAAAATTGAAGCGATAAGGTATCAAGAAATTGGTAAGAAAATAAAAATGGTAGAAACCACTGTTGAAGCTGTTGGTATCGATACACCAGAAGATTTAGAAAAAGCAAAAAAATACTTAAACCTGCAGTAATGTTCGAAGATATAAAAGTAATCGCTTTTGATGCAGATGATACTTTGTGGGTAAATGAAACGTATTTTAGGGAAGCAGAAGAAGTTTTTGCAGAATTACTTTCTAAATATGAAACTAAAAATAAAATAGATCAAGAATTATTTAAAACTGAAATCAAAAATTTAGCTATTTACGGATACGGAATTAAAGGGTTTGTTTTGTCTATGATAGAATGTGCTTTAGAACTCTCTAATTATAAACTACCACAAGAAACCATAGAGAAAATACTAGATATTGGTAAAGAGATGTTAGAAAAGCCAATTGAATTATTAAATGGAGTAGAAGAGGTATTGCAAAGTTTACAAGGCAAGTATAAATTGATTGTTGCTACAAAAGGCGATTTATTAGATCAAGAAAGAAAGTTAGAGCATTCTAATTTATTAGATTATTTTCACCATATAGAAGTAATGAGTGATAAAAAGGAGCGAGATTATTTAAAGTTAGTAAAACATTTAGATGTTGAACCCTCACAATTATTAATGATTGGTAATTCTTTAAAGTCTGATGTTTTACCGTTGTTAGAGATTGGTGCAGCTGCAATTCATGTGCCATTTCACACTACTTGGGTTCATGAAGAAGTGTCTTTAGAAGTGCAAGAACAAACAGATTATAAAACCTTAAGAAATATCAAAGAACTTATAACGCTCTTTTAAATAAATAAGCTAACTTTGCACCTTTAAAATTAAAACAAATTATGGCTAGCATAAAAAACTTAAAAAAAGATATTAATTACACTTTAGGAGATATTATTGGATTTGTTTCTGAAAAAGTAGATGTAAAAGGAGATAATAAAGAAGTTGAAGCAATTATAGATGAAACTATAAATACTTTTGACGCTTTAATAGCAAAAATTAACAAAAAAGGTGTTGAGAACAAGAAAGCACATTACAGAGAAGTAAGTGCCGATTTAGAGGTTAAAGCGAATGCGTTAGTTGCTAAAATTAACAAGCTTTAAATCTTAACATTTTTTAAACATTTTTTTAACTACCATCAACACATCGTTGATGGTTTTTTTTAGTAACTTTGGTTAAGCTATAATAAACATACTATTATGTGCGTTATAACTATTAAATACTAAGAAATATGGCGAGAGCAATGTTCGAATACACGAAAACTGTATTAAAGAAGGTTAGTTTCAATTCAGAATTATTTTGTAAAGAATTAAAAAAAGGCTTAGAAAGTTTGTTACCTTATGAAAGAGATGAGTTAACAATTTGGTTAAAAAGCTTTATAGCAAATAAACCAGAGTTATTAATTTGTATGGCTCTGCTAAAATAAAAAAAAAGAGGCATAATGCCTCTTTTTTTATTTTAACAATATATATACTATTCTTTAGCTTTCCTTCCTTTGCCGTATTTACGCATTAATTCTCTTGCGAATTCTCTCTCCGAAAGGTGAAGTTTCATAATTTTTTTATAAGAAAGAAATTTAGAAACCGTTGTGTTAAAATCTATTTTTCCTGCCACCATCTTTTTTTCTAAATCTAGTTTTAATAGGACTAATTTTTTTGCTTGAGATTCGTCTAAGTTGTTTAAATCTCCAACTTCTTTAATCTTTTTTTTAAACTCTAGTCTAACTTTAGTTCTTAGAAGATCTATTTCTTCTTCATGTTTGTTATACACAGGCCAGAATTTTTCTGCTTCCATAGAAGTAAGTTTTAATTCTTGTGTAAGAAAAGCAACTTTTAACGCCTTAATTTTATCTCGACTTTCTTGACTATGCTGCCCAAAAGCTTGAAAAGCTGTAAGAAAAAGTGTTAGAATTATAGTGTATTTTTTCATATTAATAGTTATCATTTAATAAAGAGGAGTTTTCAGAATCGATAATATATTCCTCAATATCATTATTATTTATATCTGTTAAGGCAAAATCATTTTCGTTTGTAATTTCACGCTGTAAAAGAGCCGCAAAATCTTCATCAGATAGTTCATTCGCGTTTTCTAAAACCCAATTTTCTATATCTGAATGTGCTAAGTTTTCAAAACTAACTTCTTTTGTACTTTGTAGACTCAAGTAGTTAAGACTTAAAAACAAGGCTAAGGAAGCTGCTGCTGCCATGGGAATGTATTTTAATAATTTGCTTTTTAAAGAAATAACTTTTACTTCTTTATTAGGTACTATTTTCTCGGTAATTGAGGCTTCTAATTCTTCAAAATAATTTTCGGGAATTGTAAAACCATTTTCTTTCGGAAGTTTATCTTCAGTAAGAAAAGAAGCAAGTTGATCTTCTGCACCGCTTAAATAATTTTTAGGTGCAGAAAAACCAGTCTTTTTATTCAGTACTGATTTTAAGAAATCTTCGCTATTTCTAATTTTATTGTCCATGTTACTATTTAGACCTTAATTTTTATGAAAGGTTTAATCAGTTTTGTTTTTTATATAACTTTCAATTTTCTTAACTGCGTGAAAATAAGATGCTTTCAATGCACCAACAGAAGTTTCTAAGATCTCAGACATTTCAGAATACTTAATCTCATCAAAATATTTCATGTTAAAAACTAACTGTTGTTTTTGTGGTAAAGTAGCAATTGCTTTTTGTAAAATTAGCTGAATTTCATCCCCAGAAAAATACACATCACTTTCTAAAGTAGCAGCTAATTGTTCTTGTATTTCAGAAATATCTACATTCCTTTCTTTTGCACGTTTGTTTATAAAGGTGATGGCTTCATTGGTCGCAATTCTATACATCCAAGAAAACAATTTGCTTTCTTGATTAAATTTACCAATATTTCTATAAATTTTTATGAATGTATTTTGTAAAACATCATCTGTATCATCATGAGAAATTACAATTTTACGTATGTGCCAATACAAGCGTTCTTTATATAGAGAAATTAATTCCCTGAACGCTTTTTCTCTTGTTTGAACATTTTTTAGCTGTTCTATTAAAACAATTTCGTCTGTCAAGTACGTTTTTTTTAATTAGACAAAATGTTTTCTAAAAGGTTTAATCGTAAAATTAGACTATTTACTTATTCTCGATCTAGAGTAGCCAAATAAACGTTTTTGTTTAATAATTTCTGGAATCCCTTCTGGCAACATTTCTTCCCAACCTTTTTCTCCGTCTCTAATCATCTTTAAGACTGTTCTAGAGAAAATATCTAGAATTTCAGGATCAAAATCATCAATATTTATAAGTCTACCATTGTTTTTAAAGAATTTATATAATTCTTTCATCCTTGGATGCACTTTTAAATTTTCACTATTAATGTAATCTCCAGAACCTTGATCGTGGTAAGGATACATGTACACTTTTAAATCTCTGTAAAAAAGTTTACCAAATGCTTCTAAGATGCCACCACTTAAATTGCGATAATATTTTTCATCAAAAATTTGAATAAGGTTATAAACCCCCATTGCAAGCCCCATTCTTTCTTTGGTAAATTCACTAAAATACTCTACCAATTTAAAGTATTGTTGAAAGCTGGTAATCATTACATTTTGTCCTAAAGAACACAGTAACTCTGCTCTGTCTAAGAAATCTCTTTCGTTAATTTTTCCTTCAGAAGTAAGGTTACTTAAGGTGATTTCAAAAATAACTTGTGTGTTTTCTTCTTTTACTTTGTTTTCTTTTAAGAAAAGCCTTTTAGACTTTTCGTACATGTCCATATTTACTTTGGTAACGGGTCTAAAACTACCACGCAACGCCAATATATTTTTTTTGTATAAAACCTGTGCAGGCAATAAGTTGTTTCCATCAGGTCCAAACATTACTGCATTTGTCATTCCGTTTTTTAGCAATTGTAGACTCATCAAACGATTGTCTACATACATAAAACGTGGCCCAGAGAAATTAATCATGTCAATTTCTAATTGGTCATTACTTAAATTATCGTAAAAAGATTTAACCAATTCTTTCGGATTGTCATTTAAATAAAACGCACCATAAATTAAGTTAACACCTAAAATACCTAAGGTTTCTTGTTGCAGACGAGCATCTGATTCTTTGAAACGCAAGTGTAAAATAATCTCATTATATTCTTCTAAAGGATCTAATTGAAAACGGATACCAATCCATCCATGGCCTTTAAATTTTTTAGCGAAATCTATGGTTGTTACTGTGTTTGCATAACTAAAAAATAATTTATCTGGATGCTTAGATCTGCTTAGACGATCTTCCATTAAATCGATTTCGTGACGCAGCATTTTTTTTAGACGCGGCTGTGTAACGTAACGTTTATCTAGCTCAATACCATAAATAGCATCAGAAAAATCTTTATCATAAGCACTCATTGCTTTTGCAATAGTACCAGAAGCAGCACCAGATCTAAAAAAATTACGAGCAGTTTCTTGTCCTGCACCAATTTCAGCAAAAGTTCCGTAAATGTCTGAGTTTAAGTTGATTCTAAGTGCTTTACTCTTGGTTGTTGGTACAGTACTAATTTCTTGATCTCCTTTTAAAGAAATTGCCATAAATCGATTTTTATACGTTGCAACAAATGTAATGAATAAGTGTGCTATCAGTCAATTTTTATCTTATTTTTGTTTCAATGAAAATTGATAAAAAACTGTTGAAAATTACTTTTTTGGGAACAGGAACATCACAAGGCATACCAATGATTGCCAGTAAAGACCCTGTTTGTTTATCTAAAGATTCTAAAGACAAGCGCTTGCGTTCTTCTGTATCAATTTCTTGGGATGATAAAACGTATGTAATTGATTGTGGCCCTGATTTTAGACAGCAAATGTTAAGAGAAGAAGTACAATTAGTTAACGGCGTTTTATTTACGCATGAACACGCAGACCATACTGCGGGTTTAGATGATCTACGTCCGTTTTGTTATATTATAGGAGAAATGCCTATTTATTTAAATCAGAAAACTTTAACCAGTTTAGAAGAACGTTTTCAATATATTTTTTCCAAAGAGAATAGATATCCAGGAGCGCCAAGTGTGCAACCCAATGTTGTTGATAATAATCCTTTTTATATTGATAGCTTAGAGGTTATTCCTATTAAAGTACTGCATGGTAATTTACCTGTTTTAGGTTATCGCATTCAAGATATAGCCTATTTAACCGATGTAAAAACAATTACTTCGGAAGAAAAAGACAAGCTTAAAAATTTAGATATTTTAATTGTAAATGCGTTAAGAATAGAAGAACATCCTACACATTTTAATTTACAAGAAGCATTAGATTTTGTTGAAGAAATTCAACCTAAAAAAACATATTTCACACACATTAGTCATAAGTTAGGCTTTCATAAAGAAGTCTCTAAAAAATTACCCAAAAATGTGTTTTTAGCGTTTGATGGCTTAAAAATAGAAGCTTAGAGTTTTAGTAATTATATTTTAATGTATATTTGTTAGCATCGCTTTCTTATTTTATAATTGAAAGACTCATCATTTTAACTAATATTCCCAGAAATTAACTCAAGATAAAAAAATATGGAAAAAAAGTCAGAAAAAAACCAAGCAGCAGAAACTAAGCCGTTAGTAGATAGCAGAATTGCAGCAGTTAGAGACTTAATTTTTGGTGAAAATATTCAGCAATATAATTCTGAATTCGAAGATGTTTTCAATAGAATTAAGGCTTTACAAAACGAAACTCAGAAAAACTTAGGAGATTCTGTTAGTCATTTAGAAAATAAATTAGCGGATTTAGAAAGTTTGATGGATCATAAGTTTCAAGATTTAAATGACGATTTAGATAAAAGATTGGCAGATTTGGATGATGAAAAGACAGATAGAAAAAAATTAGGAAAAGCTTTAGAAAAAATTGCATTGATGTTGCAAGAATAGATGGAAAAGCCAACTGTAGATAACAAAAAAGACAATCGTTTTGAGTTGCTCAGAGAACTTTTATTAGCCGAGGATAGAGATAAATTTACAGCTCTAAGTGAAGAAATTATCGAGAAAGAAAAACTGTCTAAAAGAGTAACCCCTCTTGTAGATGAGAAAATTGAAGATCTTCGCCGTAATTTTCCAGAATATTTTGGAGATACAATTACTCAAACAATAAAAATTCAAATTAGAGATTCTCAAGATGAAGTAGTAGAAGCTTTGTACCCAATTATGGGTAAATTGATTAAGAAAGCTATTGTTAGTGAAATCACTAAGTTATCTGACAGTATTAATAAAACAATCAAAGAGAAATTCTCTATAAAAGAAATTTTCACACGTTTTCTAAAAGGAAAAAAGAACGACGCAGGTGTTGTTCTAAATGAAATTTTTGAACCCATTATAGAAGAAGTTTTTGTTATTGAAAAAAATTCTGGTTTACTTTCAGGTAGTTATACAAGAGGGAATACTGCAGACAAAGATATGATTTCTGGTATGTTAACAGCTATTAAGTCTTTTGCAGAAGAAGCTTTCTCTAAAGAAAATCAGAATTTAGAAGACATTAAGTTTGATAATTTTCATCTGACTATAAAAAATTACAAATCCATTTATATTGCCATCGCTACTTCGGGTGTCTTGAGTGGTGAATTTAAAGAGACAATTGCAGACAACGTGCATAATTTAGCAGAAATTATTTTAAGAGATCGTACTTATTTAGCGGATGAAGCAAAGTTAAATTTGCTAATTAGAAAACATATAATAACGTAAAATGAATGATCGCTAAAAAAGTTTTATTGGTTGGGAATTTTGGTGTTGGAAAAACATCATTAATTAGAAGGTTTGTTCTCAATCAGTTTTCTGAAGATTATATAAGTACTATTGGTGTTCGAGTTAGCTCTAAAATTGTACAATTTGAAAACCAAGAAATTAAATTATTAATATGGGATGTTGCTGGTACTAGTGGGAATGAAAAAATACCCAAAGCTTATTTTTTAGGAGCAAGTGCCGCCATGTATGTGTTCGACTTAAGCAGAGAAGAGACTTATGTATCTATAGATAATTATTTAGAAAGCATCAAAGAATTGTCTGGTTTAAAGGATATTATCGTTGTTGGGAATAAAAAAGATTTATTAACGCAAGAGGAATTAGAGAGTGTTATTAATACTGTTTCTGTGAAAATTGACTTAATTACGAGTGCTAAAGAAGATGAAAATGTAGAAAATGCCTTTTTACAATTAGCATCTCAAGCTATAAAATAAATAAATTTGATACCTGCAAAAATAGATGATGTTTTTATACAGATTACCACCAGCCTCTCTGGAGTAATTCTAAACATCACTGCAGGAAAGTTTCTCCAAAAAGAATTTAATGCACAAGAATCTATTTATAAAACTTGCCCTTTTTTAGAAGGTACTTTAGATGCTTTAGAGATTTCTGCGCCTTTTTTGTTGGAAGGAATGGTTCTTGTTTCTGATTTTACAGAATACAATGTAGATATTGAGTTGTTTAAAAGTGCGAAAAATATATCTGTCTTAATTCATAATAGAACCAATGTTTACAAATATTTAGAACAGCTCAATCAAAATAGAAATGATATTTTTTTTGTAAAAAGACAGTTGGCTGAAAAAAACATTGAATTAGATAAATTGCGTAAAATAGCAGATAAGGCAAATGAAGAAAAGTCGCGATTTTTAGCAATGATGAGTCATGAAATTAGAAACCCGCTAAATGTTATTTTAGGCTATGCAGCAATGATTTCTGAAGAGAGTATAAATAATAGTGTAAAAGAATATTTAAAATTATTATCGCTTTCTGGTGAACATTTAAAAGTGATTGTAAATGATATTTTAGATTTATCTAGAATTGAAGCAGGAAAGCTAGTATTGGTAAATTCACCTATAAATATTAAAGAAATTTCTAAACATTGTATAGAAAATTATCGTCATCAGAATACCAATACAGCAGTAGAATTACTTTTAGAGGTTTCAGAGAAGGTTCCATATTTGGTCTTAGGAGACAATGTAAGAATTAATCAAATACTGTCTAATTTGTTGTCGAATGCTTTAAAATTTACAGAAAAAGGAGAAATATCTATAGTCGTTACAGTCGTTTCCGAAGATGAGAAGTCAGTAAATATTGCTTTTTTAGTTTCAGATTCTGGAAGAGGAATGACGACCGCCCAAACGTTTGAAATTTTTGACGAATATCAACAAAACAAAAAAACAGACAACCGAGTACATGGAGGTGCGGGTTTGGGGCTATCTATTGTGAAAAGACTTTTAAAAGCCATGAATGGTAGGATTTCTGTTGATAGTGAGCTAGGTAAAGGAACTGTTTTTAAAGCTGAAATTCCATTTTTAAAAGAAACACATCAAAAGAGTGAAGTTGTTAAAAAGATAAAAACCCTCGCTTCTAAAAGTTTACGGGGAAAAAGAATTTTAGTAGCAGATGATGATGCTTTAAATCAGACAATTGTTGCACATATCTTAACAAAAGAAAATGTAACCTTAACGCAAGTAAAAGACGGGTTAGAAGCATTAGATATACTAAAAACAACAATTTTTGATGTGGTGTTGCTAGATATTCACATGCCAAATATAACGGGAGAACAATTAGTGCAGCAAAAAAAAGAGTTTAAAAAGGAAAATAGAGACATTCCCTTTTTAGCATTGACAGCAAATACAGCTCCAGAAGATTTAAAACGTTATAAAAATATTGGTTTTAAAAGTGTAATTGGCAAACCTTATACTTCAGTCTCTTTTCTAGAACAAATAGGTTTGACTTTAAATTAATTTTCATCCTCTCATAAGTAAGATTTTATACTAGTTATTTAATTGAAGGAGCGTAATTTCTTTCGTTGTTTGTACTTTCTATTTGTTCTTATCAGTCGATATCTTAAATCGTCATAAAATAGACTTATTAATAAAATGATTGCTCCTAAAACAAGCGTGTTTAGTTTTAGTCCAAGAACTGAATAAAAATATCCACCCGTTATTCCGCCGAGAAAGAAGAAGCAAATTATGTAAATTCGTAACTTTATAGTTGCTTTAATTTTGTCTCTTTTTGGATGCGTTTTCGGAAAAAATAATTGAGAAAGTTCAATTCCTAAATCTGTAAATAACCCTGTTAGGTGTGTTGTTCTAACAATTGTGTTCGAAATTTTCGTGACGTAAGAATTTTGCAATCCCATTGCAAAAAGGAGTAAACAAACAATTAAATCGGGATATTTTATTTTAGTTACATTGCTTATCAGTGCAATTACTATTAAGATTAAAGATTCAATAATTGTTGGTAAGACAAAAACATTCAGTTTCTTTTTTGCTCTAAATGCTTCAATAAGAATACTAGAAAGGAAAGATCCAAATAGGAAAGAAAATATATAAAGGAAGTAAATGGTTCCTTTCCAAAACTCAAAATTGGCCACATCACTAATAAATAAAGCAAAATGACCAGTTACATTTGTAGTTAATTGATTAAAAGATAAAAAGCCTGTAACATTTACAATTCCAGCAACAAAAGATAAGACAGTAGCAATTCTAAGGTTGTGTTTTAAAGTTCTGCTTTTACCTTGATGTCTAAACATGTTGTAGCTTCCTTTAGATAATAGTCTATCGTTTTATAGCTTATAATAAATGCAAACGAATTCTTTTTTTTAATTTAGAAATAAAAATAGAAGATTAATACCATCGTTTTTTCTTCTTTTTAGAAGCTTCAGATTTTCTTCCTTTTTTCTTTTTACTAACGGTATTAGGTTGTAATTTTTTATTCTTAGGTTTATTTATAACATAAGAATGATCTGTAATGACTTTAATTGGTCTTTCGATTAAAGTTTCAATCAATTTTATATACGCATTTTCATCCGGAGAACAGAAAGAAAACGCAATTCCAGATTTACCTGCTCTACCAGTTCTACCAATTCTGTGAATGTATGTTTCTGGTACATTAGGAATGTCAAAATTAATAATGCAATCAACATTTGTAATGTCTATTCCGCGAGAAGCTACATCTGTAGCAATTAGAATGTGTGCTTTTTTCTCTTTAAAATCTTCAATCGCTTTATTTCTTACGCCTTGTGTTTTATCTCCATGAATACTAGCAACTTTGTAGCCGTTTTTAGTTAAAGATTCTTCTAATTTATCAACACCAAATTTCGTGCGTCTAAAAATAATAATTTTTCCATTTATGGTATTTCTCAACAAATCGATACATAAATCTGTTTTGTTCTTTTTTGGAAGGTAATATAATAGCTGCCCAATATTCTTAGCTGTAGTTTCTTCAGGATTGATTTCAACAACAACCGGACTTTTTATTACTTTTTTGGCTAACTCTACTATTTTTTCTGGCATTGTAGCAGAAAAAAGTAAGGTTTGCTTTTTCTTCGGACAAAGAGCTTCTATTTTCTTAATATCGGCTATGAAACCCATGTCTAGCATTAAATCTGCTTCATCTAAAACAAAGATTTCTACAGCACTTAAATCGATGTTTCCTTGCATTTGCAAGTCAATTAATCGGCCAGGAGTCGCTACTAAAATATCTACACCTTTTGCTAAAATTTCTTTTTGAGGTTCTAAAGAAACACCACCAAAAACTGCTGTTGCCCTTAAGTTAGAATATTTACTAAAACTTTTAAAGTTTTCTAAAATCT
Organism: Polaribacter sp. IC073; assembly: GCF_007997075.1. Taxonomy (GTDB): domain Bacteria; phylum Bacteroidota; class Bacteroidia; order Flavobacteriales; family Flavobacteriaceae; genus Polaribacter. Next base: position 130,302 of record NZ_VORS01000004.1, read on the forward strand.
GAATTGCCAGCTCACGCGTTGGTGTTATAATTAAAGATTTTATCTTTTTCTCACCTTTTTCTGCATCTTGCTCATCGAACAATAACTGAATAATTGGCAATGCAAAAGCAGCCGTTTTTCCTGTACCAGTTTGTGCAGAAACAATAACGTTCTTTTTTTCTAAAACTAAAGGAATCGCTTTTTCTTGTACTAAAGTAGGTGTTTGAAATCTCTCTTCAGCAACGGCTTTTAAGATGGATTTATTAAAAGGAAAATCAGTAAAATGCATGTATTATATTTTGATGCAAAGGTAGTTTAAAAGAAAGTATATTTTTTATGCAATTTAGTTTTAATACTAAAACTGTATCATTTACTTTTATAGCTTGTTTAGAGCAATTAGGATCTATGAATCAGGAAGTAAATAGGATTAAAAAAACAAAGAAACCTTGGCCAACCAAAGATGCGATGCAACAAGTGTATGAAATGAAGCTTTGGGGAGGTAATAATTCTAATTTTTATTCAGGCGACGGTTCCCATAATTCAGAAATTGTAAATCCCTATGTTGCTGCTATTACCAGGTTTTTAGTTAGTTTTAAAACTCCAATTACAGTTTGCGATTTAGGTTGCGGAGATTTTAATGTAGGAAAAAATCTAGTGAAACATACCAAGAAATACCTTGCAGTAGATATTGTTAAAGATTTAATAGCTTATAATAAAAAAGAGTTTAAAGCAGAGAGGTTAGAATTCCTTTGTTTAGATATTGCTGAAGATGAGTTGCCTGCTGCAGATTGTGCTTTGGTTCGGCAAGTGTTACAGCATTTATCGAATGCAGAAGTTTTAAAAGTGATGCATAAGTTAAAAGATTTTAAATACGTCATCTTAACAGAGCATTTGCCTTTAGGAGAATTTGTGCCAAATAAAGATATTATTTCTGGGCAAGGGATAAGATTTAAAAAACAAAGCGGAATCAATTTATTAATGCCGCCGTTTAATTTAACAGTAAAAGAAGAAACAGTATTGGTTTCTTTTATTTTAAAGGATTCTAAAGGTGTTATTATAACAACGCTTTATCAACTTTTTTAAAACATATTTATCTGTTTCTACACAGCAGAAGTGTAATTTACATACTCATGAATTTTTCTAGCTGTTTTTTTGTAGTATTCTAAATTTTATTTTTCATAAAAGGCTTACATTTAGTGAAATAAACAGCAACTCTAATGGTTTGTTGTGTCCGTTTTCATAAATTAAAAGTATCTATATGCTCAATAATTTTACCGTCTTTAAATTTAAAATTGGCGGTAACATTATTAATCACTTTTCGTTTTTATGCTCTGTAAAGATGTTCTGCTTTCTATTTTGCAGAACCTTTTTCCTCTGTTGCTGTAATGTTACTGAAACTAATTTTTGTAGTTTTAGTTCTTTCAGAGAGTAACATTTACCATATCTTTATAGCTTTTTCCCCTTTTAATAGTCCAAAAATAGGTTCTTGAAACCGCATGTTTTCATGATACCATGTGGTCATTTCCTTAACGTCTCCATTTGAAAAAGAACTGTAAAATTTTTCTATCAACCCTTTGGTATTCATAGGGTCTGTTTTAAGTTCTTTATCAAATTTTAAATGCAGTAAAAAATAGAATTACAAACGCTCCTCTATCCATTTCTTAAAGCTGTAAAAATTTTGAGGTGCAACTCCATGTCCAACATTGTATTCAGAGTACACATTGTTAAAACCTAATTTGTCTAAAAAAGGTTTTGAGTTTCTAGCCCATTCTACTGGTAAAACCTGGTCTACAGAACCATGAGAACAATAATAATCGGTTTTAATATCGGTGGATATTTTTTCTGGAAGTAGTTCTGTATTTATATAACCACTCAATACAATTACGTGTTGTATTTTATTCGGATAGAAGAAACTCAAAGAATAGCTTAAAATAGCACCTTGACTAAAGCCTAGTAAAAAGGTTTTATCAGAATTTGTGTTGTATTTTTTCTTTATTTCATCAATAAAAATGGCGATTTTATCTATGGATTCTTTCGCTTCTTTTAAGTCGGAAAACTTTCCGTTTTTATCATCAAAATTAATAGTATACCAAGCGTAACCGCCAAAACCCATTGAAAGAGGAGCTTGTGCGCTTACAATTAATAAATTGTCTGGTAATTCTTCTGCAAAAGAAAATAAATCTTGTTCATTACTTCCGTACCCGTGCAGCAAAATTAATAAAGACGGCTTTTCTACAGGAATTTTAGGTGTTCTAACGATATAATGCAAATCACTCATTTTAAATATAATCTTTTAAATATTTTTAAACCATTCTTGAAAATGTTCACCAATAAAAGGAACTAATTTCTCTTCGCCTTTAATTGCTCCAAATAGAGAAATAATCCAAAGAACAAAAGCAACAACTCCAACAATCCAACCAGCAGTAGCTCCTATATAGCTATACACAATGTATTGATTTGCGAAGTACAAAAGATTTAAACCAACCATTTGTCTTATGTAGAAACTTGCAAAAGGGTTCTTTTTACTGTTGTTCATAATAAAAGCGATAAGTAAACCAAGTACCCATAAATGACTAATAATAGCGGCTGTTTTTCCTTCTTTTACTGTATAATTGTCCATAGAATTAAGAGTTTAATATAAGTTGATTGTTAGCGTAAATACCATACACTTTTCCATTCATTTTTTTATTGATAAATGCACTGTTTTTAGATGTTGATAAAATATCTTTTTTGATAAAAGTATATTTTTCTTCAGGATTAAAAAGTGAAATATCTGCTGTTCTTCCTTCTGAAATAGAAGTGGATGCTAAACCAAAAATATGTCTTGGCTTTGAGGTGATTTGTTCGATAAAATCCTTTAGGTCTAAAACCGAATTTACTGCGCTAAATAAACTTTCTAACCCAATTGTACCGTCTTTTGCCTCGCTAAATTCTAATTTTTTATGCTCAATATCAATAGGGTTGTGGTCTGATGTAATAATATCGATAACACCCGATTTTACACCTTTTTGCAACGCTTTACAGTCTGCATTGGTTCTTAATGGCGGATTCGTTTTATAGTTGCTATCAAACTCGTGTAATTCAATATCTGTTAACGTTAAATTGTGCACGGCAACACTACAAGTAACTTGTAAGCCTTTCTTTTTTGCCTCTTTTATTAAGTCTACAGATTTTACAGTAGAAATTGTTGGGATGTGTAATTTTCCGCCAGTATATTCTAATAAAAATAAATCTCTAGCAATTTGCAATTCTTCTGCCAATGCAGGAATTCCTTTTAAACCTAATTTAGTGCTATTAATGCCTTCATGTGCAATACCTTCACTAGCAATTGACTTGTTTTTAGGAAAACTCAATACCAGGCCGTCAAAATTTTGAGCATATAATATAGCGACTTTCATCAAATTATCATTGTCAATCGGTTTTTTATAATCGCCAAAAGCAATCGCACCAGATTGTTGCATATCATACAATTCTGCCATTTCAGTTCCTTTGCTTTGCGCAGTTAAGGCAGCAATAGGATATAATTTTGTAGCAAAACCATTTCCTTTATGAATTAGAAATTCTACCGCTGCTTTATTATCTATTACAGGGTTTGAGTTTGCGTTTACTGCAACGGCTGTAAAGCCACTTTTAGCAGCAACTTGCAGTCCGTTTTTAATCGTCTCACGTTCTTCATAACCAGGTTCTCCAAAAGAAACACTCGTATCAAACCATCCACAAGAAACATGTAGGTTTTCTTTAGTTACAATAGTGTATTCTTTTTTAGACGGAATGGTGTCTTCAATTTGTTTGATAATACCTTCTTGAATTAAAATATCTTTTTTTTGTTGATGGTAAAGGCTTGAAGAATCTATAATCGTTGCCGATTTTATAAGCGTAATCATGGTTTATAGAATTTTAAAATCAAAATTTCTAATAACAAAGATACAATTGCCAAGGCTAAAAACCATTTCCAAAGCCAATGAACTTCATTCTTTTTATTAATTTTTTCGAAAACGTCTTTTATAGACGAAGAAATTGTGATGTTTTTATGGTTTTCCTTTAAGGTGTTTAAGTCTAAAAAATTTAATAAACTTTCTTCTTTAGGGTAGTTAAAAGCGATATTTTTAATATTGATACTCTCTTTGAAAACTTTGTACAAACCAGCTTCTAAAGGTTGTTCTTTTGTGGTAATGATTACTTTGTTTTGGTAGGTTTGCTGTATCGGAATAAAAGAGTTGTGTCTATTCGAAATTGCTAAAATTTCATCCTTACTAATTTGTGTTTCTATTGCTATTTTATTTTCTTGGTTTATGCGATAAGCTAATTTAGGATATTGAAAACTCATCTTACCAAAGTTGTAAAAGACAGGGACAATTAACGGCGAATTTAAAAAATTACTGTTCTTTTTATTTAACGCACTTGAGACATAATAAATGTTACTATTTGCTAATTGACTTATAAAAGATGCGTTGTTTTCAAAGGAAACTATTTTAGAAGTGTTGGCTAAAATAGGGTAGTGGCTTTGCACTGTTGGATATTGAAAGTTAGTTACTTTTTTAGAGAATACATTTTTAAAAATTGGGTGTTTGTAATTGATGGTTGTAACCTTTAAAGTGTCTTTTTTTTGAGGTTCAATTTTGCCTAAATTTAAGTTTTTTAGAAAGAGATTGTATGAAGAGATATCTATTTTTTCATTCGGAATTATAACAATACTTCCATTATTTTTCGAAAAATTTATCAAACTTTTTAATAAAATTTCTGGTATGTTTTCTAATTCATTCAGTACGATTAATTGTTGCTCTTGAATGGTGTTGTAGTTTGTGTTTTGAAGCGAAGAACTTGTAAACTCAAATTCTTCTTTTGTATAAATTTTCGATAAAAAAGTAGCCTCATTTCCAATAGCTAAAACACGTGTTTTTTGGTTGTTGTTTAGAGTGAAAAAATAGGTGTTGTCAAATGAAAAAGTATCGCTGAAAGAAAGTGTTATTTTGCCTAAGAAATTTGGTGTGTTAGTAACTGTAAATTGAATTGTTTTTTCTGTGTCTTTCTCAATAGGGAAGGACTGTTTGCTAATTAAGTTTTCTCCGTTAAAAAGGGCAATTGGTAGCTTGTCTTTTTTATTACCTTGATTTTTAACAATTACATTTACGGTGAAATTATTGTTATTTTTACTGTTGATGAAAACACTGTCTATTGAAACATTACTTTTTAGGGTCGCTTCTAATTTTATAGCCGTAAAAGCGGGTGTTACATTTGTAAACTTATTTACGTAATTGTATTGAAAATCAGATATTAATATGTTTTCATTTGAAGTGTTTGTTGTGGTTTTGTTTTCTTGGCTAATTTTTAGTAAAATGGTCTCAAGATCTAACTTTATGGAAGTTTTTTCTGTTTTTAAAAGTACATTTTTTAATTCATCTTTACCAATATCTTTGTAAAAATCGGTATTTGTTAATAGAGAATATTCATTTTTGACATCTGTATTTTCTATAATTTCTTGTGCAGCAATTTTTAGTAAATTACCTTTTTCACCTTTTGTATTTGTACTTAAAGAGTTGTCTAAGTAAATAAAATTATGTTGTTTCTTAGTACTATTAGTATCACTAAAATAAGGTTGAGAAAAAGCAATAAGTATCGCAGTAAATAATAGTAGTCTTGTGGCTAATATGAGCCATTTTTTTATACGAGAACTTTTACGTGATTGTTGTTGTAGTTTTTGTAAAAAAGCAACATTGGTAAATGGTATTTTCACAAACTTTTGAAGCTGAAAAAGATGTACTAATATAGGGATAATTAGTAGTGCTAAAAAGTATAAAATTTCAGGATTTTTAAATTGCATTTAGTTGTAATTATTCATTTTATGAAAGTATAAATTTATTACAAAAAAAGGGATTTAAAAAGACTTGTTCATTTCTAATTAAAACTTTTCGAAAACGCCTAAACCAAAGAGTGCAAAATCATATTTTACAGGGTCTGTTTTGTCTAGTTTTCTAAGATTTAAATCTAATTCAGAAACCGCTTTCCAGTCGTTTTGTTTTCTAATCAATAGCTTTAATTTTCTTGCTACGTTGCCAGAATGCACGTCTAATGGGCAAGATAAATTAGCAGGATTATGTGTGTTCCAAAGTCCGAAATCAACACCCTTTTCATCTTTTCTAACCATCCAACGTAAATACATATTTATACGTTTTGCTGCAGAATTTTTCAAAGGGTCTGAGATGTGTTTCTGAGTTCTTTGTTGGTGTTCAACTTCAAAAAATAAAGTTTTAAAGTTATTTATTGCGGTTTGGTAGGTGTTAGAATTATCCTTAATTGAAAGCGCATTTTCCAATCCACCATGATTTATGTAGATGTGTTGTAGTGATTTTATAAACTGTTGAAAGTCGATATAATTAAAAGTTCTGTGAACAAAACCTTCTAAACTTTTCAAATCATTTTCTTGATGATTTAAGATGAAATCATGTGGAGAATTGTCTAACAATTCCATCATTTTAGAAGCGTTTCTAATAATCATAGTTCTATTTCCCCAAGAAATAATTGCAGCCAAAAAGCCCGCAATTTCAATATCTTCTTTTTTAGAAAATAAATGCGGAATCTGTATAGGATCTGAATCGATGAATTTAGGATTGTTATATAAAATAACTTTTTCGTCTAGAAATTCTTTGAGTTCAGATTTTTTCATAAAATTTATTATTTAAAGATAAAACTAAGTAGAATTAAGGTTCCGTTATAGCACCCATGAAGTAACATAGACCATTGCAAGCCAAAACGGACTCTTATGTAACCAAAATAGCCGCCCAAGAGTATTTGTGGCAATACTAATAAAGGGGATAATAGTATCACGTTCATTGTTAAATCAAAATTTGTAATATGAACAAAGCCAAATAATAAAGCAAAAACATAAAATGCTATTTTAAAAGCTTTAGGTTTCTTAAAAGCTGTTATTGGCGCTCTAAAAAGAACTTCTTCTATAACAGGAACAAGAACTGCTCCTAGCAAAAATATTTGAAGAATTCCCATGTTTTCAAACATAGCCTCTACTTTATGATTTTCCATATTTACCCATCCCATTTCTTCAATAAGCGCAAAAATAGGTGAGATGGCAATTCCTGTTAAAAGACTTATTATAAGTACTTTAAAAAATAGGGTAAATCGGTAATTTATATTTGTATTGGTATCTTTTTCAAGAATAGGATTTTTTAAGTACGCGATTAAGTTTCGGAAAGTTTCCTTCATAGTAAAGTTTACACATTAGTAGTATAAAAACATCATTTGTTACAGAATTAAATAATTTTACCATCTTTCATGGTTAATTTTCTATCTGCCATTTCTGCCAATTCTTCATTATGGGTTACTAAAACAAAAGTTTGTCCAAATTTATCACGCAATTCAAAGAATAGCTTGTGTAGATTTTTTGCAGATTCGCTGTCTAAGTTTCCACTGGGTTCATCTGCTAAAATTACCGACGGATTGTTAATTAATGCTCTAGCAACAGCAACACGTTGTTGTTCTCCACCAGAAAGCTCATTGGGTTTGTGATTTATTCTATGAGATAAACCCAGGAACTCTAAGATTTCTTTGGCTCTTTTTTCAGTTTCTTTCTTGGACTTTTTACCAATAAAAGCAGGAATACAAACATTTTCTAATGCTGTAAATTCTGGTAATAATTGATGAAATTGAAAGATAAAACCAATGTGATTATTTCTAAATGAAGATATTTTTTTGTCTGATAAATTTTTGAGTGAAATACCGTTTAAAGAAAGTTCAAAATTTTGTGCTACTAAAGGTTTGTCTAAAGTACCTAAGATTTGTAATAAGGTAGTTTTTCCTGCTCCAGAAGGACCAACAATAGCTACAATTTCTCCTTTTTTGATGTGCAAATCCACGCCTTTTAAAACTTCTACATCACCATAATATTTGTGAATATTCTTACAAACAATCATACCTTCTTTAATTTAAAAACGAATGTATAAAAAAGAAATTAGAAACACATATATGTGCTTCTGATTTCAGTTTCAAATCTCAAATAAATCGATGAACAATACTTAAAAAATATTTTTTAGAGTTTTGTAGTCTATAAAATAAACAAATCTTACAGATAATGTGTGTTGATTTGGTTGGTTGAATAAATTTTCTAGGTTTTTGTAAAAATCCAATCCAGATTTATCGTTGGCATCAAAAATAGAATTCCTGTAAAAAACAATGAATTGACTCCCTGGAGCAAATTGCCAGAAGTAATTTAAATCTAAATTCCAACTATTAAAATTCACGTCGTTACCCGCGTAATTTGTATTTTCAGCTAAAGAGCCATCATTATTTAAGTTGTAATAACTATTGTAAGCAACATCACTCCAATAATGTCTAAAACTTAATGATAATGAAGAATCTGTACTGAAATTATAGGTACCAGATATGGTATTTGTGTAGCTTTTTATATCTCTCTGACCAAAAATAACGGTACTCGTATCTTGGCTTACATAACCTTGATCATTGTGCGTTTTATTATAATTTAGACTATATTGTAATGAAAACTGATTTGTAAATCGGTAACGCGGACTAATACTAATGCCGTAAGCTTTTTGAGGATGGTTTTTGTAGCTTGTAAAATAAGCATTTGTATTTAACTCTAATTTCTTTTGAGAATTGGTAGAAATCCAGCCATTTACATTCATTGTTTCTGGTCTTTTAAAAAAGACTCCGCTTGTGGTTCCTTGTCTTGGTTCAAAATAATCTCTATTTTCTGAACGGTAATTTAAATTCCCACCAAAAGTGAAACGCTCTTTTGTTTGAGCGCTAGCATTAAGACCAGCTTCATACCCTGTAAAAGCACCAGAAAAATGCTGAAAATTTGCTTGGTTATAAAAGTTAAAACTGTAATTGTTAAACTTTTTTGTGGGTTGTAAGGTTCTCCAACCTGCACTTCCATAAAGGGTCTGTTGGTCATTTGAAAATAAAATACCTAAGTCATTTGGGTTAAAATCTTTATTTTCAAAATTATAACCTATTTCCCAATTCCAGTGTCCAGAATTATAGCCAAAACTATTATCAAAAGTATACCCAGTTCTTGGGTTGTTTACATCGTCTGATATAGCGCTCATTTTAACAGAACCATCCACATTGTACTTGCTGTTTTTTGTTTCTATATGCCAATCTAGAGCCGTAACATTTGCGTCTCTAAAACGTCCATTTCTGGTAACATTTGTATTGATTAAAGTAACTGTAGAATTTTGATTAAATTGTTGGTCTAAAACAAGGATGTTGTAATTAGAAAAGGGATTTATAACCACTTTTCTAGTGGTTGTCCTTTTAGTGCTTGTGCCGCCGTTCATTTGTTCGGTTGTTGTTTTAATAGTAGCTTCCGTGTTTTCTGTAATTGCGTTAAAAAAACCAATTCCTAAACCATTTTTTGTTCTACCAGATATCTTTACAGCATTTAACATGGTTACTTTTCTGGGGTATGCTATGATTTCTTCACGAACTCTTTTACCGCTTCCATCAAAATCATCTTGTTTTATTAAGGTAGATGCAACATTAAATTGATCTATTGGAGCACCTCCAATTCTTCTAGAGTAAAATAACCGACCCTTGTTAAAAAGTTCTGTTCCTTCAGTAAAAAATTGTCTTTGTTCAGAGAATTGTTGCTCAAATGGCCCTAGATTTAACTCCACATTATCAAATCCTACTTGGCTAAAATCTGGTATTAAAGTAGCATCTAAAGTAAAATTATCTGTCAAACCATATTTTAAATCCATACCAACGCTATAATCATATGTGGTTTCTCCTTTAAAAGAAACAGCAGTTGCAGAAGCATAAGGGTATAGATTTAATCTTGTAGGCGGTGTTATGTTATTAAAGCCATCAATTAAACCATCATACTGCGTCCAATTACCAACAGCGTTGTCTATAAAATTCCAGGTGTGTTGTTCATTTAATTTTTCTAAACGCCTGTGAAAATTAAACCCCCAAGACTGTACAGGCCTATTTGCAAAGCGAATTGCTCTGTAAGGTAGTTTTATTTCCACATTCCAGCCTTTTGATGTAATCTGTGTAGCACTTTCCCAAACGGCACTCCAATTAAAGTCTTCATTGTCATTTGAAACTTTAGCGTCTCCTTGGTTTCCTGTAACTTGTACAATAAATTCGAACGGATTCTGGCCATCATCATTTGGGTTAATAGTGACTAAAAAGAAATCTGCCTGACTAAAATTGTCTCTCACAGCAAATTCTTGTGGAATATTTTCTGGATCTGGATCTAACATTTCAGCAGAAATATACACGGCATCATCATCATAAATTACTTTAACGGAAGTTTGATATTCTGATGAAACAAGTTTGCCATTATCTGGTCTAAAAACAATAAAATCTGATAATGCTTTTGCATTTTTCCATGCAATATCATTTAAAAGACCATCTATTTTCGGAGGTGTTGTAACTTTTATAGTAGTCGTTTCTTTTCGATTGTCATTTTTCTGTGCAAATAATTGAAACGTACATAAAAGTACTAATTGTAGTATTAAAATTTGTTTATACATGCGGTTTTGGTTGATTAATTGTTAACTGAGCAGACTAATATTTATTTCAAGAATGATGTTAACTTGTTATAAAGACCGCTTTATCATAGAAGTGTTACATTTAAGAAGTGTTAAATATTTCTTAAATAAAATTTAGGCCAATTATTTTTGCTTTTTTTTATTCGAATCATTGCATAAAATAAGTTCTGAATTTGTATTTTTGTATCCGTTTTAAAACATTTATAGGATGAACTTACACGAATATCAAGGAAAAGAAATATTAAATAGTTTTGGAGTTAGAATTCAAAGAGGAATTGTTGCAAGTACTCCTGAAGAAGCTGTAGCTGCTGCGAAAAAACTAACTGAAGAAACTGGTACAGGTTGGCACGTTATAAAAGCACAAGTACACGCAGGTGGTCGTGGAAAAGGTGGTGGTGTTAAATTGGCTAAAAATTTAGACGAAGTTAAAAGTATTTCTGATGATATTTTAGGAATGATGTTAATTACACCTCAAACATCTGCTGAAGGAAAATTGGTAAATCAAGTTTTAATTTGTGAAGATGTATATTATCCTGGAGATTCTGAGCCAGATGAATATTACATGTCTGTTCTATTAAATAGAGCTACTGGTAAAAATATGATTATGTATTCTACAGAAGGTGGAATGGATATTGAAACTGTTGCAGAAGAAACGCCACATTTAATTTTTACAGAAGAGATTGATCCTTTATTAGGAATCATGCCTTTTCAAGCTAGGAAAGTTGCTTTCAACTTAGGTTTGTCTGGTGTTGCTTTAAAAGAAATGACGAAATTTGTTACTAATTTATATAAAGCATACATTGGTTCAGATTCTGCTATGTTTGAAATTAATCCAGTTTTAAAAACATCAGATTCTAAAATTATGGCAGTGGATGCTAAAGTTTCTTTAGATGAAAATGCTTTATATAGACATAAAGATTATGCAGAAATGCGCGATTTACGTGAAGAAAATCCGATTGAAGTTGAAGCAAAAGCTGCTGGTTTAAACTATGTAGATTTAGACGGAAACGTTGGTTGTATGGTAAACGGTGCTGGTTTAGCAATGGGAACTATGGATTTAATTAAAGAATCTGGTGGTGAGCCTGCTAACTTTTTAGACGTTGGTGGTACTGCAGATGCAGAACGTGTAGAAAAAGCTTTTGGTATTATCTTAAAAGATAGCAATGTAAAAGCTATTTTAGTTAATATCTTTGGTGGTATTGTACGTTGCGATAGAGTTGCACAAGGTGTTGTTGATGCATACAAAAGTATGGGAGACAAAATTACTGTACCAATTATTTGTAGGTTACAAGGTACAAATGCTAAAGAAGCAAAAGAATTGATAGACAATTCTGGAATGGAAATTATTTCTGCTACAGAATTTCAAGAAGCTGCAGATAAAGTGCAAGAAGTTTTAGAAGCTTCATAAAATTTTATTTTTCAACGATAAAAAAAAGCCTCACAATTTGTGAGGCTTTTTTGTTTTTTTTAAATTATATTTAAGTTCCTTAATAATTAACAATTTAAAATAATGAAAAAACTTTTAATATTACTTTTATTGCCTTTGCAGATATTAGCACAAGAAGGACCTAAATCGACCATGTTTTGGAATACCTTAAAAGAACACTGTGGTAAGACATATGAAGGAGAAATAGTTGCAGGGGGGGAGGAAGGAGATGGTTTTACAGGAAAAAAATTAGTAATGCATGTTCGTTCTTGTGAAGAAAATACAATTAGAATTCCTTTTTTTGTTGGAAATGATAAATCACGTACGTGGGTTTTTACAATAGATGAGGATTCCTTAATTCAGTTAAAACACGATCACAGGCATAAAGATGGGGCAGAAGATAAAATAACACAATACGGAGGCACAAACCCTAATACTGGTTTAGCTAATATTCAGTTTTTTCCTGCAGACCAGCATACAGCAAACTTAATACCTTATGCTTCTAATAATATTTGGTGGGTTACTTTAGATGAAACTAGCTTTACGTATAATCTACGTAGAATAGGATCTGAAAGATTTTTTTCTGTAAAGTTTGATTTAACGAAAGAAATAAATACTCCGAGCGCACCTTGGGGAAGTGAAGATTAATTTACTAGAAATATGGCGGGATAACTTACGTAGCATTATTTACTAGAAGTCACTTTTTAAATAGAATTTTAAAAACCTTAATACAGCTTATATTATATTTGAAAATAAAAACGCCCCATGAAAATGAGGCGTTTTTGTTTTTATACTATTTTAAAAATTAGTTACGTATGTGACCTTCACCATAAATATAATATTTATTGGTCACTAATTTTTTCAATCCTAAAGGACCTCTATGGTGTAATTTATCTGTACTAATAGCTAATTCTGCACCAACACCTAATTGTCCACCATCCGTAAATCTGGTAGATGAATTTTTATAAACCGCAGCACAATCTACTTGCTGCATAAAGTTATCTGCATTTTCATCATTTGTTGTCATGATAGCTGCTGAATGTCCGCCAGAATACTTGTTAATCATTTCTACAGCTTCATCAAGATTATTTACAGCACCGATGCAACATTTTAAAGCCAAAAATTCTTGTCTCCAAATAGTTTTGTCTGTTATTAATGACTCGTCTTTCAATACATTTTGTACATCTTCATCTACTAATATGCTTACATTTCTATCTTTTAAGACGGTTTGTAACTCTTTTAGTTTGTTGTCGAAATCTTCTATATTTTTGTTGATAAGAATTTTATCCAACGCATTACAAGCAGAAATTTTATCGGTTTTAGCATTGATAATTACCGCCAATGTTTTCTTCCAGTCTGCCTTTTCATCAATATATAAGAAGTTATTTCCTCTTCCACTGATTAAAACAGCACATGTTGCATGTTCTTTTACAAAATTAATTAAGCGTTCACCACCTCTTGGTACAATTAAATCTAATTGTTCTGTTGGGTTTCTTAAAAATTCTTGTGTTTCTTTTCGATCCATTTGCAACAACTTAATATAATCTTCACTTATATTATTTTCAGTTAATGCTTTGTGCCAAAATTCTACCAATACTTTGTTACTAAATATTGCTTCTTTACCACCTTTTAGTAAAATTCTGTTATTAGATTTAAACGCTAATACAGCAGCTTCTACGGTAACATCTGGTCTAGATTCGTAAATAATCATGATGGTACCAAATGGCGAAGTTTTATTAGTTACTTGCAATCCGTTTTCTAAAACATCATCACTAATAATTTGATTCACAGGGTCTTCTTGTGCTTTTACTTCGTTGATGGCTTTTATCATTCCATCAATTTTACCATCATTCAAAATTAAACGATCATACATTGCTTGATCTTCTTTATCAAAAGCATCTAAATCTTTTTTATTTGCTTGTAATAACAATTCCCGATTTTCATCAAGAATTTTTGTCATGCTTTCTAAAACATTGTTTTTTATGGTTGTGTCTAATAATTTCATTGTGTAAGTTTTTAAAGTGCCACTTTTGTACCAACAGACTTTCCGTCGATAATATCAATAATGGTATTGTCTCTTTTTCCGTTTGCGATATAGGTAGGAATATTATTTGCTGCAGCTTCTTGTGCATAATCTAATTTAGACCCCATTCCGCCACGGCCTTCACCTGGTTTTTTATCACTGTCTTTAATGTATTTATCTAAATCTTCATTAGGATTTACATTTGTGATTAAATCGCTGCTTTCAGACTCTGGATGCCCAGTATACAAACCATCAATATCTGTTAAAATAATTAGTTTGTCTGCATTTATTAGTTGTGCTATTAAACTCGCCAATTCATCATTATCTGAAAACATAGACATGGTAACCGAAACGGCATCATCTTCATTTGCAATAGGTATCACACCTTCTGCTAACAAACCTTCACAGCAATTAATCATATTTTCTCTATGAACCCCTTCACTAAAATCTCTTTTAGTAGGTAGCACTTGCGCACATTTCATACCAAAATCATTAAAAATATTGTAATAATGACGCATCATTCTTGGTTGCCCAATAGCAGAATACACTTGCCTTCTTTGGGTTTCATTTTCAATATTAGATTCTCCTAAAACTTCTTTACCAGCAATTACAGAACCAGAAGAAACTAAAATTGAAATAATTCCACGTTCATATAATTCTGCAACTTGCTGTACTAAACGTCTTAAAACAGGTCTAACAATTCTGTTATCTCTGTTGGTCATTACGTTTGTTCCTACTTTAATTACTATTCTTTCTTTGTACATCTTAATGTTCTTTACCTAATTCGACAGCTCTATTAAAAGCAGCAAAAGCAGCGTCTTTAATTAATTCGTTTACATTGTTATCTTCCATAGAATCTAAAGCTGCACGTGTAGTACCACCTTTAGAAGCTACTTTTTCCATCCAAGAATTTGGCGATAGATTCGATTGGTTAAAAAGTTCTACAGCACCTGTAAAAGTCTGACTAACTAAAACGGTAGAGTCTTTTTTTGAAAAGCCCATTTTTAACGCAGCTTCCATCATACTTTGCATAAAGTAAAAAACGTAGGCAGGTCCACTACCAGAGATTCCTGTAGATGCATCAATAAGTTTTTCATTGCTTACTTCCATAGATTTTCCTGTGGTATCTAGTAAACTTTCTACCGTTAATTTTTCTATTCTAGACACTTCTTCTGACGTTACATAAGAAGTTAAGCCTTTACCAATTTGAGCTGGTAAATTAGGCATTGCTCTTACAACCTTGCTTAAGCCAGAATATTTTTTAATATTATCTATATTAACACCAGCCATTATAGAGACTAAAACTTGCCCGGGTTTTACAAACGGTTTTAAAGCTTTAAATAGATTTTCTGCATGATATGGTTTAACGGCAATAAAGATAATGTCTGCTTTTGGCACACAATCTTCTAATTCCTTAAAAGCATCAAAGTGAGAAATTTCATTCAATTCTTCTAACCTTTCCTCAGACTTGTCTAAAATCATGATGTTTTTTTTCTTTAACAATTTTGATTTAGACATTCCCTGAGCATACGTTAGCCCCATGTTTCCTGCGCCAATTACTAAAATTTTCATTTTGTTTTAATTAAGTATTATTAATTTTCTTTGTTACTATTTGTTTTTGATTATTTTTTATGCAATGTCATTTGAATTTTCTTAGATTCAAATCCGTTTTTTTCAAACAACTCAATCGCATCGTTTTTTCTATTGATGTGAAGTGTAATGTTTCCGTTACAATAGTCAATTGCTTCATTTAACAGTTTTGTAGCGATGCCTTTATTTCTAAACTCCTTATGAACAACCAAATAAGCCAACAGATTCTCAGACTGATATTCGCTCATTCCAGTTTTATTGATAATGGTAGCACCAACAATAGTACCTTTATCTTCCACAACAAAAGCATAACCACCTAAACTAGGAATTTCTTTTGCAGCATATAATAGCGATTTTCTTATGGCACTTTTGTCATCTTCACATTTTTCTAAATGTTGGTGTAAAAAATTGGTAATTTTATCTATATATAAGAATGACAACCTTGTATAGGCGTCAAATGTTGTTATAACCATTGTTAATTGATGTAATTTATCTGAAAAGATAAAATGAATAGCTACATAGCTATTTTTCTTTTGAAAAAGATAAAATCTTTTGTCCAAAAAAAAGAGTAATTACTTTTAGTGAAATACTTAAAATAGTGGGTGAGGAGGTATGAATTTTTTAGGTTGATTTCTAAAAACTAAAAAATTAAAATTGAATATCCTAAAGTTACGCTGTTTGTGTATCCTTACTTTCATTCTGCAAAGTTACAAAAATGGTTGCTATGAGCCAAGTTATACAGGGTTTATTAAAAAACCAGTTGGTAAAATTGCGATTGAAACTACTCTTTTCTGCTGTATATTTTTTAATTAAAAGTGAATAAAAAGTGTAAAAGTAGTTGTGATAAATTTTTTCATAATAGTGTTTTAAGAACCTGTAGGTATAGCGAACGAAGCTTTAAAAGTATAATTATTGCTCATTTTTTTAGGATTGATTTTAAATTTGTATTTTTAAGGAATGAATAAAAAATATTTTTACTTATTTTTCTTCGGATTTTTCTTCTTACCTTCCATAAAAGCCCTAAATATTGAAGTAAAAAGTAAGCATTTGCATTTAATTGAAGTAAATAAGCAAGACAATACAATCTTAATTAAAAAGATAAAAGCCAAAATTAAGGCTTTAGAAAAGAAGAGAGCGCGTTTAAAAACGTTAAAAAAATGGTCTGAATTAAAAGAAAAAAATTATGTGTTTGAAGTAAATAAACTAAGAAGTAATCTAGAAAAATTAGGAGAAAGTTCAATAAAAAAACTAGATGCAGGTGAAATTATAAGAAAACTTCAAAAACAATTAAAATTTCTTAATAACGCTAGAGTCAATAAAAATGCTAAAGAAATCTGGACTAAAAAAGACGATGCTATCTACGAGAAAAAGGCAGGTAAATTAATTGACAGTATCATTAAATTGAGAATAAAAAAAGATTAATTTTTTCGCGAACGTGTTTTGTACTTGGTTAAGCCTCTAATTTAGGAAGTAGAAATTGAACAGAAACTTTCAAAGACTCTTACAATGGTCAATTAGTTTTATAATACATTTCTTAATTCGTACCAATATTTATAATTTTTTGTGTTTCTTAAATTACATATCAATTGCAGTTTACAAAAATATTTATCAATAAAATTCATGTTTTTGTCAGTTAAAACAACCTCGAATAGATTGTATTTTGATAATTTTAGTAACCCCTTTATTTTATAAGTATCTTTCTTTTAATAAATTAGTATATTCCTTTCTTAATTATTTGGTTTTTCTACCCCACTTTTCTTTATCTACCTAAAGCTAATAATTTTAAGGGTTTCGATTCCTTTCGTAACCTTAAATATAAGATGTACACCAAGTTGATCAAAAGTCAATTAAATAATACTTTGTTTTTATGTCAGAAATTAATATCTAATGTCCATTTATATCTAATGCTTATAATTTAATCAAATAAGTTTTAAACTTTTTGTTTTTCAATGGTGTTATTTTTTTTACGTGTATTGAATCTCGCTTATAGAAGTCAGCTGTTCTTAATCATTTTATAGGTTTGTTGTATTTCATGTCACCTTTATTGTCTTCAAATTTTAAAATAGATATGTTCTAATTGCTAGCAATTAAAGATATGTTTTTGAGTAGTTTTTTGTAATCAATTCCTTGTAATTTTTAGTTTCATTATTAATTATAAGAATAATAGAATGCTACTTAATACCCCTTAAGTTACTATCTTTTTACTATTTTCTATGAATTTTTTTATCATTCGCATCTATTTTTTGATTCTCACTTAAATAAAGTATCTCATTATTATTGGAATTAAATTTTAATTGGTGTTATATCATTAATAAAAGAAAGTATACTATCTAACTTTTTGTCGCCTTTAAAAGTATTGTAATTTTTATTTTAAATAAAATTCGTCCCTAATTTTATGTAGCTATTATAAATACTTTTCATCTAATAAAAGGTGGAAGCAACATTAAAAAAATATTTTCTGTTATATATTTTTTTAGTCTAGTCTAAAATATTATTTTTGTTAATCTAAAATAGTTTTCATTATGGAGTATGTTATAGAACTATTAGAAGAAAACAAAAAGTACTTGGAAAGAAATGTTATCAAAACAAATCTGATGCAAGTCAACATGCAAAAAGCAACAAAAGATTTTAAAAAGATAAATGAATTAAAAAGAGCTATTAAAATTTTAAAATTTAAAAACAGCAAACAATGAAAATTACACAAACATTACCAGAGCTTCCTTATGCCAAAAATGCACTCAACCCAATTATTACAGAAGAAACGTTTGATTACCATCATGGAAAGCATCATGCGGCTTACGTAAACAATCTTTCTGAACTAGTAAAAGATACTGAATTAATTGATTCAAGTATTGAAGAAATTATTCAAAAAGGATACAGCGAAAACAACGCCGCTTTGTTTAATAATGCTGCACAACATTGGAATCATACTTTTTTCTGGCATTGTCTTTCTCCTAATGGAGGGAAAACTCCAGAGGGAGAAATAGGTGAAATGATAGTACGTGATTTTGGTAGTTTTGAGCAATTCAAAGAACAATTTTCTACTACAGCAATAAAGTTATTTGGTGCTGGTTGGGCTTGGTTGGCACAAGATGAAAAAGGTAAGCTTGAAATTCTACCGATGAAAGATGCTCATACACCACTAACAGAGAATAAAAAGCCGATTCTAACACTAGATGTCTGGGAGCATGCATATTATATTGACTATAGAAATGCTCGACCAAAATTTGTGGAAGGCTTTTGGGACATTGTAAACTGGGATTTTGCAAACAAAAATTTAAAATAAAATGAGTGATAATTGTATGAATCATATAGAAAAACACTGGCAGATATTAACTGTCTCGAACAATGAACTTTTTAACAGAGGAGATTTTGAAGAAGCACTATTAGGTTATAAAGACGCGCTTTATAGGGCAGAGGTGCTGAATAATAATATTTCGGACTGCATCCGTTTAAAAATCCCATATATACAAGTTTATAATATCTCTTGCAATAACTTGGCGAATACTTATGAAGAATTAGGGAACAAAGCAGCAGCAGAGAACATGCTTAAAAGGGTGGTGTATTACCTATTGCAATTAACAGTAAACAAAGAATTAAATATCGATGAATTGCAGTCGGAACTCAAACTAGCTACGTTGGCTTATGTCAACTTTTTAGAAAAAAATAATATTACAGAAGACAAACAAAAAAAAATGATTACCATATTAAAAGAAGAGCTTTTAGAAAA
The DNA here is from genome assembly GCF_007997075.1 of Polaribacter sp. IC073. Lineage (GTDB taxonomy): Bacteria > Bacteroidota > Bacteroidia > Flavobacteriales > Flavobacteriaceae > Polaribacter. Next base: position 149,582 of record NZ_VORS01000004.1, read on the forward strand.
TGATTTGATAAAAAGACTATAAGAATAGGAGTATGTTTTTCTTTTTTTGGAAGGCTACACTATAATTTTAAAATGCGAGTTATTATAGTGTTTGCTTTTCAATTGAGTTACTATTTTATTTTTAGACATATATGTATCTAAGTATTATAATTCAGATGGTTTCTATAACTCAACAGTAATCTTACATCGATTTAATGACGTCTGTAAGTAGTTTGTAAAGTTGGTTTTTTGAAGAGAAAATAAACAAGGAAACACCTGTTTTCATTACAAGCTCTCCTTCAAAACAGCAATTTCATCACGTAATTTTGCAGCAACAATAAAGTCTAAATTTTTAGCTGCGGCCTCCATTTGTTTGCGTTTTTCCCTAATTCTTTTTTCTATTTCTTCTTTTGGTAAATACTGTAAATCTTGCTCTGCCGCCACTTGCTTTGCATTGTCATAATGATAACTAGAAACTGCAGACTTTGTTAACGTATCGTCAATTCTTTTGTTAATCTGAGTAGGCGTAATGTTGTGTTTGGTGTTGTACGCAATTTGCTTTTCTCTTCTTCGATCTGTTTCATCAATGGTTTTTTGCATGCTTTTAGTCATTTTATCAGCATATAAAATAGCCAAACCATTTACATTTCTTGCAGCTCTACCAATGGTTTGTGTAAGCGACTTAACATTTCTTAAAAAACCTTCTTTATCAGCATCTAAAATGGCAACTAAAGAGACTTCTGGTAAATCTAAACCTTCACGCAATAAGTTTACACCAATTAGAACATCAAACAAACCTTTACGAAGATCTTGCATGATTTCTACACGCTCTAGAGTGTCTACATCAGAATGAATATATCGACAACGAATATCTACTCTTGTTAGATATTTTGTTAACTCTTCTGCCATCCTTTTTGTAAGTGTAGTGACTAAAGTACGTTCATCTTTTTCTACTCGAATTTGTATTTCTTCAATTAAATCATCTATTTGATTTAAACTTGGGCGCACTTCTATAATCGGATCTAATAAACCAGTAGGTCTAATAATCTGTTCTACAAAAACACCTTCTGTTTTTTCTAATTCATAATCTGCAGGTGTTGCAGAAACAAAAATTGTTTGATTCTGAATGGCTTCAAACTCATCAAATTTTAAAGGACGATTGTCCATTGCTGCGGGCAAACGAAATCCGTATTCTACTAAATTTTCCTTTCTACTTCTATCGCCACCATACATTGCGTGTGTTTGAGGCACAGTAACATGGCTTTCATCAATAATCATTAAATAATCGTCCGGAAAATAGTCTAATAGGCAGAAAGGTCTTGTTCCTGGCAATCTACCATCTAAATATCTCGAATAATTTTCAATTCCAGAACAATAGCCCAATTCACGAATCATTTCTAAATCGAATTCTGTACGTTCTTTGATTCGTTTTGCTTCTAATTGTTTTCCTATTTCATTGAAAAAAGCAACTTGCTTCATCATATCTTCTTGAATTTGATGAATGGCATTTTGTAAAACATCAGGAGAAGTCACAAATAAATTTGCAGGATAAATGCTTAACTCTTCGAATGTATTTATTACTGCGTTACTTTCTAAATCGAACAATTCTATTTCTTCAATTTCATCACCAAAAAAGTGAATTCGATACCCATTATCTCCGTAAGAAGGATAAATGGTTACCACATCTCCTTTTACTTTAAAGGTTCCACTTTTTATTTCATGTTCTGTTCTAGAGTATAAACTTTGTACTAATTGATGTAAAAATTTTGTTCTAGAAATTAATTGGCCAACTTGAACCGGAATTACATTCTTCTTAAATTCAACAGGATTTCCAATACCATACAAACAAGAAACAGAAGCAACGACCAAAACGTCTCTTCTACCAGAAAGGAGGGAAGAAGTGGTGCTCAAACGCAGACGTTCTATATCTTCATTAATAGATAAATCTTTTTCAATATAAGTTCCTGTAACAGGAATGTATGCTTCTGGTTGATAATAATCATAGTAAGAAACAAAATATTCTACGGCATTTTCTGGAAAAAACTGCTTAAATTCTGAATATAATTGGGCTGCCAACGTTTTATTGTGTGCTAAAACTAATGTTGGTTTTTTAACTTCTTTTACAACATTTGCTACGGTAAACGTTTTACCAGAACCTGTTACACCTAATAATGTTTGAAATTTCTCACCAGCAATAATACCTTCAGAAAGTTCTTTAATTGCTTGTGGTTGATCTCCTGTTGGAGAAAATTCTGATACTAATTTGAATTCCATACGGTAAAAATACGGATACTAATTGTAATTCTATTTTCTAATTAAACTAAAATGTCCCGTTTTATTGATAACATTATCATCAATATCTATAATTTCTACTTTAAACCAATAGGTATTAGAAATTTGCATTTTGCCATTAAATGTACCATCCCAACCGGGAGTATTAAAATCTGTTATAGAGCACACAACGCGACCAAGTCTATCAAAAATTTTAATATTTATAGACTTATAAAACTGTGCATCTAGACCATTTATATTCCAATAGTCGTTTTTTCCATCGTTATTTGGCGTAAAAAAATCTTTAACTCCTAAAACGGAAACTTTTTGTTGAATCGGATTTTCACAAGTATTAATATCTCTAACGTAAATAGTTTTAAGACCAGCAACTACCTTTGTAAAAGTGTATGAAGTAGAATTGCTAAAGAAATTTATATTGTCTAAAGAGAATTCATAAGTACTATTTCCAGAAATTTCAACATCAACTATAGAATTGGTTTCATCTTCTGTGTTTACTGTAATGTTAGAAAAAGCAGGTTCATCAGGATTTTTAACTGTAAACTCTTGGGTATTGGTACACTCAATTCCGTTTTCTGTTTTGTAAACAGTTAATGAGAATACACCTGTATTTACCAGCGTGAAATTTTGAGCTGTGCTTTGTATTATTCCTGAACTATTTTTCCATTCGAAGCTATTATTTGTTGCCTCTGCAGAAATGGTTACAGCAGGTTTTAAACTAGGGTTGTAACAAATGGTATAGTTTTCTTGCAAGTTAATGATTGGTTGTGAATTTACAATTACTTTAAAAGACTGAATTCCGCCACAACCTAATGCATTGTCTGCCCTTACCCAAATTGTTTTGGTAGCACTTGTGTACATATCTGGCAGTTCATCTTTGGTTAATTGTGCATTTTCTGAAGAAGCATAAAAACGAAGTGTTGTACTGCTAGGTATACTTAAATCTCGTTGAATACTTTTTCTTTTTTCTGATAATGAAAAAATACCGGTAGAGATTACTGAAGAAGTATCTAAATCATCACACGCATATATATTATCGATAGTATTTAGCTGCACAAAAAGTGTTTCAATTGAAAATTTGGTCGTTTCAGAACATCCATTTTTATTAAAGACCGCTACAATTATTTCCTGCGGATTGCTTTCGTTTTCGAAATTATCAGGATTTAAAATAGGAGAGTTGCTGTTGAAATCAGTACTGTTTTTGTAGAAAACAAGTTCGTTTCCAGAGTCTGTTATTTGTGGTTTTATATCTGTTAAATCGAATAAACTTTTCCCATCATTATCTGTATCACATTGCTTTAAATTTTTTCCGGAGAGCGCAATTGGTAACGGAAAAACTTCTATTTTTTTAAACAGAGTTGTGCTAGAACCACCAAATGTTATGGTTGCTTTTACAGTATATTCTCCCGCAGCGGCATATAAGTGAGAAGGGGTCATTTCGGTAGAAGTAGTGCCATCACCAAAACTCCATGTTACACTTGTTATTGTGGTATAAGCATCAATAGAAAAATTAAAGTTTTCTGAGACACATTTATTTTCGGTAATAATTCTATTTCTAAAATAAGACTGAATAAAGTTTGGCAATCCTTTTTTAGAATAACCAGGAGAGATGTTTAAAAAATTACTTTCATAATTTACCGCTTCACCTTCTTTTTCTGGGTTTCTTATCACATCTAAAAACTCGTTTTCTGGATTTAATTTGTCTGTTTTAGTAATATAAATTTGGCCATTAGAGGCCAATTGCATACTTCTGTAGTTAAAATTATTCGAAAAAGATAGTTGTGTTCTTTTATCTAGTAGAGGGCTTTCAAATAAGTATTGATAAACATAACTATCCTGAGAACCATCATCTCCAGCAAAATATAAATTTTTTGAATCTTGAGAAAACTCTAAACCATAGCTAGAGACAAAAACAAAAATACCAGGAGATGTTCCAAATTTTTGAATAAAAGAAATAGCACCATTCGAGGGATTAAAGTCAAATAAATAAACAAAGGTACCTCCAAAATCTGCCAATGCTATTTTTTTTCCATTAGGTGAAATTTTTAAAGTTCCGACAGAAAATTTTATTTTTTCTTTTTCTGTTAATGTATCTATTTGATACGTTTTAGGGAATTCTATAGCACTTGCTGTTATTTTATAAGTTCTAAAAGTATCTTGCTCAGGGTTTATTGTATTTCCTTTAGAGCCAAAAGCAAGCAACCAAATCGAGTTTCCATCTGTATGGTGTACCGCTGTAATTTTTTCTGTTACAAAATTTGCTAATGTTATATTTTTATTGGTGACTTTCCCGTTAGGAAAACTTGTAGAAATTTCTACTTCAGAATAATACAAACCAGGGGTAAAGCCAGAAGAACTTTCTTTTCTTGTAGTAAAAATGTAATACACAGAATTGCTATTAGGTTTCGGAATAATTAGAGAAGATTGTGTATTGTTTATCTCTCCTGCTAAACCGGTTCCGCCCTCCATAATGTCATTGTTTTTATTCCAAACAGACACACCGTTTGTATAAAATAATAAGTTTCCGTTAGGGTCTGAAATAGATGCGCTACCTGCTGGTGCTTCGATTTTACTATCAGTTAAAACAGTAAGATTTCCTAGATTAAAATTGATACCTCCTTTTTCACCAAAATGCCAATTGTTTGTTTCATTCTGAGAATAGGCAAATAAAAAACTCAATAAAAATAATATGATAATAAAAGAGTTCTTCATAAAGTTTTTATTTTCTTAAAAGAGAAAAATGCCCTGTCTTTTTTCTAATATTCCCACTTATATCAATTAAAATAGCATTATACCAATAATCATTTGATGGAAGTGGTTTTCCGTTATAAGTCCCATTCCAACCAGCATTGGTTTTTAGGTCTATATTCTTTAGATTTTTACCATATCTATCAAAAACCTGGAGTTTTACTTCGCTATAAAAAGTATTCTCTACTCCTAATATTTTCCAAGTATCAAAATAGCCATCTCCGTTTGGTGTAAAATGCCTTTGAAAATAAATGAAAGAAATTTCTTTTGTATTTATAATGCGCCCACAATTATTTCGATCTCTAATATAAACTTTGTTAAGTCCGGGAGGTATGTTTATAAAAGTGTACGATAAATTTTCTGAACCTTTTACAAAACTAGCAAGCGCATTATTATTTAAAGCATATTCATAATCGCCTTTACCAGTCACTTTAATTGTAATTGTATTGTCTGTAGGGTTATCTTGATCGTCTATAAAGGTAATTGATTCTGGTCCTAAAAGTGCTTCATTAGATTCTAAGACGGTAAATGTATTGTAGCCTGTGGTAAAAGAATTATCTGTTGTTATGCTCGTATCATTTTCATAACCTCTAGAAGCTTCAACTCTATATGTTCCTTCTTTATTTGCTTCTAAAATAGCATTTGTTTCACTTGGTAATAAAGTTTCATTTAAATACCAAGCATAAGTGTCGCTAGCAGCGCCTGTATCTGCATCTAAGTTTTCTGTAAATGGCTGTGGAGCATCAATAGGATTGCTTACACAAAGAATTATGGGAGATGGATTACCTTGCGGAATTGGTAAAATGTTTAAAATAAATGTAAACTTCCCAATACTTTCACATGCATTTGTTCCTTTTAAAGATATTCTAACAAAAATTTCATCTTCATTTGCAAATAAATCATCCTCATAAGGAGCTACTATTTTATCATTCTGCAAAGTTGCATCTTCTCTTGTCCTAAAATAACTAAAGTCATGAGAAGTACTTGTTAAAGCACCAGAAGAATTTGCTATTATTTTATTTGTTTTATCATCTAAATTATAAAACGAATTTAAACTACCAAGGCTGCTTCTACTATTAGAAATATTTTTATTTTGGTCTAATTCTGATGAATAAACATTTGAGTAAGAGTCGATACCATACGGATTGACTTTTAGTTCAATTACTATTGTTTGATAGCAGTCAGTATCTACATTTGTAACTTTTGCAACAACTTTATGATTTCCGTTTGTGCTATTAGTTGCTGTAGCGTTAGTGTAGTTGTTTTTTGCAATAGGAGAATTAAAAGAGGTGTCTGTAGTTTCAAAAAACTCAATTTTTACAGTGTCAGATCCTGTATAAATAGCCGTTTCTCTTGTGGTTAGGTTAAAACTGGTAATAAAGTCGTTGGGGTTGCTGTCAAAGTCACACTGTTCATAAACATCAATAATGTTTACTGTTGGTTTTTTATAAAAAACAATTTCAGCGATAGCTTCTAAGTTCCTCTCTCTTCCACAGTTATTTGTATAATTTACTTTTAAAGAATAAATTCCGCCAGTTGTTCTTCCTAGTCCGCCAACGCTAATCTTACGATTTGTCTCGGTAGTTATTAATACATCATCTTTAAACCATTGATATTTTATTGGTTTTGTGGTATCGGCTGTATCATCAAAATCTGTAACAGAATTTATTCCTAACTCTCTAATATCTCCAGAACAAATCGAAAATTCTTCTGTAATTTTAGTACTTGTATCTAAATCGGTTAGGGCAACTTTAAAAAAAGATTGTATAAAAGGAGGAAGTCCTTCTGAGGATATTCTTCCACCTAAACTGACTCCGTTATCAACATAATTTACGTTTATTCCTTCTTCTTCGGGTTTATTAATAACCCCTAAACTAGCTTCTCCACTTCGAGCATAATAAATTTTTGCATCAGGGCCTAGTTGCAAAGCACCTCTATAACCCGACCAAGAAGTTATTGTATTTTTAGAGTTATTAATGTCATTAAGGGTATTTTCGGTTAGATTGTATTGAAAAATATATGAAGCACTACGACGACCACCTTGGTTGTTACCACCTGTAGAAATATAAAGTTTATTACTGCTTTGAGAAAATTCAGCACCATAGCTACTCTCTCCATTAACATTTAGTATTTTCTTATTACTAATTGTACCTGTGGTAGTGTTAAAGTCGTACAGTAAACAGTTTTCACTTTGACTTGTTATTACTAATTTTGTACCATCAGGTGAAATTTTTAAACTACCTCTAGCTCCAATTTCAGTTGAAGATAAAAAAGATATGGCAGGGTTATTAAAAGCAACACCATCTCTAGTTACTTTGTAAGAATACAATTCTTTTTCTGAAGTAGAAATTATCCAAAACTCATCACTTTTATTAGACTCAATGGCTGTTACTCTCTCTGTCCATAAACGTTGGTTTCCATTGTTTAAGTCTACAGGGCCATCAATTACACTTCCTAAACCGGCATTTGTATTTAAGTCTATAGTATAATAGAAAAAACCAGGATTACGACTATTACCAACAACAAATAGGTAGTATAAGTTTTTATTAATAGGGTTTGGCACAAATAAAGCAGATTGTGCGCTAGAAGAGTTTCCTAATAATCCAGAGCCACCTGGCATAACATTATGGTCTTTATTCCAAACGGTTGTACCGTCTGAATAAAACAATAACTCGCCATTACTCTTAGAAATGGTAGAACAACCTTCATCTGTATTTAATTTACCATTCGCAAGCGCTAAAGGGTTGCAGCCAGTAAAATCTAATCCCGCATTGTTACCAAAATACCAAAAATTAGCTTCTTTTTGAGAAAATACATTTAATGTAATAAATAGTAATAAAAACGATAAAATATTCTTCATTTGATGGTATTTCTTTTCTTAACATCAAATATATTTAAAAAGTATTATAAATCCCTCTTTTTTAACAGTGCGAAAGACAAATAGATAAAGATAAACGTCCAAACAGAGACAATTACAATTGTAGAAAATTCTACAGCATAACTTTTAGTAAACGTTTCACCTATTTGGTTTGCAACAGATCTTACGGCACCTAATCTTGTAAAAGGTTCTTTTATTAAATTAGACATAGACTCGAAAGGAAGAAACTGTATTACAGCATCTACTTTTTCGCTGGTATTTTCTGCGTTTTTAAAACTCCAAAATAAGTATCCTTTGAAAATATTTTCCGCAAAAAACCAAACCACCATTGCACCAACTGCAAAAGCAGATCTTTTAACTAAAATACCGAAGAATAATCCCATAGAAAAGAAAGCTACTAATTTGATGAAAAAGGCGAAAAGATATTGTAAATCGGATGTTATGATGGCGAATTCATTATAATCTGAATAAGACAAACCTAATATTAATGAGACAACAAAAACAAAAAGTGTAGAGACGAGCGCAAAAACAACTACCGTGTAAAATTTAGAAAGAATAAACTCCTTTTTACTTAAACCATCAATCAAATTCTGTTTTAAAGTCTTGTAGCTATATTCATTCGCCATCATAGAAACAATAACTAAGAGTAAAAAGAACTTTAAAATTGCCGCCACATAGGTGTTAAAGTGCCAGATATAAGGGAAATTGAAGATTCCTATTTCTGCCAAATGAAATTTAATTGGGCCAACGTCAAACTTAACTGCAGCGATTAATGCAATACAAGTTAACAAGCCGAAGTAAATTAGCGACAAAATTTTACTTGCTTTGTTGTGTCTTAATTTATGAAACTCTATGGTTAATAATCTTAACATGCTATTTTATGATTTTATTGAAGGAGTTCTAGACAACGCTCGAACCGGTATTTTTAATTAATTGTTGTTTGTTAAATCTAAGAATTGTTGCTCTAAACTTGGTTTACGTTTTACCAAATGACTTAAAACAATGCCTTTATTAAATAAAAATGTATTTAGCTCTGCAGATGAAATTACATCATTTAAAGTAGCAATAATAGTTTCGTGATCTTTGGTTACTTTATTTATAGAAGGATGTTTTTCTAACTCAGCCAACAATATTTCTTCATTTTCATCAACCTTTAGCTCAAACAAACCATTAGAAGCCGTCATTTCATCGACTCTACCACTGTATAATTTTACACCTTCTCTAATAACAACTACATGAGAACACACTTTTTCAACTTCATCTAGTAGGTGAGAAGCTAATAAAATAGTAGTTCCTCTGCTTGCAATTTCGTTTATAATTTGTCTAATTTCATGAATTCCTTGAGGATCTAGACCATTTGTAGGTTCATCTAAAATTAAAATTTCAGGATCATTTAACAATGCAGAAGCAATAGCCAAACGTTGTTTCATACCTAAAGAGAAGGTACTAAATTTACTGTTTTTTCTATCGTAAAGATTTACTGTTTTTAATTTCTCATCAATTTTTTCTGCGGATATTCCTTTGATTGTACAAATTAGTTTTAGATTTTGCACTGCAGTCATGTATGGATAAAAATTAGGTCGCTCTATAATTGCACCTACTTTTTTTAAAGCTTCATGGGTAGATAATTTTCCGTTAAACCAAGAAAATTCGCCAGAAGTTCTGTTTACTACATTTAAGATAATGCCTAAAGTGGTAGATTTTCCACTTCCGTTAGGGCCTAATATTCCGTATACATTTCCTTTTTTAATATCAAAAGAAAGATTGTTTACAGCATGAATAGCGCCGTATTTTTTATCGAGGTTTTTAAGAGATAAGATAGTTTCCAAAGAAATTGTGTTTAGTCGGTTATGAATGTAAGACGGCTAATTTACAATTTTGTTACTGGAAATTTTTTATTTGTTTCTGTGATTGACTGTTTAATTGTGTATAAAAAATTAGTGAAAGCTCGATAATTAAGTAACTAGCAAGAAACAATTACACGAATAAACAGTTTAACAACTACATATTTTTTTAATATTCATTGTAATCGAAATCATCATCAAAATGACCGTATTCGTCATCGATATCTTCCTCATCACCAAAACCATCATCTAATTTCTCTGCAACAAATTCTTTTTCGGGAGCTTCACTAGGTATTTCACCAACGGTAAGGATAATTTGTGGCAAACCCTCTTTTTTTCCTGAAGAAATTTCAATCACATCCACATAGAAAGTCCACATTTTTAAGAAATCGTACACATAAATTAGCTTGTCGTTTTCTTCTGGTAAAGAGTCATTTAAAATGCAAGTTTGCATAGAAATACCTTCGCCAACTTCTTCCATATTAAACAAAGGAATCTCTTCACCTTGATTCCATTCTTCATCAGTTCTGTAAAAAGAAGCCATTTCTCGACCTCCAAAACCGAAGGATTTGGCAATTGTTAGGTGTAATTCTTCTAAATTTAAGTTGTCTTCAACCAAAATTGTTCTAATTACATCTTCTTTTGTGTCTAAAATTACGCGTATTTTGTACATAGAATGCTTTAACTTTTCAGTTGCAAAAATACAATTTTTTATACGTATTTTTACATATTAAATAATTGATTATGGATAAAACTAGCATTTTAAAAGCATTTAACAAGCGTTCTAAAAATACGCTAATGGAAACTCTTGATATTGAATATGTTGCTATTGGAGATGATTTTTTAACTGCAAAAATGCCTGTAAACTCAAGAGTTTACCAACCTTATGGGCAATTACATGGTGGCGCAACTGCAGCTTTAGCGGAGAGTGTTGGTAGTGCGGCTTCCAACTTTTTTATCGATAGTGAAACACAGTTTATAAACGGAATTCAATTATCTATAAACCATATAAAAAGTAAACGAGATGGTGTTGTTTTTGCTACTGCAAAGAATATTCATAAAGGTAAAAGCACGCATTTATGGGAAGTAACAATTGTAGACGAAGAAGATCGTTTAATTTCGGTTGCAAAAATGACCAATATTGTTTTAGAAATTCGTAAAAAATAACTTTTAGTTTTGAATAAATTATTCGATAAAATTACTACTCAATACAGTAATCACTTACCTTTTGTAGCGTATAGAAAGCCAAATGAGAAAAATGTTGCTGCTTTTTTTATGTCAGATTCAGTATTAAATTTTGTTTCAGACTTTAAAGAAAAAGGGTTTGTTTTTGCTCCTTTTAATAGTGATGAAAAAGCCATTTTATTTCCAGAAGAAAAAGCATTAACTTTTTCGGAAGCGGTAATATTAGCCCCTTGTAATTTAATGAGTGAAGCTTTTAATGCCCATACTTCATCTAAAGATAAACACTTACAAATTGTTAAAAAAGCAATTGATAGAATTAATGCGGGCGATTTACAGAAAGTTGTAATTTCTAGAGAAGAGGTTGTGCATGTTTCTGATTTTGAGTTACTAGAAGTCTATAAAAAACTACTATCTACTTATAAAAATGCCTTTGTATATGTTTGGTTTCATCCAAAAGTAGGACTTTGGTTTGGTGCAACACCAGAAACTTTGTTAAATTTAGAAGGCACTTCTTTTAAAACAATGTCTTTGGCAGGAACGCAAATTTATAAAGAAAACCAAACTGCAATCTGGAGATCTAAAGAATTAGAAGAGCAGCAATTAGTAACTAATTTTATAGAAAATCAGTTAGAAGAAATTGCTACTAATTTAGAAATTGATAAAACAGAAACTGTTAGAGCAGGAAACTTGTTGCATTTAAGGACAAAGGTTTCTGGGGATTTAGAAAGTTCTTCAAACCTAGAAAAATTAATTAGAGCTTTACACCCAACACCAGCAGTTTGTGGTTTGCCAAGAGAAAACGCTAAGAAATTTATTTTTGAAAATGAAAACTACAATCGAAGTTTTTATACGGGTTTTTTAGGTGAATTAAACCTCAAAAAGGCAGCGGGAAATAAAAAAAGTTCGGCCCTTTTTGTAAATTTACGTTGCATGAAGATTGAAAACAATACAGCTTCTATTTTTGTTGGTGGCGGAATTACAAAAGACAGCAATGCAGAGAAAGAGTGGGAAGAAACAGTTTCTAAAGCTAAAACAATGAAAAGAGTTTTGTAAAGAATTCTATTTAGAAATTAAATAACATCAAAAAACCGCAAATAGTAAATTTGCGGTTTTTATTTTTTTGTGTAAAATTGAATTTGAATTGAAATTTCTTAATGCAACTTTTTTAATCATAAAAGGTGCTTACAAAAACAGTATAAAACTGTTATATATCGTCAAAAGAAACGTCTGTAAAACTTTCTGTAGAAGTGGTTTCTTCTGCATCTATTTTTGTGTCTTCTTTCTTAAAATCTTTTTGATGACGTTCGCTAATTACTTCGTCTCCTTTTTCATTAATAATATAATCTGTCGCTTTCTTTAGCATTTCATGAAAGTCTGTAAAATCTTCTTTATACAAGTAAATTTTATGTTTTTGATAGTGAAAAGTACCATCATCATGTGTAAATTTCTTACTTTCTGTAACTGTTAGATAGTAATCGTCTGCTTTTGTTGCTCTTACATCAAAAAAATACGTTCTTCTTCCAGCTCTTAATACCTGTGAAAAAATTTCTTCCTGTTCAACTCTCTCTGCCATGTTCTTTAAAAATAGTAGTTATATGTAATTAATTATAGTAACAAATCTAACAAAATATTTTACGTAGCAATGTTAAAGATTAATTTTCTTTTTCTAAAAGTTGCTGCTCGTATAAATCTTTATAGTATCCTTCTTGTGTTATTAGTTGATTATGAGTGCCTTGTTGTATAATTTGACCTTCGTCTAAAACAATAATTTTATCAGCATTCTTAGCTGAAGAAACTCTGTGGCTAATTATAAAGGTAGTTTTATTTTTAGAAACTTTCTTTAAATTAGCTAAAATTCTTTCTTCTGTTTCTGTATCGACAGCAGATAAACAATCATCAAAAATTAATATTTTAGGATTCTTTATAATCGCTCTAGCAATAGATACACGTTGCTTTTGTCCGCCAGAAAGTGTGACACCACGTTCTCCTAAAATAGTTTGATATCCGTTAGGAAAATCGATAATATTCTCATGAACCACCGCATCTTTAGCTGCTTGTATAATTTCTTCTTGGGTAGCGTCTTCTTTACCAAATTTTATATTGTTACCAATACTTTCAGAAAATAAAAACGGATCTTGAGGTACAAAACCAATCTGATTTCTAATATCATTTAAATTAGTGGTTTCAATTTCGATACCATCAAGAAGAATAACACCTTGTTTTGTATCGTATAATCTTGCAATTAATTCTATAATAGTAGATTTACCAGACCCTGTTTTTCCAAGAATTGCTACAGTTTCGCCTGCTTCTACAACAAAAGAAATGTTTTTTAAAGCGGTAATATTTGTATCATCATATGTAAAAGTAACATTTTTAAAAGCTACTTTTCCTTTTAGTAATGTAGGTTCTGTATTTTTATTTTGTATTTCTGGTACTTGTTCTAAAAATTCATTAATTCTTGCTTGAGAAACTTCTGCTTGTTGCACCATGGAAGTAACCCAGCCTACAACAGCAACTGGCCACGTTAAAATATTTACGTATAACATAAATTCAATAATAGTTCCTATTTGAATTTCGCCGTTGATATATTGATGGCCACCAACATACACTACAATAAGATTACTTAGACCAATTAATAAAATCATCAACGGAAAAAATAATGCGTTTGCTTGCTGAAGGTGGATGTTCTTTTCTTTGCTCTTGTCTGCAATTGCATCAAAATCTTTAATAATAGAATTTTCGATTCCGTATGATTTTACAACACTAATTCCCGAGAAAAATTCTTGATTAAAAGTAGTTAATTTTGATAAATATTCCTGAACAATGCTACTTCTTTTATGAATAACCTTACTTAAAACAAAAATTAAAACAGATAAAACAGGAAAAGGAAGCAAGGTGTACATGGTTAATTTCACATCGATATTTATCATCTGTGTAAATCCAACAGCTATAAGAACAATCATATTCATGGTGTGCATAAGCGCGGGCCCAACATACATTCTTACTTTAGAAACGTCTTCAGAAATACGGTTCATTAAATCTCCTGTTCTATTTTTCTTATAGAAATTAAGGGATAATCTTTGGTATTGTTGATAGATTTCGTTCTTTAAATCGAATTCTATTAACCGAGATGTAACAATAATAGTTTGTCGCATTAAAAAAGTAAAAAAACCAGCTAAAACGGCAACACCAACAATTATTAGAACATTTATTAAAAGCTCGTGTTCTACAGCTTCTATATCTGTAATGATTCCGTTTTGGTAATCTTCAACAATATTTAAAGAATCGCCAACAATTTGCGGAACTTTAAGTGCTAATAATTTTGATAAAATGGTGATTAAGATACCAATTAATAATCGCCATTTGTACTTTACAAAGTATTTATTTATATATTTTAGAGCCTTCAATGCAGTTATGAAATTTAAGAAATAAAATTACAATTTATAGGATCTATCTTTCTTTATTTTCTGTTAAATTAAAGAAATAAGTATGCTATTTTCAAGCACGAAGATACATTTTTATAAATAATATGAATCGTTTTTAACCCGTACTAAATCATTAAAATAAAAACCGAAAAGAAATTAAAATAGATACACCTTTAGAAGTAAAATAATATTATTTTTGTGGCTGGTTAGAAACAAAAAAATCATCGTGATTTATTTAATAAAAGTTCTTTATAAAAATGATTAACAGAAGACATATTCGAGTTAAAGTAATGCAATCTGTGTACGCAATGTTGCAATCTCATAATGATGACATCATTAGAGAAGAAAAGTTTTTAAAACATAGTGTCTTAAAAATGTTTGATTTATATGTCTTAAACATTCAGTTGCTAGTAGAAGTACAGAAATTAGCAGCAAAAAAAATGGCGCTTTCTAAGAAGAAAATTCTTGCTACAGCTGCAGATTTAAAACCCAATACAAAATTTATTGACAACAAATTAATTAATACAATTGCAGAAAGTGTCAGTTTAGAGGGGTATATCGAGTTAAATAACTTGAGAAATTGGGAAGAAAATGATGAGTATGTGAAAATTATTTTTGATGAATTGCAACAAAGCGATTTATATAAAAAATATTTAGCTACAGAAGAAGATTCATCTAAGATAGACAAAGCTTTTGTTTTAGATTTCTTTAGAGAAATTATAGCTCCGAATGAAAAGTTAGCAGAATATTATGAAGACAAGATGATTTCTTGGGTAGATGATATTCCTTTTGTGAATACTTGGGTTGTAAAAACGTTAAGTAAACAAAAAGCAACTGGCTTGTTTGTTTTAGGTTCTCTGTATAAAGACAAAGATGATGAAGACTTTGTGTCTCAATTGTTTAGAAAAACAGTTTTAAAGCAAGCAGAATACGAGCAGTATGTTGAAGACAAGACACCAAACTGGGAATCTGATAGGATTGCAGAAATAGACATGATTTTAATAAAAATGTCTATAACAGAGTTTATGAATTTCCCTTCTATACCAACAAGAGTAACTATTAATGAATATATAGAAATCTCTAAAGACTACTCGACAGCTAAAAGTAGTTATTTTATAAATGGAGTTTTAGATAAAATTTCTAAAGAGTTTATTGCCAACGAAAAAATTGTTAAAATTGGCAGAGGACTTATATAATATGATATAAACTAAGATTAATTTATTATTTTTACAAAAAATAGATTTATAATGAAAAAAATAACATTTTTATTCGCATTTGTAGTAGTAGCAACATTTATAGTTTCTTGTGGAAACGGAAACGCATCTACAAAAATTAATAAAGAAAACCTAGATACTGCTAAATCTAGAGATGCAGAAATTAAAAAAGGAGTTGCTTCTATTTCTTTAGATAAAAGAGAGTATGATTTTGGTACTGTAAATGAAGGAGATATTGTAGAAACGTTGTTTAAAGTAACCAATTCTGGTAAAACAGATTTAGTAATTACAAACGCTACAGGTTCTTGTGGTTGTACGGTTCCTGTGTGGCCTAAAGCACCAATTAAACCAGGAGAAACAGGTGAAGTTGCCGTGAAATTTAACACTTCTGGGAAGCCAAACAGACAAATGAAAACAGTTACTTTAACTACCAATACAGAATCTGGTAGAGAAGTATTAACACTTAGAGGTTCTGTAACACCTAAAGCAAAATTATAATAATGTTCAATTCAATTTTTTTACAATTCGATTCAAGCAGTTTAACAAGTATGTTGCCTTTTGCAGCTATGATTTTAGTCTTATATTTTTTTATGATAAGACCACAAATGAATCGTCAGAAGAAAGAAAAAGCTTTTCAGGCAGAAATAAAAACAGGAACTAAAGTAATAACTTCTAGTGGTATTCATGGTAAAATTACTGATGTTAATAATACAGACAATACAATTACAATAGAAACAGGAGCAGGCAAAATTAAATTTGAACGTTCTGCAATTTCTATGGAATTAAGTAAAAAACTTTTAGCGCCAGTTAAAAAATAATTTACTAATTACTTTATATTAAAAGTGGGTATTGTCTTTTTAGACAGTACTCACTTTTTTCTTTGAACCCTTTTATGTAGATTGCATACTTTAAAAATTACTTTTGAAACCTAAAAAAAAAATACCTAAAACCTTTATTAGCTTTTTATTAGCGTCGGTGCTTATTTGGCTTCTAATAACACTCTCTAAAGAATATGTTACCAGTATTTATTTTCCGATAAAGTACGGTAATCTTTCTCAAAATAAACTTTTACAAGGAACACCAGTAAAGGAGTTAGAGGTGGTGGTTAAGGCAAACGGATTTAAGATTCTTAGAACGCGAGTAAATACCAAAAATATTGGTGTGCATGCAAACGCATTAATTCAGAAAAAGGGGACAAAATATTATATACTTGTTAAAAAACAAAAACAAAGCATTCAAAAGCAATTGCCTTCTGGGGTGGTTTTACAAGAAATTGTTAGAGATACTTTGTTTTTAGAAGTTAGTAGTTTGGTTTCAAAAAAACTACCTTTAAAACCAGACGTAAAAATAAGATACCAGGTAGGTTATGATCTTTCTGAAGAAATTAATGTAGCACCAGATAGTATTATTGTTTCTGGGCCAGAAAACTATATTTCTGAAATAGATGAAATAACACTTTTGCCAATTGTGTTAGAAGGTGTAAAAGCAGATTTTAGCAAGAAAGTTGCTGTTAAAATACCAAAAGGGATAAGAAATTTAAAATTTGAATCGAAAGAAATAATAGTTTCTGGTAAAGTAGAAAAGTTTACAGAAGGTACTCTAGATATTAAATATACCATTACAAACGTTCCAGAAGATCTTACAATAAATACCTTATCTAAAAAGGTGCAAATTACTTTTATTATTGGCTTGTCTCGTTTTAATACAATAGATGAAAATTCATTTCAAATAGAATGTGATTATAGCATGTCTGCATTTAATAATTTAGGTTATTTAATTCCTAAATTAGTGCACAAGCCATCAGAAATAAAAAGCTATAAAATTATACCAAATAAGATCGATTTTTTAATTCAGCATTAATATGGTAGTAGGTTTAACAGGCGGTATTGGAAGTGGGAAATCAACAGTAGCCAAACTGTTTAAAAACTTTGATACGGTTGCAGTGTATATTGCAGATGTTGAAGCAAAAAAACTTATGAATTCTTCGGATGAAATTCGAACAAAACTTACAGAAGCTTTTGGCGAAGAAACTTATATAGAAAATCAATTAAACAGGCCTTATTTAGCTAGTATTGTTTTTAATAATAAAGAAAAACTTAACGTTTTAAATAGTATTGTACACCCTGAAGTAAATAAACATTTCGAAGCATTTATTCAAGAGAACGCTCATAAAGCTTACATTCTTTATGAAAGCGCTATTTTATTTGAAAGTAATAATCAACATCAATTTGATTTTATAATTTCTGTATTTGTAGCTGTAGAGGAAAGAGTTATAAGAGTTTTAAAGAGAGATCATTCAACAAAACAAGCAATTTTAGACCGAATTAACAATCAATGGAAAGAAGATAAAAAACTGCTTTTATCTAACTACATCATTGAAAACCATACACTTAAAGAAACAGAAGCTGCTGTTAAAAGGATTCATAATATTTTAACACAAAAAGTAGTAACTTTTTTATAAAATATATTTTTTATGTTAAATAAGTCTTAAATTTTTAATAAATCTGTTAATTTAGGTTAAAATCAATAATTACAACTTATGAAAGTAGTAAATTTGATTTATGCGCAAAAAAATATTTATTCTTATTGTTGTTTTAATGAGTGTTTCCTTGATAGGAATTATCACTGTACAGCTCTACTGGATTAATAATGCGCTAGAAAGTAAGAAGGCACAATTTAAAAATGATGTTCAAAAATCTTTGGGTGCTGCAACAGAAAGAATTAATGAAAAAGAACAAGCAGAATTTCAAAAGAAAATAGAAGGTCTTATTGCCCAGAAAGGATTAGCCGACAAAGCACAATTAAAAAGTTACTTAATACAACAAATAGATACTACAACTAAAGAAAGAATTACTTTTGGAGGTACTTTTTTAGAAGAAAATTTTAAACTACCTACAGATTTTTTAAATAGTGATTCTATAATTTTTAAAAGAGTAACAGGAAAAAAAGATTTTTTTAAATCTTCCATTATAAAAAGTCCAGATACTTATTTTTCGAAAACACATGAAGAAAGATATTCATTTATAAAATCCTATTCAGAGTTTGACAGAATACAAACTACAGAGTTGTTAAATGACGTTAATCGAAAGAAATTAATTCATGAGAGAATTAGTAATAGTGAATTAAATAAAACGATTAAAGAAGAGTTAGTCAAAAGAAATGTTCATTTAGACTTTAAATATGGTGTTTATAGTATCGATGAATTGGCAACAAAGTTAAAGTCTGGTTATTACACAATAAACACAAAAGACAGTTACAAATATCCTCTTTTCTATGATTCTTTTGGCAATATAAGTTATAATTTACATGTTACTTTTCCGGATAAAAATGAGCATATTTTATCTGGAATTTCAACTATTTTATTGCTTTCATTATTCTTTATTTTTATCATTATTATTGCTTTTTCTAGTTCTTTATATCAATTAATTAGACAAAAAAAGATTTCTGAAATAAAGACGGATTTTATCAATAATATGACACATGAATTTAAAACACCAATTGCAACAATTAATTTGGCTTTAGATTCTATTAAAAATCCTAAAATTTTAGGAGATGATGCAAAAGTGTTGCGTTATGTAGAAATGATTAGAGAAGAGAATAAGAGAATGCACTCTCAAGTAGAGAATGTACTAAGAATTTCTAGATTAGAGAAAAATCAGATCGATTTAAGTAAGGAAACCATAGACTTACACGACACAATAGAAGATGCAATTACGCATGTAAGTTTATTGGTAGAAGATAAAAAGGGAAAAATTGCAACACATTTAGAGGCCATTGAATCTGAATTACCTGGGAATCAATTTCACCTTACAAATGTTGTGGTGAATATGTTAGAAAACGCCATAAAATATTCTGAAGGCGCTCCGCTAATAGAGGTGTACACAGAAAGTACGGACAAGTTTTTTATTTTTAAAATAAAAGATTCTGGAATAGGAATGAGTAAAACAGTACAGAAACAAGTATTTAATAAGTTCTACAGAGAACAAAAAGGAAACATTCATGATATTAAAGGTCATGGTTTAGGGTTAGCTTACGTAAAAGAGATTATAGAAAAGCACCATGGAACTGTATTTGTAGAGAGTGAGAAAGGAAAAGGAAGTATGTTCACGGTAAAATTACCTTTAATTTAAAACAAAAAACAATGGGAAGTAAAAAGATTTTGTTAGTAGAAGACGATCCTAATTTTGGAACGGTTCTAAAAGATTATTTAGCATTAAATGATTATAACGTAACACATGCAAAAGACGGAATAGAAGGTCTTATTATGTTTAAAAATAGCGATTATGATTTGTGTATTTTAGATGTAATGATGCCTAGAAAAGATGGTTTTTCTTTAGCACAAGACATTAGAGTTACGAACAAAGAAGTGCCAATTATTTTCTTAACAGCAAAAACATTAAAAGAAGATGTTTTAAGAGGCTATGCTGTTGGGGCAGATGATTATTTAAATAAACCTTTTGATTCTGAGGTTTTATTACACAAAATTAAAGCAATTTTACAACGTAAAGAAATAGACAGCTCTCCCGAAAGTGAGCAGTTTGAGTTTACTATTGGTAATTTCTTCTTTAATTCTAAATTGCGTCACCTTACTGTTGGTGAAGAGGGTGAACCAATTAAATTATCGCCAAAAGAAAGTAAATTGTTACGCATGCTAGCCATACATAAAAATGATTTAATGCCAAGAGAATTGGCCTTAACAAAAATATGGCGAGATGATAATTATTTTACCTCTAGAAGTATGGATGTGTATATCGCAAAATTGCGTAAATATTTAAAACTAGATGACAAAGTAGAGATTTTAAATATACACGGAGAAGGTTTTAGATTGGTAGATAAAACTTAAATTCATAAAACTTCCTCATTAATATAACTCAGTTTGTAAAACAAGCTGAGTTTTTCGTATTTTTATAGCATGGCAGAATTTATAAAAATATATAACGAAAACCCCAATCCTAAAGAAATAGCCAAAGTTGTAAAAGTTTTACGAGCAGGCGGTTTGGTTATTTACCCAACAGATACTGTCTATGGTTTAGGTTGTGATATTACCAAAACCAAAGCTTTAGAAAAAATTGCACGAATAAAGGGCATCAATTTAGAAAAGGCAAACTTCTCTTTTATATGTAATGATTTAAGTCACCTTTCAGATTACGTAAAGCAAATAGATTCTGCTACTTTTAAGGTTTTAAAGAAAGCTTTACCCGGGCCTTATACATTTATACTTCCCGGTAGTAATAACCTACCTAAAGTCTTTAAAAAGAAAAAAACAGTAGGAATTAGAATTCCTGATAATAATATTATAAGAGCCTTAGTTGCAGAATTAGGCAACCCTATAATGTCTACTTCTATTAGAGATGATGATGATGTCTTAGAATATACTACAGACCCAGAGTTGATCTTCGAAAAATGGCAAAGTTTGGTAGATGTTGTAATTGATGGTGGTTACGGAGGTAATGAACCTTCTACAGTAATCGATTTTACAGATGAACCAACCGTAATTAGAGCGGGAAAAGGAAGTGTAGCTATTATTTAATTTTTTTTAATTTTTCTGGTTTCACAAGAACTCTTTAAATAAGTAAAATAGTGCCGATTATAAAATTAACTACAGAAATTAACAACGCGAATATAGAAATAGTTTTTGATTTGATTAGAAGTATCGATTTGCATAAAATTTCTACTAAAAAATCAAAAGAAGAAGCTATTTCAGGAAAAACTTCAGGATTAATTTCATTAAATGAAACGGTCACTTGGCGAGCCAAACATTTAGGATTTACGCAAGAACTTACTTCTAAAATAACCGATTGTATTTTTCCGGTGTTCTTTGCTGATGAAATGGTTAAAGGAATTTTTAAAAGTTTTAGACATGAGCATTATTTAGAAAAGAAAAACGAAAAAGTACTTGTAAAAGATATTTTTGAATATCATTCTCCACTGGGTTTCTTGGGAAGAATTGCAGATTTTCTATTCTTAAAAAGATATATGACCAATTTTTTAAAAGAAAGAAATGAAGTCCTTAAAGAGTTTGCAGAAACAGATAAATGGAAAAAAATTATCGAGCTTACTTAAGTTGGTCAAACTTTTTTCTTCCCAATATAAAATATTGCCATACAATACTAGTGTGTAAATTGTAGTCTTGTTTTTTCTTCAGTTTTTTTCGTTTTCCTAAGAATTTAAAAAGGTTTTTGTAAAAACTAACATGTGCTTTTAAAATGGCAAGTGTATGTATAGGTCTTAACTCAATTAGAAACTTTAAACCTGCAATTCCGTCTAAAATTAAACGAGAAAAGAGCACGAATAAAAACCATTTCTTAGGAACGTTTTTTACTACGTTTAACAAACTATTTCTAAAATTTAAAAATGTTTTCTGTGGATTTTTTTCTTTTAAAGTTGCGCCACCAACATGATAAACAGTGGATGCACCAACATATTTTACCTTATAACCTCTATTTTGAACTCTCCAACACAAATCAATTTCTTCTTGATGTGCAAAGTAGTCTTCGTCTAAACCATCTAATTGATGATAGACTTTAGAACGTATAAATAAACAAGCACCAGAAGCCCAAAAAATTTCAGAAACATCATTAAATTGTCCATTGTCTGTTTCTAAATTATCAAAAATACGTCCTCTACAATATGGGTATCCATAAAAATCTAAAAATCCGCCGGCAGCACCTGCGTATTCAAATTTAGTTTTGTCTTTAAAATCTAATAATTTTGGTTGAATAATAGCTGTATTCTCTTCCTTTTTAAAAACGTCTAAAACAGGTTTCAGCCAATCTTGGGTAACTTCTACATCAGAATTTATAAGACAATAAATATCTGCATCAACGTTTGCCAAAGCATCATTATAACCTTTTGCATACCCCTCATTTGTAGTGTTTTCTAGTATCTTTATAGTAGGGTAAAATTCTCTTACATACTCTATAGAAGTATCTGTAGAAGCATTGTCTGCAATATAAATTTCAGCCAATTCAGAACTAAAATGAACCACAGAAGGCAAAAACTGTTCTAATAGTTTTTGTCCGTTCCAATTTAATATGACGATTGCTGTTTTCAAGGGGGCAAATTTACTGTTTATAAGTCAGTTTTTATCTAATTATTTCTTAATTATATAGACTTTTATCAGTAGTTTTTAAACTTTTTTTTTACTTCTAAAATGATTAGAAATACATAAGAAGTAACAAGTATTATTTGTAATCTGGAATTTCCTTTAGAAAAATATAGGTTTCATTTTCAAAGTCCATTTTACAGTAAAAATGCTCTAAACCGTTGGTAACAATTAAGAAATTAGCCCTTAGTTTTAGGTTGTAACGTGCAATTTGATCAAAAGTAGCTTGTGTTATTTTAATTTGGGGAGCTTTACATTCTACTATAATATCTGGATTTCCTTCTTTATTAAACACCAAGATATCTGTTCTTTTTATGCGGTTATTAATTGTTAATTGCTTTTCTAAGGCAATTAAAGATGTTGGATATTTTTTCTCTTTAATTAAATACTGCACATAATGTTGTCGAACCCATTCTTCTGGAGTTAAAACCATATATTTTTTTCTAAGATTATCAAAAATAAGCGTCTTATTTTCGTTACTTTTGAGTCTGAATTTATAGTTTGGTAGGTTGAGTTTTTGCATCAATCAAAAGTAAGAAAATGAACGAAATAAGAGACATTGTTTCAGATATTAAAAAAGGGATTGTAAAGCCTATTTATTTTTTAACGGGTGATGAGCCTTATTATATAGATAAAATATCTGATTATATAGAAGATAACATTTTAGATGAAGCAGAAAAAGGCTTTAATCAGCAAGTAATGTATGGCAGAGACGTAACAATAGAAGACATTGTTTCTGCTGCCAAACGTTACCCAATGATGGCAGAAAGACAAGTTTTAATTGTTAAAGAAGCGCAAGATTTAAGCAGAAATATAGAGAAGTTGGTTTCTTATGCAGAGAATCCGCAGCCTTCAACTGTTTTAGTTTTAAACTATAAGTACAAGAAATTAGACAAACGTAAGAAGTTGCACAAAGCAATTGCAAAGACGGGCTTTATTTTTGAAAGTAAAAAATTATATGAAAACCAGGTTTCAGATTGGATTCGTAGAATTTTAAGTGGAAAAAAATATCAAATTGAACCAAAAGCATCTTTAATGCTGGTAGAGTTTTTAGGAACCGATTTAAGTAAAATTTCTAATGAATTAGATAAGTTAATGTTGGTTTTGCCAAAAGACACTATTATTAATGACAAGCACATAGAAGAGAATATTGGTATCTCTAAAGACTTTAATAATTTCGAATTGCGAAAAGCAGTAGGAGAGAAGGACATTGTAAAAGCAAATAGAATTATTAATTATTTTGCTGAAAATCCTAAAAATAATCCGTTGATTATGACAATTTCTTTATTGAACGGCTATTTTACGCAACTTCTAATGTTTCATGGTTTAAAAGACAAATCTAAAAGTTCTGTAGCGAAGAGTTTAGGTGTAAATCCGTATTTTGTAGATGAATATTTTTTGGCGTCAAGAAATTATCCAATGCGTAAAGTGGCGCAGGTAATTGCTTTTTTAAGAGAGGCAGACATCAAAAGCAAAGGTGTTGGAGCAAACCAATCTAGCGAAGATATTTTAAAGGAATTGTTATTTAAGATTTTGCATTAAAAATCGAATTAGAAATGTAAAATATTTTTGACAAAGAGATTACAAGTAAAGTAATTAATAGAGGTAAAGAACTAACTGCAGCAACACAACCAAATTGGAGCAAAGTGTTTGTAGAACAAATTCTTGCGAGCAGGTGTATACAGACAAACATCCAAAACCTAACCTGTTAGCAAAATTTATGCAGACAACAATGGTGAAAAAGTTTGTTGTTTCAGCAAAACCATAGGCCATAAACAGAAGAACTGTTCGTATTTTTTAATAGTTGAAGAAAAATATGTTGAAAGTGAAAAGACAAGATAAATCAACTTTTTAAAACAAACGCAGAAACTGGAAGGAACTTACTTTGATAACAAAGAAGCTCATTATTTTGGAAAATTAACAACAAATCAATGGAATAATTTTTAGGTCATTATTTAATTCAATTTGGCCTTTAGTCTTTTTAGAAGTATTTTAAAACCTTATTTTCATTGCTATATATAACTTAATAAAACATAAAAACATGAAGATTTTTTTAATTATTTTAGGTGTTATTTTTTTTATTTTTATAGGAATTCAAATTTACTTTTACCAAAGTAGTCACAATATTGAAGGATACAAGTACACTGTTTTAAAAACCTATAATAATTTTGAAGTTAGAAAATATGAAGCAAGTTTATTTACTTCTGTAAAATTAGATACAGACGATTATAAACAAGCAGCTAGCAAGGGTTTTTCTATATTAGGAGGCTATATTTTTGGTAAAAACTAGAAGAAGGAATCTATTTCTATGACGTCTCCTGTGGCCATGTCTTTAGAAAAAAAGATGACAGTTATGTTTTTAGTGCCACAAAAATTCACTAAAGAAAGCTTGCCAAAACCAGAAAATTCTGATATTCAGTTTATAGAAGTTCCAGAAATGAAAATGGCAGCAATTACTTTTGGTGGTTGGGCAAATGATGAAAAAATAGAAAAGTATAAATTAGAATTAATAGCTCTATTAGATGAAAATAATATAAAATATACGAACAAGTTTTCTGTATTAGGTTACAATGCTCCTTTTGAAGTTTTGTTTCGTAGAAATGAAATTATTGTAGTGTTGGAGTAGTTTTTTTTAAGATTAGGTGCTCTTTTTTTAGGACTAAAGTTATCATACATAAACCCAGCAATAAAATATTAAAGTTTTACACAAGAAGACTCAATTTAACTGTGAATTTCTTAAAGTCTAGTTTTCGCTATTTCCCTAAAGACTCATAAAAATAGAAAAACCAAACCTTTTTCTATTGTTGGCGATGTTAATTACAAACGTGTGGGTATAAATAAATCGTTTTATAGAGTAATTTTTAGGTTGCCTCAAAAAATAAATATAGGATAAAAGAAGTCTTGCTCAATATAAAAAAAGAGCAAGGCTTTACTCGAGTTTTAAAACCATTAATCCATCACAAACTTAAAACCAGCGGTAATAATGCTAGAACTAAAAGAAGTATCCCTATCATATTTATAAAATTTTAAATCAATGCTTTTTAAACCAAGTTCCCAAATGTGTGCTTTCGTAAAAATATC
The DNA here is from genome assembly GCF_007997075.1 of Polaribacter sp. IC073. Classification (GTDB taxonomy): domain Bacteria; phylum Bacteroidota; class Bacteroidia; order Flavobacteriales; family Flavobacteriaceae; genus Polaribacter. The sequence goes on from NZ_VORS01000004.1 coordinate 175,330, forward strand.
TGTGTAAGAAAGCCCAAAACCAAATTGATTAGCTGCGTATTTAGATAGATCATAGTCAGAGGTGTAAAAAGGATCTGTAGAGAGCGCACTTTCATAAGGTTTAAAATAATCTGCTGCAGTTTGGTTGTAATATCGATATGACGGATATAATGTAAACCTATTACCAATTTTTATTGGCACTTCAATACTTGCTGTGTGCGAAGTGATGCCCCAGTCATCGTAATAGTAGCGATAGAAGGCTCTAAGAGTAACTATTTCATTTAAATACCAATTTAAACGACCACCTGCAGCGACTTTAAATCTTGAATCTGGTAAACGTTCAATATCATCCGCTAGTTGAAAATTATCAATAAATGAATCTGCGATATCACTAAAATAGACCCTTTGAAAAGGAGTCGATAATAAGCCATCTTGTTTTACGAAGTCTAAAGCTACTGAACTCTGCAGTTTTTTATGCAGTATTTGGGAAAAACCAAAACCTAAGGAATACGAGTTTCTACCAGTGCCATTTAAAGGAACAAAAGCAGGAGCGTAATTTGTATTGCCGGTTATTGTATAATTATTGATGTTAAAACTATCTTTACCTCCATTAGCACTTCTCAATTCTATAGGGTAAAGTAACTTCCAAGAGTCTATATATACATTACCCTGTACACTTACTTCTGTGTTTTTTTCGTTAAAAAGCTTGGTATAACTTCCGCCAACACCTAAAGAAAAATAATCATATTCAGAAGAAATGGCAATTTTTGTAGACCAAATATCATTTCTATCATCAGAGCTATGCGTATAACTTCCCGTTATATTTGTCCAAAGGTCACTACTAGAAGCACCAGAAGAAGCTTGAAAAGGATCTGCTTTACCATCATCAAAAGGGTTAATATTACTTGAAGATGCAGAGGTATAGGAAGAAATACCTGCGTCAATTGTTAGCACATCATCATCATTTAACGGCATGGAAACCACAAAGGTTCCTGTAACGTCAGATAACGATTCCGATCCAATACCACCACTTACAGCAGCATTGTCTCCATTTTGCGTATAGTAACTTGTTAAGAAATCTACCTCCGTAGTTTCGAGTACACGTTTTTTGTAGACTTTAGGAGCGTCTTGTTTTGTTTGTGAATTCACTTTTACAAAAGCAAATACACAGATAAATAGAATTATTTTTTTCAATTGATTGTTACTAATTTATTATTAAAATCCACTTTTCAGCGGAATCATTTTTAGTTTGATTTCAGTTTTGTTTTCTAAAAAAGGTTTCCCTTAATTACAACCACAGCCTCCACCAGTTTTACCTCCATTTGCACCAACGGCAGCTTCACGATAAGAATGTGCAGTTGTAACATTACGGTCACATTTCTTTTCTGAAAGTGCCATATCTGGGTCGTTTAAATTTACTTTCTCATATTCCTTAACCACTACACAACTACTAAAACTAATTGTTATCCATGCAGCGCAAATACAGTTTTTAATCATAATTTATCGATTTCTATATTCTTTGATGTTGTAATATTTCCTTTATCATCAATGATGATGCATTCTATTTTTAATAATTGATTGATACGGTCTACCCCTGCTTCTTTCCCCATTACAAATACAGAGGTTGCTAGTGCGTCGGCTAATTCTGCTTTAGGCGCAAATATTGTCACACTTACAATTCCGCTAGAAGGATACCCGGTTCTAGGATTTATAATATGTGCATATCGTTTGCCGTTAAAGTTTACGTATTTTTCATAATTTCCAGAAGTTACCACCGCACCATTACTTAATGGAAATAAGGCGAATACCTTGTGCTTGTTTATTGGATTTGTAATGGCAACTTGCCACTCTTTACCATTAGGTTGTTTTCCCCAAGTACTCATATCGCCAGAAGCATTTATTATGCCAGCAATTACTCCTTTTGAAATAAGGAGTGTTTTTGCTTTATCTGCGGCATACCCCTTACCGATAGCTCCAAAACCAATTTTCATTCCTTTTAATTTCAAAAAAACCGTGCTTTTAACTTTGTCTACAAGAATATTTTGAAAACCAACTTTTGCTATGGAAGCTTTTATTTTTTCTTCTGAAGGCATTATTTTCATACTGCCATCAAACTTCCAAATTTTATCCATAGATGCATAGCTAATATCAAAAGCACCATCAGTAATTTTTGAAATTCTGATAGCTCTTTCAATCAGACTTAAAAGTTCAGTATCTACCTTTACAGGGCTAATACCTGCGTTTTTATTGATAGCAGAAGTTTGCGAATTAATATTCCAAGAAGAAATCAGTTTTTCAATTCTTGTAATTTCAGTAACTGCTATATCTATATATTTATTTGCTTCAGCAGAATTATTTACTACTACAGTGATCTCAAAACGACTCCCCATTAATTTAAGCACTCGTTTGTATGTTTCTTGAGCCGAAAAAGCAAGAGAAGATAGTAATAGAAAGGAGGTAAGTAGTGCTTTCAATTTATTCTAAAAACGTATTTAATTCTTTAATGTAACTCTCTGGTGTTGTTCTTTTGTAACTTGTTTCGCCAAGTACTCTACCGTATGAATCTAATACAACTACAAATGGAAAAACACCATTTTTGTTATAAGTTTCAGCCAATTTGGCATTTGCAATAGCTTGAGACTCTGGCAATGCATTTTTCTTTCTCTTCGGAAAATCTGCTTGCAGCATTACATAATTTTTTTTTGCATATTTTTTAAAAGTATCTGTACTCCATACTTCGCGGTCTAATTTAATACAAGGCGCACACCAATCTGAACCCTGAAAAACGAGTACAATACGCTTGCCTTCTTTTATAGCGATTTCTTTTGCGATGATAATATCCGTTTCCCATTCTTGCGCAATTGTAGCAGTTACATTTACAAATAGTATTATTACTATTGCTATTATCTTTTTCATTTTATAGTTTATTTATTTTAGATTTTGTCAAAAAAGGATGCCATGACCTTACAACGAAAGAACTCTTTCTTTGTTTTAAAGAGGAGTCCTTTTAAAAAATATTTTTAATTAATTTAGGTTTTCATCTGAATCTACTATTACGAAGTTGAAGAAAACAGCTCTTTGTATTTTACGAACACTTTGTTATATAGTAGAATAAAATAAATATATTGTTTCTGATGTTCGCATTAATTATGTGCAAGGTATTCTTAATTCTAGAATGTTTTAATGACTTATATCAGTTATTAGCGAAGTACTATTTTTTGAAGAATAAATGAACAACAGAAACAACTGTTATTCATAATAAAAAACCTCACTTTTAATTTGAAGTGAGGTTTTTGTTACTATTTATAAATTTTGACGTATAAATCTTTGTAGAGATCTTTAATAATAGCTCTCTTCATTTTCATGGTTGGTGTTAAGTGACCACCATCTATGGTCCAAACATCTGGTGTTAATTCAAAACGTTTGATACGCTCCCATTTACCAAAATGCGTATTGCATTTATCTACTTCTAGTTGTATTCTATTTATAACTAATTCAGACGTTATAATTTCTTCATTCGTTTTTCCAATTTCATGTCCTTTTTTATCTATCCAATCTTTTATAAAATCGAAGTTTGGCTGAATAATTGCTGCGGGCATTTTTTCACCCTCACCAACAACCATAACTTGCTCTATAAATAGCGATTGTTTTAATTCGCCTTCTAATAAAGGAGGTACTACATATTTACCACCAGAAGTTTTAAACATTTCTTTGGTTCTTCCTGTAATTTTTAGGAAACCTTCCTCATCAAACTCACCTTTATCTCCTGTATAAAAATAACCATTTTTTAAAACTTCGGCAGATTTTGCTTCATCTTTAAAATAACCTAACATTACGTTTGGTCCTTTAACTAAGATTTCTCCACTTTCTGCAATTTTAACTTCTACGTCTTTAATAACTTTACCTACAGTACCAACTCTAAAACCTTTGTTTCTTTGATCGTTAACGGTAATTACAGGCGATGTTTCTGTAAGACCATACCCTTCCATTATTGGCATATTTGCTGCGGCAAAAATTCTTGTAAGTCTAGGTTGTAATGCTGCACTACCAGAAACCATTAATTTTAATTCGCCACCTAAAGCTGCTTGCCATTTAGAAAAGATTAGTTTTCTAGCCAAACCTAATTGTTTTTCATACCACCAGCCATTCTCTCCGTTTGGTTTGTATTTTAAACCTAAATTTACTGCCCAAAAGAAAAGTATTTTTTTAATACCAGACAAATCTTCCCCTTTTAAAATAATTTTATCATAAATTTTTTCATATAAACGAGGTACAGCTGTCATTACATGTGGTTTAATTTCTTGTGCATTTTCAGAAAGTTTTTCTATGGATTCTGCAAAATGGATAGATACACCACAATATTGATAGAGATATACAATCATTCTTTCGAAAATATGACATATCGGTAGAAAGCTTAAACCTATAGAATTACCGTAATCTAAAGGAACTCTTTCTTTAGATGCTAGTACATTCGAAACGATATTTCTATGAGATAGCATTACACCTTTTGGTCTTCCGGTGGTGCCAGAAGTATAAATTAAAGTTGCTAAATCATCTTGTTTTACTGCCTTTTTTCTTTCTTCTACTTCTTTTTGGTTGCTTTTATTTTTACCTGATTCTAAAATTTCTTTCCAAGACTTTTCACCAGCAATCTCATCAAAAGTATAAACACCTTTCAACTTAGTGTTTCCTTTTATTTTATTAATTTTTTCTAGAACATCAATATCAGAAACAAAACAATAAATAGCTTCTGAGTGATTTAAGACATACTCATAATCTTCTTTAGAAATTGTTGGATAAATAGGTACGTTTTGAGCACCAGTTTGTAGAATACCAATATCACAAATGTTCCATTCTGTTCTATTATTCGAAGATATTATAGCAATTTTATCATTTGGCTTTATCCCCAAATTTAGTAAGCCTCTACTAAATTGGTTTGCTTTGTCTACATATTCTTGAGAAGAAGTACTTTCCCATTTATTGTTGTATTTGGTAACAAGTGCTTTTTTTAAATTATAAGTTTCTAATTGGTAGTATGGAAAATCAAATAATCTAGTAATTTCTATCGACATGAGTTCTAATTTGTGTATTGCAAATTAGGAAAATTACTGCTATTTAGCAAATACTTATTTTAGTAGTTTATTAAATGCGAATTTACTATTTTAGAGGTGTTTTATTTTAAGATAATTAATTAATACACATCATACCTTATTATAAATATATTGATTATAAGTGGTTTAGTTGTTTTTTTTTAGAATAATATTTTTGAAGAAAAAAAAGTGTGTAAGAAAAATAGTGTAAAAAAATAAACTAGCTTCAATATAAGATAAAGAAGCTAGTTTTAATCTGGTCTGGGTTAGCCCCTAATCTAACCGTTTCCATTGACTGCAATTTAAGGTGAAGATTTCACATACATATACGTATAAATACCTAATTTTTGTCAATTGTATGTTTACTGAAACTTTTTCCATTGATTTTAGCATATTTTGAATCAATTTCATAGGCAACTTCCATATTAGAAATATTAAAGTCACCAGATACTTTCATGTATTTTATATTTAAATCCTCTTCAAATTTTGCATTTTTAAAAGAAACGCCTTCGTTAAACTGTGTATATTTAAATGTGGCCGTATCTTTAAATGTGGCATTAGAAAAGCTTACATTTCTATTAAATTTAGCATATTTAAAAGTAGCAATTTCGTTAAAAAGTGTAGCTGAGAAATTTACACCCTTATTAAATTCGGCATATTTAAAGGTATTGTCATCATTAAAAGTAGTACCAGAGAAATCGGTATCTCTTGCAAAATGAGAATATTTAAACATAGCTCTTTGTTCGAACTTACAATTTTTAAAGATTGTTATCTCTTCAAAATTTGCTGTAAAGGTGTAACCAGAATCCTCATCTGGTATGTATGCTAAAACATCATCTTTAAAGGTACAGTTTGTAAAATAAATTTTTACATCTATCCTCTTTTTCACCTCATTCGTTGTGTTTCCAGAGCTCCAGTTAAACCAAGTGCTCTTTTTATTTCTAGATGATTTTTCTATAGCATCATCCATATAAGTAAAATCTAGTACACCTTCTATTGTTGCACTTTCAATAGAGATCGATTTACCGGCCTTAATGTCTTTCATAATATCTGATGCTTTTACTGTTTTCTGTGCAAAAGAGATTGAAGTAACTAAAAATAAACTGATGGTTAATAAGGTGACATTCTTTTTCATTTTATGAGTTTTAAAGTGTTTTATTAAATGACAGAAAAAAAATGAAAATGTGACAGTTATTAGAGAATAAATGAAATTATAAATATTATTTTACTATTTTTTGAAGTGAAATGAATGGATTATTTGTGCGTTTCGATAATACTATTAATTAGTGTTAAGCCTATATCACAGCCATTTTTATGAGTTTATAATAAGGAATAGCAATAGCATTTTAAATTTTATTATAAATATTAATTCTGACATCAATAAAACTTAAATTAACGCGATTATCTTCTACAAGCTAAATTTCTAGGCATTGAAGGATATTCTACTTTAAAGTATCGAAAGTAAAAAGGATCTTTAATGAATGATTTAAATATTGAATTTAAAAAAGTTTTTATAAAAAAAAAGGCCGAAACTTAATTCGGCCTTTTAAACTTCATAACAACTGTGTTTCCACATTTTTTTATAAAAAATTAGATATTATAAAACATCCCCCTAAAACGTTTTATTTTAAATTAATTACAGTGTAAATATATAGGTATAAGTTGGTTATTTATTGTAAAAAATCGTAATTACTAGTATTAAATACTTCTTTTATAAGTATGAACTCATCTTTAAAATAATCTTTAAAAGATTGCGATGTAAACGACTTAAAATCTTTAGCAAAATGAGACTCATCATAATAGTCATACATATAAATTAAATCTTTTAAGTTTAATCTATTGTTTTCATATTGTTCCATTAATTTTTTAAAGCGGTGAATTCTTATATACTTTGCTGGTGTTAAGCCTACAATTTTTTTAAACTGCATTTCTAATGTTTTTTGGCTAAAGGGAATCTCTTTAAGCAAATCATTTACACTTACCAGACCTTCTTTTAGGTGTATTATGTGAATAAGTCTGTCTATTGCGGTTGTGTACTTATTTTCTGTTAAAGGTAAACTAATCAGAAGTTCTTCTAAATTATGAAATAGTTGATGGAAATTATTCTTATGACAGGTAAAAAAGTCTTCAAATTTATTTGAAAGTTCTTCATTTACTTGGTTGAAATTAGAACATTTATTAGTGAATTTTGAGACATCTAAACCTGTTAATTTGTGAAGAGCTGTCGGTTTAAAGTTTATACCGCAAGAAAAGCCAGATTGGTTAACACTAAGCTTATAAGAATTATAGAATTGTCCGTTTAAAACTAGGTTCTTTATAACTACATCATTATCGGTTAACAAAATTTTTTGTCCATTAGAAAAGATGTAAACTAAGCTATTAAAACCCAAAGGAGGTATAATGGCTTGCAATGGAATGATGTTTTCTGAATACGTAATATGATAAAACTCCTCTACTAGATGAGGAGTTTTATGAATATTGTAATAAGTAAGCTTCATAGAATGCAATTTTCTATCCTAAAAATAGAAAAAATATATTCTACAAAGCCTTTTTTATTGATATTAATTATTTTTTATTCTCAATCCACTCTTTAGCATTTACAAAAGCTTCTAGCCATGGCGAAACTTCGTCTTTTCTTCCTGCAGGATAATTTGCCCAATTCCATTGGAATGTAGAACGCTCTATATGTGGCATGGTTACTAAATGTCTTCCCGTTTTATCAGATAGCATTGCAGTGTTAAAATCAGATCCGTTCGGATTGTTAGGATAGCCTTCATACCCATATTTTGCCACAATATTGTAGTTTTCTTCAGCTTCTGGTAAGTTGAATTTTCCTTCCCCGTGAGAGATCCAAACGCCTAACTCTGTTCCTGTTAAACTAGATAACATTACAGAATTATTTTCTTGAATTTTTACGGATGTAAAAGAACTTTCGTGCTTGTTAGAGTCGTTATGCATTAATTTACCATGTACTTTATGATCTGGATTTATTAAGTCTAATTCCATCCATAATTGTGCTCCATTACAAATACCAACAGACAAGGTATCTTCTCTGTTAAAGAAGTCTTTTAGCGCTTTTTTTGCTTTGGCATTGTATAAAAATGCTCCTGCCCAACCTTTTGCAGAACCTAAAACATCCGAATTAGAAAAACCACCAACAGCACCAATAAACTGAATTTCTTCTAAAGTTTCACGCCCAGAAATTAAATCTGTCATGTGCACATCTTTTACGTCAAAACCAGCTAAATACATAGCATTTGCCATTTCACGTTCAGAATTAGAACCTTTTTCTCTGATGATAGCCGCTTTTGGACGAGATTGCTCCGTTCCGCTTGCAATGACAGGAAGTTTTCCTGTAAAATTCTCGGGGAATTTATAAGCTAAAGGCTGTTTTTTGTAATTATCAAATCTGTCTTGTGCTAAATTATTAGCCGTTTGCTTTTGATCTAATAAGAAAGAAGTAGTGTACCAAACATCTCTTAATTCTGCAACATCAAAAGAGAAGGTATCTTCATTATTTTTAATGTTTACTGTTCCGGAATTATTAGCTGTTCCGATATTAAAAATGGTAATTCCCATTTCTTCAAATTTTTCTTCTACAGAAGCATCTGCTTGAAAAACGATTCCAGCATTTTCAGAAAACAATACCTTAATAGAATCTTCTTCATTTAATTCAGAAATATTAAAATCTGCTCCTAAACTAACATCCGCAAAACACATCTCTAATAATGTTGTAATAAAACCACCAGATGCAATATCATGTCCTGCTTTAATTTTATCTGCTTTTATTAATTTTTGAATCGTGTTAAAAGTTTTCTTTACATAAGACGCATTGGTAACATCTGGAGCTTCATTTCCAATTGCATTTAATGTTTGGTTGAAAGAACTTCCTCCTAATTTATATTCATCTTGAGAAATATTAATGTAGTAGATATTTCCTCCGTCGACCTGTAAAATAGGTTCTACAACTTTACTTATTTCATTACAGTTTCCTGCAGCAGAAATAATCACAGTTCCTGGAGAAATTACTTCTCCATCAGTATATTTCTGTTTCATAGACAAAGAATCTTTTCCTGTTGGAACATTGATTCCTAAATCGATAGAAAATTCTGAAACTGCTTGTACTGCTTTGTATAAACGTGCATCTTCACCTTCATTTTTACAAGGCCACATCCAGTTTGCAGAAAGTGAAACACTTTTTAAATTGTCTTTTAATGGTGCCCAAATAAGGTTTGTTAAAGATTCTGTGATGGCATTTCTACTTCCAGCTTCAGGATCAATTAATCCAGAAATAGGCGAGTGTCCAATTGAGGTTGCAACGCCTTCTTTACCATTATAATCTAAGGCCATTACACCAACGTTATTTAACGGAATTTGTAACGGACCTACACATTGTTGTTTGGCAACTTTACCACCAACACATCTGTCTACTTTATTTGTTAACCAATCTTTACAAGCAACCGCTTCTAGTTGTAAAACTTGTTTTAAATAGATTTCTAAATTTTTTGTTTTATAACGAGGGTTCTTATATTTTCTTCCTACAGTACTATCTGTTAAAACAGTTTTAGGAGAAGCGCCAAACATGTCTTCTAAAGCTAAATCCATTGGTTTTTCACCAGTTTTTTTAGACTCAAAAGTAAATCTGTTATTTCCTGTAACTTCACCAACGGTATACATTGGAGAGCGTTCACGATCTGCAATTTTTTGTAAAGTATCGATATGTTTTTCTGCAATAACCAATCCCATTCTTTCTTGAGATTCGTTACCAATAATTTCTTTTGCTGATAGGGTAGGGTCTCCAATTGGTAATTTATCTAAATCGATTTTACCACCAGTATCTTCTACCAATTCCGATAAACAGTTTAAATGTCCGCCAGCACCATGATCATGAATAGAAACAATAAAATTCTCTTTACTTTCTACCATTCCACGAACTGCATTTGCAGCACGTTTTTGCATTTCTGGGTTTGAACGTTGTACCGCATTTAATTCAATACCTGAAGCAAACTCGCCAGTATCTGCCGAAGAAACTGCAGCGCCACCCATTCCTATTCTGTAGTTTTCACCACCAAGAATTACAATTTTATCTCCTTCTTTAGGCGTATCTTTTAAAGCTTGAGTTGCTTTTCCATAACCAATTCCACCCGCTTGCATTATCACTTTGTCATAACCTAATTTTCTAGGTTTAGAGGTACTAGAAGAAGAATTTTCTTCATGCTCAAAAGTTAATACAGAACCTGTAATTAATGGTTGTCCAAATTTGTTTCCAAAATCAGATGCGCCATTAGATGCTTTTATTAAAATATCCATTGGTGTTTGATACAACCAATCTCTTGCTTCAAATTTTTTCTCCCAATATCTTTTTTCGTCTAAACGAGAATAAGAAGTCATATAAACGGCTGTTCCTGCTAAAGGCAAAGAGCCTTTTCCGCCAGCAAGTCGATCTCTAATTTCACCTCCAGAACCTGTTGCAGCTCCATTAAATGGTTCTACTGTAGTAGGGAAATTGTGCGTTTCTGCTTTTATTGAAATAACAGAATCGAAATCTTCTGTTTGATAATAATCTGGTTTGTCTGCTGTTTTAGGAGCAAATTGTTCCACTTTTGGTCCTTTTATAAAAGCAACATTGTCTTTATAGGCAGAAACAATCTCATTCGGATTCTCTTTAGCTGTTTCTTTTATTAAATTAAATAAAGATGTTGGCATTTCTTCGCCATCAATAACAAAAGTTCCATTAAATATTTTATGTCTACAATGTTCTGAGTTTACTTGGCTGAAGCCAAATACTTCTGAATCTGTTAATTTTCTTCCAATTTTTGTAGCAACACTTTCTAAGTATTCAACTTCTTCATCACTTAAAGACAAGCCTTCTTCATTGTTGTAAGCGACAATGTCTTCGATATTTAAAACGGCTTCTGGTTTAATCTCTGTTGTAAAAGAATCTTGATTTAAGCCATTGAATTTCTCAGAAATCATTGGATCAAAGTCAGAAAATTCTTCTGTACTCGCAGTAAATTCTTCAATTCTAATGATGTCTTTAATTCCCATATTCTGGGTAATCTCTACAGCATTTGTGCTCCAAGGAGTAATCATTGCAGCTCTTGGGCCAACAAAATAAGTGTCAATAGACACTTCATCTATTTTTGGTTGATTGGCGAATAACCAAGTCAATTTAGAAACTGTTTTTACAGCTAATTTTTTTGTTGTTTGAACAGCGAATACTTTACTGTCTTTATTTCCAAAGAAATGAATCATTATCGTGTTTTATTTGGGTGTTGTTGTAAAATGCAAATTTACTTTTTTTCAATTGAATACGTAAGATTAATTTAATTGAAATTTTATACTTATTCACTTATTTATGAAACAAAAAAAAGACGACTATGTTTTTAGTCGTCTTTTTCTCAATTTAAAAATTGTTGTTATTTTTTTATCAATTTTGTTGATGTAAATTGATTCTCAGATTTTATTTTTACCAAGTAAATCCCTTTAGAGAGTTTAGAAATATCAATACTATTATTGTTCGTATTTATTTTAGCTTTTTTAATTAACTTCCCTAAAACATTGTACACATTAACTTCTGCGCTTTCTGTTATCTTAAAATGAACCTTATTACCGCTTGTTGGGTTTGGGTACATTTTAAAAGAGTTCAACACATCATTTTCTGTACTTAAAGTTGAATAACAAGTCCAAGTTATATCATCTATAATTACACGTTCGCCTCCAGAGCTAGATTCATTAATAACTACAACTACATCTCCCGAAATATTAATATTTGAAATTGTTGTTGTTTGAGTTTCATCACCATAAGGTAATGTTCCCTTTTTATCTCCGTTTACAAAAACATCTATGGTACCTGAGCCACCTCTAAAAGCACGTAATGTAGAAGCTGTTAAACTCCCCATACCATTTGCAAATGTAGAAGAGGTAAGAGATCCGTTATTATTGTTTCTAACATCAATAGCAACTGCCTTACCGTTTAATATTTGTTCTGTTTTAGACTTAACAGCACTCCATTCTACTCCGTTATCTCCTGTCCAAGTAAAATTGGAGTAGGAATTACCATTATCTGGTATATTATTAAAAGTTTCTAAAGCACAAGATGTTCCTGTGTTTTCTGCAGCTGTTGTTGCTTCTACTACAGCTGATTGTTGAGATATATTATCTGCTATATCTTTTGCTGAGATAGTTACATTATAGGTTGTTGAAGCTGTTAAGCCTGTAACTTGGTATTCTGTACTTTGTGTTGTTCCTTTTAATGTCCCATTTATAAAAACGTCATAACTAGCGACACCAGAATTATCTATAGAAGCAGTCCAGTTTATTTTAAAACCAGAACTTATTTCACTAGAAATAGTAATATCTTTAGGTATTGAAGGTGGAGTAGTATCTGTTAATGTTGTACCGTTTGCTGCTGCTGATTGCGCAGATTTGTTATTTGCAATATCTTTTGCTAAAACAGTAATACTATAAGCGGTATTTGGTATTAAACCAGTTAAAGAGTATGTTGTTGTGGCAGTGTTACCATGTAGAACACCATTTGCAAAAACTTCATATCTTGTTACGGCTTCATTATCTGTAGCGGCTGTCCATGAAGCATCAATAGTAGCTGTGGTAATATTGTTTAGTGAAACATTTGTTGGCACTGTAGGAGCTTCTGTATCTGGGGTTAGATACATTCCCCAAGAATCTATGGCATTATCTCCTCCCCAAATTCTGGTTGCTAAATATGCATTGTCTATAAAAGGGTTTCTATTTCCTTGCGCATAGTTTGCATTAGACTCATGATAGGTATTTCTTTGTCTTTCAAAATCTGAAACGGGGTCCTCTACATTCCATTCTAAAAATAAATCGATCATTTCATCATCTGGTCCAACAAGGTTTCCAATACCAACACCCGTTGGTTTACATTGGTCTCCGTAACGAATGTACATGTACATCATCATTCTTGCAACATCACCTTTCCATTCATCTCCAGGGTACCAACCACCATTTTGGTTACCAGCATTACCAGAACCATCAGCAAATTTAGTATTACCTCTGTTAGAATTCATTTTTACATCAGAAGGACGTAAATTAAATGCTTCTGCATAAGGAGGTCCGCTTTTACCATCTTTTTCAAGTTTAGGTGTTCCTAAAGAATTTGCGTAAGTATGTTCTCTGTTCCATTGCGAACCATTAGTACCTCCATTAAGAGATTTACTTCTAGTTCTATCTGTAATATAGTTTCCGTCAGAGTCATTATATCCGTAAATAAGTAAAACATTATCTGGATTTGTAGGATCTACATCTGTAATTTTACTTGCTTCCCAAATACCAGGAGTATAGCTTAAAAAGTTTGTATGAGCTGCTATTGTTTTTAAAGCTAATTCATCTTTTAAAGCCAGTTCATATTTTGTTAAATCTACATCGTCATAATAAGATTCTGCTTGTGCATTCATTAAGAATGTTGAGAATAATAAAAGTATAAGTAACGTTTTTTTCATGTGGTATAAGTTTTATTAAGGTTAGAAAAATGTACAGGGCTCTTAGTTTTTAATTAATTTTTTAATAATAAATTGTTTTCGAGAATTAATTTGTAGTAAATAAATACCTTTTAATAATTTAGAAATATCGATACTGTTATTACTTTTTGTAACCTTTTTAGATTGCACTAATTTACCTAAAATGTTGTAGACTTTAACAGTTACTGCTTCAGTTACGCTAAAATATACATTATTTCCATCTGTTGGGTTTGGAAACATTTTAAAAGATTCAAAAATAATATCTTTAGTATTTAAAGTTGCTGTGTGTTTTCCAACACCATTATAGGTGTTCGCAGGAAATGATTTCCATTCGCTAGCATTATAAGTAGTATTTGGTGATGTAATGTCTGCATTTCTTCTTAATGTAATATTTGCTGCAAAATTATCATCATTATTAAAAACTCCAATAATATCAATTAATACACCATCTTTAAATAAGGCAACAGCATCGTCTCCATTAAAGTTTACGGGCTGTCCAAAACGAGTATCATCATTACTAGGTTGAACTAAATCTACTTGTCCGAGTGTGTTACTAGCCGAATTAGGTTGTAATATAGGATTATTATTATCTCCATTACCAATAACAAAGACATCACCAGGAACAATGTTTTTAACAGTGCCTTTATCTAATGCAAGTGGTGTTGTCCACTCTCCTGCGCCATTACGCTCTATCTTAACTTCATAACCAGAAAGGGATATTGTAGCACCTGTTAGGTTAACAATTTCTAGTATTTTATTAGAACCTCCATCATCACCTTCTACATACTCAGAGAAAAATAATTCGGATGCTGTTCCCCCAGTAGATCCGTCATTTGTAGTAACATTTAAAGCAGCAGTTTTTTCAGATTTGTTGTCATCAACATCTTTTGATAAAATAGCGACACTATAAGTAGTCGCAGAAGTTAAGCCTATAACAGTGTATGAGGTTGTAGCAGTAAAATATTTATAAGAGCCATTAACAAAAATGTCATATCCATTCACTTCATTATTGTCTGAAGAGGCAGACCAATCTAAATTAAAAGAACTATCTGTAATATTAGATATTGTAACATTTTGTGGTATAGAAGGTGGAGTGCTATCTTGTAGTGTTTTTTCAGTTATAGGAGTACTTTCAGAAGAAAAATTATTTATAAGATCTCTTGCAATAACTGTAAATTTATAAGAGGTATTTGTGTTTAAGTTTTGGATTGTTAAACTTGTATTCGAGCTAGAAGTTTGTGCAGTTAAGACATCATCTACATAAACATTATATCCAGTTACATTCACATTATCTGTTGAAGCAGTCCAAGAAAGATCTATTGAAGTTAAATTAATATTACTTGCAGCAACACTTGTTGGAGGCGTAGGTGCTTGAGTATCGGTGTTTTTGTAAAGATTCCATCGATCTTCAGCAGAGTTTCCTCCCCAAATTCTTGTTGCTAAATATGGATTGTCTATAAACGGATTTCTGTTTCCTTGTGCGTAGGTATTCGTAGTATTTTCATGATAGGTGTTTCTAGCGATTTCAATTGCCGAAACAGGGTCTTCTACATTCCATTCTAAGAATAAGTTAATCATTTCGTCTTCTGTAAACTGCTTGTCACCAACACCAACTGCTGTAGGTAGACATTGTGTGCCGTAACGAAGATACATGTACATTATAATTCTCGAAACATCTCCTTTCCATTCATCACCAGGATACCAACCTCTTGTATTTGCACCATCTGGTCCATTGTAGGTAATAGAAGAACGGCTAGAGTTACCACTACCTAAAGCAAATTTAAAGTTATTTCTTTCTGAATTTCTATTTTTATCTGCAGGTCTTAAATTATGAGCATCTGTTCCTGCACCAGGATTATCGGTTACTAATTTAGGGTTTGCTAAGGATTTGGAAAACACATGTTCTCTGTTCCAAACAAAGCTTTGGCCATTACCGCTGTCTTGTAAACTATTGTCCCTAGTCCTATCATTAGTATCATCTTGATCAGAACCATTTTCCCAACCATAAATTAAAACAACTCTAGCAGCATCTGAATCTTTGTCTGTAATTTTAGAAGCTTCCCAAACTCCAGGTGTATACCTAAGCATGTTAGAATGCGTGCTTATAATCTTTGTTGCCAAAGCATCTTTTAAATTGGTTCCAGACAATTGTACATTTACATCATCATAATATTCTTGTGCTTGTGAAAAAGTAAAGGCACAAGTTGACATTGCAATTAAAAGAAGTAATTTTTTTATCATGTTATTTATTTAAAATTAAACAAAATAGTACTTTCTTTTTCTAGCAATGAAAAATTTTTGATGTAAAAGTATAAAATTTATTTCCTTTCTAAAAGTGCCATGTAAAATCCGTCGAAACCAGAAATATGCGCTAATACTTTTTTATCTGATACAAATGTAAAGTCTTTTCCTGCATCTGATGTTAAGAAAATATGAACTTGTTCTTGATTTTCTGAAGGCAAAACAGAACAAGTTGCATACACCATTTTTCCTCCTGGTTTTACCATTGTCGAATATTGTTGCAATACGTCTTGTTGTACTTTTTTAATATTTTCTATAAACTCTGGCTGTAATTTCCACTTAGAATCTGGGTTTCTACGAATAACGCCTAAACCAGAACAAGGAGCATCAATTAAAACTCTGTCTGCTTTTCCTTGTAACTTTTTAATTGGTTTTGTAGAATCGATTACACGCATGTCTATATTGTGTGCTTTGTTTCTTTTTGCTCTTACTTTTAATTTACGGAGTTTGCTTTCGTAAATATCCATCGCAATAATTTGTCCTTTATTTTCCATAAGGGAAGCTAAATGCAATGTTTTACCTCCAGCACCTGCACAAGTATCTACTACTTTCATACCAGGTTTAACATCTAAATAAGCAGCTACTAATTGAGAGGATGCATCTTGAACTTCGAAATATCCATTATGAAAAGCTTCTGTTTTAAAAACATTTGCTCTCTCTGGTAAAATTAATGCATCTGGATGATTCGGCACAAATTCTGTATTTACACCTTCTGCTTTTAATTTCTTTTGTAACATTTCTTTAGAAATGTTTAAGGTATTGGTTCTTAAGATAACATTTGCTTGTACATTTAATGCAGCAATTTCTTTGGTCCAGATTTCTTCGCCTAATTCATTAACACACATTTCATCCATCCAATCTGGTATCGATTCTCTGTATTTTCTGGTTCTAGAAAGTTCCGCAAAACGACCTTTAATTTTTCTTTCTGGTACATCACCAATTTGGTTCCAATCTGGTAACGCAATTCCTCTTAAAATACACCACACAGAAAATAACCTCCAGATATTATCTCTATCATAAGGTGCTTTTACTTCTGCTATTTCTGCATACAAGCGGTTCCAACGAACAATATCATAAATTGTCTCTGCAACAAATTTACGGTCTCTTGCTCCCCAGCGTTTATCACGTTTTAAGGCTTTTTCTACAGCTTTGTCTGCATAAACGCCTTCATTAAATATATCTCTAACACTGTCTATAACAGCAAAAGTTAAGTTTCTGTGTAATCTCATTTTTTATTTTGTAGAAGCGGCAAAGTTACAAATATCTATTTTGAGTTTCTAATGTTAATGTAAATAATATTTTACGCTTTAATCTTATAGAAAAAAAAATATTTGGATAATTAAAAAACTTTTATTGTATTTAAAATAAGTATGTTATATCTATTTTTATAGGCGGATGCTTGGTTTTTGGAGCATGATTTTTATTGAAATTAAGAGAACAATTTTTATTGAAGATTAATTTAAGTGAAGATACTCTTATAGTAGAAATACCATAATCGGATGGTTTTCATTTTATAAAATTCAAAATCATGCAATTTTTTAAACATTCATATTTATGAAAGTTATAAGAAATAATATTTTTTTAGTTACTTATTTAAATGGCATAGCAACAGGAGATAGTACAAGTAGAACTAGTATTTTATTAAGTGCCTCTTTGTTAACCGGCATAAATAGGCAAACTATTGGTATGATAACTTCAAGTAGTTTCGATGAAGTTCGAATTCAATTTAATATAACAGTACAATTCAAAAATTATGTCCTAAAGAAATGGCCTGTAATCAAACTTATTAGATCAATGCTACAGAACTCTCTACATATTTAGACTATAGCCAAACAGTAGTTGGAGGTTTGGTTTGTGTAGGTTGTGAGGTAACAAACACAGCAGCTTTTTTATCTAGTTCTAATCCATCAATAGTAGAATTGCCTTTATTCTATAGTTTAACTGTGCAAACTTTAGATAAAAATGAGAACGTAATCGAAGCTGCTTCTGGATCCAATTTATTAGATTTAACTTTATTAATTAATTTATTGGTCAGAACAACTAGCTGAGTTTTTAATGTTGGTTTTAAAACGACACAAAACTATTATGGTATAAAAATAAAAGTTAAAAAATTAATAGATGTTACTACTAATTTAGATTTAATAGAAAATAATGATTTAGAGATTTATGGTGTATTTGTAGATACCAAAGGAGTTTTTGGGTCAGGTTTTGAGTTTTGCTTAGATTCTAATAGAGATACCTTCGTAGATTTAAACGATTTAGATGATGATAATGATGGGATATTTAGATGTTGAAGAAAATGGAGGTGTAAACCCCTCATTTAGATAGCGATGAAAATGGTATTTTAGATTACAGGGATGCTGATACTATTGGTTTTGTAGATTCTAATGCAGATTCTGTAGATGATAGATTTAATTTTGATGGAATTATAGATCAACATGACACAGATTCAGATAATAATGGTTGTCCAGATGCTATTGAAGGTTCAGGGAATTTTGTTTTTGAAGATTTAGTAAACCCTGGCGTAGATGATAGCTTCGAGATAATAGTAGAAACCTCTGCTGGTAGTCTAAATTTAGGATTCCCGCTATTGAATGGAACCTCAGTGTAGCAAGATATAACATCTAGTATAAAAGATGTCGCGTACAAGTTGTCCTGTTTTATAGATGCATCACTAATAAAAAAAGTTGATTCACCAGTTATAAAACTGGGTAGTTTGGTGTTTTTTAGTGTTTTTGTAACTAACAACGGCGGTTTAATAGCGAATGATGTTAAAATAAAAGATGTGTTGCCAAAAGCATTGATATTTAGTGAATTGGCATCTATTATTCCGGGGAGTACCATTTATGAACCTATTACGGGTATTTGGAGTTTAGGAAATTTACAATTTAAACAAAGGGATATTTTTACATTAAAACTGGCAGCAACTATTGAGGTTACTGGTATCTTAAAAATTAATAAAGAAGCAGTTTTTTCTTTTCACAACCAACAAAACGAAATAGATTCTTATCCTAAAACAAATAATTAAAACTTAAAATCACCTAAATTTGTAATACGAAATCATTATTTTCGCTACTCATATATTTAAAAGTGAACTTAGAGTATCCTATTACATACATAAACGGAGTTAGTGTACAAAGAGCAGCACTTTTGTACACAGAATTGGGCATAAAAACATGCAACGATCTACTCAACTTTTTCCCTTTTAGATATATTGATAAAACTGCTTTTTATGCCATAAAAGATTTACAACCAAATTCTTCTGAAGTGCAAATTGTAGGGAGAATTACCCGTGTAAAATCTGTAGCTCAAACAAGGGGAAGTAGGTTGGTAGCAACTTTTCAAGACGCCACAGGAACCATGGAGTTGGTCTGGTTTAAAGGACAAAAATGGATTAAAGATGCTCTAAAAATTAATGAACCGTATGTAGTTTATGGTAAGTTGAATCATTACAATGGTAACTTTAGCATTCCGCACCCAGAATTAGAATTGGTTACCGAATATAAAAAGAAGTTGCAAACCAAAATGCAACCCGTATATCATTCTACAGAAAAGTTAATAAACTCAGGTATTTCTAATAAATTAATGCGAGGTTATGTTCAGAATGTATTTCAACAATTTTTTGAAACGATCACAGAAAGCTTATCACTAGAAGTTATAGAAGATTTTAAGTTAATGTCTAAGCGAGACGCTTTAATTAATGCACATTTTCCTAAAAGTCAAGAAAATTTAGCAAAAGCAGAATATCGTTTAAAATTTGAAGAACTCTTCTTTATTCAATTGCAATTGTTACGCAAGAAACTCATCAACAAGACAAAAAATAAAGGTTATATTTTTGAAAATGTAGGTGCCGTTTTTAATAAATTTTATGCAGAGAAACTTCCTTTCGATTTAACAAATGCACAGAAGAGAGTACTTAAAGAAGTTCGAAAAGATGTTGCTTCGGGTGCACATATGAATCGTCTTTTACAAGGAGACGTAGGTTCAGGAAAAACAATTGTCGCAATTTTATCGATGCTTTTGGCAATAGATAATGGTTTTCAAGCCACAATTATGGCGCCAACAGAAATTTTGGCAAATCAGCATTTTATTGCGGTTTCAGAACTTGTGGCAGGAATGAATCTTAAAGTTGATATTTTAACTGGTTCCGTAAAAATAAAAAAACGTAGAGAAATTCATAAAAATTTAGAAGACGGAACACTGCATATTTTAGTTGGTACACACGCGTTGATAGAAGATAAAGTACAGTTTAAAAACTTAGGAATTGCAATTATAGATGAACAACACAGATTCGGAGTGAAGCAAAGAGCTAAATTGTGGGCTAAAAATGAGCTTCCGCCACATATTTTGGTAATGACAGCAACACCAATTCCTAGAACCTTGGCAATGTCTGTCTATGGTGATTTAGATATTTCTGTAATTGATGAATTGCCCCCGGGAAGAAAGGAAGTAAAAACGGTACATCGTTTTGATAGCAACAGATTGTCTGTTTTTAAATTTATTAGAGATGAAATTGATAAAGGAAGACAAATTTATTTGGTCTATCCTTTAATCGAAGAATCGGAAGCAATGGATTATAAAGATTTAATGGATGGTTATGAGAGTGTTTCGCGGGAATTTCCATCACCAAAATACCAAATAAGTATTTTACATGGAAAAATGAAACCTGCAGACAAAGAATTTGAAATGCAACGTTTTGTAAAAGGTGAAACTCAAATTATGGTGGCAACAACTGTAATTGAAGTTGGGGTTAATGTACCGAATGCCAGCGTTATGATTATTGAAAGTTCAGAGCGTTTTGGGCTTTCTCAATTGCATCAATTAAGAGGGAGAGTTGGGCGAGGAGCAGACCAAAGTTATTGTATTTTATTATCAAGTTATAAGCTGTCTGCAGAGGCAAAAACACGCTTAAAAACAATGGTAGAAACTACAGACGGATTCAAAATAGCGGAGGTAGATTTAAAGTTACGTGGCCCTGGAAACATTATGGGTACGCAACAAAGTGGTGTTTTAAACCTTAAAATAGCCGATGTTGTAAAAGATACTAAAATTCTAGTGCATGCTAGAAATACGGCTATTTCAATTTTACAAGAAGATGGTAATTTGTCTAATGAAGGAAACCTGCCAATAAAAAATGCGTATATAAAAATGACCAAATCGTCTAAGATTTGGTCAAATATTAGTTAAACTATTTTATAATTTTTACGGAGTAGCTGCAACTACACCTAGCGTATATAATTGTTCTAAAGTAGGCGATTCGCTACCACCTTCGTTTTCTAAAGTAATACCAAATGCTTCAGATTCATTTGCATTTTTAATGGTAAAAATTTTGTTAGCATCTGCTGTAAATGTATCTATTGTACCTAAACTTGTTGGTGTTAACGGACTCATTTTTAAAGACCAAACTTGGTATACTTTTCCTTTTGGTGGTTCTGGTAAGCCTTTAGCATCTAAGTAAATACTCTTCGTTTTCTTGTCCCAATAAACTTTTGCATACGAATTAGGAGATACTTGCTGTCCTGCCAAAGGAACAGATATAATATCTTTGTCTCTAAAAACAGTAATTAATTTTTCTGCTTCTGCTAAACTATTAGATGCATTTTCTATTTGCTGTTCTAATTGTTGTTTTTCTGAAGCAACTTGGTCTTTTAATTTATTGTTCTGTGAAAGAGACCAAATCAAAGTACTTCCTATAAGTAAGGTTGCTGCCCAACCAGAATATTGTAACCAATTTGTTTTCGGTTTCGTAATAGAAATTACTTTTGTTTCTGTTTTATCTATTTCTTTTATTATAGTTGCAAAAGAATATTCAGAATCTTTTTTAGCAGCAGCAGTTAGTTTTACAATAGCACTTTCTATCGATAAAACCTCTGTAAGCAATTCTGGGTTTTCTTTAATGGCAACATACACTTCTTCATTCTCATTTTCTGAGAGTGAGCCTGCAATGTACAGTTCTAAAATTCCGGATTCTATGTAGTTTTTTATATTCATTTATTTAAACTCCAACCATTGTTCTTAATTCCGCAATACAGTTTCTATTGCGTGTTTTTATTGTACCAAGGGGTATGTCTAATTCTTCTGAGGCTTCCTTTTGGGTGTACCCTTTAAAAAACAATAATTCTATTACAGATTTACATTTTTCGCCAAGTTTTTTAACAAACTCTTTAATGCCTATAGCATCTGTAGAACTATCTAAACTATCACTTGTTTCTAATATATCTACGAAAAAATCTGAGTTAAGGTTTTGTTTTGACTGTTTAAACTTTTTAGAACGGGTGTAATCTATTGCTGCATTTCTAGCAATATTTAGTATCCATGTGAAAAAACGACCTTTTTTTGCTGAATAAGAATCAGATTTATTCCAGGCTTTTATAAATACGTCCTGCGTAATTTCTTGCGCAACATCATCATTTTTAACAATTGTGTTTACAACGCCAGAAATACTATTACAATACATATTGTAAAGTTTTTCATAGGCTTTTACATCCTTCGCTTGAAATTGTAAAATTAATTGATCGAGTTTATCCATATTTGCTGCTAAAATAGAATTTTAATACTCAAAAAAGTAATTATCTTACTTTTTATTTTCTAGTGTGATGTAAGAGTTTTCTGTAATAATTATTTGTTTGTAAAACTCTTTCAAAGCAAAATACTCTTCTTTTGTGTACATTTTTTTATGAATACCAAATCTAGAGAAAATAGTAATAGTATTGTCCTTAACAATAACTCTTAACGTATACAGTCCGCCTTTATTAGGTAATGCAAATGCTTTTTCTTTGGGAAAATGAGCAATTATATAGTTTTCTGGAATCTTTAAACTTAATGAAAAGTTATTTTTTATTGCATAATCACAATCAACAGGATAAAAACGCTCTTTTAACTTGTCAAAAATAAAAGGATTGATTCTAATTTTAGCACCTAAGCTTTCGTTTTTTATGATTTTAATTTTAAAAAGTTCTCTTATTTCTGTGTCAAGGTCTTTTTGTACGTCGGCTTTATAATCTTCAACTTCTAAATCTATATTTCTAGATTCGAAATCATCTAAATAAGACTGTGTAGATCATGTAGCTAACTTTTCTCTTAAATTAGCGGCATAATATTCAGATTTAGTAACTATTAAGTTGCCATTAAAAGTGCCTTCTTCATTTAAAGTTAAATTTGCATCAATTCTCTTTACAGATTGTCTATTTGGTTTTAAAGTAACCCAGCTTCCCTCTTTATTAAAGTTTATAATTCTTGCTTCTCCATTAAGAGTTCTTGTGGGGAGTTCTCCAAAAGGAAGAAATTTGTTTGTAGCATCTAAATAATAATTTAAATCGTCTATTGTTACGCTAACTATTACGTAATTATAGGCAAAATTATTGGATACAATTTTGTAGGAATGCCATTATCTTTGGTAGATAATACAACTAATTTTGCATTTAAATTTGCTGCCTTCAAACTATTGTAAATAGATAAGTTTATTTCGCCAACACCTCCTATGGCTTCATCAAAAGCATTTTTTATTTTGGCATCTTTGTTGGTCCAGTAATTTTTACTCCATGTAAAATATTGCTGAATAAAAGTATAAATTTCCTTAGCTCTTTCTAAAGGATTCTCAATAGTTAAAATATTCTCTGGAATTCTCTTTCTAAAATAATTCTTTTTAGAAGTTTGGTTATTGAAAAACTGACTTTTTAACTTTTTGTCTGCTTTTTGCCAAGTCGTCGTGTAATTTTCGATACTTCCTTTTATATCTGTATATGACTCTAAATCAAAAACAATTTTAGAGAGGTAGTTTTTCTTACTTAACATATAATTTTCTTCTATAAACGCAGGAATATCATTCATTCCGTATGAGTATATAGCGCAGGCGCCAGAAGAACCATTAATAGTAATACAGTTTTTCTTTATAGATAGTTGGTCTTTTTTTAGTTTTAAAAACCTAATTAAACGAATGTTATATTAATAGTTCCCTAAAATAGCAGCATCAAATTCACTTTTTATTTTCGGAATATCAGATTTAAAAGCCAATCATCAATACCTAAATATGGTGATAAAATACTATACTTATATTCTAGTACACTTCCTTCTTTTATGTTCGAAAAAGTAAACTTCTTAATTGTCTAGTGTTCACCTTCTTTTATGGTATAAATATTTTTTTCTAAAAGATGATTTTTAGTTATTTTATTATCAGAAAGATTATAGGTTGTTGCTTTTAAATATTTAAGTCTTTTTTTCTCAAAAAGATGAAGCGTAATGTCGGCTAAATTAAAAGCAGTTTTGTCTAAAATTTTAATTCTATAATAAAAATCTGTTCTCGTTTCATAATTATTACTAGAATCTATATAGCTATTCGCATGCTCATACAAAACAACTGCAGTTACTGTAGAATCTTTATCATAAACTGTCATTGCTAATTCTTCTATGATGGTTTGCCATATTTTAGAAGATTAATTTTTTTGAGCAATTATAGGAGTAGCAAATAAAGTAGGTAGTAGAACTAGTGTTTTTTTCATGATTCTAAACGTACAATTCTTTGAACCTTTTGTTTATTTAAATAATCTTTTACAATTGCTTTAGCTAAAACCTTATCTTCTATTGGTGTTAAAATAGATTTAAGAATGTCTATTTTATTTTCTTGATACGCCAAGTTAGTGTAGCCATAACCGTAAACTTCTCTATTTTCTATAAGAATTACAGCACGTTCTTCTATTTCTCTTCCTTTATCAAAAATTAGAAAGTTTTCACTATTAAAATCTTGTAAAAATGGTTTTCTTTTTTTCGTTATGTTGTATTTGGGTGATAAGGTTTCTAATTCAATATAATATTTTAAACGTGTAAACAAGTCGTTACCAGTTTTTTCATAAGAGATAGAAGTTACTCTATCTTGTATTTTTAAAGCTCTTCTGGTTTGTTTTAAAAACAACTTATTTACTTCAAATTTTAAATTTTTTCCCCGACCTAAATAAATAACTTTCCCATCGGAATCATGGACATAAAACAATCCTAATTCTTTTGGTACCGTATCTAATAGTTTCTGAAGTTTTTCTTTTTCAATTCTTCTGTCATGATACTTTACAGAACCTTGAATAATGGTTTTATTAATATCTTTCTCTAAAAGTAGTTTGAATAATTGTACCGTTGCCAAAGCATCACCAGAAGCTCTATGTCTATCTGTCATTGGTATTCCTAAAGCTTTGGTTAGTTTACCAAGACTGTAAGAAGGTTGGTCTAAAATTAATTTTTGACTTAATTCTACAGTACAAAGTGTATTTCTGTTAAAGTCATACCCTAATCGATCAAACTCTGTGCTTAAAATTCTATAGTCGAAAGCAGAATTATGTGCAACCAAGGTACAATCTTTGGTTATTTCTATAATTCTTTTGGCTACTTCGTAAAACTTAGGTGCATTTGCCAACATTTTATTATTGATTCCTGTAAGTTTTACAACAAATGTCTGAATTTCTTTTTCTGGATTTACTAAACTGATGAATTGATCTACAACAGAATGTCCGTCAAATTTATAGATGGCTATCTCTGTAATACCCTCTTCATTAAACTTACCTCCGGTTGTTTCGATATCTAATATTACGTACAAATTCTTTTTCTTAAAGGATAATTATTATTTTTAATTTCGATCACCAAATATAGAACTTCCTACTCTAATCATAGTACTTCCATTTTTGATTGCTAAATTGTAATCGCCACTCATTCCCATAGAAAGGGTTTCTAGTGTACAATTTTTAGTTTCAGTTTTTAACTGCTGATTTTTAAAAAAGTCTTTTAAAGATAAAAATTCTTCTTGTAATTGTTCTTGGTTGTCTGTAAACGTAGCCATTCCCATAAAACCAACAATATTTATATTTTCTAAAGTAGCTAATTCAGATGATTGCAAGATACGTTCAATTTCATCAAAAGATAAACCAAACTTTGTCTCTTCTTTAGCAATTTTTGCTTGTAACAAACAATTGATAATTCTATCGTGTTTTTTTGCTTGTTTGTTTATTTCTTTTAATGTTTTAAATTTATCAACTCCGTGAATTAAATTGACAAAATGTGCCATGTATTTTACCTTATTACTCTGCAAATGACCAATCATGTGCCATTGTATGTCTTTGGGTAAAACATCAAACTTATCTACCATTTCCTGAATCTTGTTCTCACCAAAAACACGCTGCCCGCCATCATAAGCTTCCTGTAAATCGGCAACTGGTTTTGTTTTAGAAACTGCAACTAAGGTTACATTTTTAGGAATTGAATCTTTTATTTCCTGTATTTTTTTTTGTATTTCCATTAATTACGTTTTTTAAATTAGTTTATAACACACGTTAAAAAGAACACGATGTGTTAAAATTCATAAATAGTTAAAGCACTTCTTAACTTTGGTTCTATATACGTTGTTTTCGGAGGCATTAATAAATCTGCATCTACAATTTCTTTTAGTTCATGTATAGATGTTGGTAACATTCCGAAAGAAACTTTAAAGTCACCAGAATCTACTTTGGTTTTCAATTCGAAACTATCCGTTTTATCTTGAGAGTAGACAATCTTAGAGTCATTTCTAATATCTTCTATCCCTAGAATTGGTTTTAAAACGGTGCTGTACAAAATTTGAGCATCTAGTTTACTTAATGCATCTGTAAAATTATAATTAGATTTACGTAAATGTAAAGCATAAAACTCACCATCTAAATACATGCTAAAGTGATATTTTTCTTTAGGCTTATATAATTCTTGCTTTCGATTTTCAATTCTGAAAAAAGTATCTAATTCTATTAAAAACTCATGCGGAGTTAAGCCATTAAGGTCTTTTATAAATCGATTAAATTCATAAATGCTTAATTCACTTTCTGGCAATAAGTAACTCATAAAAAAGTTATAATCTTCTTCACCTGTATGATTCGGGTTTTCTTTTGCCAATCTTTCTGCCAATAAGCAAGAAGAGGTAGATCTATGATGGCCATCAGCAATATACAACGTATCAATTTCTTTAAACGCTGCTGTTATTTTTTCGATATCTACGGCATTATTTACAACCCAAAGTAAATGTGACTCTTTATCGGTGGTAGAAAATTCGTATTCTGCTCTTTGCTGCTTGTATTTTTTAATTATGGATGCAATTCCATCATTATCAGGATACGTTAACAGCACTGGTTCTGCATTAAAACCCGTGTTATTTAAGTAGTTTTCAAATAATAATTCTCTTTCTTTAAGTGTTCCTTCGTGTTTTTTGATGATATTATTATGATAATCTTCAACAGAAGTTGCAGAAATTATTCCGCAGAAAGAATTTGTAGGTGTTGTTTTCTGATAAATATAGAAAGCAGGGATTTTGTCTTGCGTAAAAATTTCATTTTCTTTAAACTCTAAATACCGATTGTGCACCAATTTAAAGCGCAACTCTCCGCTAACATCTTGTTTGTGATATTTATAACCAGGATTAATGACATGTAAGAAGGTATACGGATTAAAAGCCAACTTAGCATCTAACATTTCTGGCGTATAAACTTCGTATGATTTAGACGAAACCATCGCTACTTTATCTCTTGTAGCTCTAACTGCTTTAAACGGTTTTACAATTGCCATACGTTAGCTTAAAAGCTGAATAATTTGTTGTGCTAATTCTGTACCAATTCTATCTTGTGCTTCTTTTGTACCTGCACCAATATGCGGCGTTAAAGAAATTTCTGGATTCATTAATAACTGAACAGCTGGTGTTGGTTCTGTTTCGAAAACATCTAAACCTGCAAATTGTACCTTTCCGCTTTCAATAGCTTTTACCAAATCTACTTCATGTAAAATACCGCCTCTTGCAGTATTTATAATTCCTACACCATCCTTCATTTTTTCGATTTCATCTTTTGTAATAATGTAATCGTCTTGTTCTGGCACATGTAACGTTATAAAATCTGCTTCTTTTAATAACTCTTCTTTAGAAACAGTATCTATATTTATTGTAATTTTTTGTCCGTTGAAAAATTCAACAGAAATAGGTGCAGATGTGATTACAGTATCAGTTGCAACTACATTCATTCCTATACCTAAAGCAATTTTAGCAACTTCTTGTCCCACTTTTCCAAAACCAAGAATTCCAATAGTTTTCCCTCTTAATTCAATTCCTTGAGAATAGGCTTTTTTTAAATCTTTAAAACGAGAATCTCCTTCTAAAGGCATTTCTCTGTTCGAAGAATGTAAAAACCGTGCCATACCAAATAAATGAGCAAAAACCAATTCTGCAACAGCGCTTGAAGAAGCTGTTGGCGTATTTATAACGTGTAAACCTTGGTCTTCAGCATAATCTAAATCAACATTATCCATTTCATTACTACCACAGCCAATTAACTTTAGACCTGGGCAGGCATCAATTAATTCTTGTCTTACTTGTGTGGTGCTTCTTACTAAAATTGCATCAATATTATTTTCATTGATATAATTTTCTAATTGATTTTGGGCAACTTTTGTTGTAATTACTTCAAAACCTCCTTTTTCTAAAGCGTCTATTCCACTTTGAGAAATTCCATCGTTTGCTAATATTTTCATCATCTATTCAAACATTCAAAAATTGAAACCTTAAAAAAATAGTATATTTTTTAAAATTTCAAATTATTATTTTAATTTTTTCTTTCTAATTCTTGCATTACATCTACCAAAGTTTGTACGCTATATAATGGTAATGCATTGTACATACTTGCTCTGTAACCGCCTACACTTCTGTGGCCATCTAAACCGTTAATTCCTGCTGCTGTCCACATTTTATCAAATGTTTCTGTTAAAGAAGCATCAGTTAATGTAAAAGTAGCGTTCATAGTACTTCTGTCTTCTTTTGCTACAATTCCTTTAAAAAGGGGATTTCTATCAATTTCTGCATATAAAAGTGCCGCTTTTTTGTTGTTCACTTCCTCAATAAATTTAATTCCGCCCAAATCTTTTAACCATTGTAAAGTCAGCATAGAAACGTAGACAGGAAAAACAGCAGGTGTATTAAACATACTGTCTTTGTCTATGTGAATTTGATAATTTAACATAGAAGGAATGTGTCTTTCTACTTTTCCTAAGATTTCTTCTTTGATAATAACCAAAGTTGCTCCTGCAGGACCCATATTTTTTTGTGCACCCGCATAAATTAAATCGAACTTTTCGAAATCTAACTGACGAGAAAAAATATCTGAACTCATATCGCAAATCAAAGGAACATTTGTTTCTGGAAATTCTTTCATCTGTGTTCCTGCAACGGTATTATTACTAGTGCAGTGAAAATAATCTACATCTTCTGGTATTGTGTATCCTTTAGGAATGTAATTGTATCCTTTGTCTTTAGAAGAGCCAACTTCTAGCACTTCACCAAAAGCTTTTGCCTCTATAATTGCTTTGTCTGCCCAGGTACCGGTATTTAAATATGCTGCTTTCTTATTTAATAAATTATAAGCAACCATTAAAAACTCTAAACTTGCACCACCTTGTAAAAAGATTGCTTTGTAGCCTTTATTCTCTAAACCTAACAATTCTAAAGCTAAAGATCTTGCTTTTTCCATAACCATCACAAAAGATTTACTTCTGTGAGAAATTTCGATTAGAGATAAATCGTCATTATTAAAATTAAGAATT
Source organism: Polaribacter sp. IC073 (assembly GCF_007997075.1). Taxonomy (GTDB): domain Bacteria; phylum Bacteroidota; class Bacteroidia; order Flavobacteriales; family Flavobacteriaceae; genus Polaribacter. The sequence continues at coordinate 204,788 of NZ_VORS01000004.1, forward strand.
GCTTCAGATGCTTTTTGTAATACTTCTTGCGGAAGAATACAAGGTCCTGCACTAAAATTATGTTTTTTCATAGGATTAGGTTCATAATTTAATATTTTAATTCAATGTTGAAAAACGTTGTGAACTTTGCGAAAAATGTTGCGTCTTCGCGATTAATTGTAAAATCTCTCTGCGAGGGTTATATTTTTGATAAAAACTCTAATGTATTCACTCCGTCTGCATAATCCCATAAATTCGGATTTTGAGTTTCACCAAAACCAACTTCATTTTCTATAAAGTCTTTGGCAACAATACATTGAATTTTTTCTTTGTCTTGATGCAATTTTATTTTTAAATCGATTTCATTGTCATAATATTCGTAGAAAATTGTGGCAATAGGAGAGGAGTAACTCTCGTCTTCTTTGATCATTAGAAATCCGTTTTCTAACAAATCGAATAAACTCATTAAATAAACAGCCTTGTTATAATCGTAATTATTGGCATATTTTGCATTATTTATGATGTCTTTCTTAACGAACATTCCATTAAAGAAATTGTTAAAATCGTAGTCTTTTGGTACATAGATTTTAGAAACAGATCTACAACCCAAGCCGAAATAGGTAAAAACATCATCCGATAATTTCTGTAAATCTTCTTCTGTTTCTCTGCCTGTAATAACTGCAACAGAATTTCTACTTTTTCTGATGATATTAGGCTTGTCTTTAAAATAATATTCAAAATAACGCGCAGTATTATCACTTCCTGTAGCAATAACTGCATCAAAATTTTCTATTTTTTGTTCTGTAAAAGTGATTTTTCCTTTGAAACTTTCTTCTACATATTCTAAATATTTAGCTAAAAAAGGCAATAAATGTTTATCACTAGAAGACTGTTTTACCAAAACTGCATGCCCAGAAATTAAAACAGACAAGAAATCGTGAAAGCCTACAACAGGAATATTTCCCGCCATAACAATGGCCACTGTTTTATTAGAAGCAGTCTGCAACTCGTTTTTAGAAATCCAAGCTTCTAAATTATTTTTTGTGAGTGCTTTAGACCAACTTTCTAAAGCAAAAACAATATTCTCTTTTGTAAACCAAGAGTTTTTTTCTTGTGCTATTTTTATTTGATGTTTAAAACCATCAAAAAATAAATCATTGTGTTCTATTCCTTCAATTTCATCAATTTTTTCTTGAGAAAACTGACTTAAAAAAGCTCCTAATTTCACAAAAGCAGTAATTCTATTTTGAATACTATCCATTTATTTTGGTTGTAACTAATTTTGGCGTTATTTTTGCAATTGCAAAGGTACAAAACAGAAAAGAAAATTATGGCAATTATAATAACAGATGAATGTATAAATTGTGGCGCATGTGAACCAGAATGTCCAAATACTGCAATTTATGAAGGCGCAGACGATTGGAAATATTCAGAAGGAACAGATTTAGAAGGAAAGGCAGTTTTACCAAATGGTAAGTCTGTAAATGCAGATGAAACGCAAGAACCCATTTCAGATGAAATCTATTTCATTGTTGCAGATAAATGTACAGAATGTAAAGGTTTCCATGATGAGCCGCAATGTGCTGCAGTTTGTCCTGTAGATTGTTGTGTGCCAGATGATGACAATGTAGAAACAGATGAAGAATTGTTAGCGAAACAGAAGTTTATGCATAACGATTAATACTTCTTAACTAAGTATAAAATTAAAATCCCGAGTTTTAAACTCGGGATTTTTTGTTTACATAAACTACTATTTTATTCATTTTTATGATTGCATTTTTACATAAATTAAAACTAATACAACACTTTTCTATTGCGATTCCTATAGATAGAATCGATTTTGTTAAAATTTGTAGAAAAAAGATAGCGTTAAAAGAAACCACCTTTTCTTCGATGCTTTTAGAATATTTTTCACGAAATAAATATAAGTATGTAGGAACTGTAGAACATGAAGGAATTCAAATTAGAAAACGAAAAACATTCTTTAGTTTTAATAAAAAGGCATGTTTAATTAAAGGTCATTTTAGACAAAAAAACGATGTATTGTATTTAAATACAGAGATTAAAGGGTTTTCAAATACAAGTGTTACAATATATGTATCAATCTTTTTTTTTGCACTTTACTTTGTTGGTTATAAATTAATTTCTAGCTCAGAACCTCTTTTTCCGATAGTTTTTGCACTTCTTTTAGAAGCTTTTTTATTATTTCTAGTGCCCGTTTTTATCATAAGATTAAGAATAAAAGCAATGAAAATAGAATTACAACAGGATATCTATAATTGGATTTTAAAATAGCTGTAAAAATTAGAAACTAAAAACTATATTTGCACTCGCAAAATTTATCAATATGAAAGCCGGAATTGTAGGATTACCAAACGTAGGAAAATCAACTTTATTTAATTGTTTATCAAATGCAAAAGCGCAAAGTGCTAACTTTCCTTTTTGTACAATAGAACCAAACTTAGGTGTGGTAAATGTACCAGACAAAAGAATTGAAAAGTTAGAAGAATTGGTTAATCCAGAAAGAGTTTTACCTGCAACTGTAGAGATTGTAGATATTGCTGGTCTTGTAAAAGGCGCAAGTAAAGGAGAAGGTTTAGGAAATCAGTTTTTGGCAAATATTAGAGAAACAGACGCGCTTTTACATGTAATACGTTGTTTCGATAACGATAATATTATTCATGTAGATGAATCTGTAGATCCTGTTAGAGATAAAGAAACGATTGATATCGAATTGCAACTTAAAGATTTAGAAGCGGTTGAAAAACGTTTAGAACGCGTAAAAAGAACAGCAAAAACAGGTAACAAAGAAGCGCAAGCAGAATTGGTTGTTTTGCTAAAAATTGAAGAAACTTTATTAAAGGGAGTTTCTGTAAGAACATTAGACTTTTCAGAGAAAGAAATGGAATTTGTAGCACCTTTGCAATTCATTACTTTAAAACCAGTATTATATGTTTGTAATGTTGATGAAGATTCTGCTGTTTCAGGAAACGCATATGTAGAAAAAGTAAGAGAAGCTGTAAAAGATGAAAATGCAGAAGTAATTGTTTTAGCCGTGGGTACAGAAGCAGATATTACTGAGTTAGATGACTACGAAGAAAGACAAATGTTTTTAGCAGATATTGGCTTAGAAGAAGCTGGTGTTGCTAGATTGGTTCGTTCTGCCTATAAACTATTAAATTTACAAACGTATTTTACAGCGGGTGTAAAAGAAGTAAGAGCTTGGACAATTCCTATTGGTTCTACTGCACCACAAGCAGCAGGTGTTATTCACACAGATTTCGAAAAAGGTTTTATTAGAGCAGAAACGATTGCGTATGAAGATTTTGTAACTTATGGTTCTGAAGCAAAAGTAAAAGAAGCTGGTAAAATGAGAGTAGAAGGTAAGGAGTACATTGTTAAAGATGGTGATGTTATGCACTTCCGTTTTAACGTGTAATTTTTTAGAAATATATAAATTGAAAATCCCAATGAGAAATCATTGGGATTTTTTTAGGCACATTTATTTTTTGCTATTTTGCTATTTTATTATCTAGAATGGACCGTAATTTAGATTTAATAATTAGTTCTAAAAATAATAGCAGCTTAAGTTTATACCCAAACTGCTATTTTTTTTTACTTTGAGTTTAATTTAATTTGTTATCGAGATTTTATGCTCCCAATATGCACCACTAATATCTGTCATTTTTAAAATATAGCTACCTTTGGTTAATTTTGATAAGGCTTCATTTTTTAAATTCAACTTTGCTTTTGCTCCTAACGGTATAATCAAGCTATGTTTGCCTGGTTTTATTTTGGCTACATAATAGTTTGAAATACTTTCTTTGCCTAAAGAAGCTAAATCTTCTTGCGTGTACTCTAGTACTGTATTACTTTGTTTATCCGTTAATGTAATACCTATAAGCCAAGAACCATAAACATCTACACCTTCCGTTCTAAATACATCAAAAGATAATGTGCTATTGTTAATGGCACCTTCTGTAATTTCTAATTTTGGTTTTACAGATTTGTTATGAAGCGTTCCCCAAAGTCCTCCATGAAATATTTGGTTGGTCATTAACGTCATTCCAAAAATAAGTAATGAGCCAATAAGCACTACTTTAGAGAAAATACGATCTTTAATAGGTAAGATTCCAGATCCTATCCACGGAAACCATTTCTTTTTTGTGATTGTGAAATTCTTTTTCATCAAATAATTGTCTAAAGAATACTTTCCACTTCCTGTTAAGAATAGCATAAAACCTGTAGCAATTCCCAAGACACCAATTTGCCATTCATCTAGACATGTCGTACCAATCCAGCCAGAACCAAGAAGAATACCCATGGCTAAGCCAAAAACAGCGATACTCATAGCTCTAGTAAACAAACCAAATAAGATAAAAAAACCAACGACACCTTCAACAATTGTAAAAATCACCATACTTAACCACAGCATGTCTGGATTTTCTACTAAGTATAGAATTATTGGTTTTATACCTAATGCGTTAGGTAAGAAATTGTTGAATTTTTCACCAATATACCCAGCCACTTCTGGGTCGAGTTTATTGGCTAGTATTGTTCTTCTCCAAAAGGCAGAAAAATACGTCCAACCAATTACTAATCTTACTGCTAGCACTAATAAGCCTGCATCATTTTTTATACTGATATTTTTCATTTTGAATTGCTTATATCGTTATTGAGGTAAATCCTTTTTTTGTTAACTGTAGTCCATATAAAATGCCATTTTCTGTAATTTTGATTTGCTTAGGCAGTTGATTTTGACTTATATTAAATTTTTGAAGAGAAATTCCGCACGCAAAAATGGTTATATTTTGTTCTGTAGCTTCATTTAAAAGCGCCCTAAAATCAGGGTTATTTGGAATATTATTTACTGTTTTTCCGCAAATGATAATGTAGAAATCGCCATATTTCTTGCCGTCTTCTATCGCTAAAGATTTTGCGGCTAACATAACAGGTTTAAGCTGTTTTATATTTTTAGAAAGAACTAAATAATTATTTTTTTTCAGATTAAAACTTTGAGCTACTAATTGGTGTGTTCCAAATAATAAAAGGAATAGTGTTGTTATAATTAGAATTGATTTTTTCATGTTTTTTGAGTTTTTAAGGTTGAATTGATACTAAAAAATATGAGTCCACCAAGTATGGCTATATTTTTAAAAAGTGGGCCTAAGGTTGTCATTTGTCCGACTTGAATTGTTAAAGTAATTGGTATTAAAATAGCGATTAACAGTATTGCTGCAAATTGTGTTTTATAACCAATAAGTAAAGAGATACCTGCAATACACATTGCAATACCAGATAGAATTACGGCCATTTCTGGAGATCCAAAAATAGTACCAATAAATCCCATATTAGCTCGTTCTATTCTGTTTACGGTTTTTTGGGTATTAAAAAAATGGCTAGTGCTTGCTACGATAAAAATTAAGCTTAGCATAATACGAAGTATAACCACAGATTTGTAGTTCACTTCAAGTGTTTTTTCTTGAAATTTCATTTTAGATGATCTATAAATTAATACAATATCAGTTGTTGTAAACTGATTGTTTTCCCTGAAAAAAAAGGTTAATTATAGGTAATCTTTAAAGTTTTGATATAAAATATAAAGCGAAATTTTAGAAACAGCATGGTTTCTTGCTTCAGGAGGTGGCGTATAGCTAACAGGGAAATTAGAGACACAGAAAGTCAATTTAAAGTCTGCTAATATTGCGGGTGATTTTTGTGAAGAGGTGTTTTTATGAACTAAATTGATGCTACTAATACGTAATTCATCACAGTTAGAACTAACGATTGTCGTTTTATTGTGTTTAGAGGTTTCTGTTTGTGGAAAATCGAGTTCTCCCTGAATAAAATTTTGAATTTTACAAGGTGAAAGCAACAATAACAGGGCAAGCCCTAAGATTGGAAATATATTAATTATCGCTTTTTTATTCATCTTATTTAGTACGATTCAAATCTACTGAAAGTTTAAATGGTAAGATGTTATTATTTTCTTAATAAAATCGACGATTCAAACGAATTTGGTCATTGTATTAAAAGGAAATTCCATCAATGCTGTTAGGTTTAATTATTTTTGAAATGTAAACAAGAGTTTTGCATATACTCCTTTGTGGTCACTAGGCCAAGAGATCTCGTTAGCCATAAATTTTTCTTTGTCAGTATTAGAGCTTTCTAATTTATTAAAAACGTAAGATTCTTTTGGACCAACAAGAGATACATCTTTTATTATTATAGTATTTCCTTTGAAAAGAATATAATCTATTCGGTCTCTTTCATCGGCTAAAGGCGTCCAACTTGTAGATTTTTTTTCATGAGTATATGAGGGCCAGGTAAAACCTGGGTTGTTTTTTTCATTCGGATAGAATGTTCTAAAAACATCTATAAATCCTTCTTTATGTAATTTTTTGGTGTTGTACCAAGGAATGGAAACTCCATTATGGCTAAACATATTTTTAGTGTTTTCTGTCCAATCTAGAAAAGAAGGTTCATTAAAATCTCCCATTAAAACAATTGGTTTTGATTCCGATTTTACAAAATCGATAAAAGAAGAAATCGCCTCATCTCTTGTAGATTTTAAATTATATGCCTGAATTGAATCTACAATTGTATTCGGAGTAGGATTCCCTTTACCATCATCCATTATTTTCCAGTTAGGGTCACCTCCATTATAACCTCTTGGTAAGTTAGATGCATAATAAGTATAATCTAAATGAGCTCCAGAAACAACAATTACATTTCCGTCTACATTTACATCAAAGTTTACAACGGTACCTTTATCTTCATTTTTAAATACTTTCTTACCGTTACTTATTGGGTATTTACTAATAAAAGACACATCACCGCCAATAAAGCCTCTATAGTATTTTTTACCTTTTTTTCTCAAAGATCCTACTATTTTTGTAGTCCAATCTTCGTTGTTGTAATTTCTAACTTCAACAAAACAGACAATATCTGGGTTGGTCTCTATAATAACAGCACTAATTTTTTCTAATCCATTAGGTACAGAAGTACCCTCTTGCCAAACATTAAATGTTAGAAAAGTAAGTTCTTTTTGTATGCTTTTACGGCAAGATTGTAATACGGATAGTAAAATAATAAGTGTTAAGTATAATAATCTGTTTTTCATTTTAGCATCAATTTTAATACTGAAGATAGTGTGTATTTTAACCATATTAATATATAGTTAGCCAAGTTCGCTTTTTTTGAATAAAGAGGCAACAGATAAAACCTCTATTAAAAAAAAGAACTCACTACCAAATTTTTTCGGTAGTGAGTTCTTAAAGTGTTGTAACAAATAATTACTTCTTTAGAAAGTTTTCAGGAATAGAAAAGCTGTCTCTAAAACCTTCAACAAATTTAATATTGGTAATTGTAGCGCTTCCTATTTTATCAGATAATCCTGTTTCAATATTCCAACCATAATAGCCCCAATTTGTAGCAAACGGAATGCCATCGACCATTTTATAATCTTGGTATTTTATCGCATGCGGATCTGCTTCTGCCGCCTCTTTGGTTTTCCCAGCAGTAACAATATAAGCAGCATGTTCTAAAAGATGGGTGTTTTTATTCTTGTATACAATATACCAATCATCTGGTGCATCACCAATATTTGCCCCAAAAGTTAATTTTGAAATGTCAAAAGCAGGATTGATTTCTTTTGTTTTAAAAGCATCATTCCATTTTGTTCCATCATCATTTAATTTATAAGGAAAAAGGAAAAAATAACTCCAAGTATATGCATGAAAACGAACTCCCGGATTGTCTTTTAAGCTAGGAGAAACAAAAATATTTTCTTTATTTACAAAAATTTCATCACCATTTTTATAAGTAATTTGTGCCAAATCAGATGTTGTAGAAACAGTAACTTTAGCATCAAAAATTTCATTTCCTCCAAATTCAATCAAAGCATCAAACTGTATTGCTTCATTTGTTAAAAAAGCATCTTTTTTATGTGCTACTTCAATTTTTTGAGAAAAGGTTTTTTCAATAGGTTTCTCTGTAATTTGTTTTGTGGTTGCTGGCGATTTTTTACAGCCTACAATAAGCACTAAACCTGCAAGTAATGTAATAATAGTTTTTTTCATGTGATGTTTTAAGATACGTTAATAATCGCAGCAGCATTTGAATCCTTACAAATTAGTTCTCTTTTTTTATAAAAAGGAAATAATTTATTCAAACATAAAATCGAATCGATATTTATGTGTTTTAAAACAAATTTTACGCCAAATATGTCTTTAGTTAAACAGAAATTATCAATTCTTATAGAAGCGAAAAAAAATAGGTTTTCAATTGATATTAAGCTTTAGCACCATTACTTTTTGCTGTTTCTACCCAATGTTCTGCAATCCCTTTTGTGTCTGCTCCTAAACCTCTAGATAAATGCAGTGCCACACCCATTACAAGTACAGAAGCTTCGTGAAGTTCTACAAGTGTTTGTAAACTCCCAAATTTTTCTTGTGCTTTTAATAATAGCAAATCATTGTGTTTTTGAGCAAAAGTAACAGGATTCTCTGTGTCTGTTGTTATTTCAGGAATCATCAAACAATCCATCCATTCTTTACTTATTCTTTCCGCTGAAATTTCTGGAAGCTCGTTGCCCATTTCTCTCCAAACTGCTAATGTTTTGAAATCTCCAGAAGCTGCCAAACCAGACTCTAATAATAACTCAAAAGCAATATCAGCGATGTTTTGCATGATGAGCAAATAGGCATCTTGCGCCTTTTCAAAAGGAGCCGCATCTTGTCCTTTTAGATATTCACCAACACTTAACTTAGGCAAATTTAAAACTTCTGCGCAATCCGTTAAACAAGGAAACTGTTTCCCCTCATAAATATAATGTGCTTTATCAAATTGTATTTGACGTCCTAACGGATACAAACGACATGCTAACGGACGACCTTCGTGAACACTACAACCTACATTTTCTACATACTGACTGCAAGCTTTTTGTCCTTTTTTATCTTCTTTCCCGTTAAAGGTTAGTCTAATACCGCCAAAATCTGAATACAAATCTCTAAATGCTCGTGCAGTAATTTTTTTCTCTTTACTGAAACATAATAATTCCCATGGATTTAACATGACAGCTTTTCCAAAACAACAAGTTCCAGCTCGAGAACAGGTAAGTGGTAATATACTTTGAGAACTTAGTTTTGTTGTTTGCATTATTAAGATTGATTTGTAATGGTTTTATTAAATGGAATAACCACAAAGCTAAAGATTAATAGCAATCTTGAGGCTAAATGGTAGCGAAATTTTATCAACTGGTTTTAAGCTTCTAAAATTTCTAATTGCTGTATCACTTGTTGTGCTGTTACCGGATACGGTTTCTCTTCTCTAAGGGTTTTGTACACATCATCGAACACGTGCATATAAGAAGATTTTTTAGAAGTTATAGGTTCCTGTTTTTTTATTCCTTCTGTTGTAATGGATGTTAAAATACCTTGTTTACTAGGTGCTTCTATACCAAATAAAGGATTCGACGGAATCATGCCTTCCAATAATTGTTTTTCTTGAACATCTGCACGCTGCTTTACATATGAACCTTTTGTTCCGTGTAAAATAAATGCAGGTTGTGGTTCTGAAACCAACATGCTTGTTGTAATAAAAATTTGCAGACCTTCTGGATATAATAAATGAAAGTGAGAATAATCATCTACCTGAGTATCCGGACGAAAATGACCCAAGTTTTTAGTCCATTTAAGTGGAGTTCCGAAAATAGAAATTGCTGCATCTAGTAAATGCGGACCTAAATCATAGGCTAAACCACTACCCGGAACTTGCGTTTCTTTGGTGACTTTCTCGCCAATAACATATTTATAGCGATCATAACGAAGGTGGAATTCTACTAATTTCCCTAATTTACCAGAGTCTGATACACTTTTTACTGATAAAAAATCACTATCGTACCGTCTGTTTTGGTATGGAAGTACCTCACAATTGTATTTCTTTGCTGCTTCAAATAATTTCTTTGCGTCTGAAGAATTTACTGTAAAAGGTTTTTCTAGCAACACATGCTTTTTCGCTTTTAATGCTTTTAAAGCAAACTCAAAATGAGTAGGATTTGGTGTGTTAACAATGACTAACTCTATCTCTGGATCTGCTAAAAGTGCATCAATAGTATCGTAGCTTTTTATCTCTGGATATATAAGATGTGCCTTTTTTTTAGTTCTTTCAACAACAGCACTTAATTCAAAATTTTTATGTTCATTCAAAAAAGGGGAATGAAATACTTGTCCGGACATTCCGAAAGATAATATTCCTGTTTTTATTGGAGTTATGGTCATTTAATATTGATTTATTTTTCTTGAACAGCGTTGCGTTATTCTCCGTTTTGGTCAAATATAATAATTTTAATACACGCTGTTTTGTCTATTCTTAATTTAAAATTGAAGATGTTATTTCGAAGATTGATTGTGTTTTTTATAGCATCATTTGATGTTATCAAAGAAAATATAGAGTATTATGATTTTAAACTGATTCAATTCCCTTTAACCCTTTCCCACAATTCCGATAACAATTTTTTACCATCACTTTTTTCTTTAGGCTCTTCAATAAAAAACGGAGTTCCGTTTGCATCCACTTCAATCTTGTATTTAAAAACGAAGTTTTCAGCATTAGGTTGCATGCTTAGTGCACCAAAACGTAAATCGTTAAAATATAAAATGTCGTCTTTTTTATTGATGGTGTACCAACCTTTAGAAATAGCAATCATTCTTTTTACTTTAGGATGCTTTGCCAAATCACCTAATAACTCATGATTTTTAGGATAGCTAGAAAAGGCAATCGGATTCTTATCTAAAAAAGAAGAATGACCAATTAAGAAAGCTTTTTCAGTTTCAACGTTTGCCGTCCATAAAATAGTGTTTAATGGTGTTGGTTTTGTTTCTATGTCTTTGTAAATAATGTTTTGTGCAGAAAGTTCTTTGGTGAATGTTTGATATGAAATCCCTTTTAAAACAAGCGCAAGTATTAGATAAGAACTGCTAATAAGCAATCCCCAATTATTATAAAAGCGTCTTTTTTTCGATTCCTTTTTTTGACGCATTGCTAAAATTAGAAAAATCAAAAACGGAACGGTATATAAAGGGTCTACCACAAAAATATTTTTGAAGGCTAAGCGAATATCCAAAGGCCAAAAAAGTTGCGTTCCCCAAGTGGTTTGTGCATCTAAAATAGGATGTGTTATAAAAGTCCAAAAGAAAAACCAAGACCAATTTTTAAGGTTTTTATATTTCTCATATCGTGTAACTAGAAACGCAAAAATAGGAGCAAAGAGTACAGAGAAAAAAATAGAATGTGTAACACCTCTGTGAATTTCTAATGCGGTAACTTTATCTGTAAAGAAGGCAGAAAGCACATCTAAATCGGGAATTGTACCAGCAATAGCACCATATAACATGGCTTTGTTACCAATTTTTCTTCCTAAAACGGCTTCTCCAATGGCAGCACCTAAAACTATTTGAGTTAATGAATCCAATTTTTAAAATGTATTTAATTTGCTATTTTAATTAGTAACTTTTTCTAAATTTTTTTTCAACTGAAAAGTCAATTAAGTTCATGAAATTTTCATGAACCCCTAAGGTATCGTCTAATTTTAAGGCTTTCATCAGTTTTAAAATTTGTTCAGGATGGTATTGTAAATCAGGAACCGATACATATTTTTCAAAAAGACTTCCGATACTTTTGTAGTATAACTGCTCAAAACCATTTAAATCTTTTGGCATTTCAGCTACATATTCATAAGAATTTACATTAAAAGATTGTAAAACAGCACCAACATAATTTTTGTGTAAAATCTGTTTAGGGTTCACAATATTCAATTCTTTTATAGCAGGATTTAAAAATGCGTATAAAATTGCTTTCGATACAAAATCTACAGGAACAATGTTCAACCCACTTTCTTTATCAATCCAAATTCTAAAGTTTTTGGTAGCTTTGGTTGCATATTTGTCTAAAAACATTGGCCATGAATAAAAAACATCAAATTTAGGTGTTTCATAAAAAGGAGCATCCAGTAAACGACCGCAAATAATACTTGGTCTTAAAATTTGAGAAGAAATATTCTTTAATTTACAGGTTTCTTTTACATACAATTCGCTTTCGTATTTAGATTGCTCATACGGATTTCTAAATTCTGTAACAGTATAGTTTTCAATGTTGTCATTTACTTTTTCATCCTGAATGCCAAAAGAATACGCAGTACTAATGTAAATAAAACGGTTTACGGCTGCTGGTAATTGCTCTAAAAGTTGCTTTGTTACCAAGTAGTTTTGCGTGTGTACTTTCTCTTTAGAATCGGTAGTATGTAATAAACTTGTAGAGCCAGCGCAATGAATAACCGTACTAAAATTATGTTTTTCTAAAGTGCTTTTAGTAATAGTTGATAAATCATGCGGTATGACCGTGATTTTTTCCAAACAGGCTTCTAAACTAAAGCTATTTAAATACTCAGGACAAGATTCATCTTGTAAAATAGCGACTAAGCGCTCTTGCGCTGTTTTATGATCATTATCTCTTATAATAAGAAAAAGATGCTGTACTGTTTTCTCTACAATGGCTTTGTGTAGCCATTCAAAAATAATGTGACTTCCAACAATTCCGCCACCACCAGTTAATAAACAATTCATAGATATATTTAAGCTGTATTTCAACCAGTAAAAATACCCTTTTTTAAATTAAAAATAGCATTCTCCAAGCGTCACTATTTGCCATTTTTATGAGCTCTATTTTTACTTACTTAAATAAAATCTACCAAACCTTTATATTTATTTTTGATGTTATATAGCTTTAATTTTTATTGTTTTTTTGCCTTCAATAGTTATTTTAGAGCCTTCAATAAGCATGATAGACAATGGTTTTATATGGTTTAAGAATTCAAAGTCTCTTCCATATATTAGTTCGAAGTCTACATTAATTTCAAAACTTTCAACTTTATATTGTTTCCACCTTGGGTGTGTAACTTGGTACTCATTGGTAACGCTATCATTTACTTTTGCATAGCCCCAATAATGTTCAGTTATAAATTCAGTTTCACTATTTTTTTCAATAATTGTCTTTTCTAGAGCAGCAGTAATTTTAAAAGATTGCCAAATTTTATTTTTTCTCCAATAATATGCAACGCTTCTATTTGTATTATTTTCTTCCCATTTATACTTCATGGGCATTGTTTCATAATGCTCTTTATAAATGGTGTTTGCAACAAATGTTAATACTGGTTTAGAAACAATTTCTTTAATAAAAACAGCACCACGTTTCCAAGTATTATTTTCAAACCTTCTTACATAAAACCTTAAATTTACTTCTTCGACAGTACCGTGAAATGGTACTTTTATTCCTAATATTTTAGTGTCTAGAAAAATGAAACCTATTAAACTAACAAAACATTTTCCTTCCCATAAATCTAGTTCTGTTCCTGGCGGAATATATTTTTCGAGAACACTTGGGGCTACTTCATAATTAGCAAAAGCCAATTTTCGCCATTCTGCCTTTAAAAAACTCATTTTTATTTGTTTTAATTTACGATGGGTAGATATTGTAGTATCTAGTAAAAATACGCTTTTTAAGGCATAAAAAAAACAGCACCCTCGAAGTTTCGAGATTTGCTGTTTTATAACTTAATTGTTTTGCTAAAAATTTATCCTTTGTAAAAAGGTAATTTAACGATGGTTGCAGGAATCGCTTTTTTACGAACCTGAATATGAATTTGTGTGCCAGCTTTAGACATAATTCTTGGTACATACCCCATTCCAATTCCTTTTTGTAAACAAGGACTCATGGTACCAGAAGTTACATTTCCTATAACATTTCCATTTCCGTCTACAATATCATACCCTTGTCTTGGTATTCCTCTTTCATCCAACTCAAAGGCAACCAATTTTCTTTCTGGTTTGTGTTCTTTTTGTTTTGCTAAAGCTTCTGCATTTACAAAGTCTTTGGTGAATTTGGTAATCCAACCTAAACCAGCTTCAATTGGAGACGTTGTATCGTCAATGTCATTCCCATACAAGCAAAATCCCATTTCTAAACGCAAGGTGTCTCTTGCAGCTAAACCAATAGGCTTAATCCCGTAAGCTGCACCTGCCTCAAAAACCTTCTTCCATATTTGTTCAACTTCAGAATTTTTACAGTAAATCTCGAATCCGCCAGACCCCGTATAACCAGTCGCAGAAATAATTATATTCTCTACACCAGCAAAATCACCAATTTTAAATTTGTAAAAAGGGATTGCTTCCAAGTCCAGAGAAGATAACGGCTGCATTGCTTCCATGGTTTTAGGCCCTTGAATTGCTAACAAAGAATAGTCTTCAGATAAATCTTTTAAATCGGCTTTAAATTCTTCATTAAAAGAAGAAATCCAGTTCCAATCTTTTTCAATATTAGAAGCATTTACCACCAATAAATATTCGTTTTCTTTAAGCTTGTAAATGATTAAATCATCTACAATTCCGTTTTCTTTATTCGGAAAACAGCTGTATTGTGCATCACCAATTTCTAGTTTAGAAGCGTCATTAGAAGTCACTTTTTGTATCAAAGCCAACGCCTTTTCTCCGCTAACTAAAAATTCACCCATGTGGCTAACATCGAAAACACCAACAGCTTCTCTAACTGTTAAATGCTCTGCAGTAACGCCTTCATATTGTACAGGCATATTGTAACCAGCAAAAGGAACCATTTTTGCGCCTAATTTTTCGTGAATTGAATGTAATGCAATATTTTTCATTGATAGATTTCTTAAAATTTAGGCTAATTTATTGAAAAATTCGCAATTATCAACCACTAATATTTTGTTAATCTTTTTAACTTAAAAAGAATTAATGCTACATTTGAGAAACCAACAACTAAACCCATTGTAATGAATAATTTTAAATTTCTTTTGATTGCTTTATTCGTAACTTCTTTTAGCGGATTTTCACAAACACCAACCGATTTCTTATCAAAAGACTTTCATAAGAATAGAAGAGATGCTTTGCGTGTAAAAATGCCAACAAATTCTGTTGCGGTCGTGTTTGCAAATCCGGTGAGAAATAGAGCAAATGATGTAGATTATGTGTTTCATCAAGATCCGAATTTTTATTATTTAACAGGGTATAGAGAGCCAAACGGAGTTTTAGTGTTGTTTTCTGATGAGCAAACTAATGAAAAGGGTGTTTCTTATAATGAAATTCTATACGTTCAAAAACGAGATAAAAGAGCCGAACAATGGAATGGGAAACGTTTAGGCGTTGAAGGAGCAAAAAATGAATTGGGCTTTAAAGTGGCATTAAATGCTGATGAGTTTGTAAATTCAAACATTAATTTTAAAAATTTTGATCGAATTTTTATTGAGGAATTCCATGACGATTATAGAAATTCAGCTAGAGATAAGGCAGAAGTTTACGATTTGGTGGTTGCTTTTAAAGAAAAAGCAGCATACAATCCGAAGAACTTTTTATCACCCATGAAAAAACAAATCTACGAGTTGATAAAAACAACATCCATAGAAAATAGTGCCAATGTTGCGCAAATAATTGGTAGAGCTTTGGCATATGATCCTTCACTAAAAAGTGATGAAGATTTAATGAAATTTAAAGAGGCTACAGATGACAGTTTAAAAAAAGAATTGCAACAGAAAATAGCCTTAAAACTAGACGCTAAAACAAATATTGATATTACTTTTTTATCAGCAAACTTGGCAACCTTAAGAGAAGTAAAGACAACAGAGGAATTAAAATTATTAACCAAAGCTATTCGTATTTCTGCCATTGGGCAAGTCGAAGTTATGAAAGCCATGAAACCGCACATGTCTGAAATGGAATTGCAAGGAATTCATGAATTTGTGTATAAAAAATATGGGGCAGCCTATGAAGGTTATCCGTCTATAGTTGGCGCAGGAAACAATGGTTGTATCTTACATTATATAGAAAACAGTAAAACGAAGTTAGATAATGAATTGGTTTTAATGGATTTGGGTGCAGAATATAGAGGGTACACAGCAGATGTAACTCGAACAATTCCTGCAAATGGTAAATTTTCTAAAGAGCAAAAAGCCATTTATGAAATTGTGTACAATGCCCAAGAAGCAGGTATTGCTGCTTATATTATTGGAGAAAGCATGGCGAAACCAAATGTACTTTCGAAGAAAATTGTAGATGAAGGCTTATTTAAATTAGGTATTATAAAATCTGTAGATGAGAAGCATCCTTATTATCCTCATGGCACTTCGCATCATATTGGTTTAGATGTGCATGATCCAGGAAATTACGATAATTTTGAAGAAAATATGGTGGTTACAATGGAACCAGGAATTTATATTCCAGAAGGAAGTACGTGTGATAAAAAATGGTGGGGAATCGGAATTAGAATAGAAGATGATATTTTAGTAACTAAAAACGGTCCTGTAAACTTATCATCCGAAGCACCAAGAACAGTTAAAGAGATCGAAAAAATGATGGCAAAAAAATCTGTTTTAGATGATTTTGTATTACCAAATTTAGATAAATAATGAGTAAAACAGCCATAATTTTAGGAGCTACAGGTTTAACTGGTGGTCTTCTTCTAGAAAAGTTAATAGCAGACACCTCATATCAAAAAATAAAACTTTTTTCTAGAAGTGCTGTAACGATAACTTCAGATAAAATTGAAGAACATTTAATAGATTTACTAAAATTAGAAGATTCTAAAAAGGACTTTACCGCAGACCACGTTTTTTGTTGCATTGGCACCACAGCTTCAAAAACAAAAGACAAAGAATTATACAAATCGATAGATTATGGCATTCCTGCAACTGCTGCAAAACTTGCCAAACAAAATAATATCCATACTTTTGTAGTCATGTCTTCTATGGGAGCAGATGCCAAAAGTTCTGTGTTTTACAACAAAACAAAAGGCGAAATGGAACAAGCTATTTTGCAGCAAAAAATAGCACATACTTTTATAGTAAGACCTTCTTTAATTGGTGGCGATAGAAAAGAATTTAGATTCGGCGAAAAAATAGGACAAGCAATTCTAAAAATTTTAAACCCTTTATTAATAGGAGGTTTAAAAAAGTACAGAATGATTCATCCAGAAAAAATAGCAAGTTGTATGCAAATACTTGCAAATGAACATGATGTTGAAACAATAATCAGTTCAGATAAAATTTTAACAATAGTAAATACTAAAGAATAATGAACACAGAACAACCCAATAATCCAATGCATGGAATAAAATTAGCTACCATTTTAGAGCAGCTTTTTAAAGAATATGGTTGGGAAGAATTAGGAGACCTTTTAAATATTAATGCTTTTAAAAACAATCCTACATATAAATCGAGTTTAAAATTTTTAAGAACCACACCTTGGGCAAGAGAAAAAGTAGAAAGATTGTATGAAAAAACAATGTTAAAATAATTTTTAGAAGCTATTTCCTGCTTTCACTACTTGCTTTTTTTATCCTAAAAAGGAATAAAAAAGAGCTCAAACAAACCGTTCAATCAGGGCTAAACTTGTTTGCTAGCTTTTACTTTCACTAAAAAGGAACTTCATAACAATAAATTTAAAAATCTGTCAGTTTATTAAAACGGACAGATTTTTTTATGACTTATTAAGTATCACTCATAATTTTTCGCTGCTGTTTAATGGTAAGTGTGTTTCCGTCATGGCTCCAACCCGGAGCCGCAAATGCATACTTAAATTTATGATACCAGTTTTTAGATTTTTTCATATCACGCCATATATCTTTATATTCATGCGTTAAAATTGTAATGGGATTATAGGAATCGGGCGCGTGGGTTACACCATATTTTATGGCAATCGTTTCGTCTAGTTCTTTCCAAGTACCGAAAATACGATCAAAGATATTTAAAAAACCACCATGATTTTTGTCCATATACTCTGCGTTCTGGGCATGATGTACTTGATGCATTGTATGTGTGTTCAGTATTTTTTCAAAGAATCCTAATTTTGGTACGTAAACAGTATGCAATTGAAATTGCCATAAAGCTTCGATACCTAAACATACAACGAGCATTTCTGGCGGAAAACCGATGGCAACAATCCACATATAGAAAAAGGGTTTGTACAGAATAGTAAACCAACCATTTCTTACCGCAGTACCTAAATTGAAGTTGTCTGACGAATGGTGTACAATATGCGCTGCCCAAAGAAAACGAACATTATGGTTTTGTCTGTGAAACCAATAGTAGCTAAAATCGTCTAATAATTGACATAAAATCCAGATATACCAAGCGTACCCAAAAGATTCGTACCCCATTATATTTGTGCGAACTCCGTCTAAAATTGGATTAAAAATTTCATACACAAAATTAAAAAGTACAATAGCGGCAATTGTTTTTGTTAAAGGAGCTAAAATAGCAGAACCAATTCCCATGGTAAGGCTAGCAGCTAAATCTTTCCACTTGTAAAGGTTTTTTTTCTTCTCTTTTTTATGGTGTTTGCTGTAGGTTAGTTCAAGTAAAATAAGACCTAAAAAACAAGGAACACCGTATACTAGAGGGTTTGTAAAATCCATAAAATAATTGGGTTTATTATGCTATAAAACTAAGGTAATAATACTCGCTCAGGCAAGGTTTAAGAGATAGTTTCAATTTTTTTTAAGAGTTGTTATTTTAAAAAGCAACTTTTTATTTATCATTTCTGCAAGCATATAGAGCATCAATTTATAAAAATAGACTCTTTTTTTTAAAAGGATAAAAAAGTTCAACCAGGGCCAAAATTGTTTGCTAGCTTTTTTTTAATAAATGATTATACCTCACAGGTTTTTAAAACCTGCGAGGTCTAATCACTTTGAAATAAGTTTTTTCTACCGCTTTGCTTTGTTGTAATTAATTTTCTAAAACCAAAAGGGTGTTTAGTAATCTGTTAAAAAATTAATTAGCAATTATTTGAAGCACCAACTCTTTTGTTAAAGGTCTTCCGTTGGCCATTTTTTTAATAGCATCAAACGTAAAAACAAAATCGCAACCCGTTTTATAAGCAGAACAACCATAAGCTGATTTTCCCTTTAAAACAGTTCCTTGTTTACATTTCGGACAAGAGATTTTGTCAGTAGCTTTTTCTGGAGAAATCGCAGCTGCCGTTTTTTTAGCTTCAAGTTTTAGTTTGAAATTTTCATCAAAACGAATTAATCCCTCAACTGAACCAGCATCCGTTTTAAAACCTTTTAAATTTGTGGTACATCCTTTGTCAATCAATCGTATCAATTGATTTTCTGAAACCTTCTTTCCGTAGATTTCAAATGGAATTTTTAAATCACAATTGTTTTTATATTCAGAGCATCCAAAAGCAGCAGCACCTTTTAAAAGGTTTCCTTTTTTACATTTCGGACAGATTTTTCCAAGAACTTCTTTTTTTACTTTTGATTTGGTTTTCGCTTTTGAAGCTACAGATTGCTCTGTTTCATTCTCAGTGACAGTAGCATTCGAAGAAATTCTTTTTTTAGAAGTGTTAGAACGGACTTCATACACCAATTCATCTACCATTTTCTTCATATTATTAATGAAGGTTCCAGCATTAAATTCTCCGCGTTCAATTTCTTTTAAACGTTTTTCCCAACGTCCGGTTAACTCAGCAGACTTTAATAATTCGTTGTCAATAATGTTAATTAAATCAATTCCTGTTTGTGTTGGTAACACCAATTTCTTTTTTCGCTCAATATATTTTCTTCGGAATAAGGTTTCAATAATACTTGCTCTTGTAGAGGGTCTTCCAATTCCGTTTTCTTTCATCAATTCACGCAAATCATCATCATCTACTTGCTTACCTGCAGTTTCCATGGCGCGTAATAAACTTGCTTCTGTAAAATTTCTTGGTGGTTTGGTCTCCTTTTCTAAAAACGAAGGTTCATGTGTTCCTTTTTCGCCTTTTACAAAAGAAGGCAAGGTAACTTGCTCGTTTAAATCTTTCTTAATTTTGCTTTCTTCTGTTTCAAAAGCAACACGCCAACCTTTGGTTAAAATTTCTTTTCCGGTTGTTTTAAAAGGAACATCTGCAGCCTTACCAATTACAGAGGTATTAGAAACATCTGAATCTGGATAAAAAACACCAATAAATCTACGTGTAATAATATCGTACACCTGTTGTTGATTGTATTGTAAATTCCCTTGAATTCCGGTAGGAATAATCGCGTGGTGATCTGTTACTTTTTTATCATCAAAAACACGTTTAGATTTTTTTATTTTACTTGCTAAAAGAGGTTGTGTTAATTCGCTATAGTTTGTTAATTTCGATAAAATTCCTGCAATTTTAGGATACACATCATTTGGTAAGAAAGTAGTATCTACTCTTGGGTAGGTAACAACTTTCATCTCGTATAACTTCTGAACCATTTTTAATGTTTCATCTGCAGAAAAACCGAATTTATTATTAGAGTATACTTGTAAACCGGTTAAATCGAACAATTTAGGAGCGTACTCTTTTCCTTTCTTTTTGGTGACAGAAACAATTTCGAAATCAGATTCTTTAACTTTATTAGCTAAAACTTGTCCGTCTTCTTGCTTTAAAAAGCGCCCGTCTTCATAATTAAAAAGGGTATTTCTATATGTAGTTTGTAATTCCCAATACGGTTGTGGTTTAAAGTTCTCAATTTCCACAAAACGATTTACCAACATCGCTAGGGTAGGAGTTTGCACCCTACCAACTGATAAAACTTGCTTATAACCACCAAATTTAACGGTGTATAAACGGGTTGCGTTCAACCCTAAAAGCCAATCTCCAATGGCTCTAGAAAATCCTGCATAATAGAGGTTGTCATATTTTTCTGCAGGTTTTAAATTTTTAAAACCTTCTTTAATTGCTTCTTCTGTTAAAGAAGAAATCCATAAACGCTGAACTTCTCCTTTATAACCAGCCTGATTAATTACCCAACGCTGAATCAATTCTCCTTCTGTACCAGCATCCCCACAATTGATAACAACAGTTGCTTTGTCGAACAAAGATTTTACAATATTAAATTGCTTTCTAATTCCTGCATCGCCTGTTACTTTGGTATCAAAACGTTCTGGAAGCATTGGCAAATTATTCAAATCCCAACTTTTCCAATGCGGTTTGTAATCTTTAGGTTCTAAAAGTGTGCACAAATGTCCGAAAGTATATGTTACCGCATAACCGTTTCCTTCGTAGTAACCATCACGTTTTGTGTTGGCTCCTAGAATACTAGCTATTTCTCTTGCTACAGATGGTTTTTCGGCAATACAGACTTTCATTGGTTCTTTTTGTGAGGTCGAAAGTAAGGAAATATATGAAAAGTTTTACAAATCTTTATTTAACTTATTAGGATTTTGTCTGGTATCAAAAACAGTAATGATTTCTATTTCTTGTTGATTTTTAAGAACTCTGTAATAAAAAGTAGTTTGTTTGGTAACTAGACACTTGTAAAGACCTTTATATTCAAGTGATTCTAAGCAACTATTAGGGTGGAGTTTTATTTGCTGAATTTTTAGGTCGAACTTTTTAATGAAATTATTTTTAGTTTGTAAACTCCAGTTTTCAATTAGATGATTAATTACTTTAATATATTTAAGCCTTGCTAATTCAGAATAAAAAACCTGCATTAAGAGACTTCATCTAAAACAGATTCATAAGAAACTCTTTTACCTTCATTTAATTCTTTAATTCCTTGTTGAATTTCTTCTTTTTCAGAAAGACTTAATTCGTTCCAAAAATCATTGTGTTGCCAAAGTAATTTTTCAAGTTTAGATATTGTTTCTTCATTCTCTAAATTGATGAAATCAGTAATAAATGCTAGTTTTCTTTTTTGTAGAGAAGGATTTAGATTGACATACTCTATATTATTTTCATTAACAACATCTAAATCAAAATTAGATTCATCAAGTATATTTCTTATTTTTAAAAGAGTTTCCGGATTTTCAATATCCAAAATTTCTTTTATCAATACTATTTTTGTTGTTTGAATATCCATTTTTTTTCTTTTTATAAAGATAAGAAATTATTATTTTACTTCATCAAAGTCAATTGAATTTGCTTGTTAATAACATTAACATCTAGCACTTTTACAATAATTTGTTACTGAAGGTTAACAATGCATTTACATCTTTAAAAATAAAATATTAAAAAAAAAAAGACCTCTTTTTGTTTCTAAAACATGAAGGACTGCATTTTATTTCAATTTTGAGAGTTCTTTTTTTACATCTTCCCAAGAGACTTTTTTCTTTTTATTAGACTCAATAATTTCTTGTTGTATTTCATTCTTTTGAGAATCACTTAAGTCATCCCATAAATCTGTTTTTTCTATTTTATTGCTCATTTTATAAATATAAAAAATTATTATTTTACTAAAGCCAATTGAATTCGTTTTCTCACAACATCAACCTCTAAAACCTTTACACTAATTTGTTGTTGTAAAATAACAATGGCGTTTACATCTTTTACAAACGTATCTGATAAATTAGAAACGTGAATTAAACCACTTTCTTTGATACCAATATCTACAAAACAACCAAAATTGGTAATATTATTTACAATTCCTGGTAATATTTGTCCGATTCTTAAATCTGAAATTGTTGTAATCGTTGCATCAAAAGAAAATACTTTAGCCTTTGCTCTTGGATCTACACCTGGTTTTTCTAATTCACTTATAATATCTTGCAACGTAGGCAAACCAATTGTTGAAGATGTATATTTTTGTA
Organism: Polaribacter sp. IC073; assembly: GCF_007997075.1. GTDB lineage: Bacteria > Bacteroidota > Bacteroidia > Flavobacteriales > Flavobacteriaceae > Polaribacter. Next base: position 227,385 of record NZ_VORS01000004.1, read on the forward strand.
AATTTATTTTTTGAAGCACCTCTTTATTTCCAATGAATTCAGAAATGTTTTTCTTTAAATCCTGGGCTATTTTATCAACCAAACTATAACTTTCTGGATGCACGGCAGAATCGTCTAACGGATTTTTTCCATTTTTAATTCTTAAGAAGCCAGCAGCTTGTTCGTACGCTTTTCCACCTAAACGCGGTACTTTTTTAATAGCAATTCTAGAAGTAAAAGAACCATTCTCATTTCTGTAGTTTACAATATTTTCTGCTAATTTTGGTCCGATTCCAGAAACATAACTCAACAAAGATTCGCTTGCCGTATTTATGTTAACGCCAATGGTATTTACACAACTTTCTACAGTGGTGTCTAAAGATTTTTTCAACTTCGTTTGATCTACGTCATGCTGGTATTGCCCAACACCAATGGATTTTGCATCAATTTTTACCAATTCAGCCAAAGGATCTTGCAATCTTCGTCCAATAGAAACAGCACCACGAACCGTAACATCGTAATTTGGGAATTCTTCTCTTGCAATTTTTGACGCTGAATAAATAGACGCGCCAGCTTCACTCACCACAAAAATAGCAACAGGATTTTTAAATTCGATTTTTTTAATTAGTTGTTCGGTTTCTCGAGAAGCAGTTCCGTTACCAATAGCAATCGCTTCAATTTTATGTGCATCAACTAAAAAGCTAATTTTTTGAATCGCTTCTGTAGATTGATTCTGTGGCGCATGTGGAAAAATAGTGTCATTGTGTTCTAAGTCTCCTTGTTCATTTAAACAGACAATTTTGCAACCAGATCTAAAGCCAGGATCTACTGCTAGAATTCTTTTTTCACCCAAAGGAGCGCCTAGAAGCAATTGTTTTAGGTTTTTAGAGAATACCGTTATCGCATCTTCATCTGCTTTTTCTTTCGCAATTAACAACCTTTCATTTGACAAAGAAGGAAACAATAAACGTTTAAAAGCATCTTTAATGGCGAGTTCTATGTGAGGAGCACACTCATTTTGAGAACGAATAATACGCTCTTCCATTTTTTGAAGCGCTCTTTCTGCATCAATTGCTATTTTAACACGAATAAAACCTTCGCTTTCTGCTCTTAATATTGCTAAAAAACGATGAGAAGGAATTCGACTTAAAGACTCACTCCAGTCGAAATAATCTTTAAATTTCTGTGCTTTCTCATCCTCAATTTTACTCTTTATAACTTTTGATGAAATGGTAGCATGTCTTTCTAGTTCACGTCTAATATTACCACGAATGTCGGTACGCTCATTTATCCATTCTGCAATTATAAAACGAGCACCTTCCAGCGCATCTTCAATTGTTGTAACTTCGTTGGATGTATATTTTGAAGCCGTATGTTCTAAGTCGTTTACACGCTGACTCATCATCATTTTTGCCAATGGTTCTAAACCTTGTAAACGGGCAGTTTCTGCTTTGGTTTTACGCTTTTTCTTAAAAGGTAAATACAAATCTTCTAAAGTAATTAAATGGCTAGCAGTTGTTACTTTTTGTGCTAAGTCATCTGTTAAAACATGTTGTTCTTCTAAAGCTTTTAAAATAGTTTTTTTACGCTTTTCTAAAACTTCAAAAACTTCTTTAAATTTTACAATCTCTCCAACTTGAACCTCATCTAAATTACCGGTCATTTCTTTTCTATATCTCGATATAAACGGAATGGTAGCATCTTCATTTAACAATGAAATAGTATTTGCTACAGATTTAGAAGATAGCTGAGTTTGTTGAATTATATATTGAAGTATTTGCATTTGTTCGATAGCGTTTAAAGGAATAAAAAATCCTCATAAAAGTAAATTTATGAGGTTGTAAATATAGTTTTTAAATTGATTTTTTAAACAACTACTTTTTCGAAAGCGAATCTCTTAGCGTTGTAATTGGTATAAATAATTCCGCAATACTTGTAGCCTAATTTTCTTAATAAAGATTGCATCCCTGTATTCTCTTCGTGCGTATCAATCTTTAAACTTTTAATATTTTTTTCTAGTAATTGTAAATGAAATTCATGAAACATAAAAGTAGCCAAACCAAATTTTCGAAACTCCTTTTTAATTGCCATTCTATGAATAACTCCGTAGACTTCAGTTTCATCAATACTCCAATTTCCATCAATAATTTTGTAGGTTGGTTCTGGGTTTGACGTAAACATAGAAGTTGCCATAATCTGATTTTCATCATTAACAACCACGTAACTTTCCTCTTTTAAAATGTCTTGTTCTACTTGTTCTGTATTCGGATATCCGTTTTGCCATTGATTGATATTTTGAGAAGCTAAATATTGTTTTGCCTCTTCAATAATTACCATAACATTCGAAATATCTTCAATTTTAGAAAGTCTTATTCTCATATAAAATAAATGTTTAAAAAAAAACCACGAATTCATTTTTAATTCATGAATTCGTGGCTAAAATAATTTATTTTTAGAAGCTTCTATGCTGAAGCTTTGTCTTTTTTAGTTTTCTTTTGCGAAGTAAAATCAACAATTTCTTGATTGTGTAAAATATCTTTCAACGTTTGTCCTTTTCTAATTAAGTAATCTTTTCCTTTGTAAATCATTATTTCTGGCGGCAAAAATCGTGAGTTGTAATTTGAAGCCATAGAAAAACAATATGCGCCGGCATTGTGAAAACATAAAACATCTTCTTCAGAAATTTCTGCAATTCTTCTATTAGAACCAAAAGTGTCTGTTTCGCAAATATAACCTACCACAGAGTAGTATCGGTCTCTTCCTTCAGGATTAGAAATGTTTGTAATGTGGTGATAAGAATCATACATCATTGGTCTTACGAAGTGATTAAAACCAGAATCTACATGTGCAAAAACAGTAGAAGTTGTTTGTTTTACAACATTTACTTTGGCTAAGAAAACACCTGCTTCAGAAACTAAAAATTTTCCTGGTTCGAACATCAACGTAATTTCTTTTCCGTATTCTACACAAAATTCATTGAATCTTTCTGATAATTGCAATCCTAGTTGCTCGATATCTGTAGAAATATCTCCTTCTTTATACGGTACTTTAAATCCACTTCCAAAGTCAATAAAATCGATGTTTTCAAATTGTTTAGCAACATCAAATAAGATTTCTGTCGCACGTAAAAAAGTATCGATATCTAAAATATCTGAACCTGTGTGCATGTGAATTCCATTAATATTCATTCCTGTATTCTCCACCACACGTTTAATATGCGGAACTTGGTGAATAGAGATTCCGAATTTAGAATCGATATGGCCTACCGATATTTTAGAATTTCCACCCGCCATAATATGCGGATTGATACGAACACAAACAGGAATTTCTGGGTGTTTTTGTCCGAATAATTCTAAAATAGAAAGATTATCTATATTAATTTGAACGCCTAATTTTGCGACTTCTTCAATCTCTTTTAAAGAAACTCCATTTGGGGTAAAAATTATTTTCTTTGGGTCAATTCCTGTTGTTAAACCTAAATGAACTTCTTGAATAGAAACGGTATCTAAACCTGCACCAATATTTTTAAAAAACTTTAAAATATTGATGTTAGATAGTGCTTTTACAGCATAATTTAGTTTTAAATTCTTAACGCTGCTAAAAGCATTTGTTAACCTGTTGTATTGCGATTCGATTTTATCGGTATCGTAAACATATAAAGGACTTCCGTATTTATTTGCTATTTCTAAAAGTTGTGCTCTTTCCACGATGATTCTAATTTATTTCTGTCAAAAGTAATTAAATTGTTTAATATAAGTTGAATTGTTTAAAAATATAACATATTGTTTTATTTTGTGATTTTTAGATGCTGGCGAGGTTCCTTATTAGAAATACAAATTTTACAAATAATAGCTAACAAGTGAGTGAAATTCATTTTAAATTTGTGAGCCTGAAACGTTCATAATTAAATAAAGAAAAAAAACTTAAGAAGTGATAGTTTTTAATAAAATTAGGATCTAAATTTTACTTTTTTATTAAGTTTCTAAATTAAAAGAACCTTAACAAAATGAAATCAAAATCCATTAAAAAACCGTTGAAATCATGTTGATAACTAATTAACTAAGATGTTTTGTTTTAGCTGGTTTAATGTTATTTTAGCAAGGCTTCAAACCTAACAACAGTAAGACATTTCATGAGTCAAGAAACAAAATATACAGAAGATAATATCAGGTCTTTAGATTGGAAAGAGCATATAAGAATGCGTCCGGGAATGTACATTGGTAAATTAGGGGATGGTTCTTCTGCAGATGACGGAATTTACATTCTTGTAAAAGAAGTTTTAGACAATTCCATTGACGAATACGTGATGGGAGCCGGAAAAAACATCGAAATTTCTATTCATGGAAGTAAGGTTACAGTTAGAGATTACGGACGAGGAATTCCTTTAGGGAAAGTAGTAGACGTGGTTTCTAAAATGAATACTGGTGGTAAATACGACTCTAAAGCATTTAAAAAATCGGTAGGTTTAAACGGCGTTGGTACAAAAGCAGTAAATGCGCTTTCCTCTTTTTTTAGAGTTGAATCTTCGCGTGATGGAAAATCTGCATCTGCAGAATTTAGCCAAGGAAATTTAGGGAATCAAGAGTTTTTAGAAGAAACTTCGCGTAGAAAAGGTACGAAGGTTTCGTTTATACCAGATGAAGAGATCTTTAAAAAATACAAATACAGAAATGAGTATGTAGCAAAAATGCTGAAGAATTATGTGTATTTGAACCCAGGTTTAACCATCATTTTTAACGGTGAAAAGTTCTTTTCGGAAAACGGACTGAAAGATTTATTGGAAGATAACAACAACAAAGAAGACATGTTGTATCCAATAATTCACTTAAAAGGAGAGGATATTGAAGTTGCCATAACGCACAGTAAAACGCAATACTCAGAAGAATATCATTCTTTTGTAAACGGACAACATACCACACAAGGGGGGACGCACCAAGCGGCATTTAGAGAAGCAATTGTAAAAACCATTCGAGAATTTTACGGGAAGAATTTTGAGGCTTCAGATATTAGAAAATCCATTATTTCTGCGATTGCAATCAAAGTAATGGAGCCAATTTTTGAAAGTCAGACTAAAACAAAATTGGGTTCTACAGATATGGGAGGAAACTTGCCAACGGTAAGAACGTATATTAATGATTTTCTAAAAACCAAGCTAGATAATTATTTGCATAAAAATGCAGAAGTAGCAGACAAGCTTCAGCGAAAAATAATGCAAGCCGAAAAAGAACGTAAAGAGCTTTCTGGAATTCGAAAATTGGCAAAAGATAGAGCAAAGAAATCTAGTTTACACAATAAAAAATTACGCGATTGTAGAATTCACTTAGGCGATATTAAGAAAGAAAACTATTTAGAAACTACGTTGTTTATTACAGAGGGAGATTCTGCATCTGGTTCTATTACAAAGTCGCGAAACGTAAATACACAAGCGGTTTTTAGTTTGAAAGGGAAGCCTTTAAATTCGTACGGATTGAGTAAGAAAATCGTGTATGAAAATGAGGAATTTAATTTATTGCAAGCAGCTTTAAATATAGAAGATGGTTTAGAAGAGTTGCGGTATAACAATATTGTAATTGCAACAGATGCCGATGTAGATGGAATGCACATTCGTTTGTTACTGATTACTTTTTTCTTACAATTTTTTCCTGAATTGATCAAAGAAGGACATTTATACATCTTAGAAACGCCGTTGTTTAGAGTTAGAAACAAAAAACAAACATTTTATTGTTATTCTCAAGAAGAAAAACAACAAGCAATAGGTAAATTAAGAGGGAAACCAGAAATAACTCGATTTAAAGGTTTGGGAGAGATTTCACCAAATGAGTTTGTTCATTTTATAGGAGATGATATCAGGTTAGATCCTGTAATGTTAGACAAAGAAATGTCTATTGAGCAAATGTTAGAATTTTATATGGGTAAAAATACACCCGACAGACAGAAATTTATTATTGAAAATTTAAAAGTTGAGATAGATACTCTAGAAGATGAAGAAGTTTAATAAAACATTAATTAAGAATATTTTTACCGGGTTATTTGTAGTGTTATTCATTTTTTGCCTGTCTTTAATAGATTGGAATAATTTAGGAAGTAAAAATAATTCAGGAGCTTTTTTTGGAGTTTTATCAGCGGCATTATTTATTGTTTCATTCCAAATAAAAAATAAAGAGCCAAAAGCGTAATATAAAATTGGAGGACGTAATTTGCGCCCTCTAATTCTGTGAATATGGAATTGTGCTGCGCTCTAATGTTTTATGAATAATAAGTAGTTGCCAAGTTATTAAGTGTTTTAAAAAGTGATAGGGCAATTGCTGTAAATATTAAGATGATTAGAATATTTATAAAAATGTGAATTTTTTTAACTGATGATTTAAGTTTACGATTAGAAATTGAAGACATTAAAAAGAAAGTGAATCATCACGATAAAAATATAGGATTGGTGTTTTCTTATCGAGATAAATTGACTGAAAAGAAAGATAATTCTGTAGAAAAACATAAAATTAGATATAAAAAAGAATATTGCTGTTAAGTAAGCTTGCGTTAGGGATTGAAGTGACATCCTTTTTTGAGGAACGAAAAAAAGATACAACGTAAAGCCCGACCTTTAGGGAACGCTAAAAAAAGGAGTTATAACAAGCTTTTTTATTGGAATATACAAATAAAAAGTTAAACGATTAAACAGTTAAACGTTTAAAAATGAGTGAAGAAATAAACGACAACGAGCACGAAGAAGAATTATCAAATCTAGAAAATCAAGCAGATTCTTTAGAGAATCAGGCGGATTCCGTCGAAACCATTACCAAGATTACAGGAATGTACAAGGAGTGGTTTTTAGATTATGCTTCGTATGTAATTTTAGAAAGAGCGGTTCCGTCTTTAGAAGACGGCTTAAAACCCGTGCAGCGTAGAATTATGCATTCTATGAAAGATTTAGATGATGGGCGTTACAATAAAGTAGCGAATATTGTTGGGCATACCATGCAATACCATCCGCATGGAGATGCATCTATTGCGGACGCTATGGTACAAATTGGTCAGAAAGAATTGCTGATTGATATGCAGGGTAACTGGGGAAATATTTTAACAGGAGACAGAGCTGCAGCATCAAGATATATTGAAGCTCGTTTGTCTAAGTTTGCTTTAGACGTAGTTTTTAATCCGAAAACTACAGATTGGAAAATGTCTTATGATGGTAGAAGGAAAGAACCGATAGATTTACCGGTAAAGTTTCCGCTATTACTAGCACAAGGAGCAGAAGGAATTGCTGTAGGTTTATCAACCAAAATACTACCGCATAACTTTATTGAATTAATTGATGCTTCGATTAAATATTTAAAAGGGAGAAGTTTTAGAATATTACCAGATTTTATTACTGGAGGAATAGCAGATTTTACCAACTATAATGATGGGAAACGTGGAGGTAAAGTACGAGTTCGGGCAAAAATTGCACAGCTAGATAAAAAGACCTTGGTTATTAATGAAATTCCTTTTGGTACTACCACTACCACTTTAATTGATAGTATTATAAAAGCCAATGAAAAAGGGAAGATTAAGATTAAAAAGATTGAAGATAATACCGCTGCAGAGGTAGAGATTTTAGTGCATTTGCCACCAAATGTGTCACCAGATAAAACTATTGATGCGCTGTATGCATTCACCAATTGTGAAAATTCTATTTCGCCTTTATGTTGTACTATTGAAAACAACAAACCTGTTTTTATAGGTGTTTCTGAAATGTTACGACATTCTACAGATTTAACGGTAGATTTGTTGAAGAAAGAATTAGAAATTCAATTAAAAGAATTAGAAGAGCAATGGCATTTCTCTTCTTTAGAACGCATTTTTATAGAAAATAGAATCTATCGAGATATTGAAGAAGAAGAAACTTGGGAAGGCGTAATTGAAGCGATTGATAAAGGTTTGCAGCCTCATATAAAACATTTAAAACGTGCAATTACGGTTGAAGATATTACGCGTTTAACAGAGATACGTATTAAGAAAATATCAAAGTTTGATATTGACAAAGCAAAACAATTTATAGAGGGTTTAGAAGATAAAATTGCAGTAGTAAAAGACCATTTAGCAAAGTTAATAGAATATGCAATCGATTATTTTAAACGTTTAAAAGAAACGTACGGAAAGGACAAAGAACGCAAAACAGAAATTAGAATTTTTGATGATATTGTAGCTTCTAAAGTAGCAATGAACAATGCAAAACTTTATGTAAATAGAGAAGAAGGTTTTATAGGTACTTCACTTAAAAAAGATGAGTTTATAACCGATTGTTCTGATATTGATGATATTATTATTTTTAGAAAAGATGGTGTTATGAAGGTAACAAAGGTAGATACTAAAACCTTTGTTGGTAAAGATATTCTCTATGTTGCTGTGTTTAAAAAGAAAGACAAAAGAACCGTATATAATTTTATGTACAGAGATGGTGCTAGAGGTGCTTCTTATATGAAGCGTTTTAATGTAACCTCTGTAACTAGAGACAAAGAATACGATTTAACAAACGGAAATAAAGGATCTATTGTACATTATTTTACTGCAAACCTAAATGGAGAAGCAGAAGTTGTAACGACGAATTTACGTGCTGTTGGAGGTGTTAAAAAAATGAAGTGGGATATTGATTTTGCAGATTTAGCAGTAAAAGGAAGAGCCGTTAGAGGAAATAGAATTACTAAATATGCAATTAAATCTGTCGATTTTAAGTCTGAAGGAGTTTCAACCTTAAAACCACGTAAAATATGGTTTGATGATGCAGTGCAACGTTTAAATGTTGACGAAAGAGGTGAATTGTTAGGAGAGTTTAGAGCAGAAGATAAATTATTAATTGTCACACAAAGCGGAAAAGCAAAAGCGGTAAAACCGAATCTAGCAATGCATTTTGATAATGACACTATTGTGTTAGAGAAATGGAAGCCTAACAAACCAATTTCTGCTATTTATTTCGATGGAGAAAAAGAACGTTACTATGTAAAACGTTTTTTAATTGAAACAACAGAGAAAGAGGAAAGTTTTATATCTGAACATGTAAAATCGCAATTAGAAATTGTTGCGACAGATTACAGACCAATGGCAGAAGTTATATACTCTAAAAGGAGTTTAGAGAATGAAGAAGTTAATTTTGAAGAATTTATAGCTGTAAAAGGAATAAAAGCACAAGGAAATCAATTAACTACAGAGAAAATTAAGCAAGTTAATTTGTTAGCATCTTTATCTTATGAAGAGGAGGAGGAGGAAGAAGAAATAAATGAAGAAACAGAAGTTATAGCGGAAGATATTTTAAAGGATAGCTTACCAATAGAAGTTGAAGAAACGGAAACCAAAAAACCTATTTTAGAAGAACTTTCGGCAGAGGAAAAAGCGAAAATAGCTTTGCAAAAATCAATAGCAAGAAAAAAAGCAGAACAGAAGAGAATAGATGACGAGAACCAGACAAAATTGTTTTAGATAGAGCAACGCTTTCATTTCTTTTAACATTAATAGTTTAAAGAAAGTTGAAACATAAATTAATTTATATTTTTCTATTATTTATAAGTTTGAGTTATTCTCAAACTAAAATTTCCTATATCCATGATTTAAAAAAGGAAATAACGATTCATAATATAGAATTTGTACAATTAAAAAAATACATTAATGTAATTAGTAACGGACTAAATAATGGTGTTTTTTGGTTTAAAATAGAGAGTTTTAAGGAGGAAGATGGCGATTATATCATACAGGTTTTAAATAATCAGAGACCAAACACGTTAGCTTATCAAAATGAAAAGTAATTAAAAGTTTTAAAACGTGAGCGATATTTATCCTATTTAGTAGCTTCTAAAAATCCGGTTTATTTACGGGTAACAACCCTTCGAGAAGCGCTAATACCTATTCATGTTAGTTCCCAATCTGCTTTTTTAAAGGCAGATAAAATAGATTTCTTATTTATTGGATTTTATAATGGTTGCGCATTTATAATAATTCTCATCAATATTTTTTACTTTATAAATTTTAAAGATGATCTATTTATATATTATAGCCTTTTTCTTTTGAGTATGACGTCTTCACTTTTTGTAAGTGATGGAATGTTGTTTTTCTTTAATTTGTCAAAACCTGTAATTAATAACAGCTATGTTATTGTTCATTTTTTCGTTTATTTTTTCTCTTTTCTATTTTCAAAAAACTATTTACAGATAAATCAATATTTTTCTAAGGCTAGTAACTATGGTTGGCTTTTATTGATGCTCGTTTTTACATTTTTATGTATATATCTAGTTACCGATATTTTTATTTTCTTTGTAATAATGGAAATTTTTGGGTTCTCCTTATTATTATTATTATTATTATTATTCTGTTGGTTTTTAAGTGTTTTATTATTTAGAAAAAACTTTTACACCAAATTTTTTGTTATAGGTTATTTCTTTATTTTAATATTATCTATCAATTTTTTTATTTTAAAACTCTTCGGCTTTAGCTTTTTTTACATTAGTCCCACAACCTTAAAACTTGGTGGTTTTTTTGAAATGATTTTACTATCATTTGCTGTAATTTATAGAATGGGAATATTAAATAATGAAAATTTATTAATGCGAAATGAAATTGTTAATTATTCTAAAGAAATAAAAGCCTTTCAGAAGCTCTTGAAAAACCAAGTACGCCAAAAAAGAACCTTTTAGAAACTGCCAATTTAAGTTTTAGAGAATTGGAAATATTTAACTTTATCTCAGAGGATATTACAAATAAAGAAATTGCAGATAAACTTAATATTTCTGTAAATACGGTAAAGTTTCATGTAAAAAATATTTATGAAAAATTAAATATTAAGAGTAGAAAAGAAGCGATTTCAATAGAAAACACCTTAAAAGCCTATTGATTATAGAGGTAACTACCCAAAAACTACGCAATAAATAAATAAGTAAGAGAAGAAATATATGTTTCTCCTATTTTTGTAATAAGAAAATGTTTCCCCTAAATTTTTTTAAACAAGAAACCTTCAGTAAAAATATTGAAGGTTTTTTTATTTCATTTTTTCAAAGAAAATAAGTTTGTAATTGGGTAATAAATCAGGATTTGTGATTTTAATAATATCCTTTAAAACTAAATCTGGTCTTGTACTTCCTAATTCGTAATAAATAACACCACCCGTTTTTCCTTTTTTTGTTGAAGGTGTGTAAATATTATCTGTATTAAAAGATTTGAATTTAGCGTATAACGGATTACTTTTTAACAATTGTTCTTTAGATGAAAAATATCCAGGAGCAATCCAATAATCAGCATCTTTTCCTTTGTCAAAAACACTTTCAAAACTCAAAGATAAACTTCCTTTGCCTTCAGAATTTTTCCAGAGATAATTTAAATTAGCATCTTTTAAAAACTGAGCAACAAAACTCGCTCCAGCAGGCAAGTTCCAAATATCTTTACTCATAATTGCTCCAGATAAAATTGTAGGATTCTTCATTGATTTTTCTGCAAGCTTTTTAGCATCTATATAATTGGTTTCAATTACCTTAAAAATACTGTCTGCTTGTTTTTCTTTATCAAATAAAACACCAAAGAACTTAATCCATTCTGCTTTTCCTAAAGGTGTTTCTTCTAACCAATCTCCGTTATAAATTACATTAATTCCCGCTTTTTTAATGGTTGTTAAACTATTATCTGCAGCAGAAACACTGTAACCTACAACCAACTCTGGTTGTAAGTCTAATAATATCTCTGTGTTTAGAGAATTTTCTCTACCAATTTCCGTAATTTTTCCTTCATCAATTAAAACCCTTGTTTTTTCTGATGAAACATATTTAGAATACGGAAAACCAACAATTGAAGTTTCTTCATTTAGCAACTCTACCATGGGTATGTGAGTTGTTGAGGTAACAACAATTTTTCGAATTGGTACTTCTACAACTTCATTTTTAGAAACAACCGTTTTATTTGAATCTTTACTTCTAATTTCATATTCAAAAACCTCTTTAGAGTTCTGGTATGCTGTTTTTATAATTAACCTTTTAACGCCATTATCATCAATGATATCAAAGCCTTTAGCATATTTAATAGTACTTTTATTTGGGGTGCTTTTAGTCACTTTTACAATTTCTTTTTTGCAAGAAAAAGTAAATAAAATAAGGAGTAAAAGAATAGCGTTCTGTGTTCGTTTCATCATCAAAAAATAATTAGAGAACAAGATTACAAAATTGTTTTGTCATATCAATTTAAAAACTACTTTTGCAGTGATTTTGGTTTTGATGTAAGAATCATTTTACAAAAGATTAAAAAGGAATCTAGTTAAAATCTAGAACTGTTCCCGCAACTGTAAGCTATAAAGCTTGTAACTATTCTTTTACCACTGACAATTTATTGTTGGGAAGGTTTGTTACAAGACGCAAGTCAGGAGACCTGCCATTATTAAGAACAATTAAAAAACTTTCGGGATAGAAGTTTATTGAAACTATGGTAAAAAAGTACACAATTATTTGTTGTTTATTATTTGGTGCAATTAACTTGTATGCTCAAAAAGATACTGTTGTTATTCAATTAAAAGAGATTGTTTTACCAATTTCTAAAGTGAAAGATTTTTCTAAAGGATATAGTAAAATTTCTATTACAGATAGTTTAGTTCGTAGAAATATAAAGTCTTTAACAGCTGTTTTGCGTTTTAATTCTTTTATATATTTTAAAGAAAATGGACCAGGAATGGTTTCTCCACCTTCTTTTAGAGGTACAAATGCATCTCAAACAGCTGTAATTTGGAACGGAATTAACATAAACTCTCAACTAAACGGTCAGACAGATTTTAATGCTATATCATCTAATTCTTATGATGATATTACGGTAAGAAGTGGTGGTGGAAGCGTACTTTTTGGAAGTGGTGCTATTGGTGGTACTGTTCATTTAAATAATAATATTACATTTTTACCTACAAGAAAACAGCACCTTTTATTAAAGTATGGAAGCTTTGATACAAAACATATTAGTTATAATTTTAAGAAATCGAATACTAAAAGTTATGTGAGCATCGGTTTAGGATACAATGCTTCTAATAACGATTTTCACTATGTAGAGACTAATTTAAAAAACGACAATGGGGAGTTGTACAATTCTAATTTGGATGTAAATTTTGGCTATAAATTTAATAATCAGCATCAAATAAAAATTTTTTCAAACTCTTTTTTTTCAGACAGAAACCTTTCTAGAACTTTAAATGCACCATCTAATGATGCTTATAAAGACGTGAGTTTAAAAAATTTACTAGAATGGAGTTATTTCATTTCTCCTAATGAAGCCATCACATCTAAATTTGCCTATGTTTTTGATGAGTTTAAATTTTTTGATGACAAGTCTAATAAAAATATTTTCTCTATTGGAACCGTAAAAAGAAAAATAGTAAAATTAGATTATAGTAATTATGTTTCTAGAAAAATAAAGATAAATACCATTGCTGGTTTTGAGTCTACACTAGTAAATGGAAGTAGTTTTTCTTCGAATAGAAGAAATGTTTTTTCAGCGGTATTTTCCTTCAATCATCAATTAACAAAAAGGTTAAGTTATGGTTTGCAGTTTAGGCAAGAATACTTAAAAAATATTGCTTCTCCCTTTTTATATTCTTTAGGAATAGAACAGGAATTTAATAAATATTACACACTTTCTTTTAATACTTCTAAGAATTTTAGAATTCCAACTTTTAATGATTTGTATTGGGAACCTAGCGGAAATATAAATTTAAAACCAGAAGAATCCTATCAATTTGAAGTTGGTAACGCCATAACATTTAGCAATATTTCTTTTCAATTGAATGCTTTTTATATTAAATCTGATGATTTGATACAGTGGATACCTAATGAAACGGGAGCTTGGAGTCCTGTGAATGTTAGTGAAACTAGAAATTTAGGTATTGAGTTTGCAGTTAATTTTAGAAAAAATATCGGGTTGCATCATTTTAAATTGAATACAAACTATTCTTATACAGATGCGAAAGATTTAGAAACAAACAAGGCATTAATTTCTGTGCCAAAAAATCGAGCAAATTTTCTGTTGAATTATAATTATAAAGCTTTTAGCGTTTACTATCAGCAATTATTTAATGATGATGTTTCTTTTCTAGTAGCTATAATTCCTGCTTTTACAGTTGCTAATGTGGGTTTTGATTATCAATTTTTATCAATTAAAAAGAAACCAATAGTTGGTTTTAAAATTAATAATATTTACAATTCAAATTATCAAAATACATTAAGCAGGCCCATGCCTGGAGTAAATTTTCTAATAACAACAAACATAAATTTTTAAAAATGATGAATATTAAAAAATCAATTTTTTTAGTCGCTTTAACAGCAGGTGTTTTATTTACATCTTGTAACAGCAGTAATGAGCTAATTTTACCAAAAGGAGATTATGAACATGGAGTTTTAGTAGCTAATGAAGGTGCTTTTTCTGGAGGTACGGGAACAATTAATTTTATTTCTGAAGATTATACAATAGAAGAAGCTAAAATTTACAATAAAGTAAATAATGAAAATATTGGTACTGTTTTGCAATCTGTTGGGTTTAACAACGAGAATGCATATTTAATTGCAAATGTTGGTAATAAAATTTCTATCTCCAATAGGTATTCAATGAATAAAATTACAGAAATTACTACAGATTTAAGCAACCCAATAAATATTGCTTTTTTAGACGGTAAAGGTTATGTTACAAATTGGGGTTCTGGTTCAGATCAAACAGATGATTATATTGCAGTTGTAGATTTAACAACAGCCATTATTACTAATAAAATTCCAGTAACAGAAGGTCCAGAACAAATTATTGCTGTGGGTAAAAATTTATATATATCTCATAAAGGTGGTTTTGGTTCGGGTAATATTGTTACAGTAATAAATTCGATAAATAATACAATTGTAAAAACAATTGAGGTGGGTCTTGTGCCAGATGAAATGGCGCTTGATAGTAATGGAGACTTGTTAGTTTCTTGTGAAGGAAAAGCAGAAACATCATGGAATCCTGCAGAAACGTTAGGGAGTTTAGTAAAAATAAATACCGCAACAAATGAGGTAAGTGCTACGCTTACTTTTGCTTCAGAATTTCACCCAAATAGCATGGTTGTAAGTGATGGCAGCATTTACTTTTCTACATCGTCTAAAGTATTTAAAATGTCTGAAAATGCGACTGAGGTTCCAACTTCAGAAATTATTACAACGCCAGTTTATAGTTTGGCTGTTAAAGAAAATAAAATTTATGTTACCGATGCCAAAGATTATAAAGTGAATGGTAGTTTAAAAATATTTGACGCAGCTACAAACACAGAATTAAAAGAATTTACTGTTGGTCTTGTTCCTGGTAAAGTTTATTTTAACTAAAAAATATTTTTTAAACGTTCTTTTGAAAAAGGAAACGTTCCCTCATTAAAGACTCCTTATTAGATAGTTCTAGTTCGGAGTTTTTTATTACAATAGCTTTCGCACTTCATTTTTAATAAAATCGATAGCTGTTTCTGTTGGTGGCAGTGTTTTAGAATAATCGATTAACACATTTTCACGTAGATCATTTGCAGAAGTAGCATTTTCTGCTACTTGTCTTAATTTATTTGTAACAGCATTTTTAGCAGCGTAAATAGCGGTCCAAGTATCTTCAGAAATATAGATTTGTTGTACTAAATTATGTTCAAATTCTTGATCTATATTTGCAATTAGTAATTGTAAATAATCATCTGTGTCGCTAGAAATTGGCGGAACACGCATTAACATTTTAACAGGGTTTATTCGATCGCAAAATAACATTAAACGCTCACAAGCCTGTAACTTTATAGGCAAAGCCTCTTTTCTTTGTTGTGCTAATAATTCTAATTTTTTTTCAGAATTTTTATTATTTATAAAGCCATTAAACATGTAATAAGCAACCAAACCCGTTACTGCTGCCGGTAAAATATAAGCGATGCTTTCTAAGATTTTATCTTCCATAAATTAAATAAAGTGTACTACATACGAATATAAGATTCCTATTAGAATTGCCAAACCAAAACTTAATAAAGTCCCAATTAAAATGTATTCTGTGAGTTTTCTGTCTTTAGAAGATGTTAAATCTCCAAACCTAAAAACCGATTTGGCAGCCAATAAGAAACCAATGGCTTCCCAATGATTTGTAATTACAAAAATGAATACAAAAAGACGCTCTAAAATACCAATATAACGTCCTGCCTTTGCCAAAGAATCATCATTTTCTTTTTTACTTTCAGGATTCCATTGTGTAATAAAAACTTTTATAATAATTGCAGAAACATTTGTTATCAAAAGAACAGCTATACTTAAAGCTAAATTTTTATCAGTAAAAAGTTCATCAACAGAAAAATTGAAATCAGTATATATAGCAACAACAAAAAACAATGCTAAAATATGTAAAACCAACTTCTCTTTGTTTTTTTTTTCTGAAGGTAGAGCTTAGAAACATCAAAAATAAAATGAGATATAAGAATGATTGAAAAACCTAGCCAATATTTTTGTAAATTAAATTGAAGTAAAATCAATAATAAAAAAGCATGAATCCCCAAGTGCACGTATAATTTAGAAGATCTAATTTTATTTTTTTCCTTATCTTTTACCCACTTTTCTGATTGAAAGACAAAATCACCTAAAATATGAGCAAGCAAAAACTTTAAAAATAACAACATCTTATCCGTTTATTTTTTGATTTATTAATTTTCTAAAACGTTTTTCTAGCTTCATAATAGGTTCAAAACCAGCACGTTTTTGTCTTTCGCTAACTCTTCCCTGTGTAATACTTAAAATTTGTGCAATTTCTTTTTGTGTAGCATTTTTATTTTCTAGAGATAATTTAAAAACTTCTGCAGAGTTTACAGACCAAGAATCTATTGTTAATAAGGCCAAGTCAAATGCAATATTAAGTTCATCATCAATTTCTTGCCAAGGTGTTTTTATGGCTAAATTTTGTTTTTTTGATAAATTATCAAAAGCAAAACCAGAATTTATAAAAGCAGCACCATTAGCGGTTGTAATTTCTGAAGCACTGTATTCTTTTTCGCCTATTCCTATTCCAATTCTAACATCAATATTTAAAATACTTTTCAATTGAGATTTAATTTTTAACGCAGCATGCAATGCCTTTTCAGGATTTTTTATTTCTAATTGAAAGCTATCTCCTCTATAAATTTGCCAATATTTAGGCGATTCTCCAAAAGTTTGTAAGGTGTTTTTTAAAAGTGATAACCATAAATTATCCTCTTTTTTTCTAGAATTTACAATATCTCCTGTTAAAATACTTGTCATTTGTATTTGTAATTTTAGCTAATATACTATTTATCTTTTTAAAATAGATATTTATCTGTCTTAGAACAGATAAACTTACTTATCTGCCTATAAGCAGATAATAACATAAATCTGTTTTAGGCGTATTTTGTAAGAATATAAATAATAGCAGATTTAGAGAGAAACAGTCAATTTTATTGGTGCTATGCTCTAATTATAGTTATTCGTTTTTCGAGACGCGTTTTAAAGGAACAACTTGTGAATAAAAATTATGAAACTTCTGTATAAAAAACAAATAGTTTGGTTAATTTCACGCTTTAAATTCTTCTAAAAAAATATCTCTTGAATAGTTACTTAGATTCTTTAAACGAACCTCAAAAGGAAGCTGTTTTACAAAAAGATGGCCCAATGATTATTATTGCTGGTGCAGGTTCTGGTAAAACACGTGTATTAACGTATAGAATTGCTCATTTAATGAAGCAAGGCGTAGATTCGTTTAATATTTTATCGCTCACATTTACAAATAAAGCAGCCAAAGAAATGAAGGCGAGAATTGCTTCTGTTGTTGGTGCAAGTGAAGCAAAAAACCTTTGGATGGGAACTTTTCACTCGGTTTTTGCACGTATTTTACGTTCAGAAGCAGATAAACTAGGTTTTCCAACCAATTTTACAATTTACGATTCGCAAGATTCTGTTCGTTTGATAAGTTCTATTATAAAAGAAATGGGCTTAGACAGAGAACGTTACAAACCAAAGCAGATTTTAGGACGCATTTCTTCGTTTAAAAATAGCTTAATTACGGTTAAGGCGTATTTTAACAACCCAGATTTACAAGAAGCAGATTTGCATGCAAGCAGACCTAAAGTTGGCGATATTTATAGAATCTATGTAGACAGATGTTTTAAAGCTGGTGCAATGGATTTTGATGATTTATTATTAAGAACCAATGAATTGCTGGCTCGTTTTCCCGAAACTTTGGCCAAATACCAAGATCGTTTTCGGTATATTATGGTAGATGAGTATCAAGATACAAATCATTCGCAATATATTATTGTAAGAGCTTTGGCAGATAAATTTGGAAATATTTGTGTTGTTGGAGACGATTCTCAAAGTATTTATAGTTTTAGGGGAGCAAATATTCAGAATATTTTGAATTTTCAGAAAGATTATCCAGATGTTAAAACCTTTAAATTAGAACAGAACTATAGATCTACAAGTAACATTGTAAATGCAGCAAATTCTGTTATAGAAAAGAATAAAACAAAGTTAGACAAAGAGGTTTGGACTTCTAATGATGCGGGAGACGCTATAAACGTAATGCGAACTATTTCAGATGGAGAAGAAGGCCGTTTTGTAGCACAATCGATTTGGGAAAACCATATGAATCATCAGCTAGGTTTAGATAGTTTTTGTGTTTTGTATAGAACAAATTCTCAGTCTAGAGCAATGGAAGACGCGTTGCGTAAAAAAGGACTGGATTATAAAATTTATGGCGGAATTTCTTTTTATCAAAGAAAAGAAATTAAAGATATTTTGTCTTATTTAAGAATCTTAATCAACCCTAATGATGAAGAAGCATTAAAAAGAATTATTAATTATCCTGCGCGTGGAATCGGAGCAACAACTATAGATAAGCTAACCATAGCTGCAAATCATTATAAAAAATCAATTTTCGATATTATAAAATATATCGATAAAATCGATTTAAAAATAAATGCAGGAACTAAGAACAAGCTTCGTAATTTTATGAATATGATGCAAAGTTTGCAAATAGAATCGCAAACAAAAAATGCATTTGAAATTGCAGAAATTGTTGTTAAAAAGGCGCAGTTAATTAAAGATTTAGAAAAAGATGGAACGCCAGAAGCAGTCAGTAAAGTAGAAAATGTTCAAGAACTTTTAAACGGAATTAAAGATTTTATTACAGATAAAATAGAAGAAGGTAATGATGCTTCTTTAACTACTTTTTTAGAAGATGTTGCGTTGGCTACAGATTTCGATTCAGAAAAAAATGATGACAAACCCACGGTCTCTTTAATGACCATTCACCAGTCTAAAGGATTGGAATATGGCTATGTGTATGTTGTTGGTTTAGAAGAAAATTTATTTCCTTCTGCCATGAGTATGAATACCAGAAGCGAGTTAGAAGAAGAACGAAGATTATTTTATGTGGCGTTAACAAGGGCAGAAAAAGTAGCGTATTTAACGTATGCACAAACACGTTACAGATGGGGTAAATTAGTAGATGCAGAACCAAGTAGGTTTCTAGAAGAAATAGATGATAAATACTTATTTTACATCACTCCAAAAGTAAACAACCCAACAATAAATAATTTTTTAGATAAGAGCATTTTTGATGATGCGCCAAAAGGAATTCGTTTTCAGAAACCAATTCAGCGTAAAAAAATGGAGCGTGATTTGGTAAAAAAGAAAGAAATTGTTGTTCCTAAGAATTTGAAAAAAGTTTCACAAGTTTCACCAAAAATGAATCTTTTTGATGGAGATATTATTATAGGAAATATTGTAGAACACAATAGATTTGGTACAGGAACCGTTACAGGAATGGAAGGGAAGGGCCCCGATAAGAAAGCCGAAATTCAGTTTGCAACTGCAGGAAAAAAGAAATTATTGCTGCAATTTGCTAAATTAAAAGTGATTGGCTAAAAATCATCAAAAAAACTAAAAATAAATTGTTATTTTGCAACATTAAATAACGATAAGCTATAAATTGTTAGTTCTAGTGTTTTTTTTTGGATAAAAGGAGAAAGAAAATGGAACGAGAACACACTTCAAAAATAAATAAATGACATTCGATTTAGAATATAATTCAGAAAGACCGTTAATGATAATACCAGAATACGGCAGACATATACAAAAATTAGTAGACCATTGTTTGGCTTTAGAAACAAAAGAAGAGCGAGATAAAATGGCAAAAGCGATTGTAGATGTTATGGGGAATTTACAACCACATTTACGTGATGTTCCAGATTTTAAACACAAACTCTGGGATCAATTGTATATTATGGCAGATTTTAAATTAGATGTAGAATCTCCTTATCCGCAGCCGTCAAAAGATGAATTACAAGAAAAACCAGAAGGTTTGGCGTATCCAAAATCGGCATCAAGATATCGTTATTATGGTAACAATATTCAAACAATGATAGACATTGCTTTAAGTTGGGAAGATGGTGATAAAAAGGAAGCATTGGTTTTTACCGTTGCAAATCACATGAAAAAATGTTATTTAAATTGGAACAAAGACACGGTTGATGATGCCGTGATTTTTAAACATTTGTACGATTTATCTGATGGTAAAATTGATTTAAGAGATACAGATGAAGAATTATCTGAAAGTAAGAATTTACTAAGAAAAAGAAGTTCTCAAGGGCAAAGTAATACTAAAACTACGTATAAGAAACCACAACATAGTAATCAAAATAAAAACAGAAAAAGATAAGAGTCTATGGCATCATTTAAAATTGAAGGCGGTCATAAATTAAATGGAACAATTACTCCGCAAGGAGCAAAAAATGAAGTTTTACAAATACTTTGTGCAGTTTTATTAACTCCAGAGAAAGTAGTTGTAAACAATGTTCCAGATATTATTGATGTAAATAAACTAATTTTTATTTTAGGAGAGTTAGGTGTTAAGGTCGAAAAATTAAGTAGAAATTCATACTCATTACAGGCAGATGAAGTTAATTTAGATTATTTAGAATCTGAAGACTTTAAAAGAGATGGCAGCTCTTTAAGAGGTTCTATAATGATTGTTGGTCCGTTATTAGCGCGTTTTGGTCGAGGATACATTCCGCGTCCTGGAGGAGATAAAATAGGAAGAAGAAGATTAGATACGCATTTTGAAGGTTTTATAAGATTAGGTGCAAAATTTCGTTATAATAAAGAAGAATCTTTTTACGGTGTAGAGGCAGAAGAGTTATACGGTACAGAAATGTTACTAGATGAAGCTTCTGTAACAGGTACAGCAAATATTTTAATGGCTGCTGTTTTGGCTACAGGTACTACAAAAATATACAATGCGGCTTGCGAACCCTACATTCAGCAATTATCTAAAATGTTGAATTCTATGGGCGCAAAAATTTCTGGTGTTGGTTCTAATTTATTAACAATAGAAGGTGTAGCTTCTTTAAGAGGTTGTGAGCATACCGTATTACCAGACATGATTGAAATTGGTTCTTGGATTGGTGTTGCGGTAATGACACGTTCAGAATTAACGATAAAAAATGTTAGTTGGGAAAATCTTGGACAAATACCAAATGTATTTAGAAAGTTAGGCGTTAAATTAGAGAAAAGAGACGACGATATTTATATTCCGGCTCAAGAATCGTATGAGATTCAGAATTATATTGATGGTTCTGTTTTAACAGTGGCAGATGCTCCTTGGCCTGGTTTTACTCCAGATTTATTAAGCATTGTTTTGGTGATTGCAACACAAGCAAAAGGAACCGTTTTAATACATCAAAAGATGTTTGAAAGTAGGTTGTTTTTTGTTGATAAATTGATTGATATGGGGGCTAAAGTTATTTTATGTGATCCTCACAGAGCAACTGTAATTGGAATGGATTTTGAAAGCTCATTAAAAGCAACTAAAATGACATCGCCAGATATTAGAGCAGGAATTTCTTTACTAATCGCAGCATTATCTGCAAAAGGAACCTCAATAATCAACAATATAGAGCAAATAGATAGAGGATACGAAAATATAGAAGCTCGTTTAAAGTCTATTGGTGCTAAGATTGAAAGGATTAATGAATAAAAAAAAATGATGAATAAGAAAAAGTGTTTTATGAATTTAAAATAAATACTTTTTAATGATGATACGCAATTTATATAACGAAGAATGGAGAGAAATTGAGTTTGATGAAAAAGTTTCTATAAAAAAGAGGTTTAAGATTTCAAATTTTGGAAGAGTTCTTTATTGCGAAGGTGATAAAGAATCTTTAAGAAAAAAGAGTTTCATTAATGGCTATGAAACTATTTCATTAAAACAAGCAGTAAATAACAAATCTACAAGTAGATATGTTCATAAACTCGTTGCCCAACATTTTTTAGAAAAAGAAAATGAAGCGAAAGTTTTTGTTTTGCATATTGATTATGATAAGAATAATAATACTGTAGAAAATTTAAAATGGGCAACCAAACGAGAAAAAGAATTACATCAGTTTAAAAACCCTGTATTTATTGAGTCTCGAAAAAACATTAAAACCAATTATAAGCTTACTGAAGGAAAAGTAAAAATTATAAAAAGGCAACTTAAAAATAAAAGAACTAGAATTACCATGATAGCGAAACGTTTTGGCGTTTCAGATATGCAAATTCATAGAATTAAATCTGGTGAAAATTGGGCGCACGTTACCATATAAAAACTAGTACAAAAACGAAAAGAAAGATAGTGTCAGTTTGACACTATTTTTTTGTTGGCAACATTTTTGCCTATAGATAAGAGACAATTTAACGATTACAAAGAAATGAGTAAGAAAGACACTATACACGAGGAAGAAATAAAGAACGAACAAGAAACTGTTCAAGTTGAAGAAAATCAAGAAGTAGAAGCAGAAGTTGTAAAAGAAGAACCTACAGCAGAAGAATTACTTCAAGCTGAAAAGGATAAGTTTTTACGTTTGTTTGCAGAGTTTGAAAACTATAAAAAAAGAACAACTAGAGAAAGAATAGAGTTGTTTAAAACTGCAGGACAAGAATTAATGACATCTTTACTGCCAATTATTGATGATTTCGAACGTGCGCTGCCACATATTGAAGGAGATAAGGAAGCCGAAGAATTAAGAAAAGGTGTTCTATTAATTTATCAAAAATTTTATAACACTTTAGAGCAAAAAGGACTGTCGATAATAGCGACAAATGTTAGTGACACTTTTGATGCTGAAATTCATGAAGCAATTACGCAAATTCCTGCACCTTCAGAAGATTTAAAAGGAAAGATAATAGATTGTATCGAAAAAGGATATAGACTAGGAGACAAGATTATTCGTTACCCAAAAGTGGTTATCGGACAATAAAAGAGTTTTCAGTTTTAGTTAGCAGCATATGCAAACTAAAACTGAAAATTAAAAAAGTATTAGTAACAGGCAACAAAGAATACTGAAAAGCTGCGACTGAATACTGAAAACTAAAAATAAAAATGGCAAAACAAGATTTTTACGAAATATTAGATCTTTCAAAATCGGCATCTCAAGCAGAAATTAAGAAAGGATATAGAAAAATGGCGATTAAATATCACCCGGATAAGAATCCTGATGATAAAAATGCTGAAGAAAACTTTAAGAAAGCTGCAGAAGCTTATGAAGTTTTAAGTGACGAAAACAAAAGAGCTCGTTATGATCAATATGGTCATGCAGGTTTTGATGGCCCTCAAAGTGGCGGTGGTTTTGGTGGCGGTGGCATGGATATGGATGACATATTTAGTCAGTTTGGAGATATTTTCGGCGGTGGAGGCGGTGGTTTCGGCGGCGGCTTTGGTGGTTTTGGTGGTGGTGGAGGCCAGCGTCAAGCTAGAGTTAAAGGAAGTAATATGCGAATTCGTGTAAAACTAACTTTAGAGGAAATAGCCAAAGGTGTAGAGAAGAAAGTAAAGGTTCGCAGAAAAGTGCAAGCAGCAGGCGTTTCTTATAAAACGTGTACAACTTGTAATGGTTCTGGCCAGCAAATGCGTGTTACCAATACTATTTTAGGTAGAATGCAAACAGCAACAACTTGTGGAACTTGTTCTGGAGCCGGAGAAATTATAAGCAGCAAACCAAATGATGCAGATGCACAAGGTTTAATTATTACAGAAGAAACGGTCTCTATAAATATTCCTGAAGGAGTTACAGAAGGAGTTCAGTTAAAAGTAGGCGGAAAGGGGAATGAAGCTCCGGGTAAGAACTCTATAGCGGGTGATTTATTGGTTTTAATTGAAGAAATTCCGCATGAAACTTTAAAAAGAGAAGGAACTAATATACATTATGATTTGTATATTAATTTTTCTGAAGCTGTTTTAGGAACCAGTAAAGAGGTTGACACTGTTACTGGAAAAGTAAAAATTAAAATTGATGTAGGGACACAATCTGGTAAGATTTTAAGATTAAAAGGAAAAGGGTTACCAAGTATAGAAAGGTACGGAACAGGAGATTTCCTAATTCATATTAATGTTTGGACACCGCAAGAATTAAATAAGGAACAAAAACAGTTCTTTGAAAAAATGACGGATAGTGAAAATTTTGCGCCAGCACCTAACAAGTCAGATAAATCTTTTTTTGAAAAAGTAAAAGACATGTTCTCATAGGAAATGTATATATTTTTAATCAAAATGCATAAAATATTGTATTAAAGATAATATTTGATGTATATTTGTAGTGTTATTGAGAAATCGATAACACTTTTTCTTTTTCATAGCAATTTTTCCCACTCAATTTATTGAGTGGGTTTTTTATGAAAATTAATTGTAGTATAACAAAATATTAAAAAATAAGCAGGCTTATCTTATCGACTTGTTTTAACAAGTAGGAAAGTCCGGACACCAAAGAGTATCATAGCGGATAACATCCGTCCAGCGTAAGTTGAGGACCAGTGCAACAGAAAGTATGTACAGTTCGGCTGTAGTGAAACCAGGTAAACTCTATGAGGTGCAATGCCATGTATATTAGAGCTTGAGAGCTACTCGCTCGATTCTAAAGGGTAGGCAGATGGATTCTAAGAGCAATTTTAGAACTAGATAAATGATAAGAACCTTTTTAAGGAACAGAATTCGGCTTATTAGCCTGCTTTTTTAATATTATTTTGATCATATTTTTGTTTTATGATAAAATTCACTGCTTTTAATTACGAAATCATTATAATTTTAAGAAATAACTTTTCTTTATTCATTAATTGTAGCTATCTATTATTTATCTTTTAAAGTTCACTTAAAAAATGTAATTTTGTACTACTTATAATCATAAAATTTAACGAGAATATGGCTTTTGATATTGATATGATCAAAAAAGTGTACGCAAACGTTGTAGAACGCGTAGATGTAGCACGTGAAATTACAGGAAAACCCTTAACTTTAGCAGAAAAGATATTATACAGTCACCTTTGGGATGGAAATCCTAAAAAAGCTTTTTCGAGAGGAAAAGACTATGTAAATTTTGCTCCAGATAGAATTGCTTTGCAAGATGCAACCGCGCAAATGGCTTTATTGCAATTTATGCAAGCAGGTAAAACTAAGGTTGCAGTTCCTACAACTACACACTGTGATCACTTAATTCAAGCTAAAAACGGAGCAAGTTCAGATTTACAATCAGCTTTAAATACAAGTAATGAAGTTTTTAATTTCTTAGAATCGGTATCTAATAAATACGGTTTAGGTTTCTGGAAACCAGGAGCAGGAATTATTCATCAAGTAGTTTTAGAAAATTATGCATTTCCAGGAGGAATGATGATTGGTACCGATTCGCATACAGTAAATGCTGGTGGTTTAGGTATGGTTGCTATTGGTGTTGGTGGTGCAGATGCAGTAGATGTAATGGCAGGTATGGCTTGGGAATTAAAGTTTCCAAAGTTAATTGGAGTAAAGTTAACCGGAAAACTTTCTGGTTGGACAGCGCCAAAAGATGTTATTTTAAAAGTTGCAGGTATTGTTTCAGCAAAAGGTGGAACAGGTGCAATTGTAGAATATTTTGGTGAAGGAGCAACTTCTATGTCTTGTACAGGTAAAGGTACCATTTGTAACATGGGAGCAGAAATAGGAGCAACTACTTCTACTTTTGGTTATGATGAATCTATGGAGCGTTATTTACGTGCTACCGATAGAAGTGATGTTGCAGATGCAGCAAATAAAGTGAAAGATTATTTAACGGGAGATACAGAGGTGTATGCAAACCCAGAACAATATTTCGATGAAGTAATTGAAATTAATTTATCAGAATTAAGTCCTTTATTAAACGGACCATTTACACCAGATTTATCTACAAAAGTGGGGTCTGACATGACGGATGCTGCAAATAAAAACGATTGGCCTTTAAAAGTTGAATGGGGCTTAATTGGTTCTTGTACAAACTCTTCTTATGAAGATTTATCGAGAGCGTCTTCAATTGCACAACAAGCAATTGATAAAGGATTAAAAATGAAATCTGAATTAGGAATTAATCCAGGTTCAGAGAAAGTAAGATATACTGCAGATAGAGATGGTATTATAGGAATTTTTGAAAAATTAGATGCTAAGATTTTTACAAATGCTTGTGGGCCATGTATTGGTCAATGGGCACGTTATGAAGATCCTAAAAATGCACCTAAGAACTCTATAATTCACTCTTTTAACAGAAACTTTGCAAAACGTGCAGATGGTAACCCAAATACGCATGCCTTTGTAGCTTCACCAGAAATGGTTGCAGCAGTTGCCATTGCTGGTCGTTTAGATTTTAATCCAATTACGGATAAATTAATCAATGAAAACGGAGAAGAAGTAATGTTAGACGAACCAACAGGATGGGAATTACCTCCAAAAGGTTTCGAAGTAAAAGATGATGGTTATTTAGCGCCAGAAGAAGATGGAAGTCACGTGCAAATTGCTGTGAAAAACGATTCTGAAAGATTACAATTATTAGAGCCTTTTACGCCTTTAGGAAATGATTTAACAGGTATAAAATTACTAATAAAAGCACATGGAAAATGTACTACAGATCACATTTCTATGGCAGGACCATGGTTGCGTTATAGAGGTCATTTAGATAATATTTCTAACAACTGTTTAATTGGAGCTGTGAATGCTTTTGGCATGAAAACCAATTTTGTGAAAAATCAATTAACAGGTGAGTTTGGTGGTGTGCCAGATACTGCAAGAGCTTATAAAGCTGCAGGGATTAAAACAATTGTTGTTGGAGACCATAACTACGGTGAAGGTTCTTCTAGAGAGCATGCTGCTATGGAGCCAAGGCATTTAGGTGTTGCTGCTGTTATAGTAAAATCTTTTGCGAGAATTCATGAAACAAACTTAAAGAAACAAGGAATGTTAGGTTTAACATTTGCGAATGAAGCAGATTATGACTTAATACAAGAAGATGATACTTTTAACTTTGTAGATTTAAATGAGTTTGCACCAAATAAACCTTTAAATATAGAGGTTGTGCATGCAGACGGATCTAAAGACACTATTGTTGTAAATCACACATACAATGAAGGTCAAATTGAGTGGTATAACGAAGGTTCTGCTTTAAACTTGATAAAAAAAGAAAACGCTTAATATTTCTAGTGTTTACATATAAAACTCTCGATGAAATTCGAGAGTTTTTTTGTTATATAAATAATTATGAATACAACAGAATTTAATCAATTTTTAAACCAACTTTCATTAGAGGCAGTGGCTGTTATTGATACCGCTATTTCTCTAGATAAATATTTCCCAATAGATATTTCAGAAAAGAACACAGATTTACAAAAGTTTGATGTTTCTTCTTCTGAAGAATGGGAAAAGTATCTTACTTCATATCTAAAAAAAAATGATAAAGAAGTTGCTTTTGGAGGTTATTTAGAGAAAAGAAACTTGTATGATAGAAGTGCTTATTTTAAAAAATTAGCAGAAAATGAGAAAAGAAACATTCACTTAGGTATCGATTTATGGTACAAAGCAAATACAAAAGTATTAGCTGTTTTAGACGGTGAAGTACATAGTTTTAAAAACAATAATAATTTTGGGGATTATGGACCAACAATCATTCTAAAACATCAAGTTAATAGTGAAATTTTCTATAGTCTTTATGGTCATTTATCTTCAAGCTCTATTGAAAAAATTAAAATTGGTGATGTTTTTTTACAAGGAAATATTATTGGGTTTTTAGGAGATGCTTCAATAAACGGAGATTACGCACCTCATTTACATTTTCAGATTATTAGAAATATGGAACAGAATTTTGGAGATTACCCAGGAGTTTGTTCAAAAGAAAATATTGAGTTCTATATGAATAATTGCCCAAATCCTAATTTGATATTAAAATTAGATTTATAAAATGGATGTGATTTGTATTATTTTAGCTTTTTTTATTCAGGATTAAAATAAAAAATGCCCAAATAAAGTTTTGTATTGAAAAGGTACCAGCTAACAAACAACAGTTGTATTATTTTTTATTTATTTTTAGAGGGATTATATAGACTTCGCCTTTTTTAATTCCTTTTACAGTTCAACCTTCTTTTTAAAAATGAATTTAATTCAGAAACTTTAGACTTTATAGATAGTACAACAACTTCGTTGTTATTATTTATAATAAAAGAAACTTCAGCAGTAATTGTTTTATTTATTTCAAAAGGAATATCATTTCCAATAAAAGAGGATAATTCTGTTCTTAAAGTTTTTGTTTTTTTTGCTTTCTTAGGGTTTGTTTCTGATGCAGAAACTGAAAATACGATAGATAAACTAATTGCAATAACGGCGATAACTGTTTTTAAACTCTTCATAATTGGTGTGTTTTAGCTTGATGTTATATGGTAAAGACGATACCAATTCAAAAACGTTTCAGCAATTAGTGGGTTTAAGATATAATTAACGCTATCTAATTAAAATTAATAAGTCCATATTATTTCACTTTTAAAGGCATTTTCGTAAATAAACTGTTAAAATATAGGCAAAGAAAAAAGTTATTCTTTTAGCACTTGATTGATACTTTTAAGTATAATCTTACAACCTTTTACAAGTTCTTCGTCAGAAATAGTAAGTGGCGGAGTTAGTCTCATTGCGCGCCCTTCAAACAGTAAAAAGAAAAGAATTAATCCGTTTTCTAAACACTTCAAAATAATTTGAGTTGCTAGTTCTGGTGTCTCAACAATCGGAGCCAACATCAATCCTTTTCCTCTAATTTCTTTTATGGCAGTATGTTGTAGGTGTATTCTAATAATTTGTTCTTTGCGTAAACTTTCTGCAAGTAAATTCTCTCTTAAGATTTCTGTTACGGTAGCATAAGCAGCAGCAGCAATAACAGGGTGGCCTGCAAATGTAGAAATATGACCTAATTTAGGATTGTCTTTTAACAATCCCATCATTTCAGAAGAAGAAATAAAAGCGCCTATTGGCATTCCACCACCCAAACCTTTTCCGGTGATAATGATATCTGGAACGACATTGTAATTTTCAAATCCCCAAAAGGTACCTGTTCTCCCAATTCCTGATTGAATTTCATCTAAAATTAAAAGGGCACCAACTTTTTCACACTTCTTTTTTACTTTTGTTAGATAGCCATTTTTAGGTTCTATAAAACCAGCGCCACCTTGAATAGTTTCTAGAATTACAGCAGCCGTTTTGGTGGTAATCTGTTCTAAATCTGCTTCATTATTAAAGGTGATAAATTTTGTACCCGGAATTAATGGTCTAAATGCTTGGTTCTGTCTTTCTACACCAGAAACACTCATTGCGCCCATAGTATTCCCGTGATACGAGTGTTTTGCAGCTATAATTCCAGATCTACCTGTAACTCTTTTTGCTAATTTTAAAGCACCTTCAGTAGCTTCTGTTCCTGAATTTGTAATGTAAACTGACTTTAGATTTTCTGGGGAATTTTGTGCCAAAAGCCTGCATAAATCCACTTGAGGTTTTTGAATAAACTCACCATAAACCATTACGTGTGCATAAGAATCTAACTGATTTTTAATTGCTTCTGTAACTTTTGGATGATTGTGACCTAAACTATTGGCTGAAACACCCGCAACAAAGTCTAAATATTCTTTGTTAGAAGTATCATAAATATAACTTCCTTTTGCACGTGAAACTTCTATAGCAAGTGGGTGAGGAGAGGTCTGTGCTTGGTATTTAAAGAAATCATCTTTCATCTATTTATTCTTAGTGGTAATTTCTTTTTTACTTTTTTTAGGATCGATAATAAGTAAAGGTTTTATAACGTCCTTATCGCTTTTAATAGGGGTTTTTTCGTCTTTATCTTTTTTGAAAATATCTTCTTGCGTTTTAGGTTGTTCGTTTTCTCGCCAAATAAAACCTTGTAATTTTTTATCTTCTTCAGGAAATTTTGAAGGAGGATATGTCTTTCCTTCCGAAGTTTTTAAATATTTTATTGTTTCTATTTGTCCTTTTTCAAGGGTGAATTCTATATTGCTAGAAATTTCTTTTGTAATGGTTTCTATAATATTTGTTTCCTCATTTCTATTGTAATACACTGACTCTGCATTCCCTTTTACTAAAAGTAAGTGAAGCTTGTTTTCTTTAAATTTACCAAACATGTTCCTTCCTTTTATTTGGTTGAATTCGTTTACAGACAAAGAATCTTTAGAAACTATAAAAGCATTATTTAAGACTTTTAAAGAATCTAATTTTTCTGTTGCTACGTTAGAAATTAAATGGATCGTATCGCCAGTAATCTGGTTTCCGTCTGACCATAACACCGGATCTCTAAACATTTTTGTGATTCCGCTTTGTTGGTCTGTATGTATCGAATCGCATTTCCCTTGTAAATCAGATTTAAATATTTTTACATTGTGATACGTTCTTACAATTCTTTTTTCTGGAATTCCGGTAACTAACAAGGTATCGCCATGAATAAAGGTTGAGTCTTTGTCTACAATTGAAATTGCAACCGCTTTTTTAATGATAAAAAGGGAATCCTTTTCTTCAAATATTTCTGCATAATTCCCTCTTGTTACAAAGTTTTTTACGGTGTCTATTACTTGAATATTGTTGGTTGCAGAGGCAAAACCTTTTCTTTTATCATAATACAAACTATCACCTTCTACTGTTCTTTCTTTTAAATATAATTTTGCGTTTTTTACAAAATAAGAAATATCTGTTTTTGTATTATAAAAACCACGCTCACAATAAATTCTATTTTCGTTTTGTGTATTTGTAATGGTCGAAGGACCATATAAATACGCGATACCAGAATTTGTATAATAATCTAAATGATTAGAAACTAAGTTGTGCTCTGGGTTAACAACAGTAACTTTGGTGGTTGCTGTAAATTTTTTTGTTTCTAAATAGTAATTACCATTTTTGCTATTTAAGGTATTTGTTTGGTCTTTTATAGTTGCAAAACTTTGGTAATATAATTTCTGATTCAATCTGTCGAACTGCAAAGTATCTGTAGTTAAGGTCATTTCTGGGTCTTTTAAAACCACATTTCCCCATGACAATGCTTGTTTAGCATTCGCATCATAATCTAAATAATCGCTTGTTTGTGTAATCGTATCTCCTTGTTTGATCATTACATTTTGTAAAGCTTTAAAAAAGTTTTGTTTTTGGTAATACAAAGCTTGTTTACAGGTAAGCACCGCACCTTCATGCATCATTTTAACGTTTCCAAGTAAGATGGTTGCGCCAGGATATTTCTCTTCATCAACATATTGTTGTTCAGAAGAATAAATCATTTTTTTAGATTGAGAAAAACCTAAAATAGAAAATAAAAGAAAAGAGAATACTAATATTTTTTTCAAAAGATGCTGTTTTGCACAAAAATACTGAAAAGATTATAGTTGATTACTAAAGAAAAGTGAAATTTAACGGAATCCTTATTCATTTATAAGGTGCTATTTTTCGCTTCTATGAACAGAATATCTCGTAATTTTGCAAAAAATAAAAATAATGAATTCCTTTTTTGATTTATCGGTAGAAGAAATGAAATCGTATGGTTACAAGATTGTAGATTTAATTGTAAGCCATTATGATGAAGTAGAAAATAAAAAACCAGTTTCTAGTGCAACTAGACTAGAAATGGATGCTGTTTTCTTACAGGAAGCTCCAGAAAAAGGAATGGACGCAGACAAAGTTTTAGACTTTGTTATGGAAAACGTAATGCCAAATAGTAATATTTCTAGTCACCCAAAAGCCTTTTCTTTTGTTCCTGGACCAAGTAATTTTATTAGTACCATGGCAGATTCTTTAGCAACCGGATTCAATATTTTTTCTGGTGGATGGATTGTTTCTCCCGCTGCAGCAGAATTAGAAATTGTAACACTAAATTGGTTGTTAAAAATGTTTGATTTTCCGGTTGCAAAAGGTGGTGGAATTTTTACAAGTGGTGGTTCTATGGCGAATTTAACAGCCTTGGTAACTGCAAGAAAAGTAAAATGTGGAGACGATTTTTCTGATGCTGTTATTTATTTGTCAGACCAAGCACATTCATCAAACATAAAAGCAATACGAGTTTTAGGTTTTAAAAAAGAGCAAGTAAAAATAATACCAACAGACATAGAGTTTAAATTTAGTATTAATAAACTGAAGAATGAAATTGCAAAAGACAAGTTAGAAGGAAAAAAACCTTTTTGCATTATTGCTTCTGCAGGTACTACAAATACAGGTACTGTAGATCCTTTAGATACATTAGCAGATATTTGTGAGAAAGAAAATCTTTGGTTTCATATTGATGGTGCTTATGGTGGCGCAGCAATTTTATCAAAAAAAGGTAGTAAAATTTTAAGAGGAATAGAACGTGCAGATTCTTTAACTGTAGATCCTCATAAATGGTTTTTTCAACCGTACGAAATTGGCTGTTTGTTAGTGAAAGATGCTTCTTGGTTAAGCAATACGTTTAGTGAAAAACCAGAATATTTAAGAGATATTGAAGGCAACGAATCGGAAATTAATTTTTATGATTACGGTATTCAATTAACTAGAAGATTTAGGGCTTTAAAGTTTTACATGTCTATAAAAACATACGGATTAGAAACCTTTAAAAAAGCCATTACCTATAATATTGATTTAGCAGACCAAACGGAAGATTTATTAAGAGCAAGTAAAAACTGGGAAATAGTTTCACCTGCAACCTTGGCTATTATTAATTTTAGATACAACCCTTTAGGTTTAAATTTAACTGAAAAAGAAATAGATACCCTTAATCAAGAAATTTCAGCTAGAGTTGTTGCTTCTAAAGAAGCACTTTTGGTAACTACAGTTTTACAGAACCAGATTGTTATTAGAATGTGTTTAATAAATCCTAAAACTACTTTAGACCATATTAAAGACACCTTAAATCAATGTGATGCATTTGCTATTGAAGTACTTTCTGAGTGGAAAAAATAGCGTTACAATTCTGAAGAAAAATTCCTACAAGTGCTATCGGAATTAAGGCACTTATCAACACTAAAAATTGGTAATAATTATCGAATATAGATAGTTGTTGCCAATTGCAAAATCCTTTATAAAAGATTAAAAATTCTGAAGTAATAAAACCAAACAGATAGATTCTTACCCAAAACTTAGGGAGTTTTAGTATTTTAAAATACTGTAAGAAAACAAATAAAGCCAAACTTACCAATCCTAAAAAAGTAAGGTGCAAATAACCAATGACAAAATCTATAATTTGCGATATCAATTCTGCAAAATAAGGAATTGAACTAATAAATTGCAATACTATTTTAAAGATAAAAAGTAAGTACACAAACTTTAGTAACTGAAACAAAAAAGGAGTTAGTTTTTGTGATATATCCGTTTTAATATTATTAATTATCTGATGAAACTTTATCAAAGCAAGTACCTGTAAGAGACTTCCAATAACTGCTAAAAGATAAATAAATATTGATGGTTTTATCCATAGAAAAGATAAGAATAGAGTAAGAATACAGCTAAAAATCATCCATCTATAAAAAGTAATAATTCTTTTATTATCAACATGAATTTTATTTTTCTCTAAAAAGAAGAAAAATAATCCTAGTAAACAGAAAATAAACCAACCATTGTATTGAAAATGTAAATACAAATAAATAGCATTTTTATACCAATGAGAAGTGTTTCCAAGTGTATTCATAATAATTCCTATAGCCCAAGGACCAATGCTAGAAAAGACCATAAATAGGAGCGAAGTGTTTATAAACTTATAAGCATAACTTGTTTTACTACAACAGGTGTTTTTTCTAAAAAGTGCATAAAACCAATAAGTACAGACTAGAAAAAGACTAGAAAAAATTATAGAAAATAAAGCATAACCCGTTATCGGAAAACTAACCAACATTCCTATAATTGTAATTTGAGTGCACCAGAAAACGAGCGCATGTTTTTTTGCAGCCTCTTTCCTAATAAAAAGATGAAATATTAAAGAAGTTAGCGAAACATAGACCCAACCTAATAAAGCAATGTGCGAGTGTGTATGTACAATATAGTTGTACGTAGCTGTTATTTCTGTAACAGGAAAAAGGCGCAGTATAATTCCTAAGCTAGCAGCTATTAAAAAATAAAATAGACTGATAAGAACTTGTTTTTTTATAGCTATCATTTAAAATTACTGTTATTTTTTTTTGTAAAATTACTATCTTTTATTTCAAAATGATAACATCTTGTTTTATTTTTTGAGGTATCAAACTCTCTATAATGCGATTAATTTTAGGCTTATTTTCACTTAAAGGAATTGTTATTAAACTCATCAATCATTCTTTTAGACTTTTATTTTTTGTATCAGAAATATAAAGATAAAAATATCCTTAGTTATGACAAATGTCATGTATTTTTTTTAGAAACTATCATAAATTTGCTGCAATAAAAGACAATAACATCTTTTATTAAAAAAGAACGATTAACTAAAAAAAACTAAAAAAATGAAACTTTTAAAAACAGTGTGTTTACTCTTTATTACAAGCTTGCTGCTTACAAGTTGTAAAAGCGAAGAAAAGAAAGAATTAGCAATTGTAGATACTTCAAAAATTTATATTAAAGGAACGATGGAGGCAGAATTAACCGCGCCACCTTTTGTGCCAGCTCCTGTAGGAAATAGAAGTGCAAAAAGATTGCTAGTCAATATGGAAATTATTGAGAAAGAAGGAATCATGACAGATGGTGTTACGTACATGTATTGGACGTTTGGTGGTTCTGTTCCTGGTAGTTTTATAAGAACTAGAGTAGGAGATTTGGTAGAGTTTACATTGTCTAATCACCCAGACAATAAATTACCACACAATATAGATTTACATGCTGTGACAGGTCCTGGTGGTGGTGCAGAATCTTCTTTTGTGGCTCCAGGGCATGAAAAAACGTTTTCTTTTAAAACATTAAACCCTGGTTTGTACGTATATCATTGCGCAACAGCACCGGTAGGAATGCATATTGCAAACGGAATGTATGGTTTAATTTTAGTTGAACCAGAAGGAGGTTTACCTCCAGTAGACAAAGAATATTACATTATGCAAGGAGATTTCTATACAAAAGGAGCTACTGGCGAAAAAGGGCTGCAACCTTTTGACATGACAAAAGCGGTAAAGGAAGATGCAGATTATGTTGTTTTTAACGGTAAAGTTGGTGCCTTAACAGGTGATAATGCAATTACTGCTAATGTAGGTGAAACGGTTCGTTTATTTGTTGGTAATGGTGGTCCTAATTTAACTTCTTCTTTTCATGTTATTGGAGAAATTTTCGATAATGTGCATATAGAAGGCGGTTCTAATATTAATACAAATGTGCAAACAACATCTATTCCTGCTGGTGGTGCAACAATTGTAGATTTTAAAGTAGAAGTTCCTGGAACATTTATTTTAGTAGATCACGCAATTTTTAGAGCATTTAATAAAGGTGCTTTAGGGATGTTAAAAGTAACAGGTGAAGAAAAAAAGGATTTGTATTCTGGTATAAAACAAGAAGGAATTTATCATCCAGAAGGAAGTACAATTCAGTCGATGCCAGAACTTGAGGAGCAAAAGAAAGAAGTTGTTTCTGCGGTAGAAAAACCTTTGGCTCAAAAGATAGCAGATGGTAAACAAGTATATATGAAAACATGTTTTGCTTGTCACCAAGCAGAAGGACAAGGAATACCCAATGCGTTTCCACCTTTAGCAAAATCAGATTATTTAAATGCTGATGTAAAAAGAGCTATTGATATTGTTTTAAATGGTAAAACAGGTGAAATTACTGTAAACGGAAAGAAATATAACAGTGTGATGACGAGACAAACTTTAACAGTAGAACAAGTGGCAGATGTTATGACATATGTTTATAATTCTTGGGGAAATAATAAAACCAATGTTAGTTTAAAGACAGTAAGAGAAGTTAAAAATAAATAATTCAAGTTCAATTTAATTCAAATTCAATGAAAGCTATTTTAAGATTGGCAATTTGTGTACTATTTCTAAATTCAATTATAACAAATTGTCAGTCTAAAATGGTACCAATCAAAGGCGGAAATTATATACCTCTGTATGGTAGAGATTTTGTGAAAGTTTCAATAGATGATTTTTCGATGGATGTGTATCCTGTGACCAACAAAGAATTTTTAGATTTTGTTAAAAAAAATCCGAAATGGCAACGAAGTAACGCAATTAAATTATTTGTAGATGCAAGTTATTTACGCGATTGGAGATCGGATACAATTTTAAATGCAACTCAAAAATTAAATTCACCGATAACAAATGTCTCTTGGTTTGCTGCTAAGAATTACTGTGAAAATCAAGGAAAAAGATTGCCAACAGTAGATGAGTGGGAATATGTTGCAATGGCAAATAAAACAATACCAGACGCTAGAAAGTTAAAAGAGTACAATGCTTTTATTTTAAGTTGGTATGAAAAACCAAAAACATTCAATTTAACAATTGGTGCTACTTTTCAAAATTATTGGAAAGTTTATGATTTACATGGTTTGGTTTGGGAGTGGACATCTGATTTTAATTCTGTTTTAATTACAGGAGAATCTCGAAAAGATGTAGATATCGATAGTGATTTATTCTGCGGAAGTGCTGCCGTTAACGCAACAGATTTAATGAATTATGCAGCATTTATGCGCTATGCAATTAGAGGAAGTTTAAAAGCAAAATACACGATGAAAAACCTTGGTTTTAGATGTGTTAAAGATGATAAAATAAACTAAAATGAAACAACTAACATTTATAATATTACTTATAACAGTTACTTTATTGGGTGCTTGTGTAGATAAGAAACAGAAAGAGATCGCAGAAATAGGATTTCAATGTCCGATGAAATGTGAAGGAGACAAAGTCTACTCAGAAAAAGGAATTTGTCCGGTTTGTAAGATGGATTTAAAATCAAATTCAAAAAAAGAGAGAAAGGTGATAAGTGATGAAATCTCTGATGAATCAATCTTTAATTTAACTTCTACATGGAATACAGAAGAAGGAAAAAGTATCACATTAAAAGAATTAAAAGGAAAAACCATTGTAATGGTAATGATTTATACTACTTGCAAAGCCGCATGCCCAAGGTTAGCAGCGGATATGAGAAATATTGAAGCTAAAATTCCTGCGGAGTTTAAAACGGATGTTCAATACGTTTTGGTAAGTATAGACCCAACAACAGACACACCAAAAAAACTAAAAGAGTTTGCCATTGAAAATTATATGGATGGAGAACAATGGACTTTTTTACAAGGGACAGAAAGTAATGTTAGAGAATTTTCTAATATTTTATCAGTAAAATACAAGCAAATATCTCCTTTAGACTTTTCGCATTCAAATATTATAAGTGTTTTTAATCCACAAGGAGAATTGGTGCATCAGCAAGAAGGTTTAGGTGTAGATAATAAAGAAACAATTACAAAAATTATAGAAACAGTTAAAAAATAAAATGATGTTTATAACAGAAAATAATACCGTGGCAGAAGTTGTTACTAGCAATATAAAAACAGCAGATATATTTAAAAAACATGGAATTGATTTTTGTTGTGGTGGCGGAATTTCAATTAAAAAAGCGTGCGAAAAAAATAATATTCCGTATGAAACTTTAGAAAAAGAACTATCAGAATTGAGTAGCGCTGTCTCTAAAGCCTATAATTATGATGGTTGGAAATTAGATTTTTTAGCAGATCATATCGAGAATATTCACCATAGTTATGTTGCAGAAAGTACGCCATTAGTATTGCAATATGCAGAAAGAGTTGCCAAGGTTCATGGGCATCATTATGCAGAAGTTATTAAAATTAACACTTTGTTTAAAGTGGTTGCGCAGGAATTAGCGGCACACATGAAAAAAGAAGAACTTATTTTATTTCCTTTTATTAAGCAATTGGTAAAAGCAGATGAAGCAGGTGTAAAAGTAAATCAGCCTCATTTTGGCACCGTGAACAACCCTATTAAAATGATGGAAGAAGAACATGAAAGTGCTGGCGATATACTCAAAGAAATTAAGAAACTAGCGAACAATTATACACCACCAGAAGGAGCTTGTAACACATTTAAAGCTTTGTATGCAAAATTAGAGGAGTTTGAGCAAGACTTACATCAGCATATTCATTTAGAAAATAATATTTTATTTCCTAAAGCAATTATTTTAGAACAAAAAAACAAGCATTAGTTTTAAATTATGAAAAAAATATTTTTTTTTACCATCGCAACTCTTTTCTTTACAGTGCTAATGTCTGCTCAATCATTTAAGTTATCATCAGAAATTAGACCTCGTTTTGAAAACAGGCATGGTTACAAAACATTGATAAAACCTGGGGAAGAAGGTGCTAATTTTATATCTCAAAGAACCCGTTTAAATTTTGATTTTCAACAAGAAAAATTAACACTTGGTATTTCTTTACAAAATGTTAGAGTTTGGGGAGATATAAGTACGTTGGCTTCTAAAGACATTGCAAATTCTTTTCATGAAGCTTGGGCAGCATATCAATTTACAGAAAAATTTTCTTTAAAATTCGGACGGCAAGAGATTATTTATGATGACAGTCGAATTTTTGGGAATGTTGGTTGGGCACAACAAGCTAGAAGTTTCGATGCTGTTATTGCAAAAATAGAAACATCAGAAAACGGAAAGTTAGAAATTGGTTACTCTTTAAATAACGATGCAGAAGAACTTACAAATTCGATATACACAAATGTGGCTGGTTATAAGACATTTCAATATGCTTGGTATCACACAGCTATAAAAAACTTAGGATTGAGTTTTTTAGCTTTAAACAATGGTGTGGAGTTTTTAAACACTGCTACAGAAGAAGAATTAAATTATTCGCAAACTTTTGGCTCTAGAGCAACTTATTATTTAGGGAAATTGTCTTTAGATGGTTCCTTGTATTTTCAAACAGGAAAGATTTTTGATACTTCTGTGAATGCAAATTACCTTGCAGGAAACATAAAATACAAAGCTTCGGAAGTATTTAATTTTGGGCTAGGAGCAGAGTACTTGTCTGGAAAAGACATGAACGATGCGAGTACTAAAATAAAATCGTTTAATCCTGTGTTTGGAACCAACCATAAATTTAATGGTTTTATGGATTATTTTTATGTAGGAAATCATATAAATACTGTTGGTTTGTTAGATATTAATGCAACAATTAGCTATACTAAAGATCAGTTTTCTGCAAAAGTAATTCCTCATTTATTTTCATCTGCAGCAGATATTTACAGAGGAAATTTAAAAATGAGCTCTAATTTAGGAACAGAAGTAGACTTGGTTATAGAATACAAAATTTCTAAAAATGTAGTACTAAATGGCGGATATTCTAAAATGTTTGGAACAGCATCTTTAGAAGTATTAAAAAATGGAGATAGCACTACAGATAATTCTTGGACATGGTTAATGATCACTTTTAAGCCCACATTATTTGTTTCAAAATAGTTTTTTTTAGTTGACGAAAAGTCTCTTTAAGATGAAAGTCGAAAAGAGACTTTTTTATTTATGCAAACCCTTTAATGATAATAATCATGTTTTACGAATATAAATACAAATAATTTAGACGCTTATTTAAAATATAAATTAAATGATAAAAAGTACACACTCATTCCATATACCAGTAATGGGAATAGGGTTTACAATAGACTCGCCCCTAAAAGTAGCTCAATATGGTATCGATTCTGTAATCTCTTTGGTAGATGATATTTTACTAGAAAAATTACGAAAACTCTATAGTGAGAAATTTGAAATTCCGTATAAAGAAATAACCGACAAAGTAGATGACTTTAGAGCAAAGAGAATAACTTCTTACTTGAATTTAATGCATGAGCAAACGGAAGAAAAACTGAACCAATTAAGAAATATATCTTCAATTAAAAGTAAAGCTTTAAAAGACTATATTTCTATCTTACCAGAATATTCTTCCCTAAAAAAAGAATATGAGAATCTCACAAAAAGTGGCGTTTCTTTTCCTAAGCTAAAAGATTGGATTTGTACTAATTTAACCATGGGAAGCATTGATGTAAATATCATGACTAAGGTTGATAAGGAAAACTATTTAAATAAAGAATTATTACCTGTGGAATATAATGATGCGCACGCTGCCTTAAGGGGGTTTTCTAACAGTAAATTATCTTCTTCATTAGTACTTTCTGCAGGAATGAACCCAAGGTTGTATTCGTACATCAGTCATTTTGATGATTTTTTTCCTGATGAAAACGGACGTATAAAAAAGAAAATAATTCTAAAAGTAAGTGATTATAGATCTGCATTTATTCAAGGAAAGTTTTTAGCTAAAAAAGGATTATGGGTTTCAGAATATCGAATCGAGTCTGGCTTAAATTGTGGTGGACATGCATTTGCTACTGATGGTTTTTTATTAGGCCCCGTTTTAGAAGAGTTTAAGAAAAACAAAGAAGTTTTAAAAGATGAAATTAGAACATTATTACTGGAAGCGCTTAAAGATGGCAATAGAGTTTTACCAAAAAATGAATTGGTTTTAAAAATAACAACGCAAGGTGGTGTTGGCACAGATGAAGAGCATTCCTTTTTAATGGAACAATACCAATTAGATTCTGTAGGTTGGGGAAGTCCTTTCTTATTAGTACCAGAAGCAACGAGTGTTGATGAAAAAACGATGGAAAAATTAGCGAATGCGAAAGAAGAAGATTTATATTTAAGTAATACTTCGCCTTTAGGTGTGCCGTTTAACACCCTTAAAGGAAATACAAAAGATGATGAAAAGCAACAATTTATCAATAAAGACAGACCAGGAAGTGCTTGCCCTAATAAATTTATCGCTCTTAATAAAGAGTTTAAAGAAACGGGTTTGTGCACCGCTTCTAGAGCATATCAATATTTAAAATTAAAAGAATTAGATTCTTTAGATATTTCTGCGGAAGATAAAGAGCAAAAGCACCATAAAATTATAGAAAAATCTTGTATTTGTGTTGGTTTGAGTACTTCTACGCTAATTTTGAATAAAATGAGTACAAAGAAAATTGGAGCCGGCGTTTCTGTTTGTCCT
The DNA here is from genome assembly GCF_007997075.1 of Polaribacter sp. IC073. Lineage (GTDB taxonomy): Bacteria > Bacteroidota > Bacteroidia > Flavobacteriales > Flavobacteriaceae > Polaribacter. The sequence goes on from NZ_VORS01000004.1 coordinate 268,645, forward strand.
GGGCCAAATATGGCTTATTTTGATACTATTATGACCCTACGTAATATTACAGATCATATCTATGGTAGAAGAAATATGATGACAAGAACAGATAGACCCAACATCTTTGTTAAAGAGTTGTCTCTTTATATGGCGCATTTACAAGAAAAAGTAACAGATGCAAAAGTGGTTATCGACAAAAAACAACTGCGCTACTTGTTGAAGTTTAAAAAGAATTTAGAAGAAGGTATTCGTTATTATGAAGCCTTATTTAAAGAACAAAAACAATCTTTTGTAGCGCATAAAGAAGCACTTTTAGATGCGCTTCAGTTAGAGCAGCAAAAATTAATTTTAATAGGTTTAGAATTAGAAAATCTTTAATTACAGAACACAAAAAAAGCATCTTTTAAAATTTAAAAGATGCTTTTTTATAATTAGGATATTATAGATACTTATCTATTAATTGTTTGTTTTCTATCTGGACCAACAGAAACAATAGTTACAGGAACACCTGTTTCTTTTTCAATAAAAGCAACATAGTCTAGTAAGTTCTTCGGTAATTGATCTGCTGAAGTCATTTTTGTTAAATCTTCATCCCAACCTTTAAATTCAGAATAGTTTACAGAAATATTTTCTGGTTCTATATTATAAGGTAAGTGAGAAATCTCTTCACCTTTATAGTTATATGAAGTACAAATTTTTAAAGTTTCGAAACCAGATAATACGTCTCCTTTCATCATCATTAATTGTGTAACACCGTTAATATCTACAGCATATTTTAAGGCTACTAAATCTAACCAACCACATCTTCTTGCTCTTCCGGTTGTTGCGCCAAATTCATGACCAATTCTTGCCATTTCAGCTCCGTCTTCATCAAATAATTCTGTAGGAAAAGGACCCGAACCAACACGTGTTGTGTATGCTTTAAAGATTCCAAAAACTTCGCCAATTCTATTTGGTGCAACACCTAAACCAGTACAAGCACCTGCTGCTGTTGTGTTAGATGAAGTTACAAAAGGATACGTACCAAAATCGATATCTAATAAAGAACCTTGTGCACCTTCTGCTAAGATTGTTTTCTTTTCTCTAATAGCATTGTTTAAAAATTCTTCACTATCTATAAACTGTAAAGTTCTTAATTTATCTACACCTCTATCAAACTCTGCTTCTAACTCCTCTAAATTATATTCAATTTCAATGTTAAAATAATCTAACATTCCTAAATGTTTAGCTGTTAAAGCGTGGTATTTTTCTTTCCAGTTTTCTAATTCTAGATCTCCAATACGCATTCCGTTTCTACCAGTCTTGTCCATGTAAGTTGGTCCAATTCCTTTTAAAGTAGAACCAATTTTAGCTTTACCTTTAGACGTTTCAGAAGCTGCGTCTAACAATCTGTGAGTTGGTAAAATTAAATGTGCTTTTCTAGAAATTAATAATTTAGAAGTATAATCAATTTTATGTTTGTCTAAATTTTCTAATTCTTTTTGAAAGATAACAGGATCTATAACAACACCGTTACCAACAACATTTAATGCTGTTTTGTGAAAAATTCCTGAAGGAATTGTGTGTAAAACGTGCTTGTGTCCATCAAAAATTAGTGTATGTCCTGCGTTTGGACCTCCTTGAAAGCGAGCAATAATATCATAGTCTTTTGTTAAAACATCTACAATTTTACCTTTTCCTTCATCTCCCCATTGCAATCCGAGTAATAAATCTACAGCCATTAGTTGTGTTAATTAGTTGTTTATTGTTGTATTGTTAATTAAGAATTTTTCTTTTTTGTTCCGTAAAAATAGAGGGAATGATTTTTAATATCAATATCAAAAATGTCTTCAATCGTTTTTTTGATAATTTGAATTCTAGGATCGCAGAATTCTTTTACATCTCCCGTATCTGTAAATATTACGTGATCGTGGTTTTTGTCGAAGTAACTTTTTTCATAACGTGCCATCGATTGCCCGTCAAATTGATGTTTTCTTACCAAACCACAATTTAACAAAATTTCTATAGTGTTGTAAAGCGTTGCCCTACTAACTCTATAGTTCTTGTTTTTCATCTTAATATAGAGAGACTCTATATCAAAATGTTCTTCTGCATCATAAATTTCTTGAAGAATAGCATAACGCTCAGGTGTTTTTCTGTGCTTATTCTCTTCTAAATATGTTGTAAATACTTTTTTTACTACTTCTTGATTTTCAAGAGAATTACTCATTTTCTTAAAATTTTTACGAAAGAACAAATTTACTGTTATTTCTGAATAAATTACTTATTTTGAATAGGATATTTATAAACTATTAATACGGTCTACTTTTCGCACACCTTCTACTTTTTGAATACTTTTTATCAACTTATTTAATTGTCCGCTATTCTTTACACTTAGACTTATTTTTCCTTCAAAAACACCTTCATCACCAGCAATATTTATACTATTAATAAAAACGCCCATTTTACTAGAGATAATTTTACTAACATCATTAATAATACCTCTATTGTCTACACCACTAATATGTAAAAATACTTTAAAATCTTGTTTTGTAGAGTCTATCCACTTTGCTTGCATAATTCTATATGCATAGTTAGATTGTAATGAAATTGCATTCGGACAATTATTTTTATGAACTTTAATACCTTCATTAATGGTTAAAAAACCAAAAACATTATCTCCAGGAATAGGATTACAGCATTTAGAGAGTTTATAGTCTAATTTTTCTTCTTCTTTCCCGAAAACTAAAGCATCATATTTAGATGTTATTTCTTCTGATTCTACAATATCTTTATTACCAGAAGGGGTTCTCCTTAACTTTGTTTTAAAGAAATTTAGTATGGTACTATTTCTTTGTGCAACATACGTTTTTAGATTTGTATTGTCTATTGCACCATTACCAATTCTATAAAATAAATCGAAACTTGTTTTTATTTTAAAGAAGCTAACAAGTTCGTTAATTGTTTTTTCATTGAAAGGAATTTTTAAATGGCGTAATTTTCTGGTTAAAATAGCTTTTCCTTCTTCTGCAATTATCTTTTCTTCATCTTTTAGAGCGGCTCTAATTTTTGTTTTTGCTCTTGCAGTAATTACAAAATCTAACCATCTCGAATTTGGTTTGTTATTTGAAGTTGTAATTACTTCTATTTGATCGCCACTTTTTAAAGTATGACTTAGCGGTACTAATTTACCATTAACTTTTGCACCTCTACATTTTAAACCAACATCTGTATGAATAGAAAAGGCAAAATCTAAGGCAGAAGCATCTTTAGGCAACGACTTTAAATCTCCTTTCGGGGTAAATACATAAATTTCTTTAGCGTAAAGATTTAATTTAAATTCTTCAACAAAATCTACTGCATTTAAACTTTGGTTTTCTAAAGATTCTTTTAATTTATTTAACCACGTTTCTAAACCACTTTCATTACTATTACCTTGTTTGTATTTAAAATGAGCTGCATACCCTTTTTCTGCAATTTCATTCATTCTACTAGAACGTATTTGCACTTCTACCCATTGTGCATTTGGTCCTATAACTGTAATATGTAAAGCTTCGTACCCCGTAGATTTGGGTTGCGAAATCCAATCTCTTAATCGTGTTGGATTTGGTTTAAAATAGTCTGTAACGATTGTGTAAATTTTCCAGGCATCAAACTTGTCATCATCTGAAGTAGGTGTGTAGATAATTCTAATTGCATATTTATCATATACTTCTTCGAAAGTTACATTTTGCTTTCGCATTTTTCTACGAATAGAATAAATAGACTTAAAACGCCCTTTTATATCGTAAGTAAAATTCTCTTTATCGAGTCCTTTTTTTAGCGTTTCTGCAAAAGTTTCTAAATATTTTTTCTGATCTTCTTTGCTCTCTTTTATTTTTGTAATAATATCATGAAAAACTTCTGGTTCTGTATATTTTAAGCCTAAATCTTCTAACTCTGCTTTAATATTATACAAACCTAATCTATGTGCCAAAGGAGCATAAATGTATAAAGTCTCAGAAGCAATTTTCACTTGTTTATGAGCAGGCATTGCATCCATGGTTTGCATATTGTGCAATCTGTCTGCAATTTTTATTAAAATAACTCTTACATCATCATTTAATGTTAAGAGCATTTTCCTAAAGTTTTCTGCTTGTATGGAAGCGTCTTGTTCTTTATTTAAACGAGAAATTTTTGTGAGTCCGTTTACAATTCTAGCAATTGTTTCTCCAAACAACTGCTCCATATCATCAATGGTATATTCAGTGTCTTCTACTACGTCATGCAACAAAGCTGCAGCAATAGAAGTTGCGCCCAAACCAATTTCTGTAGCAACAATATTAGCTACGGCAATGGGATGAAAAATATAAGGTTCGCCTGTTTTTCGGCGTTGTTCAGAATGTGCATCTACGGCAATCTCAAAGGCTTTTCTAATTAATTTTTTATCATCAATAGATAAAATTTCATAAGTACCTTTTAGTAAATCTTTATACCGTTTTGCAATTTCCTTATTTTCTTCTTCTATGGTAGCTGTGTATTGCATAAATTATTTTGAAGATTTGTAATTAAATTATCTAAAGTGAATTTAGGAAATAGAATTTTAACAAACAAGATTTTAAGTTCTTTAATTTTATTGAAATCATATAGCAATAAACCTTACTTCAGGAAAATAATTTTAAAATATTTTTAGTTAGAATGACTTTAATTTACATCTAGAAGCGGCGCTAGTGTTATTACAAGTTTAAATTCTTAATTCTTTCCAACAAAGTTGGGTGTGAATAATGCATAAAAACATAGGCAGGATGAGGCGTTAAATTACTCAAACTATTTTTAGATAATTTTTTTAAGGAGGTAATTAATGGTTTTGATGCAAAAGTTTCTTTGGCAAAATTATCTGCTTGGTATTCAAACCTTCTAGATATGTAATTCATAAACAAACCTGTAATTTCAGAAATTGGTGAATATAAAATTCCAAATGCAATTAAACCAATATGAAAACTAGGTGTGGTAACTCCCAAAGCTTCTGAAAATAATGGGGAATTCACAAAAAGTGATAAAATAAACAGAGTAAACCCAGTTAAAAGAATAGAAGTTATCAAATTAAAGATAATGTGTTTTCTTTTGTAGTGCCCAACTTCGTGTGCTAAAACGGCTACAATTTCTTCAGTTTCTAAATCATTTATTAAGGTATCAAAAAGTGTGATTCTTTTCTGAGAACCAAAACCAGAAAAATAAGCATTTGCTTTTGTAGAGCGTTTAGAGCCATCAATAACAAAAATATTATTGATTTTAAAACCAACCGAAGAAGCATATTTTTCTATGGCAAATTTTAATTCTCCGTCTTTTAACGGCGTTTGTTTGTTAAATAAGGGTACAATTAGTTTTGCGTAAAATAGATTCATAAACAAGGAGAAAACAGCTACTAAAATCCACGCATAAACCCAGAAGTTTCTCCCTGTTTGTTGATAAAACCAAATAATGATTGCTAAAATTCCGCCACCAATTAAAATAGACATCAACCAACCTTTTAGTTTGTCTAACCAAAATATTGTTTTTGTAGATTTGTTAAATCCGAATTTTTCTTCAATAACAAATGTTTTGTAGTAGGAGAAGGGTGTTGTTAAAATATCTGATCCTAACATGATAACGCCAAAGAAAAGAAGCGCCACCAAAATAGCATTGTCGGTTAAGCTTCTTGCAAAATTATCTACATATTTAAAACCGTCTGCAAAAAAGAAAACAAGTGTTAATACAAATGAGAAAGTACCGCTAATATTAGAGAATTTCTCATTTGTCTTTTTATAGGCTTGTGATTTCTTGTATTCAGTTTTATCATAAACATCTGACAACTCTACTGGAATTTTATCATCAAAATGTTTTGCGTTTAACGCATCTATAATTTTATCAATAATAAAACTAATGACTAAAATGGAAATTAATATGTAGAATAAGGAAGTTGGTGTCATTATATTTCTTGGGTAATTTAGCTATATTTAGATAGTACGTTATGTAATTTTTAATTCAATTGGATAAGTCTTTCGGAAGCTAACTTTCTTACTTCTGGGTCTTTGTCTGTTTTTGCTATTTCTGTTAAACTTGGTCCAAAAGTTATTTTGCTAACAGCATTCTCTCTTATTTTAGAGTCTTTATCTGTTGTAGCAATTATATACAGCGCTGAATCTTTGTTTATACTACTTGATATGGATGTTGTTTTTTCTGATGTACGATCCAATTTTAATCTAACATTACAGCTAACTAATAATACTGTAGCCAATAAAATTAATAAGAATCTTAATGTTTTCATAGCTTGTCGTTTATTTAGTTTTTATAAAGTTCAACTTTTAAAATGATATTATATCATTTTAAAATCAATAATTTACATCTGTGTTGTTTGCTAAGTTTTGTTTTTATAAGATTAGTAACAAACTTAATGAACTCTCATTTTATTTTGAGAATTGAGTAAAAAGGAATTCAAAATAAAAATTAGAACCTATTTACACTTCTTACTAGCATACATTGCAGCACCAATAATACCAGCATTGTTTCTAAATTCGGCAACTTTTACTTTTACATCTGTAGTTAAGTATTGTTTAAAATTATCATATTTTTTGCTAATTCCGCCACCTAAAACAATTAAACTTGGTGTAAAAACAATTCGAACATATTCTAATAAAGAATCGAATCTTTTTGCCCAATCTTCTAAAGATAAATCTTCTTTTTTTCTTACAGAGTCTGCAGTGTGAAACTCAATAATTTTCCCATTTGTATGCAACATTCTTCCAACTTCTAAATTCGGAATTAACTTTCCGTTGTAAAATAAGCCAGAACCAATACCTGTACCAATTGTAATGACAAGTACAACTTCTTTTTCATTTTTTGCAGCACCTAAACTAACTTCTGCTAAACCTGCTAAATCGGCATCATTACTTACAAAAAACGGAAGGTTACATTCTTTTTTGAATAGTTTGTCCACTTTTACATTTAACCATTTCGGACTCAAATTACCAGAGTGAATGCATTTACCGTCTACAATTGTGGTAGGAAAACTACAACCAACGGCCTTTTTCCAATCGAAATGTGCAATCATTTCTTTTACAACTTTAGCCACTGCTTCTGGTGTTGCAGGCTTTGGAGTTGCAATTCTAAATCTTTCAGTTAGTAGTTCGCCTGTTTTTGTATTTACAACAGCTCCTTTAATTCCAGAGCCACCAATATCTATCCCTAACATTTTCATACTTTATATTTTAAATTCTCTTTGTCTTTTTGCTTCAAACAAAACAATGGCGGCCGCAACAGAAACGTTCATAGAATCTATTTTTCCTTGCATTGGTATGTTGATGTTTTGCGTTGCTTTTTCTCTAAAAATAGCAGATAAGCCCGTTGCTTCTGTGCCTACAACAATAGCAGATGCTTCGGTATACTTTTCTTTATGATATTCGTTTGAATTCTGCAAAGTAGTGGCATATATTTTAATATTATTTTCTTCCAGAAATTCAATAATTTCTTCGGAAGTTCCTACGCCAATTTGATTTGTAAAAACACAACCAACACTAGCTCTTATAATATTAGAATTGTACAAATCGCTTTTAGGATTCGCAATAAAAACAGCATCTATATTTGCTGCATCGGCAGTTCTTAAGAGTGCCCCAATATTTCCTGGTTTCTCAACACCTTCTGCTACTAAAATTAATGGATTTTCATTTTTAAATTGAATACCTTCTAATGTGAAGTTTTTTGCTTTTGTAACGGCAATAATTCCTTCAGTAGAATCTCTGTAGGCTAATTTTTGATAGACTTCTTTAGAAATTAGAATTCTATTTACATTTGAATTAAAGAGGTGTAAAACTTCTTGTTCAGAAATTAATCCCTCAAAAAATAAAACAGTATCAAAATTATAATTTGTAGCAATGGCAAGTGATATTTCTCTTTTTCCTTCAATAATAAAAAGTCCTGTTTTTTTACGCTCTCTAGATTTCTCTTGTAACTTTAAAAGTTCTTTAATATAAGAGTTTTGTATGCTGGTAATTTCTTTCATCGCTGCAAATATACCTAATTATGGGGATTGTATCATTTCACTTTTTTACAAATATTTGTATTGAATTTTAAAACGACAGATTATGAAGAAAATTAAATTTTACTTAGTTGCGTTCTTTTGCGCATTTGTAATGATGTCTTTTACTTTAAGTAAGATGCATAATACTGATACAGATTTTATTAAAATAGAAATTCCCTTAGATAATATAGACATTCCATCTGGTTGGGGTGCTTGGAGCACAACAGGTTGTTTAAAAGGTTTAGATTTTAGAGTTAGAAACGATAGCTATAACAAATACGCCAAAAAATACAAATGGTATATCCAATTTAGAAATAGATATAGAGAGAATATTCACCTAAGTTTTAAAGCAGTGGCACCAAGTGAAAGAAATGAAATTAAAAGAACAGAAAAAACTACAGACAGAATTCATGTAGACGGAAATTCTGGAACTTATAAAACCTATTATCTGGTTAATTCGCGCTCATCTGTGTATGTTTATGTGAATAAAATTAGAATTGGCGCTAAAGATTATGGGTATGATTATTATAATTGTGATAAATAATATACCTAACTGTAGGTATTGTAAAATAAAATAATTCGTACAATATTTGTAATGCAGCAAAACTAGCGTTCTATATGCTGTTTTTATTTGAATTTTATTGTCAAGAAAAAGAGAATTGTAAGTTCAGTTTTATTTTTCGAACTGTTTTTAATGAAAAAGGCTCGCAAATAGCGAGCCTTTTTTATATGAATAAAAAATAACTTATTTTGTTTTATACTTATTAGAATAGCGTTTCCAAAGTTCTGTTTGGTGCGTTTCTAAACTAATTTTTCTACCTTGAATAAAAGCATCTGTTAAAATATTACCACGCATTTCTAAAGCATCTCCTTCAGAAATAAATAACGTTGCATCTTTACCAACTTCTAAAGAACCTGTAAAAGAATCAATTCCTAAAATTTTAGCCGTATTTAAAGTAATTAACTGTAAAGCTACTTCTTTGTCTAAGCCAAAAGCCGCAAATGTACCTGCGTAGAAGGGTAAGTTTCTTGTATTCATACGTTCCATTTGTCCTTCCATACCCAAACTAACCAAAACACCTTTGTCTATTAAGGTTTTTGCAATAGTGTATGTAGAATCATAAGAGTCATCTTCGCTATTTGGGTTTCTGTGCGGTCTTTCTAAAATGACAGCAACATTATTTTTCACTAATAAATCGGCTACTTTATCTGCATGTTCTCCATGTACAATGGCAAGGTTATTAATGCCTAATTCTTTCGCAATGGTAATAGCATCTGTAATTTCTTTTTGTCCGTTTACGTGAATAAAAAGTTTTTTAGAACCGTCAAACAAATCAGCTGTTGCTTGGTAAGGCAAGTGCGTTTTGTTTTTATTGCCTGCTAAATAATTTTTAGCATTCATAAAATAAGATTTTATCTCCTCAATTTTACCAGGATATTTAGTATCTGGTTTTAAAGCAGGATCTTCTCCTAACCACCATCTGCCGCTTGTAAAACTAGAAGGCCAATCCATATGAATACCATCATCTGTTTTAATTGCAGCGTCTTCCCAATTCCAAGCATCTAATTGTACAATAGAAGATGTACCAGAAATAGTACCACCTCTAGGAGTTATCTGTGCCATTAAAACACCATTTGGTCTCATAGATTCTACCAATTTACTTTCTGCATTGTAAGCGATTAAGCTTCTAATATGCGGATTCATAGCACCAATTTCATCTTCATCATCACTTGCTTTTACAGCATCTATTTCTACCAAACCTAACGTAGCATTTGCTGCAATAAAACCAGGATATACATGTTTTCCTTTGGCATTTATAACAGTTCCTTGTCTTGCAATTTTTACCATTGCGCTGCCAACAAACGTTAATTTACCCTCACTAAACATAATTAGAGAATTCTCTATTACTTGTCCGTTTCCTAAGTGTGCTGTTGCACCTTCAATAGAAAAGGCAGTAGTTTGTTTGTCTGCCGGTGTTTGTTGTGCGATACTATTTCCTACTAAGAAGAAAAATAGCATACTATATATTATTTTTTTCATCATTTCTAGTTATTAAGTGCTTCTAAAGTATCACAGTGAAAGTTTCTATCTCCTCTTTTCATTGGAACTTTTGTTTTACCACCATTCATTTTTTCATTCAACATCATGTCAATCAATTTACTTTTTTCTAGTTTGATTGCTTCACGTTTTTTAATATCTTCTGCTCTGTCAAAGAAAACTTTACCATCTACAATTGTCTTTTCTACTTTTGTGTAAATAGACATTGGGTGATGGCTCCATAAAACAACATCTGCATCTTTTCCTTCTTTAATACTGCCCACTTTATCATCAATGTGTAATAATTTTGCAGGATTGATAGTCACCATTTTCCAAGCTTCTAATTCCGACATGCCACCATATTTAATAGTTTTAGCTGCTTCCTGATTCAAACGTCTAGACATTTCTCTATCATCAGAATTGATAGCAACCGTAACACCAGCATTGTGCATAATTGCAGCATTGTATGGTATTGCGTCATTTACTTCGTATTTATAGGCCCACCAATCAGAAAAAGTAGAACCACCAACACCATGTTCTGCCATTTTATCGGCAAGTTTGTATCCTTCTAAAATATGTGTAAAAGTGTTGATTCTAAAATTGAATTTCTCTGCAACTTTCATCAACATGTTTATTTCTGATTGTACATAAGAATGACAAGAGATAAAACGTTCTCCGTTTAAAATTTCAACCAAGGTTTCCATTTCATCATCTTTTCGATACGGATTGCCACTTTTCTTTAAAACTTCATATTCTTGGGCTCTTGTAAAATAATCTGTAAACATTTGTTCTACACCCATTCTTGTCTGCGGAAAACGAGTTCCGTTGCTACTTCTAGATTGTTTTACGTTTTCACCTAAAGCAAATTTTATAAATTTCGGAGAATTGTCATAAATCATATTCGCAGCACTTTCTCCCCATTTCAATTTAATGATTGCAGAACGCCCACCGATTGGGTTTGCAGAACCATGTAATATTTGCGAAGAAGTTGTTCCTCCAGAAAGGTTTCTATAAATATTGATGTCATTAGGGTCTATTACATCTTCCATCGTTACTTCTGCAGAAGAATTTTGCGCGCCTTCATTAACAGCTGAAGCTGCAATATGAGAATGCTCATCTACAATACCAGCAGTTAAATGCTTTCCTGTTCCGTCAATTTCTGTTGCTCTTCTTGCCTTTAATTTTTTACCTATTTCAGCAATTTTTCCGTCTTTTAAAAGAACATCTATATTTTCTAAAATACCAGCATCTTCACTTGTCCAAACGGTTACATTTTTAATTAAAATAGTTTCCGTTTCTGGTAACTTATAATTTCCAAAACCAAGATTAGGGTAACTTACCGGAAGCACCACAATGGCGTCTTCTTTCTTTTTCTTATTCTCTTTTTTCTTGCTATCTTTTTTTACTTGCTTACTGGCAGACCAAGAAGTTTCATTTCCTTGAGTATCATAAGCGGTTCCTTGCATTACATTGGCAGCGTTAATGATTTTACCCATCATTCTAGTGTAATCGCTATCTTCATTTAAAGTGATAGAAACCCAATCATCTGCAAAAGAAAATTTAGACTTCACTTTTTTATCCCCCATTTTAATAGCGCCAGTTTGTTTTGCTCCTTTACCAGAAATAGTTAAATCGTAGTTTTTACCATTAACAGATAACATGTAATTTCCTGTTATGTCTTTAATAGTCATATCATTTACTACATTTTTGTCTCCCTGAACCCAGTTTTCATAAATGGTAGTTTTTGCATCAAAAATATCTCCAGAAGTTACAATAAAGTTTGCGTAACTTCCTGTATTTAAGTTTCCGATAGCATTGTTACCAATAATAGTTGCAGGAATTGTAGTTAAAGAAGCCAACGCTTTTTCTTTATCGAAACCATACTTAATTGCTTTCTGTAAGTTTTTATGAAAAGACTTTACAGATTTTAAAGAACGTGTAGTCAATGCAAAATTAACCCCGTTTTCTGATAATACTTTTAAATTAGACGGTTCTTGATTCCATTTACGCATGTCTCTTAAAGAAATTTGTTGCGCTAAAAGCGGATTAGAAACATCAAAAGCTTTACTAAAATTAATAGGTATAATAAAGTTTGCATTGGTGCCTTTAATATCACTAATTCTTTCAAACTCATCTCCAGAACCAACAATTGTGTATTGAATTCCGAATTCATCCCCCACTTTATCTGCTCTTAAAGCATCCAATAAATTTCCGGTTTCAAAAATTTGAACTAAGTTTTTATTACTATTTAACGCCTCTAAAGCCATATCTTTATTTTTCATGTTGCCATTAGCATACCAAGAAGCATCATTATACATCTGGCGTAATAATGCCATTGCACCCATTCTAGAACTAGGATATGCTTGTCTAGAAGTTGCACTTTTAGAAAATGATAAGTACTGCGCAGATTTTGTATCTAAAATTCTATAAGCATCCGAAGAATTAGCATTCAACGCAATGAGCAATCCGTTTCCACGAATAATACCATCTTGCATGTGTGTATTTACAACACCAAAACCAGCATTAATAAGTTCTGTTGCTTTTTTAGAATCGAAAGAAAAATCTTTGATAGGATCTACGTCTGGTCTCACATGATCGTTCCAATAATAGCCTTCGCGCGAAGCTTCATATTGTGCAGTTCTAGAGGTACTAGCAGCTCTTTTAGGTTTCTGAATTCCGAAATCTGAATACAAATCGATAAAAGAAGGATACATTGTTTTTCCTGAAAGGTCTACAATTTTTGCACCTTTAGGAATTTTAATAGATGTACCAACCTGTATCACTTTACCGTTTTCAATTAGCAAGGTGGCGTTTTTAAGTACCTTTTTTGGTGTTACATAAATTGTGGCATTGGTAAATGCTGCCAGGGTGTTGTCTGTTGTTTTTACTCCTGCATCTGTTGGAAAATAATCTTGCGAGTGCAAGGAAATAGTCAACATAAACGAGCAAAATAAGAGTAGTTTTCTCATGAGTTTGATATAGTTATTTGAATTAATTGCTATAAATTTAATTAGAAGCAATTTGTAAATTGTTAAAAGAAATTACTTTAACATAAATTTAAGAAAACTAGCTTTCTTCTGCAGTTTCAAAATAAGTAATTAATAAATCAACAACATAATTGTAAGAGGCAATTCCTTTGTCTTGTTTGTTTGCTTTTAAATAGGCGTTATATCCTTTCTTTACAAGCGGTTCAAACGGATTCTTATATTCTTGCCAAAATAAATAACTGTTGTTAAAATCTTTACCAACTCCTTTGTTTACCGTTCGCCAAAGTTCTTTAGATAGCTTTCTGTCTCGTTTTCTAAGTTCAGAAATACAATAACTAAAGGCCATTCTATAACTCGCATATTTAAAATAAACATCGTCATTATATGTAGCTGCTAAAAAACCAACAAAATTAGCTTCATTTTCTGCAGCAAAACCAATTTGATGCGCCATTTCATGACAAACAGTTGTTGGATACGCCGTTTTAGGAATTCGGTCATTTACTTGTGCTTCTCCTGTTAACGGATTAAAATAACCTGCAGTGCCATTATAAGTTTGCAATAAACTCATTAAAGAACTTTTTACTGAGGCATGTTGGTATTTTAACTGTGGGAAATCTTTAGCCAAATGAGCATAACCAGAAAGAGCCATCGCGTACATTTCTTTTGGTTGATATTTACTTTCAACCTTTAAAGTATCGATTTTTGTGATCTCAAATTGATAATAATTTAATTTTCCGATAATCTGTGCTGTTACTTTTTGAAGTTGTGCAGTAGTATATTTTTTTTGCTGATATTTTAGGTTCTTCGCCAAAGGTTCTCTATAATAGTTCAATCCCCAAAAAAGATAAAAACAAAAATAAAGGATTGATAAAATTGCAGTAAAATGAATGATTTTAGGAACAAAATCTCTAAACCGATTTTTTATCAATCGTACAATAAAACGAAGAAAAATAAATAGTAAAAAAGCAAGCACTACATCACCAAAAGAAAATGGAAGCCAACCGAGTAGAATTCTTAAAAAAGTAGCAATAGGAGGATAGATTCCGTTGGAATAATAACGTTCTATAAAGGCAGGGTTTTTAGCTGCCAATTGCACAAGTAAGACTTGAATAGGTAGTAAAATAGTTAGAAATAGCTGTTTCTTGTTTATTTTCATTTGGGTAAAAATAAGAATTCAAAATAGAAGTTGACTGGTTATTAACAAGATAATAACAATTTAGTTTACAATAAATGTCAACAAATAAATGTTCTATTTTAGAAAAAAATAACAAAGTAAAAAAGTACATTTGTAGCCATGGAAAAAACGAAGCCAATCGCAGCAAAAAAGATAGACAAGAGTAGAATTATCAGTCTTGAAAAAGGGAAAATTCCGCCACAGGCAGTAGAACTAGAGGAAGCTGTTTTAGGTGCAATGATGATTGATAAAAAAGGGATTGATGATGTAATTGACGTCTTAAGTCCCGATGCTTTTTATGACCAAAAACATAATGAAGTTTATGCTGCTATTTATGAATTATTTCAAAATTCTCAACCCATAGATTTATTAACGGTTTCGAACCTGTTAAAAAAGAATGGAAAATTAGAGTTTGTTGGAGGTGATTTATTTTTGATTCGTTTAACTCAGAAAGTAGCTTCTTCTGCGCATATCGAATTTCATGCTAGAATTATACTACAAAAATTTATTCAACGTAAATTAATTTCAATTTCAAGTGAAATTATAGAAAATGCATATGACGAAAGTACAGACGTTTTCGAATTATTAGATGATGCCGAAGCAAAACTTTTTGAAGTTACCCAGGGAAATTTAAAAAAGAGTTCTGAAGATGCAGGTTCCTTGGTAAAACAAGCATTAGCAAAGATTCAAGAAATTGGTAACTCAGAAGGAATGTCTGGTTTACAGACAGGTTTCACCAAGTTAGATGCGTTAACTTCTGGTTGGCAACCCTCTGATTTAGTGATTATTGCTGCACGTCCTGGTATGGGGAAAACAGCATTTGTAATTTCGATGGCAAAAAATATGGCAATCGATTTTGGTCACGGAGTTGCTGTATTCTCTTTAGAGATGTCTTCTGTTCAGTTAATTACGCGTATGATTTCTTCAGAAACGGGCTTAACTTCAGAGAAATTAAGAAAAGGAAATTTAGAGCCTCATGAATGGGAGCAGCTAAACGTAAAAGTGAAAAAACTTTCTGATGCACCTATTTTTATTGATGATACTCCGTCTCTTTCTGTATTCGATTTACGTGCAAAAGCACGAAGATTGGTATCGCAACATGGTGTAAAAATTATTGTAATTGATTATTTACAATTAATGACAGCTGGTGGAAAAGCAGGAGGAAATCGTGAACAGGAAATCTCTATGATTTCTCGAAATTTAAAAGCATTAGCAAAAGAATTAGAAGTGCCTGTAATTGCACTTTCTCAGTTATCACGTGCGGTAGAAACGCGTGGAGGAAGTAAAAGACCTCTACTATCCGATTTACGTGAATCTGGTGCTATTGAGCAAGATGCAGATATTGTTTCTTTTATTTTCCGTCCAGAATACTACGGAATGACAGAATGGGACGATGATGAGCATACGCCATGTGAAGGACAAGGTGAATTTATTGTTGCAAAACACAGAAATGGTGGATTGGATAATATTCGTTTGAAATTTACAGGACATTTAGCCAAATTTTCAGATTTAGAAGAAGGTTTTAGTTCAGAATTTCAATCTTCTATGAATGCAGATTTCCCTGATGATCCTTTTGCAAGTGAAGGCGGAATTGATCCAAAAGATGCTTTTGGTGATACAGATGTTCCTTTTTAACTATTAAATATCCTATAAAATTATATAAATACACAATTGCTTCCTCGTAATTGTGTATTTTAGTTTTTGATATGAAAAAACTCTTAACAATCCTAACATTTCTCTTAATCTCAAACTCAATTTGGGCATCTTTTATATATGTACCCATGAGTAATGATAACCAGAAAAATCATTTAAAAGCATACGGAATTGTCTTTTTCTCTTTAGAAGTGGATTTAAAATCGAAATGGTTGTTAAATTATGATGGAGGCGCATTTTTAATTGAAAATAATAAAATTGTAGAAAATGAATGTAAAATTCGAGGAGTTTCTTATCAAGTTATTTCAGATGCAAAAGCACAATTAATTTTACAAGAAATTGCTGCCCCATCTTCTAATCAAGATGCAGTAACTTTAGAAAAAGCACCAAAAATAGCGGTTTATTCGCCAAAAGATAAAATGCCTTGGGATGATGCTGTGACCATGGTTTTAACCTATGCCGAAATTCCATTTGATGTTATTTACGACAAAGAAGTTTTAGAAGATAAATTGTTGATTTACGAATGGTTGCATTTGCATCATGAAGATTTTACAGGACAATACGGTCGATTTTATGGTGCTTTTAGAACAGCACCTTGGTATATAGAAGGAAAACAAAGAGCAGAAAAACTAGCAAAAGAACTTGGCTACTCTAAAGTGTCACAAGAAAAATTAGCCGTTGCAAAAAAGATTAGAGATTATGTTGTTGGTGGTGGCTTTATGTTTGCCATGTGTTCTGCAACCGATAGTTTTGATATTGCGCTATCGGCAGAAGGAATTGATATTGCGGAAGCAATGTTTGACGGTGATGCATCTACACCAAACTATCAATCTCAAATAAACTACAATAAAACATTTGCATTCAAAGATTATCAATTAATTAAAAGCCCTACAACGTATGAGTTTTCTTCTATTGATATGACCAGCAAACGAAAAATACCTAAAACATCAGATTATTTTTCTTTGGTAGAGTTTTCTGCAAAATGGGACCCTGTACCAACCATGTTAACGCAAAACCATACCACTTTGGTAAAAGGATTTATGGGACAAACCACTTCTTTTGACAGAAATACAGTAAAGAGCAATGTATTGGTTTTGGGTGAAAATATAGTGAATAGAGAAGCTCGTTATATACACGGAACGAAAGGAAAAGGAATGTTTACTTTTTATGGAGGTCATGATCCGGAAGACTATACACACAGAGTTGGCGACCCAAAAACAGAACTAGATTTACACCCAACTTCACCTGGTTATCGTTTAATCTTGAACAACGTATTGTTTCCTGCAGCGAAGAAAAAGAAGCAAAAAACCTAAACTTATTTTTGCTGACTTAATTCTTTGATGTAATAGGATGGTTTTAACCCTGTTTTTTTATGAAATGCATTCGCAAAAGATTCTGTTGTATTAAAACCAACTTCTTTAGCAATCGCTTTTATAGAATACTTTCTAATACGTTCATTATTATTTAAAAGTTCTAT
Organism: Polaribacter sp. IC073; assembly: GCF_007997075.1. Lineage (GTDB taxonomy): Bacteria > Bacteroidota > Bacteroidia > Flavobacteriales > Flavobacteriaceae > Polaribacter. Next base: position 285,970 of record NZ_VORS01000004.1, read on the forward strand.
GGAATAGTCAATTCTCAAATCTCTAATGTAACTAGAATAACTTTTATTCTTATTAGAATTTATAATTTTAGAAAGATAATTAGAATTTGTTTTTAAGTGAGAAGCAAGTCCTTTAAGACTTAATTTCGTATCGGTAAATTTATTATTTTTTTCAAATTTATCTAAACCAATAAGTACACTTTCTATTATGTCTTTAGAAATATTTAACGCTTCTATTTCTTTAACTTTAACGTCAGTTTTAGGAATTGCCATCCTGCTTTTTGCTTTTATAAATTGCTTGAAACGTTCTTTTAGTATTTTCTTTTTTCGATTTTGATACATTAGTAAAAACAATATGATTATTGAGAGACCAAAAATAGCATAAGTCGCTTTTTTAGAAGTATTAAGATTGCCTTTTAACTCACTTATGATTTTCTCTTTTTGAGCATTTAATTTGGGAATTTCATATTCATTTTTAAATGTTTGAGCCAATTTTTTTTCATTGGTATTTAAGGTACTATCTACTTTTAAAAGCTTTTCAATATATACTAATTGGTTTTTTAAATCTTCTTTCTCTTTATAATAATTAATCAAAAAATGATAACTACTTTTTTGAGTAGGAAGTGCCATGTTTATTTTTTGGTGTAGCGAATCGATTAATAAATTATAGTGAAATGCTTTTTCTTTCTGGTTTAACTTTACATACGATTTTGCGATATAATTATAAGTTTGTGATAGCGTTCGGTAGTTTTCGTCTAGAACTGTCCACTTTATGGAGTTTTTTAGGTTAACTATTGCTGTTTGATAATTTTGTTGACTATAATTGATTTCACCTTGTCTATATTTACTGTAGCTTATGAGCTTTTCATTTTCTATTAATTTTGAAAAATTAATAGCTTTATTATTAAAAAAACTAGCTGAGTCAAACTTTTTTTCTTTTAGGTAACTAGAAGATATGTTAGATAATAGAGAGAAATATCCTATGTTATTTCTAAATTTAGGATAGTTATCGTAAAAATGATACACTTTTAAAAACATTTTTCTTGCCGCATCAAACTGTTTGTTTCTTGTTTTTAAGTTTGCCACCCTCTCCAAAGCAATGTATTTTAGACTATCATTTTTATATGAGTTTGCAGACTCTATTGCAGAAAGATAATTTTCTAAAGATTTGTCATTTATTTGATGTATAATGTAATAATTACCTTTTTCTAAATAAGCATACGTAGGAAACATTTTATTTGGATTCTTTTTTGTCTCACTTATTAATTTATTTAAATAATTCAAATAAATCATTTCATCCTCCAAAACCTCACGTAAAAAGTAATATCCAGTTATGGTGTTTATAGTATCATTATTTTTTTTAGCTTTTTCTAGGTATACAGTAGCATATTTCTTTGCTTTAATAGAATCCGTAAATTTATTCTCATAATATTTATCTGCATAATAATTATAAGAGGAATCTAGTGATGAAGAATCTTTGTTTTGAGCATTAGTAGGTAGATAAAACAACAACAATATAAGATATATAGTCGATTTATTGATCATAGGAGCTTTTTCTTTGCTGACAAAAGTAAAATATTATTTTAAAGTTGTACTATCATTAGGCAACTATTATAAGGGCTTTATCACTTTTTTTAGGAGTCGAAATTCGTGAATTCAGACTATAAATCTTTGTGTATTTTACTGCTCATGCGTTTCTTTGAACAAGAAAAGGAGTGCAGTAGCTTTAATTAAATGTATTCGTTACATTATGGGATTATTACTGTGAAAAAGTATCTGTTGCGCACTCTTTTTTCTATTTATTTTTTTCATTTATTTTAAAGATAAATCCAATCACTTTCGTATTTTTGTTGCCAGATAATTAAAATAACAAGATGCCAACAACACAACAGTTACAAGATTTTACGCAACAAGTTCGTAGAGATATTTTAAGAATGGTACACAAAGTAAACTCTGGTCACCCAGGAGGTTCTTTAGGATGTGCAGAATTTATCACTTGTTTATATCAAGAGGTAATGGACTATTCTACAGATTTTACGATGGATGGAAAAAATGAAGACCTATTCTTTTTATCAAACGGACATATTTCACCTGTATTTTATAGTGTTTTGGCACATAGTGGCTTTTTCCCTGTGGCAGAATTATCAACTTTTAGGTTGTTAGATTCAAGATTACAAGGGCACCCAACAACGCACGAAGGTTTACCTGGTGTAAGAATTGCTTCTGGTTCTTTAGGACAAGGAATGTCTGTTGGTTTAGGGGTAGCACAAGCTAAAAAATTAAACGGAGACAACAAAATAGTGTATACTTTACATGGTGATGGCGAATTGCAAGAAGGGCAAAACTGGGAAGCAATTATGTATGCATCAGCAAAAAAAGTTGATAATTTAATTGCAACAATCGATTTAAACGGAAAGCAAATTGACGGTGCTACCGACGATGTTTTACCAATGGGAAGCATTAGAGCAAAGTTTGAAGCTTTTGGTTGGGATGTTTTAGATGTTGAAAAAGGAAATGATATTGAAGCGGTATTGGCTGGTTTAGCAGCAGCAAAAGCATTAACAGGTAAAGGAAAACCAGTGTGTATTTTATTGCACACAGAAATGGGGAACGGAGTAGATTTTATGATGCACACACATGCATGGCATGGTAAAGCACCAAGTGATGCTCAATTAGAAAGCGCATTGGCTCAAAACCCTGCAACTTTAGGAGATTACTAAAAATTGAATTTTAAAATCAAAATTATATTTATAAGAAAGCTTTTCAATTTAATTGAAAAGCTTTTTTTATGGTTTTATTTTGATTTGAAGTGTAAGAATACCTTTACCTTTACAACTAACAAATTAAAATTGATTCAAGTTTAAATCATTTATTATTCAAAAAATTACATGAAAATAGGTATTGTATGTTACCCAACATTTGGTGGAAGTGGAGTAGTTGCTACAGAGTTAGGAATGGCTTTAGCAGACAAAGGTCATGAAGTACATTTCATCACGTACAATCAGCCAGTTCGTTTAGATTTTTTATCACATAATTTGCATTTTCATCAAGTAGTGATAGAAGAATATCCACTTTTTGAATACCAGCCGTATGAATTAGCGTTGTCTAGTAAAATGGTAGAAGTTGTTAGAAAACACGAATTAGAAGTTTTACATGTGCATTATGCTATTCCGCATGCCTATGCAGCGTATATGGCAAAACAAATGTTAAAAGAGAAAGGCTTAGATGTTAGAGTTGTAACTACATTACACGGAACAGATATTACTTTAGTAGGAAGTCACCCAACCTATAAAACAGCAGTAGAATTTAGCATTAATAATTCGGATGTTGTAACTGCCGTTTCTAATAGTTTAAAAGAAACGACGAATAAATTATTCAATATTACAAAAGATATAAAAGTAATTTACAACTTTATTGATGTAGAAAAGTATGAAATTGCAGATAAAGAAGAATGCAAACGTATGGCATTAGCAAAACCCAATGAAAGAATTTTTACGCATATTAGTAACTTTAGACCCGTAAAAAGAGTAGAAGATGTTGTTCGTGTTTTTGGTGAAGTGAGAAAAGAAATTCCTGCTAAATTATTAATGATTGGCGAAGGGCCAGAAAGAGCAAAGGCAGAAAAATTAGTAAAAGAGTTAAAATTAACAAAAGATGTTTTCTTTTTAGGAAACAGTACAGAAGTTGCTAAAATATTATGCTATTCAGATGTTTTTTTATTGCCTTCTCAAACAGAAAGTTTTGGTTTGGCCGCTTTAGAAGCAATGGCTGCAGGAACTGCTGTAATTTCTACAAATACTGGTGGTTTGCCAGAAGTTAATATTCATGGCGAAACAGGTTATTTAAGCAACTTGGGTGATGTTGCAGACATGGCAAAAAATGCCATTTCTATTGTAAAAGACGATGCAATTTTAGAACGATTCAAACAAAATGCTAAAAAACATACCAGGCAATTTTCTTTAGAAAGCATACTTCCTGTTTATGAAGAAATTTATAAATCTTGTTATAAAAGTAATGTTTCATAAATAAAAAGCTCAAACAAATGAATGTTTGAGCTTTTTTTATGTAATTCAGTACAATTATTTCCCAAAAATACCACCAAGCATTCCGCCAAGTCCACCAGATTGTTTTTTATCTCCACCGCCTAAAAACATACCAGCAACATCATCAATAACGCTTCCGTCACCATCTGCATCTAGCATTTTTTCTAAAAAATTCTGGTCGTTATCCGCAGAATTACCTCCTAATAAACCACCTAAAAGACCTGTTAAATCGCCAGAATTACTAATGTTTTTCTCTTTCTTTTGTTTTGCTAAAACGCCCATTAAAATAGGAGCCGCAATTTTTAAAATATTTGCGACAGAACCAGCGTCTAAACCAGATTTCTGACCAATAATTTTTTCTACACCTTGTTGTTTGCTTCCTAAAACATGATTTAAGATGCCTGCACCGTCTTGTTTTACACGCTCATCAACTCCGTCACTAAACAAACCACCAAGATTGTCTAAAATACTCCCATCATGTTTACCAGATAAAGCCCCCATTAAGCCTGCGGCACCTTCAGGAGTTGCAGCATTTCTTTCCATAGCTTTCATTAATAAAGGTAAAGCCATTGTTAAAGCACTACTTGTTTTAGCTGTATCATTTCCTGTAGAACCTGCTACACCAGAAACAATCTGTTTTCCTAAATCACTACTCAATAAGTCTAAAATACCCGCCATTTTTATGTTTTTAATAATTAATATGAATGTTTTCTAATTTTATGACACAATATACGCATAAAGTCACCTCATTTTTAATTATTTTTTTATCTTTCCATTCTAAAATAATTTTAAACAATCTAATGAAGAATTTAGCATTACACTGGAAAATTTTAATGGGAATGGTACTCGGTATCATTTTTGGTTTTATTATGAATACTGTTGATGGAGGTAAGGGTTTTGTTACAGATTGGATAAAACCATTCGGAACCATATTTATCAATCTATTAAAGTTAATTGCAGTGCCATTAATTTTAGCCTCATTAATTAAAGGAATATCAGATTTAAAAGATATTTCTAAAATTAAAAAAATGGGTTTAAGAACTATCTCTATATATGTTGGTACTACTTTAATTGCCATTATTATTGGTTTAGGTATTGTAAATATTGTAAAACCAGGTGCAGGAATGTCTGCTGACACCATTGAGAAAATTAAAGCTAAATACGAAACAGATTTAGGTGTAACCGATAAGTTGGTAAAAGCATCGGCTCAAAAAGATGCAGGTCCTTTACAAGCTTTAATCGATATTTTCCCAAGTAATATTTTTCAGTCATTTGCAAATGCAAGCATGTTGCAAATTATCTTTTTTGCCATGTTTGTAGGAATTTCTTTGTTACTAATACCAGAGAAGAAAGCAAAACCACTAGTAGATTTCTTCGATTCTTTAAATGAAATGGTCATGAAAATGGTCGATTTAATTATGCTTTTTGCACCTTATGCTGTATTTGCACTGTTAGCAAACGTAATTATTGCTTTTGATGATACCGAGATTCTCTTAAAATTATTGGTGTACGCACTTTGTGTAATTGGTGGTTTATTATTAATGATTGCTTTCTACTTAGTTCTTGTGAAGGTGTATACTAAAAAATCTCCTTTATGGTTTTTAAAGCAAATTAGTCCAGCTCAATTATTAGCATTTTCTACAAGTTCTAGTGCGGCAACATTGCCGGTAACTATGGAGCGAGTAGAAGAACATTTAGGCGTAGATAAAGAGGTTTCTGGGTTTGTTTTACCGGTAGGAGCAACTATAAATATGGATGGAACAAGTCTATACCAAGCAATTGCTGCGGTATTTATTATGCAGGTAATTTGGCCAGAAGGTTTAACTTTTTCGAATCAAATTATAATTGTGTTAACAGCATTATTGGCTTCTATTGGTTCTGCAGCAGTGCCAAGTGCAGGTATGGTAATGTTGGTCATTGTATTAGAATCAATTGGTTTTCCGGAAGAATTATTACCAATTGGTTTGGCATTAATTTTCGCAGTAGACAGACCTTTAGATATGATGAGAACTACGGTAAATGTAACCGGAGATGCTACTGTTTCTATGTTAGTAGCCAAATCTTTAGGGAAATTAAGAGACCATCCGCAAGAAAAAAATTGGGACGATAATTACGAAAAAGTAAAATAAAGAAGTTTGTGGTTTTTAGTGGCAGTAGATATTAAAAAATAGGATGTAAATTTCATGTAATGTGCGCGAGAAAAAATTTTTGAAAAATAATTTTCACTCGAAAGAGGTGTCTTTTTACGCTACTATTAATACACTATCACATCCAGTGATTTTCATTTTTCGCAAAATGGTATCGAGATGTTTTTAAAAAAAATACAACACAATAAATAATTATGTCTTTAAAAATTACACATCCTTTAGTTTCTGTAGATTGGTTAAAAGACAATGTAGATGCCAAAAACCTCATTGTTTTAGATTGTACAATTCCGAAAGTAACTTCGGATGCCGTTATTTCTGAATCGAAAACTCAAATTAAAGGGGCTGTTTTTTTTGATATACAACATAGTTTTTCTGATAAAAATGCAATTTTTCCAAATACCGTTTTGGCGCCAAAAGCATTTGAAGTAAAAGCACAAGAATTAGGCATCAATAAAGATTCTATATTGATTTGTTATGACGATTTAGGTACGTATTCTTCACCGAGAGTTTGGTGGATGTTTCAATTAATGGGCTTTAAAAATGTGGCTGTTTTAAATGGAGGTTTGCCAGAATGGAAAGCTAAAAACTATCTGGTTGAACAACCAGAAGTGCAGCAACCAAAAAAAGGAAATTTTAAAGTTGTGTACCAACCAGAAAAATTAAAAGAAACTACAGATGTTCTTTATTCTATAGAAAATAAAAACGTTTTAATAGTAGATGCACGTTCAAAAGGAAGATTTTACGGTACAGCTCTAGAACCTAGAAAAGATGTAAAAAGTGGGCATATTCCGAACTCAGTGAGTTTGCCTTTTGAAGAAATTCAACAAAACGGAAAAATGAAATCTAATGTAGAGTTGATAAAAATTTTCAGTAATTTTAGAAATAATAAAGAACTCATTTTTACTTGCGGATCTGGAATAACGGCTGCTATTTTAGCTCTCGGTGCTACCATTGCAAAAGTAGAAAATGTGGCTGTTTATGACGGATCCTGGACAGCGTGGGGAAGTACAAATAATTTACCAATAGCTTTGTAATTATGAAATTAGAATGGACCAGAAAAGAATTTGAAGCCTACGTACTTTTATACGCAGCACATTGCAATCGTATAGAAGACATTGCAGAACAAAATTATATTCGTACTAAAATAAACGAAAAAACATTTCATAAAATGCATACCGAGGTGGTGCTAGATTGCGAAGAAGAGAAGTTGCATAAAATACAACATTATGTTTCTCTAAACAATTTCTCTCAAGAAGAAAAAGAGGGGTTGTTAAGAGCTGTAAAACAAGTCTTTTTTGCAGATGGCTCTGTAGATACTTTAGAAAAGAATCTCTATAAAATTTTGAAGAAAATTATAGATTAGTTTGGTATAGCTACCTGCCAATTTCCTGTAAAAATAAAAAGCAATTGCTTTTATTTAGAGCATATTTTGATGTTTTTTTACTAAATTTATCTTAAACACGGTTTCAATCAATAGAAAAAACCTAAAAATCACTATATTTGATGCATTGAGCTATTTATAAAGTAGCTTACCATATTTAGTAGAATTTAGGGAATGACCTTGGATTTGTACATCAATTGAACAAAAAAAAGCAACACATTATTTTGAATTCTAACGAAAAAAAAACGACGACACCTCAAACCTTAAACGATTTAATAGTCGCCTTAAATGAAGGAGAGAGGACGACTTACAATCACATAATACACACAACAAAATTAGAAGCTACTGCTTTTAAGACCTACGCCTCTTGGTCTAATAATTGTTATACTAGAAACTGTATTGTAGATTCAGAAAAATTTGAACTCATTTTAATTTGTTGGCGCGAAGGAGACCAAACAGCTATTCATGACCATGGTGGCGAAGAATGTTGGGTAAAAGCCATAGAAGGGGAGTTTAAAGAAACCATTTATAAGAAAGATGAAACAGGCGAATTAAAAGCTGTTAAAACTACTATTTCTAAACCGAATGACATTACCTATATGAAAGATTTTATGGGGTTTCATCGGTTAGAGAACATGTCTAAAAAGAGAAGTATGTCACTTCATTTATACGCAAAACCAATTCGTAATTGCAATGTTTTTAATGAAGATTTAAAAACCTTCGAGAACAAAAATTTAGACTACGATACCACAGCATAATCAATAACATACTTTAAAAGATAAAAAATAATATGTCTAATATTCCCAGTGATTTAGCTTTATTTAATGAACTTGCAGCGACTTTAATTTCTGAAGAAGAAAAAAATCCGGTAGCAGAAAGAATCGATTCAGATAAATTGTACGAAACGATAGATCTTTCGCTAAATGATGGCGCAATGATAGATGATGCTTTTAAATTGTTATTAAAAGAAGTGTTAATTTCAACACCAAAAACAGCAACTAATTTATTTTTTAATCAGTTATTTGGTGGGCGACAAAGCAAAGCAATTTTAGGAGATTTGTTGGCCGTAATGCTAAACAATAGCATGTACACCTACAAAGTTGCGGGGCCACAAGTTGGTATAGAGCAAGAAATTATTAGACAATCTTGCAATTTAATTGGTTATGGTGCTGCCAGTAACGGCACGTTTCCAACGGGCGGTTCTATGAGTAATTATATGGCTTTGGTTATGGGGCGAGACGCAAAAGATCCGGAGTGTCGATTAAACGGAATGTCGAAACCATTAATTATTTATACCTCTAAAGAATCTCATTATTCAAATGCTAAAAACGCAAGTTTTGCAGGTATTGGTAGAAATAATATTAGATATATAAAAGCAGATGCCAAAGGGAGCATGTTGCCGGCAGCATTAGAAGCGCAAATTTTAAAAGACATTGAAAATGGTGGCATTCCTACGTATGTAAATGCAACTGCAGGAACCACGGTTTTAGGTGCTTTTGATCCTATAGATGCCATTGCAGACATCACCGAAAAGTATGAAATTTGGTTGCATGTAGACGGCGCGTATTGCGGAAGCGTACTTTTTAGCGAGAAATACAAACACTTAATAAAAGGAGTAGAAAGATCGAATTCTTTTAGCTATAATGCACACAAAATGTTAGGTACACCTTTAACGTGTTCTATTATTTTAGTGAATGATAAAAAACATTTGCACGACTCTTTTAGCAACGATGCCGATTATTTGTATCAAACAGATGGAGATGATTTTAACTTGGGTAAAACCTCTTTTCAATGTGGAAGAAGAAATGATGCTTTAAAATTCTGGACGCTCTGGAAATCTTTGGGAACAAACGGATTGAAAGACATTGTAGAGCAACAATTTAATTTGGCAAATGTTGCTTTAAAGTACATTAGAAATAACCCAGATTATACCTTGTACAGCTTCGATGATTCAATTTCTATTTGCTTCAATTATAAAAATATAGATCCGATAGCGCTTTGTACAGCCTTATATGAAAATCAAATTACCGTTGTTGGTTTTGGTTCTTTTAACGCCGATACTTTTGTTAGATTGGTTACTATTAATGCGAATAATAGCGAACAAGACATTTTAAATTTCTTTAAGGTTTTAGAAGATTTTGCTTCGAAAACACCCAATTTATTAAACATAAAATAGAAAAGTAGTTTCAAAAAAACGACTTGTTAAATACACGCGCACATTATTATGTGTTGTGAAATTACTGTTTTAAAATAATTTTGTATCGAGAATAATTACCGTAAACTTCTCGATACAAATGCTTAAAAAATTGAACGTATTCAAACTTCTAAAGCAATATTTTAAAATAAGAACGCCTTTAAGAGCTATTATTCTATCGTTATTTGGTTAATTTCTTGCATAATTTTATGCGTTTCGGTTAACGCTACAATAATTCTAGAACAATTAAAAATATCATTAAATTCTAGAACCCTGCCTTTTTTGTCTTTTAAATCTTTTTTATAATCATTTAATAATTTTTCCATCCATTTTCCTTTATTTGTGCTGCTCAAAGTGTATGGTGGATTTCCAATAATACACATTACAGGCGTATCTCTCTTGATATGGTTGGCTTCATTGGATTCCGAACTCAACTAATTGCAAATAATGTACCCGTATCTGGGTGGTATTCTTCTAAACTATTTGTTAAATATATTTTTGTTCGTTGGTTAAGTTGCTTGGTACCTCGCATGACGGTGTAACAAGTTTCTTTCAGCAATAAATCTATCTGTAAATGTGCCATTGCGTAGGAAGCCATTAACAATTCAAAACCATTTAAATGCGGTAATAAACCTTTTTCTGCATAGCTGCTCCAAATCCCAGATTGTCCTTTAATTTTTTTTATGCACGTGTTTTATTACTTCGGATAAAAAAGTACCTATACCTGTTGCTGTGTCTAAAATTTGCACTTTGTCTACTTCTTTGTCTACTTCTTTGTCTATTTCTTGGTAACCACTTTTAAACTTTTTATTGGCAATGTCTGTTTCTACTTTTACGTTAGTTTTAGAGGTATCTGCCAAATCTTTGGGTGTAATGTCATGAATTAGAATGTCTTTAAAAGCCAATATTTGCTCTTATAAAGTACTGTTTTCTTGGTTTATTTCATCGCTATTTAATGCTTATTCTATCACATCAGACAGCAAACGGACTTTATCCGCCGTCATTTCTGCTAGTTTTAGAACTTTTTATGTTTTGCCCAATATGGGGTCTAAAATCTTTGATCATATTTGTAAACTTTTCAAAATTTTCTGAAATTGGTTTTAACTGATTGTTTACAATTTCTGCAGTGGCAATTTTGGTAATAAACTCACCATCTTGGTAGATATGAAAATCGATATAATCTTTAAAAATAAGATTGGTTAATGAGTCTTTGTACCTATCAAACGGCTCTTTATTACCCGGTTTATTTTCCCTTTAAATCTTTATCGCCAATATCTTTGGCCTCTATAAACCCAACCGGAATGTCTTTTTAGTTAAAATATAATCTGTCGCACCACAACATTGCCTTTTTGGCTCTTTGGTGGCTCTAATATCTTGTAAAATAGTTTCTAGTAGTTATTGTAAATCGCCTCTGAAGGTCTGTTCTGTTGTATTACCTAAAGTAAATCTTTGGTTAAGATTGTCTATGTAGCTTTCTAAAGTTATGTTTTATTTTCTAGCAATGCTTAAAAAAGACTTTTTTATGAGGAATCTTTTATAATACCAGTTTCTTTTTTAAAAAAAAAGGATGCTCTAAAAAGTGACTGGCAATTGTATTTTTTTTAATAATTGTAAATTTTAATGAAGTGGTTTGCTGTAAGTAAAATAAAGTAGCAGCTTTTAAAATTGTATAACAAGAATTAACCTTCACTAAAAATAGAAAGATCTTTTAACGGTGTTTTTAGTATTTTTGATGGCAGCCTTTGATATAAAAAAGGGTGTTTAAATAAAAGTTTTTAAAGTATTAAAATCATGAATTACAACATCTGCATTTTCTAAAGTTTGATCTTCAGAGAATTTATTTGCATAGCCAAAAACAAAAATATTTGCATCATTTGCAGCCTTAACTCCATTGTCTGAATCTTCTATAACAATACAGTTTTCTTTTGGCGTGTTTCCTAAAATGGCCGCTTTGTTAAAAATTTCTGGGTTTGGTTTTGATTCCTTTAAATCTGCGCCACTAATTTTTGCAGAAAAATATTGATTCAGGTTAAATCTATTAAAAACCCTGTCTATATTTACCATGGCAGAAGAAGACGCCAAAACCAACGTAATTTCTTTCTTGTAGAAATATTTTATTATTTCTTCTACACCTTCCACCAGCTGCAAATTAGGATCGTTTTCAAAGAAATTTACATAGCGTTTTCGTTTCTGTAAAACCAACTCTTCTGGGTTTTCATTTAAATTAAAATGAGACACTAAACGCTGAAAAGCATTTATGGTAGAAGAACCTGTAAAAGATTTGTAAAGTACATCTGAAACCGTAACATTTAAAGACAGAAAGGTTTCGTAATACGCTTTTTTGTGAATTTCTTCAGAATCTATAATAACGCCATCCATATCAAAAATAACGCACTTTATTTGTTGTTGCATTTTCATTAGTTAAAAAAAGAGATGAAGTCTTTACCATTGGCTGCTAGAATGTAAATAAAAAGTAAAACGAAGCCACTGTGTACCAAAAGAGCCATTATTTTTTTAAAAGAATTTTTTTCCTTGAAGCTTTTCATAGCATTAAAAAAACCAATGATAGAAAAAATACCAATCATAAATGTAAGAACTCCTATAATGGTAGAGATTACATAAAAACTAGCATTCTCATGAAACGAACTTAAAATTACAATTAAAAAGGTTAAAATAATGCAAATGATACTTAATTTAAAGGCTTTATTGGTGTTTTTCTGTGTCATAATTTATTCTAAAAATTTTGCTTTTAACGCGGCTGTTGGTAGCATGCAACTGTCTTTTTTACCAAACCATTTGTAGCGGTTTTTTGCGATAAAATCATATATATAATCTCTAAATACTTCAGGGAAAACCCATAACAACCGGGTGAGTTGCCAAAGTCCGCCAAAATCATTCATTATTTTCAAAGCCGCCGTAGATTTTATCTCATAAGAAACGCCCGGTTCATAGAGAATAATTGAGTCGGTTTTAGAAGTATCAATTTTTAAATAATTGATAATTTCTTGTCCTTTTTTAGACTGAATTGCAGCAAATAAAAAGGTGTCTTTTGCATCGAATGTAATGGTTTTTGTAACTGCAGTATTGCATAAATTACAAACACCATCAAACAAAATTACTTTCTTATTTTTAGGAATATCAACCATATAAAACACTGTATTTTATGAATTTTCAAAGATACTTTAACTTTTTTTAATTCGAAAATATTTTGGTTGGGTTTACTTCATGATTCCCCATAAATTATACCTTTAATTTTTCGGTAAAACGACTAAAAGCCGTCCATTAGGGAAAATAAAAAATAGTTACTAGAGCCAAGTTAAACGATTATTTCTATTAGTTAAGCAAGAAAATGGTGGGTTTTAAAAAAAAACGATTTTTCTTGTAACATAATTTATTTTGAGACGTCTTATGTTTGTATTTGGATTGTGCTGGTAATTCCTTTTAACAAAAAATTAGCAATACAAACCTTTAGCAACCAATACTTTTATATCAAAATAACCAACAAATGATTAAAATAGAAGGACTACACAAATCTTACCCAATAGGAAAAGATTCTTTACACGTTTTAAAAGGAATAGATTTACACATAAAAGAAGGCGAATTTGTTTCTATTATGGGCTCTTCTGGTTCTGGAAAATCTACTTTATTAAATATTGTTGGTTTATTAGATGGGCACGATGAGGGTAATTATTTCCTAAATGGGCAATTGATAAAAGATTTAAATGAGAAAAAAGCCGCAATTTTAAGAAATAAGTTTTTAGGCTTTGTTTTTCAATCTTTTAATTTAATCTCGTACAAAACAGCTTTAGAAAATGTTGCTTTGCCTTTGTATTATAAAGGTATGGCAAGAAAAGAACGTTTAAAAGTAGCATTAGATTATTTAGAAAAAGTGGGTTTAAAAGATTGGGCAAATCATTTACCAAATGAACTTTCTGGTGGCCAAAAACAGCGTGTGGCAATTGCTAGAGCTTTGGTTACAAAACCAAAAGTAGTTTTGGCAGATGAGCCAACAGGTGCTTTAGATTCTACCACAACAGATTCTGTGATGGATCTGTTAAAAGATATTAATAACGAAGGAATGACTGTTTTTGTAATTACCCATGAAGAGGAAGTTGCAGAACAGACCAAAAGAATTGTACGTTTAAAAGACGGTGTAATTATTAGTGATGAATTTACCAACGCAGCAAAAGCAATATAAATATGTTTGATTTAGATCGTTGGAGAGAAATTTTTCAAAGCATTAATAAAAACAGGTTGCGTTCTGTAATGTCTGGTTTTACGGTAGCTTTTGCAATTTTACTTTTCACCTTATTATTTGGTATTGTTAGTGGTTTAAGCAATTCTTTTAAAGGTGCTTTTGCAGATGACGCTCAAAATGCCATGTTTGTACGTGTTTGGAAAACGTCTAAGCCTTACAAAGGTTTGCAAACGGGTAGAAAAATTCAGTTAAAGAATAAAGATTATGAGTATATCGCAGAAGAGTACTCAGAAAAAATTCAATATAAATCATCTAGAATTTATAAAAATTTCTTCATTAAATATAAAAATGAAGCAAATTCTTACAGTGTAATGGCTGTGAACCCAGACCATCAATTTTTAGAAAAAACAATTATAGATGATGGTAGGTATTTAAATGAAAGAGATTTAAATGAAAAATCGAAAGTTATTGTTATTGGTCGGTTAATTAAAGAAGATTTATTTGGAGAAAGACCCGCTATAGGAAAAAGGGTAAATGTTAGTGGTAGTTCTTTTTTAGTGATTGGTATTTTTTCTGATGATGGCGGAGATAATGAAGAAAGAAAGGCATTTATTCCCTTAACTACGGCACAATCTATGTATGGTAATAACGATTATATTAGTCAGGTTGCACTAGGTTATAACCCAGATTTAAGTTTAGATAAAGCCATTGCTTTCGGAAATCAAATGGAGCGTGATTTGCGTAATAAGATGAATATTCACCCAGATGACCAAAGCGCTCTTTCTGTAAGAAATATGGCAGAAGCAAATAAAGGAATTGGGCAGTTTATGGGTATTTTATATGCCATCGTAATTTTAATTGGCTCTGGAACTTTAATTGCAGGAATTATTGGAATTTCTAATATTATGATTTTTGTGATAAAAGAAAGAACCAAAGAATTCGGAATTCGAAAAGCATTAGGCGCAAAACCATCTTCTATAGTAGGTATGGTAGTGCAAGAATCGGTTTTAATTACAACCATTGCAGGTTATCTTGGGCTTTCTTTAGGAACTTATATTTTAAGTTTGATTGGGAATAGTTTAGAAGAAGATTATTTTATTAAAGACCCAAGTGTAAGTCCAGAAATTGTTTTTGGAGCAACACTTGTATTGATAAGTGCAGGATTAATTGCAGGATATATTCCCGCAAAAAGAGCTGCAAATATTAAACCTATAGAAGCATTAAGAGCAGATTAATTATGAAATTTTTATTCGATTCAGATACTTGGCAAGAAATTTACGGAAGCATTCGTAAAAACAAAGTAAGAACTGCAATTACTATTATTGGTGTGCTTTGGGGAATTTTCTTGTTAGTGGTTTTATTAGGTGCTGCAAGAGGAATGGAAAATGGTTTTAACAAACTGTTTGGTAATTTTGCAACCAACAGCGTTTTTGTTTGGACGCAGTCTACAGATACCCCTTTTAAAGGTTTTCAAGAAGGAAGAAGATTTACTTTAACAATGAATGACATCGATGTTTTAAAATCGGAATATTCAGACGAAATTAAATTGTTAGCACCAAGAAATCAAACCAACAATTTAATTATAAAAGATTTTAAATCGGGTAACTTTAAAGTTAGTGGCGATTATCCTATTTTAGATCAAATTCAGAAAAAGCAATTATTATATGGTCGTTTTTTAAATCAGAATGATATTGCATCTATTGCAAAAGTTACCGTCATATCAGAAGATATGTACAAACAATTATTTGATAAAGATGAGTTTCCGATTGGGCAATACATTAAAATAAATAGCATTAGTTATAAAGTTATTGGTGTTTACAAACCCTCTAACACCATAGATTTTGATGGAGATTGCGCGTATGTTCCGTTTTCTACCTTCAGAAAAGTGTACAATACAGCCAATAAGGTGGATTGGATGATGATTACTGCGCATGAAGGCACAGATATCGAACAAATGGAAAGTGATGTCTTGTTAACTTTAAAAGGGTTGCACAAAGTACACCCAGACGATGAAAGAGCATTTGGTAGTGTAAACTTAGGAAAAGAAATAGGTAAAATTACTGGTTTTATAACAGGTATGCAGTTTTTAACCTGGTTTGTAGGTATTGCCACTTTAATTGCGGGCGTTTTTGCCATTGGTAATATTCTATTAATTACCGTAAAAGAACGTACAAAAGAAATTGGAATTAGAAGAGCGCTAGGCGCAACACCAAAAAGTATTAGACAGCAAATTGTGTTAGAATCTGTTTTTTTAACCACAGTAGCTGGTATGTTAGGTATTATTTTCGGGAGTGTAGTTTTGTTTCTAATTGACATGGCATTTGGTCAAGGAGAAGATGCAGCATTAATAAACCCAACAGTAAATATTCCTATTATATTGATCGCATTTGTCACGTTAATTGTGTTAGGAACCTTAATAGGACTAATTCCTGCGCACATGGCAACAGTAGTAAAACCAATAGAAGCATTAAGAGAAGAATAAAATCAATCAACAAAAATCATGAGTAAAAGATCTAAAATTATTTTAATAGTTATTGCAGTATGTTTTATTGCAGCACTTGTTTGGTTCGGTAAAAAGAACAAAAAGAGTCTTGTAGAATATGAAACAGAAACACCTTTTAGAACCACAATTGTTAAAAAAACTGTTGCAACAGGAAAAGTAATTCCTTTGGAGGAAATTGAAATTAAACCTCAAATTACAGGAATTATAGACAAGGTAATCTTGTTAGAAGGTTCTAAAGTTAAAAAAGGAGATTTAATTGCAGTGGTAAGAGTGGTGCCAAACGAGCAATCTTTAATTAGTGCTAGAGGTAGAGTAGACAATGCTAAACTAAGAGTAGATAACGGACTTGTTTCTTACAAAAGAACGAAGAATTTATTTGACAAAGGTGTAGTTGCAAGAGCAGAATATGAAGGTGTAGAATTATCTTACAACCAAGCAAAACAAGATTTAAAGAATGCTCAGAACGACTACTTAATCATTAAAAGAGGTTCTGCAGGTTCTGGTGGTGCAGCAAATACCAATATTATCGCACAGATGTCTGGGACTATTTTAGAGATTCCTGTAAAAGAAGGAGACCAAGTAATTCAGTCGAACAATTTTAATGCAGGTACAACCATCGCATCGATTGCAGATATGAGTAAAATGATTTTTGAAGGAAAAGTAGACGAATCTGAAGTTGGTAAACTTGTAAAAGGTACCGATATAGAGGTTTCAATTGGTGCTATCGAAGGAACTAAATTCCCTGCAAAACTAAACTTTATTGCTCCTAAAGGAACAGATGAAGGTGGTGCTGTTCAATTTAAAATTAAAGCTGATGTTTCCTTAGATGACAAATTCTTTATTAGAGCGGGTTATAGTGCGAATGCAGACATTGTTTTAGTAAAAAAAGACAGTGTTTTAGCAATAAAAGAAGGATTGTTAAAGTTTGATAAAAAAACTGAAGAGCCTTATGTTGAAGTAAAAACTGGAGAAGGGACTTTTGAGAAAAGAACCGTAAAACTAGGAACTTCTGATGGTGTAAATGTGGAAGTTTTAGACGGAGTTACTAAAGATGACGAAATAAAAATATGGAACAAAGCTTCTAAAGACGAGAAAAAGAAAGACTCATAAAGAATAATTGATCTTAAATAAAAGAGGAACTTATGTATGTAAGTTCCTCTTTTTTATGCTTATGAAAATTTACTTTTGATAACTAATGTCTGTTAGAGCGCAGTCGAAAACTCTTTAATTATGAACTAATAAAACACTTCATTACCACCAAACTAAAAAGAACTTCTCAATTTCTCCGTTTTCTTTTTTTAGCCAGCAAAGAGGTGAAAATTCACGGTCTAAAATTGGAGTCGTTGCTTCTTTAAATTGAGAAAATGATTGCCACTTTACGTTTTCATGTGGAACTAGCAACCAATCTTTTTTAATTGGTATGTAGAATTTACACTTTGAAAATTGTGCTAGTTCTTTCAGTTTGCCATAAAAACCAACAATACACTCTTTATTTATTTTAGATAACTGAATATTTCGATTAGCAATAGGAACAAATAATTGTGCCTTAAAATAGACCTGTTGGGCTACATTTTCTGATGATAAATTGATTGTTTTTAAATATTCTAAACATTCATTGGAGTAGAGAAGTGGTAACTGTTTTTCTTTTAGTTTCGTTAGTTTTTCAAGTAAAGAATCTTTTCTATTGGGACCAATAAAATGATCTATCTCAGTATGACCAACAGAAGCATCATATAGATAGAGTTTATAAATAATTTCTAAATGAATTGGTTTTTTTTCTTTTAAAAGGATACAATCTAATTCACCAAGTGTAATTTTTTCTTTTTGAATTTGAATATTTTCTGCAATAATTTCTATGGATGTATTTTGTGCTAATTCGAAGGAAACAAACCGTTCTATGTATTTTCCTAAGCGTAATTTTTCATCAAGAATACTATTAATTTTTGATGATTTGTACGGAATCTCGAAATGATGTAAGTCAAAAACTGCATTGTCTTTCCACAAACAATTTGTTTGTAAAAAACCATCGTATCTTTTTTGTATATCTTTTGTTGTTTGATGCATAATAGATTTTAAATACTTCGCAAATTTACCATTTTTAAATACGTACGATTGAAAAAATAATGAATTCGTGGTAAAAGTTTTATAGAATTCTTTGTAAATTGAACTTTTAAAACTTCTATAAAATGCAATTCGAAAAATCGACCATTAAATACCTACAAGATTTACAAAAAAATAACAATAGAGATTGGTTTGCAGATCATAAAGAAACGTATTTAAAAGAGCAACAAAAAGCGAAAGATGTATTTGCAGCTATTAATTATAATTTGCAAAAGCACGACGAAATAGAGAAATCTAAAATGATGCGTATTTATAGAGATGTTCGTTTTTCTAAAGACAAAACACCTTACAAAGCACATTTTGCAAATTCTTTCTCTCGATTAGGAAAAGATTTAAGAGGTGGTTATTTTTTAAAAATAAGACCAGGAGAAAGCTTTTTAGCAGGCGGCTTTTGGGAACCTAATAAAGAAGATTTATTAAGGTTAAGAAAAGAAATTGAGTTAGATGCTTCGGAAATTAAAGACATTTTAAAGGATAAAAACTATCAAAAATATTTTGGTGGAAAATTTGAAAGTTTTTCGGAATTAAAAACAGCTCCAAGAGGTTTTGATAAAGAACACCCAGATGTAGATTTATTACGAAAAAAAGGATTTATAGCAACCAGAAACTTTACAGATGCAGAAGTATTAGCGCCTAATTTTGTAGCGGAAGTAGATAAAAGCTATAAAGCATTACGTCCGTTTTTTAACTTGTTTAGTGATATTTTATCAACGAACTTGAATGGAGAATCTTTGAGTTAAAAGGGATACAAAGAGATATTTAATCTTGCTTATTTAACAAGCCTCATGTCGTTTTGAAATGAGCTTTTAGCGATGGAGAAATCTTAAAGTTTTTAAATTTACGGGTTCTTCTTTATAGCTTCGTGAGATTCTATTAATCAACTTAATTTTGTTTTACAAAAAAAAAGTATAAAACAAGCTCTGTTGTTATAGGGTTGTTTGTGAATTATAGGTTTAGAATCTTTTAATATGAGTTTTTTTGGTTTTTAAGGAGTTTTTAGCAACGCTACTTGGTAGGCAAAATTTGCGTTAGGGATTGAAACGGCATCCTTTTAAACTGTTCCCGAAACTTCGGGATAAAACAGTTTTAAAGATAGAGTGTAAAGCCCGACCTTTTAAGGGAACGCCCAAAACTATCTTATTAAATTCTTGTATTGATAGGCTTCAAAAATTAAATTTTTACTTCAAATTTCGATTAACTTCTCGTCTTAACACCAAAACAGTAATAATTGTAGACAGTACATCTGCAATAGGAAATGACCACCAAACGCCATTTATACCAAAGTAGATTGGTAGAAAATATGCCAACGGAATTAAAAATATTCCTTGTTTTAAAAGTGTTAAAAATAAGGCGGGCATTACTTTTCCTGCTGCCTGAAAATACGCTGCCCCCACTAATTGCATGGTTACAACTGGTGTAACTAAAAAGACAATTAACATGGCATCTGGTGTGTTTTCTAAGAGCGTTGCATCGTTTGTGAAAATCCAAATAATTTCTTCCTTAAAGGTAGCAATTGCTATAAAAATTAGGGTTCCAATAATAGATCCAAAATAAATAGATTTCTTGATGGTTTCTTTAACTCGGTCGTTTTTTTCTGCACCAATATTGAAGCCTGCAACGGGTAAAAAACCTTGAGAAATACCTAGAATTGGAGATAAAGCGAACATCATTACTCTATTGATAATTCCGAAAACTGCAATAGAAATTTCTCCACCATAGGTAAATAGTGAGTAATTTAAAACGATCATTAAGATACTAATTGCACCTTGTCTAACTACAGAAACGCCACCTATTTGTGTGATTTCTTTCACTATTTTAAAATCTAATTTAAAGTTCTTCGGAATAATTTTTAATTCACTTTTAGATGATAAAAAGAAATATAAAATATACAAACCACAACTCGCATAAGAAATAGAAGTAGCTAAACCTGCACCATACATGCCCCAATTAAAATATTTTATAAATAAAATATCTAGCAAAACATTTAAAACAGCAGGAACCATCATTGCATACATGGCATATTTTGGTTTTCCTTCTGCTCTAATTGTTGGGTTTCCCATCATTGCAAATGCTAAAAAGGGAACTCCGTAAATAATTACGTTAAAATATTCTGATGCAATTGGTAAAATATCTCCTTTTGCGCCAAATAAATTTAAAATAGGAACGCTAAAAATGTTTCCAATGATTACAAAAATAATGGCGAGAATAACCGTTAAACTAATCTGATTCCCGAAACTTAAGAAAGCTTTTTCAGGATTGTTTGCACCTAAAGCTCTCGAGATTATAGAACTTCCTCCAATTCCAATTCCCATTCCTATAGAAGAAATTAAAAAAGCAATAGGTAATACCACTGTAATTGCGGCAATTGCCAAAACACCAATCCATTGTCCCACAAAAATAGTGTCTACAATCATGTTTAAAGACATTACAAGAATTCCTATAGTTGCAGGAACCGCTTGTTTTACCAATAATTTGCTTATTTTTTCTGTACCTAATTCGTTCGCTAGTTTGTTCATAGAAGTAGTGCAAAGAACGTAAATATTAAGTAAAAAGGAAGCTGAATAATTGTTATAGAATTATTAAAATTTATAAATTTGTACAAAATAGTAGAATGAAAGATATTTTTGAAGTAAAAGTAACGGTAACATCGGAAAATATAGACGATTTAAATCATGTAAACAACGTGGTTTATGTACAATGGATGGACACAGTTGCTTTTAAACATTGGGCATTTTTAACGAGAGATACTCCTTTGCCACAATATATTTGGGTTGTTTTAAAACATGAAATCGAATATTTAAAACAAGCTGTTTTAGGAGATGAAATTACGGTAAAAACGTGGGTTGGTGAAACGAGTGGTTTTAAATCGGAACGTTTCATGGAGTTCTATAGAGAGAATCAATTATTGGTAAAAGCTAAAACAGTTTGGGGAATGTTAGATGTATTAAAGTACAAACCAGCAAGAATTAGAGAAGATGTAATGAAGGTTTTGTATCCTTAAAAAAGAGGTTATTTATATTACAAATATCCTAATTATGAGGTTCAAAATTTAGAATTAACGGTATCCGTTTCTTTAAATAAAACAACATCATAATTTGTTCGTTTATAGTTGAATAAAATCCAAACCCTTTTCCAATTATTAACATCAATAAAAGTATCTTTGCACAAAATTTAGAGACAAAATGGCTTCATTTTCAGAGTTAGGGATAAAATCCTCATATATAAAATCGATTAAAGAATTAGGGATTTCTGAACCTTCAGAAATTCAAGAAAAAGGAATTCCTATTTTATTAAAATCTAAAACAGATTTTATTGGTTTGGCACAAACAGGTACGGGTAAAACGGCTGCTTTTGGTTTGCCAATTTTACACCATATAGATACAACATCTAACAATATACAAGCGTTAATTTTATCGCCAACTAGAGAATTAGTACAACAGATTAAAAAGCAGTTGTTTAAGTTTACTAAGTATGATGAAGAAAAGATATTTATTGAAGCTGTTTTTGGTGGAGAAAAAATAGATAGACAAATAGGTAATTTAAAAAGAACTACACATGTTGTTGTTGCAACTCCTGGTAGATTAATCGATTTAATAGAACGTGGAGATATTGACATTAGTCATGTAAACACCGTTGTTTTAGATGAAGCTGATGAAATGTTAAGTATGGGCTTCAAGCAAGATTTAAATAGAATCTTGAAGTTTACAGTTAAGAACGATAGAAATACGTGGTTATTTTCTGCTACAATGCCAGAAGAGATTAAGAAAATTGTAAAAACTTATATGGATTCTAATGCGCCAAGAATTGAGATTAATCCGGATTCTTTGGTAAATGAAAATATTAGACATCAATTTGTAAAAACTACAATTAAAGAAAAAGCAGGTAAAATTATTTCTTTTTTAGAAAAAAGAGGGGCACAACGTGGTATTATCTTTTGTAGAACAAAAGCAGGCGCACAAAATTTAGCAGAATTATTAATTGAAGAAGGTTTTTCTACAGCCGCTTTAGAAGGTGATATGCAACAAAAAGAACGTGACAAAGTAATGCGTGCTTTTAAAAATGAAAGTTTACAATATTTAGTTTCTACAGATGTTTCTGCTCGTGGAATTGATGTAAGAGATTTAGAGTTTGTAATTCATCATCAATTACCAGAACAATTAGATTATTATACACACAGAAGTGGTAGAACTGCTAGAGCTGGTAAAACAGGAATTTCGATAGCATTTGTTTTGCCTTATGAAATTGAGAGAATTCACGAAATACAGAGAGATTTAAAT
This sequence comes from Polaribacter sp. IC073, assembly GCF_007997075.1. Taxonomy (GTDB): domain Bacteria; phylum Bacteroidota; class Bacteroidia; order Flavobacteriales; family Flavobacteriaceae; genus Polaribacter. The sequence goes on from NZ_VORS01000004.1 coordinate 308,813, forward strand.
ATTAAATTTACAGAGGTAGAGGTGTAATGAGTGTTATTTATGTATTAGATATTTTAGGAACCTTTGCCTTTGCCATTAGTGGTGCATTAGTTGCTTTAGATAAAAAATTCGATATTTTTGGAGTTATAATTATTGCGTTTGTTACCGCTGTTGGAGGTGGAATGTTGCGTGATGTCTTAATAAATGCGCATCCCATAAATTGGATTGCAGATCTAAACTACTTATATGTTATATTTACTGCTGTAATGTTTACTTTTCTTTTTAAAAGTAAAATTGCCTATTTAAGTAAAACAATGTTTTTATTTGATACGATTGGCATTAGTGTCTTTACTTTATTAGGTTTAGAAAAGGCATTAGCAATTGATTTACACCCAATTATTGCTTTAGTAATGGGAATGGTTTCTGCTGTTTTTGGTGGTGTTTTAAGAGATGTTTTAACGACTAAAATTCCGTTAATTTTTGAAAAAGAAATATATGCTTCTGCTTGTTTGTCTGGCGGAATAGTGTATTTAATCTTAAATTATTTTAGGGTTGATGAAAATATCAACTTTATAATTTCTGCGGCTGTAGTTGTAATAATTAGAGTAATTGCTGTGAGGTTTCACTTAGAACTTCCGAAAGTAAAAAGTGATTTATTTACAATATTTAAAAAATAAAGATGTTGGTCTTTGAAACAATTTCTGACCTTAAAGAAATAGTAGGCAAAGATTTACCAACAGGAAATTGGTATGCGGTTACGCAAGAAATGATTACCGATTTTGCTAATGCTACTTTAGACAAACAATGGATTCATGTAGACGAAGCTAGAGCAGCAAAAGAATCTCCTTTTAAAAGTACTATTGCGCATGGTTTTATGTCGGTTTCTATGATTTCTAAATTGTTAGAAGATGTTTTTACGATTAAGAGTTTAAAAATGGGACTGAATTATGGCTTGAATAAAGTCCGTTTTCCAAACCCTGTTCCTGTAAATAGTCACTTAAGAATGCTTTCTAAAGTGATTGCAATTGAGCCGTTAGCAAATAACGGAGTGAAAGCAACCTTTTCTTGCACCATAGAAATTAAAGGAGAAGACAAACCTGCTTGTGTTGCCGAATTTTTAGCAGCTTTCTATGAGTAGAAAAGCGAATGAATAAACTGCTGTTAATTTGTACTATTTTAAAATTCCGTCTGGAATACATTTTTTAGCATACCAATATAGAAAAAGAGAAAATAGCGGAATTATGACCAACATTACATATTCAAAATAGCCATACAATTCTTTTCCTGGATTTATAAACAGGTTGTAAATTGTTTGAATAGCTACTGCAATTAAACCTATAAGTAGCAATGTTTTTGCTTCTTTTTTTCTCAACAATAATAAAATACACCCTAAGAGAGAAGAAAAGACTGCAATTGCAAAAATGGCTGTCACCCAAGAAGGTAGGTTAAATATAATTTCTAATTGTTCTTGCGAGTACATCGTTTTAAAACGTGCTGTTTTATAAGTCTGATTTAAATAACCATCTACACCCATTACATTCCATATAAGTCCCGTAATTCCGATAACCCAAAAGGCAATACTGGGTTTAGTTGTATCTGTTGTCATGATAATAGTAGGATTGTTTTGCATAAATATACGAAACAAATAATTTATTCAGAAAAAGAAATAACAGCTTCTTTAAATAAATTTGCTTTTGCTTTAAAGAAAGAGTTTTCTAAACCAATTGCTTTTAATCTAGAATCGATGTATTTTTCTTCTCTATAATTTACCAAAAATAAAGAGCTTTCGCCTAAGAAAAATTTACGTTCTTCAGCTTTTAGTAAAATATCATAATCTCTTACTATTTTAAAAGTGAAGTCATTTTGTAAAATATAAGAAGCTAATTCTTGCTGTATGGCGTTTATTTTATTTCTGATGACTACTTTTGTTGCGTTATTTTCTAACCTTTTATCTTGTAACTTTATTTTTGCCAACTTTAAATCTCCTCTTTCTTTTCTTATAAATAAAGGCATGCTAAAATTAATTCCTGCTTTATAATTGTTGTTGTTGAAAGCATTTATTTGATCTCCTTTTGAAGAAATAAAATGATACTGAACATCAATTTTTGGTAATAGATTATTCTCTTTTAGACGTTTTTCTTCATTTAAACTTTTAATTTTAAAACCTAAAGATTTTATTTTTGGGTGATTTTCAATGTCAAAATTTTTAGTATTAAAAAGTGCAATATTAAACGTTCTGTCAATATGAATAACGGTTTCTATATCTGGAATGATGTTTTCTTTTAATTCGATAGGAGTATTTTCATTCAACCATAAAAAATTAGACAATTCTAAGGATGATTTTACCAATTTAATTTTAGATTTTTCTAAATTTAACTTTCGGATATTTAAAATAATTCCTGCTTCAAGTGTATCTATTGCAGGTTTTTCGCCTTCTTTAAAAGCTCTTTTCGTTCCATTAAAACGGACTTTAGCATTGTTTAAAAAGGATTCATAAACTAGTTTTTCTTTATATGTTTTCAACCAGTTAAAGTAAGTTAAAGAAGCATCGTATAAAATTGTATTCACCAATATTTGTTGGTCTTCTTTTGCCTGATTAAGAAAGAACTTTGCTTGTTTTAAAGATGCCATTCTTTGGTTATTTAAGAATCCTTTTGCTAAAGAAACTGAAACACCAGCACTATACAAACCGTCTAAAGGAACTTTATTTTCAGGGTTTAAGTAAACGCCATCATTTTGTTCAAAATTTGCTTTGAACTCGACGCCATACCAAGTAGGAATTTTAAAGGCACCGTTTAATTTGTTATAATATTCTTTTTCTTTAAAGAGTTTTTTATCAAAATCTATTTCAATTTTAGGATCAAAAGCACCTCTTGCTTTTAATAGTTTCGCTTCACTATTATTAATTACAAGATTTGCCTGTTTTACAATAGGATGGTAATTCTTTACGAAACCTAAAAATTCAGGTAAAGTTAGAATATCGCCTACTTTTTCTTGTGCATTTTGCTGCCAAAAAATCAATAAGAAGAATACAATTAGCTGTTTTTTCATATGATTATTTTTTGGTGTCAGATTTTTCTCTTTTACTTCCTTCTGGTTGGTAATAGTTAGGAGGAAAACTGTTTAATTGTCTCCATAATTCAAACCAAATAGGAACCTCTTCTAAAAGTGCAATTGTTTTTGCACCAGAACCTACTCTAATTGCTGCTGGCCACGTATTATCTGTTTCATCTGGCGCTAATAAAATCCTGTATTTTCCATTATTACTTATAAAGTTTTCAATAGCAACTACTTTTGCGCCATACGTTCCGTAAGAAGCATTTGGCCAACCAGAGAAAACAATTGCTGGCCAACCATCAAACTGAACACGTACTTTTTCGCCAATATGCAATAGTGGTAAATCTATAGGTCTTACATAGGTTTCTACTGCTAAATCATATTTCTCTGGCATAATACCAACCAAAGATTCTCCTTCTTTAAAAGTTCCCCCAATTCCGTCTTTTATAGCTTTATTTATAGAGCCATTTTGAGGCGAAGTAACATATAAAAGGCTGTTTCTAATTTTATAATTACTATTATTATTTTCTAATTTAGATACTTGTGCTTTTGCATCAAAACCGTTAGACTTTGCAGTGTACATGTTGCTTTGTGCTTTTGAAATTTTATCAGTAAATGTTGCGCCAATTCTTGTCAATTCTAATTCAGAATTTAAAATTTCATTCTTACTCGCTAACAGTTTGTTCTCTTGTGCAATTAATTTAGACTGGGTTTCTTGCAGTTTTAAACGTTTCTGCTCCACATCTACCACTGCTTTTAAACCTTCCTTTTGAAGTGTTGCGGTTCTATTAAATTGTTTTTCTGCGATTTTTAAGTTTGTTTTAGCAGCTTCAAAATGAATGCTATCACTTTTAGCCTTTAACTTAGATTGCAGTAATTTATTTTTAGATTGTGCTATTTTTAAGCCACGTTCTTGTTTGAGTGCTTGCACTTGTCTTTCTAAAGCTTGCACTTTTCCTTGATATGCACTTACGGAAGATGACTTTGCACTAATTTGCTCGTTTGTCCTTTCAATTAAACGCTTGTCAAAATAATCGCTTTTTACTTCAGAAATTCTAAGAATAGTATCCCCTTTTTTTACATAATCTCCTTCTTTTACAAACCATTGTTCAATTCTACCAGGAATTCGAGATTGTATTGTTTGTGGTCTTTGATCTGGGGTTAAAGTAGTAACTAAACCTTTGCCTGTAATATTCTGAGTCCAAGGTAAAAAAAGAAGAATAAAACCTAAAATGGCAAAAACGAATAAGAATTTATTCAACGCTTTATAATAATCTTTATTAAAAATCTCTTTACCCGATTCAAATGTTGTTAAATCTATTTTTTTATTTAATTGATTGTTAGAAATATTTAACATAGTTCTTAATTTATAGATTTAATTTCCCCTTTTTCTAAGGTAATTATTTGGTTACATTGTGTTCTCCAACTTTTTTTACTACTCACAACAATTAATGCCCAAGGTCTTTTGGCATCTGTTAAGTAACTAATAACTCTTAAAGTTTCCTCTAAGTTAAATTGATCTAGCGGATCTTCTAAAATCATAATTTTTGGCTGTTTAATAATTGCTCTTGCTAAAATTATTTTCTTTGCAATGCTGTAAGACATTTGTTTTCCTTCAGGATATAGAACTGTTTCTAAGCCGTTTGGCTGTTCTTTTAGAAACTGAGTTAAACCTACAACCCCTAATACTTCATAAATAACACTATCTTCTATAGCTTTGTTCCCAAAAACTAGATTGTCTCTAATACTTCCTTCAAAAGGGGTTTCATCGGAAAGAGATAAACCTAATTGAGAGCGGTAATGGTTTAAATGAAGACTTGTTAAAGAGAGATTATTGATGTAAATATTTCCAGAGATTGGTTCTATAATTCCAGAAATTAATCGTAATAATGTAGATTTTCCGGCACCACTTTCTCCCAATATTAAAATTCTACTTTTAGGCTTTAGTGTTATAGAAATTTTTTTAAGTATGTGTTTTTCTCTATTTTGAACGCCATAAGAAACATCTTCTAACTCTACGGTTAAGCCCTCCTTAAATAATGGTTTTTCACCTTCTTGCGCTTCCAGTTCTTTATCAACAACTTGCCCTAATTTTTCTATAGATGTTAACACATCATAAAAAGACTCTAAACCAATAATTAGTTTTTCTACAGATTGAATAATTAATAAAATTATAATTTCTGCAGCAACAAATTGTCCAATATTCATTTCTTGATTTAAGACCAAAGCACCACCAATTAATAATAAACTTGCAGTTGCTATTACTTTAAAACCAATCATTTGACTAAATTGTAAAATGAGTATTTTAAAATGATTTTCTCTTGCTTTTAAATATTTACTTACTAGAACGTCATTTTTTTGAAGCGCCAAATGGGTGTTTCCAGATAATTTAAAACTGACAACAGTTCTTGCAACTTCCTGAATCCAATGTGCAACTTTGTATTTCATTTTAGATTCTACGAGGCTTGTTTCTAATCCTTTTTTGGCTGTAAATTTAAAAACGATGTATATTAAAAGAAGTAAAAGAATTCCAAAAATGATAAAAAATGAATGATAAAAGGATAATAAAATTAAAGCAAATATAATTTGTAACAATGCTGTTGGTACATCAATTAAAATTTTAGACAACCCTTTTTGAATGTTTAAGGTATCAAAAAAACGATTTGCTAATTCTGGTGGATAGTAGTTGCGCAATTCGTTCATTTTTATCTTCGGAAAGCGATAGCTCAACTCAAAAGAAGCTCTTACAAAAATTCTTTGCTGAATGGTTTCTATAATTCGCAATTGCATTAATTGTAAAGCTCCAGAAAAAAGAACACCAATAGTTACTACAATAACTAAAACTACCCAAGAAGTTGAAATTTGTGCTCCTTGAATTAAATTTATAATCGCTTGTATACCTAAGGGCAAGGTTAAGGCGACAATTCCTCCAAAAACGGCATAATAGAATATCTGAATGATGTCTCTTCTTTCTAATTCTAAAAGCCCTACAAAGCGTTTCCAGGGTGTGAACTTTTTATTTTTCATAATTATTTTAACGTGTTTTCAACAAGTTGAATAAAGAAGTTTGTAGGTGTTTTACCATTTTTACAATTGGTTATAGAAGGAAAGTGTTCTTTTAAAAAATGCTGATGCAAACTACCTTCTAAAATACTACTTGCCAAACTTAAAGCAAACTCGTATTCTGGCTTAACAGCTAAAATCATTTCTTCTAACCTTGTTATTAATCGTTTATAAATTTCAAAATAACCGTCATTATTTTCTTTGTCGACTTCTTTTGTTAAGAAAGATTTAGAATTTTCATTTACAATTATTTTGCATAGAATGGCTTCATTAATATGTGAGAAATTGCTGTCTATTGCTACCGTTTTTGTAAGAATAGAAATTGCTTTTTCTAATTTCGATTTTGCATCTAAAATACTAAACGTTTCAATAACCAATTGGTATTCTAACCAAGCCCAATACCATGAAGATAAATATAAAAGGAGTTTGTGTTTACTTTCAAAATACCTATAAATAGAGCTTTCATTAGAACCAATTTTAGTTCCTAGTTTTTTAAAAGTGAAATGATCAAAACCTATCTCATCTATTAATAAAATACTATTCTCAACAATTCTTTTTCCTAAATCTGACGTTTCTGGGTCTTTTATAAAAACCTGATGTGGTACAGCAATTTTTAAAACAGATAATAAATTCTTCATATTAAGTTTTTATGGTTGCAAATGTAATAGTATTACTATTATAAAAGAATATTTTACTTGTAATTTATTATTATTTTGATAGATACATCACTATCAATACAAATTATTGTTTATAAATTTGTATATTTGCACGCTAAGACAGAATACACTTCGATTATTCCACAAGTTAATTTGATTTTGAATTTATTTGTTTAGTATTTTATCTTTTCAGAAATAACAATTTAAAACCAGTAGTATTTTAATGGCAAAATCGCAGCAAACATTTAGTAAAAGTGAAAAAGAAAAGAAACGTTTAAAGAAACGTCAAGACAAGCAAAAGAAAATGGACGCAAGAAAAGCGGACAAAGACGAAAATGGATCAACAGGAATCCAATTTGCTTATGTAGATCATAATGGAAATTTAACAGATACTCCACCAGATCCAGAATTAAAAGTAGAATACGAATTAGAAGATATTCAGATTTCTGTAACTAAAAAAGAAGATCTACCAGAAGAAGATCCTGTTAGAAAAGGTAAAGTTTCCTTTTTTGACTCTTCTAAAGGTTTTGGTTTCATTATAGATATGGAGAATAACGAAAAATATTTTACGCACGTTAGTGGTTTAATAGATGATATTGCAGAAAACGATAAAGTTTCTTTCGAACTAGAAAGAGGAATGCGTGGTATGAATGCAGTAAAAGTTACTAAGATTTAATTCTTTATTAAAAAATATTTAAAGCCTTTTCAGTAAAATGAAAAGGCTTTTTTTATGTTTAAATTTCAATCGTTTTCGTAATTACAAGTTAAATAATAATAAAGAATCTTAATTTTTAATTTTATTTGTAATTATCAATAAAATTATAATATTTAATGAAATTTTTCCTTAGAAACCTTTCACTCCTGTTCATTCTTTCCCTTCAAAGTATGTCTGCCCAATTAACAGGTAAAGTTGTAGACAAACAAGACAACTATCCGCTAGAATACGCAAGTGTTGCAATTTATAAAACCATAAATAACAAATTAGTTATAGGTGCTGTAACAGATAAGGATGGTAATTTTTCAATTGCAGATATAAAACCAGGAAACTATTATTTAGCAGCTTCTTTTTTAGGATATCAAGTAAATAAAATCCCTTCAATTATTATTAATAAAAAAGGAGAAAAGAAAGATTTCGGAATTTTGAAATTAGTTTTGGGTACCGGTAATCGATTGAATGAAATTGTTATAAAGTCAGAAAAACAAACGGTTTCTCATAAAATTGATAGACAAGTTTTTGATACAAAAAAATACCAAAGCACCGTTGGTGGAAATGCAGTAGACGTAGTTAAGAATTTACCTTCTATAACTGTAGATGGTTTAGGAGATATTAGTGTAAGAGGTAGTAAAGGTTTTACAGTTTTAATCAACGGAAAACCAACACAAGGAGATGCTAATGTCATTTTAGCACAATTACCTGCTAATGCTTTAGAAAGTGTTGAGTTAATTACAGCGCCTTCTGCAAAATACGATCCTGAAGGAAAAGGAGGTATCTTAAATATTATCACTAAAAAAGGGGCTATTAACGGAACTTTTGCGCAAGTAAATGTTCGTGGCGGATTTCCATCTATAGAAGAATATGACACTAAAGTTGCTGCACAAAGATACGGAATTGATGCAACTGTAAACAAAAGAACAGATAATTGGAATATTTCTGTAGGTGCTAGTTACCAAAGAAATGACAAAGCAGGTAGAAGAGAAGGTGAGATGTTTATTGTAAATACACCAGAAAATAAAACAACTTTTTTACCTTCGGATGGTGAACGTAGTTTTGATGAAGTTACTTATAACGGACGTTTTAACGTAGATTATACGCCAAATAAATCTGATAGTTATTCGGTAGGGCTTTATGCAGGAAAACGTACCAAAGAACGTTTAGCAGATATTGTATATGGTGATAACCATGCTGTTTCGCCAATTGGAAGTGATAACCGCCAATATACATTTGCATATTACAACCACAATTTAAGAATTAGAAAAGGAGACTTTGCTTTGGGTAGTTTTGATTATGCTCATAAATTTGATAATGAGTCAAAAATTTCTACATCAATTTTATATGAATATACTTTTTTAGGAGGACCTACAGAGAACTTCAACTTAGGACATCCTGATAATAGCATTGAGTATCAAAAAGAATATAATACGAATGACAATCCTTTATACGGAACACGTTTTAATTTAGATTATCAATGGAAACCTTTTTCTTTTGGGACCTTAGAAACAGGTTATCAATACAGAGACTTAGACCATACAGGTGAGTTTGTATATGAAAGAGATAACGGGTTAGGTAAAGAAATCGTTAAAGAGTTTTCTAGTGATGTAAGCTTAAAAAGAACCATTCATTCTGGTTATGTGCAAGTAACAGGTTCTAAAAGTAAATGGGATTATGCGGCCGGAGTCCGTTTAGAGTCTATGAATCGAGTATATAAAGAGGCATTACAGAGTGAAACTGTTGAAAAAGTATATGATTACAATTTTGTAAAGTTATTTCCGTCAGCATCTTTACAGTATAAGATTAATGATAAAACGAATATAAAAACGGCTTATAGTAAAAGAGTGGAAAGAACTACCTCTTTTAAAATGAACAGTTTTGCAGAACGTGAACATTCTGAAGTTTTTGAACAAGGAGATAATACATTATCTCCAGAATTTATCGATTTAGTGGAATTAGGAATTACTAAAAAACTAAAAAGAGGAAATTCTGTGTATGCAACTGCTTATTTTAGACATGTAGATAATGTTATTAACCGTGTAAATACCTTGGCTTATGAGCAAAGTGGCGCAATAATAGACAGTGTTATTAATAGAGTGTACTCTAATGTTGGTAAAAGTAACGCTATTGGTTTAGAGGTTGGAGCTACTATTAAGCCAACTGAAAACTGGACCAATTCTTTAGGAGTAAATGTGTATAATTATGCAATTGATGGAGTTTTAAATTTTAAACACAGAGACGGAAATGAAAGAAGTTATGATATTAATTCGAAATCAACTATTTATTCTTTTAACGTAAATTCTACGTATAATTTCTGGGAAAATGCCTCTTTACAATTTACCTTTAATTACTTGTCTGATAGAAATACAGCAATGGGTGAAGATTCTCGTTTTTACTCACCAAACTTAACATTTAGAAAAAAGTTTATGGATGATCGATTAACAGCTACTTTACAATGGCAAAATATAGATATGGGGTTATTAAGTACCAACGAACAAAGTATTACAACATCTAGTCCAAATTTATTTTATACAAGTACAAACTATAAATATGAAGTAGATATGGTTTCTTTAAATTTATCTTACACTTTTAATGCAGCTAAAAATAAATCGAAATTTATTGATAGTGAATTTGGAAAGGAAGAGTTTTAGAAAACAATTTTTATAGCATAAAAAAAAACCTTTAAGTTTTGAAACTTGAAGGTTTTTTTATCTTGGTTCTTGTATCTAAAAGCAAAGCAATCTAAAAATCTTACAAATTATAAAACTCCATACTTTCAATAATCAATTCTTCCGGAACATTACAATCAATTTTATAATCTTCATAATCATTTAAAAGCACAAAATTTACTTGTCCGTTTATATTTTTCTTATCGTGTTTAAGTAAATCCATAATTGCAGAAAAGTCTTCTTTTAAAAGATTTGTTCTGTTATAGATTGATAAAATTACGTCTTTTACTTCGGTAACCTTTTCAGTAGGAAATCCTAATAGTTTAGAAGACATAAAACTTTCACAAACCATTCCTATGGCAATTGCTTCGCCGTGGGTTAGGTTTTCTTTGTCTTCAGATTCTAAGTAAAAAGACTCAATTGCGTGCCCTAGTGTATGTCCGAAATTTAAAATTTTACGTAAGTTTTGTTCTTTAGGATCTTGTAAAACAACTTCATTTTTTATTTCTATAGAACGAAATATTAAATCATTGATATCTAGCCCTTTGTTGTTTTTTATTTCATTAAAAAGTGTAACATCATAGGTAATACCATATTTTATAATTTCTGCGGTTCCAGATTTAATTTCTCTCTCTGAAACAGTTGTTAAATAATTGGTGTCTACAAGCACCATTTCAGGATTTGCAAACAATCCAATCTGATTCTTTAAAACACCTAAATCAACCCCCGTTTTTCCACCAACAGAAGCATCTACCATAGATAATAAAGTAGTAGGAATGTTTACAAAATCAATTCCACGTTTAAAACAAGAAGCTACAAACCCACCTAAATCTGTAATAACGCCGCCACCTAAGGTAATTATTAAACTTTTACGATCGCCACCTAATTCTGTAATTGCATTCCAAACGCCAATACAAGTTTCTAGATTTTTATTTATTTCTCCAGATTCAATCTCTATAACTTCAATTCTTTTATCAGTTTCTAAATTAGGAATGAATTTAGGATAACAATGCTCAAACGTATTCTCATCTACCAAAATAAAGAGAGTAGAATACTTGTTTTTAGAAATTAAATTAGATAATTCTTGGTATCCTTTTTCTTGAAAATGAACAGGATAGCTTACTGCTTTTATAGACTTCATCATTAAAATATTGAACGTGCAAATTAAATAGAAATTATGGAATTATTTATAATCTTGACTTATATTTGTTATAATAAAAATCGATTGAATGAAGCTTTTTAATAACACGGAAGTTGCTTTTTCATTAAAAACTGATTTGCAGTTAGAGAGAGCATATTATTTATTTAAAATGATACAAAGTCAACCAATGGTAAAAATTGGAAGCGCTATAACTAATTTTGCTTTAAAGGTACATTTACCAATAGAAGGTATCATTAGAGTAACTGTTTTTGATCATTTTTGTGGTGGTGTAACAGAAGATGATTGTATGTCTGTTATCGATAATATGTATACGAATGGTAATGTACATAGTGTTTTAGATTATTCTGTAGAAGGGCAAGATAAAGAAGTAAGTTTCGATGGAGCTTTAGATAAAATTCTAAAAATTATTAATTTCTGTGAAGAAAAGAAATCGATTCCGTTTGCCGTTTTTAAACCAACAGGGTTTGGTCGTTTTATTTTGTATCAGAAAATATCTGAAGGAAAAGAACTGTCTAAAGAGGAAACAGAAGAATGGGCTAGGGTAGTAGCGCGTTATCATAAAGTGTGCAAAGTAGCGGTGGCAAAAGACGTTCCTTTATTAATAGATGCAGAAGAAAGTTGGATGCAGAAAGCGGCAGATGAATTAATTGAAGAATTAATGGAAACGTATAATAAAGACAAGGCAATTGTTTTTAATACGTTACAAATGTACAGACATGATAGACTCGATTATTTAAAAGAATTGCATTCAAAAGCAAAAGAAAAAGACTTTTACATTGGTTTAAAAGTGGTGCGTGGTGCTTATATGGAAAAAGAAAGAGAACGCGCAGAAGAAAACGGATACGCATCTCCAATTTGTGAAAACAAAGAAGCCACAGACATTAATTACGATGCAGCAATTAAGTATATGATACACCATTCTAAAATGGCTTTGTTTGTAGGAACGCACAATGAAGAAAGCTCTTACTTAGTAATGGATTTAGCAAAAGAATACGGTATTAAAGAAGATGATAAAAGGCTTTGGTTTGGGCAATTATTTGGTATGAGCGATCATATAAGTTACAATTTAGCAAACCAAAACTATAACGTTGCAAAATACCTTCCTTTTGGCCCTGTAAGAGATGTGATGCCATACCTAATAAGAAGAGCAGAAGAAAATACGTCTGTAGCAGGACAAACAAGTAGAGAGTTAAATTTGATTAAAACAGAACGAAAACGTAGAAAAGGATAATGCAAACGATTGATGAAATAAAAATGCTGTTGCGCAGGAATAAATTGAGATTGCATCAAGAATTGTTACAAAGTAAAGAAGCAATGCATTTAATTAGAAAATCTACACGCACTCAATTATCTGAAGAAGAAAAGTTGAAAATTAAAATTCAACTGTTAGATATTTGCAAAGCGATACCTGCGTTTACTGTTTTTATGTTGCCTGGTGGCGCATTATTATTACCATTGTTAATCAAATTAATTCCAGATATTTTACCATCTGCATTTAGAGATGACTTGCCAAATGATAAAAAATAACTAATTAAAATACTTTTACAATTAAATAACTTAAAACTTCTTTTATCTTTAAATAATACAATACATTTGTAAAGTAAACTTTAGGAGTAGCTATTCAATTAGTTTGAGAAAAATCCTTAGAACCTGATTTGGTTAATACCAACGTAGGAAAAAGTTGCTTAGATTTAGTTATACAAAAACTAGCTCTCTACGGTTTACAGTAAATATTTTATAAATATGATTACTATAAAAGTAAACCAAGAGAAGCATCAATTTTCAGAAACTTTAGCGGTAGAACAATTAATTCTTTTTTTAGAAATAAAAACGAACGGAATTGCTGTTGCTATAAATGGCAGTGTAGTTAAGAAAAGCGATTGGTCTTTACGGTTACTTCAAAATAGTGATGAAGTTTTAATTATTAAATCTACGCAAGGAGGTTAGTAATTAGACATTTAAAAAGCAAACTATTTAATTGATCTAACTATAATTATGAAGAACAAAGACACCGCACCAAAGCAAGACGTAATTACAAGACATCCGTTTCCTAATTCTACAAAAGTGTATGTATCAGGTAAAATTCATCCACAGATTAAAGTAGCAATGCGAGAAATTGCGTTAAGTGATACGACAGATTCACTGACAAAAAAGAAAACGTCCAACGAGCCTGTAACCGTGTATGATACTTCTGGGCCGTATACAGATCCAAACAAAGAAATTAATGTTCATGCAGGAATCGAAAGAATTCGTGAACAGTGGATTTTAGACAGAAGAAACGTAGAACAATTAGATTCTTTTTCTTCGGAATATTGCAACGAACGTTTAAACGATAAAAGTTTAGATCATATGCGTTTTGCTTTATTAAAGAAACCTTTAAGAGCAAAAAAAGGACAAAACGTTACGCAATTGCATTATGCAAAGCAAGGTATGATTACTCCAGAGATGGAATATATCGCCATTCGAGAAAACCAACGAATCGATGAAATGACAGAGATTAGAAAGCAGCACAAAGGCGAGCACTTTGGCGCTTCTATTCCAGATAAAATTACAGCCGAATTTGTACGTTCAGAAGTTGCAAGAGGTCGTGCGGTAATTCCGTCTAACATCAATCATCCAGAAGCAGAACCAATGATTTTAGGGAGAAACTTCTTAGTTAAAATAAACGCAAACATTGGTAATTCTGCCGTAACTTCATCTATAGAAGAAGAAGTAGAAAAAGCGGTTTGGGCGTGTCGTTGGGGAGCAGATAATATAATGGATTTATCTACCGGAGAAAATATTCACGAAACTCGCGAGTGGATTGTTCGTAATTCTCCAGTACCAATTGGTACTGTTCCAATTTACCAAGCCTTAGAAAAAGTAAACGGAGTTGCAGAAGATTTAACGTGGGAGATTTTTCGTGATACGTTAATTGAGCAAGCAGAACAAGGGGTTGATTATTTTACCATTCACGCAGGTGTTTTGTTACGCTACGTACCAATGACCGCAAAACGAGTTACAGGTATTGTTTCTCGTGGAGGATCTATCATGGCAAAATGGTGTTTGGCGCATCATAAAGAAAGCTTTTTATACACACATTTCGAGGACATTTGCGAAATCTTAAAGCAATACGATGTTGCTTTTTCTTTAGGAGATGGTTTACGTCCGGGTTCTGTTGCAGATGCAAATGACGAAGCACAGTTTGCCGAATTAGAAACTTTGGGCGAGTTAACTCAGGTTGCGCGTAAGCACGAAGTACAGTGTTTTATAGAAGGTCCAGGTCACGTGCCAATGCACATGATTAAAGAAAATATGGAAAAACAAATTGAGGTTTGTGACGAAGCTCCTTTCTATACTTTAGGTCCTTTAACTACAGACATTGCACCTGGTTACGATCATATTACTTCTGGTATTGGAGCGGCTATGATTGGTTGGTTTGGTTGCGCCATGTTGTGTTACGTAACCCCAAAAGAACACTTAGGTTTGCCTAATAAAGAAGACGTTCGTGTGGGGGTTGTTACTTATAAATTGGCGGCGCACGCAGCAGATTTGGCAAAAGGGTATCCAGGTTCTCAGCATAGAGATAACGCCTTAAGTATGGCACGTTTTGAGTTCCGTTGGTACGATCAATTCAATTTAGGACTCGATCCTGAGCGTGCTTTAGAATATCACGATGAAACCTTACCTGCCGATGGTGCAAAAGTTGCGCATTTCTGTTCTATGTGCGGACCGAAATTCTGTTCTATGAAAATTTCTCAAGAAGTGAGAGACTTTGCAGCCGAAAACGACATTGTAGATAATGAAGTGATTGCAAAAGGAATGCAAGAAAAATCTAAGGAGTTTAAAGAAAAAGGATCCAAAGTGTATTTATAAAATAATTAGGAAGTTCCCACGCTTAGAAAAAAAGCGTTGGCGGGCTTTCCGTTATATCTTTTGCCAAAAAAGCAAAAGGATGCCACTGCAATCCCTAACTCAAAAACCAAGCAACCGTAATTACGAGAAGGTGAAAATTATCGTCATTACGAAAAGTAACGACGAAGTAATCTGTTCATTTAAAATCTAAAAACGAAAAAAAAATCAAAATACATGATAATTCTTATCGCACCAGAAAATGATATCCCAAACGAAATAGAAATACTAAACCAATTATTTGAAGAAGGTTTAATGTTTTATCATTTCAGAAAACCAGCTAAAAATTACGAAGAGCACGTTGCGTATTTAAATAAGATAGATAAAAATTACCATAAAAGAATTGTAGTGCATTATCATCATGAATTGATAAATGAGTTCAATTTAAAAGGAATCCATTTTCAAGAACAAAAAAGAATAGATCATATAGATAACCCGAGTGCGTATTTTAAAAATCTAAACATGTATGGTAAAACAATTAGTTCTTCTTTTCATGAACCAGAAGTTTTAAAAGATTGTTATTTCGAATTTGATTATCATTTATTGAGTCCTGTTTTTTCTTCCATTTCAAAAGAAGGGTATGAAGGCAGAGGTTTTGATGTAAATCATATTAATAAAACCATTGTTGGAATGGGCGGAATTAATACAGAAACCATCCAAGAAACGTTGCAATTAGGTTTTAAAGGAATTGGAGTTTTAGGTGGCGTTTGGAATGCTGAAAATCCGGTTGAGAGTTTTAAAAGTATAAAACATGCTTATCAAGTATGTGCAACAAATTAATTTTATTGGCTTGTCAGTTCGAGCGCAGTCGAGAACTACATAAGCTAAAAGTTATTTAGAATGAGGGATAGGAAAACGTATTAAATATAGATTGCCACGTCTTTCATCCTCGCAATGACAGTTATTAAAAATGTATAGAGAACACTTTTAGAGTTACGAAACTGTTTTGCGTTAAGGATTGAGCGGTTTGTTTGAGCTCTTTTTGTGATTTTTTCTTTCACAAAAAAGCGAGTAGTGAAAGCCTGCCCTAAAAGGGAACGCCATTATTAAAAGAAATAAAATAGAGAATAAAGAAAATTGAAAAGTAAAAACTACATATTAACCATTGCAGGTTTAGATCCATCAAGTGGTGCAGGAATTACGTCGGATATTAAGACGTTTGAAGCGCATAATGTATACGGATTATTGGTATGTACAGCAGTTACGGTTCAAAATGATATTGAATTTAAAAACTGTGTTTGGATAAAGAAAGAAATCATCTTAGAACAGATAGCGTTACTTTTCGAGCGTTTTTCAATTCCTGTCGTAAAAATAGGAATCATTCAATCTTGGGAAATCTTGCTAGAAGTGATTCTAACCTTAAAAAAGTGGAATCCAAAGATAAAAATAGTCTTAGATCCTATTTTAAAAGCAAGTGCCGGATTTACGTTTCATGACAGGCAAGACTTAGTAGTTTTCGAAAAAGTGTTGCAACATTGCTATTTTATAACGCCAAATTATGATGAGATAAAAGCATTGTTTCCAGATAAAACAATAGAAGAAACCATTGAGTTTATCGCAGAAATAACAAATATCTACCTAAAAGGAGGACATAGAACCGATAAAAAAGGTTGGGATGAGGTGTATTACAGTAAAATAGTAAAACTAAATATTCTGCCAATAACCACGAAAGCCATTTTTGAAAAACATGGAAGTGGTTGTGTTTTATCCGCAGCATTAGCGGCAAATTTATCAAAAGAGACTCCTTTAGAAGACGCTTGTAAAAACACAAAATTGTACACAGAACAGTTTTTAAGTTCTAACGAATCTTTATTAGGAACGCATAATTATCAAAATGAATGATTAGTAAATTACAATATATATCACAAGGCGAAACGCCCGAAATTCATTTAGAAAACATACAAAAAGCGTGTGTTGCTGGTGCAAATTGGGTGCAATTGCGTTTAAAAAATAGGGATGCTGAAATCATTTTAGAAACTGCCCAAAAAGCAAGGGAAATAACAATTAGTTTTAAGGTAAAACTAATTATAAACGATCATTATAAAATTGCAAAAATAGTAAAAGCAGACGGAGTTCATTTAGGTAAAAATGATGAATGTCCGTTGGTAGCTCGTGCCTATTTAGGCGCCTCTTTTATTGTCGGAGGAACTGCAAATACCCTTGAAGATTGTAACAGTTTACTAGACAAGAAAGTAGATTATATAGGTTTAGGCCCTTATCAGTTTACAAAAACAAAAAAAAAATTAAGTCCGGTTTTAGGTTTAGCAGGTTACAGAGAATTAGTAACAACATTACAAACGGAAACACCAATAATAGCAATTGGTGGCATTGCTTTAGAAGATGTTTCAGAAATTATAAACACAGGTGTTTACGGAATAGCAGTTTCTGGTGCGGTTACAAATAATGCAGCTAGTATTACTGAATTTAAAGAAATTTTAAAGTGTAAGAGTATAACAGTATAAAAAGAAATGTACCCTCGAGCATTACAGATATTGAAATGTATTTTAATTGAAAGTAGAAAGCGTAGTTTTTTGGGAGGTCAATATTTAGATAAAGTTAGTAAAGGTCTCGATTGCGCTAGACCAGACAAGATATCAAAAAAATAAGAAAATGAACAACACATTAAAAATAGCAGATAAAGAATTCACCTCTCGTTTATTCACAGGAACAGGGAAGTTTAGTTCTTCAAAATTAATGAAAGAAGCATTATTGGCTTCCGAAAGTGAGTTGATAACAGTTGCTTTAAAAAGAGTGGATGTTGCTAATGAAGAAGATGATCTTTTAACACATTTAAATCATTCTCACATAACTCTTTTACCAAACACATCTGGAGTTAGAACTGCTAAAGAAGCTATTTTTGCAGCCGAATTATCAAGAGAAGCTTTAGAGACAAATTGGGTGAAATTAGAGATTCATCCAGATCCTCGGTACTTATTACCAGATCCAATAGAAACATTAAAAGCGGCAGAAGAATTGGTGAAATTAGGTTTTGTGGTGATGCCATATATTCACGCAGACCCTGTTTTGTGTAAGCGTTTAGAAGATGTTGGTGTGCAATGTGTAATGCCATTAGGTGCGCCAATAGGAAGTAATAAAGGCTTAAAAACGGTAGATTTTCTAGAAATTATTATAGCACAATCTAATGTGCCGGTAATTATAGATGCTGGTATTGGCGCGCCATCTCACGCAGCGTATGCAATGGAATTAGGCGCAGATGCCGTTTTGGTAAATACCGCGATTGCAGTTTCTCAAAATCCTGTTGCAATGGCAAAAGCATTTAAAATGGCTGTTGAAGCAGGAAGAATGGCGTATGAAGCAAAATTAGCTCCAAGAAGTGAAATGGCAATAGCAAGTAGTCCATTAACAAGTTTCTTAAATTAAAAGTATGAGTCATTTCAAAGAACTTTTCGATACGTATGACTGGGATGATACGCTAAAAAGTATTTTCGATAAAACAGCTGTTGAGGTAAAAAACGCTTTGGCTAAAGAGAAACTCAATTTAGAGGATTTTAAAGCATTGATGTCTCCTGCAGCAAAACCATTTTTAGAACAAATGGCACATAAAAGTCAAATGTTGACTAAAAAGCGGTTTGGAAATACAATACAAATGTATGCCCCCATGTATTTGAGTAATGAATGTCAGAATATTTGTACCTATTGTGGTTTTAGTATGACGAATAAAATACCAAGACGTACGTTAACCGATGCAGAAATTTTAAAGGAAGTCGCTTTTTTAAAAGAGAAAGGGTACGATCATATTTTGTTGGTCACTGGAGAAGCAAATAATTCGGTAGGAGTAGCGTATTTTAAGAACGCTATTCAATTAATTCGTTCTCAGTTTTCAAACATTACCATTGAAGTACAGCCTTTAGATCAAGATGAATATGAGTTGCTAATTGAAAACGGATTGTATGCGGTACTGGTGTATCAAGAAACCTATCACAGAGCAGCGTACAAAAAACACCATCCGAAGGGAAAAAAATCTAATTTCGATTATCGTTTAGATACACCAGATCGATTAGGGAAGGCAGGAATTCATAAAATTGGTTTGGGTTCTTTATTCGGATTAGAAGACTGGAGAGCTGATAGTTTTTTTACTGCATTGCATTTAAAATATTTACAGAAAACGTATTGGAAGACAAAATACTCCATTTCTTTTCCAAGATTAAGACCGCATTCTGGTGGTCTAGAACCAAAAGTGGAAATGACAGATTCTGATTTGGTGCAATTAATTTGTGCTTTTCGTTTGTTAGATGAAGATCTTGAACTATCTATGTCTACACGAGAAAGTGAAGTTTTTAGAAATCATATTGTAAATCTAGGAACTACATCAATCAGTGCTGAGTCTAAAACAAATCCTGGTGGTTATACGGTAGCACCACAATCTTTAGAACAATTTGAAATTTCTGATGAACGAAGTACAGATGAGGTTGTACAAATGCTAAAAAATAAAGGATTAGAAGTCGTTTGGAAAGATTGGGAACATTTTAGGTAACCAATTACGAATTATAAATTTTAACTTACAATGCTAACATCAGAAGAAAAAAAGCAATATGACCGTCATTTAATTCTAGATAAAATAGGAGAAGAAGGACAGTTGAAACTAAAAAAAGCGAAAGTTTTAGTTATTGGAGCAGGCGGATTAGGTTGCCCTGTTTTACAATATTTAACTGCTGCAGGTGTTGGAACAATTGGAATTATTGACGATGATTTGGTAGCTCAAAGTAATTTACAGCGTCAGGTTTTATATACGATGGACGATATTGGGTTTTCTAAAGCTAAAACAGCGGCAAAGCGATTATCAAGACTAAATCCGTTTGTGAAATTTAATGTGTATCAACAAAAATTAACGAGAGAAAATGCGATTTCATTGTTCAATACCTATGATATTATGGTAGATGGAAGTGATAATTTTTCTACACGTTATTTAGCAAATGATGCTTCCGTAATAACGAACAAACCTTTAGTTTACGGCGCTATTTTTAAATTTGAAGGTCAGGTTAGTGTTTTTAATTACAATGGAAGTGCAACGTACAGATGTTTATACCCAACGCCACCAAATCCAGAAGAATCCCCTAATTGTTCAGAAATTGGTGTTTTAGGTGTGTTACCCGGAATTATAGGAAGTTTACAAGCTAATGAAACAATTAAGATTATTTGTGGAATAGGAACGGTGCTAGCCAATAAATTATTAATGTACGATTCTTTGCAAATGAGACAGATGGTATTAAAATTTGAAAGAGATCTTAAATCAGAAATTAATGCTTTAGAAACTGATTATGATTTTTTCTGTGGAATTGTCTCCAATGAAGAAATATCTCTAGAAGAATTCCATATAAATAAAGAAAAATATAATTTATTGGATGTTCGTGAAAATTGGGAAAGAGATGCATATCATATTGGTGGGCAACATATTCCTTTAGGTGAATTATTGATACGTATAAATGAGGTGTATAAAAATAAAGACTTAGTAGTGTATTGTAAGTCTGGTATCCGAAGTAAAAAGGCGATTGATATTTTACTTAAAAACAATTATAATTCTAAAATTTATAACTTAAAAGGAGGTTGTTTTTAGTTAAATACCCATTAAAACAATTTTTTTTTGTGATTTTAAGTGTAAGAAAATCAATGTTTTTTGTGTATTCTACAATTTTAAATCTAAAAACACTACTTTTGCACGAAAATTAAGAATACGCAAATGCAGCCAATTAGAAATATTGCTATTATAGCCCATGTCGATCACGGTAAGACAACGTTAGTAGATAAAATTATAGATCAAGCTAAAGTATTAGATGATCGTAAAGAACGTACCGATTTATTGTTAGATAATAACGATTTAGAACGTGAAAGAGGAATTACAATTCTTTCTAAAAACGTTTCTATACAATACAAAAACACAAAAATTAACGTAATTGATACACCTGGTCACGCCGATTTTGGAGGAGAAGTAGAGCGTGTATTAAAAATGGCTGATGGTGTTTTATTATTAGTTGATGCATTTGAAGGCCCAATGCCACAAACTCGTTTTGTATTAGGAAAGGCTTTAGATTTAGGTTTAACACCTATTGTTGTTGTAAATAAAGTAGATAAAGAAAACTGTACGCCTGATATCGTTCATGAAAAAGTTTTCGATTTAATGTTTGCTTTAGAAGCTACAGAAGAACAATTAGACTTTACAACTATCTATGGTTCTGCAAAGAACAATTGGATGAGTACAGATTGGAAAAACCAAACGGATAATATCATTCCATTACTAGATGCTGTTTTAGAATCTATTCCAGCAACAAAGTATAATGAAGGGACAGCACAAATGCAAATTACTTCTTTAGACTTTTCTGCTTTTACAGGTAGAATTGCTATTGGACGTGTTTTTAGAGGAGATTTAGAAGTAGGACAAGATTACATGTTATGTAAAGCAGATGGTTCTACTAAAAAAGTAAAAATTAAAGAATTGCACGTATTCGAAGGAATGGGTAAAGTTCAAGTAGATAAAGTACCTTGTGGAGATATTTGTGCTATTACAGGTATTGACGGATTTGAAATTGGTGATACCATTGCAGATCTAGAAAACCCAGAAGCATTACCAAGAACAGAGATTGACCAGCCTACAATGAGTATGTTGTTTACAATTAACAACTCTCCTTTCTTTGGTAAAGAAGGTAAATATGTAACATCTCGTCACATTCGTGATCGTTTGTTCAAAGAATTAGAGAAAAATCTTGCGTTAAAAGTTGAAACTACAGATAGTGAAGATAAATTTAACGTTTTCGGACGTGGAGTTTTACACTTGTCTGTTTTAATTGAAACAATGCGTAGAGAAGGATATGAATTACAAGTGGGAAGACCACAAGTAATTTTAAAAGAAATTGATGGTAAGAAACATGAGCCAATGGAAACATTGTCTATTGATGTACCTGAAGAGATGGCTTCTAAAGCGATTAATTTAGTATCTCTTAGAAAAGGAGATATGTTAATTATGGAACCTAAAGGAGATTTACAGCACTTAGAATTTTCAATTCCTTCTAGAGGTTTAATTGGTTTAAGAAATAGAATTTTAACTGCAACAGCGGGTACAGCTATCATAAACCATAGATTTAGTGAATATGGTCTTTATAAAGGAGATTTTACTGAAGAAGTAAAAGGAGCAATCGTTTCTTCTGCTGCTGGTAAAGCAACTGCGTATGCATTAAACCGCTTACAAGATAGAGGTCGTTTCTTTATTGATGTAAACGAAGAAATTTATGTTGGGCAAGTAATTGGAGAGAACAGTAAATCAGATGAGATGGCTGTTAACTTAATTAAAGGAAAGCAATTAACAAACATGCGTAAATCTGGTACAGATGAAGCAATGAAAATTGCACCAAAAGTAGATTTCTCTTTAGAGGAAAATATGGAATATATTAAAGCAGATGAGTATTTAGAAGTAACTCCATTAAGCTTAAGAATGCGTAAAATTGTTTTTAAAGGATAATTTTTTATTATTCTGAATGCCTTTCTTTGTAAAAAGTTAGAAAAAAGGAATACTATTTATACAATAACAAAAAGCTCAGGTTTAAAACTTGAGCTTTTTTTATGGAGTTCAAATACTTTTATCAGGTTTTATTAAGATTTTTTATAACTATTTGATATTCTAAGCAACGTGAAATTTAGACTGATAAAGTAGTCTTAAAAAGTAGTTATAAATCTTCGGTTTTTTGTAATTTTCTATTTTTAAAAAATACAATGCTATATATAATTTCCATTGCTATACTTCTCTTTATTTTGTATGCTAGCTTTAAAGCTAAGAAAAAAGTGTCAACAACACCTTTAAAAGACGTTATAATTCCAAAACATTGGCATCAGCTATTATTAAAGAATGTTCTTTTTTATAAAAAGTTAACGATTGATGAGCAGAAAGTATTTTGTTCTAAGATGGTGCATTTTTTAAATGAGACAACTATTAGAGCAATTCATTTTAAACTAGAAGAATTAGATACTTTGTTAATTGCCGCAAGTGCAGTAATTCCGGTTTTTAGATTTCCGAAATGGAATTATTCTAATTTGACCACGGTATTAATTTATCCAGATTATTTTGATGAAGACTTACAATTTGACCCTAAAACAAAGTATAGAACTATTGGAGGTTTGGTTGGTACAGGAAGATTTGAGGATCAAATGATTCTTTCTAAAAAAGCTTTATACCATGGTTTTAATAATAAAACAGATAAAAATAATACAGCAATTCATGAATTTATTCATCTTCTAGATAAAGCAGATGGTATTATAGATGGCGTTCCTGCTGTTTTATTAGAAAAGCAATACATCATTCCGTATTTACAATTAGTGCACAAGAAAATGGAGGCAATTAATAATGATACGTCTGATATTCGAAATTATGGAGGAACTTCTGAAACTGAATTTTTAGCAGTAGCAGGAGAATATTTTTTTGAAAGACCGAAGTTGTTTCAAAGGAAACACCCAGAATTGTATAAAATGTTAACGGCTTGTTTTATTAAGTAGTTACAACTGTTTTTAAAATTCTGCTCTATCATAAAAAAGTAAGAATTCAAACAGAATAAAATCCATTTAAAAAGGTTTTAACAATTTGTTATTTATATTTTTGCAGCATGAGTGAATTTAAAGTTTTATTTGAAACATTACAACGTAGCCTAACAAATGATGAATTTGTAAAACTAACATTAAGTAAACCTATGCGAAAAAGTGAAGGTTTGTTAAATGTATATGTTCGTTTATTTGAGATTGATGGTAAGTCTATTTTTGAATTGAAATATCGTCATGCTGAAGAGAACGACTTCAAACAATTTTCTTTGGAAGAAGTAATGTCTGAAATAGAAAAATTATTAATGGAAACCTTTAGAACTGCAACTTTATTTACTTTAAGTGAAGATTTAATCGTAATGGTATCTAAAAAGAAACTAGTTTCTTACAGAGATAATGCACCTAGTTTTAGAAATAAATTACCAGAAATACCCATACAATCATAGGAGTGTAAAGAGTTATTTACTTATATATCGTATGAAAAAAGCTCAAGATTTAATTTTTGAGCTTTTTTATTTTAAACATTAAAGGTGTTTATTATTGAATAAATTGTTTTTTTATATTTTTCACATCCTTCTTTGATACTGTTTTTGCCGACTTATTTATTTTTTTAATAAATTCATTTACTTCTTCGTTACTTGCAGGTCCTCCTAAATTCTGTCCTTTAGCATCAAAAGAATTTGTAATTACTTTTAAATCGGAATCTAAAATTACCCAAAAAGGCAAACCAGCTTTGTCTCCTTCGTATTTTTTTAACAAGTTTTTAGAGCCCGGATTTTCTAATTTCTCATTTTCTTTAGTTTCATTTACTACAATAGGTACTATCACATAATTCTCTTCAAAGAACTTTTTTGTGCCTTCAGCTTTCATGTCTTTGGTCATTTTATGACACCAACCACACCAAGAAGCTTCAAACTTTATAAAAACTGCTTTACCTTCTTCTTTTGCTTTTATTTGTGCGCTTTCTAATAAACTAGTTGTAGTTTCTTGCGCAGAAATAGCAGTTATAAAAGAAAATAGACCTGCAATTAATAGTACTAAAATTTTAATTTTCATGAATTAATTTTTTAAGTTATTCTCAAATGTAGAAAAATAATTGAATGTCTTATCATAATAAATGATGATTTTTTAAAGTTAGAATTGAAAAACACGAGTAATCTTAAACTAGATAAGGTTTGAATATAAAATTTTTATTTTTGTAAAATAGAGACTTATAATTAAGTATCTATAATCTTTTTAAGATTAACGAGTATTTTTTATACTTTTATAACTACCATTAGTATAAACAGATCTAGTTTCAGGTTCTATATATAACGAATCTGAAATACTTTTATTATTTAAAAATGAACTATATCTGATATTAGCTAAATCAGCCAAAGTATAGAATAGATTGTCATTTGTTGTCAATAGGTTTTTGTTTTTTATTAAATTCGAGTATTTATAATTATTTTTAATAAATTTATTTGAACCCCATATAAATAGAGGTATATGAGTTTCTTTCTCTGTGGGGTTAGCTGAACCATAACCAAATAAATTATCACTTTCAAACAAATTAGAGCCATGATCTGAAGTAAATAATATTATAGACGATAAGTTTTCAGATTTTGTTAATTTTATTATTTTACTTAATACAAAGTCTTGTAAAAGTATCATATTATCATAATCATTTATGAAAATAGATTTATTCTTAAAGTTTAGGGGATAATTTTTTAAAAAACTATTAGGTCTAAATTTATTAAATAGTTTTGGGATTGAGCCATGACCTCCAACCATATTTATAACGATAAATCTTTTATTTTGTCCTTTGGTTTTAATGATAGAATCAAAGACAGGAAGAATTTTCAAATCAGAACCTTTTTTTTTATAAAGTTCAATTACATCGTCAGGTTCATTCTTATTTTCAATATAATCAAATATATTTTGATTAGAAATCCAAACAGTTTTATAATCAGTCTCTTTAAATAGTGATACAATAGTTTTCTGAGAATATGCGTATTCTGGATTCTCGGGTGTCGCTTGTGTAATTAAAAAAGGGATTGAACCAGCTGTTGAATTTCCATTTGAGTGATGTCTGTTAAAAGAGATAAGGTTTTCTATTGATTCTAAGTTAGGACTTGTTTTTTTATTATAGCCATTAATAGACCAATTACTATACCTAATTCTTTCCCCTATTACTAAAATGACAACATCTGGCCTCTTTAATGAATCTGTTTTATTTAGTATGTTAAATTTAAAATTTTCTTTTTTAAGCTTGTATTTATTGAATTTACTCCTTGATATGATAAATTCATAGGTTCTGTAAAAGACGTTAAAGGGATGTTGTTTTATATAATATTGTTTAAAAGTGTATTTTATCAAATTCTTACCAGAATGAAATTGGGGTGAATTATAAATAAAGAAGAATGATATTGAAATAGAGAAAAGTAAACTAATTGTTGAAAATTTGATTATAGGATTATTTTTATTATAAAAATATAGCTTAGTCTTCTTAAGAATAAATATAAATGAAATAAAGATGAATATGGGAATAAGAAAATATAAATAAAATTTGTCATAAAATTCATTTATTTCACTTTTAGATGTATGAAATAATGCCTTAATATTATCTAAAGTTATATAATTATTAAGAATGCAAATATTTATTACTTCTACAACTGAAGAGATTAAGTATAGGCTGCCTATAATCAAATATGATAGGAAATATGATTTGGTTAATTTTAGAATTAATAAAAATAAAAATAAAAATAAACTTATTTTAGAAATTATAATTAAAGAAAAAGTTAGAATATCTTCCTTAAAACTAATTATAATATCAGGAATTATTAATGTAGAAATTGAAAGTACTAATAATATGGTTTTATTAATCGATTTTATTTTTGACTTCATGTTTTCTGCTTTATGTGAATTAAGTTATAGAGCTATTAATAAAATATTTTATTTAAAATTAGTTTTAAAAGTCAACTATTAATATAAGTTATTTTAGTAGTTAGCGAATATCAGTTTTTTGAGGTGTAAATCAAAAAAAAATAGAATTTTAAAATAACTTTTTTGTTCTCAAAGAAATCAATCCAAAAACAGGTCCAATTGCCAATAACATATAGATAAAAGTAGAGTCTGTAGCATGATATAAATTACTAATTAATTGTATGCTAATAATAGTAATTGAAAAACCAATACAGTTTACAATGGTAAGCGCTGTTCCTTTGTCTTTTTCGGGCGCATTTTGTGCTACCAAAGTAGAAAACAACGGCGAATCTGCAATGACTACCATTCCCCATAAAAGTAAAAAGAGTATAAAAATAGTTTCATTAGCCATTATAAAAAAGAATGGAGAAACCAAACAACAAATACCAGAAAGTAATAACGTTGAAAAAGCTATTTTTTGAGTTCCGAATTTTTCTGCTAAATAACTGGCTAAAACACAAGCAATACTTCCAATACCAATAATAAAAAAAGATACTAACGGAATATTAAACTGAACATCTGAATGTAATTCTGAATAGGTTTTTAGTAAAATTGGCACAAATGCCCAAAAAGTGTACAATTCCCACATATGTCCGAAATAACCAAAAGCAGCTTTTCTAAAGGAAGTATTTTTAAAAACGTTTAAACAAATTGCCAAATCTAAAGAAGTTCCTTTTTTTCTAAATGGACCGTTTGGAACTAAAATAAAAAGTAAAAGTCCGCCAAAAGAAGCTAAAACAGAAATAGCTAAAAGGACATTTTTCCATGAAAAAGCATGCATGCTATCTTTTAGTAAATGTGGTAAAGCAGTTCCTAAAACCAAAGCACCAACCAAGAATCCTAAAGATTTACCTAATCCTTTTTGATAATAATCGGTGGCAATTTTCATTCCTACAGGATAAATTCCTGCTAAGAAAAAACCTGTTAAAAAGCGCAGTATTAATAGACTCTTGAAGGTATTGTTCTCTAAAATTAAATAACTATTAAAGATTGCACCTAAAATAGCGCAAACAAAAAAGACTTTAGAAGGAGAAAAGCGATCGGCAATTGTAAATAAAGCAAACAAAAGTGTCCCAATAATAAAGCCAAACTGAACAGCAGACGTTAAATTTTCTAATGCATTCGTTTCTAAATTGAAATTTGCAACCAAATCATTTAAGACCGCGTTCCCTGCAAACCATAAAGATGTGCAGCAAAATTGAGAAATAACGATAATGGGAAGGACTATTTTGTGATGTTTCATTTATACTGCGAATTTATTGAAAAGAATGTAATATTCAATTTAAAAACATTTTAGAAATCAGTTTGTTTCTATATCTTTGAATTGATGAAAAAAGTCAAAATTATTGAATGCCCAAGAGATGCAATGCAAGGAATAAAGTCTCATTTTATTTCGACAGAAAAAAAAGCATTGTATATAAATTCCCTTTTAAAAGTAGGTTTTGATACTATTGATTTTGGAAGTTTTGTTTCTCCGAAAGCAATTCCGCAAATGCGAGATACTGCAGCAGTTTTGGCAAAGTTAGACTTGTCTAGAACAGATAGTAAATTATTGGCAATTATTGCAAATGTTAGAGGTGCAAATGACGCCTCACAATTTGAAGAAATAGATTATTTAGGATATCCTTTTTCTATTTCAGAAAATTTTCAAATGCGAAATACACACAAAACTATTGAAGAATCTATAGAAGCTTTAGATAAAATTCTAACAATTGCAGACAAATCTAAAAAAGAAGTTGTTGCTTATTTATCGATGGGCTTTGGAAATCCGTATGGAGATCCTTGGAATGTGGAAATAGTAGGCGAGTGGACCGAAAAATTGTCTACAATGGGCGTAAAAATTTTATCACTATCAGATACCGTTGGTAGTTCTACACCAGAAGTTATAGAATATCTTTTTTCTAATTTAATTCCTGAATACTCTAAAATTGAATTCGGCGCACATTTACATACAACGCCAGACAAATGGCATGAAAAAGTAAATGCTGCTTTTAAAGCGGGCTGTAATCGTTTTGATGGTGCTATAAAAGGCTATGGAGGATGCCCGATGGCAAAAGACGAATTAACAGGGAACATGCCTACCGAAAAATTATTGTCTTATTTTACTGCAGAAAAAGCAGATACAAATATAAAGCCAATGAGTTTTGAAAGTGCTTACAACAAAGCTTTAGAGGTTTTTAAATAACTTATTAGTACCCGCTAACTTATAACTTTAAAACAGTTTCGCATACAATAGTCTAAATTATTTATATGACTTAAACTATTGTAATTAGATAATCTTAAAGCCTCCTAAAATTAATTTTAGAGGCATCATAATTTTGGTGCTATTCAAAGAATTAGGTATTCTCTTTTAACCAAATTATTTAATTTTTTTTTGAATAAAACTATTAATTATATGTTAAAATATATTTTTAATTAAATTAATACCAATATTTTGTTTAACTTTACTTCATAATAATTAAACAAAATATATTATGAAGAAATTTAATTTAATCGTATTGTTAATTACAACCTCATTATTTTTATACAATTGTAGTGATAATGATGACGAGTTAATACTACCATTACCTTCTGGAAAAACGACAATTTATGATCTATCAACAAAAGCTGTTGCTGGAATTTCTGGTTCAACTATCTTTGTAGAGAACACAGATGCTTCTGTAACCATTACTTTAGATATTTCTGGAGCCCCGGCAGGAGGATTGCATCCTGCTCATATACATTATAATACTGCTGCAGAAGGCGGTAATATTGCTTTAACG
Source organism: Polaribacter sp. IC073 (assembly GCF_007997075.1). GTDB lineage: Bacteria > Bacteroidota > Bacteroidia > Flavobacteriales > Flavobacteriaceae > Polaribacter. The sequence goes on from NZ_VORS01000004.1 coordinate 338,263, forward strand.
CTAGCACCTATAGACGGAAACACTGGTGAAAGTAGTATTACTTTAAATGCATTAGATGATGGTACCTCTATTACATATGCTGAACTTATAAATTTTGATGGTTATGTAAATGTGCATTTAAGTTCAGACGATTTAGGAACGATTGTAGCGCAAGGAGATATCGGTCAGAATGATTTAACAGGAACTACAAAAACCTATGACTTAGGAGAAAAAGCAGTTGCTGGAATTTCAGGAAACGTAACTTTTTCTGAAAGAATAAATGGAGAAGCTTTGGCAGAAATAATGTTAAGCGGAACACCATCGGGAGGAGAACATCCAGCACACATTCATGCAAACACAGCTGCAGAAGGAGGAGGAATCTTGTTTTCTTTTACACCAATTAATGGAGACACAGGAATGAGCGCTACCAATTTGGCAGCTTTTAACGATGGTACTGCTTTTATGTACGCTGATATTAATGGGATTGATGGT
>NZ_VORS01000005.1 GCF_007997075.1 Polaribacter sp. IC073
CATGGTTTCATTCTTTAATTCTTTTTTTAGTGCTTTGGGTTTTTGAGCTTCAAGAGGTATTTCTTTCTTTTTGAAAAATCTCCAGATTTCAACTTGTATTCGCGTTTCCAGCGACCAACCATACTTATACTTAAGTCATAATCCTCACTCACTTGTTTGGTTTTAACACCGGAATTTAATAGTTCGATTATCATAACTTTAAATTCATTGTCATACTTTTTTGCCATAAGTCAAATATAAAATTTATAACCTCATAAAAACGTCACATCAAAGGTAGACACTCCATAGACTTAGTTGAAAAAGATCTAATGAATGAAGAGTCTGGTATTGAAAACTTGAAGAATGAATTATTTATGAGCCAATCTATACTTTATAGAAAAATTAAATCTTTGATAGGACTTTTTTAACAGGGTTTATAAGGTCTATTTGTTTGAAAAAAGCTGCCGAATTAATATTATTAGAAAATAAAAAATTAAGTATTGTGGCCATCCAAGTAGAATTTAATGATTATAAATATTTTGGATATAAATTTAAAAAACAATTTGGATGTTTGCCTTCTAAATATAAATCTATGAAAAAACCTTAAAAATATTTGGATTGTTTTATATTCAAGAATATTAAACTTTGGAGTGAGAAGTTCTAAGCTTTAAGCATGTATAATTGAAGAATATATAATGTTAAGTCCTAAATAACCGATATAGATTATTGACTAATTAAACATGGACAATGATATCAATGTTCACCTTTTTGATTGGTGTTTTTTTATGTTGATTTTTTGCTGTTTATGCACCTGCACTTGTGTCAAAATGTAGTTTAATAAACGTGGTCTTTTTTTATTATAAATATCAATTGCTTTTTTAGTCTAAACCAAAGATTGTTTTCTTTTATCTGCATCTGATTTTTCTGTGAAATACCCTTGCACACAAAACCGAAACGTTACATGCACATCTATGTTTTAATAAATCAATTAATTTTGCATCATTTTAAATAGTTTTAGTTCCATAAGTTTTGTGTTTTTATACTACATATACGAATATCAAATTGCATGAAATTACTTTAAAGTAAAAGTCAACAATTCGTCAACAATATTTACAGACCTTTTAAAAAAAAGCTTTAAATACTGGGAGATAGGGGGAAGTTCGAGTCCCGTCCAGACCGTAAAAAATATCTCATTTATGAGGTGTTTTTTTGGTTTATAGCATTTTATATTCAGTGATATTTTTTTAGGATTAAATAGCATTTTTAAAAAATGATAAAGAAGGATTCTGGATGGTTTGATCTCTTAAGCTTTAAAAGAGAAAAACTACAAAGGTTTATCATAGTATTCAGAAGTACAGTACCCCAAAAGCGCATAGTATCTCACTTTAGTAAGAAAAGTGTAGTTTAAATATGCTGGTTGAAGTTTTTTATCAATTAAAGAAAATTCTTGTGCTAATAGATTGAACAGAGCATCCTCTTTTTGTTTAGAAATAGAAAAATTATTGGCTACTGTTTTTTCAATGTCACGTTTGTTTGCTTCAGAAATTTCTTTGTTAAATGAATTTTGATAGTTTTTTTCAAATTCTAGGTATCCTAAATGAAATAGTGCTTGATGCTCTTTAGAAACTGTATGATGGAACATTTTATCAATAAACAGCGTGTAGTTTATTTTATCATCAAAATTCGGATTCGGTAAAACAACATTCACTAATTGGCGAACAATGTATTGTTGATTTTGATTTAAAAACAAATAATTGCCATCAATTTTTTCATTAGAACAAGAAGTTAAAATATTCAGTACAGTGGGCATAATTGCAATTCCGCCAATAGCTAGAGAGATGTTTTTTAGTGCTTTTCTTCTCTCCATAACTATGCGTTTTGTTTTTTAAACATTTTTATGGCGTGATGTGCAGCTCTTGCCGTTAAAGCCATGTATGTTAAAGAAGGATTTTGATTGCCAGAAGAAGTCATGCAAGCGCCATCTGTGACATATACATTTGGTACGTCATGAATTTGATTGTACTTGTTTAAAACAGCGGTTTTTGAATCATGTCCCATTCTTGCAGTTCCCATTTCATGAATTGCATGCCCTGGCACAAATGAATCTTCAAAGCCTTTTACATCGGTAAAACCAGTTTTTGTTAGCATTGTTATTGCTTCTGTTTTCATATCTGCTCTCATCATTTTTTCATTTTCCTTAAATTCACAATCAAAAGTAATTGTCGGAAGCCCCCATTCATCTTTCTTGTTGTAGTCTAACTCCATTTTATTTTCGTGATATGGTAAACATTCTCCAAAACCGGTAATACCAATTCGCCAAGGACCTTGTTGCTTCAGTTTTTCTTTTAAATCTAAACCAAAACTAAGCTCTTTAATATTGTGTTGCCAATCTTTTCTGCTCGCAGATCCTTGAAAAGAGTATCCTCTTGTATATTTTTTTTCAGAATCTTTATCTCCTAAATTCTGAAAACGGACGATATGGAAACTTGTAGGCCTATTGTTTTCAAAATGAACACTTTCAAAACCATTATAAATCGCTGTGGCTCCAACTCTAAAATGATGGTCCATTAAATTATGACCCAACTCACCAGAATCATTTCCTAATCCGTTAGGAAAACGTTTCGATTTAGATTGCATTAAAATACTTGTGGATGCAAGTGCAGAAGCACAACAGAAAATTATTTTTGCATAAAAAATTTGTTGCTCTTTGGTTACGGTATCAATAATCTTAACTCCTGTTGCTTGCTTTTTACTGTCATCATATATAATTTCATAAGCAATAGCATTTGGTCTCAAAGTCATGTTTCCAGTTTCATTAGCGGCGGGTAATGTAGAGGCATTGCTACTAAAATAGCCACCTAAAGGACAGCCTCTCATGCACTTATTTCTACTGATACAGGTATGTCTGTTTTTATAAATATTTTCGCCAGTAATATTGGCAAATCTCCCCATGGTTAAATACCTATTCTCATAAATTTTACCAATTTTATTTTTAAATTCATTTTCCACACAATTCAGTGGCATGGGCGGCGTAAAATGGCCATCTGGTAATTGAGGTAAGTTTAAGTACTCTCCACTCACACCAATAAACTTTTCTACATGGGTGTACCAAGGTTCGATATCTTTATATCGAATAGGCCAATCTACTGCGATGTTTTCTTTTTTATTTGCGGTAAAATCTAAGTCGCTTAAACGCAATGCTTGTCTGCCCCAAGTTAGAGAGCGTCCACCAACGTGATAGCCTCGAATCCAATCGAATCTTTTGGTTTCGTTATACGGATGTTTTAAATCGTTTACAAACCAATGTTTATAAGCTTGGTTTGTTACAAAACCTGTTCTAGCTTGTTTGCCTTGTTTCTTTAAATCTTGGTTAGAAGGTTTGTTTCTAAAATCTAATTCCCAGGTTTCTTTATTGGCAGTTTTATAATCGGTTATATGTTCTATATTTCTTCCTCTTTCTAAAACCAAGGTTTTTAAACCCGCTTCACAAAGTTCTTTCGCGGCCCATCCACCAGAAATTCCGGTTCCTATTACAATTGCATCAAAACTATTTTTATAGGTACTCATATTCTTACTTTCTTTAAAACCTTGTCTTTAATTTAAAGTTGCGCTACTTTATTTTAGGACTTAAAGAGTCTCTTTTTATCCCCAGAAATAAAATAAGCATCGTTAAAAATTGTCATTTGTTTTTGCGACAAACTTAAATAATTAATTCATTATAATTTCTTTTTTTACGTCTAAGATGATTCAAAGAGCATTCGCTTTAGAGCCATTGAACAAGCATAAAATAGTTCCTCCTTTTTCATAAGGGGACTTATAATTTCAAAAAGCGTCAAAGATAAGTAGTCAAATAGGGTACAATTCCGTCAGAATAGTGGAGTAATTCGTTTTTTAGTTATTTATACATATTTTTTCTTTAAAATTGCTGTTGAAACAATTAATGCAATAATTTATACAGTAGATAGCATATGGGAATTATATTAAAAAAAGGACTAACTATTAGCCAAAATACATTAGAATGTTTGAATTTAAAACGCTTCTTTTTCATGGCAATGTTACTATTATTTGGTAATAGTATTTTGGGACAAAAATTAGATCCGATAAAAGATTACAAAAAGTACATAGAAAATGAGAAAATTATTTCAGAAAATAAATTAGATACTCACAGTTCTTTTACCTCTTTTACTTCAGAAAAAAATGCCTTGTCAAATACAGAAACATACACACAGCGTTTAGACGGTGATTGGAATTTTAAATGGGTGAAAAACCCAAAAGACAGGCCGATGACATTTATGAATCCGGATGAAAATGTTGCAGATTGGGAAACGATAAAGGTACCTTCTAATTGGGAAGTTGAAGGTTTCGGAGTTCCTATTTATGTAAATCATCAATATGAATTTGCAGATTATAAAGCACCGATAGCAGATGATATTGAGTTTGTAGATCGCGTGTATCCTAAAACTCCCGGAGATGTTCCTAACAATTACAACCCTGTAGGTTCGTACAGAAGAACTTTTAATGTTGCGTCTAGTTGGGGCGATAAAGAAATGTTTTTACATATAGGTGCAATGAAATCTGGTGGATTTGTTTGGGTAAACGGTACATACATTGGATATTCTCAAGGAAGTAAATTACCTGCAGAATTTAATGTAACCGAAGCAATTAAACTAGGGAAAAACACAATTGCAATACAAATTTTTAGATGGACGGATGGTTCGTATTTAGAATGTCAAGACTTCTGGAGAATTAGCGGAATTGAACGCAGTGTTTATGTGTATGCACAGCCTAAAACACGTATTCAAGATATTGATGTGAAATCGGTTTTAGACAATGCCTATGAAACAGGTGTTTTTGAAGCAACGGTATCTTTAGAAAATCACACTTCAAAGAAACAGAAAGTTAGTGTTCATTATAAAATTTTAAATGATAAGAATGAAATTGTTCTTTCTAAAGGAGTAAAAGCAGACGCTTTAAATAGTGAAAAAGCAGTTGTTCATTTTAAAGGATTGATTCCGAATGCAAAACAATGGAGTGCAGAACACCCAAATTTGTACACATTACTTGTGGAGTTGAAAGACAAAAGAGGAGAAACGCTAGAGGTAATTCCGCAGAAAATAGGTTTTAGATCTGTAGAAATTAAAAATGGCTTGCTTTTGGTAAACGGTCAGAGAATTACTTTAAAAGGTGTAAATACGCAGGAACACAACCCAGAAACAGGACATGTGGTGCCAGAATCTCAAATTTTAAGAGACATTCAACTTTGGAAAGAAAATAATATCAATGCAGTTCGTTTAAGTCATTATCCACAACAAAGAAGATTTTATGAGTTGTGCGATGAATACGGAATTTATGTTGTTGATGAGGCAAATATTGAGTCTCATGGTATGTATTATGGAGATCATTCTTTGGCTAAAAAAGCAACCTGGGAAAATTCTCATGTAGACAGAATGGTAAGAATGGTGCAGCGTGATAAAAATCATGCATCCGTTATTATTTGGTCTATGGGAAATGAGGCTGGTAACGGTATTAATTTCTATGCTGGCTATAAAGCGATAAAAGCACATGATGCTTCAAAAAGACCTGTACAATATGAACGTCCATATAAAGATGAAGATGGAAGTATTTTAGACATGGATTGGAATACAGATATTCTTGTACCTCAATATCCGTCTCCCGCAACTTTCGAATACATTGGAAAACATAAAACAGACCGCCCATTTATACCAAGTGAATATGCACATGCAATGGGGAATAGTACTGGTAATTTTCAGGATTATTGGGACATTATCGAACAATATGATAATTTACAAGGAGGTTTTATTTGGGATTGGGTAGATCAATCTATTTGGAAAACAAATAGCAAAGGCGAAAAGTATTATGCTTTTGGTGGTGATTACGGTGAAAATATGCCAACAGATAATTCTTTTTTAAACAACGGAATTGTGTTTCCAGACAGAACGCCTCAACCTGCTTTATATGAAGTTAAAAAAGCGCATGAATTTATCAATTTCAAAAACAGTGGGTATACAAGAAAAGATCAATTAAGAATTTTTATAGAGAACTTATATGATTTTACGAATTTAAATGCATTTGATTTTGTTGCAGAGATTAAAGGTGACGGAAAGGTTTTAAAAACAATAAAAATCAATTCAATAGACGTAGTACCCCACATTGGTAAATTGGTAAGAGTAGGTTTAAGTGATGTGGATTACAAAGCAAACACAGAGTATTTTCTTGAAATAAGTGCTTTTACAAAAGATACCTGGGGTGTTTTACCAAAAGGTTATGAAGTAGCGCACGAGCAATTTAACTTAACAAGAAAGTATAAGAAAAGTGTTCTAGAAATTAAAAATTCAACAACATTAAATATTGATAAAAAAACAAACGGAATACAGGTTTCTAATAGCAATATCGACTTGTATTTTAATAAAGAAGAAGGAAGAATAACAACCTATAAATACAAAGGAAAAGAGTTGTTAAAAGAAGGCAAAGGACCAAAGCCAAATTTCTGGAGAGCTGTTACAGATAATGATTTTGGGAACCAAATGCACGTTAGAAATATCGAGTGGAAAAAAGCTTCTTTATTTTCTAAAGTAGTAAAATTAGAGACTTCTACATTAGATGATGGAAGTGTGTTTTTAAATGTAGTGTATGAATTACCAGGAGTAGAAACAACCTTTATTTCGAATTACACAATTTACGGAAATGGTGTGGTAAAAATAGATAACACACTAAATACCACAGATTATGGAGCAGATATTCCAAGAATAGGAATGCGCATGCAGCTTTTAAAAGAGTATGATAACATGACGTTTTTAGGTAGAGGTCCTTGGGAAAATTACCAAGATAGAAATAGTGCTGCGTTTGTAGATGTTTATAACTCGAAAGTAAAAAACCAATATGTACCTTATATTAGACCCCAAGAAAATGGCTATAAAACGGATGTACGTTGGGTTGCTTTAGCAAATGCGAATAATGCTGGTTTATTAGTGGTTGCAAATAATTTCAAAAAAGGTTTAGGAATCAGTGCTTTGCACATGCCAAATGAAGATTTTGATACCACAGCAGGATTGTCTTATGGAGGAAGCACTAAAATTAATAAAGAGTATCAAATAGATGGTATTCCAGAAATAAATTCTTCTAAACACACCATAGATATTAAAGAACAAAATTTGGTTCAATTAAATATAGATTTAGAGCAGCGTGGTGTTGCGGGTGATGATAGTTGGTCTGCAAGACCACAAGATAAATATCTAGTTAAAGGAAATAAGAAGCATAACTATAGTTTCTTTTTAATTCCTTTTGAAAACGATACGCAAGACAATTTTATAGAAAAAAGTAAAGTTTATAGTGGTAAATAATACCGTTTACAGCTACTATTCTTAGAAATAAAACGAGTCTATTAGATACTTTAAGTAAGTGTCAATATAAAAAGCATCTCATAGGAGGTGCTTTTTTTGTTGGCCTATTTTATAGAACATTTATATATGAATTCGGTAACCGAAACTAAAATAGTTTTTTTATATTTGATTATTTCCGATCTTTTAAAATCAACTTTTGAAGAAATTCCTATTTATATTTTTATTTTCTCATTTTATACTCTGGTCTCAGCAGGAAAATACAATGTTATCGAGTAAAAATTCATTTTCATCTAGAGAAGGGTATTTAATCTCTAATCCGTATCATTCTATTTACGATACGAATGATTGGCTTTGGATTTTAGGAGAAAATAAACTTTCGAGTGAACATGTAATTGGAGAAAAAGAAGTGATTATTCAGCGTTTTGATGGTGCTAACTTTTTTAGATTGAAAATTCCGGAGACCTTCCACAAAAAAATAAAAGAAGGACATTTTTTTAGGCATCAGAAAAATGGCTTGTATCTAAAACTGTATTATAAAGTTGCAAGAGCAGCACTTTATTTTATAAATACAGAAACATTAACAATTGATCTTGTTGAAGAGTACAATACGCTAAATGAAAAATATATAATTTCAGAAGAATATTTTGTAAATGATAAAACGAGGTTGATTCTTACTTCACAAGATAAATTTTACAGTGCAGAGCTTCAAGAATTAAATTTTAAATTTATAGATTCCATTTCTTTTGATACACCAATTGCTGAACCTTTTTTGGCACAGACAAGAACAACAGACGAATTTTCAATTGTAAAGTTATTATTTGAAAAAGAAGGATGCTTTTTAGATGAAAACGGAAAAATCACTAAAAAAATTACCAAAAACAATTTTATAGATAAAGAAGGAACTCACTTTTTTCCTGATAAAATTCATAATGTTTTTAAAGTTAAAGATGCGTTTTATTATTACTTCGATGCCTATAAAAATATATTTAAATATGATAGAAAAGAAGAGGCGTTTATAGAAATACCCAATACGAGTGCGAATTATGAAGTCAATAAATCATTACATTTTAGTAAAGATTATAAAAAGGCTTGCCTAGAAGATGTGGTTGGAGATTATGAGTTTTTTAAATTTTATAGTTTTGATAATTTCGAACCTCAATTGAATACTAAGGTTAAAATTAAAAATTTTTCTAAAAAAAGTTACAAAGAGTTTGGTAAGGATTTGATTGTTTTAAACGGAAATACATTAGAATCTTATTCCTTTAAGAAAAGCAAAATTAAAACCTTTTTAAAAGGCAAAAGTATTCGAACAATTAAAAAACTGACGGGATCTAAATATATTGTAGCAACAGATAGTGAAGGTGTTTATGTTGTTGATGTTGAGAAGGGGGTAGAAAAAAAGATTCAGTTTTTATTAGACCATAAAGAAATAGCAATTAACTTTTCTAGAGATATTTATGTGGAGAAAGACAATACGATTATTATAAATGATTCCCATAATTTATACACTTTAGACTCCGATTATAATGTAATTAAAGAACGAAGTACTAAAATTATTGGTGAGGAAATAATTAAATTAAAAGATACCATTTTTACAGCTAACCAAAGAGGTGCCGTTTTTAAATATAGTCTTAAAGGAAAAACGTACACTAAAATAGCAAATACAGATGCGGTAAAAGTAAAAGAATTTGCAACTGACGGAAAAAAGATATTTGCAACTACATCCGAAGGAATCTTTGAATATGAAAAGGGTATTTTTAAAACTTATAAGTTCGAAAATGAAAATGCAGACAATTTACTCTCTATAGCCTATGAGGAGGAATACGGAGTTTTAGTTGCTACAAGATTTGGTAAAATATATAAGTATGATACTGTAAATAAAAAATTAAATCTTTTTTATGAGGATGAAGTAAACGCTTCTATAGTTGGTATGGTTGCAGACAATAACAACCATTTATGGCTAAATACGTTTGCTGGTATTGTTTCCATAAATCCTTTAACAAAAAAAGTAGTTAGATTCACTCAAAAAGAAGGTGTTTATGAACTAGAAGGCAATAGATACAGTACTTACAAAGATGCTAAAGGAAGTATTTTAATGGGGAGTTATAGAGGGCTCAGTTTTTTTGATCCAGAGAAATTAGAAAAAAAAAGTATTAATATACAGCCTAAATTCACTTCAATTTCTTTTTTTGATGCTGAAGAAAATAGATGGAAAATACATTCCTCTCCTAGCTTTTTAGAGAATGTAAAAGAAATAAACTTACCGGCAGAATACAGACGCTTTTCTGCAACAATGTCTTTGTTTGGTGAAGTAGATGCAAAAGAGATTCGATATAGATATCGCTTGTTAGATCAAAAAAATAAATCTGAGTGGTTTACCAGTTATTCTGGAAATGAAATTTTATTTGCAAACTTAGCGGCAGGAGCATATACGTTGCAAATAGAAGCTTTAAGTGCGTCTAAAAGAAAAATAGGAGAAACACTAACGTTAAGAGTGCTGTCTGAGAAAATTTTTTATAAAACTTGGGGATTTATATGTTTGTTAATAGCGATTGCTTTGGCGATTGTTGTTTATGTTTTTTATCAATATAAAATAAAGCAAAAGCTATTTTCTAAAAATGAAATTGCTATTAATGAAGCTAGAATAAAAAGTGCAATGATGTTAGAAATTCATCATAGAATTAAAAATAACCTTCAAATTGTTTCTGGCTTGCTAGGTTTGCAAATGGTGCATAGCGCTAACGAAGAATTAAAATTAAAATTACAAGATAGCCAAAGCAGAATAGAGTCGATTGCAGGGATTCATGATGTGTTGTATAATTCAGACAATCAGAATGGTATTTCTGTTAAAGAAAACATAGAAAATATTATAAGATATTATAAAGCACTATTCCCTATAAAAGTAACCTATAAACTAAATGTAGAAGAGGTTGTTTTAAACATGGATAAAGCAACACCATTTGCGCTTTTATTAAATGAATTAATTAATAATTCTAATAAACATGCTTTTACTACGATAGCAAATGGAGAGATTCATATAAGCTTTAAAAAAGACGGGGAAAATTATGTGTTTGAGTATTTTGACAATGGTACTTTTAGAAAAGAAGTAGGTAAAAAAGAATCTATGGGGATGAGAATTATTGGCATGATGAATACGCAATTAAAAGGAAAGATGAATATAGAAGAGGCTAATGGCTTTAAATTAACATTACACTTTTAATACATGAACAGTATTAGAATTTACATTTTAGAAGATGAAATAATAACCCAAGAGTTATTAAAAGAAACTTTAGAAGTGCTAGGGTATAAAGTTTGTGGAATGGCAACCAATGCAGAAATTGCATTAAAAGAAATAGAAGAACTGCAGCCAGATATTGCTATTTTAGATATTAGAGTAGAAGGACTGGAAACAGGTATTTGGTTGGGAAATCAATTAGAAATTCCGTTTATATATCTCACCGCGTTTAATGATGTAGAAACGATAAAAAAGGCAATTAATACAAAGCCTACGAGCTATTTGGTAAAACCGTTTAATAATAATGAATTATTTATTGCTGTAGAACTAGCCATTAGTAAAATAAAAAAAACGGCACAAATTATTGTAAAAGACAGAGATAAAAATATTAAAATTCTTGAAGAAGACATCATGTTTGCCAAAAAAGAAGATCATTATTTAGCACTTCATTTAGTAGATTCTAAAAGATTAATTCGAGCAAGTATTCATGATTTTTTGAAGCAGGTGAATTCCAGCTCTTTTTTACAAGTACATCGATCTTATGTTGTTAATAAAAACTATATATCTGCATTTAACAGTAAAGAAATAACAATAAATAATTATAAAATACCTTTATCTAAAACGTATGTAAAAGAGGTTTTTGATGAAATTTCTTAATTTATTTTTAGAAAATAGATGTTTTTTGACAAAAAGAATCCATTCACAATAAAAACAGCACAATTCACAATATTTTATTATCCTATAAATTCATCTTAATAATTATTAAAAGAGACTTTAAACTATAACGTTTTTGGGTTGCAAATAGACGCAAAAATTGCTTAGAAGAAATTAGAGAAGTAAAGCAAGATAGCATCTTCTTAGATTGGTAGGTACTAAAACCGAAATGAAGTTAGTACATCAATTATAGAGGTTCCTATTATTTATTTAACTGCTTTTAGTAACCCTATAATTATAAAAAGAGCAATTAAAGCCAAACCCGTTAGCTGTTTAGTTAAATCATTTAATATAAAAGAGTTATTTATTGCCTTACAATTAGCGCTTTCTGTTATTGCCAGAAAAAGAAACTACACTGAATGCTAGAGACCGATTTGAAAAATCTAAAGTAAAAGCTATTTGGTTTTATAAAAGGAAGACGAATAGCTAACACTATATTCAAAAGAGTCTGTAAAATTTATACGTTCTAATATACAAGATTTTTTACTACAATTAAATTTGGCTTCTTTTTTAAAAGTGCATCTATCTTATGTTGTTCATAAAAATTACGTGACAGCATTTAATGCAAAAGAAATTAAAATGGAGACAAACAAAATTCCTGTTTCTCAGAAATATTTAGAAGAGGTTTACACAATATTGGTGTAAAATAAGAAAACCTATTGATAAAGTACAGCGTTTTTTTTTAACTGATTTACTCCTTTACTTAGAGCTAAAAACAGGGGTAAATACGCTATTTGTCTTTGCAATAATAGTTTAATTTTGCCCTAAATGTGCATTCACGACAAAAACAGGGCAGTTCACGACATTTTTTTTGTGAAAATACTGAAATGAACTATTATTACATTCAAAATTCAAACAATTATTTAATTACATCAACTTTCAACAAGAAAATTCTATGAAATCACTAAAAATTACTCTTATTTTATTATTTATCTCTTTAGCAAGTTTTGCACAATCTGGTCTCGTTTTTCAAGGAATTGCTAGAGACAATAATAGTGCTGCTCTTACAAGTAAAACCTTAACCTTTACCTTTAAAATTACAAAAAGTGATGGTGCTGTTTCGTATGAAGAAACGCAACAAATAACAACGGATAATTTTGGTGTATTTTCTCACGTAATTGGTACAGGTACACGTGTTGATTTTGCTGCTTTTGGAGATATCGCTTTTTCTGACGGAAACCTAAAAGCGATTATTAATGTAAATAACAGTGGTGTAGATACCGAAATTTACAACCAGCCTTTTGAATACGTACCCTATGCAAAACATGCTGCTAATGGTGTACCAGTAGGTACCATATTATCTCATGCGGGAGATGCCGTACCAGAAGGTTATGTAGAATGCAATGGGCAAAGTATTAAAGATGATGCTAAATATGCAGCTTTAAGGATTGTACTCGGTGGAGCGGATAAGGCTCCTAACTTAGGAGGTGTTTATTTAAAAGGGACAGGTACACCTAATAATTCAAGTTTTTCACATGCAATAGGTTTAAGAAATCTTCAAGATCCATCTACACAAAGCCATACACATTCTTTTAATGTTAATGGTAATACAAATGATGCAGGTATTCATGACCACAATATTCGTCATAGTAATTATGGTACGCCAGATGGTATAGATCATGGAGGAGCAGATAAAGAATGGGGTTGGCAACAGTCTAGTGATCCGAATAATTCTAGTTCTGAACAATTTAAAAAAACAGATAACGCAGGTAACCACAACCATAATATAGCAATTACAGGCCAGCGTACAGGCCATGGAGGTACTTTAGGGGATGCTCAAAGAGATGGTAATCTAGAGAAAGAAAATCGTCCATTTAGTTATGGTGTACGTTATATTATTAAATACTAATACAAACCCAAACATAAAACAAGATGAAGAAAAGAATAATTATTTTCTTGTTGTTTTGGGTAGGTATAATCCAAGCACAAGAACAAAGCGACCACAAAGGAGGCGTACTTTCTGCCGCAGGCAAGGTTACAAATACATCAAACAATATAAACATTCAGTTTCAAATTGGTGCTACTTTTCAGTATCCAATGGCTGCAGGAGTAAAAACCAAGGTAGGTTTTCCTTTTGGTATTTTATACGTACCAAATACGTTTAGTGATAAAACGTTTGAGGTATCTAAAGGATATTATTCAGATAAAATTAATATAAACTGGACTTATGGTGCCAATCAAGATAATATTACCAAACTTAAAATTTATAGAAAACCATTAAAAGGAGCTGGCGTTTATAATTTAATAGCCACGGTTGGTAAAGATGTTTATGAGTTTGAAGACACACAAATAGAAGGTGGAGTGCTGTATCAATATAGATTGTTTGCAGAAGGATTAAGTGGTACAGAACAAGAATATATAAATTATATAGAAGGTGTTGGTTTTAGGAGTCCTACGGCTATTGTGTCTGGTACAATTAGTTTTGAATTAGGTAGCCCTGTTAAAGATGTTAAAGTGTTGGCAGAACCCGTTGGTGCACAAGGTAGTGCTAGTGCAGGAACTTCTGCTATTGTTCAAGGCTATGATTTAAAAGGCCCAAGGTTATCAGATAACGGAAACGCATTTAGCGGAAATGCAATTACTGTAGAAGGCTGGTTTGCAAATGACACGAATCTTAATTTACCTTTTGAGTTGGTGGTAGGTGAAAAAATTTATCATTTTTATTACTCTAACCAAGGAGCTGGAACTATATATGTTGCTATAAGACTAGATGGGGACATTGCTAAGCATATTTATATTCATGATTCTTACCCAACAGGAGAAGTAGATGCAGCAGGAAATGATGTTTTTAAAGCCTTAAATGAAGAAAGTAGATTCGATTTTATTCATTACGCTTTTGTTTTTGAAGACAATAAAGAAATAGGGATTTACATGAATGGTAGATACATTTCTCAAGATTATATTGATAATGTAGTACCTACAGAAGGTGTTGCAAAACCGAGGATAAGTATCATTGAAAATACTACTACAAGTGTATATAATAATATTGATGATGTTGTAAATAGATTTGATGTAGGGACCTACGGAAAAGTACATGCAGATGAAGTTAGGGTATGGAGTAGGGCTTTAAGTGGCGAAGAAATTAGAAGAGATTATAGACGTTATTTAAGTGGTAATGAAAACGGTTTAGAAATGTACTATCGTTTTGATGAAGGCTATGGTAATTATGCATATGATATTTCTAGAAACGGGTTTCAGTTTAATGGTAATCACTTAATAAAAAATACGTTTGATGGTAGTTCAATTAATTTTTCTTCTATAAAACCAACTAAAGAGCAGTTAGGTGTTTTTGGTATTACAGACCAAGATGGCGCATACAGTATTGCAGCAATACCGTATTCTGGTGCCGGAGAGCAATTTAAAATAACACCAAGTTTTGGCGTGCATAAATTTAAACCTGCTAGTCAGACTTTATTTTTAGGAAAAGAAGAACCAGTTGTAAACCAAGTGAATTTTGAAGATATTTCTTCGTTTAAATTTAATGGTAGAGTTGTATATGATACAAGAGATGTTTTTAAAACTATTCCTATTTCAGACCCTGCTTTAGCAACGATTACAGAAATTAGAGAAACCGGTTATAACTCTTATTTAGTGAACGGTACAGTAACTATTAACAAAGGGCAATATTTTTATGAAGGAGGAACATTAGATTCAAATACAGGGAATTTAATTGATGGAGAGTTAAAACAATATCCAGTTTTAGGTATAGAAGGTGCATACTTGCATATTGATGGGGACATTGTTTTTGATGAAGACAACCAACCTGTAGTTACAGATATAGAAGGTAAATTTGCTATTAATGTACCTATTGGTAAACATAAAATAGAGGTAACAAAAGACGGACATACATTTGAGTATGAAGGAAGATTTCCAGAAAAAACAACAAATACAACGTCTAATTTATTCGATTTTTTTGAAGATCAAATACAAGAACGTTGGTTTTTAGATGAAACACGTGTTACCGTTGTTGGTAAAGTTGTAGGTGGTAGCACACAATCTAATAAAAAAATAGGCTTTGGTTTTGATGGTTTAAAAGAACATGCAAATGAAGTTGCAGAAGGAGAGATAGAGCGTAAAGAAATTTATTCATCTGTAAATAATATTGGACAAGCAACCCTTACTTTTAAAGGAGATTTAAACACCAATGAGCTAGATTATAGTGTTACAACTAATGAAAAAACTGGTGAATATAAAATACAGTTAATTCCGTATAAATTTTATATAAAACAAAATGGAGGTATTAATGTTCTCAATAATTCTGATATAAATACAGATTTTATAGATGCAGATGATGAGTTTGATATTACAGAAATTAAAGAAGAAATAACATCTACCTATACATCAGAAGATGGTACAGAATACAGCTCAGAACCTTATCAATACGAAAAAAGTTTTCGATATAATTCTACCATAAATGTTCGTTTAATTGAGCAAGAATTTTTAAAAGAATATAAAATTGGCGATATTACCTATGATGTTTCTGAATTGGCTATACCTATGTATACTCAAAAAGAAGAGTACAGAATGGCTTTTGAGGTTACACAAGATTATGTAAATAAAGATAAAACTGATGAAGTTGTTGTAAAAGAATATTTTAATGAAGGTACTTTTAATATTACCAATAATTTTGCAAGTACAAACCCAAATGATAGTTCGGTAAAATTAATTAAAAATCCTAACAAAGAACAATATGTGTATTCTTTTAGAGCAGGTTTGCCAAACATTACGCAAACAAATGGTTTTAAAAATGCAATGACCATAGATTATAATGTATCTGGTTTAAACCCTATAGATATTTTAAATAGTGATGATTTAAAATCTGAAGGTATTGTTATTGGAGGTAGAGCTGCAGAGGGTACTACATTTTCTACGGTTGCACCAGAAGTGCCAGATATTATTTTAAGAGACCCACCTGGTTCTAATAGTTTTGCAAGTATCGAAAAAGGAAGTGTCATTTCTTTTGAAAGATCTAATGGAAATTCTAGTTCAGATACAAATGGAGGTGGTTTTTACGCAAGTGTAGGTCCAACATTTACTACTGTATCTGGCTCTCCATTTTTTAGTCTTGAAACAGAAATATCTGTAGTAGCAGATGTTGAGGCTAATTTTTCTAAAACACAAGAAATAAATAGAGATGGTAGCACTACAGAAACCTATGAATTTTCAGAAACTATTTCAACAAGTGATGACCCAGAATATGTTGGGGCAGATGGAGATCTATATATAGGGAATGCTAAAAATGTGTATTATGGTTTGTTTAACAATATGTTTGTTACAAAAGAAATACCAACGTTACCAGATAATTCTGTAGTTCCACATATCATCATTAATGGTAAAGATAAAGACGATAATCCTACTAATTTATATGTTAGTTCTAAAAAAGATTTTTTCATTGCAGAACAACCTTCGGCTACGTTTTTTATGTATTCTCAAAAGCACATTTTAGAGAAGTTAATTCCAGATTTACAAGATTTAGCAAATGTCTCTCCAGAGGTAATTACAGCAACAACACCAAAGGGAACGCAAACTAGAAATTTTTATATCAAGCAAATAGAATTATGGAAAAAAATAGTTCAAGATAACGAGCGTGATAAATATTTGTCATTAAATTCTAGAGCGGATTTAAAACAAGTAGTTTTAGGGAAAATAGATAAAGAAAAAGAAGCAAGGTTAGCAAGAATAGAAGCTTCACAAACCTCAATATTTCCTTATACACTATCAAATTATGATATTTATATTGCTAGTTTGGCAGATTTAGTTTCTGCTAATTTTGCAGGAAATAAATCTTTTGATGCTGGTGTAGGCGAGTTTACATCTTCTATATCTACCACAACAATTACCACTAAAACATACGAAAAAGTGGTTGATATTTCGAACGATTTTAAAATACAATTAGGAGGATTAATAAATAATGTTGGTTTAATTGGTAATTTTGCAACATCACATTCTGGTGTGAGTACAAATTCTGACCAAACTGAAAATGAAAAAACAACTACTATTTCTTATACTTTAAAAGATAATGATCAAGCAAATTTTTTAAGTGTAGACGTAGTAAATTTATTTGATGGTTATGGACCAATTTTTATCACCAAAGGTGGAGCTACTTCTTGTCCGTACGAAGGACCAACAGTTTCTGAATTTTATAAGAATGATGGTTATAATGTAAGTGTTATTGGTGAAGGTGGAGAAACCTTGTCTGAAGCAACAACCAGTGTTTACAAACCAGAATTAAAAGTAAATAAAACATTAATAAGCAATTTAGCAGAAAATGTGGGTGCCGTATTTACCTTACAACTTAAAAATTTAAGTGATACCGGTACAGATTTAGAACATACAGTTTATGTAGATCAAACTACTTTAAACGGAGCGGTTTCTAATATAGACCAAAACGGATTCTCAGTTTTATTACCGTATAATGAAACGGTAGAAGTTCCTTTAATAATCACAAAAAACTCATCATCAGATGTGTATGATTATGAAAATATTAGAGTGTATTTGGCAAATCCATGTATCGATTTAAATGATTCTGATGCCTTTGTAGATGTTACTGTAAACTTTAAAAAGTCGTGTAGTAATGTAACTATTTCTGCACCTCAAACCAATTGGATTTATAACAGAGCAGAAGCTTTTAATTATGACAATGGAGGAAACCTATTAGGTACAAATTCTTTACCAATAACATTCACAGATTTTAATACAGATTTTGCAGGTTTTAGAAAAATAAGTTTACAATACAGAAACGTAAATGCTTCTAGTTGGACCCAGTTTAAAACCTATTATGGTAGTCAACAATTAAAAGATGAGGCATCTGATGATGCAGGAATTGTTATAGATTCTGAAACAGAGTTTACATTTAATTGGGATATTGTAGGTAGTAAAATTACAGATGGAAATTATGAAATAAGAGCAATCGCTTTTTGTACAGATGATGTTTCTTTTGAATCGGATATTGTAACAGGTACTATTAATTTAACACCGCCAGTTGTATTTGGTACACCATCTCCAAGTGATGGAATATTAGATATAGGAGAAGATATTAAGGTGCGTTTTAACGAGGAAATTAATAGACATATTTCAACAAATATTACATTAAGAGGTTTAAAAAATCAACAAGCAATAGATCATAGTGTAAGTGTTAGTCTAGATGGTTCTTTCAATCAAATAGAGCTTCCAAAACAAAACCTATTCTCAAAAGCCTTTAGCATTCAATTTTGGTTAGATTTAGGAGCTTTAGCAAACGGTGTTTTATTACAGCAAAAAGATGGGCCAAAAGTAAGTTTAAATGGCACTATTTTAACTTTCGAGTTAGATGGAGAAAAAGTTGAAGCAGTCATTGATTATTCTCAATATAACTTTTATTCATTTATTTATGGAGATGGAATAAACCCATATTTAGAAATTTTAGAAAACGGTAAAGTTTTAAAAACAGCGCCTTTAGCTAAAGAATTGTCTTTTAATAATGACAATTCTATATTAATTGGAGATTTTAAAGTAAATGGAGATATTCACGACATAAGAATTTGGAACAAAGCAACAACTTCTGCACAGGCAGCCGCCGAAAAAGACCTCACATTAACAGGTAATGAGTTAAAACTTTTAGGTTATTGGCCATTAAATGAAGGTTTTGGAGCTGTAGCAGCAGATAAAGTACGAGGTAGAAATGCGAAAATTAATCTTAATTGGGCAGTAAAACCAAAAGGGCAAGCGTATGCGTTCGGAAATAATAGTTACTTAACTTTAGACAACGTAGGTTTTGTACAACCAACAAATTATGAAGATATAACTATTTCTTTTTGGGTAAAAGCAAAAGTTGGAGATACAGGAACTGTTTTTGGAAATGGGACAGGAAATGAAGACCTAGGTGAGCCACTACAAACGAATGGTTTTAGAAATAAGTGGGACATTAGTTTATTATCTAACGGGAAATTAAGTCTTAGAACAGAAGGTATCGATTATAATTTAACAAGTAATTCTATTACAGACTCTAATTGGCACCATGTTGCTTTAGTTGTAAAAAGAGGTGGTAGTTTAAATAGTTTTGTTGACGGGAAACAAAATAATTCTGTGTCATCTGCAAACATTGGAGGTATTTCTGGAGCTAGATTATATTTTGGCGCTCGTTACAAAAGAAAGATACCAACGGATGAAAATGGAGTTATAACAGGCCCAAGAACAGAGAGGATAGAGAACCATTTTACTGGTAATTTAGATGAATTTAGACTTTGGAATTCGGCTAGAAGCTTAGACCAAATAAAAAGAGACCGTTATTTTGAAGTAGATAAAGAAACAATGGGGCTATTAATGTATGTGAATTTTAATGTAGCAGAAGCAAGTCTTTTAGACAAAGGGCCAAGATATAATATTAGAAAAGGAAACGGAACTACTTTAGGGTATTTAGCGCTATTAAATGATAGCTACCGTAAGTTTACAGAGAACTCTCCGGCTATTAAACCTGTCTTAAAATATACAAATGTGCCTTATACAACTGTAATAAGTGGAGATGAAATGATTATTTCACCAACATTAACCGCAGAAGAATGGAGCTTGTTTGAAGGGCAAATATTAGATATTTCAGTTGCAAATATGTACGACAACCACTTTAATAAGCAATTGTCTCCAGTAAGTTTTTCTGCATTTGTAAACAGACAAGAAGTTAATTGGTCTACAGAAGACGGTGCAAAAACAATAGCGGCAGAAAAAATTGTAGATGAGCCTTATAATTTTGTAATAGATGTTATTAATAAAGGTGGAAATAATAAAGAATTTTCGGTTTCTAGTTTACCAAGTTGGATGACGATTTCTGCGAGTTCTGGCACTGTTGGCCCTAATGCTATGAAGCAATTAAAGTTTAGTGTAGACAAAGAATTAGCAATGGGAAGTTACAGTGCTACCATCTACTTAAATTTAGACAATGGTTATACAGACAGATTAGATTTTAAATTAAGAGTACTACAAGATGCACCAGACTGGTCTGTAAATCCTGCAGATTTTGCCTACAGCATGAATAGCATCAGTCAGATAAAAATTTATGATACTTTTTCTAGAGATACTTATACTAAAGTGGGTGCTTTTGTAGATGATGAAAAAAGAGGAGAAGCTTATTTGGTATATGATAGTGGTTACGATTCTTATTATGCCTTTTTAACAATGTATAGTAACGTAAGTGCAAATGAAGTTGTTACTTTTAAAATTTGGGATGCCTTAAATGGTAAAACAAGGGTTGCTAAAATTAACGGAGCTTCCTCTAGGGTTTTCTTAGAAAATGATATTATTGGAACAAAATCGAATCCAACAATATTTAGTTCTGGGATGTTTACCGAGCAAATAATTTCTCTAAATGAAGGTTGGACTTGGGCTTCTTTCTTTGTAAATGATGATAGATTTGATAATGTAACAGCGGTATTTGACGAACTTGAACTGTCTGATGGAGATCTTGTTAAGTACGGAACTCAGTTTACAAGATATGAAAACGGGTATTGGTCTGGTAGTTTAACTAAAATTGAAAATACTAAAGCTTATAAAATTCAATTAGCGAAAAAGAATAATATAGTTTTAAAAGGAGATGAAGTGAACGCTAGTGAATTAAATATTCCTATTGCAACAGGTTGGAACTGGTTGTCATTTCCAATCCATAGAAACATCAGTTTAAAAGAAGCGCTGGCATTTTATGAACCAACAGATGGTGATGTTATTAAAGATCAGTATAATTTCGCTGTATATGACGAGAATTCTGCAGCATGGTCTGGTACTTTGCGCTACTTGCAATCTAATAGAGGGTATATGCTAAAATCTGCAACAGCACAAACATTTAGGTATCCGAATATCAGTTTTTCGGCTAAAGGAGCATCAGAAGGGCAAGAGCATTCAGAGGAAATGATTCACAACTTTGCGAAATATCAACATTCTATGGGGGTAATTGCAGAAATTATTACAGATGAGGTTTTTGATGAAGTAAAAGTTTACGATAAGAACTCTGTATTAAGAGGAGTTTCTCAAATTGAAAATATAAATGGTAGAATGCTAAGCTTTATTTCAGTTTATAGTGATGCATCAGAACCTTTAATATATGTTTTAGTGAATTCTAATAAAGAAGTTGAATTGAAAACAAAGTTACAGTTTTCAGTAAACGGAGTGTCGGGAACCTTAAAAACACCTTTGCCATTAATGATAAATACACTGTCTGTAGAAGAGCATCTTTTAGATTTAGTAAACATATATCCAAATCCTTTTAATGATGAAATAATCATCAGTGTTTTAGGAAGTACAGAGGTGTCTAGTCTTTTAATTTACAATGTTTTAGGGGTTAAGGTAAAAGAGGTAAAAGTTAATGGCTCTAAAACAAAAATCTCTACAAAAGAACTACCAATAGGTGTGTTTTTTGTTAAGATTATAGATAGAGAAGGTAGATACATCGTAAGAAAATTAATTAAAAAATAAATTACTTATGATAAAAAGTATATTCATTTTATTCTTATTGTTTACAGCTAGTGTTTATAGTCAGTCACCAGATTGGTCTGTAAACGCTAGCTCTTATCAATATAATATGACATTTACCGTTTTTTTAAATGTTGATGGAACTATGTTAACAAATGTAAACGATAAAGTAGGCGCATTTGTTAATGGAGAAAATAGAGGTGAAGCCACAGTTGTGTATAATTCAAACGCTAAAAAGTATGTTGCTTATTTGTCTGTTGTAGCAAATACGGTTGGTGAAACTATCAACTTTAAAATTTACGACAGTACTAATAATGCTATTGTGGATGTAGTAAAAACTGAAGTCTTTGAAATAAATAAGAACATTGGTGGTGCATTTCAATCTTATAGTATTGCAAAACCAACCCTAAGTTCGCAAGCAGTAATTAATAGTTTTTCATTTGATGGAATTACTCTAGAAAGCAATTCTATAGTTAATAAGACCATTCTTATAGAAGTAGCATCTGAGGTAGATATTACAAGTTTAACGCCTGTTTTTACAACGGAAAGTAATTCTAAAGTTTATTTGAACAAAGTTCTACAAGTTTCTGGGAGTAATACTTTAGATTTCACAAATGATGTAGTGTTTGAGGTTCTATCGGAAGATGAATCTCAAAATAGTAGCTACACCATAAGAGTTAAAAAAGTAGTGAATACCTCTGATAATGATATTACTTTTTCAGATGCTACTTATGTTTTTAATGGCACAGAGAAATTTTTATCAATAGCAGGTACTTTACCAAATGGTACAACAGTTATGTATTCAAATAATGGTTTAACAAATGTTGGTAGTAAACAAGTGACAGCAACAATTTCTGGCGCTAATTTTCAAGAATTAGTCTTAACAGCAAGTTTAACTATTAGTCCAGCGATAATTACTGGAGTTACTTTTTCTGATGCAAATTCTGATTATGATGGATCTGAAAAGTCAATCTTAATTGAAGGTATTATTCCTAGCGGAACCGAACTTAATTACGTGTCTAATTCTAGAACAGCTGCGGGTGTGCAAGAAGTATTCGCGCTCATATCAGGAGATAATTATGTGAATGTAGTTTTAAAAGCAGTTTTAACAATTAGAAAAGCAAGTTTTAATACAAGCTTTACTTTTAATAATAAAAGTTTTATATTCGATGGAAGCTCTAAATCTATAGCTATTACAGAGAATTTACCAATTGATGCTTCAATAGTATATGTGAATAACGATAAAACAGATTCTGGAATTCACGAAGTTTTAGCGACTATTTCTAAAGTAAACTATGAAGATTTGGTGTTAAAAGCCAACTTGACAATAACCAAAGCTAGGTTTAATGGTTTTTCTTTTCTAGACAAGAGTTTTATCTTTGATGATACACAAAAATCGATTGCAATTACAGGTAATTTACCAAAAGACACTACTGTTTCTTACACAAATAATAATTTAATAAATGTTGGTATTCATGAAGTTATTGCAATTATTTCGGGTAAAAACCATAAGGATTTAATTTTAAAAGCCAACTTAACAATTACCAAAGCAACATTAAGTGGTTTCACTTTTATAGATACTAGCTTTGTATATAATGGCGAAATAAAATCGATAGCAATCATAGGTGATTTACCAACAGGAGTTTCTGTTTCTTACACAAATAATAATTTAACAGAGGTTGGCGTACATGAAGTTACCGCGACCATATCAGGAGGTAATTATAAGGATTTGGTTTTAAAAGCGAGTGTTACAATTACAAAAAACACATTAGGCACGTTTACTTTTACTAACAGAGATTTTGTGTTTGATGGTATGCAGAAATCCATTACCATTTTAGAATGTTTACCCACAGGAACTTCCGTTTCATACACAAATAATTCTGCTACCAATACTGGTTTATATGAGGTTACGGCAACCATTTCTGGTAACAATTATGAAAATTTAATTTTAAAGGCAACTCTAAGAATAACCGAAGCAACTTTAAACGGTTTTGCTTTTGCAGGTAAAAGCTTCGTCTATGATAGCACCTCAAAATCAATTGTAATTTCGGGTGCTTTACCAAGCAATACTTCCGTTTCTTATATAGGCAATAATCAAACAGAAACCGGTGAATACGAGGTTGTTGCAACTATTTCTGGTGCGAACTATAAAGATTTAATTTTAAAAGCAAACTTAACAATAACTAAAGCAACTTTAAGTGGTTATGTTTTTGAGAATAAGAGTTTTGTGTATGATGAAAAGCCAAAAACGCTTATAATTACAGGTAATTTGCCTACAGGAACTTCAGTTTCTTATACCAACAACAATAAGTTAGAAGCAGGGATTTATGAAGTGGCAGCAACCATTTCTAAACCCAATTATTTAGATTTGATTTTAAAAGCAGTGTTATCAATTTCTAAGGCAGATCAAGTAATTTCTTTTGAACCGATAGTACTTCCTTCAGATAAAAATGAATTTACATTAACAGCAACAATAAGTTCTAATTTAGAAATTGTGTATACAAGTTCTAATATATCTGTAGCAAAAGTTTCTGGGAGTACTATTTCTTTAGTAGATTCTGGTGTTACTATAATAACAGCAAGCCAACCAGGAAATGTAAATTATAATGTAGCTGAAAATAAATCTCAAGAACTAATTTTTTCTACTTTAACGACCAATGGAAATTTTATTTTAAATAAATCGATTGTATTGTATCCCAATCCCGTAAAATTAAAGGTTAAACTTAAAACAGATTTACAAGAGGCGTTGGAGGTTTCTATTTTTGATGCAACAGGTAAACAAGTAAAAAAAATAAACAATTACCAATCAGAAAAAGATATTGATGTAAGTCTTTTTACTGCTGGTAATTATTTTATAAAAATAAAAGATGCTACAGGTAAAACAACTGTAAAGCGTTTCATTAAACTTTAGGACTATTTTAAATCAAGAATTACACACACTTAAAACACTTAAAGGAATAATTCTTTTAAGTGTTTTTTGATGTACATAACTATTCGAAATCTGTCATATTAACGTTGTTTTCCTTGAGATACACCTTGATGTCTTTTGATGCACTTGCCATATTTTTAAAGCCTTTTGGCGTAGATTTAAATTGAGATTTAAAGCTTTTTGAAAAATATTTAGGATTATTAAATCCAACAAGATACGCAACTTCAGAAATATTGTATCCGTATTTTGCTAATAATACAGCAGCCTTATTTAAACGAGTTTGACGAATGTAATCGATAAGGCTTAACCCTGTTAATGAAGAACATTTTCTATACAAACTAGAATGACTCATGTTTAATTTATCCGCTAACTCGTCTACTTTAAAATTAGAGTCACTTAAACGTTCATTTACTATTTTATTTAAACTTTCTAAAAAGAGTTCATCTTGCGACTTTTCTATTTTTACTTTAGGGTTGTTAATAAGTTCTTTTCTATATTTAGAAATAATAGATTCTTTTGCTGCAATAATGTTGTGAATTTTCAGTAATAATTCATTAGAGTTAAAAGGCTTGTTTATATATTCTATTGCACCTGTTTTTAAACCTGTAATTTTTGCTTGCGTAGAGTTTTTTGCGGTAAGTAAAACAATGGGAATGTGCTTTGTTAAATTGTCTTTAGAGAGTACGTCACACATTTCTATGCCATCCATTTCGGGCATCATCACATCACTAATTATTAAATCTGGTAAATTGTTTTTTGCTAAATAATACCCTTCTTTTCCGTTGTCTGCTAATATGATATTGTAGTGTTCTAGCAATAAATCTTGCAGGAATTTCTGAAGCTCAAGATTATCTTCAACCACTAAAATTGTTTTCTTAGTTGTATTAATATCGTTTTTTAAAATGGTTTCTGTAAAGTTTGTTGTATTTGTTTCAATCTTTTTTTGAGTCTCTTTTTTACTTGATGTGATTTTTTCATCATCCGCATAAAAATTTTCAGACACAGGTAATTTAATGGTAAATGTAGTGCCTTCAGACTTAGAGCTTTCTACTTTAATTTTCCCTTTGTGTAAATGAATCAACTCTTTGGTAAGTGCCAATCCTATTCCTGTTCCTTTTGCGTTGTTTCTATTGGTAGATCTATAAAATAATTTAAAAATATCTGCTAGTTCTTCTTTCTGAATTCCTACTCCCGAATCTGATATAGAAATTTTCAAAACTTCCTTCTTATTAAGTGGTTTAACCGTTAATTGAATATTGCCTTCTTTAGGCGTGTATTTAAAAGCATTTCCAAGAATGTTATATAAAATATGTTCAACTTTATCTTTGTCATACCAAGTGTTTTCTATATTGTTTGGGCAATTGATAGTAAAATCTATATTCTTTATTCTTGCCAATTCTTTAAAGGATAAGCAAATTTGATCGATGTTTTCTTTTAGATTATTCCGAGTTACAGATAAATTTAATCTATTTAAATCTCTATTTCTAACGAGTGTTAAATCTCTTGCGATTCTAGACAACCTACCCGCGTTGTTAGAAATAATGTTTAAACGTTCTTTAAGAAGCAGGTTTCCATTTTGTTCTGCTCTCTTTAACATGTCATCTATAGGACCAAGAATTAGGGTTATTGGGGTCTGAATTTCATGAGACATTTTGGTGAAAAAATTTATTTTCTCTTTGTGAAGCTCTTTCTCTTTTCGTCTGCTAATTTTATTTATTAGTAGTTTTCTTCTAATAAGTATCCATTTAGAAAAGCTAAAGATTAAAATAAATAGAATTAAAAGATAGAATAGGTATGCATAAGAATTTTGCCAAATTGGTGGAGATATCGCAATATTTATTTGCTTGCTCAATACATTTAAGGGTTGATTGATTTCGTTTGCTTTAATTTCGAAAACATAATCTCCGGAAGGAATGTTTGTGTACGTTGCAGACCCCTCAGAATAGGTAGATTTCCACTCTTTATCAAAACCTTTTAATCGATATGAATAATTATAATTCGGATTTATAATATTGCCAATAGCGGCAAATTTAATTGTAAAAGAAGATTGATTGTACTTTAAATGTAACTGATTAACATTAAAGATTTCAGAATGTATTTGTTCTGGAATTATTTGTTTTGCGGGTTTGTTTAAAATATCGATACTTGTTACAAATAAATGTGCTTTAATCTGTGTTTTAGTTAATTTTGTAGGGTCAAAAAAGTTAATTCCTTTTGAGCTTCCGAAGTAAATTTGGTCATCTTTGTCTTTAAAACTACTTCTAATAATGTAAGGTTCTTCTTGAAACCCCTCAGAGGAATAATAAGAAATAACTTCTTTTTTTTCAACATTAAAATGGTGAATACCATGATAAGAACTCAACCATAAATTTGTTGAATCTTTTGCAACTATAGAAGTAAAACTATGTTTTTTATTTGGGAATAAATCTCTAAACTCATGAAAAGTAGTTGTTTTAGTGTTGAATAATTCTAGATCTAGATCTTGGTTAATGAACCATATTTCATTTTTCTTACCTAAAGACATATCTATTATTCGTGAAGCTGTTTTTTTATCAGCATTAGAATACCTTGAAAATGTAGATTTAACGAGGCTTTTAAGATCCTCGTTAAATTTATAAAGACCTCCATCTTGTTGACCAATCCAAATATTATTAGCATGATCTTCAATAATACTTTCTACAACAATACCATTAAGAGGTGATTTATTATTATTAAAACCAGCCAATAATTTTTCGTTTTTATCATAAATATTTAAAGATACTGTAGAGCCTACCCAAATTCGTCCTTTAGAATCTTTAAACGTAGTTCTTACATCTTTAGCCTCTTGATTTAATTTATTTGTAACGATAATTTTTGAAAATTTTTCGGTTTTAGAATTGAATTTCCACAATCCGTTTCTGTAAGTTCCTAGCCAGATATTGGCATTATCATCTTCCGTTATAGATTGAATGTAGAAATTATTCTCAATATTATTAAAGTATTCTTTTGGGTTTTTATTTTTTTCAATTCGAGTTAAACCATTGCCGTCTGTACCAATCCATAAGGTTTCTTTAGAACTTTTATAAACACTTAAAACCCTAACAGGTGTGCCAGAAATAGAGCCTTTATGATACTTAATGTTATTGTTGGGTGTAGGGATTACATTGGCATTACCATGATTGGTAACTAACCAGATGTTTTGTTGTAAATCTTTGCTGATATTAATTATTGTATTGCTGCTAATAGAAAATAGGTTCGGAAATTTATTCTTATAAATAATAATTTTCCCGGTTTCACTATTTATTTTATAAATACCACCACCATCTGTTCCTGCCCAAATAAAACCATTTGTATCGTAAAAAAAACTGATGAAGAACTCCTTTTTTATTCCTGCTGTTTTCCCTTTTAAAAATGAATTTTGAATTAGTTTTCTCTGCTTTATATCATAAATAAATAAGCCATGAGCCTCCGTTCCAATCCATAATTTACCATTATTGTCAACTTGTAAAATGGTAACTCCAGGGTAATTTGAATAGTCTGAAACAATCTCTTCCATGCTATTTGTTTTTAAAGAATAGTTGTAAACTCTGCCCTTATTAGTGCTTATAAAAAACTCATTTCCTCTTGAAGCCTCTATACTAATAATACGATTCTCTGTGCTAGCTGTATTCGGAACTGTACAAATATATTTGGCCTTGTTATTAAATACTGTATATATTTTTCCGGAAGTTGTGGCTAGTAGAAGACCTATTCTTATGGGTTTTATAATTTCTATCGGTTCTTTTATAAGGTGCTCTATAGAAGTAAAAGTTCCGCTTTTAGAATCATATTTAGTTAAAAGACCTTTGGTAGATTTTATCCAAATATTATTATTGTTGTCAGAGGAGATCTGTTTTATTCGATCATTAGAAGTAAGTGCTGTAAAAACTTCTTTTATATCGATAAAGTTATAGGAATAACCATTGTATTTTAAAATACCATAATTACTAGACATCCAGATGTTTCCTATAGAGTCATGAGCAATTTGGCTGATGTTTAGTTGTTTGTTTTCGTAAAGAGGGCTTATGTGTTTTACATTCAAATTACTTTGCGCGTTAAAGCTTATAATTGAACCAATCGTCAAGAAAAATAAGAAAAAAAAACTTTTTTTAGAATTCATTTTATTAAAAATATAGTAAAAAACAGAGTATAAAGATATTCTTTATTTTAGGATTTTTTTTTAAAATCACTACCTATTATTGGAGTAAATATTCTTCAAAAAAGTGTACTAATTAGTCAAAAGGCATTATTTGACTACAATTAATGCCTTTTTTGGCAGAAATAAGAGCTGTTTTATGAAATTAAAAAAGACATATTTGTAATGTTAAAATATAATAACGTACATATGAAATCAAAATCAAGAAGGTCTTTTGTAAAAAAAACAGCTGCAGCTACTGCAGGATTCTCAATACTACCTAATTTGTCATTTGGGGCAGACTTCAATTTAAATAAAGAGAAGTTAAAGGTAGCCTTTATTGGAGTTGGATTAAGAGGAACAAATCATTTAAACAATGCTTTACAAAGAAAAGATGTAGAGGTTACTGCAATTTGCGACTTAGATCAGAAGCGAATAGACCTTGCCTTAGACAAAATTAAGAAAGCAGGTCATAAAGCTCCAAAGGTTTTTGGAAAAAACGATTATGATTATAAAAATCTTTTAGACTTAAAAGAGATTGATGCTGTAATAATAGCAACACCTTGGTTGTGGCATACAAAAATGGCGGTAGATGCTATGAAAGCCGGTAAATATACTGGTTTAGAGGTTTCTGCTGCAAACACATTAGAAGAATGCTGGGACTTGGTAAACGCACACGAAGAAACAGGTTCGCATCTAATGATTTTAGAGAACGTAAATTATCGTAGAGATGTTTTAGCCGTGCTTAATATGGTGAAGCAAAATGTTTTTGGAGAATTATTACACTTTAGATGTGGTTATAGACACGATTTAAGGGGTGTTAAATTTAACGATGGAAAAAGCGCCTACGGTAAAGGGGCAGAATTTGGTGAGAAAGGAATCTCTGAATCTGCTTGGAGAACGCAGCATTCACTTTTAAGAAATGCAGATGTTTACCCAACTCATGGTTTAGGACCTGTAGCGGTTATGGCAGATATTAATAGAGGAAATCGTTTGGTATCTATAACATCACATGCTACAAAAGCTGTTGGTTTAAATAAATATATTAAAGAAGTTGGTGGAGAAAACCACCCGAATGCAAAGTTAAAATGGAAGCAAGGAGACATTATCACTTCAACTATAGAAACTGCGAACGGAGAAACAATTATTGTAACTCATGATGTAAACTCACCAAGACCTTATTCTTTAGGCTTTGAAGTACAAGGAAGTCAAGGAGTTTCAGAATTCGATTATCACACACAAAGAATACATATTGAAGGAAAAACACAAGCACATGTTTGGGATGACATGGATGCATGGTTAGAAAAATATGACCATCCATTATGGAAAAAATATGGTGATTCTGCAACAGAAGCAGGGCATGGAGGTATTGATTTCTTCGTACTAAATGCTTTTATAGAATCTGCAAAAGAAAATATTGCACCGCCTATGGATGCATACGACGCTGCGGCTTGGAGTGCAGTAACTCCGTTATCTGAACTGTCAATAGAAAATAATGGTGAGCCACAAGATTTTCCAGATTTTACTAGAGGAACATGGATAAAGAGAAAGCCTTATAACTGGATGAAAAATAATTTTTAATCAAAACTAACTAAAATCAATTAAAACCAATTTACATGAAAAAAAAGATATCAATTTTAATAACAATGCTTTTCTTTTCGGCAATGATGCTCGCGCAAGAAAAATCTATTGTTATTACTGTGGTAGATGGTGCAGGGTCACCAATACCGGGTGCAAGTGTTGTTGTTAAAGAAACAACGAAAGGATGGTCTACAGATTTTGATGGTGTAGTAACTATTAAGACAACTTCTGGAAGTATTGTTGTAATTTCTTCTTTAGGTTATGGAGCTAAAGAGGTTGTTATTACAAATCAAACCGATATTAAAGTGTCATTAGAACAAAGTTCTAGTCAATTAGATGAAATTATAGTTGTTGGGTACGGAACTCAAAGTAAAGCTTCATTAACGGGGTCTGTCGCTGTTATAAAATCTGAAGACATTGTTAAGAATTCTACATCTAATATTAGTAGTGCTTTGTCTGGTAGATTAGCAGGCTTGGTTGCTGTACAAAGTTCTGGAGAACCAGGAAGAGATCAGTCTTCTTTACGAATTAGAGGTTTAAGTACTTACAATGGTTCAGAACCTTTGGTGTTAGTGGATGGAATACAACGCTCGTTGAATTCTGTTAATTCTAATGATATAGAAAATATTACGGTACTAAAAGATGCAGCAGCAGGATCTATTTATGGTATGAAAGCCGCAAACGGAGTTATTTTGGTTACAACAAAAAGAGGTGGTAGTAAGAAGCCAGTAATGAGCTACAACTCTTATTACGGAATTCAGAAAAACACAAGAATGCCTAATTTTTTAGACTCATATAATTATGGCGTGCTTTTAAATGAAGCGAATAAAAATGACGGAACAGCAGCAGCGTACACAGCGGCAGAGTTACAAATGTTTAAAGACGGGTCAGATCCAGATCGATACCCAAATACAGATTGGATTAAAGAAACCTTAGGTACAGGAACCATTCAATCGCATGATTTCTCTTTAAGAGGAGGTTACGAAAAAGTAAAATATTTCACTTCTTTAGGATATTTAGAACAAGAGGGTGTTTATAGTACAACAGGTTATAAAAAGTATAACTTCAGATCAAACTTAGATGTAGAAATAAATGATTATATAAATGTTTCTGCAGATTTTAGTGGTGTGTATGAGAATTTTGATCGAGCTGGAACAGGAAGTTCTGGAATATTTTCAAACTTAATGAGAACCTCTCCTACAGAAGTAAACAGGTATTCAAATGGTGGGTATTCAGAAAAAAGTTTATACCAAGAGATTAACAGTAGTGGTTATAACAGAAGTAAGAATTTTACATTTCAATCTAAATTAGCTTTAAACATTAAAGTACCGGGTGTTGATGGTTTAACCTTAATTTCTCAAATTGCTTACGATAGAATTGCAAATAGAAATAAAGCACATTCAACACCATTTACTTATACAGAGTTTAATCCAACTACTGGTGCTTTTACAGACAGTACACCTTCAGACAGAGGGGATACAGCTTCATTAACAGAGAATTCTAACCAAGGGTATTTAAGAACCTTAGAACAAATAATTGATTATAAGAAAAATTTAGGAGATCATAAAGTAGGAGGAAAATTAATTTATTCTAGAACAGAGTCTAGATATGACTTCTTAAGTGCAGGTAGATCTAATTTAATAGGGAATTCTGTAGATTATTTCGTAGTTGGAGATGAAGACACTAGAACAAACTCTAACTCAACATCAGAAACTGCAATTGCAGGTTATGCTGGTCGCTTAAACTATTCTTATCAAGATAAATACTTTATCGAGTTTAATGGTAGGTATGACAAGTCTCATTTGTTTTCTTATGATTTACCAGGAGGATTTTTTCCTTCAGTATCAGGAGCGTGGACAATCTCTAAAGAAGATTTTATGCAAGATTTTGGTAAGCTAGACAATTTAAAATTAAGAGCATCTTATGGTAACTTAGGAAGTGATAATATTGGACGTTTTAGAGATTTATCTTTATACTTTTTTGGAGGACCAATTATTGACAATGGAGAGATTACTAAGACGTTATATGACAATGGTATTGCAGATCCAACTTCTACATGGGAAAAAGCAACTACCTATAATGTAGGTTTAGATGCTTCGTTTTTGAATGGAATGTTTACAGTAGAAGCAGATGTGTTTTACAAAAGAACTACAGATATTTTAGCAAATAGAAGTTTAGAAGTTCCAGGAACTTTCGGAGCAACTTTACCACAACAAAACTTAGGAATTGTTGAAAATAAAGGGTTCGAAGTAGTTTTAGGTCATTCTAATACTGTAAATGATTGGAATTATTATGCAAACTTTAACTTAGGTTTTGCTCGTAACAAGGTCATTGAAGTTTCAGAATCTGAATCTGTAGATGAAAAAATTAGAAGTACAGGTCGTTCAATTGGAGCAAGAGTTGGTTATTTGGCTTCTGGGTTATTTTTTACACAAAAAGAAATAGATGACTTAAATGCAGCTGCACCAGGCGGAGAATATCAGCCTCAAAGTCCAAAACCAGGAGATATTAGGTATGCAGATATAAATGGTGACGGAATTGTAAATGATGATGACCGTACAATAATTGGTAGAGGAACTACTCCAGAAATTACCTATGGTTTAAATATGGGGTTAACCTATAAGCAGTTCGATTTTTCAGTTCTTTTACAAGGAGCAGCTAATTTTGATATGTACTTAAGCGGAGAGGCTTCTTGGGCATTCTTTAACGGGGGTAAAGTGCACGAAGATCATTTAGGTAGAGCACAAATAGGAGCAGATGGTAATGTGATAAATACAAATGCTACGTACCCAAGATTAAGTATTTCTAGTGCAACAATTAATCAAAGAACGTCTTCATACTGGGTAGAATCAGGAGATTATATGAGATTAAAAAATGTTGAAATTGGGTATTCTTTACCGAAAAATGTTTTAAATAAAGTAGGAATTGGAAGTTTACGTTTGTATTTAAATGGAAGAAACTTATTTACTTGGTCTGGAATTGAAAATTTAGATCCAGAAAACCCTCAATCTAGAGGATGGTTTTATCCACAGCAAAAAGTATTTAACCTAGGTATTAATGTTGAATTATAAAAAGAATATGATGAAAAATATTAAAATAATAGTATTAGCATTACTAGGAGTTTTTATAACTTCATGTAATGATGAGTTCCTTGATTTAAAACCATTAGAGTCTATCTCAAGTGAAAATATTTTTAAAGACCCGGCTTTGGCATCTCTTTATTTAAATGAGGTGTATCAAGGAATACCAGATGGGTTTAATAGAGGTTGGTATATGTTAGATGCTGCATCTGATGATGCTGAAAATGCGTATTCTTGGGCAGCTTCAAATGCAAGTTTTAATACTTCAAGTATAACACCCGCAAATTCACCATTTAATGGCGCTTGGGGTAATTCTTACAGACAAATTAGAAGGATAAACGAGTTCATTTTAAATTATAATGATTTAGAAGGTGGTGCAAATGTAGTAGATAGATTAAAAGGTGAGGCTCATTTTTTACGAGCTTTCTATTATGCAGAATTGTTAAAACACTTTGGTGGCGTTCCAATTATTAAAGTTCCTCAAAATCTAGAAGGAGATGATTTATTAGTTACCAGAAACACAAGATTGGAAACTTTAGATTTTATTGTAGAGGAATTAGATGCGGCAATTGGTTTTTTTGCAACAGCAAGTTCTGCAGGATCAACAAGAGCAAGTTTAATAGGTTCTCATGCTTTAAAAGGAAGAGTTTTGTTGTATGAAGGTAGGTATACAGAATCTGCAGCTGCTTCTAAAAAAGCATTAGACATAAAAAGTGCATTAGACGCAAATTATCAAAATATTTTTTTAGATGATGATACAGATGAGGTTATTTTTGATAAGCAATTTAAAGACCCAGATAAAGTACATTATGGTAATCTTTTTAACTATCCAAAATCTACCAGAGGAATAAGTGGATGGGGAGGAACCAATCCTACTCAAAACTTAGTAGATCAATATGAAATGAAGGCTACGGGTAAAATGATTACAGATGTAACTTCTGGATATGATGCAACAAATCCTTATGAAGGTAGGGACCCAAGGTTTTATGCGTCAATCTTGTATGATGGGGCAGAATATTATGGTGTAACTATCCGAACAAGACCTGGAGGAACTGAACATATTGACACAAGTGGAGATTGGACAAAGACGGGTTACAGTCTAAAGAAGTTAATTCAGAATGACCAAGCAAGAAGAAATTCGGGTACACAGCATTGGGTATTTATGAGGGTTGCAGAAGTGCATTTAAACTATGCAGAAGCTTTAATAGAAGCGGGGACTAGTTTAGGTCTGGCAAAAGCATCTATAGATATGGTTAGACAACGTTCTGAAATGCCAGCAATTACTTTAAGTGGTCAAGCCGAAATGAGAACAAAAGTTAGACATGAAAGACGTATTGAACTTGCTTTTGAAGAGCACCGTTTTTGGGATTTAAGAAGATGGAAAATAGCAGGAGATCCAGAGGTATTAAATATCTATAGAATGAAAATGGATACAAATGGAAATTTTCTTGGAAAAGATTTATGGGAAACCCGTACATGGAAAGATAGTCACTACTTAATGCCTATCCCGCAAAGTGAAATGGACAAGAATAAAAATTTAACACAGAATAAAGATTATTAATTAATTATATTTGAATTAGTTTTCTAGAGCCCATTTAATTGTCTTATAATGGGCTCTAGTTTTTTAATATAATAAAATATAGAATGAAGAAAATAATTATATTCATAGCAATCTTTACTTTGTGGTCTTCATGTAATAGTGAATCAAAAAAGCAGCGTAAAGAAACTTCTATTCAAAGTTTAAATTCAAAAGAATTATTTACGGTTTTATCTCCAGAAACTACAGGTATCCGTTTTTTTAATGAGTTGAAAGAGAATACTTATATGAATGGATTGTTATATGAGTATTATTATAATGGTGGCGGAGTTGCTGTTGCAGATTTTAACAATGATGGGTTAATTGATATTTATTATGTAAATAGTATAAAATCAAACTCATTATATTTAAATGAGGGCAATATGAAGTTTAAGGAAGTAACCAAAGAAGCCAATGCTAGCGGAGGTTATGGGTTTGGAACAGGAGTGACAGTTGTAGATATAAATAATGACGGCTTAATGGATATTTATTACGCTAAGTCAGGTAAAATAAGTGACTTAGATAAGCGCAGAAATGTATTGTTAGTAAACAAAGGGATTGATGAAAAGGGGATTCCGAAGTTTGAAAATCAAGCAAAAAAATACGGACTAGATACTCCGGATTTCACAACACAGGCTACTTTTTTTGATTACGACAAAGATGGAGATTTAGACATGTTCATCATAAACCATGGTATTGGTACTTATGATGAAAATGATCTAAAAAATCTACTTTCTCAAAAATCAAAACACAGAGGAAATCGTTTGTATGAAAATGTAAATGATTTTTATGTAGATGTAAGTGAAAAAGCCAATATTATAAACAATATGATTGGTTATGGTTTGGGTGTTTCTATTGGTGATTTAAACAATGATGGTTGGCCAGATATTTATGTTGGTAACGATTTTTCAGAAAAAGATTTTCTATATATTAATAATAAAAATGGCACTTTTAAAGAGTCTTCAGAAATAGCACTGCAACATATGTCTAATTTCTCTATGGGAAATGATATTGCCGATATGAATAACGATGGTTATTTAGATATTATGGCGGTAGATATGATGGCAGAAGATAATTTTTCACAAAAGACCAGTATGAGTGGTATGGATCCAGAAAAATTTTATGAAAACAAGAAACTGGGTTTACATAATCAATATATGTACAATACACTGCAATTAAATAGTGGTGTAAATAAGGAAACCAATATGCCAATGTTTTCTGAAATCGGACAATTATCAGGTATATCAAGTACAGATTGGAGTTGGGCTCCTCTTTTTTTAGATATGAATAATGATGGTCATAAAGATCTGTTTATATCAAATGGTATTAAAGGAGATTTTAGAAACAATGACTTTGTAAATTATAGAAAAAAGAAACAAAAAGAGGTTATAAAAAATAAAAGCATTCAGACAAGTTCGTATATGAGTGATATTTTGTCTAAAATGCCTACTAGGCAAAAAGAAAATTATTTTTATTTAAATAATGGAGATTTAACGTTTCAAAAGTTAAAAATAGTGCAAAACGCAACCAATTCTAATGGTGCAGCGTATGCCGATTTTAATAATGATGGTGCCCTAGATATTGTTGTTAATAATTCTGCGGGTATTTCTTACATCTATAAAAACAACACAACTTCTAATAATTATTTAAAGGTTAAATTAAAAGGGACCAAAAAGAATGTCAATGCAATTGGTGCTAGAGTAGAGTTGTACGCAAATAATACACAACAAACAATAGAGAATTATTTCACAAGAGGTTTTCAATCAGCAATGGCAGATGCCTTACATTTTGGAGTGAAAGGAGTTACAGTAATTGATAGTGTTAAGGTAATATGGAATGATGCTTCTATTCAGATTTATAAAAAAGTAAAAGTAAATCAAGCCATAGAATTGGTTTATGATAAGAAGGAAACTTATGAAGCCATTAAAAAATCACCACGAAAAGATTTGTTTACAGAAATAACAAAAAAATCAGGTATCAACTTTGTACACAAGGAAAATAATTTTAATGATTTTGAAAAAGAAACCTTATTACCACATAGAATGTCGCAGTTAGGTCCTGCTTTAGCTGTGGCAGATGTAAATAATGATGGTTTAGATGATTTCTTTATTGGTGGCGCAAAAAATAGTAAAAGTGCCTTATACATTCAACAAGAAACAGGAGAATTTATTAAAAATAGCAATGTGTTTTCTAGAGATAAAAAATATGAAGATGTTGGTGCAATATTTTTTGATGCAGATCTAGATGGTGATCTAGATTTATATGTAATAAGTGGCGGAAGTGAAGCAAAACCCAATGATAGTTACTACACAGACCGATTTTATGAGAATAAAGGAGATGGTAAGTTTGTAAAGAATACTACCGCAATACCTACTATAACTTCTAGCGGATTGAGAGTGTCTGCTTCAGATTTTGATAATGATGGTGATATAGATTTATTTATTGGAGGAAGAATTAAGCCCGGTTTTTATGGACGTCCTGTAAAAAGTTATTTATTAGAAAATAATACTGAAAAAGGCAAAATAAAATTTACGGATGTTACTGCAGAATATTTGCCAGAATTGGTAAGCCATACAATGATTACGGCATCAACTTGGGCAGACATAGATAAAGATGGTGATCAAGATTTACTTATAGCAAACGAATGGGGACCTATTGAGTTGTATACAAATCAGCGAGGTTCATTTACTAATGAAACAGAAAAGTATGGTTTATTGGAGCATGTTGGTTGGTGGAGTTCTATTGAGGTGAATGATATTGATAATGATGGCGATTTAGACGTAATTGCCGGTAATTTAGGTTTAAATTATAAATACAAAGCAGATTTTGAGAAGCCTTTTTACATGTATTTAAATGATTTTGATGGTAATAATACAGAAGATATTGTTTTAGGATATAGTCAGAATGACCAGGTTTTCCCGGTAAGAGGTCGTTCTTGTTCTTCGGCACAAATGCCCTTTATTCAAGAGAAGTTTAAAAATTATAATGAATTTGGTTCTGCTAGTGTAAAAGATATTTATGGCGATAAATTAAAAGAAAGTCTATCCTACAAAGCAACTTATTTTGCAACGTCAATTCTTAAAAACACCAATGGAAAATTTGAATTCAACCCTTTAGAGAATAGAGCCCAATTATCGTCCGTAAATAAAATTTTGATAAACGATTTTAATAACGATGCAGTCAAAGATATACTACTTTTAGGGAATTTATTTGGGTCGGAAGTAGAAACTCCAAGAAATGACAGTAATTACGGGTTTTTGCTTCAAGGGAATCTAAATAAAGAGTTTGAATTTATTTCCAACCAAGAGTCTAACTTATGGGCTGGAGGAGATGTAAAAGATGCTGCTTTTATAAAAGTAGGAGCATCTAAAGCTATTTTAGTTGCTAGAAATAATGGAGAATTATCATTAATAAAAATTAACAAATAGTTGTGAAGTCCTTGAGGGAAAGTAGGCTATTATAATAATAATCAATAGTTTTGGTTGTATTTATTTTTTTTGTATTTAGAAAAACTTCCATAATTAAACTTTTTTTAGCTAGAACTTCCCAGATACTTTACCCCAACCAGCCATCTCTATCTAAACTCCTATACTGTATTGCTTCTGCAATATGATCTGGAGAAATATCTGCAACAGCTGCTAAATCGGCAATCGTTCTAGAGACTTTCAAAATTCGGTCATAAGCTCTGGCAGACAGGTTTAGTTTCTCCATAGCAGTTTTTAAAAGTAGTTTACTTTCTTCGGATAGTTTGCAAAATTTACGAATCTGTTTTACATTCATTTGAGCATTGTAATGCACATTTTCAAACTCCGTAAATCTTTCTGATTGTATTTCTCGAGAAGCCGTAACGCGTTTTCTAATATCTACAGAAGATTCTCCTTTTCTTTCTTCGGATAATTTTTCGAAAGGTACAGGAGTTACTTCAATATGAATATCAATTCTGTCTAATAAAGGTCCTGAAATTTTACTTAGATAACGCTGCATTTCTTGTGGAGAAGAAGTCATTGGTGAGTTTGGGTCATTAAAAAATCCACTCGGACTCGGGTTCATGCTCGCCACCAACATAAAACTACAAGGATAGGTCACTGTAAATTTAGCTCTAGAAATTGTAACGTCTCTATCTTCTAAAGGTTGACGCATTACTTCTAAAACATCTCTTTTAAACTCTGGTAATTCGTCTAGAAATAGAACACCATTGTGAGACAGAGAAATTTCGCCAGGTCTTGGGTATTGTCCGCCGCCAACAAGTGCAACATTAGAAATTGTGTGATGAGGACTTCTAAAAGGACGTTGGTATAATAAACCTTCATTTTTAGTTTTACCAACCACAGAATGAATTTTTGTAGTTTCTAGAGCTTCATGTAAAGTCATGGGCGGTAAAATCGAAGGCAATCGTTTTGCTAACATGGTTTTTCCAGATCCTGGTGGGCCAATTAGAATAATATTATGTCCGCCAGCAGCAGCAATTTCCATACAACGTTTAATAGATTCTTGACCTTTGACATCAGAAAAATCGAATTCTGGGAAATCGATGTTTTTATAAAACTCTGCTCTTGTATCCACCAAAGTGGGTTCAATTTTTTTATCACCATTAAAATGATTGATCACTTCTAAAATATTGTCTACGCCTAAAATCTCTACATTGTCTACAATAGCTGCTTCTTTTGCATTTGCCTTCGGAAGAATTAAATATTTAAAACCTTCTTCTCTTGCTTTTATAGCAATTGGCAAAGCACCTCTTATGGGTTGTAAACCTCCGTCTAAAGAAAGTTCGCCCATAATAATATATTCGTGTATGGTTTCGGATTTTATTTGACTAGAAGCAGCAAGAATACCAACAGCTAAAGTTAAATCATAAGCAGCACCCTCTTTTCTAATATCAGCTGGCGCCATATTTATAATAATTTTCTTACCAGGAAGTTTGTAGGAATTA
This sequence comes from Polaribacter sp. IC073, assembly GCF_007997075.1. Taxonomy (GTDB): domain Bacteria; phylum Bacteroidota; class Bacteroidia; order Flavobacteriales; family Flavobacteriaceae; genus Polaribacter. The sequence goes on from NZ_VORS01000005.1 coordinate 39,976, forward strand.
TTATTTAAAGCAGCAGAAATTCTATAAGAACTTTCTCGTACTGCGTTGTCTGGCAAACCTACTAGATGGTAGCCAATTCCTTTGTCAATATTTACTTCTACGGTAATGGTTGTTGCTTCAATACCGAAAACGGCTGAACCATAAACTTTTACGAGCATTTTTTTTTCTTTTGGATAAAGGTAGAGAAAAAATTGATAATAGATAGTTTGTAAATTATCTGATTTTCTAGTTTAGAATCTCGTAATGATATTTAAAAGTATCCATTTTTTGATATCAGAATATGAATTAGTCAAAAAGAAATAACATACTTACCATTCTTATATATTTAATTGATATACAATCCTTATTGAAGTAACATTTTTAAGTCTATGGAGGTTAAAAAGAGTATGAAAAATTTAATAGTATATACCTTTCAATTAAATCTACACTAAGAGAGTTATTAGAAATATCAGTAGCACTCTCTTTACTAAATGATTTTTCATTCAATAGATTAACTCCAGATAGTTCCAACTGCCAACTTTTTTTTTTCGGAGTATATCGTATTTTAGAGCTTAAAAAAGAATAATTATTAGAACTATTTTTAAAAGAAGGAATAATATAATTGTGGGTAATTGAAGCAGAAAAACCTTTAAAAGGTTTTAAAATCAGTTTCAAATTATTTTCTATAGATTTATTACTAAATGTGTTTATACTTTTAGTTTCCTGAAAGGTATATGTTGTTTTATTTTCTATATTAACAGGTAGGTTGAAAGATGTTTTTAAAAAAATACTGTTAACTGAAAAATTACTTTTATTATTTCTTAATTCAGAATTATTTACTACGTTTTTAAAATTAACGATTGAATAATTGGAGTTTATCCTAAAGGTAGTTTTTAGTGGGTAAATCAATTTTGAAAGACTAAAGTTAAAAGCAATATCTCCTACACTTTCAGGTAGAAAAAAAATACTAACTCTTGATGAATTCTCATTTATAAATAAGTTGCTAAAAAAATTTCCGTTATTAATACTATAATTGGCTCCTAAGTACATCTCAAATTGATTAAAAAGGTCATTCTTTGAGAATGATAAACTAAATGATTTAATCTTTTGTAATGATAGTTTTGGTTTATTACTTCTTAACACTCTATTGTCTATCAAAACTTGATTACTATATAAAAACCTCAAAGGTGTTGAGATATTATAAAAATTGGAGACAAAACCAAAAGAAGAAGTTCTGTCTATCTCATAGATTATATTAAGGGATGGCTCAAAGAGTAAAAAATTTGAAGTATTATGTATATTATCCTGTTTAAGTTTTAAATTTAAATATCTTAAAGAATATTTTGGAGATATAGTAAACTTTCCAATACTCCAGTTATAGGAACCTTTGTTATAAATTTCAGAGTTAATATAATCTAACGCGTTTTTGCTGTTAGGTACTAACAATACTTGAGTCTTTTGTAAACTTGATAAATCTGAATAAAATAAATCTTTATTATAGTTATAACCTAAAGAGAATCTATATTTATTATTTTTTATGGTTCTACCTAAAAAAAGTGCTTTAAAAGAAGAGTTTAGTTTCTTAGAGTTATTGTCTTGAATGTCTTGATTAAACTTAGTATTATCAAAAATTGACGGCTTGATGACAAAAGTTTGATTTAAATTGTTTGTTGCTACAATAGCTTCCAGTTGAATAGCTTTTCTATCAGATTTTTTTTTTGTGTACAAAAGCTCTTGTTTTAGAAAAGTACTATTTGATTGCAGAGAGGATAAGAAATCATTGTTTTGATTTGAAAAAATAGTTGTTTCAGTATTAATATACTCGTCTCTTATACTCATTTTGTATTCTAATAATGAGGATTTAGACGTATTAAACGTTAACTCAAAATCGCCACGATATTGTAAAGGTTTTTTTTCGACATGAATATCGTCAAGAGTACTGAAAGCAGAATTATTAATAGTAATTCTGCTTTCAGAAATTTGGTTATTTTTATTATTATCAGATAAATAATAGAAATTTAATTTAACTTTTGTTTTATCTGAAAGACTTAATATGCTATTTAAATTTCCAAAAATTTGATTATTAATGTTTGAAAGATTATTTATTGTAACTTTTGGTAAATATAATTCTGGAATTATTTTTTCTATTAAAAATTTTTCTTCTTTTATCTTTTCTAGACTAATCTGACTGTCTAGGTAGTTAAAAGGAGAAGTGTTTTTACCAACATTGTTGTAAGTTGAAACAATAAATGATTTTTGTATTTTATTTATTGCTAAAGAATTAATAGATAAATCTATTGGCACATTATCTGAATCTGAATAATTACCAATGCCAATGTCTGTACTTAAAGATAAATCTGTTTTATTATTTTTAAGTTTTAAATTAATTGCAACTTTGTTGCTTTTTTCAATACCCTTTAGTAATTTATTTTCAGAATAATTTTCAATTGCTTCAATTTCCTTTACTAAATCTATATTTATATTTTTTGTACCTATTGTATAATTATAATCAAATAAATCATCTCCTTCAATAGTAACTGTTTCAATAGTGATACCCTTGTATTTTATGATACCAGTATCTTCATTTACTCTAATACCAGGAAGCTTTTTTAATAAATCTTCTACTTTTTTTTCAGTACCGTCTTTAAAGGATTCAACATTATAGACTACGGTATCTTTTTTTATAGAAAGAGGTCTTTTATTCCCTTTAATAATAATTTCTTCAAGGATTTCAATTTTTTCTTTTTTTAATATAAAATTGAAGTTCATTGTTTTTTTTAGTTCAGATGGTTTAACTAATTCTATATGTGAATTATATCCTGTAGCAGTAACATCTAAAAAAAAACCTTTTTCATAATATGTTTTTTTCAAATCGTAAGAAAATCTCCCGTTTTGGACTAAAATAAATTCATTGACGACACCGGATCCATCAGATTTTTTAATAAGAATTTTTGCTGTTAAGTAATTTCCATTAGAATCACTAATATTTCCTTGTAATGTCTGAGAATAATTTGAGCTTATAACAAAAAAAATAAATAAGTAAATAAAACCATATCTAATTATGCTAATTTTAATTTTTTTCAACACTTATATATCTTAATTAATTTTTACGCGTTTTAGGTAATTTTTTTAATGCATTGTTGTATTCTTCGTCATCTTTATTAATATAAAGTTCAATACCACCTCTAGAAGATTCAACCCCAATAAAATTTTCATCCGGTCTGTAATTAATAAGTTCCATAGCTTTTCTCTTATACAAAGCTTTAAATTCAGTCCAAGTAATAGCTTTTTTAAGTTTAAACGGATTCTTTAGATTGTCTAACTCTATTGCAGTATTCTTTATTCTGGTAGCTTTAAAAGCTATAAAATTATCTTTTGATTTAATCTCTAAAATCATACCTGGTAGACCATCATATTTCCAAGGGCCTCCAACAGGTAAGTCTGTTGTAAACCATGCTTCATATTTTCTCCCTCGATAATCCATGGTAGCTAATTGACAATTATAACCTAATATTTCTTTTGTATTATTCAAAACATTCCAATCAAAAACATCTAATTTATCTTTAACAACAAAATATTTGTATGCGACTTCATGTTTAGAGTAAAATTCATTTTTTTTATAATTTTTAAAAACTGTACTTATATTTTTTCCTGTTGGATAAAAATCAACAACAGTATTTTGTTTTTTATCTTTTTTTAAAATGTTAGAGTTTCTGTTTTTCTTGATTTTTTTATAAATAGATTTATTTAACTCTATAAATTTAATGTACTCAAAAGAAGAAATAAAGGGGTTTGTCGGGGTATCTTCAAAAGTTAATTTTCTCTGATATTCTAATTGATAAACATTAATTGTTTTTTTTTGAGAATAAGTACTATAAATAATTAAGGAAAACGTTAGAACTAATATTTTTTTCAGCATTTTTTTTGTAAATTTATATTCAATAATAATGGAGATTAAAAATTAATCTCCATTATTATTATTATTATTTATTAATTCATTTTTCGTCATTCAATTGTTTGACAAGTTTGTGTGCGTTCCCGTATGCATTTGATGCACATGAGTTTCTATCATATCCATAAGCATAAACTTTTCTTGTTTCACCTGTCTCAGTATTCCTAATAGTAACAGAACATACGACAATTACAAAATCTGCAGTATTCGTTAATTCGAATTCATCTTTTGTTAATTCAAACTCACTTTGCTCGTTTTTATTTTTGTTTACTGAATCAATTGCGAAACTTGATAAAGCAAAAAACATTAAAAATACTATTAAAATTTTTTTCATAATTTTTAAATTTATAACCTTTTAAAGGTTAGTTGTTTTATAATTTTTTTAAGAATTGTATGTGAATAAACAAGTTGACAACTCTTAGGAAACTTGTAGAAAAAGCTTTACTTTTGCAATACGATCTCTTCTTGTTATTGTATATTTACATAGGCAATAGGTTTAAGTTAAACAATTATGTGAAATATTTTTGTCTCTTAAATTTTCAGGCAGAGGTTTTGTTTTTTTTACATAACAAGACATACTCAAAATTTGAGTTTTTTTTAATTTATTATCATTTTAACTTTCGGTAAATGATAATATAAATATGTTTTTTTGAAAAAGAAAGCATTTTTATACTCACTTTTTCTTTTTCATTTTGTAATAGGATAGCACTCAAATGTATAAAAATATTTGCCCCCCCCCCTAACTTATTTTAAAAATTTTTAAAAAAAAATAGTTTTCAGCTATTTTTAACAAGAAAGATCTTAGTCAAATCTTCAGTCTTAATATTACAGTTTTACCTTTTTCAAAATTAGATAAGGTGCTTTTGTCTAGTTTAATTTTTTTCCAGGAAGTTTGTATGAATTATTATTTAAAGCAGCAGAAATTCTATAAGAACTTTCTCGTACTGCATTGTCTGGCAAACCAACCAAATGGTAGCCAATTCCTTTATCTATATTTACTTCTACGGTAATGGTGGTAGCTTCAATACCGAAAACGGCTGAACCATAAGCTTTTACAAGCATTTTTTTTCTTTAAAGATAGAGAAAATTAAAATATAAAAAAAGCAACCAAATGTTGGTTGCTTTTTATGGATAAAATATTTTTAGCTATTTTTTAAGCAGAGTTTCTACTTGCATTAATATTACCGAATAAAGAACGCATCACCATTTTTTCATAAACTTCAATCTTAGCTGCATTTTCGTCTGAAGATTGTAATTCTTGAATTTGTTTTAAAGCAAATTGCTGAATGGTTAAAAGAGGTAAGACAATTTGCTCTCTAATTTCAATGGAAGCTTTTCCAATAGGGAAGTTTTCCATTAATACTGTATGTCCTGTAAGTTTTAAAAGTAATCTCTTCGTTGTTTTATATTCTTCGAAAATCAGTTTCCAAAATTCACCAAACTCAGGGTCATCTGCCATGTATGCAGTCAATTCAAAGAAAGATTTTGTCAAACTCATCATGCTATTTTCTAAGAGTGTTTTAAAGAAATCTGACGTATTGTAAAACGCTACAATTTCATCAAACCTACCAGCATCTTCATATTTCTTAAGCGCAGTTCCTACACCAAAGAAACCGGGGACGTTTTGTTTTAACTGACTCCAACTTCCTACAAAAGGGATGGCTCTTAAGGCAGAAAAATCTAGCGTAGCAGAATTAGAACGCTTACTTGGTCTACTACCAATATTTGTTTTAGCATAATATTTTAACGTACTCATTTTTTCTAAATACGGTAAAAACTGCGGATGATTTTTAAAATCGACATAAGTTTTATAGCTTGTTTCAGCCATATCTTCAATCAATTTTCTATTATCATCATTTAACTGATCTTTCGTAAAAATATCATTCTTAATACCAGAACTTAACAATTGTTCTAAATTATATTGAGCAGAATTTTGTGTTCCGAAGTTAGAACTAATGGTTTGTCCTTGCACAGTTAATTGAATTTCTTTGTCTTCAATTGTAGGTCCTAAAGAAGCATAAAATTGGTGTGTTTTTCCTCCTCCACGAGCAGGTGGTCCACCACGTCCGTCAAAGAAAATAACTTCAATATCAAATTCTCTAGAAACTTTTGTAAGCGCTTCTTTAGCTTTAAAAATACCCCAGTTAGCCATTAAATAACCACCATCTTTTGTTCCGTCAGAGAAACCTAGCATAATGGTTTGTTTGTTCTTTCTTTTCTCTAAATGATACCTGTACGTTCTATTTGAATACAAGGTTCTCATTACTTCTTCTGCATTTTGCAAATCTTCTACAGTTTCAAAAAGCGGAATTACATCTACTGGTAATCCGTTTTCAAAGCCACATAAATTCAACATCGCAAAAGTTTCCATTACATTTAATGCCGTTTGGTTGTTACTAATAATGTAACGGTTTGCACCACGTTCTCCGTTTCTTTTCTGAATCTGTTTCAAAGCATACATAGATTCTATGGTGCTTACAGAAGTGTCGTCTGTTAAGATCTTAGGATCGATGCTTCCTTTTACGGCCGCTAAAATTTCTATTTGTTCTTCTTCGGATAAATGTTCGTAATTTTTTGGGAAAGTAGTGTCTCCGACAGTATGCAAGTCTTTTACAATTTGTGTAAATGCTTGGTGATGCACTCTACTGTCTTGTCTAATGTCTAAGGTTGCAAAGTGAAAACCGAAAATTCTTACTTTATTTATAAAATCATCTAACTCTTCGATAAACAAAGATTGGTGGTTATCTGCTACAATTTGTCTTGCATTTAAGAGTTCTTCTAATAATATTTTTTGCGAAAAGTTGACTTTACTATAACTTCTAACAACGTGTTTGTAAAGTCTTTTTTCTACTCTGGCTAATATTTCTTGAACCCCATCAAAAGTAAAACGTCTCTTTAATTTTTTTACATCTCTGTAGTAGCTTCTTAAAATAGATTGACGTAGTTTTTCTGCAACATCTAATGTAATTTGTGTGGTAACAAACGGATTCCCGTCTCTGTCTCCACCAGGCCAAAAACCAAGATCTATAATTTCATTATCCATAGGATTTCCATCATAAATATTGTTTTGAATGTAGTTGTATATTTTGCTGATAGAATGATAAAATACATTTTCTAAATACCAAATTAAACTAATCGCTTCATCATAAGGAGACGGTTTCGCTTTTTTATAAAACGGGGTTTTTCCTAATTGAGCCAACAATTTTTTTATCAGTAATAAATCGTCATTCTGAATTGCTTTGTCTAAATCTGTAATAATTCCTAAAACACTTCCAGGGTAAAATTGTGTTGGGTGCGCTGTTAAAACCACACGAACTTTAAAGTCTTCTAAATGGGCTTTTAAAGCTTCTTTTTTATCACCTAAAATGGCGGTTTCCTTAGAATTTCTAAGTGTACCAATTCCGTCCATATTATTTACCACAGGAAAAGCTGCATCTTCAATGGCATCAAACAAAACTACCTGACGTTCTATGTATTGAATAAAACGAAATAATAAATCTGTTTTCTCTTTTTCTGTAGGGTTTTCTTGGTACTTACTAAAGAAAGTATCTACAATTTCTGTCGGATTTTTTCCTTCTTGAAATCCTTTTTCACACAATTTATGAAACAAGGGTAATAACACACCAGTATTGCTAATAGTGTCAAAAGGTAAGGTCATAAAAATACTGTTGTAAATTTGATATTTAGACAACACATTTTCATTAAAACGAGAAAGTTCAGATAATCCGGACATATTTTTGTAAATTTTATAGTGTAAAGTTACAAAAAGAAGTTTTTACAGAACTTACTTATATGGCAATAGTTCTCCACTTAATTATTATAATCGTAGAAATAGTGCCTAATTTTAAGAAAAATTCAATTTCTGTATTATTTTTGATTTAGGAAGTAAGGTTGTATTCTGTTTTCTATGCGATGTAAGTTCCACCTTGTTGGGTCATTTTTATATAAAAAACCTTTTAAGAGATTGTTGTTTTGATGTTTTCTGTAATCATCATAAATAGATGCTGATGGTTTTTTACCAATAGCACTAAAATTAATGGAAGCGACTTTAGTAGCTATGTCATCTGCCTTTACAATTACAAATTTGTAAGAAGTTAACTTTAGTCTTTTATTTAAGGAAGAAATACTATTTACATCTTTATCTAAAGAGTTAAAGGTGTAAATACTAACTGGTGCTTTCTGTTGAGGTGTATTCGTTTTTTGAGCATACAAAGAAATGCTTAAGAACAAACTTATGGTTAAAGATAAAAGTCTTTTTTTCATTATTTAAAATATAAAAGTTGATGCTATAGATAGCATCAACTTTTATACCAATTATTACTTGTTATAATTTTGAATCCCTTTTTCTAACCAACTCTTATAAGTTTCTATATCTGTATATTTTTGTGGAGAATTTAAAATCTCTAGATCTGCATTCATCAACACATAATAAGGCTGTGAAGCATTTTTGAAATTTACGATCTGAAACGTAGACCATTTATCACCATACGTTTCAATTTTTTTAAGTTTTCCGTTGGCTTTTATAAAATCGAATTGTGCTGCTTTGGGCAATTCTTTTTCATTGTCATCTACATATAGTGAAATTAGAACGTATTCGTTTTTAAGAATGTTATAAACTGCAGGATCGCTCCAAACATTTTCTTCCATTTTTCTACAATTCACACAAGCCCAACCTGTAAAATCTAATAAAATTGGTTTGTTTGTTTCTTTAGCAACTTGCAAGCCTTCATCAAAATCTTTATAACAATCTAAACCTAATGGACAGTCTGATTCTTGCTCATAAATACTATAAAACTGTGGAGGAGGAAAACCACTTAACGCATTCAAATTCCATGTTGGGTCTTTTAATGTTCCCGGAATTAAATACACCACAAAAGCAAGTACCAATACACCAAAAGATGCTCTAAAGAAAGATAATTTCTTAAGCTTAGAGTCATGCGGAAATTTGATTTTCCCGAATAAATACAATGCCAATCCTAAGAAAATAACAATCCAAATACCAATAAAAACTTCTCGTTTTAAAATGTCCCAATGACCAACTAGGTCTGAGTTTGATAAAAATTTAAAAGCAAATGCCAATTCTAAAAATCCTAAAACTACTTTGGTTGTATTTAACCAACCACCAGATTTTGGTAAAGCATTTAATAAATTAGGAAACAAAGCAAACAAAGCAAAAGGCAAAGCTAAAGCGAGTCCGAAACCCGTCATACCTGCAGAAAGCTGAAATGCAGGATTACCAACTGTACCTAAAGAACCTGCTAAAAGAGAACCTAAAATAGGTCCGGTACAAGAAAAAGAGATAATTGCTAAGGTTAATGCCATGAAGAAAATACCAACAAACCCGCCAACATTAGAGGCAGAATCCATTTTATTTCCCCAAGAACTTGGTAGTGTTATTTCGTAAAATCCGAAAAAGGACAATGAAAAGAATACCAACACGACAAAGAAGAAAATATTTAACCAAATATTGGTAGAAATGGTATTTAAAATATTCGGGTCTAAACCATCAATTAAGTGAAAAGGAACACTTAAAAGTATGTAAATAATCACAATAAAAACACCGTATAAAATCGCGTTAAAAATTCCTTTACTTTTACTTTGAGATTGTTTTGTAAAGAATGAAACTGTTAAAGGAATCATTGGAAACACACACGGGGTTAATAAAGCGAACAAACCGCCAGCGAAACCTAAAAGAAAAATATTGAATAATGAGTTGCCAGATTCTTCTTCAGTTTTAGCTCCTGTTTTTAATAAAGCAGTGTTTTTTAAATCTAATTTTAGTGCTTCTGTTAGTTTTTTACTTTTGTCATCTATAACAATAACTTCTTTTTCTAGCTTTTTTCCGTCTAAAGGAAAAGAAAAAGACTCTTCTATTTGTATACAAGCCTGCTTACAGATTTGTCCGTAGATTTCTAGTGTAACAGATGAAATATCAGCATTTATTATTGCTATTCTTTGTGTAATTGTAGCATTGTCTTTAAAGAAAATTTCTTCTTTTTCCCAGATTTCTGAATACTCTTTGTCTGTTTTACTTTCTTTAGCTTTGCCTACTAATTTATAGCCAGTTTTACCTTCAGGAATTAGAATTTCTAAAGCTTGTGAAGCATCTTCTGGGTTATATTGCGAATACAAATGCCATTCATATAAAAGTTTAGCTGTAAAAACGGCGTCATATTCAGTTTCTGAAATTTTATTGATGGATGCTTCCCAAACAATAGGATTGTTTTCGGTTTGTGAAAAAATAGAAAATACGGTAAAAAGCAGAAAAAGTGAAAAAATTTTCTTCATTATAATTTGATGTTGAGAGAATACTAAAGGTTTAAACCATTTAAGGTTGTTACTAATTTTTTATCTGAAGGTCTTGGTGCATTTGCATTTACAATGTTTCCTTGAGGATCTAATAAAATAAAACGCGGAATTCCTTTGATCATATAATCTTCTATAAATTGAGATTTCCAATCGCTATCAGCCATCAATTGCATTCCGCCTAATTCTTTATCAATAATCATTTTTTTCCATTTATCATGATCCTTTTCAACATCTATAGAAATACTTAAAAACTGAATGTTTTTACCATGAAAATCTTTTTCAACTTGCTTTAAAGAAGGAATTTCTGCAATACATGGTCCGCACCAAGTTGCCCAAACATCTATGTAAACATATTTTCCTTTTAAGTCTTCTAAAGATTTTGTGCCACCTGCATTGTCTTCATAATCTGTAAATTTTGGAGAAGGATTTCCTTTTGCTAAAGATTTTAATTTGCTGTAGCCTTCATTTATTTTTTTGTTGTTTTCTTCATTTGTAGAATTTGAAGAGTAAAGTGCATAGTATTGCTCTAAATCATCTGTGTAGGTAATTCCGTATCGAGCGTCATCATACAATAACTTGTTCTTTATTACCTCACTTTTAACTGTTGCAATAGTTTTTAAATAAGCAATATCACCAGCAATTGAGTCTTTTTCAGCTAATTTCTTTGCTTTTTCTCTTAGATTGGTGCTAAGAAGAGATCTGTAGTTTCCAGAAAAAAGAAAATCAGTATCATTATCTATATCTAAACCCTCCAAGTCATCAAGAAAATCCTTAGAAGCTTTAAAATTTCTATTTTTACTGTAATATCCATGGTAAGATTGGTAATTGTTTAACGTTGTTAAATATTCATAATTAATATTTCTTTTTTCGTTCATTTTAAAATCTTCCGGAATTCCGTCTGTTTCAGACAAAAGGTTTTCTTTTGCTGTTTTAACAGTTAATAATTGTTCTTTAAATTCAGTTTCATCCTTTAAATAAAGAGTTTTCATGTCATTAATTAAATCTTTAGAAACTTTCAAATTTCTAATCATGTAATTATTAATTGTACTCGTATTTCCTATTAAAGTAAGGGTAGAATCTTTCTGTTTAGCATTGTATTCTAGATGTAAGATAGTCCCATTTGGAGCATAAAATGTGGTCATGTTTCTTGCTTCTCTCAAAAAATAGAAATCTGTATTCATTTTTAAGGTATCTGTAAAACTACCATCTGCTGCTAGTGTAATTTCAGATTTTTTACTAGTATCAAACTGACTATATATCGTTGCTTTTTTAGAGGTTGCATTTTCAATTTTCCCGGAAACAATCGTATAATCTACTTTTATTTCTGGCTTGCAAGAAACCATGGTAATTATTGCTATTAAAAGCCCTATTTTTTTCATAAGAATATTGTTTTTGGTAGAAGATTTAAAGATACAAACCTTTTGGTCAATTATCTTTGATAGAGATTTTTATAATTTCGGCGTTTGTGTCAACTTCAAACCGATTGTCTTGTCTTTTGTTGAGAATCCAAATAACATCTCCAGTATTATTGCACAACAACCACGTGTTATTTTTTTCTAAGAGTGATAATTTTTCGTCTTTAAAATACTTGCTTAACTTCTTTTTTCCTTTCATTCCTGAAGGATAAAAATAGTCGCCATTTTGCCATTTTCTTAAAATTAACGGAAATTCTAAAAGCGCTTTAGCAACGTAAATAGTGTTTTTATTTTGAATTGATTTCTCGTTAACATCTTCTAACGTTAAATGAATCGGATTTGTGATTTCAACCGTATTTTCAGCTATCTCAAAGGCTGATGCTAGCGGATTAGAAACGCTAGGAGAGAAATCTTTTTTAGACAATATTAAATATTCTCTGTCTTTTAAAAGAACGTGCGTTTTAGAAAATACTTGTTTGCCAGATTGTGCAGAAAGCAAATTGTAAACATCATTAAACTCTGTAAAATGATATTTTACTAAAAGTTGATATAAATATGCTTTCGGGTTTGATAAAAGCTGAATTTCTTGAATATTGAATTTTGTTTCTTCAAGCGCAGTCGAACAGTTATTCTCAACTACTTTTTTAGAAACTTCTGCAATTCGATCTTCAATAATTTGCTTACTTTCTTGTAGGTTCTCTATTGTTTTAGAAAACGTATCTAACAAACTCGGATTAATTTCCTTTAAAACAGGCAACACGTTATGGCGAATTTTATTCCGGACATATTTTGTAGAAGCATTGCTTTTATCTTCTCGCCAAGAAATAGTATTCTTATTGGCAAAATCGAGTATTTCTTCTCTAGAAAATTTTAAAAATGGACGTACAATATTTCCATTAATTTCAGGGATTCCTGTAAAACCGTCTAAACCACTTCCTCTTGTTAAATTAATTAGAAACGTTTCTAGATTATCATCTGCATGATGCGCAGTTAAAACAAAATCAAAATTATGAGTGGTAATTAGTTCTTGAAACCAAGTATATCGTAAATTTCGAGCGGCAATTTGTGTAGATTCTTTATTTTCTTTCGCTACTTTTTTAGTCTCAAAAGAAGTTGTAAAATAATCGATGTCTAAATTTTTCGCTAGTTCTTTTACAAACTTTTCATCTAAATCACTTTCTGTATTTCTTAAATTAAAATTACAATGTGCAAGAGAAATGTTAAAGTTTAAAGCCGCTAAATTGTGAGTTAATACGACAGAATCTATTCCGCCAGAAATAGCAATTAATAGTTTTTTATCCTTTAGAAAAGGAAGGTTTTGGGCAATGTGATTTGATAGTTTTTGAAGCATAAGATCTTCAAAAGTACGCAAATTAATAACGTTATTTTACTATTGTTTTTTCAACCAAACGCTAATATTTCTTCTTAAAGAAACTTCGGGTCTCGGCAATGGAATTGTCTTACCAAATTGCTTGCTTCTGTTAAATTTAGAAAAAGTAACTTTTAGCCGTTTCCATTCTGCAGGATACAAATCTAAAAATTTATTAAACATATTCTGTTCCGTTGGTTTTTCTTGTAAACTATCTAACGTTTTTTTAAAAAGTGCTTCTTGGTCAATTATCATAGCGCAAATATAAGTGAAATTATTTTTTATTTTTGATTGCTTTATAGAAGACTTGCTGAAGTTTTGGTCTAATATTTAAATTGTAGATATTTCTGTGTGTCCTACTAGGATATACTCTGTTAGATAAAAATATAAAAACCAAATCGTTTATAGGATCTGCCCAAACAAACGTTCCTGTAAAACCACTATGACCAAAACTTTCGGCACTTACTTCTGGCGCAGGATACGCCTCTTCTATAGACAGTTTTGCGTTATTTATTAAAGGTTTGTCGAAACCAAGACCTCTTCTATTCTCATTCTCTGGGTATTGAATTTTAGTAAATTCTCTTACCGTACTTTCTGCAAGGTATCTTTTACCGTCGTAAACACCATAATTACTATACATCTGCATGATTTTTGCTAAATCTAAAGATGTACCAAACAAACCTGCGTTACCAGAAATTCCGCCTAAAAGGGCAGCGTTTTCATCATGAACCCAGTTTTTTGTAAGTCCTTTTCTAAAAAGCGAATCTATTTCTGTAGGAACAATCAAATTTTTAAAATTCTTAGTTTTTGGTCTATATCCCAAAGTAGTGGCTCCCAAAGGGGTGAAAAAGTTTTCTTGTAGATAATCTGTATAACTTTTTTTGGTGATTTGTGAAATCAAGTCAGGATAGATTAAAAAACTCAAACCAGAATATTTATATTTCTTTACATCAGAAACTTTAGATCTGTTAATCTGACGAAACATTTTATTTTTGAACCTGTTTTTTACAAAAAGACCTTCGTACGCTTCGTTTTCAAACCTTTTATTCGGTTCCTTTTTAACAAACCTTTTTTTGATTTTTCCGTTCTTTTTTAAGACTTCATTTAAAAATATTATATACGGACTTAAACCTGCTTGATGCGCTAAAATTTCTCTAACGGTAAGATTTTTCTTGTCTTTTCTCCTTTTCCAAGGTTTCCAATAATTGCTAAACGGACTGTCTAAATCTAGTTTTCCTTCGCTATGTAATTTCATTAATGCTGGTAAAGGGCCAATAATTTTTGTTACAGAAGCCAAGTCATACAGATCATCTAAACCAACTTTCTGAATGCTGTCATACGTATGAAAACCGTACGCTTTGTTAAAAATAATTTTATGATTCTTTACAACTAAAATTTGAGCTCCAGGAAAAGCTTCCTTTTGTATGCCTAAATTTATAATCGAATCTACTTTTGTATGAATGTAAAGAGAATCCATATCAACTTCAGAAGGGTTTCCAAAAGATATTTTTTGATGCTTACTGTTTTGAGCAGTTGTAAAGTTTGAAATACATAAAAAACCAATTAAAAAAGAAGTGTATATTTTTTTAGGAAATACCATAGGATGATAGTGTTTATAAGATTTTAAAACGCTATAAATATAGCAGTTTTATTTAGAATTTAGCAACACATATTTCATTGCTTTTGCTTTCAATAAACACTCTTCATATTCTTTTTCTACTATAGACTTTGCAGTAATTGCGCCACCAACAGAATAGGAAATATATTTTTTTTCTTCATTATAAAGAATACTTCTAATGACTACATTAAAATCGAAATCATTTTCTGGCGTAAAATAACCAATAGTACCAGAGTACAAGCCACGTTTAGTTTCTTCTAGTTCTTCAATAATTCTCATTGCAGAAATTTTTGGAGCGCCCGTCATACTTCCCATAGGAAAAGTGCTTCTTAGTGTTTCTACAGGATGCATATTGATGTCAATTTCTGAAACCACGGTAGAAATCATCTGATGCACTTGTTTAAAAGAATAGATTTTGCACAATTCTTCAACTTTTACAGAACCCGTTTTTGCAGTTTTAGATAAGTCGTTTCTTACCAAATCTACAATCATTACATTTTCTGCGCGTTCTTTTACGTCTCTCGATAAATCGGATGCAATTTTGGCGTCATCAATTGCACTGATCAATCTTTTTGCAGTTCCTTTTATCGGTTGAGAAATAATTTTAGCACCTTCTTTTTTTAGATATCTTTCTGGTGAAGCGCACAAAGCGTATTGATGTTCCATTTTTAAAAACGAAGCAAAAGGTGGTTCAGAAATCTCATTTAAATGTTTGTACACTTCAAGAGGTTCTATAGTTGCGTTTTCAGCATAAAATTCCTGACAAAAATTAGCTTCGTAAATATCGCCTCTTTTAATGTGGTCTAAAACCTTTGTTACTTTTTGATGGTATTCGTCTTTGTGAATTCTAAGTTTTATTTTAATATCCGTTTTTTCGCTGTCTAATTCAAAGGAGTCGATAGTTCCTGATTGCGTTTGGGGAGACATATTAGAAATCTCTTTAAAATCATTTTCTATCTCGTCATCGACCATTTTTAAATACTGAAATTCGATGTTTTTTCCTCGTATAAAAATTAACTTTTGCGGTTGAAAAAAATACAAATCTGCAAAATCTAAACCATCAAAATTTTTAGAAGAAAGACGTTCTACATCATTTTTAACATCATAAGAAATATACCCAAAAATATAATCTTTTGTGATGGTTTGGTATTCTTTTAGTTTATCAAAAGCATTGGTGTAGTCTGTTTTGATAGCCGTAAATTCTTCAACAGCCAAAGCGCTATCAAAATTAGAATAGTGCTGCTTATAATTGTTAGAATCTAACCAAAGTGCTGTTTCAAATTGTTGCGACCAAGACAATAAGTTTTGCTTAAAGTCTTTCATGTTTTCTACAGAAAAAGTGCGGATAGTTCTTGGAGTCATCATCGCAAAAATACAATTCTTATTGTTTAGAAATTAAATTTTAAAGTAGATTTATCTTGACTAAAATGTTTTACCAAACGTAAACTGAATAGGAATTGCGACTCCAGAATTTTTTGTAAAAATATTACCGTTAGAATAATGCATAATTCGAAGTTCGAAATTGTAATCTCTTTGTTTTCCGAAGAAAACACCTAAACCCATGGTGTCTTGAAAAGTCGTTTTTGGTCCTGTTTCTAGTGTGTCAATATTGCTTTTAGTTAAAAAAGTGGGGCCGATTAAAGAATAGTTGGCGTACATGTCAAAACCTTCTTTTCTTAATAGGTAAAAGCGCATGGTCGGAAAAATAGAGAATGCGAATACACTTTCATTGGTTGCTTCCGTTTGAAAAGCAGTTATGCTAACACCCCAATCTAAAGAGAATAGTTTTTGAGTTCTAAAAGCTAATCTTTGGTAAGTAACAGAAAAAGAATGCGATGCTTTTACGTCTCCTACCCAAAAAACAGGAATTCCAAAACTTTCAAAATTGCCTACTTTTAAACTCATTCCGAAAAAACGATTTGCCCCAAAACCAATTTTACTGTTTCCGTAACTTACTTGTAAGATGTTTTTCGGGAAGAAGTATTTTTTATCATTCTCATATTCTAGCGCTAATTTTTCATCAATTTTCTGAAGGTGATATTCAAAACCAAAAGAAGTTTGAGAAATAGAAGGTTGGTTGTGTTTCTTCGATTTCGGAAAAAAGGTTCCGTTTAAAGCCAATCGCCATCTTTCATTTAATTTGTAATTGAACCCAAATCCGTAGAGGAAACTCCCGAAATGTGCATCTTCGTAGATGATTTTTTCTTCAATGGAAAATCCGCTTCGCGTGATATTTGCACCACCAACTTCTGCGAAAAAGGAGAGTTTTTTATTGAGGTTTATACTTTTTTTGAGAGACAAATACCAGGCATTAATCCAGACACTTCTTTCATAACCAATATTATTTACATTGTCATATTTAAACCAAGAAGCGGGTCTAATAACACCAAACTGTAAAGCTAGATTTTCTTTTATTTTATAACCAAAACCTAGCTTTCCCGAAAAATAGTTTTTAGAAAAAGTTTCTGTTTGGTAGCCATCAATTAAATTGTCGTTTGAAAAAGGATACAATATTCCGCCAAAATTTACGGTGTAATAAAAGTTTTCTAAAAATTGAGAAGGTTGCGTTTTTGGCCTAACATTTTCTTGACTGTAATTGTATAAGCAGGTTAAAAAAAGAATGGCAAATAACATGTTTTTTTTCATGTGATAAAAGTAAGTAACTTTCTAAAAACAAAAAGCATCCAATTAATTGGATGCTTTTTTGATATTTTAAATTCTAGCTTTCGCAGGAATAATAATTTATGCATTTAATGGTTTTCCGTCCCAAGCAGCTTTTGCAGCTTCTTTTACAGCTTCAGAATAGGTTGGGTGACCATGACAAATTCTTGCCAAGTCTTCTGCAGATGCTCTAAACTCCATGGCAACGGCAGCTTCCATAATTAAATCGGCAACACGTGCACCAACCATGTGAACCCCTAAGATTTCATCTGTGTTTTTATCAGCTAAAACCTTCACAAATCCATCAATATCTCCACTTGCACGAGATCTACCTAAAGCTCTCATAGAAAATTTACCAGATTTGTAATCTACTTTTGCTTCTTTTAATTCGTCTTCAGTTTTACCAACTGCAGCAACTTCTGGCCATGTGTACACAATACCAGGAATTAAATTATAATCGATGTGTGGTTTTTCGCCAGCTAAAAATTCTGCGACAACAACACCTTCTTCTTCTGCTTTGTGTGCTAACATTGCACCTTTTACAACATCACCAATTGCATAAACATTAGGTACATTTGTTTGTAAATGATCATTTATAGAAACTTGGCCACGTTCATTTACTTCAATACCAATTTTCTCTAAGCCTAGACCTTCTGTATATGCTTTTC
This sequence comes from Polaribacter sp. IC073, assembly GCF_007997075.1. Classification (GTDB taxonomy): domain Bacteria; phylum Bacteroidota; class Bacteroidia; order Flavobacteriales; family Flavobacteriaceae; genus Polaribacter. The sequence continues at coordinate 57,947 of NZ_VORS01000005.1, forward strand.
TACCTACAGCAACCAAACAATAATCTCCTGTAAAAGTTACTTCTTCTCCTTTTTTATTAGTTGCTTTTACAATGACTTCATCTCCATTTCTTTCCACAGCAGTAACACCATGACTTGTAGCAAATTTAATACCTTGTTTCTTTAGAACTTTTTGCAATTCTTTAGAAATATCAGAGTCCATTGTTGGGGTAATTTTTGCAGCATATTCTATCACTGTAACATCTGCACCCAAACGCTTGTAAACAGAACCTAACTCTAAACCAATAACACCACCACCAATTACCAATAAATGTTTTGGTACTTCTGGTAACTTTAAAGCTTCTGTAGAAGTCATTACTCTCTCTTTGTCAAGCGTAATAAAAGGTAACGTAGATGGTTTAGAACCTGTTGCTATAATAATGCTTGTTCCTTCAATTACTTCTGAAGTGCCATCATTCTTTGCAATATTTATGTGTGTTTTGTCAACAAAAGAACCTAAGCCTTCAAAAACATCCACATTGTTTTTGTCCATTAAATATTTGATTCCGCCTGTAGTTGTTTCTACAACTTTGGCTTTTCTGTCTACCATTTTTCCAAAATCGAAGGTTGGCTTTTCAACAGTAATACCATGCTCTTCAAAATGATGAACCGCATCATAAAAATGATGCGAAGAATCTAATAATGCTTTAGAAGGAATACAACCAACATTTAAACAGGTACCGCCTAAAGTTGCATATTTTTCTATAATTGCTACTTTTTTGCCTAATTGAGAAGCTCTAACTGCAGCTATATATCCTCCAGGTCCAGAACCAATTACAATAATATCGTATTTCATAAGTAAGTTTATTTTGCTTTTTTTGTAACCATAATGGTTAACTTGTACTAATAATAAACAAAAATACACATATTTTCATAAAATAAAGTAAGAATTTAGTAGTTTTACAGCACAAAATATTCTTAAAATTTAAAGATGAAGATTCTAAAAAAAATACTTGTTTTCTTATTGATTGTTCTTGTTGTCGCTCAATTCTTTGGGCCAGAAAAAAATGAGGGAGATTTAGCAACTGTTGCTACTTTTATTTCAGAAACAAATCCTCCAAAAGATGTTAAAAAAATTTTAGAAACTACCTGTTTTGATTGTCATTCAGATACAACTACCTATCCTTGGTATAACTCAATTACACCTGTAAATTTTTGGTTAAATGATCATGTTTTAGACGGTAAAAAGCATTTAAACTTTTCTAAATGGAATACATATTCTTTGAAAAAGAAAGAGCATAAAATGGACGAGTTGTACGAAGAAGTTGAAAAAGGAGAAATGCCTTTAGATTCTTATACTTGGACGCACGCAGACGCTAATTTAACGCCAGCTCAAATTGCAGCGGTTGTTGCTTGGGGAAAGAAAGTACAAGGAGATTACAAACTACAAATGACCGCTAAATAATTGCAAAAAAAATCGCTTTTAATTATTGGTGCAGTTTGGGTAGAACCCAATTCTTCTGCCGCAGGAAAGAGGATGTTGCAGTTAATACATCAATTCTTAGAGAGAGATTATGCAATTACTTTTGCTTCGCCTTCACAAAAAAGTGAAAAAGCAATCGATTTAATTTCTTTAGGAATTACTGAGGTCTCTATTGAATTAAACAACGCTTCTTTTGATGATTTTATAAAAGAATTAGAGCCAAACATTGTCATGTTCGATCGTTTTATGATGGAAGAACAATTTGGTTGGCGCGTTGCAGAAAATTATCCAAAAGCAATTAGGATTTTAGATACAGAAGATTTGCATTGTTTGCGAAAAACAAGAGAGTTGTGCTTTAAAAAGAATATTGATTTTTCTACGGAAGAACTTCTGAAACAAGACATTACAAAAAGAGAAATTGCAGCTATTTTAAGGTGCGATTTGTCTTTAATAATTTCTACGTTTGAGATGCAATTGTTGAAAAACACTTTTAAAATAGACGAATCTATTTTAATGTATGTACCTTTTCTGTTTGATGAGATTGGCGAACATCAACAAAAAAAATGGAAAATATTTGAAGAAAGACAAGATTTTATTTTTATTGGTAATTTCTTTCACAAACCAAATGTAGCTGCCGTTTTAACATTGAAAAATGAGATTTGGAACGAGATAAGAAAGCAGCTTCCAAAAGCTGAAGTCCATATTTACGGTGCATACATGAATCAGCAAATAGAGCAGCTTCACAATAAAAAAGAAGGTTTTATTGTGAAAGGTTTTGCAGCAAATGCAAATGAAGTTGTAGAAAACGCGAGAGTAGTTTTAGCTCCTTTAAATTTTGGTGCAGGAATTAAAGGGAAACTCACAGAGGCAATGCTTTGCGGAACGCCAAGTGTTACGACTTCAATTGGAGCGGAAGGAATGGCGGGTAAATTTCCTTGGAATGGTTTTATAGAAGATGATTTTTCTGATTATGCATTGAAGGCAATTGAACTATATACGAATAAGTCTGCTTGGAGAAATGCCCAATTAAACGGAGTAAATATTATCAATTGTATCTATAGTAAAGAAAAAAATGGCGAATTACTTTTCAATAAAATTGAAGAAATTCAGCAAAATATAGCAAAACATAGAACGCATAATTTTTTCGGAAGCTTATTGCAGCATCAAACTTTGCAAGCGACAAAATACATGAGTAAATGGATTGAAGCTAAAAATAAGTAAAGATAAAATTAGTCTTTAATTCGTGTGCTCACTTTTGCAATTGGTATTTCTTCAAAGAGACTTTCGTTTCCAAATTTATCAATAACAGATATCGCAATTGCTTTTAAAACCTTTTTAGAGTCATTTAAAGTTAGCGGAAGCTTGTGCGAGTTTGTAAAACGTCCGTGAATGCTATAATCCCATTTGTTATTGTATTTGTAACGAACTACCCAGTTGGCAACTTTATCGCTGTTTTTAGACGACCAGTTTATGAATAAACTATCATTTTTAAAAGCATACGCAAGCGTTGGTTTTTCGGGTTTTGAATTATGTAGCCAAGGAGAACCCGGAACGAGCGCCTGTTTTTTATACGGTCCGTTAGCAATTGCTTCCATTAATTTGGGTGATTCTATTAAAGGAGCAATGCTCCAATGTACAGCTCCAGGAGATTTAGATAACATGCCTTTGGTTATCATAATCTGATTTATAACCTCATCAATTCCTTCATCTCCTTTAATTCTGCCAATACTCATTCCTGGCCAGAGGTGTCTTTTGTGCGTGTTTTCTTGATTCCACCAATTTAGTAAAACAGGAAAACTAACATCTGTTCTATTAATTGGCCAATACAATTGAGGCGTAAGGTAATCGATCCATCCTTTATTTAACCAAAGTTTTGCATCTGCATACAGCTCACTGTATTGGTCGAAACCAGCAGTTACTGAGGCAGGATAATTTGGTCGCCAAAAACCAAAAGGACTAATTCCGAATTTTACACTGGGTTTAGCTTTTTTGATATTGGTATATACTTTTTCGATAAATGTATTTACGTTATCTCTTCTCCAGTCATCTCTTTTTAATTGACCACCAGAATTTAGGTAGTTTTTCCAACTTTTATCATCCGGAAAATCTTTGTTATTATTATAAGAAGGATATGGGTAGAAGTAATCATCAAAATGGATTCCGTCTACATTATATCTTTGAACAATATCCATCACAATTTTGTAACTATGTTCTTGTGTTTTTTTATTACCAGGATCTAACCACCAAAAGCCGGTTTCTAATTTTGCAACCAATTTTGGGTTTTTGTGAACAATGGAAGCTTCGGTTATTTCGCCTCCTGCGGTGTGATGTGCTCTGTAGGGATTTAACCAAGCATGTAATTCTAGCCCTCTTTTATGTGCTTCGTATATCCAGAATTCTAAAGGATCATAATAAGGAGAAGGCGCTTTTCCTTGGGTTCCTGTTAAATAATAAGACCAAGGCTCTAGATCGCTTTTGTACATCGCATCTGCTTGTGGCCTCACTTGTAGTATAACAGTGTTAAAATTATTTTGATGTAGAAGATCTAATAATTCAATGGCCTCTTTTTGTTGTTCTTCAGTAGAAAGACCGCGTTTACTTGGCCAATTAATGTTTGCCACACTAGCAATCCAAACTGCTCTAAATTCTCTTTCGGTAGCAGGAGCATTCCTTTTTTTAATTTCAGTATTCGTTGTTTTTTTAACCGCTACCCTTTTTACTACTGTAGGCGTGTAAACTTTTTTGCTACAATTGGTTAAAAGTAACATAAAAAAGACAATAAGAAATGCCGTTATTATTTTTTGGTAAAAACAGCTTTTTTTTAAAATCATATCCTTAAAGGTTTAATTTAAAAGGTTTTAAATTAAATTAATACAACGCCAGCCTCTACATAATGCTGCAGCATTGGATCATTTACGTCTAGGTCTGTAATGGCAATATCAATTTCCTGTAGGCTACAAATATCATAATTAAGTCTAATGTTTAACTTGTTTGAGGTGGATAAATAGACGTTTCGTTCAGAAGCTTTGATCATTGCTTTTTTAACCAACGCAACTTCATAACCTTCGCCAGTAATGCCTTGTTCTAAGCTAAAACCACTTACACCAATAAAACAAAGATTAGCGGTAATGTTAGATAAATATTGAATTACATCAATGCCTGTAGTTACCATCGAATTTCTTTGGATTCTCCCTCCAATAAAAATGGTTTCTATGGTTGGGTGCTCTGCTAATTGCATTGCAATTGGCAAACTATATGTGTAAATAGTTGCTTTTAATGTTTTCGGAAATAATTTTGCAAGCATTAAATTGGTAGTCCCACCACTCATTATAATGACCATGCCATCTTCTACTAAAGTAATTGCTTTTTTAGCGATGAGTACTTTTTCTTCTCTTTTGTAGATTATATCTTCATTATAGTGATACAGTTTTTGCATGGTAGAAATTGCTCCTCCGTGCACTTTGGTAAGTAAACCTCTTTTATCTAATTCCTTTATATCTCTTCTTATGGTGTCTTCGGAAACATTCAATTTTTCAGAAAGAAAACTAGAACTTACTTGCCTATTAATACTTACTTCATCTACTACTTTTTGCTGACGGTCCTTTTTCTTCATAAAATTGATTTTCTCAAAAGTAAGATTTAATTAAGCAATTTTGCGATTTTTTTTGTGATAAAAAAATAATATTGCAATTGTTTGCGGTTATTTTTTATAAATATGCAGAATTTAAAAATTAAGATAAAACTAATTTTTTTTCTCCGTGAGGGGACTTTATGTCTATTAAAATAAGGAATATTTGGGTTTTTAATAAACGATTTATTAGTCTTTGATTTGTGTTTATTGCGTTATTTTGTTGATTAATGTTTATTTATATGTTTTTAATTGAATAAATATTGCAGTTTTTTGCACATTAGTTGCGTGTTTTAATTATTTTTATATCTTTACCCTAATTAATTTAAACTCAAATTTATATGAAAAAAACGTACAACCTAACAATAGTATTGTTGCTGCTTTTGGTTGCGCAAAGTTCATTTGCTCAATTGAAGACGATTTCAGGAACTGTTACCGAAAAAGGGAGTAACATGCCTTTACCTGAGGTTAGTGTGTTTATCGACCAAATTAATAAGGGAGATATAACTGACTTTGATGGTTTATATACTATAAAGGCTGAAGACTTAAAAGGAAAGACACTAACCTTTAGTTATCTTGGGTACAAAACAGTTGCGATTCAGTTGTCTGGAGAAAGCCAAGTAATAAACGCCATTTTAGAGCCAAACGCTACAAATCTTAATGAAATTGTTGTTACGGCTTTAGGGATTAAAAGAGAGTCTAAGGCTTTAGGCTATTCATTAACAAAAGTAGACGGAGATGATTTGTCTGCGGTGAAAAGTTCAAGTGCTGTAAATTCTTTACAAGGAAGAGTTGCGGGGGTTAATATTTCTTCAGGAAGTGGAGGAGCTGCAGGTTCTAGTAGAGTTATTATACGTGGTGCGAGTTCTTTAACAGGAAACAATCAGCCACTATATGTAATAGACGGAATTCCTGTTATTAATAACACGAATGGCTCTGTTGTGGGTGCAACAAATAATGCAACAGGAGATGGAGGAGATGATATTTCTTCAATAAACCCAGATGATATTGAAAGTGTATCTGTTTTAAAAGGAAGTTCAGCAGCAGCTCTTTATGGTTCGCTAGCTTCTAATGGGGTAATCATGATTACCACAAAATCGGGTAAGAATAAAAAAAGGATGGGAATAGAATATTCTAGTTCTTTTACTTTTGATAAGGTAAATACAGGTCTTCAAGATTTTCAAACAACCTACGGACAAGGAAATAACAGGTTAAGACCAGGATACGAATATGATCTAACTGGTAATCCTGTAGAAATAGGAGTAGAAGCTAGTGCAATTGATGATTCTTATGTGAGTTCTTTGCAGTCTTGGGGCGCTCCTTTAGATGGTTCGATGGTGTATAATTGGGACGGAGTTAAAAGACCTTATTCTTACACGGGCAATAATCTAGATAAATTTTACAAAACAGGTGTTACTGCAATTAATACAATTGCCCTTGCAAAAGGAGGCGAAGGGTACAATTATCGTTTGTCTTTTTCAAACTTAGATAATAAAGATATTTTTCCTAATACTACTTTAAAAAGAAGGTCGATATCTTTAAACGCTTCTGCAAAAATTAGTTCAAAATTAACTTCTACCATCAACACAAAATACATTGTAGAAGATGTACACAATCGTATAAGTATTGGTGATACACCAGGAAATGCAAATACGGTAGCGTTTGTATTGCCAAGTAGTTTAAATATTTATGATTTGAAACCAGGTTCTAATGAAGAAGGAACAGAGTTAAGGTTTCAACCAAGTCAGTTTATTTCAAATCCTTATTGGGCTACAAATGATTTTAATAATGATGATACTAAAAATAGATTTACGGCATCAACTACTTTAAAATATGATGTAAACGATTGGTTGTATGTAACAGGAAGAACAGGTCTTGATACTTATGATTTGTCTAGAAAACAAGTAACACCTTTTGGTACTGCTTATAGACCGGCAGGAGAATTATACCAAGTAAAATCTACATACAAGTTAGTAAATTCTGATGTTATGTTAGGAATTGATAAAGACATTACAGATAAAATATCAACAAATTCTATCATAGGAGCCAATACAAGAACATCTAGCTTTGAGTCTTTAAGTGCCTTAGGAAGAGGTTTTATTGTGGTTGGTTTAGAAGATTTAAATAACACTACTTTACCAGAACCAAGTTATGGGTATTTTAAAACACAGACAAATTCTATCTATGGCTCTTTTGAAGCGAGTTATGATAAGTATTTATATGTAACCTTTACTGGAAGAAATGATTGGTTTTCTACACTTTCTTTTCCAGGAAAAACGACGCCAAATGACGGCTTTTATTGGTCATTAAGTCAGAGTTTATTATTAAGTCAGGCTTTTGATTTGCCAGAAGCAATTAATTATGCTAAAGTAAGAGCAAGTTATGCCCAAGTTGCAGGTGGCGCTAGAAACGCTTATAGTTTAAATTTAGATTATGCAATTACGGGATCTTTTCAGGGACAGTCTTTCGGACAGTTAAATGGAAATTCAATTCCAAATCCAAACTTAATTCCGTTTCAAAAAAATGAATTTGAAATTGGGTTTGAGGGACGCTTTTTTAACAATAGACTACATCTTGATATGGCTTATTATGCTAATAAAACTCAGAATGATATTGTTAGAGCAGCAGCTTCTCAATCCTCAGGATTTACATCATCAATTCTTAATATTGGTGAATTACAAAATAAGGGTTTTGAATTTTTACTAGGAGGTTCACCAATTGAAACAGAAGATTTCTCATGGAACACTTCATTTAACTTTGGGTTTAACGACAGTGAAATTATTCATACAGATGATGAGGATACGGCAATTAATGTAGATGGAAGTTTAACGAGGTCTAGAACAGCAATTATTTCTCATATTGTTGGCGAGAATTATGGGGTAATTTTTGGTTCTTCATATAAAAGAGATGAAAACGGAACAATCATATATAACAATAGTGGATCTATGCCAAAACCTATTCAGGGAGAAAACAAAATACTAGGGCAAGGTGTTGCACCTTATACCATGGGTTTTTCAAACAGGTTTAGTTACAAAGATGTATCGTTAAGTTTTTTAATTGATGCTAAATTTGGAGGAAGTGTACATTCTGGAACAAACAGGGAATTAATGATGAGAGGACTTCATAAAAAGACGCTTCAAGGTCGAGAAGATGGTTTAGAAGTATCTGGTATTGATAATGCTACAGGGCAGGCATTTACGAAGGTTGTGGCTCCAGAAAACTTACGAACTTATTATGGTTTTATAGGTGAAGAGAATTCAGGTATTTCAGAAGAATTTGTTTACAGTACAGACTTTATTAAGTTTAGAGAATTGAGTTTGTCATATAGTCTTCCACAAACAGCATTAAAAAATATTTTTATAGACAATGTAAGAATATCTGCTATAGGTAGAAACCTGTTCTTTATTTCGAGAAAAATTGATAATGTAGACCCAGAGGCTTCATTAAATAATTTAAACTCTCAAGGGATAGAAAGATTTGGAACCCCATCAACAAGAAGTTATGGATTTTCAGTAAACGTTAAATTTTAAAAAATAGAATATGAAAAAAATATTTATTTTAGTAGTAATACTATGTACATTCAGTTTTTGTGATGACGGTTTCGAAGAACTCAATGTAAATCCAACAAAACCAGTTCAGTTAGATCCATCAACAAAACTTACCTATATTCAGTTATACACAGGAGGTAGTAGTTATGTTGCTTATTTATTTTGGAATGTTATTCATTTTATGCAAAACGTACAGCACTTAAATAATACTTCGTATGTATCCTTTTTATACAAAGAAGGAAATACACATTGGTTATTTGAAGAGCAATTTAAAACTACAGTAAAGAATATTGCCGATTTAGAAGCGCAATTAGAAACAAGTACAGCGCCTACTGCAACGGTAGATTTAGCCATAGCAAGAGTACAAAAAGTTTTAATTTTTAGTAGAATAACAGACGCTTATGGAGACATTCCATATAGTGAGGCTGGTAAAGGATTTTTAGAAGGGATTCGTTTTCCTAAATATGATACCCAAAGTTCTATTTATAGCAATATGTTAGAAACGCTAGAAGCTTCTGTAGTTGTTTTAAATTCAGGAGGTACAAGTTCTTATGGCACTGCAGATTTAATGTTTGCTGGTGATACAGGAAAATGGAAAAAGTTTGCCAATTCATTAATGCTACGTTTGGCTATGAGAATGGTAAAAGTAGACGATGCAAGTGCAAAAGCATGGGCAACAAAAGCGATTAGCGGAGGAGTGATGACAAGTAATGCAGATATTGCTTTTTTACAATATGAGAATTCTGCAAATGATGGTGGACCAAACGTAAATCCGCTTACAAAGTGTTTTACATCGAGAGCCTCAACGCAGGTTAAAATTTCTAAAACTTTTATGGATTTTATGAAAGATAGAGACGATCCAAGGGTTTCTGTTTTAGCATCTACGGTTAGTGGAGACACAGATCCTGCGTTACAATTTGGTCAAGATATAAATATAGCTACAAGAGGTACGGCAAATTCAAAACCAAACATTAATATTTTTGGTGGTTCTGGAAATGTAGTTTATGATGCGCCTTTTTTCTTTCAAACGTATGCAGAGGTTGAGTTTATGTTAGCAGAGGCTGGTGAAAGATGGAGCTTGGCAGGCGGAGCTACAAATGTTGAAACACATTACAATGCAGGTGTAACTGCGGCAATGCAATATTTATCGATGTATGGTAATGGCGCAAATATTACAACTACTCAGATAGACGATTATTTAAATACGAATCCTTTTGTTCCTGCAGAAGCTTTAAAAATGATCAATGAACAATATTGGGTAGCTACTTTTGGTAATGGTTTAGAAACTTTTTCAAATTGGAGAAGATCAGGGTATCCAGAGTTAGTGCCTGCAAGTGTTGCAGCGACGCTTACAGGTGGTGAAATACCAAGAAGACTTCCGTACCCAGCATCAGAAAAATTAAACAATCCTGCAAATGTTGAAGCTGCAATTGTACAACAGGGAGGAGATTTACTAACCACAAGAATGTGGTGGGATAAAATTAATTAATAAAAAAAACTAGCGATAAGTAAATCCCCCAACCGGAAAAGTCACTTATTATCATTATTATATTTTGAATTAGTGATAAGAGGTGAGATGTTGAAACTCCACTCTCACCTCTTATTTTAATAAAGGGTTTAAACTTAGGAAGACAATTCTTCTTAAATTTGAAAAAGTAAAAACTTTTGTATTTAAAATTGAACTTCAAAAATAAAATTACAATTATTTTAAAAAAAAGGATGTCAACTTAAAGACCATAATTAATGGTACTTAACAATTGATAAAAGTAGTTTAAAGCTAATAAATTAAGATGAACTCAACCATAATTCTATTACTCATTGTATCTTATTTTGGAGTATTAATGTTAATTTCACATTTCACATCCAAAAATACAAGTGACGATTCCTTCTATACAGGAGACAGAAAATCTCCCTGGCAGGTAGTTGCTTTTGGGATGATTGGCGCCGTTATGTCTGGTGTAACATTTGTTTCTATACCAGGAATGGTAAGTAATAATTATTTTTATTATTTACAGTTCGTTTTCGGAAACGTAGTGGGTTACGTGTTTATAACCTACGTGCTCATTCCCATCTATTACAATTTAAAATTGGTTTCGATATACAGTTATTTAGAAACCAGATTCGGACCAAAAACATACAAAACAGGCTCTTTATTTTTCTTGATTTCGCAATCATTTGGTGCTGCATTAAGATTATTGCTAGCTGCAAAAATTTTACAATATGCCGTTTTCGATGCATTTAACATTCCTTTTTATGCAACCGTAATTATCATCTTAATTTTAATTTGGATGTACACTAATAAATCGGGAATTAAAACCATTGTTTGGACAGATACTTTGCAAACCTTCTTTTTACTGATGGCTGCAATCGTATCTATATTTATCATAAAAGACGCTTTAAATTTAAGCGTTTCAGAAACGATAACTTCTATTACAGAACATAAATATTTTAAGGTTTTTAATTGGGATTTTAATTCGGGAAGCAACTTTTTTAAACAGTTTATTTCAGGAATTTTAATTGCTGTTGCCATGGTTGGTTTAGATCAAAATATGATGCAAAAAACCTTAACCTGTAAAAATAAAAAGGAAGCACAGCGTAATATATTAACATTCAGTTTGTTTTTAGCCTTGGCGCAATTTCTTTTTTTAGGTTTAGGTGTGATGCTTTATTTGTACGCAGAAAAATTCGGAATTCAATTAGAAATGGAAAACGGAAAGTTTATCAATACAGATAATTTATTTCCAATGCTTTCTCTCGGAAATTTTGGAACTGTAGCAGCGGTTAGTTTTATTTTAGGAATCACTGCAGCTTCATTTTCTAGTGTAGATTCATCATTAACAGCACTAACAACATCTTTTACGGTCGATTTTTTAGATGTCAAAAATAAAAATTCAAAAGAAAAAAAACGTCTTAAAAATTATGTGTTACTTGGTTTTTCTGTGATCATATTTATCATCATCATGTTATTTTCAGAAAGTAAAGGAGATGTAATTACAACAATATTTAAAGTTGCAGGCTATACATATGGTCCGTTATTGGGGCTTTATTTGTTGGGTATTTTTACTAAAATAAATATAAAAGATGCAGTAGTACCTTATGTCTGTATTTTAATGCCATTGCTAACTTATTATTTAAACTACATCGTTAAAGAAAAATTCTCTTTCGATTTAGGCTTTATGAATATATTATTAAACGCATCATTAACAATTTTAAGTTTAATCCTTACACGAAATAAAAATGATTAACAACCTAACAACAGAGCAAACATCAGATTACAATAATTTAGAAGAAATGAGTACGTTTGAATTACTTTCAAACATGAATATAGAAGATAAAAAAGTGCCTAATGCAGTTGAAAAAGCCATACCACAAATTGAAAAATTAACGGATGTTATTCATGCGAAAATGAGTAAAGGAGGAAGACTTTTCTACATTGGAGCAGGAACAAGTGGTAGATTAGGGGTTTTGGATGCTTCGGAATGTCCACCTACATTTGGTGTTTCAGATAATTGGATTATTGGAATAATTGCTGGTGGAGATACTGCGCTTAGAAAAGCTATTGAAAATGCAGAAGATGATACCGAGTTAGCTTGGAAAGATTTACAAGAACACAATATTACAGACAAAGATGTTCTTATTGGTATTGCGGCTTCAGGTACTACACCGTATGTAATTGGTGGCTTACAAAAAGCGAAACAGCACCAAATTATAACTGGCTGTGTTACGTGTAATAAAGACTCCCCATTATCATTAGAAGCAGATCTTCCGGTAGAATTAATTGTTGGGCCAGAGTTTGTAACTGGAAGCACAAGAATGAAAGCGGGTACAGCACAAAAGTTGGCGTTGAATATGATTTCTACAACGGTGATGATAAAACTGGGTCGTGTAAAAGGAAATAAAATGGTAGACATGCAATTGTCAAACAAAAAACTTGTTTCAAGAGGTGTTAGAATGGTTATGGATGATCTGAATATTGATGAAGAATTGGCGACCAAATTATTACAAAAACATAAAAGTGTTAGAAAAACGATAGAAGCATATAAAGCGGAAGTGAAATAAATAAACTGGCAAAAATGATACTAAAAGAAAGACTAAAAGCATTAGATGTTTTAAGAGGAATCACCATAGCGGCAATGATTTTGGTAAATACACCAGGTAGTTGGTCTTATGTATATTGGCCTTTATTGCATGCAAAATGGCATGGTTTTACACCAACAGATGCCGTTTTTCCTTTTTTCCTATTTATTGTTGGGGTTTCTATCCATTTTGCCTTTAAAAATTTTAAGCCAGAAGAAAATTCAAAAGCATTAAAGAAGATTATTAAAAGAACCTTTATCATTTTTGCAATAGGATTGTTTTTAAATCTCTATCCTAAATTTAATTTTGAAACGGTTCGGTATTTCGGGGTTTTACAGCGTATTGCGCTTGCATACGGAATTGGCGCTTCCATTTGTTTGCTCTTCAATAAAAGAAGCCTGATCTATGTTACCGCTGGTATTTTAATAATTTATTGGGGATTGTTATATTTCCTTGTTCCAGAAAATCCGTTTGCACCACAAACCAACTTAGTGGGTAAAATAGACCTGTATTTATTTGGTCCAAATCATATCTGGAAAGGGCTAGGTTTTCCTTTTGATCCTGAAGGATTATTATCAACATTACCATCTATTGCTACTGTTCTTATTGGTAGTTTAGCAGGTAGTTTTTTAAGTAAATCGACAGACATCACTCTTAAAATAAAAAGACTTTTAATTTACGGATTCAGTCTTGTAGTGTTGGGATATGTCTGGAGTTTTGTGTTTCCTATAAATAAATCGCTTTGGTCAAGTTCTTTTGTGTGTTTTTCTGCAGGTTTTGCAATGCTACTATTGGCGTTTTTAATATGGCTTATTGATGTGAAAAAATACAGTTCCTGGTCTCAACCATTTATACATTTTGGTACCAATTCATTATTTATTTTTGTTTTTTCTGGTTTGTATGTAAAAACAATGATTTATTTGGTAAAAATTACAAATGCACAAGGTGAAACTACAAGTGCTCTAAACTACCTGTATCAAAATATATTTGTTCCAATTGCTGGAAATATGAACGGGTCGCTATTATTTGCAATTGCTCATATTCTCTTTTTTTGGAGTCTAGTTTACATTTTGTTCAGAAAAAAAATATTTATAAAAATTTAATTCATAAAAAATGAAAAAATCAGTTCCTATCTTTTTAGTCTTATTAGCAATGATTTTTAGTTGTGACAAAAAACAAACTAAAAGCAATATATTAGAAAATACAAACCAAACAAAATGGGTAGATAGTATTTATAATACAATGACTCTTAAAGAAAAAGTAGGACAGCTATTTATGATCGCTGCGTATTCAAATAAAGAGGAAAGTCATACAGATACGATTCAAAAATTGATAAAAGAAAACGGAATTGGCGGACTGGTCTTTTTTCAAGGAGGACCTGTAGGGCAAGCAAAGCAAACAAACTTATACCAATCGACTTCGAAAGTGCCTTTGTTAATTGCAATGGATGCAGAATGGGGTTTAAATATGCGTTTAGATAGCACCGCAAGGTTTCCTTATAATATGACACTTGGTGCTTTAGATGACAACGATTTGGTGAAAAAAGTTGGTCATAAAATTGGTGAGCATTGCAATCGTTTGGGAGTTCATATTAATTTTGCACCTGTAGTAGATATCAATACAAACTCTAAAAACCCGATAATTGGTGTGCGTTCTTTTGCTGAAAATAAAATAAATGTCACCAATAAAGCAATTGCATTTACAGAAGGTTTGCAAAGTCTAAATGTATTGGCATGTGCAAAGCATTTTCCTGGTCATGGAGATACCGATAAAGATTCTCATAAAACGTTACCAACTGTTTCGTTATCAAAAGAAAGAATTGATTCCGTTGAGTTTTATCCGTATAAAAAATTATTTAAAAACAACATTGCAGGCGTTATGGTAGCGCATTTGAATGTGCCAAGTTTAGAAAGTACAGACGGACTTCCGTCTTCGTTATCACACCATATTGTTTCAGATATTTTAAAAGAGAAATTGCAATTTAAAGGACTCATTTTTACGGATGCTTTGAATATGAAAGGAGCTTCAAACTATAAAGAAACTGGAGATATAGATTTGGCAGCGTTTATGGCTGGAAACGATGTTTTGGTATTAACAGAGGATGTTTCGAAAGGAATGTCAAAAATTATGGAAGCTTATCAAACAGCAGAAATTACAGAAAAAAGATTAGCGCATTCGGTTAAAAAGATTCTTACAGCTAAATTTAAGGTACAATTAAATAATTTTAAACCCATTGAAACAGCAAATCTTATTACTGATTTAAATGATGAAACGAATGATGCTTTAAACGAAGAAATATTTATAAATGCAATTACTGCACTAAAAAATACGGATAAAATTCTTCCGATAATAAAAGAAGAAAAAATAGCATTTATGCATTTAGGTGATGGAAATTCTGCTGCATTTTTAGAAGAATTAAAGGCACATGTAGCTGTTGATGTATTTTCTGATGTTACAAATAAAAAGCTACTTCAGAAACTTAAAAAATATGATAAAGTTATTATTGGCTATCACCGTTTAAATAGTAGGTTAACTTCAAAAATTTCTAAAAAAGATCAGTCGATGATTGAACGTATTGCGAAAAACAATAAAGTAGTTTTAGACGTATTTGCAAGTCAGTATTGTCTAGAAAACCTTTCGTTTGAAAATATTGAAGGAACAGTTATTTCTTATGAAAATACGGATATTGCTCAAAAGATATCTGCACAAATTATTATAGGAAATAAGGAAGCAAAAGGGAGATTACCTGCTTCTATAAACAACAACTTTGTAACGGGTAAGGGAATTGAAATATTAAATTAAAAAAGCATACGACTATTGTAAAAAACTAAAACCCAACCATTATGAAACAAAAACTACATTCCGCAATATTATATTTAGTTGTACTATTTTCATGTAACATTGTTTTATCACAAGAGATCGTAAAGAAAGGAATTCACGAATTGCAAGCAGAAGAGTTTGGTAAGTCTGTAAAACGATCTATAATTTCAGGTAAGATTAACGCTGAAATTATTCCGTTGCAAAATAAAAGTTCAAAAACTTTATCAAAAATGGTTTTTGGTTTTTTACCCTATTGGGAGCAAAGTGATGGTGCGCATAACAATATTCAATATGATTTATTAACGCATTTGGCATGTTTCGATTTTAGAGTACAATTAGATGCAGCTATTTCTACGCCTCCGGGTTGGCCTTGGATAACTGAAATTAATGCGGCGCATGCTGCAGGAACAAAAGTTATTATGACGGTTGTTAATTTTGGAGGATCAGATGGAGCAGACGCAGTTGCTTGGGAATTGTTTACTAATTCAGCAAAGCAAAATACATTTTTTGCCAATGTTAAAAATTTAATACAAACTTATAGTTTAGATGGTGTAAATATCGATTTTGAAGGAATAACAAGCGCACATAGGGGAGCTGAATTAAATACCTTTATGGCGAGTTTAACAACGTATATTCATCAAGAATTACCAGGAAAAGAAGTGTCTTTTGATGGACCTGCAGTAAATTGGGGCGGTTGGATTATGGATGACTTGGTAGATAGTGTAGATTATTTAATTATAATGGCGTATGATTATACATCTGGTTCTTCAGATAAATCGGGTCCGGTTGCACCATTAAAGCACCATACTTCTTGGAAAAGGTCTGTTAAAAGAACTGTAGAAACAGGAACTTATAAAGTTCCAACAGTGAATCATCCAGAAAAGTTAGTTTTGGCAATTCCGTATTACGGGCAACATTGGAAAACAGCAACCAATGCATCTGAGTCTACAACAAGTTCTCATGTGAAATCTACAAGATATAGAAATACCTCTACGGAAGCTGCAACTCATGGTGGTTGGATTTGGAATGCCGATTTTGAAGTTCCATGGTATACTTGGAATGATGGTTCAGATTGGAATCAAATTTGGGCTGATAACGAAGCAAGTCTTTCAAAAAAATACGATTTGGCAATTTCTAATAATTTAGGAGGTGTTGGTATTTGGGCGTTAAACTATGACGGAACAAGACCAGAACTTTGGAGTTTAATTAGTGCTAAATTTGGAGCAACTGCCAATGTAGGGGCAAGTTTAAAAGAAAAAATATCGTTTTACCCTAATCCAGCTAATAATACAATCAATATTTCTAATCTAGAAAATATAGCGTTGGCAGAGGTTGATGTTTATAATATTTTAGGGAAATTAATAAAGGGTGTAGCTGTTAAAAAGCAATCGGTTGATATTTCTAATTTATCTAATGGTGTATACTTCTTTAAAGTATTAGATGCATCTGGAAATCAAGAAACTTTTAAAATTATAAAAACATCACTTTAACAATCGGTTATGAAAAATTACATCCTATTATTATGCGCTCTTATTATAATCTCTTGTACTTCTAAAAAAGACAAAGCAACAGTACAATCAGATGAATTAGAAAACAAAACCGCTGCTAAAATTATAGTAGCAGCAAACTTAACGGAGCAGTATTTACCAATACTCAAAGGAAAAAATGTTGGTGTTGTCGCAAATCAAACAAGTGTTCTTTTTAAAAGAGAAACAAATGTACACCTTGTCGACTCTTTAGTTGCTTTAGGTGTAAATGTTACAAAAGTTTTTGCTCCAGAACATGGTTTTAGAGGAAAAGCAGACGCTGGAGAACATGTAGCAGATGGTGTTGATGCAAGTACAGGTTTGCCTATTGTTTCTTTATATGGAGCAAATAGAAAACCATCGCAAGAGCATTTAAAAGGTTTAGATGTTATGCTGTTCGATATTCAGGATGTAGGTGTCCGTTTTTACACCTATATTTCTACACTTCATAATGTAATGGAGGTTTGTGCAGAGTTAAACATTCCGCTTATTGTTTTAGACAGACCGAATCCTAATGGGCACTATGTTGATGGTCCGATGTTAGAACAAGAAGCAAAAAGTTTTGTAGGAATGCATCCTGTTCCTACGGTTTACGGAATGACAATTGGAGAATATGGTAAAATGATTAATGGCGAAAAATGGTTGGAAAACGGAATTCAGTGCGACCTTACGGTAATATCATTAAAGAATTACACACATCATTCTGAATATAATTTACCAATACTTCCTTCACCAAATTTACCAAACGCGAAGGCTATTAATTTATATCCTAGTTTGTGTTTTTTTGAAGGAACAAATGTAAGTGCTGGTAGAGGTACAGAAATGCAATTTCAAATTTTTGGTTCGCCTTTTTTACCTGAAAAGTCTTTTGATTTTAGTTTCACACCACAACCTAATTTTGGTGCAAAACACCCGAAGCATGACGGAGAAATGTGCTACGGAAGAGATTTAAGAAATAGAGAGAAGCTGAGTAGTTTAAATTTAAACTGGTTGATTGAATCGTATAAGAATACAGAAAATAAAGCCCAGTTTTTTAATAAATTCTTTCTAAAGTTAGCAGGAACTTCAAAATTACAAAAGCAAATTGAGCAAGGAGTTTCGTTTGAAGATATAAAAGCAAGTTGGCAAAATGATTTAAATACATTTCAAAAGGTTAGAAAAAAATACCTCTTGTATTAATTGCTGTTATTCATTAAATAAATAAGGAAACAGTCTTCAGTTAGTCTTTTTTAATAAGTTGCTAACTGAAGATTGCTTACGATGTATTAGATTAAACCCGCTCTTTTTAATAAAGCATCTGGTTTTGGTTCTTTTCCTCTAAAACGTTTGTATAGTTCCATTGGTTTTTCTGTTCCTCCTTTAGAAAGTACATTGTCTTTAAATTTTGTAGCGACTTCTTTGTTAAAAATGCCTTCTTCTAAGAAATACTCAAAAGCATCTGCATCTAAAACTTCAGCCCATTTGTATGAATAATAACCGGCAGAATATCCTCCTTGAAAAATATGTGAAAAAGAAGTACTCATTACATTTTCTGCAACATCAGGGTATAATTTTGTTTCAGCAAAAGCATCATTTTCAAATTCCTTTACAGAGGTAATGGTCTGTGGAGATTCGCCACCGTGCCATTGCATGTCTAACAAACCAAAACTAAGTTGCCTTAATGTTTGCATTCCTTCGTGAAAACTTGCCGATTCTTTAATTTTTTCCACATATTTCATCGGAATAATTTCTCCTGTTTCATAATGTTTTGCAAACAACTCTAAAGCTTCTTTTTCAAAACACCAGTTTTCTAAAACCTGACTCGGTAATTCTACAAAATCCCAAGAAACCGAAGTTCCGGATAAACTATTGTAGGTTGTGTTTCCTAACATGCCGTGAAGGGCATGACCAAATTCATGAAACAACGTGGTAACCTCATTAAAAGTTAATAAAGAAGGCTTTGTTGCGGTTGGTTTTGTAAAATTACAAACAATAGAAACGTGTGGTCTTTCGTTAATACCGTTTTTAATTTGTTGTGATTTATAAGACGTCATCCACGCACCATTTCTTTTTCCTTTTCTTGGATGAAAATCAGCATAAAAAACAGCAATAAAATTTCCATTTATATCAGTAACGTTATACGTTTTAACGTCTTCGTGGTATTTGTCGATGTTAGAGACTTCTTCAAATTTTAAATCGAATAATCGATTTGCAATTTCAAAAACACCATCAATTACATTCTCTAATTTAAAATAAGGCTTTAATAATTCTTGGTCTAAATCAAATAATTCTTTCTTTAATTTTTCTGAATAATAAGCGCCATCCCATTTTTGAAGTTGGTCAATACCGTCTAATTTTTTCGCGTAATTTTCTAAGTTTTCAAACTCTTTTAAAGCCGCAGGTTTTGCTTTTTTTAATAAATTATTAGAAAAGTCAATTACTTTTTCTGGCGTTTCTGCCATTCTTTCTTCTAAAACAAAATGAGCATGTGTTTTGTAACTTAATAAATTAGCTCTTTCATGACGCAGATTCACAATCTCTAAAACAATTTTTTCATTATTGAATTCATTGTCTTGAAATCCTTTTTTACCAGCAGCAATTGCCATTTTTTTACGCAACGCTCTATTGTCTGCATAGGTTAAGAATGGAATGTAACTTGGGTAATCTAAAGTAAAAATCCAACCTTCTTTTTCCTTAGACTTTGCAACTTCTCTCGCTGCTTCTTTTTCGCTTTCTGGCAAACCTGCTAAATCTCTTTCATCTGTTAAGTGCATTTCAAAAGCATTGGTTTCTGCCAATACATTCTCGCCAAATTTTAAAGACAATTTAGATAGTTTTGCATCAATTTCACGAAGCTTAGTTTTATCTGCTTCATTTAAGTTCGCACCATTTCTTGCAAAACTTTTGTATTGCTTGTCTAAAAGCATTACTTGTTCTGGCGTTAAATCTAAGGTTTCTTTTGTTTCAAAAACCGACTTTACTCTCTTAAACAAAGCTTCATTTAACGTAATGTCATTTCCAAATTCACTTAACCAAGGCGAAACTTCTTGCGCTATTTTCTGGATTTCGTCATTGGTTTCAGCAGAATTTAAGTTGAAGAAAATACTGGTAATTCTATTTAGTTTTTCACCAGAAAAATCTAAAGCAACGGTTGTATTTTTAAAAGTAGGTGTTTCAGAGTTCTGTATAATTGCATCAATTTCTGCTTTTGCAATTTCAATTCCTTTTTTAATTGCTGGTTTGTAATTGTTGTTAGAAATTTTAGAAAAAGGAGCGGTGTTAAAGTCTTGTAAAAGTGGATTCATTGTATTTTTTTTAAAGTTCAAATATAAAGATTCTATTAATCTTATCATTTATTTAATTGAAAGTTTCCTTTAAACGATAGAATATGTTTTTTTAGCGAAAATTATTTAATATTTATAAAATTTGGTATTAATTTTGTTTTGTATATTATGACTCGCATCTACCGTAAAATATTAAAATTATGAAAAAAAACATACTATTCCTATTTGCCTTTTTAACTCAGCTAATTGTAGCCCAAATACCTTGTTCTGCTGGTTTTACAGGAAATGGAACCAATGATTATATTACAGTTCCAAACACAGATGCTATTAATTTACAAAATACTAGAAATAGAACTATAGAGTTTTGGTTTAAACCTTCAGACATTGCTACGAGACAGGTTTTATATGAAGAAGGAGCTCAAGTAAATGTCATCCTTTTTTATATTGAAGGAGGTAGAGCTTATTTAGGAGGGTATAGAAATAATGCAGATAACAATACGAGAAGACGTTTTTTTAGATCTGCAATAGGAGCCATCGCAATAGATAAATGGACGCATATTTCTTTTACAATTGAAGATACCGCTTCACCGGATATTACTTTTAAATGGTTTTTAGATGGTACCGAACAAGATTCTCAGGCAGGTTTACAGGTAAGTAATCATTCGGGTAATATTTCTCTTGGTAGAAATGGAGGTAGTGTAAGATACCCAACTAGTTTGTCAAATGCCAATTGGGGCGGAAGCGGAAGTGGAACTTATAATGGAACTTTCTCTGGAAATAATGGAGCTGATAATAATTTTGAAGGAAATATTTCTTTATTCAGAATTTGGAATGTTGCAAGAACAGAAACTCAAATAGATACTAATAAGTCGATATATTTAACAACAGGAACTAGTTTGGTTGCATATCAAGATGGAGATCAAATAAAATATGAAGCAAATGGAGCTGCAGCTATTGGTGCAACTGCAACTGCAGTAGGAAGTGGAACAACGTATACTTGGAATGGAGGTGCATCTACCAATTTTTCTAACAACGCAAATTGGGCAGGAACAGCACCAGTAGTTACAAAAACTCAAACGGTTGTTATCACAAATGGTTCTAATGACCCAGAAATAATTTCAGAAGTTAAAATAGGAAGATTAACCATAAATGCTGGTGCCGAATTTACAGTGAAATCTGGCGCAACCTTAAATGTGTTTTACAGGTTAACAAACAACGGAACAATTACAGTTGAAGATGGCGGAGCATTAATTTTTAACTCTTGCAGTACTACCATTGCTGGTTCTGGAACCTTCAACATAAAAAGAGTAACACCAACTTATGCAGGCAATGATTTTTATTCTTATTGGAGTTCTCCTGTAATTACGGCAGATTCTAATATTAGTACCGTTTTTCCTGATGCAGAACTAATTTATAGGTTTGATGCAAATAGTACAAGTTCAGATTGGGGTTTTCATGGCACTTCAAATTTTAATACAGGAGTTGGTTATGCAATTCAGAATGAAGGTTTAGGCGGGCAGTTAAGAACTTTTAACGGTAAAATTAATGAAGGTGATGTTTTGGTAAATGTTTTTGCTACATCAAATTTGGTGAGTCCAGATCCTAGTAATGTCTGGTCTACGGAAGGAGATAATTTAGTTGGAAATCCGTATGCTTCAGCAATAGATTGGGACTTAATAAGTGCAGATACAGACAATTCTGAGATTGATGGTACGGTTTATTTATGGAACCAAAATACGGCAGAAGTAGGAGATAATAATGTGTCAGATTATTTACAATACAATGTAACGGGAGGTGTTACTAATACTGCAACGGGTAAGATTGGTTCTGGACAAGGGTTTTTTATTAGAACAGCAACTAACAGTGCAATCACCTTTAAAACTACGCATCAAATTGTAGCAAATAATACACAGTTTTATAAAAGCAATCAAACTAAAGCTACTTCCAAAAAAGAAGGAAGATCTTGGTTTACTTTTAATAAAGGAAATAAAACAAATACAATGTTGGTTGGTTTTTTAAAAGGAGCTACCAATAGATATGACAGGTTGTATGATGCACCTTTTGACATCAATCAAACTTCTTTAGGTTTTTACACGTTGGTAAGAGGAAATAAAAAAGCGTCTATACAAGGCTTGCCAAAATTAAGAAGCCCCAAGAAAGTAGTAAAAGTAGGTTTTATTGTTGATCAGGTAGGTGAGTATTCAATTGGTATTCAAGATGAGTCTATAAATGAAGATTATTATATTTATTTAAGAGATACAAAAGCTAAGAAAACGGTAGATTTAAAACAAAGAGAGTATACTTTTAATATTGATACTATTGGAGAAAATAAGACAAGATTCAAAATTATTTATACCAAAAAGAAGCGAAGAGCTACACAAAAAACGGGTAAAGAGTCTTTACTTGTCGAAGAAATAGATTCTAAAGATTTTACAGTTTATATAGACGGAGCCAAAGAATTAATAGTAGCCTATGATTTTGATGTAGATACTATTAAAGAAGTTACTTTATATACGATTCAAGGAAGAAAAGTAAAAACGTTTTTAGGTAAGGAAACAAAGAATGTTTCTAATTTAAAAACAGGAATTTACATCGTAAGCACTACTTTAATAAATAATACTAGTTTGACAAAAAAAATACTGATTGCGAATTAGCAACCAGTATTTTTCATTGTTTTTATTTTCGAACTCTTTCCGAAGCTTGTTCAACTTTTAACTTTAATTCTTCTTTGTAAGCGATAATTCTATTTAAAATAAGTTCATCTGAAGCACCAATTATTTGAGCCGCTAAAATACCTGCATTTTTTGCACCATCTAAAGCAACGGTAGCAACAGGAACGCCTCCAGGCATTTGTAAAATAGATAAAATAGAATCCCAACCATCAATAGAGTTTCTGCTTTTTACAGGAACACCAATTATTGGCAACGGACTCATGGATGCTACCATTCCTGGTAAATGAGCTGCCCCACCTGCACCAGCAATAATTACTTTGATACCTCTTTTGTGTGCATTTTTAGAATACTCAACTAATTTTTCTGGAGTCCTATGAGCAGAAACAATATCTACTTCTATTGCAATATTAAAACTTTCTAAAATATCTATTGCTTCTTGCATTATTGGAAGATCAGAATCACTTCCCATTATTATTCCTACCATAGTTATTTACTTATCACTCTAATTGTTTCTTTTACTTTTTGTGCAATTTCTCTTGCGATATCAATATCTGAATTTACAATAGTAACATGTCCCATTTTACGAAATGGTCTTGTTTCTTTCTTTCCGTAAATATGTGGTGTAACGCCATCAATCTTTAAAATTTCTTCTATATTCTGATAAATTACATGACCAGAAAAATGGTCTTCACCAACTAAATTCACCATAATTCCGGCAACCTTGCTGTCTGTATTTCCTAAAGGAAGATTTAAAATGCTTCTTAAATGTTGCTCAAATTGATTGGTGTAACTCGCTTCTATAGAATAATGACCAGAATTGTGTGGTCTTGGAGCCACTTCATTTACTAAAATTTTATCATCTTCTGTCTGAAACATTTCAACGGCTAACAAACCGACAAAGTCTAAATCGCTTACTACTTTTAAAGCAACTTCTCTTGCTTTTTCTGCAACCTTAGAATCTATTCTTGCAGGACAAATTACATATTCAACTTGATTTGCTTCTGGGTGAAACTCCATTTCTACAACAGGATATGTTTTTACTTCACCAGCCGCATTTCTTGCAACAATTACAGCCAATTCATTTTTAAAAGGAATTAGTTTTTCTGTAATACATTCTACATTTGGTAAAGCTTCTAAATCTTGAATATTCCGAACAATCTTTACACCATTACCATCATAACCAAAACGTGCAGCTTTCCAGACAAAAGGGAAGTCGATAATATTATTTTCGTAAGAATGTTTTAATTCTTCTAAATAGGCATAGTGAGAAAAATCTGCTGTAGCAATTTGATGATCTACATAGAAATTTTTCTGTCTTGCTTTACTTTGAATAATTCGTAAATCTTTTGGCTTCGGATAAATAGTCAACCCTTCGTCTTCCAATTTATCTAGCGCGTCTAAATTTACATTTTCTATTTCTATAGTAAGTAAATCAACGGTTTTTCCGAAGTTATAAACGGTTTTATAATCTAATAAATCTCCAACTACAAAAGTGTTGCAAATTTCTGCACAAGGTGCATTTTTATTGCTTTCTAAAATAGAAGTGTGAATGTCGAATTTCTGTGTTTCTGCTAAAAGCATTCGTCCTAATTGACCACCGCCAAGAACGCCTAATTTAAAATCTGAAGAATAATAGTTTTTCACCTTAAAAGTTGTTGTGTTTCAGCAAAAATACACAACTCAATTTAACTAATCTAAAAAATTAATTTCTTATTTGAATTGCACCGGTTCCTACTGGGCTTATAGAATACATTAGCATACTACAACCTTCCTCTCCAATTAATCTACCACCTTCTAAATAATTGTATTTTTTATTATCACATGGGCATATAATAGTAGGCAAATTAGAAATATCTAAAGGAGATTTACATGTTCTACTTGGGCACTCTAAATCAAAAGCGATATAATCAGAAGATCTATTTCTAATTATATGAATTAATCTACCGTCGATTCTACTTGTTAAACTTCCTCCATTTACAATCAATTTTTGATAAATTGGAAGTCTAAATTCAATTAACTCTGAAACATATATCCCTCTAAAACAATCATTAATTCTTGTATTGTCTTCACAAGACAATAAAGTTGCAAGTAAAATACAAATTAGTGCTTTTTTAAACATAAAAATATTTTTGTTATTTTAATAACGATGGCAAGTTACAAATATTTTGTATATTTGTATAACAATCTCATTCCTGAAAGGGCAATGGGATTTTTAAATTTAGACAAGATGAGTGAAATATCATATTATTCTGCTGAAGGCTTAAAGAAGCTACGGGAAGAATTGGTTCAATTAGAACAAGTAGAAAGGCCAAGAGTAACTACAGAAATTGCAGATGCAAGAGATAAAGGCGATTTAAGTGAAAATGCAGAATATCATGCAGCAAAAGAAGAACAATCTCACTTAGAGTTTAAAATAGCGAAGTTAAAGAATGTAATTTCTGGTGCACGTATTTTAGATGAATCGCAGTTAGATACAACAAAAGTTTTAATACATTCTAGTGTGGTCATTAAAAATGCCACCAACGGAATGGAGTTTAAATACAGATTGGTTGCAGACTCTGAAACTGATGTTAGAAATGGTAAATTGTCTGTAAACTCGCCAATTGGTAAGGGTTTATTAGGTAAGGAAGTGGGTGATGTTGCAGAAATTAAGGTGCCTAGTGGAGTTATGAAGTTTGAGGTAATGAATATTTCTAGAGAGTAAAGAAAAATAATAATACTAATTAATATTTATAAATTCGGGTTTTGACATGGTCAGGATCCGAATTCTTTTTTATATTTACTTTCGTTTGTTTGGCCGAGTGCAATCAAGACCTAATTTATGCACCGCTCGATTGCAATCGAGGTGCTACTTAAAATAAAGTTATGAGCATATTTACAAAAATAATTACAGGAGAAATACCAAGTTATAAAATAGCTGAAAATGAAAATTTTATTGCTTTTTTAGATATTAATCCGAATGCAAAAGGACACACATTAGTGGTTCCTAAAAAAGAAGAAAACAAGTTGTTCGATTTGTCTAGAGATGCATATAAAGACTTAATGGATTTTTCTTACACCGTTGCAAAAGCATTGGAAAAAGCAGTTCCTTGTAAAAGAGTAGGAATGAGTGTAATTGGTTTAGAAGTACCTCATGTACATGTGCATTTAATTCCGTTAAATAAGATGGCAGATATTCAGTTTGCTAAAAAAGTGAAATTGACAAATGAGGAGTTTGTGGCTTTGGCTCAAAGCATTGCTGCCGAGTTTTAGTTTGCTGATCTTTTTTTTCGCTAACGTTGAAATTAAAAGAAATGAGACTGTCATTTCGAAATGAGCATTTTTAAGCGATTGAGAAACTTCAATTCATTATTATGAACAAACTTGCTAAGGATTGCTATGTTTAGATAAGAACACTAATGAGTTGGCAAACAAGTCTAGCCCTGATTGAAGCATTTGTTTGAGCTCTTTTTTATCTTTTTAAATAAAAAAAGCGAGTGCGGAAAGCAGGAAATAGCTTCTAAAACGACACTTTATCTAAGACTATTTCAAAAGTAGTTCCTTTACTGATTTCAGATCTTTGTACAGCTATTTTTCCTTTGTGGTAATCTTCTACAATCCGTTTAGAGAGCGATAAGCCTAAGCCCCAACCACGTTTTTTTGTAGTAAAACCGGGTTTAAAAATCTGCTTATATAATTTTTTTGGTATTCCTTTTCCGGTATCAGAAACCGTTATTTTTACTTTTTTTGGTGTATTTTCTATTCTTAAATTTAAAGAACCTTCTCTTTGCATTGCATCAATGGCATTTTTAATGAGGTTTTCTATAACCCAACCAAATAATTCTGTGTTAAGGTTGGTTAGAATTTCTTTGTCTGAAGTTGTAAAGTAAAACGTGATTTGTTTAGAACTTCTCGATTCTAAATAATCGAATGCTTGTTTTGTAATGGCAACAATATTCTCTTCTTTTAATTCTGGTTTAGAACCTATTTTAGAAAATCGATTGGCAATGGTGTTTAGTCTAGTAACGTCTTTTTCTATTTCTTCTATATATTTATCGTCTATTTTTTCCATTTTTAAAATGGCAATCCAACCTAAAAGAGAAGACAAAGGTGTGCCAATTTGATGCGCCGTTTCTTTTGCCATACCGGTCCATAATTTATTAGTTTCGGCAACTTTATTAGAATTATAGAATAAGTAAATAACGCTTAGAAAAAGAAATAAAATTAAAATTAAGGCAATGGGATAATAGGTAAGTCTGTTTAATAAATCTGAGTTTCTGTAATAAATATATTGCTTATTTTTTCCTTTGTAACTAATTTCTATGGGTGCGTTTTCTGTTTTCATGAGCTCTAATTGCTCTTTTACATAGTTAGCGTTTAAAGATTTAACGGGGTCTAAGTTTTGAAAGGAATCAATATTTCCTTCTCCATCAACCAAAATTAAAGGAATACTTTTGTTGGTTGTAATAATTTTATCTTGTAAGGTAATGTCGGAATTTAAGTCTGCATTTGCCAATTCTTTTTGAGCAATTCCTAAAATTTCCATTTTTACCCTTTCTTCATTTTTAAATTTTTGAAAAAACATATAAGTGTTCCATAAGATTAGAGAAACAATAATCAAAGAAACTAAAATGGCAATTCTTTTAAATAGAAGTGTGTTGGTTAGAAAATTCATGAAAACAAATATAATGGTTTCCCTTTATAACTCATTTGTGATTTTGATAGTATCTTTACAAGATAAAATATTTTAGAATGCTTACAATAGATCCAAAAGAAATTTCTACGCAACAATTACACGGTTATTTATTAGGTGCTGTTGCGCCAAGACCCATTGCGTTTGCAAGTACAATTGATGCAGATGGGAATCCGAATTTATCGCCTTTTAGTTTTTTTAACGTGTTTGGCGCGAATCCGCCAATTATGATATTTTCTCCCGCAAGAAGAGTGCGAGACAATACTACAAAACACACTTTAGAAAATGCTTTGGCAACCAAAGAAGTGGTTATAAATGTGGTGAATTATGCGATTGTACAACAAATGTCTTTAAGTTCTACAGAATATCCAGCAGGTGTAAATGAGTTTGAAAAAGCAGGCTTTACCATGCTACCGTCCGATAAAATAAAGCCATTTAGAGTTGCAGAATCTCCGGTACAATTTGAATGTAAGGTAAAGGATGTTATTTTTACTGGTGATGAAGGTGGAGCGGGAAATTTAATTGTTTGTGAAGTTGTAAAAATTCATATTTCTGAAGACGTTTTAGATGAAAAAGGCGGCATCGATCAATATAAAATAGATTTAGTAGCAAGAGCAGGAGGAAGTTATTATTCGAGAGCAAGGGATGGCTTTTTTGAAATTCCGAAACCAATTGCCAATTTGGGTCTTGGTGTAGATGCAATTTCGGCAACAATTAGAAATAGTACTATTTTAACAGGAAATAATTTAGGCATGTTGGGTAATGTAGCACAACTGCCAACAGAAGAAACTGTTAATAACTTTGCAAAAGAACATCCGCAATTTATTGGGTTAGAAACCACAAAAAAACATACATTTGCGCAAGAGTATTTAAAAAAGAATGATGTAGAAAGTGCTTGGAAAGTGCTTTTAATTAAATAGTTAAGATTATATTATGGAAGTTATTGGTAAAGTAAAGTTAATTGGAGAGGTACAAAGTTTTGGAGCTAACGGTTTTAGAAAAAGAGAATTAGTTGTTACAACAGATGACCAATATCCACAAATGATTATGATAGAATTTGTGCAGGATAAATGTGATTTGTTAAACAATTATGCTGTTGGACAAGATGTAAAAGTTTCTATTAATTTAAGAGGTAGAGAATGGATTAATCCACAAGGGGAAGCAAAATACTTTAACTCTGTACAAGGTTGGAGAGTAGAAAATGTATCTCAAACAGGAGCTCAAAACGAGAACTTGCCTCCAGTAGATCAATTTCAGCCAGCATCTAATGTTTCTAATGAAGAACCAGACGATTTACCTTTCTAGAAAGTAAAGATATTTAGATAAAAAAAGAGTGCAATTTTAAAAATTGCACTCTTTTTTGTTTTATAAATTTTTGGCCTTATTTTTTGCATCTAAAAGCGAAACGATCTAAAAAAGAAAATTTATTTCTTTTCCCCTTTTTTAGGCATTGGTCCACGCAGATGAATAACCAATCCGTTTAAGAAATTACGTAAAATTTGATCTCCACATTCTACATATTTCTCATGCTCTTCATTTCTAAACAGCGCACCTAACTCTCCTTTAGAAACTTTAAAGTCTACTAAAGCACAAATTTCTACAATGTCTGTGTCGCGTAATTTATGTGCAACACGTAATTTTTTTAAAATATCGTTGTTTGTTAATCCCATATTGCAAATGTAAGTTTTTTATGTAACTACTTTAAAAATTGCCCAAGCATAAATTGCGAATCGTAAAAAACGAAACAAACCAAAGAATACTACATTTCTAAAAGGGTATTTTATCATACCCGCAGCCAAACAAGCAATAGAAAAAGGCAAAGGTAACAATGCGCCAACTAAAATTAAAAAACCACCCCATTTTTTGGTGTTTCTTAAATTAGCTGCCATTTTAACTTCTAAATAATTTTTTACAGACTCAATTTTTAACGTCATTTTTCCTAAAAAGTAAGAAAGTAGACCACCTGCATAAGACAAAGTTGCTAAAAGAGATAAATTTAAAACCGGACTTTCAGTTTTACCAGACCAAGCAATAAAGATTTCTGGAGGAACCAAACCTAGTAAGGTTTCTGAAAGGAAAAAAGTAATTAAAATACCTGTTCTAGAAAAAGTTTCTGTTATTGTTTCTAAGCCCTGGTTAATATCATAAACATACCTGTTAAAAAGGAACAATCCTAGAATAACTAAAACAATCGGTAAAAAAGCTTTTTTCACACTTTCCCAAACAAACAAATAAAAGCCAGTTCTACCATAATAATTATGAAGTCGCTTGCCTATAAATGCCGTATTTTTCTTTCTTCTTTTACGCTTTTCTTCCAAGTAGTTAATTGTTTTTATGAAGTTACAAAAATAAGAACAAAATCTAAATAAATAAGATTAGAATTTTAGATTAACGAATTTTTAATAAAACAGTAAATTCGCTAAATATTAGCATTAATTTTTACAACATGATTTGGCTTACCCATAAAATAGAATTTCCAGCGTATCAATTCACCTCTAAAGAAGGCATTATTGCTTTGGGCGGAGATTTATCGGAAGAAAGATTAATTCATGCTTACAAAAACGGAATTTTCCCTTGGTTTTCAGAAGAGGACCCTATTGTTTGGTATTGTCCGTTTGAGAGAATGGTTTTGTTTCCCGACGACATAAAGATCTCTAAATCGATGCGAAAAATCATCAATAAAAACGAGTTTACAATTACAGAAAATAGGGCGTTTGAAGAAGTAATTTTTAATTGTAAAAGCATCGAAAGAAATGATGGCTTTGGAACCTGGATTACAGATGATATGGAAGATGCATACATCAATTTACATAAAAAAGGAGTTGCTAAATCTATAGAAATCTGGTTAAATGATAAACTTGTTGGCGGTTTATATGGTTTAGAAATAAATAATATTTTCTGTGGCGAAAGCATGTTTAGTAAAGTTTCTAACGCATCTAAGTTGGCATTTATACATTTGGCTACCAATAAGAAATATCAATTAATAGATTGCCAAATTCACAATGAACATTTGGCAAGTTTGGGTGCTAAAGAAATTGATAGAGCGTTGTTTTTAGATATTTTACGAAGGTGATATACCTACTTGTAGGTATATCATGAGGTCTTAAATGCAATATATTTGTTTTTAAATAAGCAAACTATATTTTTTATGAAACAAACAATCAAACTTACTGTATTGATATTCATGTCGGTACTACTCACTAATTGTGCTACTCTTTTTGGAGGGGCAGTTACACAGTCTCAAAAAACAAAGCCTAAACCAGGAGAAGAGCAAAGAAAAATTAGAGTAGCAGCTTTAATTGCAGATCTAGTAATATTTTGGCCTAGTTTAATTGTAGATTTTGCAACAGGAGCTATTTACAAGCCTAATAAAAAGGGGGTCACTGTAAAAAAAGTTAAAAAGAAAGGTGATTCAAAAATGTATTAATAAATAAAATTTATAAAATGAAAAATAGTTACAGAATATTATTTTTAACACTAGTTATAACTTCTTGTTCGGTATTAAAAAAAGAGGTTGAAGGCGTGAAATTATCTGCACCTCAAGTAACTTCTAGTGCAAAAGAATTAGTAAGAATAACAAGTGATATTGTTGCAGAGTTTCAGCCAAACCTATCACCAAACGGTAAAAAATTATTGTACGCAATTAGAGATGATGCAAAAGCAGGTAGTAAACGTTTTAGTATTAGGTTGAAAAATGAAATAATGACGCCGGGATTTACTCCTTTAATTAGTGATGGAACTGATGGCGCTTCTTGGATGAATGATAAAGGAGATATCATTTTTACTTACTGGGCGTCTAAACCGGTTATTGTGACTAGTAATATAGAAAGACTAGGTATTACTTATGTAGGTCAAAATGCTTTTGGGGACAATGATGGTTATCCTAAGTTATCGCCAAATGGTAAAAAAATTGTACTGACTACTGTTTTACAAGGAACTAATAATATTTGTCTTGTTAACAAAGACGGAAGTAATTTTACAGTTCTTTCATCTGGAAGCTCACCAGTTTGGAGTCCCGATGGTGAAAAAATAATGTACACTAAGAAGTCAGGGGATTATACACAGTTATTTGTACTTGATTTAAACACATATCAAAGTACTCAAATAACAACAGGAGAATACAGTTCAAGTTATGGTTCTTATTCACCAGATGGAAAATATATTTGCTTTATTTCTGATAAAGATGATTCTTACAATCATTTGTTTGTTATGGATTCTAAAACGAGAGGTGTCTCTCAATTAACGAGTGGTAATTCTACAGAAATTCAACCTTTTTGGGGCGTAGATGGTTATATTTATTTTAGTTCCAACGCCGGAGCTAGAACACCAGATGACACAGTTATCAAACCTAAGCAATTACTATACGCAGACATTTGGAGAGTAAAACCTCTACTTAATTAACGTTTTAACTAAGCTGTTTTGCTTTTTTTATTCAGAAATAAAAAGAACCACTATTTATCAAATAGTGGTTCTTTTTTGTTTTCTTCTTTTGAGAGATATAAAACTGTAATTTCTTATAATAAATATAATTTGTAACTTTTTTTAGGTGTTGGTAAAGCCTTTTTAAGAACGCATCTAAATGGACGCTTATACATTTAGCAAGTTTGGTACTAAATCAATTAAAAGAGCGTTGCTTTTAAAAGTTCTAAAAAGTTAGAATTTGGTTTTTTGTAAAACATTTAACTATTTCTAAAGTTATCTATTTTTAATCCCTAAATATTATGATCATATCAAAGGTATTTTGTTATAACCGAAACAATTGTTTGTCAATAGCGTTAAAATATTAACTATTAAAGACAATCTTAGAACAAATACTGATGTATTTTTGCATTGATATCAAAATTATATATGTCTGCTAAAAAAGTTATAAAGAAAAAGTATCGTTTTTTAAGAAGAACTTTACGTATACTTTTCGGAATTTTCACCTTCTTATTACTGCTTATTTTATTTATAAGAAGTCCTTGGGGACAAGGTATTATTGTAAATAAAGCGGTGAGTTATGTTTCCGATAAAACCAATACAAAAGTTGCGGTAGCGAAACTGTTTATCACTTTCGATGGATCACTACAACTAGAAGGTCTTTTCTTAGAAGATAAAAAAGGAGATACGTTAATTTATTCGAAATCATTAGAAGCAAATGTGCCTCTTTGGGCAATAATTGCAGGAAATTCTGTTGGAGTAGATAATCTAGAATGGGAAGGGTTGCGAGCAAACATCGTTAGAAAAGATACCGTTTCTGGTTACAATTTTCAATTTTTAATAGATGCATTTACAGCAGAGAATACTACTTCTATGCCCCAAGACACTCTAGCAAAACCCATGGATATTATTTTGGGAGAATTGAAGTTAAAGGATATTAACGTTGATTTTAAAGATGCGGTTTTAGGTATTGATAGCAAGTTTGAAATAGGTTCTTTAATAACAAAAATGGAGTCTTTAGACCTTGAAAAGATGGATTTTAATGCGAATGAAATTTCTCTTTCTGATGCTAGAATTAAATTCATTCAAAATCCGACTACCATAGAATTGCCTGTTTCAGAAGTTATTCTACCAACATTTTCTGCCGAAAAAATTAGCATAAAAAGTACAAAAGTATTTTATAAATCATCTGTAGATCATATTCTTGCAGACGCAAACATTAGTAATTTTTATACTGAAATTCCGCTGTTAGATTTAGCAAATAAATCATTCAAGTTAAATACAGTTCAACTTAAAGACTCTGATATTTTAGTTGAGATAAAATCAACTGAGAAAGCAGCAAAAACTATTGCAAAAAATAATACTTCATCAGCTTTAACATGGCCAAATCTCGCTTTGGAATTAGATGATTTAAAATTAGAAAATAATAATATAAACTATTTTGTAGATGGTATAAAGCCACAGAAAAATAGTTTCAATGCCAATGCTATTTCTTTAAGTCATTTAAATTTAAAGGCATCGGATATTTTTCTAAAAGACAAAAAAGGAGGTTTGGCGTTAGAATCATTCAATTTTAAAGAAAAATCTGGCATCCATTTAAAAACATTCGTTCTTAATGCAACGATAACAGACAAAAAATTAGAAGTTTCTGACCTAAACGTCGCCATCAATAAAAATAAAATTAGAGGTTTTGCAAAGGTTGATTATCAATCGCTTTCTCAATTGGTTTCAGCGCCAGAAAAAACCACTATTCAGTTAAAAATTCCTTCTTTTAATTTGGGGTTAGCTGAAGTTTTTAGATTTCAACCAAGCTTAAAAAAGAACGAATATTTAAAGAAATTAAGTGCTAAAGAACTAAAAGGAACTCTAAACATAAATGGATCTTTATCGAATATTCAAATTTCAAATACGAATATAAATTGGGGTAAAGCAACGGCTATTTCTTTGAACGGAAGTGTCAAAAATATTACTAACATAGATCGATTACAAATCAATTTACCGAACTTTAGTGCAAAAACAAAACGATCAGATCTTTTAAAGATAGTAGATGAAGAGGGGCTAACGGTGAAATTGCCAGAAGAAATTTTAATCTCTGGAAACATAAAAGGTGGCTTAAAGAATATTGTTACAGATGCAAAAATAACCACAACGCAAGGTACAGCAACAGTGCAGGGAACCTTCAAAAATAAAGAGAAGTTAAGTTATAATTTGGCGGTAGCTATTGAAAAATATAATGTTGGCGAATTGTTAATAAACCCCAGTTTTGGAAAGTTAAGTCTCACTATAAAATCTGAAGGAAGCGGAGAAAATATCAATAATTTAGATGCTACTTTACAAACAACAATTTCGAAGTTTCAATTGGAAAATTACACAATTACAGATCTAAATTTAAAAGGTGATTTTAAAGAAGGTGAAGGACATATTGCATCAAAATATAAGGATCAAAATTTGAATATAGATATTAGTGGTGCTATAAAATTAGACTCTATTGCTACAGAAGCAAATTTAAAATTGAACGTAATTGGAGCAGATTTACAAGCTTTGGGTGTTGTAAAAAGAAATGTAAAAACAGGAATGGAAGTGTCTTTAGATTTTAAAGGAAATCCTAAAAAGTATCGTATTTCTACCGATGTAAAAAACGGAGTTGTAGTGTATGATAGTAAAACTTATTTAGTGGGCGCTATTAATGCCAAAGCCTATGTTGACAGAGATACAACGGCTGTTTCAATAAAAAACAAAATGTTAGATTTAAGTTTAGAATCCAACACAGACCCAGAAACGTTTAGTAAGGCAATTAGACGTCATGTGTTAAGTTATTTTTATAGAGATGAAATACTTTCAGACACAATTAAAAACCCTGTAAATTTACAATTGAAAGCTAAAATTGCTCAAACATCACTTTTAAAAGATGTTTTTTTAGTAAATGTAAAAGATATTGATACCATTAATATTGCGGTAGACTTTAAAGAAAAAGAAAGACGTTTAAAAGCAAATATTACGGCTCCGTTTATTAATTATAGTGGCAATAAATTAGATAGTTTAGCTTTTTCTATGCATACAGATAAAGACAACTTCAATTTTAATTTAGGGTTCAGAAACATTACAGCAGGTCCTGTAGATATGCCAAAAACTATTATTACAGGGAATCAAACAAACAATGAATTATCTCTTAATTTCTTAGGCTTTTATAAAGGAAAAAAATTGATGAATGTAAATACTAAAATTACAGGAAATAGAGAAAGCCTAAAGTTTTCGGTGAATAAAGATAGCTTGATTCTAAACAGTGGAAAATGGACAATTCCTGAAGATAATGCAGTTGAGTTATCTGACAATAACATCACCTTCACTAACTTTAAAATTAGCAAAGGCAAGCAATCGATAGAAATTACAGACCAATTAAAAAACATAACGAAAAGCCACATTGCTTTGGTCTATAATAATTTTCAAATAAGTGAAGTTTTTAATTATTTGAATCCAGAAAGTGAACTTACAAAAGGTGTCTTAAATGGCGATTTTGTTTTAGAAGAACCTTTTACCAATACAGGTATTATTGCAGATATGAGTGTTACTAATTTTGAGTTTTTAAAAACCAAATTAGGGAAACTAACCATAGAGGCCAAGTCCTTAGGAAGTAATAAATATGATTTTAATACCAAATTAAGAGAAGGAGATGTTAATTTAGATTTAAAAGGAGATTATTTTGTGGATAATAACGATGCTAATTTGAATTTAGACCTGGTTATTAATGAATTTAAAATGGATGCCTTAAAAACTCTTTCTTTAGGTGAATTAAAAGAAACAAGTGGTCGTTTTTCTGGTGATTTTAAAGTAACAGGTACCACCTTAGAACCTAAATATAAAGGATTCTTGAAATTTGATAATGCCGCCCTTAATGTAACCAAGTTGAATACGAAATTTACCTTAAAAAATGAATTGCTTAGCGTAGATAATAGCGGTTTTTCTATGGATAATTTTACTATTCTAGACGCCAAGAATAATGCATTGGTACTGTCAGGAAAAATTATTACTAAAAGTTTTATAAACCCTAAATTCGATTTAAAATTAAAGGCGAATAATTTTAGAATATTAAATGCAACTAAAGAAGACAATGAAATTCTATATGGTAAAGTCACTTTTAATGCAAATGCATCTTTAACAGGAGATTTACAAATTCCCAAATTAAGCGCAGATTTTACATTAGGAAAAGATACAGATGTAACGTATGTAATGCCTTCTGCGTACGCAAATGTAGAAGAAAGAGATGGTGTAGTAGTTTTTGTAAATAGAGAAAACCCCAATGCTATTTTAACGCAAACAGAAACACAAACAGCAATTATTAGTGGTTTTGATATTTCTTCACAATTAAAAGTAAATAAGGAAGCCATTGTAAATATTATTATAGATGAAGATACCGGAGATAATTTTAGGGTCTTAGGCGATGGTGATTTTGTTTTTACAATGATACCCAATGGAAGAATTTCTTTAACGGGTAGCTATGAAATTGCTGGTGGTCATTATGAATTAACACTATATAATTTAGTAAATAGAAAGTTCTTGTTAGCTCCTGGGGGAAGAATTTCTTGGTCTGGAGACCCTTTCGATGCTAAGTTAGATGTGAGTGCAATTTACAAATTAGAAACTTCTGCATCTCCTTTAATGGCAGCACAAATTTCAGGAGAAGATGCATCCATAAAAAATAAATACAAACAAGTGTTACCGTTTCAAGTGTATTTAAATATCGATGGCGAGTTATTACAACCTAAAATCTCGTTCGATTTAGACATGCCAGAAGAAGAGCAAGGTGCAATTGGTGGGCAAGTGTATGGTAGAGTGCAACAGGTAAGTCAACAAGAAGAAGAATTAAATAAACAGGTTTTTTCGCTATTAGTTTTAAATCGTTTTTATCCAGATGCCGGCAGTGATGGTAGTGTAGGTGGTTTTGCAGCTATTGCCAGAAATAATTTAAACGATGCAGTTTCAGGACAATTAAATGCATTTTCAGACAAAATTTTAGGAAATTCTGGGGTGAAACTAGATTTTGGTTTAAATAGTTTTACAGATTACCAAGGTGACGCACCAACAGACAGAACTCAATTAGATATTGCGGCACAGAAACAACTGTTTAATGAAAGGTTAACGGTAAGAGTTGGTAGTGAAGTAGATCTTCAAGGAAGTAATACAACAGGAGAGCAAACGCCTTTAATTGGCAATGTAAGTCTAGAATATAAAATTACAGAAGATGGCAGGTATCGTTTAAAAGGATTTAGAAAAAGTGAGTTTGAAAACGTTATTGACGGGCAGACTATTATAAGTGGAATTGGATTAATTTTTACGAAAGAATTTAACGAATTTCATGAACTTTGGAAAGCGCTCTTAAATGCTCAAAAAGAGAGAAAAAAGGTGAGAGAAGAAAAGAAATTAAAGTCTGAAAAGATTAAAGAAACGACTAAGAATATAAAAAAGAAAACAAATTAAATTTTGAAGAAAAAATTAAAATATATCACTATTTTATCCATTTTATGCGTGTTTTTTTACTCTTGTAGTATTCAAAAAGACATCCCAGAAGATGAGCGTTTGTACACGGGAGCTAAAATTGAAGTGGAAGTAGATTCCGCTGTTAAAAATGCAAGTAAATTAAAAGAAGATTTAAGAACTGTTTTAAGACCAGCGCCCAATTCTAAGTTTTTAGGCAGTTATTTGGGGTTGTATTTCTATTATAAAAATCAAAAAGAGAATCCGAATTTTATAAACAAGTGGCTGTATAAAAAAATTGGAGAAAAGCCTGTTTATCAATCAGATGTAGATGCGTTAGAAGTAGAAGAGATTCTAAGAAACAGGTTAGAAAACTACGGTTTTTTCTACAGTACCGCAACTTCTACATTTATAGAAAAAGAGAAAAAAGCTTCTGTAAGTTACCGCTTAAAAGTTCCTGCGCCTTATAAAATGGCAAACTATAAAATAGACAGTATGGTTTTACCAATTTATACAGCAATCAAAGAACTTACAAAAGAGACTCCTTTTCCTGAAAATATGCGATTTGATTTGGCTAATTTAAAGTTAGAACGACAGCGGTTAGATTTAGAGTTAAAAAAGAAAGGATATTATAACTTCAATCCTAGTTTTTTAATTTTTGAAGCAGATACCAATCAATATAAGAATAAAAAATTCGATCTTTTTTTAAAGTTGAAAGCAAAAGTGCCAAAGATAGCAACGATACCTTATCAAATTAAAAAAATAAATGTATATCCAGACTTCAATTTAAAAGATTCTTTGAAAGTAAAAGAGGTTCGGTACAAAAACAAAAGTTACTATCAAGACTCTCTTTTCTTTAAACCAAAATATTTAGACGATTTTATTACAATTAAAGAAGGTGATTTATACAACCCAAATACGTCTAAAAATACAGCAAGACGCTTGTCTTCTATAGGTGCTTACAAGTATGTTAATATTCAATATAAAGAATTAGACTCTTTACAAACAGGCCGTTTGGGTGTTTTAGAGGCAAACATTTTTTTATCGCCCTTAACAAAGCGTGCTGTTCGAGCAGAATTGCAGGCAGTTACAAAATCTAATAATTTTGCAGGTCCTAAACTGGCATTAACGTACAGTAATAGAAATGTATTTAATGGAGGAGAAACCTTAAATATAAGTACAAATATTGGTTATGAAACCCAAATTTCTGGCGGAGAAAATTCTGGATTAAGCAGTTTAGAATTGGGTTTAAAATCAGAATTAATTTTTCCAAGAGTTATTGCACCTTTTACTTTTAATGAAGATTTTTTCGAATATTCAATTCCGAAGACAAAAACAAGTTTGGGTATTACGTATTTAGATAGAAGTAAATTGTACACACTTTTATCTGGTAGCGCTCTTTTTGGATATGTTTGGAACGCTAATAAATACACTACTTATGAGTTAAACCCTATTTCTGTAAATTATACTAGTTTGTCTAATACAACAGAAGAGTTTCAACAAATATTAGCAGAAAATTCATTCTTAAAGAGAAGTTTTGAGCAGCAATTTATAAGCGGATTAACATTTTCTTTTACTTATAATGAAATGCTAAATTCAAGTAAAACACATCAATTTTATATAAATTCTACGCTAGATATTGCCGGTAATTCTATTAGTTTATTCGGAAAAGAAGAAACAGCAGGAGCACCAAAAAAGTTTTTAGGACTGCAATATGCACAGTATGCAAAAGCAGATTTTGATGCGAGGTATCATTATAATTTTGGTAGAAATAACGAAAAAACAATTGCCACAAGATTATTTGCTGGTTACGGTTTGGCGTATGGTAATTCTGATGTTGTTCCGTTTGTTAAACAATATTTTTCTGGAGGTCCTTATAGTGTTAGAGCCTTTAGCACTCGTTCTTTAGGACCGGGAACTTACAACGAAAACAGCGCAACAGCGCAACCAAGTAGTACTGGTAATTTTTTCGATAAAACGGGTAACATTCGTTTAGAAGGGAATGTAGAATATCGATTCCCGCTATATTCTTTCTTTAAAGGTGCTGTTTTTGCGGATGCAGGAAATGTTTGGAATTCAGAATCAAATCCAGATTTTGGAAATGAAGGAAAAGATAAATTCACTTCTAATTTTATAAATGAATTAGGTATAGGTGCAGGTGTTGGTTTGCGAGTAGATGTACAAGGTTTTGTAATTCGTTTCGATTTGGCAGCTCCTTTTCATGATCCGTCATTGGAAGAAGAAAAAAGATGGAATTTTAGAGTGGATGCACCTGTTTTTAACTTTGCAATTGGGTATTCATTTTAATGAGAAGTTAAAAGCCATGTATAATTTTGTCTAAGGCAGCTTCATCTAAAATTTTTATCTCTTTTCCTTTAAATTCAATAATTTTATTTTTTTTGAATTCTGATAATAAACGGATTGCAGATTCTGTAGCTGTACCAATAATATTTGCAATGTCTTCTCTAGAAAGCTGTATGTTTATATTGCCTTCGCTATCTGTGTCGAATTTAGAGTGCAAGTGTAAAAGGGTTTCTGCCAAACGTTGTTTTACCGTTTTTTGAGCCATATCTACAATTAAGTTGTCTGCACTTTTAAGAGAAGTTGCCATGTCTTTTAAAACACTCATGGTAAAAGCGTTGTTCTTTTCTAGATCTCTAATAATTTCTTCCTTCGGAATAAAACAAACCTCCATGTCATTTAAAGCGACCGCCTTCAAATTAGAAATTTCTTCAGAAACTAAACTTCTTTCCCCTATTATATTTCCTTTTTGTACCAGACTAATAATTTGGTTTCTACCATTCTCACTCATTTTAGAAACTTTACAAACCCCATCTTTTATACAAAAAACGCCGTTTAAATGTTCTCCTTCCTCAAATAAAACTTCCCCTTTTTTTATTATTTTGGTTGTTTTACAAGCAGACATTCTTACCAACTCTTCTTTAGAAAGATGCTTTAGAGAATTAAATTGACGAACAATACACTGCTCACATTTGCTCATAGTAAAGAAGTTTTTAATAAAAATCAAAGATATCGAAAAGCTGACAAATATCATATTTTAAAACAAACTCTTATTGGAAATTTGCAAAAGGCAAAAGAGTAAATATGAAATCTACACAATGTTATCACTGTGGCGATTCTTGTGAAGATAGTATAATTAATTTTGATGAAAAAAATTTCTGTTGCAACGGTTGTAAAACGGTTTATGAGATTTTTTCAGAGAATAATTTAACTAGTTATTACAATTTTCAAGACAACCCAGGAGCAATTCCAACCAAAATTGAAGGAAAATACGATTTTTTAGACAATAAAGAGATTGCAGCAAAACTATTAGATTTTTCTGATGGTAGCATGCAAATCGCAACACTTTACATTCCTCATATTCATTGTAGTTCTTGTATTTGGGTATTAGAAAACCTACATAAATTAAATTCAAATATTGTATCATCTCAAGTAGATTTTCCAAAGAAAAAAGTTAGAGTTACTTATAACTTTAATGAAACCTCATTAAAAGAAATTGTGCTTCTTTTAAGTGCTATTGGCTACGAACCTTATATTACTTTAGAAGATTATGACGCAGGAAAAAAAGCAGTAGACAGAAGTTTAATTTACAAATTAGGTATTGCAGGTTTTGCGTTTGGTAATGTTATGTTTCTCTCGTTTCCAGAATATTTTGAAGTAGATGGTTATTGGATAGAAGAGTATAAGAATATCTTTAGATGGTTGATGTTTTTCTTCTCGTTACCAGTTGTTTTTTATGCAGGTAGTGGCTATTTTATTTCAGCTTACAAAGGGTTGCGTTCTAAAATTTTAAATATTGATGTTCCTATTGCTTTGGGAATTTTTGTCTTATTTGTTCGAAGTTCTGTAGAGATTATTTTCGATTTAGGAACTGGTTTTTTTGATAGTTTAACTGGTTTGGTTTTCTTTCTTTTATTAGGGAAGTTTTTTCAACAGAAAACCTATAATTTTTTATCTTTTGAACGCGATTATAAGTCGTATTTTCCAATTGCAGTTACCCGAATTTTATCGAACAATAAAGAAGAAAATGTTCCTATTTATGATATCGAAAAAGGAGACCGATTATTAATTAGAAATCAAGAATTAATACCTGTAGATGGTATTTTAATCAACGGAAATGCAGAAATAGATTATAGCTTTGTAACAGGAGAAGCAGTACCTGTTGCAAAAAAATCTGGAGACAAACTTTTTGCTGGTGGAAAACAACTTTCTGGAATCTTAGAAATGGAAGTTTTAGCTTCTGTATCTCAAAGCTATTTAACACAATTATGGAGCAACGAAGTGTTTCAAAAAGAGAACAAATCTCCCTTTAAAACCATTACAGACAGCATTAGTAAAAACTTTACAATTTTTGTCTTATCAATTGCTTTTATAGCGACTTCTTTTTGGCTATTTTTTGATGCAAGCAAAGCATTAAATGTGTTTACAGCAGTTTTAATTATTGCTTGTCCGTGTGCAATTGCACTAGCTGCACCTTTTGCTTTAGGCAATATGTTGCGCATTTTTGGGAAAGAGAAATTCTATTTAAAAAACGCAACCGTTGTAGAACAATTAGCAGAAATAGACACTATTATTTTTGACAAGACAGGAACACTAACCACACATAAAGAAAATACCATTTCTTATGATGGAGTTGAATTAAATCAGCAAGAAAAAAGTATTTTAAAAAGTTCTTTAAGAGCCTCGAACCATCCGTTAAGTAGAACATTATATAGCACTTTTAAGGATGTTGATGTTTTATCCATTTCCGATTATAAAGAAATTGTTGGTAAAGGAATAGAGGTTACCTATAATGAAACAAGTTTAAAATTAGGTGCTGCTAATTTTGTAAAAAATAATGAAGAAAAGGCAACTTTAGATACTTCTGTTTATATTAGTTTTAATGATGAATACAAAGGGAAGTTCACGTTTAAAAACTCATATAGAAAAGGTGTAAAATCATTATTTAGCTCTTTAAAAAAGGATTTCGATTTAGCTGTTGTTTCTGGCGATAATGAAGGGGAAAGAGTTTTTTTACAAGAAAATTTGCCGGAAGGAACAGCGCTGTTATTCAATCAAAAACCAGAAGATAAATTAGAGTTTGTTGCAAAACTTCAAAAAGAGCACAAAAAAGTTGTTATGATTGGCGATGGATTAAATGATGCGGGTGCTTTGGCACAAAGTGATGTTGGTATTGCGTTGTCAGAAAATATCAATGTTTTTTCGCCTGCTTGTGACGGAATTTTAGACGCCTCAAAATTTAGTAAAATAGGAATGTATATACATGCTTCAAAAAAAGCGATTCAGATTATAAAATACAGTTTTATACTGTCTCTATGTTACAATGTAATCGGACTTTATTTTGCCGTCACAGGGCAGTTAATTCCTGTTATGGCAGCAATTTTAATGCCTTTAAGTTCTATTAGTATCGTCGTTTTTACAACAGTTTCCACAAATATATTAGGAAGAAAAATTAAATAGTTATGAAAAAATCTCTAATACAGAAATACAACATTCCAGGACCAAGATATACCAGTTATCCAACAGTACCTTATTG
Organism: Polaribacter sp. IC073; assembly: GCF_007997075.1. Taxonomy (GTDB): domain Bacteria; phylum Bacteroidota; class Bacteroidia; order Flavobacteriales; family Flavobacteriaceae; genus Polaribacter. The sequence continues at coordinate 101,042 of NZ_VORS01000005.1, forward strand.
GAACAAAGAAGGAATTGACAAGCAAGATTGGATTGTGTCTTTTCAAACATCATTTAAAGAAACCAATGCATCCGAAGGAATTAGTGTTTACATTCATTTGCCTTTTTGTGAGAGTTTGTGTACGTTTTGTGCTTGCCATAAACACATTACAAAGCGCCATGAAGTAGAAGAAGAGTATATAGAAACGGTTCTTAAAGAATGGGAATTATATGTTGCTTTGGTAGATGAAACACCCGTTGTTAAAGAATTACATTTAGGAGGTGGAACGCCAACTTTTTTCTCAAAAGAAAACCTAAAATATTTAATGGATGGTATTTTTAAGATTGCTAAAAAACATTCAGCATCTGAATTTAGTTTTGAAGGACACCCAAGCAATACCACCAAAGAACAATTACAAACCCTATTTAATGAAGGTTTTACAAGAGTTAGTTTTGGTGTGCAAGATTACAATGAAAAAGTACAAAAAGCCATCCATAGAATTCAACCTTTTTCTGAAGTTGAGCAAGTAACAAAGTGGTCTCGAGAAATTGGGTACACTTCTGTGAGTCATGATTTAATTTTCGGATTGCCACATCAAACCAAAGAAAACGTAATTGATACCATTAATAAGACCAAAGAATTACAGCCAGACCGTATTTCATTCTACAGTTACGCACACGTTCCTTGGGTAAAAGGTGTCGGGCAAAGAGGTTTTAATGAAGATGATTTACCAAAGAATGATGAAAAAAGAGCATTGTATGAAATAGGAAAAGAACTTTTTGCAGCATTAGGCTATGTAGAAATAGGAATGGATCATTTTGCATTAAAGACCGATAGTTTGTATAAAGCAACCATTAATAAAACAATACATAGGAATTTTATGGGCTACACAGCCAACAAAACGAAGCTAATGATTGGTTTAGGAATGTCTGCAATTTCAGATTCTTGGTATGCTTTTGCACAGAATGTAAAGACGGTAAAAGAGTATCAAAAAATTGTAAATGAAGGAGAAATTCCAATTTTTAGAGGACATTTATTATCCGAAGAAGACCTAATTATTAGAAAACATATCTTAAATATGATGTGCCATTTTACGACCTCTTGGAAAGAAAGTGCTATGAAAATTAAGAATGTAGAAATGCATTTAGCGCTGTTAGAAGAGATGGAGCAAGATGGTTTAGTTCAAATTGATAGAAAATTAAAATCTTTGTCCATACCAGAAAGTGCAAGACCTTATGTTCGAAATATTTGTATGGCGTTTGATGTCCATTTATTAGAGAACAAACCAAAAACACAATTATTTTCGATGACGATATAACCAAAGAACTCCTTAAAGTTCCCTTTAAGGTTGCTATAAATTTTACTTCCTGAGAAAAACAGGAATATTTTAACAAGATTCTAAGAATATGATAAATGTCATATTTTAATAAAACGAACATTATTAATTTTGAAGCATCAATTATCAGGCAAGATATGAGCGTAATATATTTACTACTTACTCTAAGTATTTTAGTGGCATTAATCTTTTTTATAGCCTTTATTTATTCAGTTAAAAAAGGGCAATTTGACGATTCTTATACGCCATCTGTTCGCATGCTGTTTGATGATGAATTAGTTACCGAGAAACAAGAAAAATCAACTTTAGACTAAATTTTATATTATGGAAATGCAACAATTTTATTACGATAATAAGGTCGTAAAAAAATTCATCTACGCAACACTACTTTGGGGAATTGTAGGGTTCTCTGTAGGGTTATTGCTGGCACTTATGTTTTTGTTCCCAAATATTACAGACGGAATATCGTGGTTAAGTTTTGGTCGTTTAAGACCTTTACACACCAATGCTGTAATTTTTGCTTTTGTAGGGAACGCAATTTTTGCAGGAGTTTACTACTCGTTACAACGCTTATTAAAAGCTAGAATGGCAAGTAACTTTTTAAGTAATTTTAACTTTTGGGGTTGGCAATTAATTATTGTGGCTGCTGCTATAACATTGCCTTTAGGATATACAAGTTCTAAAGAATATGCCGAATTAGAATGGCCAATAGATATTGCAATTGCACTTGTTTGGGTTGCTTTTGGTGTGAATATGATTTGGACGATTCTTCAAAGAAGACAGCGTCATTTATATGTAGCAATTTGGTTTTATTTAGCAACATTTGTAACGGTTGCAGTACTTCACATTTTTAACAGTTTAGCATTACCAGTTGGTTTTTTAAAATCTTATTCTGTCTATGCAGGTGTGCAAGATGCATTGGTACAATGGTGGTACGGACATAATGCCGTGGCATTTTTCTTAACCACACCATTTTTAGGATTAATGTATTACTTTGTTCCTAAAGCGGCAAATAGACCTGTGTATTCTTATAAATTATCTATTGTTCACTTTTGGTCTTTGATATTTATTTATATCTGGGCAGGACCTCACCATTTACTATACACGTCTTTACCAGAATGGGCTCAAAATTTAGGCGTTGCTTTTTCTATTATGTTATTAGCACCTTCTTGGGGTGGAATGATAAACGGACTGTTAACTTTAAGAGGAGCTTGGGATAAAGTAAGAACAGACCCTGTTTTAAAATTCATGGTGGTTGCAATTACTGGGTATGGTATGGCAACTTTTGAAGGGCCATTGTTGTCTCTTAAAAACGTAAATGCAATTGCACATTTTAGTGATTGGATTATTGCACACGTGCATGTTGGTGCATTAGCTTGGAATGGTTTCTTCACTTTTGGGATGTTGTATTGGTTAATTCCAAGAATGTTTAAAACAAAATTATATTCAGTAGCATTGGCAAACTTTCACTTCTGGATTGGTACTTTGGGTATTATTATGTACACATTGCCAATGTATGTAGCAGGTTTTGTACAAGCTTCTATGTGGAAACAATTTAACCCAGACGGTTCTTTAACATATGGTAACTTCTTAGAAACAGTAAACGAAATTATACCCATGTATTGGATGCGTGCTATTGGAGGAAGTATGTTTATAATTGGTGCATTTGTAATGTTGTACAACGTTATTAGAACGGTTAGATCTGGTGCTGGTGTTACAGATGAATTAGCAGAAGCTGTAGCATTAACAAAAGTTTCTAAGTATAGAACTAAAGGAGAAGGTTGGCATACTTGGTTAGAAAGAAAACCAATAAAACTAACAATTTTTGCAACGATTGCAATTCTAATTGGAGGTGCAATTCAAATTATACCAACATTATTAATAAAATCGAACATACCAACAATTAGCAGTGTAAAACCGTATACACCTTTAGAGTTAGAAGGAAGAGATATTTATATTAGAGAAGGTTGTGTAGGTTGTCACTCTCAAATGGTAAGACCTTTTAGAAGTGAGGTAGAACGTTATGGAGAGTACTCTAAGGCAGGAGAATTTGTGTACGATCATCCTTTTTTATGGGGAAGTAAACGTACAGGGCCAGATTTACATAGAATTGGTCAGAAATATAATGATAGTTGGCACCTAAATCACATGTACGATCCGCAAAGTACTTCACCAGGTTCTATTATGCCCGCTTACAAATGGTTGGTTAGAGATGAACTTGATAAATCTAATATCGAAACCAAAATGGAAGCTATGGTTACTTTAGGAGTCCCTTATTCAGAAGATGAAATTGCAAATGCGCAACAACACATGTTAGCACAAGGAACTCAGATTGAAGAAAATTTGTATGCAGATCCAGATTTTGCAAAAAGTTACGAAGCAGATAAAAAGTATGCAAAAGAAAGCGGAGAGGCTTTCATAGAGATGAGAAATAGAGAAATTGTTGCAGTAATAGCATACATACAACGTTTAGGAACAGATATAAAAGTGAAAGACGAACAACAAACCACTAAAAAATAGAAGCCATGTTAAGATTTGTAAAAAGTTATATGGAAAGTATTATAGGTATAGAAGTGTACCCATTAATATCATTAATTATATTTTTCACTTTTTTTGTAGCCTTATTTTGGTGGGTATTTACAGCTAAAAAAGAATACATAGAAACAGTAAGTAACTTACCGTTAGATCATTAAAAATAAATAAAAATGAAAAGATCTTTTCAATCTACAGTATATGTAATCTTTGTAATTGTTACGTTTATAGCACTTGCAAAAGCGTTTATGGTGTACGAAAACCCATTTAGTGTTTATGAAAACCCATTAGTTTGGTTGGCTTTAATAGGTTTTATTTTGGTTGTTGTTTTAAAAGAAATGGTAAATATTTTGGCCATTAAAAAAGCAACGGAATTACAAAATGAAAAAGACGGTATTATTCCAGAGCCTAGTAATGCTTGGCTTCCAAAATTGATAAAATCTTGGACCAAGGCCAAAGCAATGGAAGAAGAAAAAGAAATAATCCTAGATCATAATTATGACGGAATTAGAGAATTAGACAATTCACTTCCACCATGGTGGGTATATATGTTTTATGCCTCTATTGTTTTTGCGGTTGTGTATTTGGTAAGATTTGAGGTTTTAGATGGCGATAGCCAGATCGTTGAATATGATAAAGCAGTGGCAGAAGCAACAGCAGAATTAAATAAATACAGAGCAACTGCAACCGATTTAATTACGGCAGAAAACGTAACACTATTAACAGATGCTAAAGATTTAGGTAGAGGTAAAGCAATTTTTAATTTAAACTGTGCCTCTTGTCATTTAGGAGATGGTGGTGGGTCTATTGGACCGAACCTAACAGATGAATTCTGGATTTTAGGAGGAGGAGTTAAAAATGTCTTTTCAACGATCTACAATGGAGGTAGAGATGGAAAAGGAATGATTGCTTGGGATAAAACATTAAAAACTGCAGACATAGCAAAAGTATCTAGTTATGTAATTTCACTGCAAGGTACTTCGCCCGCTCAAGGAAAAGCTCCCCAAGGAGAAAAGTGGGAAGAATAATTTACTGAAAAAGGAGAGTTAATTAATTTTAATAATTAGTAAGAATGGAAACACCCCAGAACGAACAATTTAGAGACAGTATTGCAACTGTAGATACAGAAGGAAAGCGTTCTTGGGTTTATCCTAAAAAACCTAGCGGAATATTTTACAAATACAGAACGTATGTAAGTTATTTTTTATTAGCCATTTTATTATCTGCTCCGTTTATTAAAATTAACGGAAATCAGTTTTTACTGTTCAATGTTTTTGAACGCAAATTTAATATTTTCGGATTCCCTTTTTGGCCACAAGATTTTCATTTATTGGTGGTTTCTATGATTGTTGGTGTTGTTTTTATCATTCTTTTTACAGTAATTTTTGGTCGTATTTTCTGCGGATGGATTTGTCCGCAAACTATATTTCTAGAAATGGTCTTTAGAAAAATAGAATATTTAATTGATGGAGACAGAGGAAAACAAATCCGCTTAGAAAAACAACCTTGGAACGCAGAAAAGATTCGAAAAAGGCTCTTAAAATGGTTCGTTTTCTTTGTAATTTCTTTTATAATAGCCAATGTTTTTTTAGCCTATTTAATTGGCGGAGACACCTTAATTAGTTACATCACCGGAAACCCTTTAGACAATATCAATACCTTAATTTCTTTAACAATTTTTACCTGTGTTTTTTATTTTGTATTTGCATGGTTTAGAGAGCAAGTATGTATTATTGCTTGTCCGTATGGTAGGTTACAAGGAGTCTTATTAGACAATAAAACCATAAATGTTGCGTATGATTATAAAAGAGGAGAAAGAGAAGAGGGCAGATCTAAATACAAGAAAAATGAAGATAGAGAATCTCAAGGAAAAGGAGATTGTATTGACTGTAAACAATGTGTGGTTGTTTGCCCAACCGGAATAGATATTAGAAATGGCACGCAATTAGAATGTATCAATTGCACTGCCTGTATAGATGAATGTGATCATATAATGGAAAGTGTTGGGTACCCTAAAGGATTAATTCGATACGCAAGTGAAGATAATATTGCGAAGAAAAAACCTTTTGAATTTTCAGCTAGAATAAAAGGATATTCTGCAGTTCTGCTTATTTTAATAGGAATTCTAGTAGGAATGTTATTTCTAAGAAATGATGTGGAGGCACGAGTTTTAAGATTACCAGGGCAATTATATCAACACAAAGAAAACAATATTATAAGTAATGTGTATACTTATAAAGTGATTAACAAAACAACAAAAGATATTAACGATGTTAGTTATAAGTTACTTTCTCATAAGGGAGAAATAAAATTAGTATCTAACCATCATTTTCTAATACCAAAACAAGGTATAGCAGAAGGAACTTTATTTATAGAAATAAATGAAGCTGCGTTGCAAGGAGATAAAGACAAGTTAGAAATTGGTGTTTACAGTGGAGATAAGTTAATAGAAACCACAATAACTAACTTTTTAGGACCAAGAAGTTATAGGTAAGTTAAATGCGTCATTACGAGGAAGAATGACGAAGTAATCTTTTTTCTGAATCAAAAGATTGCTTCGTAAACTCGCAAAGACAAAAATAAAGAGATTATGAAATTTAATTGGGGAACCGGAATTGTTATTGCGATTGTAGCTTTTATGTCATTTATATTATACATGGTAATTACTATGAGCACAGATAAATCATATAGTTTTGATTTGGTTACAGAAAAATATTACCAACAAGAATTAGGCTTTCAAGATGAAATTAATGCAGAAAAAAATGCATTAGAATTAAAAGGAAAAGTAACTATTGAGCGAGTAGAAAAGGGCTTAAAAGTAGAATTCCCTGCAGCCTTTTCTCCTAAAGATATTACAGGAAAAGTGTTCCTATACAGACCATCTAATAAACAATTAGATTTCGAAATACCTATTTCGTTAACTAATACATATTTGCTCGTGCCTGAGAAACGTTTGTTAGGTGGTCGTTGGAACATTAATATAGCCTTCAAATATAAGAATAAAGAGTATCTAATAAAAAAGGAAATTCAATATTAATGTTTTTATCAGCAATCATATTTGGTTTATTGGGTAGTTTCCACTGCGTTGGTATGTGTGGGCCAATTGCATTTATGTTGCCAATCGATAGACAACATAAAACAAAAGGATTTTTTCAGATTTTAAGTTATCATTTTGGTAGATTGTTTACTTACAGTTTAATTGGGTTGTTATTTGGTTTTCTAGGAAAAGGGTTTTATTTCTTCGGATTTCAGCAGCAAATTTCGATAATTGTAGGTGTTTTAATGATTCTTTTTATTTTATTTCCCAAGATTTTTAAGAAAGTAAATTTTTCAAACAAAATAAGTCACATTATTTCTAAAGTAAAAAATGCCTTAGGTAAAGAGTTGAAAAAAAAAGGAAATGACACTTTTTTTACCATTGGTTTTTTAAACGGTTTTCTACCTTGTGGCCTAGTTTATATGGCTATTTTTGGTGCATTAGCAACTACAAATGCATTTTACGGAAGCTTGTACATGTTTCTTTTCGGTTTAGGAACCATTCCTTTAATGACTTCTGTGGTCTATTTAGGGAATTTTACAAAAGGTGCTTTAAGAAAAAAAATACAAAAAGTAATTCCTATTGCGGTAGTATTTATTGGGGTCTTATTTATTTTAAGAGGTTTAGGTTTGGGAATTCCTTATGTTTCCCCAGCGCCAGTTTTAGAGGTAGTTTCTAACAATAATGCATGTCATTAAGTTTTCTTTAACCTAATTAGTAATTTAAACCTTGTTTTTCTATTATTTAAGTATGTTAAATCTTACTTTGAAAAAGAATTCCTAACAATAAAAATAATATATTTGATTTCTTTAAAAATAATCTAGCTTTAATGAAGTTAATTTACCTTAGATTCTGTCTGTTAAGTATTGTTTTTTTTTCAATAAAAAATCAAGCACAAGAGACATTACCCATATATACAGATTATTTATCGGACAATGTTTTTTTAGTACATCCTTCTGCTGCAGGAATAGGTAATTCTAGTAAATTAAGATTAACAACAAGACAACAGTGGATTGGTGTACCCAATGCACCTGCTTTACAAACAATAAGCTTTCATACTAAGTTTGGCGAAGTATCTAATGCCGGTTATGGTTTGGTATTGTTTAACGACAAAAATGGTTATCATTCTCAACAAGGTTTTCAAGGAACATATTCCTATCATTTGCCAATGGGTAATGGTAAGTTGTTTAAGCAATTATCTTTCGGTTTGGCTTTTTCATTTGTTCAAAATCAAGCAGATCAAAGAAGTTTTTCTGGAGACAGACCTGGTGTCATTAATCAGATTATAGAAAGTACAAGTTATTATAATGCAGATTTTAGTGCAGCATACCATCGAGGTGGTTTGTTTACCTATTTTACGGTAAAAAACTTATTTCTTGCGGCAAAAAACAACTTAAATGTTCAAGAGCCTTTAGATTTGAGGAATTTTATTGTGTCTGCTGGTTACTATTTCGGAGAACAGAAAGTGATTCAATTAGAACCTTCTGTAATGGTTCAGCTTAGAGAGACAACAGGAGAAAGAATAGCCGATTTTAATTTAAAAGCATATAAGACATTCTCTAAAACCCAAATTTGGGTAGCATTGTCGTACCGCAGAAATTTTGACAATAATAGTATTGATAATTCTAGTTACATATCGCCCGTAATTGGTTTAAATTATAATAATTTTATGTTTTCTTACACGCATACAAAGCAGTTAAATGAAGTCTTATTTGCAGAATCTGGTTTTCACCAAATCTCAATAGGTTTTAATTTATGGACCAGAGAACAAAGAGGAGCAGCTTGTCCTAACATTAATTCTATTTACGGAAGTTTCTAAAATTCACGCTCAATAATTTCTATATTTTCAGCTTCAATAGGATAAAGTAATTGCTTTAAAGCAGTCTTATCTTTATTGATATACAATTGATGTTTTGCTGGATTGCTATCATCTATATTTAATAATTTATGGTTGGTTAAAATGTTTTTTGTTTGTTTTGCAACTGCCTGACCAGAATCTATAATTTTTACTTTAGAACCTACAATTTCTCTAATTTGAGGAATCAAATATGGATAATGTGTGCAACCCAATACCAAAGAATCTATATTATTCGCAATCATAGGGTTTAAATAGGAGGACAATAAAACAGACATTTCTTCAGAATTTAATTGACCACCTTCAATTAGTTCTACAAGTCCTTTTCCGATAGTTTCTTGTATTTGAATGTCTTTTCTAATTGTCTTTGATGTTTTTTCAAACAAGGCACTATTAAGCGTTCCTTTGGTAGCTAAAATACCTATGGTGTTCGTTTTGGTAATAAGAGCAGCTGGTTTTATAGCAGGTTCTATACCAATAAAAGGAACCTTATAATTGTCTCTTAAAAAAGTTATGGCATTTGTGGTAGCAGTATTACAAGCAACAACAATAAGTTTACAATTTTTATTTAGTAGAAATTCTGTGTTTTTTTTACACAATGCTATAATTTCTTCTTTTGATTTTTCGCCATAAGGCGCATTCTTACTATCTGAAAGATAGATGGTACTCTCTTTAGGTAAAAGTGTAATCACTTCTTTCCAGATAGAGGTTCCTCCAACACCAGAATCAAAAAAACCAATCGAAAAATTATTTGATACCATACATGTAAAAATAAAAAAAAACCTACTTTAAAAAGTAGGTTTCTGTAATTTATTTCTTAGAAGAAGAAATTTTCTTCCTTATTGTTGTTGCTTAGGCTTGTCTTTTAATAAACCTAATTTAACTTTAGCAGCGTCATATAAATCGTCTCCTTCTTTTACAATTAAAGATTTTGCATCAAATACATACAAAATTCCTTTTGTAGCAGCAATCGCTTTAATAGCAGTTTCAGCTTTCATCACTATTGGCTCTAAATCTTGCGCTTGTCTGTTTTGCATTTCTTGATAAGCCGCTTGTTGTGCTTGCTCAAAACGTTGTTTGTCAATTTGAACTTCTTGCGCTCTCTGTTTGTTTGTTGTTTCAGTTTGCGTAGCTTGTTCTGCAGTATACTTCTGCACTTTAGCTTCTAATTTTTTCTTTAAACCTTCAATTTCACTTTGGTAAGATTTACCTAGTTTTTCAAGTGTAGTGCTTAACGCTCTTGTTTCTGGCATATTATCTATTACTCTTTGGTAATCTATATGACCTATTTTTTGTGCATTTGCAAAACCACTTACTCCTAAAGTAAATACAGCAATTAATAGTAACGTTTTTAAATTTTTCATTCTTGTTTTTAATTTAATTATTATTGTCTTGATTTTTCTTTGCCTCTTCCTTTTTCTTTCTCAATGCTTCTTTCTTTTTCTTAAGCAGCTCTCTTTTCTTGTTTCTCTTTTTTAAGTACTCTTTTCTTTTCTCGTCGATAGCCTTTTTCTTTGCTTCTCTGGCAGATAAAACCTTGGCTACTGCAGCTTCTCTTTTTGAGACTGCCTCCTTTTGTCTGTCAGTTAACTCTTTTGGCGCATTTCTCTCTTCTCTTTCCGCCTTTTTCTCATCTATTAATCTTGTTCTATCTATAGTTCCTAAAACGAGGTCGCTAATATCGTATTTTTTATTTGAATATAGCATCACTAACTCACTAGATTTATCGAAAACAAAGTCATACCTTTTTCTAGCAGAAATACTTTGTATTGCATTGTATACTTGATCTTGAATTGGCTTTACTAATTGTTTTCTTAGTAAAAACATATCTCCTTTTGGGCCAAAGTATAAAGATTCTAACCTTCTTAGTTCATCTTGCTTTAAAGAAATTTCTTCTTCTTTCTCTTCTATAAGATCTTTTGTTAGAATTGCTTTTTCATTTGCCAAATCGGTTTTTAATACTTCTATAAACCGAGCTTCTTTATCTAAATTCTGTCTCCATTTTACAACCTTCTCATCTAAAGTATTTTGAGCCTCTAAATATTCTGGAACATTTTCTAGAATGTATTCCATATCTATGTAAGCAATAATTTGACTTCTTTGAGACCAAGAAACGCTAACCGTAAGTAAAAGAACTGTGAATAAAAATATTTTTTTCATCTGTTATGTATTTAGAAAAAACCGTGCCAAAAAAAAATGACATTACAAATGTACTATTTTCTTAGAACTGTCTTCCGATAATAAAATGTGTTTGCCAACCAGATTTTTCTATTTGTCCTGGTAAAGGATCAAAACCATGAGCAAAATCGATTCCTAATAATCCAAAGGCAGGCATAAAAATTCTTACACCTAAACCAGCTGATCTTTTTACGTTAAACGGATTAAAATTATCAAAATTGTCATAAGAATTACCAGCTTCTAAGAAACCTAATGTATAGATTGAAGCAGAAGGTGCATCTGTAATAGAATATCTAAGTTCTAATTGAAATTTATTATAAATAGTTCCTCCAGAAATAGAAGACAACCTGTTGTTTTCATACCCCCTTAATCCTACAGATTCTCTACCATCTAATTGAAACTGAGCAATACCATCACCACCTACAAAATAACGCTCAAAAGGTGTTTGACCTAGTTTGTCGTTATAGAAACCTAAGTACCCCATTTCTGTATTAGTCATTAAAACTAATTTATCTGTAAATGAAGTATACCACTTCCCTTTTAAAGATAGTTTATAGTATTCTAACCATTTGTATTTATCTGCTAAGAAATCATTTTGTTCTGCTGCTGTTAAATTAGAAGGTTCTGTGTAATCTTTATCGCTAAATAAAGAATAAGGTAGTGTTGCTTTTACACCAACTGAAAATTCAGATCCGTAAGTAGGGAAAATTAAACTTGGTCCTGCAGAACTTCTACTAAAGTTTATATTGTAAGCTAAGTTATTTAAAGTACCGTTGTTTAAAACATTCTCTCCAACTCTAAAACCATAGTTTTTTAACTGAAAACTTTGGTAAGATATTGTTTGAGATAATTGGAAAAAATCATCAGGCCATTTTAAACGTTCTCCTAAACCAATTGAAGCTCCTGTGATCCCTAATTTTCTGCTTCTATCTACATCATATGTCTGAGGGTCTAGCTGAAACTGATTAGACTGATATACAGAGAAAGATAAAGATTTTGGAGTTTTACCACCAAACCATGGTTCTGTAAATGAAAAACTATACGTGTTGTAAGTTCTACTCGATTGTAATCTTAAAGATAATTTTTGACCATCTCCTGTTGGCAATGGTTTGTAAGATTCTGTGTTAAAAATATTTCTGATAGAAAAGTTATTAAAAGACAAACCTAAAGTACCAATAAAAGAACCACCACCATAACCACCTTGCAATTCTATCTGGCTACCCCCTTTTTCTATCACATTAAAATTAATGTCTGTAGTTTTATCTTGATAGTTAGGAATCACATCTGGTGTTACATTTTGATCGAAAAAACCTAATTGACCAATTTCTCTAATAGATCTAATAATTTCTCTTCTGCTAAATAAATCTCCCGGCTTAACACGTAATTCTCTAAAAATTACATGATCGTTGGTCTTGTCATTTCCAGAAACAGTTACTTTTTTAATTCGAGCTTTTTCATCTTCTCTAATTCTAATTTCTACTGTAATAGAATCATTTTCTACTTTTGTTTCTACAGCATTTATTTGAGAAAATAAGTATCCATTATTCTGATATTCAGACGCGATATCAAATGATGTTGGTGTTCCGTCTCCGCTAACACGTTCTTTTAAAACAGCACCGTTGTAAACATCACCTTTGTCTATTCTTAAAACTTGTTGCAGTTGCTCATCTGTGTATTCTTTGTTACCAACAAATAATATTTCTGCAAAACGGTATTGTCTACCTTCTTCTAAATCGATATCAATATCTATGGTATTGTCATCATTCCAAGAAATACCTTCTTTTAAAATACGTGCATCTCTGTAACCAAGTCTACTATATTTATCTAAAATACTTTCTAAATCTGTTTGGTAATCTTCTTCTATATATTTAGAAGCTTTCCAAAAACGACCAAAAAACTTCTCTTTGGTATTTTTCATTGCCTTTCTAAGTTTTTTTTCAGAAAGTGCTTTGTTACCAGTAAAATTAATGTCTTTAATCTTTATTTTTTTCCCTTTATCAATAAACACAGACATATTAACCGTATTAATATCTGATGTATCTTTTTGAACATCTATAGAGACCTTCGTTTTTAAGAAACCTTTATCTGTATATTTTTTATTGAAGTAATTTTTTGTAGTAACCAACAAATTGTCTGTTACCATTTTACCTAACTTAAGTTCCGTTTCTTTAATTAGTTCTTTCGCTTTAGATTTTTTGATACCATTAATCTGAACTTGATTTAATTGTGGTAGTTCCTGTACATCTAATTGAAGGTACACGGTGTTTCCATCTATTTTTGCTAAATAGACATCTACATCGCTAAATTGTTTACTTTCATAAAGTTTTTTGATGGCGCTTGTTAATTTGTCTCCAGGAAGTTTTATGGCTTGCCCATATCTAAGACCTGTAAAAACTCGTACAGTTTCTTCACTGAATTTTTTAAGACCTGTAACAGAGATACCTCCTAAAATATATTCCTTCCCCTTTTCAAAAGACGAATTTTTAGTAGATAAAGTATCTTTTTTAACAACAGCTAAACTATCGTTTTTAACTTGTGCACTTAAACTGTAAGTAGAAAATAGTGCTGTAAACACTATGACTGCAGAAAATAATTTCATAAAAAATCTATTCTGTAATTTGTTCGCTTGTTTTTCCAAATCTTCGTTCTCTATTCTGATAATCTATAATTGCATCGTAAAAATGCTCTTTTCTAAAGTCTGGCCAAAGTATATCTGTAAAATATAATTCGGCATAGGCCATTTGCCAAAGTAAGAAATTACTGATGCGATGTTCACCACTTGTTCTTATCATTAAATCGACTTCGGGCAAATTAAACGTATATAAATGGTTATTTATAGTTTTTTCATCAATTTCTTCTAAATTAAGTTCTTTATTAACAACTTTTTTAGATATGTTTTTGATTGCGTTAACAATTTCTTCTCTAGAACCATAACTAAGAGCTAAAGTTAATATGATGGTAGTATTGGTTTTTGTTTGAAGGATTACATCACTTAAAGCTTTTTGTGCTTTTTGAGGTAAATTCTCTATGTTGCCAATAGCATTAACCGCAACACCATTTTTTTGAAAAGTGGGTAATTCTTTCTTTAAAGAGTTAATTAGCAGGCTCATAAGAGCATCTACCTCTAGCTTTGGTCGTTTCCAGTTTTCTGTTGAAAAAGCATATAAAGTAATTGCCTCGACACCAATTTGAGCAGCCGTTTCTACAGATTCTCTTACCGCAGTTAAAGCATTTCTATGACCAAAAACTCTGCTCATCCCTTTACCTTTTGCCCAACGACCATTACCATCCATAATAATGGCAACGTGTTTTGGGACTCTTTGTAAATCGATACGTAGTTTTTTATCCATATTTTTTTATAATCCCTGTGTGTAACAAGCGGGTCTCCCAAAGGTATATATTAAAGACACTCCTGTAAACATATACCAATCATTACTATTTCCTTCAATATTAAAATTCGCATTATTTTCTGAGGCATAATCTAAATCATCTTCAAAAGTATATCTAAATTTTGTTTCTAATGAAAAAGCAAAACTACCAGACAACTTAGATTTAAAACCAATACCTATAGGTATTGAGAATCCTGTCTTTTTATCATAAATATTCTCATTTGCAGGGTTTTTTCCTTTCACATAAGAGTAATTAAATGCCGCAAGTTCAACTAATAGATAAGGCGTCCAACTTTTATCTTCAGCCGAAATATCATATTCATAAAAATTATACTCCATTCCTAAAGCCAATTCATTTATGGTATTAGAGAAACGTAAACCTCTGTTTTTTCTAAAAGCAGTGTCTGCGTGCTCATCATTCCCACTTATTGGTAAATAAGAAAAAGTTCCTCTTAGCGCAATTCTAGGATTGTAATTATATTTAAAAAATATGTTACCAGCTAATTGATTAGGGTAGATGTAATTTGTTCTACCAATATCACCAACATAATTTGTACCTCCTAAAGAAGCTCCAATTTCATACACTTGTCCCATTAAAATGGAGGAAAAGCTAATAAATACGATACATAATATACTTTTTTTCATTCTAAAAAATAGCGAGCAAATATAGGAATTTCAATTTGCTTTATAAAGTTAATACTCAGTCTTTTTTGAATAACAACTTTTTAACTCTTTTATTGTTGCGTGTTGGTTAAAGATTTGTTTCATTTCTGGTATCTTCTCCCCATAATAATTTACTGCGCAATGTCTGTAAAAAAGATTGATTGTTTGGGGTAATGCTTTTGATAGTAAATGGCGCTTTCTCTATGAAAACTTTTGTGTTTTTTGCAACCGTAGTAATTCTAGAATCTAATGAAATTAAAAATTCTTTCTCTCTAGAGTCTACTTCTAATTGAATCGTTGTTGTATCGGAAATAACCATAGACCTAGCTGTTAAATTATGGGGCGCAATTGGTGTAATAACTAAATTTTTAGAATCTGGTGCAATCACGGGGCCATTACAACTTAAAGAATAACCGGTAGAACCTGTTGGTGTAGAGATAATTAATCCATCTGCCCAATAGTTTGTTAAATACTCATTATTTAAGTTGGTCCTAACACCAATCATAGAAGTGGTGTTTTTTCTAGCGATGGTTACCTCGTTTAAGGCGAAATTAAGTTCCTTAAACTCCTCTGTATTAGGAGTTGTTTTTATTGATAATAGTGTTCTTTCTTGTACAGAGTATTCTCCTTTTAATATAAGCTCTACACTTTCTTTTATTGTTTTTTTATTGATGGTTGCCAAAAAACCTAAACGACCGGTGTTTATACCTAACATTGGTATTCCTAAATCTCTAATGTAAGTTACGGCTCGCAGAATTGTACCATCTCCACCTAAAGTAAACATGAGGTCAAAAGAATCATTTAAATCATTAAAATGAGAATATGTTGGGTACTTTTTATCTAAAATAGCACCTTCAACTAATAAATTATAAAATTCTTCTTCTATAAAACAAACAATATTATTTTTCTCTAAAATGCTTAAAAGAATCTGAATTTCTTTTTCTGCTGAAATGGAATAAGATTGTCCGTAAACTGCTACTTTTTTCAAATCTATAAAATATTTTAATTTTTTTTATTATTTTTTGTTGACGTATTTTTTCAAACTAAGATTACATTTCTAGATATTTTTGTAAATAATCAGACCTGTTTTTTAAATCTTCTAAATACACATCATTTTCGTGTGTAGAAATTATTTTATAATCATATCTTCTGTAAGTATGCATAATTTCATGAATGTCTTCTGTACTAATTTTAAGTGTCACTTGCACAAGACCTTGTTGTTTTTCAGAAATATACATGCCTAATAATTTACCGCCATTAGATTCTACAATTTGAGTCACTTCACTCATAGAATAATCGCTTTCTAATTTTTCTATAATTAGGGTTTCGCTGTCTTCAATCATAAACGGGCTTGTAGAAAAAACGTCTAAAACATCACACAAATCATAATAACCAATATACTCTTTGTCTTTGTTTATAACAGGTATAACAGTGGTATTGTTGTCTGCAAAAATCTTTAGAAGTTCTAAAACTGTCGCTCTTTCATCTGCAAAAAAAGAATTTAATAAATGTGTGTGTGCAACTAGTTCATCCGCTTTATTTTCTATCGTCTGAATGTCTTCTTGTGCAAAACAGCCCAAAATTTTGTTGTCTTCCACCACAACAAAATGTGTAAAAGGAAAGTTGTCAAACAATTTTTTAGCCGTTTTTACACTGCTTTTTAAGCTTAATGGTTTTATTTCATTTAAGATATAGTCTGTAATATTCATGCTTTACGAATATAGGATAAAATGATTTAATAATTTATCTTTGTGGTCTAATTTTAGACAATGACAAAGTTAAGCGTAAATATTAATAAAATAGCAACTTTAAGGAATTCTCGTGGCGGAAATGTGCCAAACTTATTAAAAGTAGCTGCAGATATAGAAAGTTTTGGTGGAGAAGGAATTACCATACACCCAAGACCAGATGAAAGGCATATTCGTTACCAAGATGCCAGAGATTTGGTTGCTGTGGTAAAAACGGAATATAATATCGAAGGAAATCCGATTCAATCTTTTATAGATTTGGTTTTAGAAACAAAACCAACGCAGGTTACTCTAGTGCCAGATTCTATTACTGCAATTACCTCTAACGCAGGTTGGGACACGATAAAATACCAATCTTTTCTGCAAGAAGTAGTGAAAGAATTTCAGCAAAACGGAATTAGAACTTCTATTTTTATAGATACCGATTTAAAATTGATTGAAGCTGCAGCAAAAACCGGTGCCGATAGAATAGAATTATATACAGAAGAATTTGCAACCCAGTTTGATCTAGGAAACAAAGCAGCAATACAACCATATACAGAAGCGGCTATTTTAGCGCATGACTTAGGACTAGGGATTAATGCAGGACATGATTTAAGCTTAGAGAATGTTAAATTCTTCAAAGAGAATATTCCTAATTTGGCTGAAGTTTCTATAGGACACGCACTTATTGCAGAAAGTTTGTATTTAGGTTTAGAGAATGTTGTAAATATGTACTTACACCGATTGAAATAGTTTTTAGTTGGTAGTCTCAGTGAACAATTGTAAACATCGTTTCTAAATGAATAAGAAAGAATCCCATAATTGAAGATAAGGTATTCAGATTTCTCAATCGCTTACAAAAGCTCATTTCGAAATGACAAGTCAATCTAATCGTTTAAAAATCTAGTATTCTAAATGTCTAAAAACCCAATATTACATTCAACTATAAAAGGCGAAGGAACTCCGTTATTAATTTTACACGGTTATTTCGGAATGTCTGATAACTGGAAAACTTTAGGAAATCAATTTTCTGAAGATTTTCAAGTGCATTTAATAGATCAAAGAAATCATGGAAGAAGTTTTCAAGAAGACGAATTTAATTATGAGGTTTTGGTGGAAGATTTGTACAGCTACATTCAATATTATAAATTAGAGAAAGTTTGCATAATTGGGCATTCTATGGGCGGAAAAACGGCAATGTTGTTTGCAGTGACGTATCCAGAATTGGTTGAGAAATTAATTGTTGTAGATATTTCTCCAAGAGAATACCAGCCACATCACAACGCAATTTTAGCAGGTTTAAACTCCATAGATTTTACTGTAGATAATTCTAGAGGAAAGGTAGATAAAAAGCTAGCAGAATTAATTCCTGAATTAGGTGTGCGTCAGTTTTTGTTAAAAAATGTGTATTGGGTAGAAAAAGGACAATTAGGATTTCGATTTAATTTAGAATCGCTTACCAACAATAATTCAGAAGTAGGAGAAGGGTTGCCATCATTTACTATTTTTGAGAAAGAGACGTTGTTCTTAAAAGGAGAAAAATCAGCATATATTACAGAAAATGAAGTTCCGATAATAGAAGCACATTTTCCAAACTCAAAAATTGTGGAAATTAAAAATGCAGGTCACTGGTTACATGCAGAAAATCCGAAGCAATTTTATAGCGAAGTTTGTACTTTTTTGAAATAGATTCTTAAATTTCGGTAACAGTTTATGCAAACAAAAATGTTTGCATAAACTTTCAATTTTACACGCTATTATCTAGCTATTTCACTCGATATATTGATGTTTTATAGGATTTACACAAGTTAAATTCCTATGTAACTCTATTTGTTTACATCAGTTTTGAGTGAAATAAGTGTTTTTTGAAAATAGAAATAAATCAAATAACTTTTCACCCTCTATTTGTAAGAAAAACGATATTTCGAAAGTTTTTTTTAATAGGATAAAATCATTTTATTCAGCTATTTCTCCGCGATGTGGTTTTAAAGCATCTCTAAATATTTTCATATTTGCTTCATCAACAATAATAAATGCAGAAGAAAGCATTGGATTCATTTCTAAAACAGCAATTTCATAAAAATTTAATTTCTCTAAATCTGCAAATTCTCTCAAGTGAATGGTGTGGTGTTTCGCGGTTTGTTTTGCATCTTCACCTCTAAAATCCCATAATAATTTTATTTTTCTACTCATCATTTAATTATTTACGAAAATAAATAAGCTACCCGTTTTAAAACTGACTTCTATTTGATTTTCTATTGCTTTATTTCTTGTTCCTATTCTCTTTCCGAAAACTAAATCTTCTTTATTTAAAGAGTACTGCAAGCCTTTAGTAGTGATTTCTGTTGCTTCAGGAAACGGAATTAAAGAAACCGTTTTGTGCTTACAGTTGTTAATTATTGTTTTCTTGTCTGCTAAAAAGTAACGCCCATGATTGTCAAAAAAAATAATTTTTAATTTATCTTTCCATTGAATTGCAGAGTTTAGGTTTCCCAAAAAATGATCTTGTTCTTTTCCACTCGCGCCAAAGATATCAATAGTTTTATATCCTTTGTTAAAAAGAATTTGAAGTATTTTATCGAAATCTGTAAAATCTTGATCTGGTGTTTCTATCACTTCAATTTCTTTCGGAATATTTTCTAAAGAATCAAAATCGCCGGAAATAAAATGAGGTGTAACCTTTTGTTCTTTTAAATATTGATAAGCGCCGTCTGTTGCACAAATAATATCATAATTAGATGAATTGGGTAATTCATTTGGTTTTTCACCATTCAATAATAAAAAAACTTTCTTGTTTTTCATGAATGCAAAAATACCTAAAAAACTCAATTAAACTTTAGCTGAAATAGTTTTATCTTTGATGCAAATTTTAGACATTGAATACAGCACAATTTATTCCAAAAATACTTTCAGAAAAAATAGAAAAAGCAAGTTTTACATGGCAAACACCAAGTAATATTGCGTTAGTAAAATATTGGGGGAAAAGCAATCCTCAAATTCCTAAAAATGCCTCTATTAGTTTTACTTTAAACAATTGTCATACAATTACTACAATAGAATTTGTAAAAAAGAAAACAACCAAAGAAGTCGCTTTCGATTTATTTTTTGAAGGAAGAGAGAAGGAGGAATTCAAGCCTAAAATTGCAGAATTTTTTAAAAGAGTGCAAGAATATTGTCCGTATATTTTTGATTATAAAATGACAATCAATTCAGAAAACTCTTTTCCTCACTCTAGCGGAATCGCTTCTTCAGCAAGTGGCTTAAGTGCAATTGCAATGTGTTTAATGAACTTAGAGCAAGAATTGAATTCAGATTTAACACAAGAATTTATCAATCAAAAAGCTTCTTTTCTAGCGCGTTTAGGCTCTGGAAGTGCAAGTAGAAGTATCGAAGGGCCTTTGGTTGTCTGGGGGAATCATCCAGAAATTGAAGGAAGTTCAGATCTATTCGGAATTCAGTTTCCTTATAAAGTTCATACTATATTTGAAAATTATCAAGATGCAATTTTATTGGTAGATAAAGGAGAAAAGCAAGTTTCTAGTACTGTTGGTCATAATTTAATGTACAACCATCCGTATGCAGCAAATAGATTTCAACAAGCGAATGAAAATTTAACTAAAATTTCTAAAATACTTCAACAAGGAAATGTAAAAGATTTTATAAATTTGGTAGAAAGTGAAGCATTAACATTGCACGCAATGATGCTTACAAGCAATCCGTATTTTATTTTGATGAAACCAAATACCTTAGAAATTATCAATAAAATCTGGGAATACAGAGCAGCAAAAGACAGTAATATTTGTTTTACATTAGACGCTGGTGCAAATGTGCATGTTTTATATCCAGCCAATGAAAAAGAGGCTGTAAATCATTTTATAGAAAATGAGTTAGCAAACTACTGCCAGAAAAAGCAGTATATTTATGACTCGGTAGGTTTCGGAGCAAAAAAAGCATAACCCAATAGAATCTTTATGAAAATTATTTTAACAGTATTGTGTATTAGTTTTTTTTCTATACTGCATATGTCTGGGCAAGAAAAAAAATGGTTAGATGCTAATGGGAATCTTACCACCAAAGAAAAAGCGGTTTACTATACTTTTTTTTCTACGGATAAAAATAAAGGACAGCTTGTTACAGAATATTATATTTCTGGAAAAAAAGCCAAAGAATTTTATTTTGAAGAAAATAAAAAAGATGGTAAATATGCAGCGTTTTATGCTACAGGAGAAGTGAAAGTTATAGGTGCATTTGAAGAAGGATTTAGGGCAGGAATGTGGAAAACCTATGACAAAAATGGTAATATAAAGGAAAAAGGGAAATACGATAAAGGTGAAAAAGTAGGCGTTTGGAAAACTTTTTATAAGAATAATTAATAATAACTTACTAACATTTAAATTCGTATTTTTGCAGTGTTATAAAGAAAACTATGAAAGGACCCTTATTTTACGCTAAAATTTTGCTGTTTGGAGAATACGGAATTATAAAAGATTCTAAAGGTTTGGCAATTCCTTATAATGCATATAGAGGCGCTTTAAAAAGTTCAAAAAACCTTTCAGAAAAATCATTAGAATCTAACGGTAACCTAGAACGTTTTTATGCGTATTTAGCTGGTTTACAAACCGATTTAGTTTCGTTTAATTTGGTGGCTTTTAAAAAAGATATTGAAGACGGAATGTATTTTGATTCTTCGATACCACAAGGATATGGTGTTGGTAGTTCTGGCGCTTTAGTAGCTTCTATTTATGACAAATATGCTTCAAATAAAATAACAGTTTTAGAAAATTTAACTAGAGATAAATTGTTAAATTTAAAAGCAGTTTTTTCTTTAATGGAATCTTTTTTCCACGGAAAAAGTTCTGGTTTAGACCCTTTAAATAGTTATTTGAGCTTGCCAATATTAATTAACTCTAAAGACAGTATAGAACCTGCAGGAATTCCTTCTCAAAAAGAAGGAAAAGGAGCCGTTTTCTTATTAGATTCAGAACAAATTGGCGAAACAGAACCAATGGTTAACATCTTTATGAACAAGATGAAAAATGAAGGTTTTAGAAAAATGATTAGCGAAGAATTTTCTACAACAACAGATGCTTGTATAGAAGATTTTTTAAAAGGAAACGTAAAATCTTTATTTGGAAATGTAAAATCTTTATCTAAAATTGTATTAACAAACTTTAAACCGATGATTCCTGCAGCTTTTCATAAGGTTTGGGAAAAAGGACTTTCTACCAATGACTACTATTTAAAATTATGTGGTTCTGGTGGTGGAGGTTATATATTAGGTTTTACGGAAGATTTTGAAAAAGCTCAAAAAAGTTTAAAAGATTATAAATTAGAACTGGTTTATAGATTTTAAAAACGCTTTTATGAGTACTTCAAAAGCAAAACAAATAATACTTAAATTTTTTAGTCTATTTTCGGCTGTAAGGGGCTATAATATCTTAGTTTTAATATTTGCCCAATATTTAGCTGCTATTTTTATTTTTTCGCCAACAAATTCTTTAAAAGATGTTGTTTTCGATATACAGCTATTATTTTTAGTTTTAGCATCTGTTTTTGTTGTTGCTGGTGGTTACATCATTAATAATTTTTACGATGCAAAAGTTGACGAAATTAACAGGCCTGTTAAAACGAACTTAGAAAACTATGTAAAACAATCTACCAAATTAAGACTATACTTCCTTCTAAACTTTATTGGTTTCGGTTTCGGGGTTTTAATTTCTTTAAGAGCAGCATTGTTCTTTGCAGTTTATATTTTTGCTATTTGGTTTTATTCTCATAAGTTAAAAAAACATCCGTTTCTAAGTGTAATTTCTGCAACAATACTTACTATTTCACCTTTTTTTGCTGTTTTCGTTTACTTTGATAATTTTTCCAAAATAATATTTGTGCATGCACTTTTCTTGTTTTTAGTAATTATGGTTCGCGAGTTAATTAAAGATTTGCAAAATATTAAAGGTGCAATTGTAAATAATTATAAGACTTTTCCTGTTGTTTATGGCGAAAAGAAAACAAAACAACTATCCATTTTGTTGTTGGTGCTTACCATTGTTCCCATCTCCATTTTATTTAGCTATCCGGGTATAAGTTACATGCGTTATTATTTCTATTTTGCTTTATTCATACTAGTTTTTGTAGGTTTTTATCTTTGGAAATCAAAAACTAGAAACCATTATAGAGTGCTTCATAATACGCTAAAACTCTTGTTATTTATTGGTGCTTTATGTTTAATCTTTATCGACACTTCACTATTGTTAGATAAAGTGATGAATAGATTGAACTAGAGTTTTAGAATAACTACCTTTGCAAAAATTTTTATAATGAATTCAAATAATAAATCGTCGAGAGGACGACAAGAAGGTAAGAAAAGTACTCCTCTAAGTAGAAAAAGTGGTCCTGCAAGTAAAAAGAGCACTCCGTTAAGTAGAAAGAGTCCTAAGAAAACTTTTACCAAAATTAAAGAAACTCCAAAATCTGATGAATCATCAGGGATTCGCTTAAACAAATATATTGCCAATTCAGGGATGTGTTCTAGACGTGAAGCAGATACATACATTGAGCATGGTAGTGTAGAGGTGAACGGAAACTTGGTAACAGAAATGGGGTACAAAGTACAACCTAATGATGTTGTTCGTTTTGACGGAACAAGTATTACGCCAGAACAAAAGAAATATATTTTATTAAATAAGCCTAAAAATTACATTACTACTATGGACGATGATCGTGGTAGAAAAACAGTAATGGAATTGATTTCTAATGCGTCTAAGGAAAGAATTTATCCTGTTGGCCGTTTAGACAGAAATACTACTGGTTTGTTGATGTTTACAAATGATGGAGATTTAGCTAAAAAGTTAACCCACCCAAAACACAACGTTCGTAAATTATACCACGCTTCTTTAGATAAAAAACTAGAGTTAAAAGACTTAGAAAAATTACGTGGAGAAGTAATTATTGAAGGGAAGAAAGTATTTATAGATGCTATTTCTTATGTAGACGGACAACCAAAATCTGAAGTAGGAATCGAAATTCATTCTGGTAGAAACAGAATTGTGCGTAAGATTTTTGAACACGTTGGTTACAAAGTAAATAAATTAGATAGAGTAATTTTTGCAGAATTAACGAAGAAAAATTTACCAAGAGGTAGATGGAGAGAGTTAACGAATCAAGAAGTAAGTAATCTTCAAATGTTGAAGTAATTCTATACAATTAAAAATATTTAAAACCTTTTAGAAGTTAAATTCTAAAAGGTTTTATTAGGTGTTTTAATTTGATAAAAGAAGTCTTTAAAGTTGTATTTATGTCTGTTCGAGGGCAGTTGAGAACATCTTAATAATCAATATTTTCTTTAATAGATTAAGAGGTTATTTGAAATTTCATTCCATTTTATGCATTTAAAACAATAAAATCTACCAATCTCGCCGCTAAACTAGCTGTGTGATCATCAATATCTAAATCTGGATTTAACTCTGCGATATCACAAGAAATTACTTTTTTACTTTGGAATAAAAACGTTAAAACTTGATAGACAAAATTTGGCGTAAAACCAAGTGGAGAAGGCGCACTAACCCCAGGAGCAAAAGCTGATGAAAATCCGTCTAAATCGATCGTAATGTATACATAATCTACTTTTTCGATAAATGTATTTAGTTTACTTTTTAAGGCTGAACTGAAAGTTTCACAATCAAAACTTGAAACATAAGAAACATTGTTTTTTGCTGCGATTTCAAATAATTCTTTCGTGTTCGATTGTTGCTGAATTCCGATTGCAAAATAACTAGCATTTTTATTTTCGGTTAATATCTGATTGAATGGTGTGCCTGAATTTGGATGTGTTTCAACTGTTCTTAAATCGAAATGTGCATCAAGATTTATAATTCCTATCTTGTTTTTTGTTGATGATTTTAGAGCGTCTTTAATTCCGTTAAAGTTGGCGTACCCAATATCATGTCCGCCACCAATTGCAATTGGTAAAATACTATTCGTAATTAACTTACTAATGGTTTTAGAAAGTGCTTTCTGGCAATCTTCTAAATGATTATCAAGACAGATTACATCACCATAATCTGTAATCTTTTTGTCCTCAAAATGAATTGGAAGTTTCCCTAATTTATTTCGTACGCTTTTTGGACCTTTTCTAGCGCCAATTCTACCCTGATTTCTTTGAACCCCTTCATCACAAACGTAGCCAACGATACCAATATTTGTAGAATTATTAATTTCAAAGTCTTCAATATGAGAAACCATTATTTCTTGATGCCAATATTGATTTCTAAGCGTAGAAGTTCTACCAGAATAATTATTTTTATTTCCTGCTTTATAATCGACTTTTAAATCCTTAAAAAACTCCATTTTTATGATTTTTTAATTTCTGTCCCTTTTAAAAAAACGCTATCAATTTGATGATTTCCAAAAGAATAAGGAATAAAATTGTACGAATTAATTTTCTTAGTTAAAATTAAATTTGCAATTTTTCCTTTGGTAATTGAACCGACTTTATCTAGTGAATTCATTGCATAAGCCCCGTTAATTGTCGCTGCATTTATCGCTTCTTCTGGGGTCATTTTCATTTTAATACAAGCAGTAGCAACTACAAAATTCATGTTTCCAGAAGGCGTAGAACCAGGATTGTAATCGGTTGCTAAAGCCAATGGCAAACCAGCGTCTATCATTTTTCTGGCAGGGGTAAACGGAATGCTTAAAAAATAAGAACAGCTTGGTAATGCTACTGGCATTGTCTTGGTGTTTTTTAAAACCTCTATATCTTCTGTTCTCATTTCCTCTAAATGGTCTACAGATAATACACTATTTTTAACTCCGGCTTCAATTCCGCCAATGGTAGTAAACTGATTTACATGAATTTTACCAACCAGACCATGTTTTTTTCCAGCTTTTAAAATTCTGTTAGTATCATCAACCGAAAAATAACCTGTCTCACAGAAAATATCTATAAAATCTGCTAAGTTTTCTTTCTGAATTGTAGGCAGAATATCTTCAATTAACATTTGTAGATACCCACTTTTGTTATTTTTATATTCCGCAGGAACTGCATGAGCGCCTAAAAACGTAGCCTTTATTTCTACTGGATAATTTTCTTTTAATTTTCTAATAACACGAAGCATTTTAAGCTCTGCATCTTTTGTTAAACCGTAACCAGATTTCATCTCTACAGCACCTGTTCCTAATTGAATAATTTCTTCTAGACGAACTTTACTTTGGTTGTATAAATCTTCTTGGGATGTTTGCTGAAGTTTTTTAGCAGAATTTAAAATTCCACCGCCATTATTTGCAATTTCGGCATAAGATAAACCATTAATTCTATCTACAAACTCATCTTCTCTGTTGCCTGCATATACTAAATGCGTATGAGAGTCACACCAAGAGGGTAAAATCATTCTATCTTTCGCATCAATGGTTTTAACATTGGTTTTAGGGCAATTTTCCATCAAGCCAAAATCTGCAATCAACCCATTTTCAACTAATAGAAAGGCATTTTTAATAGTTGGTAAGATGTTCATTTCTTTACCAGCAAGAAAATCTACAGAATTCTCTCTAACCTGAATCAATTCTTTGATATTTATAAAAAGTACATTCATTAAAATAAATCTTTTAAGAGGTTTTCTTCCACTAAATTAGGCAAAGTAACTTTTAAATTGGGTGTTCTTTTCATTTCTCTTTTAATAGCGAAAATAGCTTCATCATTTCTTGCCCAACTTCTTCTAGCGATTCCGTTATTCACATCATAAAAAAGCATGTTTTTTAACTTCTCTTCTGCTTCTTTTGTACCGTCTAATAACATTCCGAAGCCACCATTCATTACTTCTCCCCAGCCAACGCCACCGCCATTATGTATAGAAACCCAAGTTGCGCCTCTAAAACTGTCTCCAATTACATTGTGTATTGCCATGTCTGCAGTAAATTTACTTCCGTCATAAATGTTAGAAGTTTCTCTAAAAGGAGAATCTGTACCACTAACATCATGATGGTCTCTACCCAAAATAACTGCGCCAATTTCTCCTTTTGCAATGGCATTATTAAAAGCTTCTGCAATTTTTATACGCCCTTCTGCATCTGCATATAAAATTCTTGCTTGAGAACCAACCACCATTTTATTAGATTTTGCATTTTTTATCCAAGTGATATTGTCTTGCATTTGCAATTGAATTTCCTTTGGCGAATTCTCCATTAATTCTTGTAGAACAGTTGCAGCAATGGTATCTGTTTTATCTAGATCTTCAGAATTTCCAGAAGCACAAACCCATCTAAAAGGACCGAAACCATAATCGAAACACATAGGACCTAAAATATCTTGCACATAAGAAGCATATTTAAAATCGATGTTATTTTCTGCCATTACAGCTGCACCAGCTCTAGAGGCTTCTAGTAAAAATGCATTTCCGTAGTCAAAAAAGTACGTTCCTTTTTTTGTGTGATTATTAATGGACTTTGCATGTCTTCTTAAAGATGCTTGTACTTTTTCTTTAAATAATTCTGGGTTTTCTCTTATTAAAATATTGGACTCCTCGTAAGAAATATCAGCAGGATAATAACCACCCGTCCAAGGAATATGAAGCGAAGTTTGGTCTGAACCAATATGAATAAAAA
Organism: Polaribacter sp. IC073; assembly: GCF_007997075.1. Lineage (GTDB taxonomy): Bacteria > Bacteroidota > Bacteroidia > Flavobacteriales > Flavobacteriaceae > Polaribacter. The sequence continues at coordinate 128,340 of NZ_VORS01000005.1, forward strand.
TATTTTCTTCGTCAAATTTCTCCCAAACATCGATAATATTTCCAATGAAAGCAATAGAAACGACTTCGCTATTTTTTTGAGCTTCTAAAGTTCTTTCAACAAGAATATCTATATCATCAATTAAAACATCTACCCAACCTTGTTCATGTCTTTTTGTAGCTGCTTTTCTATTTACTTCTGCGCAAATTGTTATACAACCAGCAATGTTTCCTGCTTTTGGCTGTGCACCACTCATGCCGCCTAAACCTGCTGTTAAAAATATTTTTCCACTCGGATTTTCTTCTTTCTTTAATATTTTTCGAAAAGCATTCATTACTGTAATTGTGGTTCCATGTACAATTCCTTGCGGACCAATATACATAAATGAACCAGCTGTCATTTGTCCGTATTGCGTAACTCCCAAAGCATTAAATTTTTCCCAATCATTGGGTTTTGAATAATTAGGAATCATCAATCCGTTTGTAACCACAACTCTAGGAGCATTTTTAGAGGAGGGAAATAAGCCCATTGGATGACCAGAGTACAAATGCAATGTTTGCTCTTCGGTCATAATTGCTAAATACTGCATCACCAAAAGATATTGCGCCCAATTCTGAAAAACGGCCCCATTACCTCCATAGGTAATTAGTTCTTCTGGATGTTGTGCAACATCCGGATTCAAATTATTATGAATCATCAACATTATGGCCGCAGCCTGTTGTGTTTTTGCAGGATATTCTGTAATTGCTCTTGCAAATATTTTATAATCTGGTTTGAATCGATACATATAAATTCTGCCAAACTCTTTTAATTCATTCGCAAATTCAGTTGCTAATTCTTTGTGCCATTCTTTAGAGAAATAACGTAATGCATTTTTAATTGCTAGCTGTTTTTCTTCCACAGATAAAATATCTTTCCTTTTCGGAGCTCTATTTGCATCTTTCGGATAGTCTTTTTTAGCAGGTAAAATTTCAGGAATTCCTTGTAAAATATGTTCTTTAAATGTCATGTTTAGTTATATTTTACAATTAATTCTTTGTTTTTTACTAATTGAATCATATTGTAGATGTCATCTTTTAAAAGTCTATCTTCTTCTAATTTATCAACTTTTTCTCTAATAATTGAATGATTTTTTTCGATGATTTCAGAAAATGTATTTGGTCTTCTAAATTCCATGGCTTGTGCTGCGTACATCAATTCAATTGCTAATATTTTTTCTAGATTTCCTAAAATTTGATTGAATTGTCGCCCAGAAATACTTCCCATAGAAACATGATCTTCTTGCCCTAGAGAAGTAGGAATGCTGTCTGCAGAAGGAGGGAAGCATAACGATTTATTTTCGGTTACTAATGCTGCTGTTGTGTATTGCGGAATCATAAAACCAGAATTTAAACCACCACTTTTAGTTAATAACCTTGGTAAACCATACTTACCTTCTAGTAATAAATAACAGCGTCTGTCTGCGATGTTTCCTAACTCTGAAGCTGCAATAGAGCAGTAATCTAGTGCCATAGCCAAAGGTTGTCCGTGGAAATTTCCACCAGAAATAGCTTCTGTTTCACTTAGTACAATCGGGTTGTCTGTGACCGAATTCATTTCTATTTCAGCTAATTCTAATAAATGATAAAACGCATTTCTAGAAGCGCCGTGAACTTGCGGAATACAACGCATAGAATACGGATCTTGAACACGCTCACAATCTTCATGCGAAGTAATATTTTGAGAATTTTTAAATATATTTCGCATTCTCTCTGCAACTTTTATACTTCCTTTAAACGGTCTTATTTGATGTAATTCTTCTCTAAAAGGAGATGAACTTCCTTTATAACCTTCAATACTCATAGCGCCAGAAATATCTGCTAAATCCAATAAATAATCCATTTTTAGAAGTCCGGTGATGGTATGCGCTAAAATAAATTGCGTTCCGTTTATTAAGCCCAAACCTTCCTTTGCATGCAATTCTAAAGGTTTTAAATTGTGTTTTTCTAAAACTTCTTTAGCGGGAGTAATTTTATTATTTATCCAAAAATCTCCTTCACCAATTAAAGGTAAAAATAAATGAGAAAGGGGTGCTAAATCTCCTGATGCACCTACAGAACCTTGCTCTGGGACGGTTGGTAATAAATTGTTTTCTATAAAGTAAAGAATGCGTTCAATTAATTTTAAGCGAACACCAGAAAAACCCTGACAAAGTGCATGTACTTTGCAAATCATCATAATTTTAGACAATTCTTTATCAATATTACTACCAACGCCAACCGCATGTGTAATTAGTAAGTTTGTTTGCAATTGATTTGTTTCTTCAGGTGAAATTTGAACATCGCACAAAGGACCAAAACCAGTATTTATTCCATAAACGGCTTTATTTTGCTTGGTAATTGTGTCTACTTTTTTTCTACAAGCAATTATTTTTTCTTTCGCTTCAGTATCAATTATGGCTTTTAAATTACCATTTGCTATTTCTTTTATTTTGTGCAGTGTAAGTTGATCTATTCCGTAATTAAACATTGTTTTTTATATTAATTGAGTCTTAACAAAGTTATCATTACTTTTGATGCTTTTTAATACCGATTATTGTAATAATTAATAACTATGAGTTATCAAATAGAATTAAGACACATTCGCTATTTTTTAGCAGTTGCAGAAGAGTTACATTTTAGAAAAGCAGCTGAGAAGTTATTTATTTCTCAACCAGGATTAAGTAGGCAAATTAAATTGTTCGAAGAAGAATTAGGGGTTATTTTATTTGAAAGGCATAACAGAAAGGTTGTTTTAACTAAAGTTGGTGCGTATTTAAAAGTTGAATTTACATTGCAATTAAAAACACTTTCTCATACGTTAGACAATGCAAAATTATTACATGATGGTAAAAAGGGAGAATTGAATATAGGCTATGTAGGTTCTGCAATGCAAGAGGTGATTCCTAATTTATTATTGAGGTTCGAGAAAAATCATCCTGATATACTATTTAATTTAAAAGAAATTGACAATCAGAAACAAATAGAAGATTTACTATCTTTTTCTTCGGATATTGGGTTTGTGCGTTTAGAAAGAGTTCCTAGGGCTTTAGAGATAAAATCAATTTTAAAAGAGAATTTTTGCTTAGTATTGCCTAAAAATCATCGTATAAATGAAAGTAATTTTAAAATGTTAACACAATTTAAAGAAGAATCATTTATTCTTTTTGATGCAACATATAGTGCTTCTTATCATGAAAAAGTAATGCAAATTTTTGATGATTGTGGTTTTGCACCTTTAATATCACATAACACCATACATTCTAGCTCTATTTTTAAGTTGGTAGAAAATAATTTCGGAATTTCTATTGTGCCAAAATCATTAGCACAAAAAGGAGGACATCAAATTAAATTTATTGAGTTAGATATGATTCCGCAGAAAACAACACTTTCTGTAATTTGGAATAAAAAGAATACAAACCCTATTCTAAATGACGTTTTAGCGCTTTTATAACTGCTACCAAAAATAGAAATTAAAAATTTTAAGATTGCAGTGCGTCTTCCGGTACTATAATTACCATTCAATATTGGTTTTTATGCAAATAATTAATTACATAGTATGTAAATCTTTACCAACCTTCTTTTTTGTGTCTTTATAAAACACTTTTAGTAAAGTAATTGAGAGGATAAGCGAGTAATTCGGTTTGTATTTAACGTTTTAAAGATAAAGTTAGAAAAAAGTAAAAATCTACAAAGTATATTTCCTAACTATGGTAAAAATAGCTTTAAGCGGTTTAGAAAGCCAATTTACTGATGTGACAATTAGTAAAAATATTTATTATTATTTACCCTCATTTTATTTGTAGAATGTGGATATTTGGACTTAGAGAAGGATTTAAAAAGTTCGACCAGAATTTTAGAGACCGTTTTTGATGCAGAAGGAGACAAGGTTTTTAAAGGTAGTCCTATTATCGCTCAAAATTTTAACGAAGTTGAATACTAAAAAACAGGGTTAAAAATAATTGATATATTTAAAAAATATTTTTAAGTACTTATAAAATATTAATAACAAAACCGACTGTACATGAAATTTATTAAAACGCTCATAGCCATTTTTACTTTAGTTATTTTATTTTCTTGTGAACCTATTGCTAAAGAAAACAAAATAGATGTGGCTCAAATCTTGGAGAAGGCAGAAAAACAAACAGCCCTTTTGCTAAAATCTTCTGAGACAGCAGGTAGAATTCCACGAACTGTAACGGCAGAAGGAAATATGCATTGGACGAACAAAAATTTTGATTGGACCGAAGGTTTTTTCCCGGGTACCTGTTGGTATTTATTTGAGCATACTAATGATACAATATGGAAAAATGCCGCAGATAAATATCAAAATAAATTTGAAGGCCATAAAAACAGAACAGACAATCACGATTTGGGGTTTGTGTTTAATAGTTCGTATGGCAATGGATATAGACTGACAAAAAATGAAGCTTTTAAAGACGTAATGCTTACCGCTAGCAATTCTTTGATAACACGTTTTAACCCTGCGGTAGGTTGTATACAAAGCTGGGACGTAGAATATGGTTGGCAATCAAAAAGAAATTGGCAGTTTCCGGTTATTATCGATAATATGATGAATCTCGAATTGCTTTTTGAAGTATCGGAATTAACTGGAGATACTACATATAAAGATATTGCTATTTCACATGCTAATACGACCATGAAAAATCATTTTAGAGAAGATTATAGCAGTTACCATGTTGTAGATTATGATTTGATTACAGGAGAGGTTAGAGCTAAGCAAACTGCTCAAGGTTTTGCGGATAATAGCTCTTGGGCACGCGGACAAGCCTGGGCAGTATATGGCTATACGGTTTGTTACCGCTATACCAAAGATGTAAAATATCTTGAGTTAGCAGAACATATAGCAAACTACATAATTAATTATAAAGAGACTCCGAAGGATGGCATTCCGTATTGGGATTATAATGCCCAAAATATTCCAAATGAGCCTAGAGACGCTTCTGCAGCAGCCATTACGGTGTCTGCTTTAATCGAATTAAATGAATATTCTAAACAGGATTACCAAAATAGTATAGATAAAATTTTAAGTTCACTTGCTTCTAAAGAGTATACAGCAGAACTAGGAACCAACCACAATTTTATTTTAAAACACAGTGTAGGAAGTATTCCCCACAATAATGAAATAGATGTGCCTTTAAATTATGCCGATTATTATTATGTTGAAGCTTTACTGCGTTACAAATCATTCTTATCTAAAAATTAAGTAACTAAAAAAAGAGGAACTAACACGTTCAGATTTGTGTACTTTAAACCAATTGCTATCTAAAACAGTTTTATCACTAAAACGATTAGAGCTAATTAGGAGCACTAAATACAATAACCAAACTAGGTAAGGTATATTTAAGCTTCATTTATTTTATTTTTAAAATGATTTTAAATGTGATGTCATTTCTCGTAGGTATTTAATACCATTACTATTAGTAGTTTTAAGCAAGTATTGAAGGTTTTATTCCGAATATATTTCATTGTAAGACCCTCTCTGTGCTTGATTTATTTTTATTAAATTGAATTTTCATGACGATTATAAATATAGATTTCTTCTTTTTTAGACTTACAAATATTTGTGCATAATTTAAAAAATCTCACAACTTTTGGACTTGATCTGTAATTTGGAAGAAAGTTAATAAACCAAATGAAAGAACATTTTGGTAAACAGTCACACCAACTTATTACAGCACAAGAATTTTCTGAGTATAGTGGTATTAATGAAGAGGTTGTAGAAGAATATCTTATGAAAGTTTCTTAAGGAAGTAAATGTTTTTTATTAGCACCCTATTTAGCTCCCTAAAAATAAAAAACCCTATAAACATTACGTTTAAAGGGTTTTTAAGTGGTACCTCCAGGAATCGAACCAGGGACACAAGGATTTTCAGTCCTTTGCTCTACCAACTGAGCTAAGGTACCATTGCCTTAGCGGCTGCAAATATACAATGTTTTTTGACATATGCTAAATAAAAATGAAAAAAATGTGATTTTTTTTTAAAAATTATCTAAATTTGATGCATGAATTTAGTTGTTGATATAGGGAACACAAGAGTTAAGTCTGCTGTTTTTGAGGAAGATAAACTCGTGGAGTTGTATGTTTTTGATAAGAGAAAAATAATTTCAGAAATTAAAAGAATTGTAAAGAAAAATATTATTTCTAAGGGAATTATTTCAAATGTGGCATCCATTTCAGAAAAAAGGATGGCTCAGTTGAAACAAATAGTAGATTTTCAAGTAATTTCTGCAACTTCTAAAGTTCCTTTTGTTAATTTGTATAAAACCCCAAAAACTTTAGGAGTAGATAGAATTGCATTAGTAGCTGCTGCCGTAAAACAATTCCCTAGTAAAAATGTTTTAATTATAGATGCAGGAACTTGTATTACTTTCGATTTTGTAAATAGTGAAGCAGCGTATTTAGGAGGCGCAATTTCACCAGGAATAAAAATGCGTTACAAGGCTTTAAATAAGTTTACTGCAAATTTACCGCTGATAGAAAGTTTAGAATTGAATGATTTTATCGGAAAAAATACAGAAGAGAGTATTATTTCGGGAGTTTTAAACGGCGTACAAAATGAGATAAGTGGCGTAATAGAAAGCTATAACGAGAAATATTCGGATTTAACAGTCGTTTTAACAGGAGGAGACATAAATTTCTTGTCAAAACAATTAAAAAGTAGCATATTTGCCACTCAAAATTTTCTCCTTCAAGGATTAAATGAAATATTGAAACTTAACGGACACAAATGATTAGAAAGATTTTAATAGTTTTTTTACTAATAACATCATCAACTTTATTAGCGCAAAGAACAAGTTCTTCTCCGTATTCTTTTTTTGGAATAGGAGAACAATATACTCCCCGAACGGTTGAAAACACGTCAATGGGCGGGATAGGAGTTGCCTTTAACCATTACAAATACTTAAATTTCACCAATCCTGCAGCAAATGCTTTTTTAAGACAAACAACATATTCTTTAGGAATCTTAAATAATGATTTAACTTTAAAAACGGCAGATTCAAAACAAAGTTCTACTTCTACAAGTTTAAACTACATCGCTTTAGGTTTTCCTATTGGTGATAAAGCTGGCTTTTCTTTTGGGTTACAACCTTTATCTTCTGTTGGATATTCGCTGACAAATAATAAATTTGATACTAATAACGATTTAACTGCAATTACTTTATATGCAGGTGAAGGCGGTGTAAATAGAATTTATGGTAGTTTCGGAATGAAAGTTTCAAAACAGTTTGCAGTAGGTATTGAAGCAGATTATAGTTTTGGTAATATAGAAAATAGCATAACAAATCAAAGAGCAAATGTTAGTTTGGCTACCAGATATAAAGAAAAAAGTATAATTAGGGGAGGTTCTATTACTTTAGGTACTCAATATCAGAAAGTTTTAAAAGATAAGTTGTATTTAAATGCTGGTGCTACTGTTAAATTTGGAAACGATTTAGAAACCACTGGTGATGAATACTTATATTCGTTAACATTAACTGGTGCGGGTAATGAAATTCCTAGAGACACTATTTCTACAACAGCAATTTCAGGGAAATATAAGTTACCTCTAAAATCTATTGTAGGTGTTGGTATTGGTAAATACGATAAATGGCATGTAGGTGTTGAATTTCAAAATCAAGATGCCCTCCAACCAGAAGGTTTTATAAATAATACAAACGCTTCATTTAATTATGAAAAATCAAATAGAATTTCTTTAGGTGGATTTTATCTACCGAAAATAAATTCAATTTCTAGCTACTGGGATAGAGTTACTTATAGAGCTGGTTTGCGATATGAAAATGTAGGTTTAGCGATAGATGGCTCTGGAAATGGTACGAATTTTACTTCTATAAACGATTTTGGCATGTCTTTTGGTTTAGGTTTACCATTGAAACAATTATCTAATGTTAATTTAGGTTTTGAATATGGACAAAGAGGTACAACTTCTAACAACTTAATTCAAGAAAACTATTTTAACTTTAGGCTCAGTTTCTCTTTAACAGCTTCTGGTGCGCAGAGTTGGTTTCAAAAAAGAAAAATAGATTAACTTATAAAACTATTAAAATGAAAAAAATTACGTTCTTATTAGCTGTAACGCTATTTATATCAACACTAGAAACAAATGCTCAAGATGCAAATAGAGAGTGTACCATTAAGTACAATCTATTTAAGGGAGATTTTCAATCTAAGAAATATGATGATGCTTATACAAATTGGATTTATTTATTAGACAACTATAAAGATTTATCTGTAAATATTTATAAATTAGGCTCTACTTTAGCTGAAGATGTTAGAAAAGATCCTGCTTTGGCAAAAAGAGTTTACGAACAGAGATTACAATTCTTTCCAGATGTTAACCCTGCAAAAGTACATAGTGATTATGGTACGTACCTGTTCGAGAATAAATTAGCTTCAGATGATGTTATCTTTTCAATCTTAGAAAAGGGATATAGTATAGACCCAACTAAAATGGGAGTTAAAAATTTATACATCTATTTTCAAGGAGTAACAGATAGAAATAAAGACACAAACCCACAAAAGGTTTTTGATACGTATGATGATGTTTTAGAAAACGTAAATAAAAAATTAGAAAACTATGCTAAAAAATTAGTTCCTTTAAACGATTCAACTAAAGTTTTAGATAAAAGAGATAAAAAATACAAACACGCATATACAGTAAATTCTAAAGCTTTGGGTACTGTTGAAGGTGGTTTAGATAATATTATTTCTGAAATTGCAACTTGTGAACGTTTAGTTCCTTTGTATGAAAGAGATTTTGAAGCGAATAAATCGGATGCAGTTTGGTTAAAAAGAGCAGTTTCTAGAATGTTTAATAAAGGATGTCAAGCAGATCCTTTATTCGAAAAATTAGTAAGAGCTTATGCAGAAGCTTCACCATCACCAGAAGCATATTCTTTCTTAGCAAATGTTTTAGAAGATAATGGCGATTCTGCTGGTGCAAATGAGATGAGAGAAAAGTCTTTTGACTTAGAAACAGATCCTTTAAAGAAAGCGAAGTATAAATTAAAGTTTGCACAAGCAGCTAAAGATAGAGGTCAATTTAGTAAAGCTAGAAGTTTAGCTAGAGAAGCTATAAAATTTAATCCTAACTCTGGTAGAGCATACTTATTTATTGCTACTTTATACCAGTCTAGTGTTAATAACTGTGGAGAGAACTTATTCGAAAAAAGAATGGTATATGTTGCTGCCTTAAACATGGCGCAAAGAGCTGCATCTGTAGACCCTAGTATTTCTTCTAGAGCTAGAAAATACATTAATATATACAGTCAGAATGTACCAAGTCAAAAAGATATATTTAATGCTACAGCTACTCCAGGAGGGAAATTCACAATTAAATGTTGGATTGGGGAAACTGTAAGAATACCAAAAAAATAGTTTTTGAAAAACTATAAACAAATACAAACGAAAAGCATTGCTGTAATTTATTTTACAGTAATGCTTTTTTCTTGCTCTAATAGTACAGAAGAAGTTCGGAATTTTTTAGAGGAAAAAAACTTGCCAATTGGAAAAGCAAAAGAGGCATATCATGTGTATAAAGATTCAGGAAGAATTACCTCTAAGTTAATTACACCTTTACTTTTAGATTTTAGCAATCGAAAAAACCATCCTTATAATGAATTTCCTAAAGGAATAAAAATTATAAATTTCGAGAATAATGGTAAAGATTCTGTAACTATTGTTGGTAATTATGCCTTATCTTATGCAAAAACAGAAATATCAGAAATTAAAGGAAATGTTGTTATTACAAATCATACAGACAAATCTAGATTAGAAACAGAACAATTGTTTTGGGATCAAAAGACAAAGTACTTTGTCTCTGAAAAAGCATTTACCTTGTATAAAGTAAACGATACAATAACAGGCGTTGGCTTTGAATGTAAAGAAGACTTAAGCAAACATTTAGCAAAAAAAACAACAGGAATAATAGAAACAAAAGAATAAAATTATGAATAAACTTTGGAAATTTTTTCAATATGGATATTTAATGGTAGCATTTATTTGCTTGGTTGAAGGCATTGTTCGATGGAATATCGATAGAAGTAGGTCTTATTTATTCTTAGGTTTTGCAATTTTAATTACCTTAGTCTTTTTCTTGAAAAGACATTTTAGAAAAAAAGTTGTAAAAAGAAATAACCAAAACAAATAGTTTATAAATTTCTGAATGGAAATTGAGCTTATTATTATACTCTTATCAATTATACTTTCCGCTTTTTTTTCGGGAATGGAAATTGCATTTGTTTCTGCAAACAAATTACACATAGAATTAGAAAAGAAGAGAGAGGGTTTTATTCCTAAAATTCTAAATAAAATTACCCAAAAATCTTCAAAATTTATTACCACCATGTTGGTTGGTAATAATATTTCTTTAGTAATCTATAGTTACTATATGGGAGGGTTTCTAATAAGAATTTTACCAATAGAAGGCTATAATGAGTTTTCTGTATTATTATTACAAACTATAATTTCTACAATTGTAATTCTTGTAACAGCAGAGTTTCTACCCAAAGCAATTTTTAGAATTTATGCCAATGAAGTGCTAAAGATATTTGCAGTACCCGCCTATTTTTTTTATGTATTGTTTCACTTTTTCTCTGAGTTTATCACTTTAATTTCAGATTTCTTTTTACGTGTTTTCTTTAAAACGAATGCAGATGAACAGCAAGTAGAATTCAGTAAAGAAGAGTTAGGTAATTATATTTCAGAACAGTTAGAAACGGGGAATGATGACGAAGAAATGGATTCTGAAATTCAGATTTTTCAAAATGCATTAGATTTTCATAACGTAAAAGCAAGGGAGGTAATGGTTCCTAGAACCGAAATTATTGCAGTAGAAATTCATGAAAAAATAACCAATTTAAAAAATATTTTTATCGAAACAGGTCTTTCTAAAGTATTGGTTTATAAAACTTCTATGGATGATGTGATAGGATATATAAATGCTTTTGAACTTTTTAAGGCTCCTAAAACTATAAAATCAATTTTACTTCCTGTAGAAATTGTGCCAGAATCTATGATGATTAATGATATTCTAAATATCTTAATGAAAAAACGTAAGAGTGTTGCCGTTGTTGTAGATGAATATGGTGGTACTTCTGGAATGATTACCGTAGAAGATATTGTAGAAGAACTCTTTGGTGAAATTGAAGATGAACACGATTCTCAAGTATTTTTAGAAGAAAGAATAAATGAGACTACATTCAATTTTTCTGCAAGGTTAGAAGTAGATTATTTGAATGAAGAATATGGTTTAAGTATCCCTAAATCTGAAGCTTATGAAACTCTAGGAGGTTTTATTATTGAGCATACAGAAAATATACCAGAAGAGAATGAAGTAGTAGATTTAGAAGGTTTTGAAATACGAATTCTAAATACCAGTGGCGCCAAAATAGACGCTGTTTGTTTAAAAATTATTGATTCAGAAGATTAGACAGTTAAATTTCTTTATTTTTCTAAAGAACCTCCAATCAACTTCCTATTTATTTAATTTAAAATGGGTTGCAATATTAAATCCCAAATCGTATATTCGCCCACTGAAAATAAAATAAAACGTATGGCAATTTTATCAAAAATTAGAGAACGCTCAATGTTCTTAATAATTATAATTGGTTTAGCACTTTTTGCTTTTGTATTAGACCCATCTACATTAGGTGATTTCTTTAGTTCAAGTAAGGTAAATGAAGTTGGTGAAGTAAACGGAGAAACTATTTCTACGCAAGAGTTTGCAAAAGCGATAGATTTATATAAGCAACAAGCAGGAAGTAGAGTTTCTGAAATGCAAGCAGCAAACGCTGTTTGGGATAATATTGTAAGAAAAAAAATCTATAAAAATCAATTAGAGGAAGCAGGAATTACTGTTGGTGAACAAGATGTTTGGAACGAAGTAATAAATGCGCCATCTGTTAATAGCAACCCTCAGTTTCTTAATGAAGCAGGTTTATTTGATGAAGGAAAATTCAAGACTTTTTTAGCAGATACTAAAGAAGGAAACCCAGAAATGTGGTCTGCTTGGTCTAACTATATGAATCAAATTAAAGAGAATGCAGAAACAAATACTTATAATAAGTTAGTTACTGCAGGTTTAGGTGCTTCTTTAAAAGAAGGAGAAACTGAATATTTAATTGAAAACACAAAATTAAGCGGTCAGTTTGTTTACGTACCATACACAAGTATAGCAGATAGTTTAGTTCAAATTAAAAAATCTGAAGTTGCAACTTATATAAAAGACAACGAAAGTCAATTTAGAGTAGATGCTACTAGAGATATTTCTTATGTTAGATTTGATATCACAGCGACTCCCGAAGATGAAGACGCAATTAAACAAAATGTAGCAAAATTAATTGAGAATTCTTTAGATAGAAATAACGATTCTAGAGTCGGTCTTAAAAACACCACAGATTACAAACAATTTTTAGCAGAAAATAACTCTGATATTAATTTAGATTTAGGCTATAAATACAATGCGTCTATAAACCAAACTGTAGCAAATAAAATTTTTAACGGAAATGAAGGAGATGTTTTTGGACCTTATAAAGACCAAGGTTTCTTTAAAATTTCTAAAATTACCGAAGTTACTAAAATGCCAGACTCTGTAAAAGCGAGCCACATTTTAATTCCTTTTATTGGTTCTCAAAGTGCTGCTCAAGATGTAACAAGAACAAAAGAACAGGCAGAACAATTAGCAGATAGTTTGCTTACAGTTGTTAAAAGACGTGGAAGTAAATTTGCAGATTTAGCAAAAGACTTTTCTTCAGACAAAGGTTCTGGCGCAAAAGGCGGAGATTTAGATTGGTTTAATTACAATAGAATGACACCTGCTTTTAGAGATTATACTTTTTCAAACAAAAAGGGCTCTTTAGGTGTTGTAGAAACTCCTTTTGGTTACCATGTTATTAGTGTAGACGATACAAAAAACAATCAAAAAGTTTTAAAATTAGCAACCTTTGCAAGAAAAATTGTTCCTTCCGAAGCGACAGAAAATGAGTTCTTTCAGAAAGCAGAACAGTTTGCCTTAGCAATTTCAAAAACTACAGATTACAGTGCGTTGGCAAAAGAAAATAATTACACTTTAAGACCAGCAGTTGGTTTAAAAGTTTTAGATGAAAATGTTCCTGGTTTAGGAAACCAAAGACAAATTGTTTCTTGGGCTTTTAAAGGAGATTCAGACAAAGGAAGTTTTAATCGTTTCGATTTAGAAGGAAGCTATGTTGTTGCGGTTGTAACTGCAAAATCTAAAAAAGGTTTAATGTCTGTTGAAAAAGCAATTAATAGGGTAAGACCAATTTTATTAAATGAAAAGAAAGCCGTTTTAATTTCTGATAAATTAAAAGGAAGTTCTTTACAAGAAATTGCTAAAGCGAACAATACTACAGTTAGTACAGCAAGTAATATAAATTTAAAAAGCTCTTCTTTATCTGGTGTGGGTACAGAGCCTAAAGTTGTAGGTGCTATGTATGGTGCAGAATTAGATAAATTGTATACTAACGTAGAGGGTAATAGAGGTGTGTTTTCATTTATTTTAAATAAAAGAGAATTACCAACAGCATTACCAAACTATGAAGCAAATAGAAAGAAAATTGCAGAATCAAGAAAAAGAATGACTTTCAAGATTTATGAAGCAATTAAGAAATCTTCTGACATAGAGGATAACAGATCAAACATGTACGTTTCTAACTAAGAAACTTTAAGATATAATGTAGGAATCCGTTCAATTAACTTTGAACGGATTTTTTTATGCCTCAGTTTTAGCAACTTCTAAGAAGTTATTTAATGGCTCTTTTGGTAAGTTATTAATTTAGTTTATAGCAATTATAGCTATGATTGAACCTTTCGTTCAGCTTAATACAGGTCAATTGTTTAAGCCCTTTTTATCTAGTTTTATGAGGGGTAAAAGCGAGTAGTGAAAGTAGAAAATAGTTTTAAATAAAAAAAACCTTCTTGATTGCTCAAAAAGGTTTTCTTATTTTATGTTCTAAAATATTGATACTTCTTATCCGTTCATTGAGATTAAGAATTCATCATTATTTTTAGAGAGTTTAATTCGATCGTTAATAAATTCCATTGCTTCTATAGGATTCATATCTGCTAAGTATTTACGTAAAACCCACATTCTTTGCACTGTTTTCGCATCTAATAATAAATCGTCTCTTCTTGTAGAAGATTTAATTAAGTCGATTGCTGGGTAAATTCTTCTGTTAGAAATATTTCTATCTAATTGAAGCTCCATGTTTCCTGTTCCTTTAAATTCTTCGAAGATAACCTCGTCCATTTTAGAACCAGTTTCTGTAAGTGCAGTTGCAATAATGGTTAAAGAACCACCATTTTCTATATTTCTTGCAGCACCAAAGAAACGTTTTGGCTTGTGTAAAGCATTTGCATCGATACCACCAGAAAGTATTTTTCCTGATGCTGGTGCAACGGTATTATAAGCTCTAGCCAAACGTGTAATTGAATCTAAAAGAATAACAACATCGTGCCCGCATTCTACTAGACGTTTTGCTTTTTCTAAAACAATATTGGCCACTTTTACGTGTTTGTCTGCAGGTTCATCAAAAGTTGAAGCAACAACTTCTCCACGAACATTACGTTTCATGTCTGTAACTTCTTCCGGTCGTTCGTCTATCAATAAAACAATTTGATACACTTCTGGATGGTTTGCTGCAATCGCATTCGCCACATCCTTTAACAACATGGTTTTACCAGTTTTAGGTTGTGCTACAATCATACCACGTTGCCCTTTTCCTAATGGAGAAAACAAATCGATAATTCTGGTTGATAAAGAACTTCCTTTTTCTGCTAAATTGAATTTTTCTTGAGGAAATAATGGTGTTAAGTGTTCAAAAGAAACGCGATCTCTAACAATATTAGGATTCAATCCGTTAATTTTTGATACTCTAATTAAAGGAAAATATTTCTCACCTTCTTTAGGCGGACGAACATTTCCTCTCACAGTATCTCCTGTCTTTAAACCAAATAATTTAATTTGAGATTGAGAAACATAAATATCATCTGGTGATGATAAGTAATTATAGTCTGAAGAACGTAAGAAACCATACCCATCTGGCATCATTTCTAAAACACCTTCACTTTCTATAATTCCGTCAAATTCAAAATCAGGATCTCTGTATCTATTCGTAGATTTATTTCCGTTACTTCTACTATTGTTAACTTTCTCTCTGCTTTGGTTTTTATTCTTCTGCGGAGGATTGTTTCTGTTTTGTAGAGGCTTGTTCGGTGGATTGGCAGGTTTTTGTTCTTGCTTTTCCTCCTTTTGCTTAGAAACTACAACTTCTTTCTTGTCCTCTGTTTTTGCCGGCTTTTTTACAGGCGGTTTTCTTTGAGGTCTAGGGTTTGGTTTCGGTCTTTCTGTAACAGGAGCATCCGCTGTTTTTTCAACAGGAGAAGTTTCTGTAACTACCTCTGTGCTTTCTACAGTCTGTGTTTTCTCTAAAGTTGGTGTACTTTCTGCTGTTTGAGCCTTTTTAACAACACGTTTTCGTTTAGGTTTTTCTGTTTTTTCAACTTCTTTTTCTTCTTTTTTAGGAGTTGCAGCTGCTTTTGCTTTTAAGGGGTTTGCAGCTTGTGTGTCTAAAATTTGATATACTAAATCTAATTTTTTTAATTGACTAGTTTTGGTAAGACCAATAGATTTGGCAATAGCCTGTAATTCAGCAAGAGTTTTTGCTTTTAGTTCTGAGATTTCGAACATTCTAATATTGTTAAGTTTAAAGTATGAATCTTATCTTTTTGTAAGATTTGTATGTTTTTTTGAATATTGCTATTAAGTATAGTTCTACAAAACAGCTTTTTGTGCGGTTATTATGTAACAAATATATATAAAATTTATTTAGTTGACGGTTTTCTTTTTAAAAAATAATATGCTACTTTTGTAGTATTAGAAATTACAAATGATTCAAAGAATACAATCGGTATATTTATTATTAGCTTCTCTTATTTCTGGAGTTTTAATTTTTGTTTTTAATTTGTGGGAATCTATAGGAAAAGATATTTTTGCCATAGATTTGTTAAAGAGTGAGTCTTACCTTTTAAAGGTGATTCCTGTTTTATTTTTAGTATCGGCAATTTTTGCTTTTGTAGCAATTTTTATTTTCAAAAATAGAAAGTTACAATTTGTAGTAGGTCGTTTAACAATTTTGATAAACCTTATTTTATTAGGATTATTGATTTATGTATCTCTAACGTTACCTGGAGAAGCTTCTGTTTCGGAGAAAGGTATTGGGATGTTTATACCAATTTTGGCTATTTTGCTTGTTGTTTTGGCAAATAAAGCTATTAAAAAGGATGAAGATCTTGTAAAATCTGTAGATAGATTGCGATAAAACTAACATCTTAGTATATTTAGTGCGAAAAGAAACCGAGATTTATTCTCGGTTTTTTTATTTTACATCCTTAAATAAGATTTTTAATATTTTTTAAAAAAAAAATTACTTTTTTTATAACTCCAAAAGGGTTTAAAATAGGGTTTTTTAAAAAACTAATAATCAGTTATTTAAGGTGTTCGGTATCCCTGAATTCAGGGATACGTATCCCTGAATTCAGGGATGCTAAAAACATACTGTTTTCAGGGATTGTACAGTCTAATAATCTAGTTTAAATTTGTAGAGTAAACAATGAGAAAAAAAATATACGTTCACGTAGCTGATGACCACAAAATTTTAATTGAAGGTATCATCGCTGTAATAAATACTGATGAAGATATTGAGATAAGAGATTTCTCTTTAACCGGACAAGAAGTAATTGATTGGTTTAAAAAAAAGGAGAACAAAGCAGATGTTTTAATATTAGACATCACCATGCCAGTTTTAGATGGTTTTGAAGTTTTAAAATATTTTTACGAGAAAAGAATAAATCAAAAAGTAATTGTTTTATCTAGTTATGATGATGTGAAGATTGTTCAAGAAGTTTTAAGATTAGGAGCTAGTGGTTACATCTCTAAAAACAATGCAGGAGAGCACATTATCAAAGCAATTAAAGCAGTTGCAAATGGAGAACAGTATTTTAGTAATGACATTCAAGATGAGTTGTTAAAAGGTATCTCTGGGCAGAGAGCAAGAAAAGGAGATATGCCAGAAGACTTTTTGTTTGAGTCTTTAACAGAGCGAGAGAAAGATGTCTTACGGTTTGTAACAAAAGAATTAAGTACAGGTGAGATCGCAGATAAAATGAATATAAGCCATCATACCGTAGAATCATATAGAAAAAAATTATTAAAAAAATTAAATGTAAAAAATTCAGTAGGATTAGCAATGTATGCAGTAAAGTTTAAGTTAGTATAACCTATCCCTTATTTAAGTTTTAGATTTAAAATATCTATCCCCTAAAAAACTTAAATGCATTCCCCCAAATATTAGTACTAGATATTTGTATACATTGTTTCTCTTACATATTAATCCCCTAATCAACTATTTTGAAACCTCAATAAACCCTATTTTATTATGAAAATCATCAAATTATTATCTTTCGTTATTGTGTCTGCATTTATGTTTTCTTCATGTTCTAGTAATGAGAATTTACTTCCTGAAGCAGAAACAACAAATTCGTTAAAATCATATAAAGTAAAAAGAGATGCTTCTGGTGCGTATTCAATTGATTTTGATTTAGAAAATAATGTAAAATCAGAAATCGTTAAAAATCACGATACAAATACAAATGAATTTCATTTGTTTAAATCAGATTATACTACCAGTAAAAAACAATCTGAAGAATTATTAATTAATGGTAATAAATTAAGTATTGGTTTTATAGATACTAGAACAGATAGAAATTCTAATATAACCATTGAAGATGATAACACTTCTTTAGCAAAAACAAGTGATATAAATCCAAGAATGTTATCAGAATATAGCATTTCTAGTAATGAGGATGGATCATATAACTTAGACTTTAAAGTGAAGAATAAAGTAAGTGTAGATTTTATTTATAATGAAGAAATGAGTACTTATGAGATTCATTTGGAAGAAGGGAAGTCAGGAGAGACAAATTTTTCTAGAAACCTGACTAAGATAGCTGGTTTAACATTGAAAATTGATTTTGTAAACCATACAATTGATAATAGCAATGCTAAAGGCTATTCTTTTAAAGAAACAACACCTAGAAGAAAGCCTAGAATTGCTGTTGATAATGGTGAAAGTGGGGAAAATTTATAATTTCTAATAAAAATATATTTGAAAAAGAGAATTCAAACACTATTTTGCATATTTTATATTTCTTTTAATATCTACCAATTAAAAGCTGCCCCCAATAATAGATATGGTACTGAAGAGGTTTCAACTAGTGAAACTTCTTCAGTATTTCTATTTAAAATAGATTCTGTTTTTATCAGAAAATATAATAAGGTTTTAAAAAAGTATAAAGAAGAAAGTTACATAGAAGCATTGCGGGATGCGTTAAAAATTTATGATGAATCTAAAAGTCATGCTAATAAGGACAACATTTATAAAATTACTTCACTTATTGCAGATATCTATGATAAAGCAAATAATCATGAAAGAGCATTAGACTATTATAAAGAGTCTTTATTAGTTCTAAACAGCAAAATATATTTAGACAATCTAAGCAATGATTACTCATTAAAAAATATAGCAAAAACCTATTTAAGAATAGGTAGTACATTTCAAAGACTTATGAAAAGGGATAGTGCTAAGTATTATTTTGAGAAAATTGATAGCTTAGCAAGTGTCAATGACGAAATAATAATATATAAAGCTGCTTCCTACACTAATTTAGCTGGAATATATGAATTAGACTCGTTATTTGATAAGGCTATTGTATATGCTGAAAAAGCAATTATTCTTCATAAAATAACAAATAATAAAATAAGTGAAGCTAAAGCAACCGTGAACTTGGGAAATATCTATTTATCTATTAATAATTTTTTAAAGTCTAAAGAGACATATTTAAAAGGTATTGAACTGATAAAAAATGATAATAAACAAACTGCCGTAAGGCTAAAAGCAGACCTATATTACAACTTAGCTTGGGCAATGCGTAACTTAAAAGAATATGAAGCTTATGACAACCTCGAGCTTTCTTATGAAATTGAAGATGGCATAAGAGACAAGGAAGTAAGAAGAATGGTTGAGGAGGTTACAGCAAATTTTGATGTAGAAGGCGTGAAAAAAGAGGAGGAAAATAAAAGGTTGCGACAAAATGAAATTTTCTGGAAATTTGCAATTGCAGCTGCAATTATAATCATAACGTTGCTTTACTGGTTGAGTTTAAATAGATTGAAACAAAAAAATTTAGGACTAAAATTATCTCAAACCCAGTTATTACAAAATCAGAATATAGAAAAACTTAAATCTGAATCTCAAACAAGAATTTTAAATGCAACGATAGATGGTAAGGAATCTGAGCGAAAAGAAATTGCAGAAACACTTCATGATAGTGTAAGTGCATTATTATCTTCTGCGAATCTTCATTTAATTGCAACTAAATCTCAGTTTAAAGGAAATGTTCCAATAGAAATAGATAAAACTCAAAGCATTATTGCAGAAGCCTCTCTAAAAATTAGAGATCTATCTCACACACTGGTTTCTGCGGTATTACTAAAATTCGGATTGAACTTTGCGCTAAAAGATATGGCTTCTAAGTACTCTAATTCTGCTTTATATGTTGATACCGATATTTCTGACATAAGAAGGTACCATCAAAATTTTGAAATAAAAATATACAATATTATTCAAGAATTTGTAAATAATATATTAAAACACAGTAAAGCAAAAAATGCTATTATAAAACTTTATGAGAAAAATAATAGCATTTATTTTAAAATTTCTGATGATGGTATTGGATTTGACAAAACAGAGATCTCTAATAAAGATGGTTTAGGATTAAATCAAATTGATGCTAGAATACAAATGATGCACGGTAAGTTTTTAATAGAATCTAACCTTGGGAAAGGAACCGTTGTCTCAGTAGAATTACCAATTGTAGAAAAAGGAGTGATTAACCACGGGTAGCTAATTCTATGATTTCTAAATTTTTAATTTCTCCGTTTTCTAATTGAAATCTTAGCATGGTTCTAATTTTGTGAAAACCATGGTTTCCCGCAGCACCTGGGTTTAAGTGTAATAAGTTTAATTTCTTGTCATATTGTACTTTTAATATATGAGAATGACCAGAAATAAAAACTTTAGGTGGATTTTCTTTAATTTCTTCTTTAATTCGTCTGTAGTAATTATTAGGATAACCACCAATATGCGTCATCCAAACAGTTACATTTTCAACTTCAAATTTTAAATCTAAAGGAAATTCTGCTCTTGCATCTTGATCATCAATATTACCATAAACCGCACGCAAGGGCTTAAGTTTTTTAATAGTATCGGTAACATCTAAGTTGCCAATATCGCCTACATGCCAAACTTCATCTGCTTGCTTTACAAACTTTAAAATTTGTGCATCTATAAAACTATGTGTGTCCGATAATAATAGTATTTTCTTCATTAAAAAGGAGTAGGAAAAGTTTAACGTCTCTTCCAGTTTCAAAAATACTAATAACAAAATAAATTCCGTAATTTTACGGTCTACAAAAAACAATTTTCTTGAGATATTTTATAGAACTTTCTTATAACGGAAAAAAGTATCATGGTTGGCAAATTCAGCCAGATGTTATCTCTGTACAAGAAGAATTAAATAATGCTGTAAGTACAATTCTACAAGAAAAAATAGCCGTTGTTGGGGCAGGAAGAACAGATACAGGGGTTCATGCATCACAAATGTTTGCGCATTTTAATGTAGAAAAACTCATTCATGGAGATATAGTTCATAAACTGAACTCAATTTTACCAAATGACATTACTGTATACAACGTGTTTTTAGTAGAGGAAGAAAAGCACGCAAGATTTAATGCAGAAAGTAGAAGTTATGAGTACAGAATCTGGTTGGGAAGAAATCCGTTTTTGTTAGATTTTTCATGGCAAATTCATTCACAGGAATTAGATGTTTCTAAAATGAATGAAGCAGCAAGTATATTGTTGGAGTATGAAGATTTTGAAACATTTTCTAAAGTAAAAACAGATGTATATACTTTTAATTGTGATGTAACTGCAGCTTTTTGGGTACAAGAAGGTAATTTATTAACCTTTCATATTTCAGCAAATAGATTTCTAAGAAATATGGTAAGAGCCATAGTTGGTACTTTGGTAGATGTTGGTTTAAACAGAATCTCAATAGAAGCGTTTAGAAAAATTATAGAAAGTAAAAACAGAAGTAACGCAGGCTTATCTGTACCCGCAAAAGGATTATTTTTAACACAAATAAAATATTAAGTTTTGGCAAATAAAACAGGAAATGCTTTTGATATGGGTATCTTTTTAAGACTTATGAGTTTTGCAAAGAGATATAAACGTAACTTTATTATTGCTTCTAGTGCTACCATTCTTTTGGCTGGTGTTGCTTTGTTAACGCCTATTATTCTTAAAGACGCCGTAGATTTATACATTACAAATAAAGATTCTAAAGGATTAGTAAACAGTGTTTTATTAATGTTTGGTGTTTTAATGCTAGAAGTACTTTTAAGGTTTACCTTTATTTATTATGCCAATTGGGTAGGACAACATGTTATTAGAGATATTAGAGCAAAGATTTTTAGACATATTCTTCAATTTAGAATGTCTTACTTCGACAAGAATTCTGTAGGTAGATTAGTCACTAGAGTTGTGTCTGATATTGAAACAATTGCCGCTTTTTTTAGCAGTGGTGTTTTTACAATTGTAAGTGATGTTTTACAAATGTTTGCTGTTATTATTGTGATGTTTTTTATCAATTGGAAGCTAGCACTTATTGCAATTGCAGTTTTACCAATTTTATTATATGCAACAAAAGTTTTTCAAAAAGCAATAAAAGCTACTTTTCAAGAAGTTAGAAATCAGGTAGCCAATTTAAACGGATTTGTGCAAGAAAGAGTTACAGGAATGAAAATTGTTCAACTCTTTAATCGAGAGAAAATTGAATATGATAACTTTAAGAATATCAACAATAAACACAAAATAGCCTACATAAAAACCATTTGGTATTTTTCTATTTTCTTTCCTATTGCAGAAATTTTATCATCTATTGGTATCGGTTTAATTGTTTGGTTTGGGAGTAAGCAAGTAATTGGTGGCGCAGTTCCAGGACCCGGTACGGTTATGGCTTTTGTACAAATGGCACAAATGTTATTTAGACCTTTAAGGCAAATTGCAGATAAATTTAACCAACTTCAAATGGGAATTGTTTCTGGAGAACGAGTTTTTAATATTATTGATACAGAAAGTTCGATTTCTAAAAACGGAACAATTGAAGCAAAAAACCTACGAGGAAGTATCAATTTTAAAGATGTAAGGTTTAGTTATATTAAAGGGGAAGAAGTCTTAAAAGGAATAAATTTAGATGTTAAAAGCGGACAAACAGTTGCTATTGTTGGTGCAACTGGCGCAGGAAAATCAACCATAATTAACTTGTTAAATCGTTTTTATGAAATTGATAGTGGTGTTATTTGTGTAGATGATATCGCTATAGACACCTATAAGTTAGAAAGCTTAAGAGATCAAGTTGCTGTTGTTTTACAGGATGTTTTTCTGTTTTCAGATTCAATATTTAACAACATAACTTTAAAAAATGATACCATTTCTATGGAAGAAGTAGAAAAAGCAGCAAAACAAATAGGAATTCATGATTTTATTATGACACTTCCTGGAGGTTATGATTATAACGTAAAAGAAAGAGGCGCAATGCTTTCTTCTGGGCAAAGACAATTAATTGCATTTTTAAGAGCTTATGTAAGTAAACCAAGTATTTTAATTTTAGACGAAGCAACTTCTTCTGTAGATGCACATGCAGAAAAAATGATACAATATGCTACGGAAACCATTACAAAAGATAGAACCTCAATTGTAATTGCGCATAGATTAGCAACCATTAAGCAAGCCGATAAAATTATTGTAATGGATAAAGGTTTAATTGTTGAAGAAGGAACACACTCCGAATTATTAGAAAAGAAAAATGGCTACTATAAGAATTTGTATGACAAGCAGTTTAGTTTAGATGTTGCTTCTTAAAATAGTTTGAGAAGACATTACATTAAGTCTTTTTTAAGCTTTTCATTTAGGTCTTCAAAGTCTTTGTACAATTCAAAACCACCATCTTTAATATAAGAAATTTCGCCAGTTTCTTCTGAAACTAAGATACAAACTGCATCTGTTTTTTCAGAAACACCAATAGCAGCTCTATGTCTTAGGCCAAACCTTGCAGGAATTTTTGTACTATCAGAAACCGGTAAAATAACTCTTGTAGCCACAATATAATTGTCTCTAATAATTAAAGCACCATCATGAAGCGGACTATTTTTATAAAAAATACTTTGTAGTAATGCTTGGTTTAGAACTGCATTCATTTTATCGCCCGTATTTATCAGAAAATCTAAAGTATTTGTTCTTTCAATAACAATTAAAGCACCCGTTTTAGTTTTAGACATTTTTTGGCAAGCTTCTATAACTGTTTCGGTGTCAACTTCAGAACTTATTTCTGTCTGTAAGAATTTTAACTGTTTTAAAAAACTTCGTTTATTGGTAAAGTTTGTAGTACCAATCATTAACAAGAACTTTCTTATTTCTTGTTGAAAAACAATAATTAGTGCAATAACACCACCAGAAAGCAGGTAACCTAAAATACCGCTCAGCATTTCCATTTTTAAGGCTTGTGTAATTTTCCAGATTAGAAAAATAAACGCAATTCCAATTACAATATTAATGGCTACAGTACCTTTTAAAAGTTTGTAAATATAATAGAGTAGTGTTGCCACCAATAAAATATCTAAGATATCTAGTAAAGAAAATTCAATAAAATCGAACATAGAAAATAGACGGATTTTAGGCTAAAATACTAATAAATAATTAGGAGAACTGTATCAATTATTTATTTCTACGTCAGATACTAAAAGTGGGTATCTATTGTGGATTAGTTTTATTTTTTTCCGAAAATTATTGTGGCTGTTGTTTGATTGTTAAAGTCTTCTAACAAACTAACATAGTTCTGAAGCTGTAATTGTTTTGATGAATATGAGATTTCTTAATCGCTAAAAAGTGTTTGCTTCCAAATGATACGCTGCTTTTAATTAATAAAATTAGTAAGCAAACAAGTTTAGCCCTGATTGAACGGTTTGTTTGAGCTCTTTTTAGGATAAAAAAAGCGAGTAGTGAAAGCAGGAAGTAGCTTCTAAGAAAAGTGCTTTTAACTGTCTAGAGATTACTTCGTACCTCACAATGACGTTTATTTAATCTGATTTACAATTTTTACAGCTTCTACCGCTTCTTTTACATCGTGCACGCGTAAAACATTTGCACCATTTAAAAGCGCTATTGTATTTGCAGAAGTGGTGGCATTTAAGGCTTCTTGGGCAGAAATATCTAAGGTTTTGTACAACATAGATTTACGAGAAATTCCTGCTAAAATGGGTGCTTCTAAACTTTTAAAAAGTTCTAAATTCTTCAAAATTTCAAAATTATGAGCGTTGGTTTTTCCAAATCCGAAACCAACATCTATAATAACATCATTGAGTTTAAGTTGATGTAATTTGTGAATTTCTGCTGCAAAAAAGGAAATAATTTCTTGGGTTATATCTGCATAAACCGGATTTTTCTGCATGTTTTGTGGCGTGCCTAACATGTGCATTAAAATATATGGAACTTGCAAATGTGCAACAGTTTCAAACATCTTCTCGTCCATTTTTCCGCCAGAAATATCGTTTATAATTGCAGCACCCGCATCTATGGTTTCTTGTGCTATTCTACTTCTAAAAGTATCTACAGAAATGATGATCTCAGGAAAATTTTGTATCAATAAATTGATGACAGGTACAATTCGTTGCAATTCTTCTTCTTCGGAAATATGTTTTGCGCCAGGTCTCGAAGAATACGCGCCAACATCTATAAAAGTTGCACCATCTAAAATCATTTTTTCAACCTGATTTAAAATGCCAGCTTCGTTTTTATATTTTCCACCATCAAAAAAAGAATCTGGGGTAATATTTAAGATTCCCATTACTTTTGGTGATGCTAAATCTACTAAAGTACCTTTGCAATTTATGGTCATTTTAACGAACTACTTTATGAATTACATGACTAATTTGTGGTGCTTTGTAGTCATTCATTTTTTGCATTAAATCTTCAACGGAAGTGCCAACAATTAGCATGTCTCTATTGGCTTGTTTTAAAAAACCTTCGGACACCATTTTGTCTAATTGTACTAAAACTCCATCGAAAAATCCACTTACATTTAAAATTCCAATTGGTTTTTGCTCAATATGCAATTGCCCTAAAGTAAGTGCTTCAAACAATTCATCGAGCGTACCAAATCCCCCAGGAAGTGTAACATAACCATCAACTAATTTGCTTATAATTACTTTGCGTTCACTCATTTTTTTGCAAACAATCATTTCTTCAACAGCTGCATGCACAACTTCTTCTTTCTCCAGTAACTTCGGAATCACCCCAATCACTTCGCCATTATGAGCTAAAATTGTGTCGGCAATAGCACCCATCATTCCAATTTTTCCTCCACCATACACCAAACCAATTTTGTGATGCGCAAAATGATTTCCTAATGCTACGGCAGCTTCTTTGTATATTGGATTGAAGCCTAAACTAGCTCCGCAAAAAACAGCAATTCTTTTCAATTTATAGGTTTTAAAATTCTTTCACAAAAATAAATGAAAAGCATACAGGATTTAGTATTTTTGAGCAAATACTTTTTAACAAGAGAAAATGCAAGATACCTCGAAACAATACGATGCTGTAATTGAAGAATGTAGAAGTTTATTTATAAAGAAAATGTCTGATTATGGTTCTGCATGGCGTATTTTACGTTTACCATCGCTAACAGATCAAATTTTTATAAAAGCACAAAGAATTAGACAGTTGCAAGAAAATGAGGTAAGAAAGGTGGATGAAGGTGAAAAATCTGAATTTATTGGAATTATTAATTATTCTATTATGGCGTTAATTCAGTTAGAAAATGGCGTTGTAGAAAACCCAGATTTAAACACAGAACAAGCAACCATTTTGTATGACAGACACAGTAAGGTTACCAAAGAATTAATGCTAAATAAAAATCATGATTATGGTGAAGCTTGGCGTGAAATGCGTGTTTCTAGTTTAACCGATTTAATTCTTCAAAAATTATTGCGCGTAAAACAAATTGAAGATAATAAAGGAAAAACATTGGTTTCTGAAGGAATTGATGCGAATTACCAAGACATGATTAATTATGCTGTTTTTGCGATGATTCATTTAGATAGTTAAAAAGTTTCAAAGGAACAAGGTTGCGGTTATTGCGAGGAACGAAGCAATCTCTTTATAAAAAGGAACAAATTTATATTGAGAAATTTTTAAAGAAAAGTTATACATTATAAGATATGAAAATATTAGTACAAATCTCAAGAATATTAGTTGGAGCCTTATTTATTTTTTCAGGCTTTGTAAAGTTGGTAGATCCAATAGGTTCTCAATACAAGTTTCAAGAATATTTTTCTGAATCGGTTTTAAATATGGAGTTTTTAATTCCGTATGCATTACCATTTGCAATTGTTTTAATTGTAGCAGAAATATTATTGGGAGTCATGATTTTAATTGGTTACAAACCAAAATTTACAGTTTGGAGTTTGTTAATTATAACCTTAATCTTCTTATTCTTAACTTGGTATTCTGCTTTTTATAATAAAGTAACAGACTGTGGTTGTTTTGGGGATGCTATTAAATTAACACCTTGGGAAACTTTTTATAAAAACGTAATTTTAATCGTATTAATTATTCTTTTACTGATAAAAGGAGCACTCATAAAACCAATTTTTAAAGGGACAACCCCTAAATTAATTACCTTTTTATCATTGGCAGCTTTTTTATTTATTGTACAACATGTATTAACACATTTGCCAATTATAGATTTTAGAGCTTACGCAATTGGTAAGAATTTACAAGAAGGAATGGAGTATCCTGCAGATGGTTCTATACCGCCAGTGCACGATTTTATGTTAGAGGATGCGCAACAAGACTTAACACCAGTTTTATTGGAAAAGGAAAAAGTAATGTTGGTAATTATCTACAATTTAGATAAATCTGACACAAAAGGATTTCCGGCAATTAAAGAAGTTTCTAAGAAAGCAATCGAAAAGGGCTACACTGTTTACGGTGTTTCTGCATCTTTTTCGGATGATTTAATGATCGCTAAAGAAAAGTATAATTTACCTTTTGAGTTTTTATTCTGTGATGAAACAACTCTAAAAACAATGATTAGAGCAAACCCTGGAGTTATGATTTTAGATAAGGGAACCGTTATGCAAAAGAAAAATTGGACAGACGTAGAAGACTTAGAATTGTAAAATAATACAATTTCAATCCTTAAGGACTAATTCTTATTGCGTAGATTTTCTATTTCAGTAAGTGTTCGTCCTTTTTCGTTTTTATAAAAGATGTGTTCAGAGCTTCCTATAATTTGAGCGGAGTAAATACCAGAATGTCCAGAAAATAAATAGGCAGTGGTACACGCTAAAGCAATAAAAACACCAGATTCTATTCCGAATAATTCAATGCCCATAATGGTACATGCAATTGGTGTATTTGTTGCACCTGCAAAGACAGCTACAAATCCCATTCCTGCTAACAAAGGCATAGGCAAAGGAATAAACCAGATTAAAACGTTTCCTAGAGTTGCACCAATAAAGAATAAAGGCGTTACTTCTCCTCCTTTAAATCCGGCACCTAAAGTGAAGGATGTTAATAATAGTTTTAAGAAAAAATCATAAGAATTTAGATCGACATTAAAAGCATTTACAATAGTCGGTACCCCTAAACCAATATACTTTGTAGTTCCCATAAAGTAGACTGTAGCAGCGATAACAACACCCCCAATTACAGGACGAAGTGGAGGGTAAGGAATGTATTTCTTAAATAAACTTCCCCAAAAGTGTGTAGATTTTGAAAATAACATACTCACCAATCCGAAAATAATACCTGCTAATAAAGCCCACAAAACAGTTACTGGCGTTACTTCTGCAACTGTTGAAATTGTGTAATGAGTATGATGAGCTATTTGCCAAACTTCACAAAAATAATTTGCAAAAATGGCGGCTAAAAAACTTGGTAAAATAGCATCGAATTTAATTCTTCCAATCACCATTACTTCCAATGCAAAAATGGCACCTGCCAAAGGAGTTCCAAAAACAGAGGAGAAACCAGCACTTATACCTGCTATTAATATAATTTTTCTATCTAATTTAGAAAGCTTGAATACTTTAGTAAACTGATCTGCAATAGCACCGCCAATTTGTACTGCAGTTCCTTCTCGACCCGCAGAACCACCAAATAAATGGGTTAGAATAGTTCCTAAAAAGACCAAAGGAGCCATTTTAAAAGGAATTACTTTTTTAGGAGAATGATATTCCTCTAGCAATAAGTTGTTTCCTTTTACAACACTTTCGCCATAATAATGATAAGACAAACCGATTACTAAACCCGCAATTGGTAACAAGGCAATAATCCAGGTATTTGCTTCTCTATAATTTGTTGCCCATTCTAAAGACCATAAAAAAACGGCAGAAACACTACCTGTAAAAAAACCTATTAATAAAGTGATAAAAGTCCATTTTAATAGAAAAAGCAAAGAATAGCTTTGTTGAAAAGAAAGAAATAATTTTTTAATTTTATTCATATATTTTATATCCTTTTACGGAAAATAAATTTGTCTGATAAAACAATTAAGGAGTATATAACCTGCTTTATTTGGCAAAAATAAACAATTAATAACTAAGAGAATATTTATATTTAAGGTTCCTTTTTTAAACAAAGATTTTGCTGTTTCATATTTTATTGTAACTTGTTTAAAAATCAATAAAATGAACGAATTTGTTAGCTATACATCAGAAGAAAATTACGTAATAATTACGATTAATAACGGTAAGGCAAATGCAATTTCACATGAAGTTGTAGCGGGTTTAAATGCAAGTTTAGACAAAGCTGAACAAGAAAATAAAGTAGTTGTTTTAACAGGTAAAGCGGGCATTTTTTCTGGAGGATTTGATTTAAAAGTAATGACAAAATCTCCTGAGGCTGCAAAAGAACTAGTCACAAAAGGGTCTAAACTATCCTTAAGAATGTTATCTTTTCCGCAACCAATTATAATAGCATGTTCTGGTCATGCAATTGCAAAAGGAGCGTTTTTACTACTTTCTGCAGATTATAGAATTGGTGTAGAAGGCGATTTTAAAATCGGTTTAAATGAAGTGATGATTGGTATGACAATGCACCATGCAGGAATTGCTATTGCAAAGGCACGCTTGTCTGAAGTGTATTTGAATAGAAGTGTAAATAATGCAGAGATTTACAGCTCTAAACAAGCAATTACTGCTGGTTTTCTAGATATTATTGTACCAGAAGATCATTTATTGCCAACTGCAATTAAGGTGGCAGAAATGTCTTCTAAACTGAATAAAAAAGCACATGCAGAAACGAAGCTAAGAGTAAGAAAACAGCATTTACAAGATTTAGAAAATGCGATTGCATTGGATTTAAAAGGAGATATTGCTATCAATTCATAAGAATATTTCTATTATTTTAATAGTTATGATAAAAAAACGAACCTCAAAGGCTTTTTAAAACCCGTGAGGTCTGTTTTGGTTTAAATTCAGGTTGCTATCCTGAATGAAAAATGGACAGTAATTTTATAATTAAGACTTTTTATAAGATTTCTAAATCACTCAAAAAAATAGTTCACTTCTATAAAGATATAGAGTTAGCAAACAATTCTAGCCCTGATTGTAGTGACATCCTTTTTTATTTTTCATAAAAAAGATACAACGAAAAGCAGGAAATAGCTTCTAAAACTAATATTTCTTAAAAACTTTAACTCCGGCTTTAATTTCTATGTCTAAATGATTTTTTCTAGGCGTTAATGGGCAAGAATATTTGTCGTTATAAGCGCAATACGGGTTGTAGGTATTGTTGAAATTTAATTCGAGGGTGTTTTCTTTGCTGATATCTGTTAAAATCAGGTCCATATAGCGCCCGCCACCATAAGATTCGTTGGCAGAAGTGTTGTCTGTAAAGGGTAAAAAGAGGTAATCTTTGTATTCTTCTTCAATTAAATCATCTTGACTTTGGTAAATTGTAAGTTCACGATTTTCTCCTTTTAAGGTAAAGTTTAATTTCCCAAATTCTTTGTACAATGGCTTCCTGTCTGTGGTGGTTGCCATTTTAAAAGTTGGTGCATTTTCTGTTCTAATTAATTTTGCAGTAACAATAAAAGTGGAATCTATAGGAAAGAAATCTAAGCCTTTAAAATTTTTTAAATCTTTCTTTTTTAAGGGTGATTTTGTAGCGTCTTTATAACTGGCATTTAGTTTTTGTTGGTATGCAGTTTCTCCCATTAAAGCTCTTTTTCCTTGTGAATTGCATGAAATAAGTATTAATAAAGAGAAGAATAGTATTATTTTTTTCATAAGAAAAGATTGAATTTTTAAATTTCAAAAATACAACATTCAATTATTTAAAAGAGGTATTCTGATCTTAAAAACGAGCGGGAGCTAGTTTCGATTTTTAACAAAAAAAAGCATCAAGAATTAACTTGATGCTTTTTTATATTTTATAAAAAGTAGTTTTATAATTTCATTCTCCAACCATAAGGGTCTTCAGATTTATTAGTCTGAATATCTGTAATTGTTTTCTTTAATAAGGCAGCAAAAGGTTTTTCTAATTCTGGTAAATCGTAATCTTTTTCTTGGTAACCAAAACCAGAAATTGGAGAAATTACAGCAGCTGTTCCGGTACCAAACATTTCTTTTAAACTACCAGATTGCGCAGCAGCAATAACTTCTGAAACAGAAATTTTTCTTACTTCTACATTAATTTTTAAATCTTCTGCAATCTTAATGATGCTTTTACGCGTAATTCCATCTAAAATTCTATCGTTAGTTGGGCTCGTAATTAAGGTATCATTAATTCTGATAAAAATATTCATCGCACCAGCTTCTTCAATATACTCATGTGTATTGTCATCTGTCCAGATTACTTGATTGTAACCTTTTTCAATCGCTAATTGTGTAGGGTAAAACTGAGCAGCATAATTACCACCAGCTTTTGCAAAACCAACACCGCCATTTGCAGCACGTGCATATTTTTCTTCAATTAAAACTTTTACTTTACCAGCAAAATAAGCACCAGAAGGAGCAGTACAAATCATAAATTTATACTCATTTGCAGGCGATGCATGAAAACCATTACCAGAAGCAAACATAAAAGGTCTTATGTATAAAGAGCTTCCTTCCTTTGTAGGAATCCAAGCGTCATCAACTTTTAATAATTGCTTTAAACCATTCATGAAAATATCTTCAGGAATTTGAGGAATTACCAAACGCTCTGCAGATTTATTTAAACGTTTACAATTGTCTAAAGGTCTAAACAATAAAGTGCTTCCTTCAGCATCTTTGTATGCTTTCATTCCTTCGAAAATTGATTGTCCGTAATGAAAAATCTTCGCAGAAGGATCTAAAGAGATGGGAGCAAAAGGCTCAATAATTGGGTCTTGCCATTTTCCGTCTTTATAAGTACATGTAAGCATGTGATCAGAAAAAACAGTACCAAAAGGTAAGTTATTAAAGTCTACAGTATCTATTTTAGATTTCTCTATATGTTTGATTTCTATGTTAGAATTCATAATTTTTTTGATTAATTTTCGGTACAAATGTAAGGAATTTATTCATTTGATAGAATATTAAAAAAGGTGGTTTGATGTTAAAATTCTTATATTTGTAAGTAAGTTATTAAAAATAGAAGATATGAAATTAGTTGTTAAGTTTTGTGCAGTTGCACTATTGGTTTTTACAGCATGTAAAGATGGGCAGAAAGAAAGTACAGAAGTAGCAGCTCCCGCGCAAGAGTTGGCGTATGCTTCTTATGGAGATAAAATATCTGACGAGAAAGCAATGACTTCTAAAGAGATGTTGAAAAAGTTTGAAAATATGAATATAGGTGATACTCTAAACGTGAAATTTGCATCTGAAATTAAAGAAGTTTGTAGCAAAAAAGGATGTTGGATGAAATTACCTTTGTCAGAAGAAACAGAAACAATGGTTCGTTTTAAAGATTACGGATTTTTTATGCCCTTAGACGCTAACGGAAAAGAAGTAATTGTTGCCGGAAAAGCGTTTGTGCAAATTACTTCTGTACAAGATTTGCAGCACTATGCAGAAGATGCAGGGAAAAGTAAAGAAGAAATAGCAAAAATAACAGCACCTAAAAAAGAGTTTGCTTTTGAAGCAAATGGCGTTTTATTAAAAGAGAGATAAGACGATTGTTCTTTAGAATTATTCGGATATAAAATAGGTATTGATTTTAAGCAACAAACGTGGTTTCGAAAGCAACTAGCTAATTAGGTGCAAATAAAATTAATATAAAGTGTATTAATAAATAAAAACGTTGCGAGTTTGAAAAGAGAAATTTTAATTACTTCAGATGGTTCTACAACCATTCATTTACCAGATTGGAACGAGCAATACCACTCAAAACATGGTGCGATTCAAGAAGCATATCATGTTTTTTTACGTGCTGGTTTTGATAAAGTTATAGTAAATAACAAGAGTGTTTCTATTTTAGAGATTGGTTTTGGTACCGGTTTAAATGCATTTATTACGTTTTTAGAAGCAGCAAAAAATGCCATTAAAATTAATTATGTTGGGGTAGAAGCGTATCCTATTTCTTCGGAAGAAGTTTTAAAACTGAATTACGTTAAAGAATTAAAAGCCACAAAAGAGCAAGTTATTTTCGATGAAATGCATGCGATTTCTTGGGAAGAAAAACAGGTTATCTCAGAACGGTTTCAACTCACAAAAAGGAAACAATTTTTTCAAGATATTTCAGACAAAAATGCTTTTGACTTAATTTATTTTGATGCATTTGGAGCTCAGAATCAACCCGAATTATGGACAGAAGATATCTTTTTAAAAATGTATAATGCCATTAAAGAAAACGGAGTCTTAGTCACATACTCAGCAAAAGGCAGCGTTAGAAGAGCGATGCAAGCGGTAGGTTTTTCTGTAGAACGAATTCCTGGGCCTCCAGGAAAAAGAGAAATGTTAAGAGCAACAAAACAAGTAAATAAAAAATAATTTTTACATGGAGTTTAAAAGAAAATTTGGAAGAAAGAAGGAGTCGAAACCTACAAAAGGATTATTTTTAATACTATTATTAGTGATTGCAATAATCCTTTGGTTTAAAATGGATGCTATTTTAGATGCCTTGTTTTAGAAGCCATCTCCAGCTTTTCATTATATCTTTTTTTGAGAAAAACAAAAAAAGGATGCCATTTCAATGTGGGCTATAATTGTTTACCAACTTTTAGAAAATCTATTTTTTAAAAGTTCTTCCTTTCCAATTGTATTCAGAAAAAAGAGATTTAAAAACAATAAAAACGCTAAAAAAAGGATATAAAATACTACTAAAAAGATATCCTTTTACAAATGCGTTTTTATGATTGTAAAAACGCATTGTTGGTATAAATAAGAATAAATCGATTGTTATTTTAAAGAATAATGGAGAAAGAATTACGAGTATATTGTCTGATAAAAATACACTAAGAAGTACACTTACATTTATTAGAAAAACTAAAAGACCTATTAATTTTACTTTATTAGATTTGAATCTACTCGTTTTAGAAGCCCAACGAACTCTTTGGTTTATGAGGTCAGGAATTGTTTTCACAGGAGACGTAACAACAATTGCATCTTTAGACTTCAAGAACAGAACTCTTTGTTTATCTGCTTCTATAAACTTTTCAAAAAGAAAAATATCGTCTCCACTTGCAATGGTGTTATTTCCAATAAATCCGTTTAGTTGTAAGAACGCTTCTTTTTTGTAAGCTAAATTTGCACCATTGCATAAAAAAGGAAAATTGATACCAAAACCACCAATGGTAGTTCCTTGTAAACTCATAAAATCTAATAATTGAAATTGTTCTAAAGAAGTATTATTTACGATATAGTTTACAGGAGCAACAACCATTTCTGGGCTATTTT
The DNA here is from genome assembly GCF_007997075.1 of Polaribacter sp. IC073. Taxonomy (GTDB): domain Bacteria; phylum Bacteroidota; class Bacteroidia; order Flavobacteriales; family Flavobacteriaceae; genus Polaribacter. The sequence continues at coordinate 162,418 of NZ_VORS01000005.1, forward strand.
TCTGAATGAAAGCATCTAAAGTTGAAAGCCATTTTTTTGGTAACATACAATCTGCATCTGTGGTAACAATCCAGTTATTTTTAGCAATGGCAACAGCTGTTGAAATTGCATCTTTTTTTGGTGAGTTTGAGGTTCTATTATTACTAATTAAACGAATGATAGTTTGAGTGATTTCGCCATTTTTAGAAATTATATCGAGAACTTGTTTGGGGTCTGAGCTTTCTCTTTGCTTCTTGTTCGAAATGACAGCCTTAAATTTTTCGATGAGTTCAGCAGAACCATCCGAAGAAGCATCATCTACAAAAATAAATGTGACCAATTCTTTCGGATATTCTAAAGCTAGAATAGAATTTAACAAACGAGGTAGATTTTCTACTTCATTCCGAAACGGTATAACTACAGAGAAACTTGTTTTAGGAATTTTGTTTTTAGGTTTAAATTCATCCATCCTTAGAAAGCCAATTGCTAAAGAAATGATTAGAATTGTGTAAGCTGAAAACAGAAAAATAAGTATCCAAATCATGTGGTCTGTTTGGTTTTAAAAGTAAGCACAAAATAGCTCCCGAAACTAGCAGGAAGCACAAAATTTAAAATCCACATAAGTGTTGTAATACTTAGAACTGTAAGTGCATCAATCTTAAAAAAACTGAAAATAAAAATAGCAACTGTTCCTTTTAAAATAGCGTCAAATATAGATAACATTGGTATGAAAGAGCTAATGAGATATGTGCTACTAATTGCTGTAAATGCATTGATGTAAGAAATATCTACGTTAAAAATTAGCAATAAACAATAAAATTGATGTGAGAAAACCAAGTATTTTAAAAAGGATAAAAAGGCGACTTTAAAATGTTGTTTGCTGCTCAACTTTACGGTGTAACTTTTAAATAAGTTCTTTCTACTGAGTAAAGTTTTCCAAAGAAAAAGGAAAACCAAAAGAGCTGCGAACCCAATAAGAATCCAATTAAAAATTTTACTAAAATTCAAGTCAACGTTTTGCTTGTTCACAAAATAAAGCAATCCTAAAACACCAAAAAAAAGTGTTGCTAAAAGTTGATAAAGATTTCCAATTAAATTCAAACTTAAAATTTGTTTTCGAAAAGGCTTTTCAAAATAGAGTGCTTTTGCTCCATATTCGCCAATTCTATTAGGTGTAATTAAAGAAGTTGTTAAAGAGGCCAAACTTTGTATTGCCGCAGATTTTTTAGTTATTTTAATGCAGAACGATGCTAGTGTTTTCCATTTTAGAATTTCTAAAAACCAATTTAAAAAACTTAAAGCAAACAAAAAAAGAAGATTTTTAATCGAAAAAACGTCATTTTTAATCAAATTTTGATAGAAAAGATCAAAACTTAATTGATTATTGGTGGTTAGTTTGAGCCAAATAAAGTATCCACAACCAAATACAATACTTAGTTTTATGAGCAACCAAAAGAATTGTTTAGATTTGTCTGTTAGCGAATAATTCATTGTTTGCAAAGTAACAAATAATCGTCATTACAAGGATGAATTATAAAGTAATCTCTTTCTAAAAGATTGCTTTCTTTCGTTCGAAATGACCTACAAATGTATTGTGAAGACAGAAAAAATTATTTTAGGAATTGATCCAGGAACCACAATTATGGGTTTCGGACTCATAAAAGTGATAGGTAAAAAGATGGAGTTTATTCAAATGAATGAATTAATGTTGAAGAAATACGACGATCATTATTTGAAGTTGAAATTAATTTTCGAGCGAACGATCGAATTAATAGATACGTATAATCCAGATGAAATTGCCATTGAAGCGCCGTTTTTTGGTAAGAATGTACAATCGATGTTAAAGTTAGGTAGAGCACAAGGTGTTGCCATGGCTGCAGGTTTGTCTCGTGAAATACCGATTACAGAATACTTGCCAAAGAAAATAAAAATGGCAGTTACAGGAAACGGAAGTGCCAGTAAAGAGCAAGTTGCTTTGATGTTAAAATCGCTATTAAATTTAAAAACATTGCCTAAAAATTTAGATGCAACAGATGGTTTGGCAGCAGCAGTTTGTCACTTTTATAATTCAGGGAAAGTTGTTGGTGGAAAAAATTATACAGGTTGGGCGAGTTTTGTGAAACAGAATGAAAAGCGAGTTAAAAAATAAAAATTAGTTTTTAGTAGCAGTAGCAGTTTTGGATTTTATAAATAAATTAATTGATATGAGTTTTACAGATTTATTAGCTTTTAAAAAATCGTTTTCCTTGGCAATGAAAATTTATGAAATATCTAAATCTTTTCCCAAGGAAGAGAAATATTCTTTAACAGATCAAATTAGAAGATCCTCTAGAAGTGTTTCTGCAAATATTTCTGAAGCATATAGAAAAAGACAATATCCCAAACATTTTTGTAGTAAATTAAGTGATTCTGATGCAGAGAATTCTGAAACCTTAACGTGGTTAATGTTTGCTTTAAAATGTAATTATATAAATAGCGTTTTATTTGATAGTTTATCTGCAGAAAATTTAGAGGTTGGAAAACTGATTAACTATATGATTAATAATTCAAGTAAATTTGGTGTCAAGTAGATCTGCCAACTGATACTGAAAACTGAAAACTATTTTATGTCCGGAATATACATTCACATACCCTTTTGCAAGCAAGCATGTTTTTATTGCGACTTTCATTTTTCTACTTCATTGAAGAAAAAAGAAGACATGATTTCATCTTTAATTAAAGAAATTGAAATTAGGAAAAACGAGTTAGGAGAAACAATTATAGAAACTATTTATTTTGGGGGAGGAACACCTTCTGTTTTAAATACTGAAGAAATTCAGGAATTGATAAATGCGGTGTATGCAAATTTTAAAGTTGCAGAAAATCCAGAAATTACATTAGAAGCAAATCCTGATGATTTATCTGAAGAAAAAATAATTGCACTTTCTAAATCACCAATTAATAGATTAAGTATCGGAATTCAGTCTTTTTTTGAGAAAGATTTAAAATTGATGAATCGTGCTCATAATTCTGATGAGGCAAAAAAATCGTTGTCTTTGGCGACTCAGTATTTTAAAAATATTTCTGTAGATTTAATCTACGGCGTTCCAGATTGTACCAACAAAGAATGGCGAGAAAATATACAAAAGGCACTTAGTTTTGGCATTCCGCATATTTCTAGCTACGCATTAACGGTAGAGCCAAAAACGGCTTTAGAAACCTTAATTGCGAAAGGGAAAATTAAAAATGTAGATGAAGAAAAAGCACAAGCGCAATTTTACATTTTAATTGAAGAATTAGACAAGGCTGGTTTTATACATTATGAATTGTCTAACTTTGGAAAAGATAATTTTTTTAGTAAAAATAATTCTTCTTATTGGTTGGGAAAATCTTATTTAGGAATCGGACCTTCTGCGCATTCTTTCGATGGAAAACAGCGTAGTTGGAATGTGAGAAACAATCCTAAATATATAAAATCTATTCAAGAAAATAAATTACCAATAGAGAGAGAAACGCTTTCTGTTACCGATAGATATAATGAATATGTTATGACGGGTTTAAGAACCATTTGGGGCGTTTCAATATCAATAATTGAAAATAATTTTGGTACTAAGTATGCAAGCTACTTAGAAAAGCAATCAGAAAAATATATTAAAGAAGAATTATTGTATCTTGATAACAGTGTTTTAAAAACCACAAAAAAAGGAAAGTTTTTAGCAGATGGAATTGCATCCGATTTATTTATGTTGAATGAGGCTTAACTCCTTCGTTTTCTTTTAAATTATTTGAATATAGTTTACTTAAAACTTATATTTGGATTTATTATTCACAAAAATTAGCAACAATTTAGCGCATATGAAAGCAACTATAGAGTATAATTCTAGAAAAATAGAAGTAAATATATCTAATCCCATAGATATTTCAATTCCTATAGATGTATCTAAAACAAATGTAAATGCTTGGTATTTAGAAGAACCAACAATTTTTCCTGTAGATTTTGATGGGGAAAAAGCATTGGTTTCAGAAGGTGCGGTGGTTAATTTTAATAACATTCATTTTAATCCACATTCTCATGTTACACATACAGAATGTGTTGGGCATATTACCAAAAAAGTACACTCTGTAAATCAAAATTTAAAATTTTATATTTTTCTCGCAGAGGTAGTTACAGTTGCGCCAGAAAGTAGAGGAGAAGATTTTGTGATTTCAGAAAAACAATTAAAAACAGCTTTAAAGAATAAAAAAAGAGATGCAGTCGTAATTAGAACGATACCAAATTTAACAGATAAAAAAAGGATGCAATACTCGCATACAAATCCGCCTTATTTATTAGAAGAAGCTGCAATTTATTTGCGCGAAAAAGGAATAAAACATTTATTGATAGATTTGCCTTCTGTAGATAAAGAAAAAGACGAAGGCAAATTATTAGCACACAATGCTTTTTGGAACACCGCAGGAGAAATAAGAATGAACGCTACCATTACAGAGTTTATCTATGTACCAAATGATGTTGAAGATGGAGAGTATTTGTTAAACTTAATGATTGCGCCTTTTGAAAATGATGCAACACCTAGCAAGCCTATTTTATATAAAATTATAAAGTAAGTTTATGAAGAAAATCTTCACTAGAAAAAGATTTTTCTTCGGAAGCATCATCGTTTTATTGGTTCTTATTTACAATGGTTCTTATGCAGATATTTCTGAAGAAGAGTTAAAAGGATCGTATGCAAATGAAAATTCCAGATTTGTTGAAGTTGATGGAATGTAAGTGCATTACAGAGATGAAGGAAAAGGGTTTCCAATCGTTTTAATTCACGGTACTGCAGCTTCTTTGCATACTTGGAATGATTGGACGAAAGAGCTATCAAAAAACTACAGAGTTATTCGATTGGATTTGCCAGCTTTTGGATTGACTGGTCCAAATAATAATGCTGATTATTCTATTGAAAACTATACTAATTTTCTACATCAATTTTTAAGGAAAATGAAGGTTGATAAGTTTCATTTAGTAGGCAATTCTTTGGGAGGAAATATCGCTTGGAATTATGCGGCAGAATACCCTTCTAAAATAAAAAAACTCATTTTAATAGCTGCAAGCGGCTTGCCAACAAATAAACCACAACCAGCAATCTTTAAAATGGCAAAGACACCTATTTTAAATTCGTTGTTTTTGTATGTAACACCTAAGTTTATCATCAGAAAAAATATAGAACAAGTATATGCTGATAAAACAAAAGTTTCCGATGCTTTAATTACGCGGTATCATGAAATGTCTTTAAGAGCCGGAAATAGAAAAGCATTTATAGATAGAGCAAAAACGGATTTTAAACTAGGTGAAAATGAAAATTTGGCCAAGTTGAAAAGTGTAAAAACACCCACTTTATTAATTTGGGGAGCAAAAGATATTTGGATTCCCTTAGGAAATGGAAAACGAATGGACAGCATTTTACAAAACTCTAAATTAGTTGTTTTAGAAAATTCTGGTCATGTTCCTATGGAAGAAAATCCTGAAGAGAGTTTACAAGTATTTAAAGTTTTTCTGAATGAATAAATTAGAGAATACAACCTTTTCGCTATTTTCTATTTAAAATAATCCTTTTATATTTGTGTTTAAATTGGTGAATTTCGTGTCTTAAAACCACTTCTTACGCTTAAAATACCAAACAGAAAGAATACTAATTAGCACCATAATTCCTAATAAAATAAAATAACCATTCTCAGACTTTAATTCAGGAATGTTTTCAAAATTCATTCCATAAATTCCAGCCAAGAAAGTTAACGGAATAAAGATAACAGACAAGATTGTTAAGGTTTTCATCACTTCATTTAAACGATGCCCTTGTATACTGAATATTAAATTTATTTTACTTTCTAACTCTTGCAATTCAAAATCGATGTTAGAAATTAAATTATTAGTTTGCTCTTTTAATTCACTAAAATACTTAACGTTAAAACCATCAATTTCCATTTTTTCTAGCTTAACAACGGTGTCTCTTAGACTCATTGTTGCTTTCTTAAAATTAAACAATTCTTGCTTTCTTTTTTCTACCAAAGAAGTAAATTCTGGTGTTGGTTTTATATTGCCAGAGCTTAATTGATCTGAACTTAGTTCTGCATTTTCTTGATAGGTATTTTGGTAATTATCTACAATAGATTCTAGTAATAGGAATAATAAATAATCGGCTTTTTTCTTTCTAACAATTCCTTTATTTCCTTCTAAACGCTCGCGAATCCAATTAAAATAATCTCCTTTTTTTTCTTGAATAGACCATAAAAAATCTTTAGAAACAATAAAAACCATTTGTTCAGAATCTAACTTCCGGCTTTCAGTAATTAAAACACGCGTGGTAATAAATAATAAATTATTTAATATAATTACTTTATTATGATGCTCTTCATCACTTAATAATTTAATTAAAAAATCATCTAATTTATTCTGATAAATTACTTTTTTATATTCACTTTGATACTTTATTCCGTAAGTATTTAGCCACTCTATGTTATTTGTTCCTTGAGATAAATGTATCTCAGAAATTGCAGAAAAATTAGTTTTCTCGTAAGTTTTAGCAGAATAATTAATTATGGATGTGTTGTCTAGAAATTCATTTTCCATCGTAAAAAATAATTGTAAATTTGATAGTTAAAGATACTTTTAAAATAATAAAAAAGGTGCTTTTAAATTGAAGAGTTTATGCATATAGAACAATTAAGAGATTTTTGTATTGCAAAAAAAGGAGTTACAGAGCATTTTCCTTTCGATGAGGTAACTTTAGTTTTTAAAGTGATGGGGAAAATATTTGTGCTTACAAGTTTGAATAATTGGGAAAGAGGGGAGGAGAAAATTAATTTAAAATGCGATCCTAATAGGGCCGTAGAATTACGAGGGCAATACGAAGGGATTAATCCTGGTTGGCACATGAATAAAAAACTTTGGAATACAGTAACAATTAATTCGAGTGATGTTTCAGATAACTTGGTAAAAGAGTTAGTAGTGCATTCTTATGATTTGGTGGTTAGAGGATTGACAAAAAAAGTACAAGCAGAATTAAATAATTTGTAGTATGAAAAAGAAAGAACTTAGAGAAACTTACAAACAAAAAAGGAAAGATTTATCTCTAGGTAAAATAGAGAAGCTACAAGAAAAAATCTACCAACAAATTTATAGTTTAGATATTTCTGAAGTTAAAAACGTGCATTTATTTCTATCGATGAAAAAGTTTAAGGAGATAGATACAAAACCGCTAATTAATTATTTTAGAAGTAAAAAAAAACGAATTGTAGTAAGCAAATGTAATTTTGAAGACAATTCTTTGTCACATTTTTATTTTGATGAAAACACTGTTTTAGAATTGAATAAATTCGGAGTTCCAGAGCCTGTAAATGCTGAAGAAGTTGCAGAAAACGAACTCGATATTATTTTTGTTCCGATGTTAATTTCTGATGAAAAAAAATACAGAGTTGGATACGGAAAAGGGTATTATGATCGTTTTTTATCAAAATGTAGAAAAGACGCGAAAATGATTGGTTTAAATTTTTTTGAACCTATTTTAAAAATAGAAGATATCAACGAGTTTGATATTGCTTTAGATGAAGTAATCTATCCTAAATAAACTTTAAATCGCCTTTTATTCTTTGTAAATTTGTGATAAATAATTTTGAAAATGATTGTACAAGGAAATATTGTTGACATACAAAACAAACGAATTTTTAAAGGTGAAGTGGAAGTTAAAAACGGCAAAATTTTTGATATTCGAGAAGTAGATCATAATCAAGAAAATTTTATTTTACCAGGCTTTATCGATGCGCATATTCACATAGAAAGTTCTATGTTGGTCCCTTCCGAATTTGCAAAAATTGCCTTAATTCATGGTACCGTTGCAACAGTTTCAGATCCGCATGAAATTGCCAATGTTTTAGGCATAAAAGGAGTCGATTTTATGATTGAAAACGGAAAGAAAGTTCCGTTAAAATTTAATTTTGGCGCTCCGAGTTGTGTTCCTGCAACTTCTTTTGAGAGTGCTGGTGCAATTATAGATGCTGAGGATATTAAATTGATGATGGAAAATCCTGATATTAAATATCTTGCAGAAATGATGAATTATCCTGGCGTTTTATTTGATGATGCCGAAGTTTTAGCGAAAATTCAGCATGCAAAAAATAACAACAAGCCAATTGACGGTCACGCTCCAGGTTTAAGAGGAGAAGATGCAACAAAATATATTTCTGCCGGAATTTCTACAGATCATGAATGTTTTACCTATGATGAAGCTTTAGAGAAGCTTCAAAAAGGAATGAAGGTAATTATTAGAGAGGGTTCTGCTGCAAAAAACTTCGAAGCTCTAATTAATTTATTGCCAGAACATTTTGAAGATATGATGTTTTGTTCTGATGACAAGCATCCAGATGATTTGTTGTTGGGGCACATCAATCAGTTGTGTGAAAGAGCAATAGCAAAAGGAATAGATGTTTTTAAAGTACTACAAGTAGCTTGTGTAAACCCTGTTAAACATTATAATTTAGATGTTGGTTTGCTAAATAAAGGGGATGATGCAGATTTTATTTTGGTTGATAATCTAAAAGAATTCAACGTTTTAGAAACGTATATAAATGGGGAAATGGTTGCTAAAAACGGAGAAAGTTTTGTAAAATCCATTCCTTTTGAAGTCTTGAACAATTTTAATACGGATACAAAGAAAGTTGAAGATTTTAGATTTGAGTCGTCATCAGAAAAAATCAGAGTTATAGAGGCTTTAGATGGTGAATTAGTTACGAATCAAATGGAAGCAGATGCTTTAATTGTAGATGGTAATTTAGTATCTAATATTTCTACAGATGTTTTAAAAATGACGGTTGTAAATCGGTATAAAAATGAGGTACCGGCAATTGCATTCATCAAAAATTTTGGATTAAAAGAAGGTGCAATTGCAAGTTCTGTTGGGCACGATTCTCATAATATTATTGCTGTTGGGGTTTCTGATGAGGCAATTTGTAAGGCAGTGAACTTCATAATCGAAAATAGCGGAGGAATTTGTGCGGTAAATTCATCCGAAGAAAAAATAGTTTCTTTGCCAGTTGCAGGAATTATGTCTGATTTATCTGCAGAAGAAATAGGAAAGGCGTATGCTGAATTAGATACAATGGCGAAGCAAATGGGAAGTGAACTAAGAGCTCCTTATATGAGTTTGTCTTTTATGGCGTTGTTGGTTATTCCTTCTTTAAAATTATCTGACAAAGGGTTGTTTGATGGAAATACGTTTAAATTTACTTCGTTAGAAATTAATTAAAATCACATTTTTATTCTATAGGAAATAGCAATTAGAAGTACTCTTTAGTTACAGGCGTCCCAAATAATGTCCTTTGGTGTAGGTGCTGTAACTGCTATTTCTTCTTTAGAAACAGGATGAATAAATTTTATCTTTCTAGCATGCAAACTAATACTTCCATCTTTGTTAGAACGAGGAAAACCGTATTTTAAATCGCCTTTAATAGCGCTTCCAATATGAGATAATTGTGTTCTAATTTGATGATGCCTACCCGTTTCTAAGTCAATTTCTATCAAAAAATAATTTTCTAATTTTTTAATAACATTGTAATGTAGAATTGCGTTTTTACTGCCTTCAATTTCTTTTTTGTAGACAAAGGACTTGTTCTTTTTAGTGTCTTTCTTTAAGAAATTAGTTAAAGTATCTGCGGTTTTCTTTGGTGCACTTTTTACAAGCGCCCAATAGGTTTTATTGATGGTTTTATCGCGCAGCATTTTATTTAAACGCTCTAACGCTTTAGAGGTTCTAGCAAAAATGACAATACCAGAAGTTGGTCTGTCTAATCTGTGAACGGTTCCAATAAAAACATTTCCGGGTTTGTTGTACTTCTCTTTTACGTACTCTTTAATTACATCACTTAAAGGTTTGTCTCCCGTTTTATCACCTTGGGTAATATCACCAGCTCTTTTGTTTACAATAATTATATGATTGTCTTCAAATAAAACTTGTAAATTCTCTTTAGTAGATTGCATTATAGGTTGCTTAAAAAGTAAAGTGATTTGTTATTTAAAATCTTTGGCAACATCTTCATTTACACCATCAAGAAAAGTTAAAAATTCTTCTCTACCCAAACGAGAAGCAGAAGAAGTTAAAAATGATGTAGGTAATGTTTCCCAATGTAGTAATAATTTCTTTTTATAAGAAGTTATTTGCTTGTTTAGCTTAGAGCTTCCTAATTTGTCTGCTTTTGTAAAAACAATGCAAAACGGAATTTGATTTTCACCCAAAAACTGCATGAAATCTAAATCTATTTTTTGAGGATCGTGTCTAGAATCTATCAAAACAAAAGTACAAACCAGTTGTTCTCTTTCTTTGAAATAATTTTCTATAAAATACTGAAATATTACTCTTTTCTTTTTAGAAACAGAAGCATAACCATATCCTGGTAAATCTACTAAAAACCACTCATCATTTATTTTAAAATGATTTATAAGTTGAGTTTTTCCTGGCTTTCCAGATATTTTAGCCAAATCCTTGCGCTCCATTAACATATTAATCAATGAAGATTTACCAACATTAGAGCGTCCAATAAAAGCGTATTCTGGTATTCTATCTTTTGGTGCATTGATAACATTACTGTTACTCATTACAAATTCTGCAGACTTAATTTTCATTCTATTATAGGTTTCTTTCGATAAGCCATTTATGAAGAATTGCATTGAACTCTTCTGGTCTTTCCATCATTGCAGCATGCCCGCATTTGTCAATCCAAAATAAATCTGAATCTGGTAAAATTTTATGAAAATCTTCAGCTACTTCTGGCGGAGTTACAATGTCTTGTTTTCCCCAAATTAAGCATGTAGGTTGTTTCATTTCTGGTAAATCATTAGCCATATTATGTCTAATAGCGCTTTTTGCAATTGCTAAAGTTCGTATTACAGAACTTCTATCATTCACAATTTTAAAAACATCATCTACCATTTCTTTTGTTCCTATCGCTGGATCATAAAAAACACCTTTTGTTTTCTCTTTAATATATTCATAGTTTCCCCTTTTAGGAAAACTATCTCCCATTGCTTTTTCATATAAACCAGAACTTCCTGTTAAAACAAGCGCTCTAACCTTTTCTTGGTAATGTTTAGTGAAGTATAAACCAATGTGGCCTCCTAAAGAATTTCCTAATAAAATAGCATTATCTATTTTTTTTAACTCCATAAACTCTTTTAAAAAACTAGCTAAATTCTTAACATTTGTTTTTATAAGTGGAAGTGAGTATAAGGGTAGTTCAGGAATTAAAACTTTATAACCATTGTTTGAAAAATGGTTAAACGTGGCGCCAAAATTACTTAAAGCCCCCATTAATCCATGTAAAACAATAATAGCAGGTCCTTCTCCTGCTTCTGCATATGTAAATTTCCCTTCGGTTTTTAACTGGTCAGTCATCATTCAATTCGTTTTACTTGAGCGCAAATGTAATTCTTTTTTATAACATAAATATCGTTTTGGTAAATCACTCTGTTTCAAATTTTAAGAAAAAAGTGTTACTCTTTTTAGTCAAAAAACTGATTATTTATTAACAATGTGGTAAAAAGTGGTAAAAAGTGGTAAAAATTATATATTTTTGATATCTATTAAAACACGTTTTTATTTGTGATAAATCTAATTGGTACATACGAATGTAGGGCAGATGCTAAAGGTAGAGTGATGTTCGCGTCGGCTCTAAAGAGGCAATTGCAACCAGCTATAAACGAAGGGTTTGTAGTGAAAAGGGCTGTTTTTCAGCCTTGTTTGGAGTTGTATTCGATGGAAGGATGGAATTTAATGATGAATAAATTAAATAAACTAAACAAGTTTGTTAAAAAGAATAATGATTTTATTAGAAGGTTTACAGCAGGTGTAAAGATAGTTGAATTTGATGCTGCTGGTAGAATTTTAATTCCAAAAGATTTATGTGATTTTGCAGGAATTAAAAAACAAGTTGTTTTGTCGTCAGCAGTAGATATTATAGAAATCTGGGACAAAGACAATTATGAAAAAGCAATAGATGACGCTGCTTTAGATTTTGCAGATTTGGCTGAAGAAGTAATGGGAAATACAGAATTCGATGAAATATCATAGTCCGGTTTTATTAAAAGAAAGTGTAGATGCATTGGCTATTAAAGCAGATGGCATTTATGTAGACGTTACGTTTGGTGGAGGAGGTCATTCAAAAGAAATTTTGAGTAGGCTTGGTGAAAACGGAAGGTTATTTGGTTTTGATCAAGACCCAGATGCTTTGGCAAATGTAATTGACGATGCGCGTTTTACTTTAATTCCAGAGAATTTTAGATACATCTCAAGATTTTTAAGATTTCACGGCGTTAAAAAGGTAGACGGTGTTTTGGCAGATTTAGGTGTTTCTTCTCATCAATTTGATGAAGCAGAAAGAGGTTTCTCTATCCGTTTTGATGGCAATTTAGATATGAGAATGAATCAGAAATCTAAAATATCTGCAAAGCAAATTATCGGTAGTTATTCCGAAGAGAAGTTAGCAGAAATTTTGTTTTTGTACGGAGAGTTAAGAAACTCTAGAAACATAGCAAAAACAATTGTAGAAAAAAGACAAGAAGAAAAAATTGAAACTAGTTTTCAGTTAAGAGAAGTTTTGCAGAAGTATTTGCCAAATGCAAAAGAACATAAAATTTTAGCTCAGATATTTCAGGCGATTAGAATTGAGGTAAATGAAGAGTTAGATGTTTTAAAAGAATTTTTAGAACAAATGCCAAATTTATTAAAAGAGGAAGGGAGATTGAGTGTGATTTCATATCATTCTTTAGAGGATAGGTTGGTGAAGAGATTTATAAGAATGGGGATGTTTAATGGCGAGCCAGAGAAAGATGTTTTTGGGAATATAGATGTTCCTATGCAGAAAGTTGGGAAGCTGATAATACCTAATCAAGAAGAAATTAGTGTAAATAATAGAGCTCGCAGTGCTAAATTAAGAATCGCAACTTTAAAAAAGTAAGATGTCTAAAATTAAAAAAAGTGTATATGGTTTTCTAAGAGGAAGTTTCCTTACAGATGAATCTGCTTTTAAAAATTGGCGCATTATCATCTTCATAGTTGGGTTGCTTTTAATAATGATTTCAAGTTCACATAAGGCAGACATTAAAGTAATAAAAATATCTGAATTAAATAAATTAAAAAGAGAATTACGAGCAGAATACGTAGATACTGGTACTATTTTAATGAGAATGAAAATGGAGTCTAGTGTTAGAAAAAAAGCAAAAGATAGAGGGTTAATGCCTTCTAAAACCCCACCAAAGAAAATAAAAGTAACTTATAAAAACGATTAAAATTGGCAACTCACAAAAAAAGCATCCTTACTAAATTCTACTTGGTAGCTGCTTTTATGACTTTGTTTTTGTTGGCTATTATTTTTAGAGTTATCAATCTTCAATATGTTCAAGGAGATGAATATAGAAAACTAGCAACAGAACTTACCATAAGACAAGATACTATCTACGCAAACAAAGGAAACGTGTATGCTGCAGATGGTAATCTGTTAGCAACCTCGATGTCAAAATTCAATATTTTTATGGATTTAGTTACGGTAGATGGTGAGGTTTTTGAAGAAAATATTGTTGGTTTATCTAAAGAACTTTCTACGATGTTGGGGCATTCTTCTAGCTATTATCAGAAAAGGTTAAGAAGTGCTAAAAATAAAAAAAGACGGTATTTTTTAATTGCAAGAAATATAGGGTACACAGATTACCTAAAGATGAAGAAATTTCCGATTTTTAAATTGGGCGTTTATAAAGGTGGTTTTATTGCAAAGCATAGAACAGAACGTGCGCATCCGATAGGTAAAATAGCAGAGCGAACTATTGGTTATGACGACTTTAGAGGAGAAGCAGGAATTGAAGGTGCTTTTGCAGATTATATGCAAGGTGAAAATGGGTTAAGGTGGGAGCAAAAAATTGCTAAAAATCAATGGAAACCAATTTCAGATTTTAATGAAAAAGAGCCCATTGATGGTCATGATATTATTACAACGATTGATGTAAATATTCAAGACATTACACATCATGCATTGTTAAGAACGTTAGAGTCTTTTGAGGCAGAGCATGGTTGTGCTGTGGTTATGGAAACTGCAACAGGAGAAATTAAGGCAATTTCTAATTTAGGAAGAACAAGTAAAGGAAAGTATTACGAAAAAAGAAATTATGCGGTTTGGGAAAGTCATGAGCCTGGTTCTACTTTTAAGTTAGCGAGTTTAATGGCGGCATTAGATGATAAAATGATAGATACATCTACGGTTGTAGATACAGAGAAAGGTAGAATTTACATTCATGGCTCTAAGGTAGAAGATTCTCATAGAGGTGGGTATGGTAAAATATCTGCAGCGAGAGTTTTTGAAGTTTCCTCTAATGTTGGTATTGTAAAGATTATTAAAAAGCATTACGATCATCAGCCAGAAAAATTTATTGAGAAATTAGAGAAATACGGATTCACAAAACCAATTGGTTTTCAGATTAAAGGTGAAGGGATGCCTGTTGTACCAAAACCTTCGGATAAAAGATGGAATAAAATTTCTTTAGAATGGATGTCTTGGGGCTACGGAATTTCTGTGACTCCTATGCAGACCTTAATGTTTTATAATGCCGTTGCTAATAACGGAGTGATGGTGAAACCTCGTTTTATTAGAGAGTTAAGAAGACAGGATAAAACGGAAAAAGTTTTTGAAACAGTTGTTTTGAATCCGAAAATTGCTTCTAATGAAACTTTAAGTAAGATTCGAAAAGTAATGGAAAACGTAGTTGTTAAAGGAACCGGAAGAAATATTTATTCTCCAAATTTTTCTATGGCAGGAAAAACAGGAACTGCTAAAAAGTACCTTCCAAAACATATTGATGAAAACGGAAAAACAGTTTCGGCTGGGTATTCTAATAAGCATTACGTGGCGTCGTTTGCAGGTTTTTTTCCTGCACAGAACCCTAAATACTCGTGTATTGTAGTAATTCATGATCCGAAAAAGGAAAAAGGATATTATGGTGCAACGGTTGCAGGGCCTGTCTTTAAAGAAATTGCTCAAAAAATTTATACAACAACACCTGTAGACAATCAGTCTGTAGACGATAAAGTAGATTTTGAGGACATTGAAAAAGAATACTTAAAATACGATGATAATATAGGGAAGAGTTATACTGAAATTCCGAATGTAAAAGGAATGTCTGGTATGGATGCGATGTCTTTATTAGAAAACATTGGTTTAAAAGTAAAAGTTTCTGGAGTTGGTAAAGTAGAACATCAATCTCTAAAAAAAGGAGAAAAATTAATAAAAGGAAATACAATCACCTTAAAATTATCATAGGCTGAAAAATTTAAAAGACATATTATATAAGGTTTCAATAAATCAAGTTTTTGGTAGTACAGATATTGCTATAAAAAATCTTGTTTTCGATTCTCGGAAAGTTGAAAATAAAGATGTTTTTTTCGCTCAAAAAGGAGTTTCTGTAGACGGTCATTTATACATAGATAAAGCAATCACTTTGGGTGCCATTGTTATTATTTGTGAAGATTTTCCGGCTGATAAAAAGGAAGGAATTACATATGTTCAAGTGAAGGATGTAAATGTTGCTTTGGCAATTATGGCGTCAAATTTTTATGACAATCCTTCTTCTAAGATTCCATTGGTTGGTGTAACTGGTACAAATGGAAAGACTACAATTGCATCCCTTTTATATCAATTATTTAAAAAAGCAGGATATAAAGTTGGGTTGTTGTCAACGGTTAAAGTTTTGGTTGATGAAACGGAGTTTAAAGCAACACACACAACGCCAGATTCTGTAACAATTAACTGGTATTTAGACAAAATGATTGATGCTGGTGTAGACTATTGTTTTATGGAAGTGAGTTCTCACGGAATTCATCAAAAAAGAACGGAAGGCTTAACTTTTACTGGTGGAATTTTCACCAATCTTTCTCATGATCATTTAGATTACCATGATACGTTTGCGGAATATAGAAATGTGAAAAAATATTTTTTTGATTCTTTGCCAAAATCGGCATTTGCATTAACAAACATCGATGATAAAAATGGCAACTTTATGTTGCAAAACACCAAGGCTAAAAAGAAAACCTACGCTTTAAAAACGTTGGCAGATTTTAAAGTTAAGATTTTAGAAAAACAATTATCTGGAACTTTAATTGCTGTGGACGGAACTGAAGTTTGGGCCAAGTTAATAGGGGTTTTTAACATTTATAATTTAACTGCAATTATTGCAACTGCAGAATTATTAGGTTTAGAAAAACTAGAAGTTTTAACAATTGTTAGTGCGTTAGAAAGTGTTAGTGGGCGTTTTGAATATGTAGTTTCAAATGACGGAGTAACCGCAATTGTAGATTATGCACATACACCAGATGCCTTAAAAAATGTACTAGAAACCATCAATGACATTAGAACTGGTAACGAAAAAGTAATTACGGTTGTTGGTTGCGGAGGTGATAGAGATCAAACAAAAAGACCAAAAATGGCGCACATTGCTTCTCAGTTAAGTAATCAGGCAATATTTACGTCAGACAATCCAAGAACAGAGAATCCACAAACCATTTTAGATGAAATGGAAGTTGGGGTTTCACCAGAAAACTATAAAAAAACATTGACAGTTTTAGAAAGAAGACAAGCAATTAAAACAGCGTGTAAATTTTCTGAAGCTGGTGACATTATACTTATTGCCGGAAAAGGACATGAGGATTATCAAGAAATAAATGGAGTTCGTGCTCATTTTGATGATTTAGAAGAAGTGAAAAATTGTTTCAACCAACTAAAAAACTAGTAAGCATGCTGTATTATTTATTTCAATATTTAGAAAGCCACTTTAGCATCCCAGGAGCCGGTGTGTTTCAGTTTATAACATTTAGAGCTGCAGCGGCTTTTATATTATCATTATTAATATCAGCAATATATGGTAAAAGAATTATCAACTTTTTACAAAAACAACAAGTTGGTGAGTCTGTTAGAGATTTAGGTTTAGAGGGGCAGATTCAGAAGGCGGGTACGCCAACAATGGGTGGAATTATTATTATTCTAGCCACTTTAATACCGGTACTTTTATTAGCGAAGTTAGATAATATTTATGTAATTATTTTAATAATTACTACTGTTTGGATGGGGTTAATCGGTTTTCTAGATGATTATATTAAAGTATTTAAAAAAGACAAAGCAGGTTTAAAGGGAAGATTTAAAGTTCTAGGGCAAGTTGGTTTAGGAATTATTGTTGGTTCTATGCTTTACTTTCATGATGATGTTACTATAAAAGAACAATTGCCCATTGAGCAACAAATTGTACAAGATAACGGAAGAACAAAAGTTTTTGGTGAAGCGCATAAATCTACCAAAACTACGGTTCCTTTCTTTAAAAATAACGAATTAGATTATTCAAAAGCATTTAGTTTTTTGGGTGATGATTATGAAAAATATGGATGGATTGTTTTCATCTTTATCGTTGTTTTTATCGTTACAGGAATTTCAAACGGAGCAAATTTAACAGACGGAATCGATGGTTTAGCCGCAGGTTCATCTGCAATTATAGTAATAACACTCGCTGTTTTTGCGTGGGTTTCTGGGAATATTATTTTCGCAGATTATTTAGATGTTATGTACATTCCTAACTCTGGAGAAATGACTGTTTTTATACTTGCTTTTGCAGGTGCTTTGATTGGGTTTCTTTGGTATAACACGTATCCTGCTCAGGTTTTTATGGGAGATACAGGGAGTTTAACAATTGGAGGAATTATAGCGGTTATTGCAATTGCTATTAGAAAAGAATTGTTACTGCCAATTTTAGCAGGAATTTTTGTAATCGAAAATTTGTCTGTAATCATGCAAGTTTCTTGGTTTAAATACACAAAAAAGAAATTCGGAGAAGGAAGAAGAATTTTTAGAATGGCTCCATTACATCATCATTACCAAAAAATAAGTTACCACGAAAGTAAAATTGTAGTCCGTTTTTGGATTGTAGGAATTCTTTTAGCAGTACTAACAATTGTTACTTTAAAATTAAGATAATTTGAAAAGGTTAGTCATACTTGGTGGAGGAGAAAGTGGTGTTGGTACCGCGATTTTAGGAAAACAAAAAGGATATGATGTTTTTGTTTCAGATAGCGGAGAAATATCAACAAAATATAAAGAAGTTCTTTTAAATAATGAAATAGATTTTGAGGAAAAAAATCATACAGAAAGCAAAATTTTAAATGCCGATGTAGTGATGAAAAGTCCTGGAATTCCTGAGACCGTTCCTTTAATTTTAAAATTGAAAGAAAAAGGAATACAAGTAATTTCTGAAATTGAGTTCACAGCCAAATACACAAATGCAAATATTATAGGAATTACGGGTTCAAACGGAAAAACTACCACTACGTTATTAGTGCATCATATTTTAAAAGGTGCAGGTTTAAATGTAGGTATTGCAGGAAATATTGGCGATAGCTTTGCACAACAAGTAGCGCAAGAATCGTATGATAATTATGTGTTAGAATTAAGTAGTTTTCAGTTAGACGGAATTGAGGATTTTAACAGCCATATTGCCATTTTAACAAACATTACGCCAGACCATTTAGACAGATATGCGTATGATTTTGATAAATATATTGACTCGAAATTTAGAATTACAAAAAACCAAAAAGAAACCGATTACCTCATTTACGATGCAGATGATGCGGCAATTAGTAATTGGTTACAAAAGAATAAAACAAAAGCAAAATTAGTACCATTTTCTATAGAAAAAGAATTAGCATATGGCGCTTTTTTGAAAAATAATAATATTACAATAAATATAAATAAAGACACTTTTAATATGCCTACATCAGCTTTAACAGTAAAGGGGAAACATAACGTTAAAAACGCAATGGCGGCTACGATGGCTGCGCAATTATTAAATGCTAGAAAGCAGGCAATAAAAGAAAGTTTAGAAGATTTTGAAGGAGTAGAACACCGTTTAGAAAATGTTGGTAAAGTGGAAGGTGTAGAATATATTAACGATTCTAAAGCAACAAATATAAACGCTACTTTCTATGCTTTAGAGTGTATGGAAAAACAAACAGTTTGGATTGTTGGTGGCGTAGATAAAGGAAATGATTACAATGATTTATTGCCTTTGGTTAGAGAAAAAGTAAAAGCTATTGTTTGTTTAGGTATAGATAATGAGAAAATAAAAAACATGTTTAGCAACGTGGTAGATATTGTGGTAGAAACAGCAGGAGCAGAGGAAGCCGTTAAAGTTGCGCATAAATTAGCAGAATCTGGTGATGCCGTTTTATTATCGCCCGCATGTGCAAGTTTTGATTTATTTGAGAATTATGAAGATAGAGGGCGTCAATTTAAAGACGCAGTAAGAGATTTGTAAAAAATAAAATACCATTTTATAATTATAAATAAATACATTAATAAAGCAATAACCTAAAGATTTAAAGAAGTAATAATGAAAACTATTTTGCAACATATAAAAGGAGATAAAACCATTTGGGCAATTGTTGCTGCATTGGCAATATTTTCATTCATGCCAGTGTACAGCGCAAGTACAAATTTGGTGTATGTTGTTGGTTCTGGTTCTACTTTTGGGTATTTGATAAAACATGCCGTTTTATTAATTATGGGTTTTGCAATTATTTATGGAGTTCATAAAATACCCTATAGATATTTTTCTGGTGGTTCTGTTTTAATGTTGCCAGTGGTAATTATTCTGTTAATTTTTACTTTAGCAAAAGGAACTACAATTGGTGGCGCAAATGCGAGCCGATGGATTCATATTCCGTTTGTTGGTATCGGTTTTCAAACATCTACATTGGCTGGTTTGGTTTTAATGGTTTTTGTAGCTAGATATTTGGCTAGAAATAAAGAAAAAGTAATAAAGTTTAAAGAAAGTTTACTACAACTGTGGTTGCCAGTAAGTGTAGTTTTAATATTGATTTTACCAGCAAATTTTTCTACAACCGCTATTATTTTTACAATGATTTTAGTCATGGTTTTTATTGGTGGTTATCCTTTAAAATACATTGGTTTTATTTTAGGAGCAGGTATCATAGCATTGTCTTTCTTTATATTGGTTGTAAAAGCTTTTCCAGATGCAATGCCAAATAGAATTCAAACATGGGAAAACAGAATAGAAAGTTTTTCTGGAGAAGGAGGTAAAGAAGCCTACCAAGTAGAAAAAGCAAAAATAGCCATTGTAACAGGTGGTACTTTAGGAGTTGGTCCTGGTAAAAGTGTTCAAAAGAACTTTTTACCACAATCATCATCAGATTTTATTTATGCAATTATTGTGGAGGAATATGGTCTTTTTGGAGGGATAGTAATTGTGCTTATCTATTTTTTATTACTGTTTAGAATATTTGTTGTTTTGAAAAAAACGACCACAATTTTCGGAACATTATTAGTGATTAGCGTTGGTTTACCTATTATTTTTCAGGCGATAATTAACATGTCTGTTGCCACCAACTTATTTCCTGTAACCGGACAAACATTGCCGTTAATAAGTAGTGGTGGTACTTCTATTTGGATGACGTGTTTTGCACTAGGAATGATTCTAAGCGTAAGTGCATCGAAACAAGAAACAGAAGAAGATATTTTAGATGATAACCCTTTAGATATTTTGCATGAAACACTCGATTAACATATTAATTTCTGGAGGAGGAACTGGCGGACATATTTATCCTGCAATTGCAATTGCAAATGAATTAAAGCTGCGTTTTCCTGAAGCAAGGTTCCTTTTTATTGGCGCAAAAGATAAAATGGAGATGGAAAAAGTGCCACAAGCAGGTTATGAAATTAAAGGATTGTGGATCTCTGGAATTCAAAGAAAGTTAACGAAAGAGAATTTGTCGTTTCCTTTTAAATTAATGAATAGTTTATGGAATGCATCCAAAATAATTAAAGAATTTAAGCCAGATATTGCCATTGGTACAGGAGGTTTTGCGAGCGGACCAACATTAATTATGGCGGGTAGAAAGGGTATTCCTACCTTAATACAAGAACAGAATTCATACCCAGGAATTACCAATAAATTACTAAGTAAAAAAGCAAAAAAGATTTGTGTTGCCTATGACAATTTAGAGCGTTTTTTTCCTTTAAATAAAATTATAAAAACAGGAAATCCTGTTCGACAAGATTTGTTGTCTATCGACTCTAAAAGAGAAGAAGGGCAATGTTTTTTTAAGTTAGATAAAACAAAGAAAACTATTTTGGTTTTAGGCGGAAGTTTAGGAGCAAGAAAAATAAATCAATTGGTAGAAGATAATTTAGATTTCTTTAAGGATAAAGAAATTCAGGTTATTTGGCAATGTGGAAAATTCTATTTTGAAGCGTATCAAAAATATAATGAGTTAGCGCACATACAAGTCCATCAATTTATAAATAATATGGATTTTGTGTATGCTGCGGCAGATATAATTATTTCTAGAGCTGGTGCAAGTTCCGTATCAGAATTGTGTATTGTTGGGAAACCAGTTGTGTTTGTTCCTTCACCAAATGTGGCAGAAGATCATCAAACAAAAAATGCAAAGTCTGTGGTAGACAAACATGCAGCTTTAATGATAAAAGAAAGTGAATTAGATACATTTTCAAATGTTTTTGAAGCTTTGTTGAAGAATGTTGATAAGCAACAAAGTTTATCAGAAAATATGAAAGAATTAGCATTACCAAATGCAACAAAAGCGATTGTTGACGAAGTTGAAAAATTATTAAAAAAGTGAATTTAAAAGAGATACATAACGTTTATTTTGTCGGAATTGGTGGCATAGGAATGAGTGCAATTGCTCGTTACTTTGCTGCGAATGGAAAAAATGTGGCTGGTTATGATAAAACACCTTCTCAGATTACAATAGATTTAGAGAAACTAGGTGTAGAAATTCATTTTGAAGATGCTGTAAAGAATATTCCGAATTCATTTTTGAATACAAAAAAAACGTTGGTGGTGTATACACCCGCTATTCCTAAGAATCATAGTGAATATAATTACTTTGTAGATACTAAATTTACGGTTTTAAAAAGGGCCGAAATTTTAGGAAAAATTACAGAGACTACATTTTGTTTGGCAGTTGCAGGAACGCACGGTAAAACAACAACGTCTTCTATTTTAGGTCATATTATGGCAGAAGTGAATGCTACGTCTTTCTTAGGTGGAATCGCAGAGAATTACAATTCGAACTTAATTTTAGGAGAAGATAAAATAAGCGTTGTAGAGGCAGATGAATTCGATCGTTCGTTTTTACAATTAAGTCCTAATATTGCGTGTGTAACCTCTATGGATGCAGATCATTTAGATATTTATAAAAATCCGGAAGCGTTAACAGCATCTTTCATCGAATTTTCTAATAAAGTTACCGATACACTAATTATAGCAAAAGGATTGCCTTTAAAAGGATTAACATATTCAATTGATGAAGTGTCAGATTATAAGGCTTTTAATCTTAAAATAGACAACGGAACTTATATTTTTGATGTGAAAACGCCTGCATCAGAAATAAAAAACATTACATTTCATTTACCAGGACAACACAATGTTATGAATGCTTTGGCAGCTTTGGCAATGGCAGATGTGTATGGAATTTCGTTAGAAAAAATTAAAAATTATTTAGGAACTTTTAAAGGAGTAAAAAGAAGATTCTCTTATAAAATAAAAACAGAAAACTTTGTACTAATTGATGATTATGCGCATCATCCAACAGAAATAAATGCAGTAGCAAATTCTGTGAGAGAAATGTATCCTAATGAAAAAGTATTAGTTGTTTTTCAACCTCATTTATTTTCGAGAACGAGAGATTTTATTGATGATTTTGCAACCGCTTTAACAAAGTTTGATGAGGTTTTGTTATTAGATATTTATCCAGCGAGAGAAACTCCTATTTCAGGAGTCGATTCCAATTGGTTATTAAGTAAAATTGAAAATACGCAGAAAAAATTGTCTCAAAAAAAGAATTTAGTAAAAGATATTAAAAATTCTTCTGCAAAAGTGGTGGTTATGTTAGGCGCAGGAGATATTGGAGTAACAATAAGTGAGGTGGCTAAAGAACTCTTAAAGGAACAGAGATATGGCGGTTAAAAGAATCTTAAAATACTTGTTGTTTGTTGCTTTAATTGGGTTTATGAGCTTTTTATATAGTTTTACATCCGTTAGAAATAAACAAAAAAAAGTATCTAAAATTGAAGTAAAATTTGAAGAAGGAAACAATAATTTCTTGACACATGCGATGGTTAACAAATTGTTAATACAAAATGACACAACAGTTAAAAACCAAGCAAAATCTGTAATAGATTTATACGAATTAGAGAGTAACGTATCTAAAAACCCTTATGTTGAAAAAGTAGCCGTTTTTTTAACTATTGGAGGTGTGTTAAAATCTACCATAAAACAGCGTACGCCAATAGCAAGAATTATTTCTAGTAAAGATTCTTACTATATTGATAAACAAGGTATAAACATCCCTTTGTCTGGCAATTATTCGGCAAGAGTATTGTTAGTTTCTGGTGTAAAAAATAAGGAAGATGTTCAGGTGATTTTGCCTTTATTATCAACCATTTTAGAAGATGATTTTTTGCATAAAGAAATCGTTGGAATTGTAAAATCAGACGTTGATGCGTATGAGTTTTCTGTAAGAAGTGGAGATTATAAAATAGATTTCGGAAAATTAAGTGACATAGAAATGAAATTTAACAAGTTAAAAGCGTTTTACAATACAACGTATACAGATAAAACGATACAAGAATATAAAACGATTACATTAAAATATCACAACCAAGTTGTGTGCACAAAATAAATCAAAATGGAAAACAATAAAATAGCTGTTGGTTTAGATATTGGTACAACCAAAATTGTTGCCATGATTGGTCGTAAAAACGAATATGACAAAATAGAAGTTGTTGGTATTGGTAAAGCGAAAAGTTTAGGCGTAAAACGTGGTGTTGTAAGTAATATAACCCAAACAATACAGTCCATACAGCAAGCAGTAGATGAAGCAGAAAGCGTTTCTGGCATTAAGATAGAAGATGTTGTAGTGGGCATTGCTGGTCAGCATATTAGAAGTTTACACCATTCAGATTATATCACTAGAAATGATCCAGAAGAAGTAATTAACGATACAGATATAGAGAATTTAGTAAACCAAGTTCATAAATTGGTGATGTTGCCAGGAGAAGAAATTATTCATGTGTTACCACAAGAATTTAAAGTAGATTCACAGGCAGACATTAAAGAACCAATTGGTATGTATGGCGGACGTTTAGAAGCTAATTTTCATGTAGTTGTAGGGCAAGTATCTTCTATTAGAAATGTTGGTCGTTGTGTAAAAAGTGCAGGTTTAGAACTAAGTGATATTACTTTAGAACCTCTAGCATCTGCATCTGCAGTATTAAGTTTAGAAGAAAAAGAAGCCGGTGTTGCTTTAATTGATATCGGTGGCGGAACCACAGATTTAGCCATTTTTAAAGATGGTATTATTAGACACACAGCAGTAATTCCGTTTGGCGGAGGTGTAATTACAGATGATATTAAAGAAGGCTGTTCTATTATAGAAAAGCAGGCAGAATTATTGAAAATAAAGTTTGGTTCTGCGTGGCCTGGAGAAAATAAAGAAACAGAAATTGTCTCTATTCCTGGTTTAAGAGGAAGAGAGCCAAAGGAAATTACATTAAAGAATTTATCTAAAATTATACATGCAAGAGTACAAGAGATTATAGAGCATGTGTATTTAGAAATAAAAAATTACGGACATGAGACTGCAAAAGGTAAATTAATTGCAGGAATTGTGCTCACAGGTGGTGGTGCTCAACTAAAACATTTGCGTCAGTTAGTGGAATATATTACGGGTATGGATGCTCGAATAGGTTTTCCTAATGAACATTTAGCAGGCGATTCAGATGATGTTTTATCTAGTCCTGCTTATGCCACCGCAGTTGGTTTGTTAATGGAAGGTTTAAGTAAAGATTCTAAAGAAGAAGAAATTGTTGAAGAGGTTGTTGAAGAAACTACAATTCCTAAAGAACAGGAAATAGAAGAAGAAGCTTTAATTCAAGAAGAAAAACCAAAACCAAAACCTAAAAAGAGAAGATCTTTTTTTGAAAAGTTTACAGAAAGTCTAAAAGATTTTTTAGACAACGCAGAGTAAAAGGAGCATAGAATAAGTTGGTGATTTCTAACGAGGAGTTAGGGAGTAAAGAAAAAAAATAAAATATTAAAATAATAGAACGTTATTATGAGCACAGAATTTGATAACATTTCATTTGACATGCCAAAAACACAATCGAACACCATAAAAGTTATTGGTGTTGGTGGTGGTGGAAGCAATGCAGTAAATCACATGTACACGCAACAAATTAGAGGTGTAGACTTCGTAATTTGTAATACAGATGCGCAAGCATTAGAGAATAGTCCTGTTCCTAATAAAATACAATTAGGAGCCAATTTAACGTCTGGTTTAGGTGCAGGTGCAAATCCAGAAATAGGGGCACAAGCAGCAAAAGAAAGCATGCAAGAAATTCAGCAAATGTTAAATACCCAAACAAAAATGGTATTTATCACTGCAGGAATGGGTGGAGGAACGGGTACAGGAGCAGCACCAATTATTGCAAAAATTGCAAAAGATATGGATGTGCTTACTGTGGGTATTGTAACCATGCCTTTTGCTTTTGAGGGAAGAAGACGTGCTTCACAGGCACAATTAGGAATCGATCAATTACGTCAGAATGTAGATTCTTTAATCGTAATTAACAATAATAAACTGCGTGAAGTTTATGGAAATCTTGGTTTTAAAGCTGGTTTCTCTAAAGCAGATGAAGTTTTATCTACAGCATCTCGTGGAATTGCGGAGGTAATTACACATCATTATAAACAAAATATTGATTTACATGATGCTAAAACGGTACTTTCTAATAGTGGAACTGCAATTATGGGGTCTGCAAAAGAAGAAGGTAAAGACCGAGCAAAAACTGCAATTGTAAAAGCGTTAGATTCTCCTTTATTAAATGATAATAAAATTACAGGAGCTAAAAATGTGTTGCTGTTAATTGTCTCTGGTACCAATGAAGTTACATTAGATGAAATAGGAGAAATTAACGATTACATTCAAGATGAAGCTGGCTATGATGCCAATATTATTATGGGTGTTGGTGAAGATGAAGAGTTAGGTGATTCTATTGCTGTAACGATTGTTGCTACAGGTTTTGCAAAAGATCAACAAAGCACAATTACAAATACAGAAGTAAAAAAAATAGTGCACACCTTAGAAGATGAACAAAAAGCAACGTATAATTTCGGTGAAAAAACAATGTCTAAAGCGACTACTTTAGACCAACCAAACTCGAACGTTTCAACACAAAAAGTGGTGCATACTTTAGAGGAAGATGTTGCTGTTGAGGTGATAAAACCAACTCCTAGAATGGGA
This sequence comes from Polaribacter sp. IC073, assembly GCF_007997075.1. GTDB lineage: Bacteria > Bacteroidota > Bacteroidia > Flavobacteriales > Flavobacteriaceae > Polaribacter. Next base: position 188,775 of record NZ_VORS01000005.1, read on the forward strand.
ATGGATTTGATTCCTACTTCAACAATTATTGCAAATATGCCTGTTTCTTATGATGAAATTTCGCTAGATGTAGTTTCTGATGAAGATTTTATTATTACCGATGCAGCTCCAGTAGTTGAAGAAATTATTGAAGAGCCAATACCAACGCAAACAGACTTGTTATTTGATTTGCCTTTGAACACGCATACAGATACCAAAGCAGGAGAAATTAAATTTAATTTAAATGAAGAAGCTGTTGCAAGCGTAAATGAGATTAATGTTTATGGATCTGAAGAAGTTGTTTCTGAAAATAAACCCAAAGAAACCCGTTACGTTTTAGAGGATTTTGATGCAAAACCAACAATTGGAAAAAGCTCTCATATTATTGGAAAAGAAAGAATTGCTGAAGAAGAAGAAATTAAATTTGAACTAAAAACAGCAATACCACAAGCAGAAATAAATACGGTAGCAACTTCTAGTGAAGAGGTATCTCCTTTAGATTTAACAATTTCTGAATTGCAAAAAAGAGCTGAAGAAAGACGCCAAAAGATGAAAGGTTTTAACTATAAATTCAATGATCAATTGAATAAAAATGTAGATGAAATCTCGCGTCAGCCAGCATATAAAAGACAAGGTTTAGACTTGAATGTAAATGCGCCAATAAGTCGATCTAAAACAGCAATTAGATCAGATGAGGACAATATAGATTTTAAATCTAACAATTCATTTTTACATGACAATGTAGATTAATTTTTACAGAAAGTATTTTTATCTAAAAATTTAAAAACGCATCAAAAATTAATTTGATGCGTTTTTTCGTTTAATTTAAAGCTTGACTTAGTTATTAGTCATACCAAATTGATTTATTTTTATCGTTTGATTTTCATTTATTGAAAAGCTTAAATTTGTCCAAGCCGATCCTTTAAGACCTCTTAGTATTAGTTTGCTTTCTTCCTTTTTTAAGTCAAATAGAAAATCAGACTTCTTACTTTTTGATGTGTTAGTCATTCCGAATTTATCGATTTTTATATTGTTCGTAGTGAAGCTTAATTCTTTCCAAGCGCAACCTATAAAACAAGTTAACTCTAATCGGTTCTTCTTTTTTGTAAAAGTAATTTCGAAATTGGTAACAGTAACTTTTTCCTGCTTATTTACTATTGAAGGTGTTGGAGGTGGAACATCATTACCGGTTATTTTCTTCCAATCTGAATACGTTTCCTTAGCCTTTAAAACCTCTTCTTTACTTGCATTTTGCGCAGGAGGAGGTGGTGGAATTAATAATGTATCGACATCTGTCATTTCACTTCTTAACTTATAAAAAACTTTAGTATTCTTTTTTAACTTTAAGTATGGGGCATGTGGAAGAATTGGTCTTTTAGCTTTCTTTTTATCTAATTTTGATAATTTAAAATACATGATTCCTAATTTTGAAAATTGAATGCTTAAATCTTCTTGTCTTCCTTCTAAACTTTTTATAAAATGAGGTTCTTGATTTCTCTTAGATTCATATAATTTGTTTTCTTTTAAGTAAAACGTTAACTTTATTTTAGTTACTTTTTTACTTGACTTACCGTCATTAAATTCACAAAATATTTTTCCATCAAAATATATTTTTGTGACATAATTTCCTGGAATTATATTACTTGAACTCGCCTTTCTATTGGAAATAGCACCCCCTTTTTCGTTGGTTTGTTTACCTTCTTTATTATAGTATTTTGTTTTATTACCAACAGTTACAAAATAATGGTTTACTCCATTTAAATCTTTAAAACCAGTATTAACTTTTTCTCCATTGTGTTTAGAATAATTTTCTTCTATTGTTTCAATCTTAGGATTTTCAATAATTTTAATTTTTTCTCCATTAGGTAATTCTTGCCATTTAGCTTCACCCAATTTTTCATGAATTTCCTTATAAATTTCAAAGTCTTGAACTCTTTTTGCATTCTGAGCTTTAAAATATTCTGTGGTTTCTAAACTTGCTTGGTTCTTTTGAGGGAAACGTTTGCTTCTCGCATTTTTGTGTACAAAACTGTTAGAATATCTGGCAAAATCTGAATTCTTATATTCATTTAAAACTTCATTTTTAACAACTTTTCCATCAACCCAAACTGCATATTTTTTAGTATCTTTTAAATCTTCAAACTGCTTTTTTGTAGGTAAAACTTTCTTAAATTTTATTGGAGGAGGTGGTGGAAGTACAAGCTTTCTCCTTTCTTCATTTGTTAATTCAGTATATAACTTAGAAACTTTTTTTCCTTCCTTATTTTTATACGTTACGTATGCGTTTCTATTTACGTAAGTTGCATAAATTTCTTTTTCAGATAATTCTTTTTGAACTTCCTTCGTTTCTTCAACTACTTCTATAATTTCATCTTTTTCCTGTGCTTCAACTCTTTCTGCAAAGAGGAAGACAAACCCTGTTAAAAGCGGAATTACCGCCAGTTTTTTTAACAAGATGATGCTGCGTGAACTTTGTGTTGTCATCATTTTTAATCGTTTTTTAGTAAGTGAATAATTCAAATTACTGGCCAAGTAATATTCGTTGTTCCAAGCAGCTTTATTCAATAATAAATACTGGTATTGGAACGTATTTTTATGTTGATTGATTACGTTTTCGTCTGCTAAAAACTCATGGTTTAATTGTACAGCTTTCTTTAAAAAGATAAAAAGCGGATTGATCCAAAAAACAGCTTGTAATAATTCGATAATTAAAACATCAAAGGTGTGTTTTTGGGTTACGTGCGTTAATTCATGTGTAAAAAGTTCTTCTTCAATTTCTCCGTCTTCATAAGCAGCTTTATTTATAAAGATATAGTTCCAGAACGTATGTGGTAGAATTTTGTCTGTTACTAAAATTAAGGTAGCATGATCTTGTTTTACTTTTTTATTTATACGGATTTTCTTAATTATTTTAAATAAATTATAACTAAATCGAAGTAAGAATAGTGCAGAAATCAAACAGTAAATGCCTATTAGAATTTGAGAAAAATCAATGGTGTTTTCTTCTATAATTAACACTGAATTATCAATGTGATTTGGCTTCATAATTATAGCTGTGGTAGCTATTACTTCTTGCTTTACATAGGTAGTAAATGTTGTTATCTGAGCTGAAAAAGAGAACAAAACACTTCCTAATAAGTAAAAACGATTAAAGTTGTGCATCTTCTCTTTTTCTAAAACAAGGTGATAGAAAAGCAATAATAACGCGAGACAACCTGCAGATTTTAGAATGTATATAATCATTTCTGTTGCTTTTTAATTTGACTGTCGATTATCTTTTTTAAATCTTCTAATTCTTCTGTAGAAAGATTGGTTTCTTTTGTAAAGAAAGAAGCAAACTGACTCGCAGAATCGTTGAAGAAATTTTTAATCAACCCGTTCACATGATTAGAAAAATAATCTGTTTTTTTAATCAACGGATAGTATTCTCGCGATTTTCCAAATAATTTATAATTGATAAAACCTTTGTTATTTATTCGTTTTAATAAAGTAGCTACGGTTGTTGTTGCAGGTTTTGGTTCTGGGAAATCTTCTAATAAATCTTTTAAAAATGCTTTTTTACGCTTCCATAAATATTGCATTAATTGTTCTTCAGTTTTAGATAATTGCATAATTGAGCTATTTTTACTCTATAAACATAGAATTAAAAACTGTATTCTACAAACGTAGAGTTAATGATTGATTTAAGATTTTGTTATATTTGCAGCTATTAAAGAGAAAAATCAACTAAAAGAAATGAAAAATAAAATAATATTGCTAGCAATTGTTGTGCTTTTATCGGCTTGTGCATCTAAAAAATTTAAAGAAAAATGGCTAGAAAAGGAAGCTCCAATTAGCTTTAAAGCGAGATTTGAAACGACTCAGGGCAATTTTGATATTGAAGCAAAAAGAGAGTGGTCTCCAAAAGGGGTAGATAGATTGTATCAATTAATTAAATATGAGTACTATAATGATGTGGCCATTTATAGAGTGGTGCCAAATTTTGTGGCGCAATTTGGAATACATAACGATTCTTTGATAAATAAAAGTTGGTCTACTAAAGGGATCGAAGATGAACCTGTTGTAATGGAAAACGATTCGATGACCATTTCATTTGCAAGAGGTGGCGTAAAAACAAGAACGAATCAGATTTTTATCAATTTAAAAAAGAATGACCGTTTAAATAACTTAGCGTATTCTGGTGTTACGGGTTTTCCTGTGGTAGCAAAAGTGATTTCTGGTCAAGAAAATGTGCTGAAATTCTATGATGGGTATGGCGATAAATTAGGAAGACAACAAGGGGAAATTAACAAACGTGGAAATACTTTTTTAAGAACAGAATACCCGAAAGTAGATTACATTCTAAAAGCATATTTTATTAAATAAAAAAAAGCCGCTAGAAGCGGCTTTTTTTTGTCTTAGTTTTTTGTGAAAATATAAAAATTAGGATCTACTTTAAAAGCAGTGTCTTTAATTTCGAAACTTATTTTTTGATTTTCTGAAGTTGGATAAATCCATTTCTCTTTATCATTAATAGAGACTTTTAAAGGCATTTCAAAACCTTCAACAATATTTGTCCATTTATAGGTTAACACCTTGTTTTCAATAGTATACGCTAATGTAGGGATTTTAATAGTTCTTAAATATTGATTAAAAAATGGTTTCAAATTAAAACCAGTTTCTCTACTTAAAAAATCTTCAATTTGCTTGGTCTCCACCGTTTGGTGATAAAACTCTTTGTTCATTTTTCGAAGAATTAAACGCCATTTTTCATCATTATCGATCCATTGTCTTAAAGTGTGTAACATGTTACCACCTTTGTTGTACATATCTTTAGAACCTTCTTTATTTACATTGTAGGTTCCAATAAGAGTTTCTTCATTAGCAATAGCGTCTCTAAGACCAATTACATATTCAGAAGATGCTTTTTTACCATAATAATAGTCTAAAAATAAGTTTTCAGAATAGTTTGTAAAACCTTCATGAATCCACATATCTGCAATGTCTTTATTGGTAATATTATTTGCAAACCATTCATGCCCCGCTTCGTGAACAATAATAAAATCAAATTTTAAACCCCAACCGGTTCCAGATAAATCTTTACCTAAATAGCCTTGTTTGTATTCGTTTCCGTAGGTAACAGAACTTTGGTGTTCCATTCCTAAATAAGGTACTTCTACCAATTTAAATCCATCTTCATAAAAAGGATACGGTCCGAACCAATGTTCAAAAGCCTTCATCATTCTTGGCGCATCTTTAAAATGCTTTTTTGCTTTCTCTAGATTGTATTTTAGCACGTAATAATCCATGTCTAAATCTCCTTTTTCTCCATCGAAAATTTCAGAAAAATGAGCATAATCACCAATATTTACATTGATTCCATAATTATTTATTGGGTTGTCTACAAACCAATTGTACGTCTTTGTATCTCCGTGATCTTCTACACTTTCTAATCGACCATTAGAAACGTCCATTAAATGACTCGGAACCGTTACGCTAATACGCATACTTTCAACTTCATCATACATGTGATCTTTACAAGGCCACCAAACGCTTGCACCTAAACCTTGGCAAGAAGTTGCCACAAAGTGATTGCCGTTTTTGTCTTTCTTCCATGAAAAACCGCCATCCCAAGGTGCTCTAATCGCTTCTTTAGGATTTCCTTCATAATGAACCACAACACTTTCTGTATTGCCTATTATCTGGTCTTTGGTAAGTTTAATAAAATGCGCATTTCCTTCATGAATAACTTCTAACTCTTTACCATCTTGCGTAACCTTCGTTATTTTTAAAGGCGTTTGTAAATCAATTTGCATGGTATTATAAACACTTAGAACCTTGTATTTAATCGTGTTTTTTCCTGAAATAAATTTTTCATCAGGATTTACTGTTACTTCTAGATGATAGTATGTTAAATCCCACCAAATTCTTTCTGGTGTAATAGAACCTCTAAGGGTATCCTGTCTCGAAAACTCACTTTTTTCTTGCAATAAACCTTGTGGTTTGTCTTTACAAGAAGAAAAAATAATTAAAATGACGAATGCATAAAATGAATATTTCATAGATAATTTTTTATTTTAATTGAAAACCTTTCGCTGGTTTTGCATCTAATAAATGCGTTACAAAATAATCCCAACGTTTACGAGTCATGTATTTTGTCATGTCTCCATAACCATGTCTTTGATTCGGATATAAAATCATGTCAAAATCTTTGTTCGCTTTGATTAAAGCTTCAACAACTAACATGGTATTCGATGGAGGTACATTATTATCCATAGAACCGTGTGTAATTAATAATTTTCCTTTCAAATCTTTTGCAATCAATTGATTTGCTTGATTATCGTAATTGGTAGTTCCATCTACTTTTCCTTCGATGTTTCCATCAACCAAAAGCCCTTGCCATTTTTCTCCCCAATCTGCTTCGTAGTTTCTATTATCATGATTTCCAGCACCAGAAACAGCCACATCATAAAATTCAGGATATGCAAAAACAGCTCTTGTAGAAGCGTAACCACCTCCAGAATGTCCCCAAATACCAACTCTATCAGTGTCCATTCCTTTATATTTTTGCGCTAGTTGTTTAATCGCAGTAATATTATCTGGCAAACCATTATCTCCCATGTTTCCGTAATAGGCGTCATGAAAAGATTTAGAGCGCATTGGCGTTCCCATTGCATCTACAGCAACCACCACAAAACCTAATTCTGCAACTGCTTGAAAATCTCTCCAAACCGGTCTAAAATTATACGTACCAACAGAACCAGCTTGTGGCCCAGGATAAATATAATTTAAAACAGGATATTTTTTAGATTCGTCATAATGAGAAGGCAAACACATAATACCATAAATAGCTGTTTTTTCATCTCTTGCTTTCACCTTGAACTCAATAGGTTCTTGCCAGTTACTTTCTTTTAAGGCTGAAATATCTGCAGTTTCTAAATCCATTATTTTTTCTCCATTGCTACTTCTTAAAACAGCAATTGGCGGATTCGTAGTTGTAGAATACACATCAACTAACATTGAATAATCTGTAGAAAAAGTTACAGTATGTGTTCCTTTAGAAGGTGTTAAATTGATGAAGTTAGTACCATCAAAGTTTACTTTGTAAAAGTAATTGTGATACGGATTCCCTTCTTCTTTTCCTCCTGCAGAAAAATAAATTTGTCTATTTTCCTCGTCAATTTTTTTGATTTGTTTCACTAAGAAATCACCAGCAGTAATCTGATTTTTTAACTTTTTAGTTTCTAAATCATACAAATAAATGTGCCCCCAATCTGATTTTTCTGAATACCAGATAAATTCATTAGAATCGAATAACACTTTCCAGTTTTCTACATTCACACCAGATTCATAATAGGTTGCTACTTCTTCTTTATGAATAGATTCTACGTTACCCGTTGCTGCATCTGCAATTTGTAAATGTGCAATTTTATGATCTCTAGAACCAGAAACAAAAGCAAACTTCGTTCCTTCTTTGTTCCATTGTGCATCTAACAATTCATTGTTCCAGTCTGCAATATGATCTGTTGTAGAACCTCTCTGAAAATCTTTATCCATTTTTAAACGTACCGTTTTTGGTTTGTTGTCTAAATGAATAATTACACGTTCAATGGTGAAAATTTTATCATCTCCAGGTAATGGATGTTTCCAGGCTTCTAATCTTGGGTGCCCAACATTTGTAGACGTTAAATACATCATACCAACACCTCTAGCATCTTGCTGAAATGTTGCGATTTTATCAGAATTTGGAGACCATTTTAAAACAGCTCCATCACTTTTAGTCCAACCGGCATTATTAGTTGCGTAACCATAATCTTCGATCCCATCAAAAGTAAGTTGCGTTTTCTTGTCGGTTTCTAAATTACGAACCCAAAGATTAAAATTATTTATGTAGACCGCTAACTTTCCGTTAGGAGAAACATGCTCATTTCTGCTTATATTTTTACTTTCTGATGAATTTTTAGAGAGTGAGTTCTCTGCCAAATTATAAGAATATTTTTGTCTAGAAGCAGTAAAATGCAACATTTTTAAATCTTCAGAAAAAGAAACGCTATAAATTGGTAAATCAGTTGCTTTTATTTCTTTGTCCATTTCTTTAGACAAAGCTTCCGCTAATTTTTCATGGTTAAAAGCAGCTTCTTTTGTTTTAGAATTTGCATCCACCAAAATAAATGATTTTCCATCTTTATTTGTAGTTGAATACAGAAGTTTATTTCCGTTTACAAATGAGCTTCCAGAAACTTGGTTATGTACCAAACGATACAAACCTCTGTCCATGTGTTTCGCTGCGGCTTCGTATTCTGCAACGGTAAATTCTTTTTGTTCTTTAGAATTGGAACAACTTAATAGTAGTATCGAAAAAACACCACAAATTAAAGTCTTAGTTAAAGTTGATTTTCTCATATGACTACTTATTTTTTTGTTGATAATTCTGTAAAATATTTATAAAAATACGGAATGGTTTCAATCCCTTTTAAATAATTCCAAACTCCGAAATGTTCATCTGGCGAGTGAATTGCATCTGAATCCAAACCAAATCCCATTAAAATAGTCTTGCTTTTTAATTCTTTTTCAAACAAAGAAACAATAGGAATACTACCACCGCTTCTCTGTGGAATTGGTGTTTTTCCAAAACTAGTTTCGTACGCTTTACTTGCTGCTTGGTACGCAATATTATCTGTTGGCGTTACATAACCTTGTCCGCCATGATGTGGCTTTACAAGTACTGTAACAGATTTTGGCGCAATACTTTCGAAATGAGTTTTAAATAACTGTGTAATTTCTCTCCAATCTTGATTAGGAACCAAACGCATAGAAATTTTAGCAAAAGCTTTGCTTGCAATTACTGTTTTTGCGCCTTCACCAATATAGCCACCCCAAATTCCGTTTACGTCTAAAGTTGGTCTAATTGCATTTCTTTCATTGGTAGAATATCCTTTTTCGCCATGAACCTCGTCAATATTTAAAGCTTTTTTATAATTTTCTAAAGAAAAAGGCGCTTTTGCCATTGCTGTTCTTTCTTCAGTGGATAATTCTTCAACATTGTCATAGAAGCCAGGAATGGTAATATGATTGTTCTCATCATGTAAAGAAGCAATCATTTTTGTTAAAATATTGATAGGATTTGCAACTGCACCACCATACAAACCAGAATGTAAATCTCTATTTGGGCCAGTAACTTCCACTTCAACATAACTTAAACCACGCAAACCAGTAGTTATTGATGGAATATCGTTGGCAATCATTCCAGTATCAGAAATTAAAATTACATCATTTGCTAACTTTTCCTTATTTCTAGGTACAAACCAAGCCAAACTTTCAGAACCAACTTCTTCTTCACCTTCAATCATAAATTTTACATTACAAGGCAAATTACCAGTTGAGGTCATATATTCCATTGCTTTTACATGCATGTACATTTGTCCTTTATCATCACATGCACCTCTTGCAAAAATTGCGCCTTCTGGGTGAATTTCTGTTTTTTTAATGACTGGTTCGAATGGAGGAGACGTCCATAATTCAATAGGATCTGCTGGTTGAACGTCATAATGACCATAAACGAGCACTGTTGGTAAATTTTTATCAATAATTTTCTCTCCATAAATTATTGGATATCCTGGAGTTTCGCAAATTTCTACGTGGTCACAACCTGCTTTTTTAAGACTTTCTAGCACAAAATCGGCTGTGTTTAAAACGTCTTTTTTGTAGGCTTTATCGGCACTTACAGATGGTATTTCTAATAAACTGATTAGCTCGTCTAAAAAGCGATTTTTGTTTTCTTGAATATACGTTTGAATTGTACTCATTTGAATTGTTTTTTATTTCTTCATCAAAAGTAGAAAAATTATAATGAACAAGTTTGTAGTTTGGAAGTATTGTTTATATTTGCATCCCGAATCTTCGGAAAAAGTTGCAGGCGTGGTGGAATTGGTAGACACGCTAGACTTAGGATCTAGTGCCGCGAGGTGTGAGAGTTCGAGTCTCTCCGCCTGTACAAATGATAAGACCGAAGTGAAAACTTCGGTCTTTTTTTTTCTAAAAATATCTATTTAACGCTATGAAATTACATCCTTTAAAATTTACGCCTCTTTTTAAATACAGACTTTGGGGAGGAGATAAGTTAAAATCAGTATTACATAAAGAGTATTCTGAATCGAATATTGGTGAATCTTGGGAAATTTCTGATGTAGAAAATGATGAAACTATTGTTGCTAACGGTTTTTTTGAAGGAAAAACACTTAGAGATTTAACAGAAGAATACAAAGGAAAGTTTTTAGGAGAAGCGGTTTATAAACAATTTGGGAATGAATTTCCTCTATTAATTAAGTTTATAGATGCTAAAACACCGTTATCTATTCAAGTGCATCCTGGTAATGAAATTGCAAAAGAACGTCATAATTCTTTCGGAAAGAATGAAATGTGGTATGTAATGGAAGCTGATAAAGATGCAGAGTTGATTGTTGGTTTTGATAAAGAAATTGATAAGACAGGATATGATGCATATGTTGCAGACGGTTCTATTTTAGAAGTAATGCATCATGAAAACGTTGCAGAAGGAGATACTTTTTACATTCCTACAGGAAGAGTGCATGCGATTGGTTCTGGTGTCTTGTTGGCAGAAATTCAGCAAACTTCAGATATTACCTATCGTATTTACGATTATAATAGAGTAGATGCTAAAACGGGTGAATTAAGAGATTTGCACAATGATTTGGCAAAAGATGTAATCGATTTTGAATGTCATGAGACTTATAAAACGACGTATGAAGCGAAAACGAATGTGTCTAATGAATTGGTGCACTCGCCTTATTTTACGTCTAATTTTTTAATTGTTGAAGGAACGATTCAAAAAGACTATTCTAATTTAGATTCTTTTGTAATTTATATTTGTGTAGCTGGAGATTTAGAATTAACCCATAACAAAAAAAGCTTCTCGCTTAAAAAAGGAGAAACTATTTTGTTACCAGCTTCAATAGACACTATTGAGTTGAAATCTTTATCAGAAAAAAGTAAATTGCTAGAAGTTTATTTATAGTCTTTACTTTTTTAACGAAATAACTTCGAAATCTTCGGCTCTTTCAGCAAAATCAAACATTTCTTTGGTTTCAATTGGTGGTGTTCTTAGTTTTCTTTTTGTTAAATCTATCCAAGCACCATAAACTTTTATAATTGCAGACAATTTTCCGGCTTCGTTAAAAACTTCGTGAACAATTTTCCAACGTTCGTTATTTTCAGATAATCCTTGTAATTTTAAGTTTACGGTGATGTTTTCTCCTAAATGAATTTCTTTTCTAAAAGAAGTTTCTTCTGTAAATAAAATAGGACCAAGGTTATGTTTGGTGAACTCATCAATAGAAAAGTTGTGTTTGGCAAAAAAACGTACTCTAACTTCTGCAGCATAGTCATTATAAGCAGTGTGGCGCATGTGCCTGTTTGGGTCAAAGTCGGACCATTTAGTAGCAAAGGTTACTTTAAAACTCATATTTTAGAATATAAAAATACCTGATGAAATGAAATTTCATCAGGTAGTATAAATTGTTTATTAATTAATGCTTTACTATTTCTCTAGAATTTTTTAGCTTCAATTCTTTTAAAACGTTCAATGCCTCAGCAACATAAATATCTTTGGCTAAATTCTTATGCCATGCATTTCTTTTATCCGCCAAAACACTATCTATTTCCATTAATGGAAATTCGTATTTAGGAGATTGAAAACTAAGATTAGATTCATATTTAAAAGCATCTGTGTATTTTTTTGAATCTTTTTCTAATGCTTTACTTTCCTTAGAGAATTCTCTATAATTAAGAGAATAAGAAGTGGATGCTTGCTTTTCTTTCAACCATTTTGCGTAATTGTTGATCAACTTAAACTTAGAGTCTGAAGCGATTCTATTTTTACTTTGATTCACAACATCTTCAAAATTTTCATAAGAATTTGTTTTTGTATAATTTGCTTGCGGAACTTTATCCCAAATTAAAGCACCGTCTAAATCTCTTTCTCCATACTTCATATAGCTATATCTATCTGGCATTGCAATATCAGAATACACCCCTTCAATTTGTGTAGAACCACCGTTTACGCGATAGAATTTCTGAATTGTCATTTTTATTGCACCTAAATCTTCTTCATACTTCGGGTAAAAATTATTGATAGGAATTACACTTTGCACAGTTCCTTTACCGTAGGTTTGATTACCCCCAATAATTACAGCACGTCCATAATCTTGCATTGCTGCAGCAAAAATTTCAGATGCGGATGCAGATAATTCATTAACCAAAACTACCACAGCACCATCCCATTGCATTTTAGGATCTACGTCATTTTTTACTACAGGATCTTGCCCTCTATATTTTACTTGAACAATAGGACCTTTTGTGATAAATAAACCAGCAATTTCAATAGCTGTTTTTAGAGAGCCACCGCCATTATTCCTCAAATCGATTAATAAACCAGATACATTTTCGGTTTTTAAACGCTCAATTTCCTTTTCCATGTCTTTTGCAGAATCTCTAGAGTCAGTATCAGAAAAGTCAATATAGAATCTTGGTAAATCAATTAAACCATATTTTTTACCGTCTTTTTCTACAATAGTAGATTTTACAAAAGTTTCTTCTAGCTCTACAACATCTCTCATTATAGAAATTATTTTGGTAGAACCGTCTAATTTTTTCTTAACGGTTAATCGTACTTCCGTTCCTTTTTTTCCTTTGATAAATTTAATAGCATCATCTAAACGCATTCCTACAATATCTAAGGGCTCTTCGTCTCCTTGTGCAACTTCTAAAATAATATCACCTGCTTTTAAGTCTCCTTGTTTCCATGCAGGTCCACCAGAAACCAATTCAAAGATTTCTGTATAAATTCCTTTTTTTAACAAACGCGCTCCAATTCCTTCTAGTTTACCAGACATATCTTGGTCAAAACGTTCTTTTGTTCTTGGTGCCATATAGGTTGTGTGAGGGTCAAAAGCGCCAACAACACTATTTAAAAAAGTAGAAAACCAATCTTCGTGCTCTAATTCTTCAATTCGTAAATACAGTTCATCCATATTTTTTAAGACTTCTGCTCTTGCCGCTTTTTCTAATGCGTCAAAAGACTTTTCTTTAAAATCTTTGTCTTTTTTAGCTCTTGTTTCTTGTTTATCTAACTTGTCTTGAACTCTACTTAGTACATTTAATTTTAATTGTTTGCGCCAGTAGTTAATTAATTCATTCTCATTTTTAGCAAACGGAACCTTGTCATAGTCGATATCTATGGTTTCATTTTTTTTAAAATTGAAAGGTTGCGCAAGTAATTCGCCGTAATAAGATTTGGCATTCTTAATTTTATGTGTAAAATTAGTATAGACTAGGTTGTAAAAAGAGACGTCATCTCTTAATAATTGATTGTCAATCTCATACTTAAATTTAGAAAATTCTTTAATATCCTTTTGGGTAAAATAACGTTTACTAGGATCTAACCCCTCAATAAAACTTTTAAAAACCTGTTCAGAAAAATCGTCATTCATGTCTTTTACAACAAAATGACCTCTTGTTAAAATGTTTTTTAGCACATAAACCAAGATCTTATCTTTCTCAGGGTCTGAGTTTTCTATATCGTTATTTGCATTGATAGAAGTAAAGAGCATTAAAAATGCGATGAAGGTAATGCTAATTTTATTTGTGATTTTCATAAATATTTTGTCGTGATTTTTGGTGTGAAATTACGTACTAGTATTGCTTGAAATACTAAAATAATGCCAATTTTTTTAAAATAATGCCTGTTTTTGATTTTTTTTATAAAAATTCATCAGGCTTGCTAACAAACTTACAGAAAAATACATGGTTATATTCTTTACAAATTGTTAAAAAGAAAATAGTTTAAATGAATTACATTTGTGAGTATTGTTGAGAGATTAAATAATTGAACTATTACAAATTAGTATTTCAATGAAATCTTTTAACCCCTTAATCTATATAATTAAAAAAATATGCAAGAAAAACCGTTAATCTTAGTTACAAATGATGATGGAATTACTGCTCCCGGAATTAGAGCCTTAATAAAAATAATGAATAAAATAGGAGATGTTGTTGTGGTTGCACCCGATAGCCCGCAAAGCGGAATGGGACATGCAATTACGGTAGATAATGTGTTAACTTGCAACCCTATAACTATTGATGATGGTCCCCAGTTAGAATACACGTGTTCTGGTACCCCCGCAGATTGTGTAAAAATGGCTGTGAATGAAATTCTAAATAGAAAACCAGATTTATGTGTTTCTGGTATTAATCACGGTGCAAATTCTTCGATTAGCGTAATTTATTCTGGTACAATGAGTGCTGCTGTAGAAGCAGGAATAGAAGGTGTACCTGCAATTGGTTTTTCTTTGCTTGATTTTAAATGGCATGCAGATTTTAAAGCATCAGAAGAATTTGTAAAAAACATTACTTTAAATGCCTTGTTAAATGGTATTCCTGAAGGAATTGTTTTAAATGTAAATATTCCTAAATTAAAGAAAGAAGAGATCAAAGGTGTGAAGATTTGCAGACAAGCAAATGGGTATTGGAAAGAAATTTTCGATAAACGAAAAAATCCTTTAGGAAAAGAATATTACTGGCTCTCTGGTGAGTTTGTGAATAAAGACAAAGGACAAGACACAGATATTTATGCTTTAGAAAATGGCTATATTTCTGTAGTTCCTGTTCAATTTGATATGACAGCTCATCACATGATTCAAAAATTAAATTCTTGGGAACTGTAAAAAAAGATCTTTTAATAGGAGTTTTAGTTGCTCTCTTTGCCACTTTTGGAGGTGTTTTCTTATATTTAGAATATTTTTCTAAGTATAGTTTTAATGATACTTTACAGATGATAAGTGAAGGTGAATTGTACGGAAAAGTACTTGCTTTAGCAGCTATTCCTAATTTATTTGTATTTTTTATATTCATTAAAAAGAAAGAAGACAATAAAGCAAAAGGAGTTTTATTAGCAACTATTTTAATTGCGCTAACAACGCTGATTTTAAAATTTATTTAAAAGAGACAAAGCTTACTACTTATGAAATATTATATAATTGCCGGTGAAGCTTCAGGAGATTTGCATGGTGCCAACTTAATGAAAGAATTATATGTGCAAGATAAAACTGCAGATATTCGTTTTTGGGGAGGCGATTTAATGCAAGCTGTTGGCGGTAATTTAGTGAGTCATTATAAAGAAAGAGCCTTTATGGGCTTTTTTGAGGTTTTAAAAAATCTGCCTAAAGTTTTAGGATTTATCAAGTTTTGTAAAAAAGATATCACAGCATTTAACCCAGATGTCATCATTTTTATAGACAACTCGGGTTTTAATTTACGTATTGCTAAATGGGCAAAAGAAAAAGGATTTAAAACTAATTATTATATTTCTCCCCAAGTTTGGGCAAGTAGAGCAAGTAGAGTAAAAGATATTAAAAGAGATGTAGATAAATTATTTGTAATTCTTCCTTTTGAGAAAGATTTCTACAAGAAGTACAACTACGAAGTAACTTTTGTTGGGCATCCTTTAATTGATGCAATTGCAGATAGAATACAGGTTTCTGAAGCTGGTTTTAGAAAAGAACACCAACTAAGTAATAAAAAAATAATTGCTTTATTACCAGGAAGTAGAAAGCAAGAAATTACAAAAATGCTGTCGGTAATGTTGTCTTTGGTAGATGATTTTTCTGACTATCAATTTGTCATTGCAGGTGCACCAAGTCAAGATTTTTCTTTTTACCAAGAAATTATTGGTCAGAGAGAAGTGGCATTTATCAATAATAAAACCTACGATTTATTAAGTGTTTCTTACGCTGCTTTGGTGGCTTCTGGTACAGCAACTTTAGAAACGGCTTTGTTTAAAATTCCACAAGTTGTTTGTTATAAAGGAGGTTACATTTCGTACCAAATAGCAAAAAGAATTATTACTTTAAAGTTTATTTCTTTGGTGAATTTAATCATGGATAAAGAAGTTGTGAAAGAATTAATTCAGGATGATTTTAATACCAGAAATTTAAAAAGCGAATTGACAAACATTCTTGATGCGACCTACAGACAAAAAATGTTTTTAAATTATTTTGATTTAGAAAAAAAATTAGGAGGAAAAGGAGCTTCTAAAAATGTAGCAACACAAATTGTAGCAGGTTTAAAATCGAGTATATAAAAATGAAAAAGTGGTTTTTTTTGTTGTTTTTAATTTCTTTGGGATGTACCTCTTGCTCATCGACAAAAACAGTTAGAAAAACTAGAAAAGTACCTGTAACTAAAATTGATAAAATAGTTTCAAATGCTTTAAAATACAAAGGTGTAAAATATCGATTTGGCGGAACTACCAAAAGAGGGATGGATTGCTCTGGTATTATTTACATTTCTTATTTAGAAGAAAATGTACAATTGCCAAGAATTTCTAGAAATATGGCAAAAAGTGGAACTAAAATTCTGCTAAAGAATGCCCAAAAAGGAGATCTTCTTTTCTTTAAAACATCTAAAAAAGGCAGAGGAATTAATCATGTTGGGTTGGTTGTTTCCGTTAAAAATAATCAAATTCATTTTATACATTCTACCACTTCTAGAGGCGTAATTACTTCTTCATTGTCAGAGAAATACTGGAAAAACTCCTTCGTAAAAGTAAATAGAATACTGTAGTTTATTTTTAGTAACTTCACGTTGCTATGAAAAGGTTATTAAAATATGTGCCTTTACACTTTTTAGTGTTTTTAATTTTAGGAATCGGAATTCAATTTTATACTCAAATTTGGACTTTCAGTTTCCTGAAGTTGTTCGCTGTTATAGCTATTTTAATCGTTTTTCTTTTTGTCCTTCGGAAGAAAAAAGGCACCACTTTTATTGCATTTATTGTATACCTTTTTATAGGCATTTCTGCTGTTTATATTCAAGATGCTAGAAACTATCAAAACCATTACAATAACTTTTCGAAGCAAGAAGCTAAAGTAGTTTTAAGAATTTCTAAAGTTTTAAAACCTGGTTTTTATTATGAGAAATATGTAGGCGAGGTTGTTCAATTAAATGAAGAGGAAACGAGGGGAGAAATTTTATTAAATATTCAAAAAGACAGCTTAAACCTCCGGCTTAAAATTGATGATAAACTGTTTGTAAATCCTGTTTTTAAAAGCTTAATTCCGCCTTTAAATCCTCATCAATTCGATTATAAATCCTATTTGGCAAAACAAGGTATTCATCATCAAATATTTTTAGAGAATTCTCAGTTTTTAAAACTATCGAATACGTCCTTTTCTTTAATTGGCATTTCAGAAAAATTTCGAGATAAAATTCAAGAATCCTTATTAAAATATAACTTTAAAAATGATGAATTTGCAGTAATTAGTGCGCTGTTATTAGGACAAAGACAAGATATTTCAAAAGGACTCTTAGCAGACTACGCAAATGCAGGTGCAATTCATATTTTGGCAGTTTCTGGGTTGCATGTGGGGATTATTTTATTGATTTTATCGTTCCTCTTCAAACCTTTAGAAATACTTAAAAACGGCGCTTATTTAAAAGCTTTTTGTATTGTTTTATTCTTGTGGATGTTTGCTTTTATAGCCGGTTTATCCGCCTCTGTAGTAAGAGCGGTAACCATGTTTACTTTTTTAGCAATCGGCCAATCTTTTCAACGAAAAAAAGTAGTAGAATTTTCGCTAATTTCATCGATGTTATTTCTATTAATAGTAAAACCAATGTTTCTGTTCGATGTTGGTTTTCAGTTAAGTTACCTTGCTGTTTTTGGTATTGTTTGGGTACAACCAAAATTAGCAGCTATTTACAAACCAAGATTTTTGCTAGATAAAAAAATATGGCAATTATTTACGGTTTCTATCGCTGCACAAGTTGGTATTCTTCCTTTAAGTATTTATTATTTTCAGCAGTTTCCTGGGTTATTTGTGTTGTCTAATTTAATAATCATTCCTTTTTTAGGTGCTGTTTTAATTGGCGGAATTTTAATTATATGCATGTCTTTACTAAATATCTTACCACAATTTTTAGCAGATATTTACGGTTTTATCATTTCTTTAATGAACGGGTTTGTAAGTTGGATTTCACAACAAGAGCAGTTTTTATTTAAAGAAATAGCAATTCCTTTTTTAATGATGTTGGGATGTTATTTCTTTATTTTTTCTGGAATTTTATTCTTAATTGATAAAAAAATAAAAAAATTGCTTTATTTTATAATGTCAATATTAGTATTACAAGGCGTGTATTTTTATGAAAATAAAACTTCAAAAGAGCAAGAAGCTTTTATTGTATTTCATAAAAGCAGATTTTCTGTAATAGGGAAAAGAAAAGGGACTAAGTTAGAAATACAGCATGATTTAGATACTGTAAAAACGAAAGAAATTAAAGCGGTAAAATCATATAGAATTGCTGAATATATTCAGCATCTACAGAAAACAGATTTTAAAAATTACCTCAATTTTAATGAACAAGACGTTTTGATAATTGATAGTTTAGGAATTTATCAGTTAAATAATTTAAAGACCCCAATTGTAGTTTTACAATATTCGCCAAAAATAAACCTAGCAAGATTGATTAAAACGTTAAACCCAAGTTTCATAATTGCAGACGGTTCTAATTATAAAAGTTCTGTAACAAAATGGGAAATTACTTCAATAAGAGAAGAAATTCCGTTTCATTATACCGGACAAAAAGGAGCTTTTAGTTTGAAACAGTAGCTTTACAGATTACTTTTAAAATCTTTCTCAAAGTCTTTCCAATTAGTAGTTTTGTAATTGTCTGATGAGAAATAACCTACTATTTTTTCGAACGTTTTTTTGTCTAAATACCCAGGAATACTCTGTATCAATTCTTCTGTTTCGGTTAAAAATATAGTGGTTGGGTAAGACAATTTCCCATTTAACAACGTTGCAGGTAATTGATGAAATCCTCTTCTACCATTTTTCTGAAATTTAAAAGTATGTTCATTGTAAACAATGTCTTTTTTCTCTTCACCATCTAGCTTAACAGCGTAAAAATTATTATTTATAACTTTTATGATTCTGCTATTAGAATACGTTTCCATATCCATTTTTTTACAATAGCCACACCAGTCTGTGTACACATCAATTAAAATTGGTTTTGGTGTTTTCTTATTTAGTGCGATTGCATCTTCAAAAGACAACCATTTAATGGTGTCTTGTGCATTTAGGTTTGTTATCGAAACAATAATTATTAAAAGGAAGGCTAATTTTTTCATGGAATATAATGTGCAATTGTAATGCCAAATTTACTAATAAACTTTTTTAAGCACCTATTTTTAAGACATAAAAAAACCTCATAAATTTTAGTTTATGAGGTTTTATGATATTTTTCTATATTAATGTATGTTACCCATTAATTTTTTCATCAAAGGAGAAAGTAATAATACAATTACACCTGCACCAATTGCATAAAGTGAAATTAAATGGAAACCATCTGTATAAACACTTAAGGTGTCTAAACCACCAACATTTGCATCTGTACTTTCAACTGCTAGCTGTCCAGAAATAAAACCTACTATTTGAAAAGCAAAAGCAGAAGATAAGAACCAGACTCCCATCATAAAAGCAACAATGTTTTTTGGAGATAAATCTGTTATTTTAGACAAACCTACCGGAGACATAAATAATTCTCCAACAGAAATAATAAAGTACATTACTAATAAATAAGCAAAAGGAACCATTCCGTTTTCATCTGCGCTCGCTCCACTCATAGAAAGTATATAGAAACTTGCCCCAGCTAAAAGAAGACCTAAACCAAATTTATAAGGCGTTCTTGGGTTTAATTTGTTTTTAGCTAAATATCCCCAAAGAAGAGAAATAGGAATTGCTAAAAGAATAATAAACATAGAGTTTAAGGCGTTTGTTTGACTTGCCGACATGATTCCTTCTAAGGCAACATTTCTAGAAGCAAATAATGTAATTACACTTCCAGACAATTCATGGAAACCCCAGAATAATGTCATAAAAAACGTAATTAATACTGCCATAAATAATTTCTTACGAGCAACAACATCTAACTTATACATTATATAACCTAAATATGCTAAAACAGCAAAACCAATAAATTTAAAAATGCCACTTACATAATTTGCTTGCCAAGAAGAAAGTAAATAGGCAATCACAGGAACAAATAAAACGGCAATAATTGGTATTAATGTTTTCTGAGGAATACCAAGTACTTTTTTCTCATATATTTCTTGGCTAGGTGGTAATCCTTTGTCTCCAAAAACATTCTTTTTGATGCCACTCCAAAAGGCAATTAAACCAGCCATCATTCCAATTCCAGCTAAACCAAAACCATAATGCCATCCATATTCAGCAGCTAACCAACCACATAAAAGAGGTGCGACAAAGCCACCAATGTTAATACCCATGTAAAAGATGGTAAAACCAGAATCTTTTCTTACGTCTCCTTCTTTGTATAAGGCTCCTACAAATGTTGAAATATTAGGTTTAAAGAAACCATTACCAACAACAATTAATGCCAGTGCTAAGAAAAAAGCAAGGTCATTTTCTATTGCTAAAACAAAATGACCAATAGCCATTAAGATTCCTCCTAAGAATATAGAACTACGCATTCCTAATATTTTATCAGAAATTTGACCTCCAATAACGGTTGATGCATATACTAAAGAACCGTATGAAGCATACACTACGGCAGTTGCTGTATCTCTTTCGGCAATCGCTTTAAAAATTTCATTTACCATGTAAAGCGTTAACAACGCTCGCATTCCATAGAAACTAAAACGTTCCCATAATTCTGCAAAGAATAAATAGAACAATCCTTTCGGGTGTCCAAATAATTGCGGATCTTCTACAGTAGTACTAACTCCTTTGTCTAACATAATTATACTTTAATTTTTGTTGTTGTATTTTAATTATTTATTAAGTGCGTTTCTACAAAATTAGTCATTTTTGTATATAAATTTAAACGCATATTTTTTCCTTTGTAAATTCCGTGTGTTCTATCTGGTACAATAAACATGTCGAATTGTTTGTTGGCTTCAATTAAAGAGTTTATCATTCGGTAACTATTTTGCACATGTACATTGTCGTCTCCAGTACCATGAACTAACAAGAAATTTCCTTCTAACTTGTCTGCATAATTTACAGGTGAATTCTCATCATAACCCCCAGGGTTTTCTTGCGGAGTTCTTAAAAAACGTTCTGTGTAAACAGAATCATAAAAACGCCAAGAAGTAACTGGTGCAACTGCAATTGCGGTTGTAAAGATATCACTTCCTTTTAAAAGTGAATTGGTACTCATGTGTCCGCCAAAAGACCAACCCCAAATACCAATATTGTTTTCGTCGATATAAGAACGTTCTGCTAATTTTTTCGCAGCAGCAATTTGATCTTCAGTTTCATATTTTACCAAGTTTAAATAGGTAGATTTCTTAAAATCACTTCCTTTAAAACCAGTTCCACGTCCGTCTACACAAACTATAATCATTCCTTTTTGCGCCAACATATTGTGCCAATAATCATTACTTGCATTCCATGTATTCGCCACTTGCTGAGATCCTGGGCCAGAATACTGAAACATCAATAATGGGTATTTCTTGCGTTCATCAAAATCTGCGGGTTTCACCATCCACATATTTAATTCGTTTCCATTAATAGAAATGGTAGAAAATTCTTTCTTACTCATTTTATATGATGCCAACTGTTCTTTTAATTCAGCATTGTCTTTTATAACTTTCAGCATTTCGCCTTCAGCAGTATATAGAGAATAAACTGGCGGAATTTCAGAAGAAGAAAAAGTATTGATAAAGTAATTTAAGTTTTTACTAAAAGAAGCGGTATTTGTTCCTTCTTTAGCACTTAAAGATTTTTTGTTATTTCCATCTAAATCAATAGAATACACACCTCTATTTGTAGAGCCATTTTCTACAGATTGATAATAAATAGTTTTTTTGTCTTTATTATAACCGTAGTAATTGGTTACTTCCCATTTTCCTTTGGTAATCTGATTGATTAATTTCCCAGAGAAATCATAATGATAAATATGATTGAATCCATCTTTTTCGCTGGTCCAAATAAAGCTATTGTCATTTAAAAAAGTAAGATTATCTGTAACATCTACATATGCCTTGTCAGTTTCGTCTAATAATAGAGTTGCGTTATTGTTAAGTGCATTTACTTTATGTAATTTTAAATTATTCTGATGACGGTTTAAAGTTGTTGCTACTAAAGTATTCGCATCATTAGACCATTTAATTCTAGGAATATATTCGTAATCACCTAAAGAAACTTTTTTGGTGTTTTTAGAAGAAACGGTGTACATGTGTAGCGTAACATCTGCATTTTTCTCTCCAGCTTTTGGGTATTTAAAAACTTGCTGATCAGGGTAATTTTTGTTTCCAACCATATCCATAGAAAAAGTAGGAACGTTGGTTTCATCAAAACGTAGAAAAGCTAAATAATTGCTATTTTTACTCCACTCAAAAGCTTGCACAAATCCAAATTCTTCCTCATAAACCCAATCTGTAATTCCGTTTATAATGTAATTTAATTTACCATCTTTAGTAACCTGCGTTAATTTATTACCGTTGGTTACATCTAAAATGTAAATATTGTTGTTTTTAGCGTAGGCTATTTTTTTACTATCAGGAGAAAAAGTAGGTTCCTGAATATCTTCTCCTATTAAGGTTATCTTTTTAGAACCGATATTATAGTAATAGAAAGTACCTGTAAAAGAGCGTCTGTATAATTTTTTAAAATCTGTTCCTAAGATTAAAGAAGATTCTTCTGCACTAAAATTATAAGAAGAAAAAGCCTCTAATTCTTTTAAATTGTTGCTGTTTACAATCGTTTCTACCTTTTCTAAAGTTTTATAACTATATTTATCTACGGTTGTATTTCCCGAAGTATCAGTGTTTAACAAAGAATAGAAATCACCGTTCATCGAGTTTAAAGCATTCATTCCTTCCGGAGAAAAAGTACCGTCCCAAATCTCTTCTAAAGTAACTTCTTTAGTTGCTGGTGTGTCATTAGATGTTATTGGAGTGTTTTCTTTACAACTCATAAGTAATGTTATCGTTGCTAAAATGAAGGTTTTTTTCATTACAGAAATTGTTTTAATAAAAGTTTGTCAAGTTTACGCAAAAATCCGCAAAATATGTTTTAAAAAATGAGAAATCTTGAATATTGTGTTCAGTTTTAATGGATTGATTTATATTTGTTGTTGATAGATTATAGGATAAGAAATGAGTAAGATAATAACGGGTTTTTCTAAGTTTACAAAAGAAGAAAAAATAAATTGGTTGGCAGAAAATTATTTAAAGAATAATTCAACTGCAATCGATATTATAAAGCAATATTGGAATGCTGATGAGAAATTGCAACAATTGCATGACGATTTCATAGAAAATACCATCTCTAATTTCTATCTACCAATGGGCGTTGCGCCAAATTTTTTAATAAATGGTGAAGCATATGCAATACCAATGGTTACCGAAGAAAGTTCTGTAGTTGCTGCAGCTTCTTTGGTTGCTAAGTTTTGGAGTACAAAAGGTGGTTTTAAAACCACCGTTTTTGGGACCACGAAAATAGGGCAAGTCCATTTTATGTTTGCAGGTGAAAAAGCAGACTTAGAAAAGTATTTCAATAAAAATAAAATAGCATTATATGCTGCAACGGCTTCCATCACTAAAAATATGGAAAAACGTGGTGGCGGAATTTTAGATATAAAATTAGTTGATAAAACAGAGAAGCTAGAAAATTACTATCAATTACACATCACCTTTGAAACGAAAGATTCTATGGGTGCGAATTTTATTAATTCTTGCTTAGAAGCAATTGCGACTGAATTTAGAAATGATGAAATAGAAATTGTCATGAGTATTTTGTCTAATTACGTGCCAGAATGTTTGGTAAGGGCAGAAGTGAGCTGTAAGATTGAAGACTTAGGCGTTAAAAATCCGCAAAAATTTGCAGAAAAATTCTACCAAGCAGTAAAAATTGCAGAAATAGAACCTTACAGAGCAGTGACGCATAATAAAGGAATTATGAACGGCATTGATGCGGTAGTTTTAGCAACAGGAAATGATTTTAGAGCTGTGGAAGCTGGCGTTCATGCATACGCATCTCGTTCAGGAAGCTACACAAGTCTGTCTCATTGCACTATTGATAACGGTATTTTTAAATTTTGGTTAGATGTACCTTTGGCGTTAGGAACTGTTGGCGGTATTACTGCTTTGCATCCTTTGGCAAAATTATCTTTAGAAATGTTACAGAATCCTTCTGCTAAAGAGTTAATGGCAATTATAGCAACCGCTGGTTTGGCGCAGAATTTTGCAGCCTTAAGAGCATTAACAACCAAAGGAATTCAGCATGGACACATGAAAATGCATTTACAGAATATTATAAATCAGTTAGGTGCAAATAAAATAGAGAAAGAAAAAATAACAACTTTTTTCGATGGAAAAACAGTTTCACATGCTGCTGTAGTTTCGAAGTTTGAAACATTGAGAAAAGCGAAAGTACATTGGGTAGATTTTACAAATGAAAGTGAAGTGAGAAGTCTATTATCAAATCTAAAAATAGATTCAAAACCTATTTTTGGTAAAATGAACGGACAACAAATGGTAGAACATGTAAGTTTTTTAATGAAGATTTCTAACGGAAAGGTGCCTGCAGATTATTTTGTAGAAGATGAAAAATCTGCAAGGAGAAAGGCTTTCTTAAAGACCGATGGTGAATTGCAAATTGGATTTAAACCAGCCATGTTATCGGAAGAACCTTACCCAGTAAAATTTGCAACAATAAAAGAATCCATAGACGATTTAGTTTTACAAGTGAATGATTTTGAAAAACACTTTAAAACAGTGCAATCAGAAAATCACCCATTTTTTGGTGAATTAGATTTTGAATATTGGCAGAAATTTCATGTAAAACATTTTACGCATCACTTTAAACAATTTGGCTTGGTCTAATGAATTACTACTCAAACGGAAAACTTTTATTAACGGGAGAATATTTGGTCTTAGACGGTGCAAAATCTTTAGCAATACCTACAAAATTTGGTCAAGATTTAGTGGTGGAAAAAATAAAAGAGCCACAATTAATTTGGGGTAGTTTTACACACACTGGCGAATGTTGGTTCGAAGCAGTTTTCGATTTGCCAAAATTACGTTTGGTGAATTGTACTTTTAAATCAGAGAAAGAAGGAAATGCCGAGTTTATTGCAGAAACGTTGTTAGCAATTTTAGAGGAAGCAAAAAGGGTAAATCCTGCTTTTTTAAGTTCAGAAAACGGTTTTGTTGTAAAAACAAATCTTACATTTCCCAGAAATTGGGGTTTAGGAACATCATCAACTTTAGTAAATTCAATAGCAATTTGGGCAAATGTAGATGCGTTTCAATTATTATGGAACTCTTTTAAAGGAAGTGGTTATGATATTGCTTGTGCACAGAATAAGGAGCCAATATTTTATCAAATTCAAGATAAAAAACCTATTGTAAAAGAGGTTGAATTCAATCCTAATTTTAAAGAAAATTTGTTTTTTGTGCATTTGAATCAGAAACAAGATTCTAAGGAAGGCATTGCGAAGTTTAGAGAAAGCGGACGTAATTTCGATAAAGAAATAGCCGCAGTTTCTAGTATTTCTGAGGCGTTTTTAAAAGCAAATTCAATCATAGATTTTAATAAATTAATTGTAGAACACGAACAGATTATTAGTTCGATTATCAAATTAAAACCAGTAAAAGAAACGTTATTCTCTAATTATTTTGGAGAAATAAAAAGTTTGGGTGCTTGGGGGGGCGATTTTGTACTTGTCACAGGAAACGAGGAATCACCTGCATATTTTAAAAATAAAGGATATGAAACCATTCTTTCGTATTCAGAAATGATTTTATAGTAGCTAATTTAGGTCTCGACTGCGCTCGACCTGAGAATGAATATATTAAATGTCTCCTCGAGCGCAGTCGAGAGGTTTTAGAACAAAATAACATGAAGAAAATAGTAATTATTGGAGGTGGAGCAGCAGGGTATTTTACAGCAATTAATGCGAAAGAAAATAATCCTGATTTAGAGATTACTATTCTTGAAAAAGGAAAAGATGTCTTACAAAAAGTGAAGATTTCTGGTGGCGGAAGATGTAATGTTACACATGCGTGTTTTGAGCCTAAAGAGTTGGTGAAGTTTTATCCAAGAGGAGAAAAAGAGTTGTTAGGACCTTTTCATCAGTTTATGACGGGCGATACTTTCGAATGGTTTGACGATCGCGGAGTTCCGTTAAAAATAGAAAACGATAATCGTGTTTTTCCGGAAGCAAATACAAGTCAGGCAATTATAGATTGTTTTCAAAAATCTGTTGATAATTTAGGAATTAAAGTACTAACAAATTGTGGTGTAAACTCTGTTTATCAAGAAGGTGATAAATGGATTGTCAACACCAAAGAGCAAAATTTTGTAGCAGATCAATTAGTGATTGCTGCAGGAAGCTCTAAAAAAGTATGGGAATTGTGCGAAACATTAGATCACTCTATCATAGAACCCGTTCCTTCTTTATTCACGTTTAATATCAATGACAAAAGGTTGGTAGATTTATTAGGAACTTCTGTGCCGAATGCAACAGTAAATATTTCTGGTACAAAATTAGAAGCATCCGGACCTTTGTTAATTACACATTGGGGAATGAGCGGACCTGCTATTTTAAAATTATCTGCTTTTGGTGCACGAATTCTAGCCGACAAGAATTACCAATACAACGTAGAGGTAAATTGGTTGTCGAGACCAACAGACAAAGTTTTAAATGTTTTACTGAATTTAAAAAAGAAAGAACCTAGAAAAACTGTGATTTTAAAATCTCCTTTTACAGAGGTTACAAGAAGATTATGGGAGCGTTTTGTATTGTTTTCAGATATTGATAAAACGCAGAATTGGGCAGATTTAAATAGTGCGCAGTTAGACAAATTAGCAACTCAATTAACAAAAGGAATTTACAATGCAAATGGTAGAACTACTTTTAAAGATGAATTTGTAACGGCTGGTGGAATCGATTTAAAAGAAATTAATTTTAAACGTTTTGAAAGTAAAAAACACAAGAACTTGTTCTTTGTGGGGGAAGTTTTAAATATTGATGCAGTAACTGGCGGATTCAACTTTCAGAATGCATGGACAGGTGGTTTTATTTGTGCGAAAGCTTTGGCAGAGGATTAAAAAGTTTAATTATCGTTAAAAATGTCATTCCGAACGAAGAATGAGGAGGAGTCTAAATTTTAGATAATTCCAATCATTAAGAAGAGCTTCCTCAATCGCCTAAAAAGGCTCATTTCGGAATGACATGTGTTCATTAATTTTAGAAAAATAAAAAAAAATGGCAAGAGCAGAATCAAATGAATTTCCAATAGGAAAAAAAGCACCAGATTTTAGGTTAATAAACACAGTAAATAATACAAACCTTTCTTTATCTGAAGCTAAAGGAGAAAAAGGAACGGTAATTATGTTTATCTGTAACCATTGTCCGTTTGTAATTCACGTAAATTCTGAATTGATAAAAATGGCAAATGAATACCAAACCAAAGGAATTGGTTTTATTGCGATTAGTTCTAATGAAATTGAAAATTACCCACAAGATGCACCAAATTTCATGAAGCAAGTTGCGGAGAATTTAAACTATCCTTTTCCGTATTTGTTTGATGAAACACAAGTAGTAGCAAAAGAATATGATGCCGCTTGTACACCCGATTTTTATGTTTTTGATGCTGATTTAAAAGCAGTTTATCACGGACAATTAGACAACTCTAGACCAGGGAATGGAAAACCGGTTACCGGAAAAGATATTAGAAGTGCTTTGGATAATTTATTGGAGAATAAAGCTATTTTAGAAAACCAGAAACCGAGTGTTGGTTGTGGTATTAAATGGAGGTAGGGTTTCGTTTTCGCTAACGGTTTGTGTATGATTAGTTGCGTGGTTAAGCAACTAAATTAGTAAATAAATCACAGATAGAATATTCCGCAGGAATGTTCGTAAGTCGGCAGTGAACAAGCCATTAATTATACACGGTGTTGTACATAGTTATTTTTTAATTCAACATTTTTCCTTTATTGTCAAACAATTTATAACTTTTATATGAAGTTGATAAGAATGATTTCTTTTCTTCAGTCATTAATTCCTCGAATTTATAACCTAACAACTCAAACCCTTTAGGAATTTCTAAAGTCAATAATTTGTCACTGTTTAGTAAAATGAAACGTACATGTTTTCGATTCGGAAATGATATGTACAAAGAAATCGCATTATTAAAATCCAACGTTGATGTTAATTCTTTTGGCATTTCTTCTGTTATTCTATTTCTATGATTAGCAAATGACTTATTGTTTGTAAACTTTATATATAATTTATTTTCGAGGTTTTTATTGAGGATTTCTTGTAAGAATGGATGGTTTTCAACACGCGATTTTAATTTCTCTTTTTTGTATATAAAATTTTTAAGAGGTGTTGTTTTCTTTCCATTAGACATTGTTAAGTCATATATTATTTTGTTATTAGAATCTTTTTCAACCAATTCTGCTGTCCAACAATCACCACTATAGCTATACGAACTAATATTAGCTACATAAGAAGAAATAATTTCAAAATTATCTAAATCTTTTTTCTCTTTATGCAGTAAATCATAAAGTTGTTTATTTGGATATTCTATTCTTGATTTTATTTCAGTTGGAAGAAACGGAATTAATTTTATAATATTATTTTCTACATTTTTTATTTTAAGACTGTCTTTTAAAAAATATTGATAGTTCTTATAAGTGTTATAAAAATGTAGCTTATTAAATGCATCCATTGATTTGTTGCTAATTATTTCAAGAATTATATTTTCGAAATACTTCTGATATTTTGATTCTAAATTTGCATAAGCTTTTGCTATTTTACTACCATTAGAAAAATAGTGTTTCTGGTTGGTGTTTTGAACCCTTAAATTAGAACCTAATAAAATTTTGTTTAAACTTAGATTTAATTTTGCAAGTTCATTTATGTATGTTTTTCTAGCATTGGATGCAATATTACTATTAGCATTTCTAGAAACATTATCATTCATAACATTTAAGAATGATTTTATAAAAACTCCCCAATTTTGAGTTTGAGATGAAATTGAGGCAATTCTTTTTTGTTGGATTATTGGACCATTATCAAAACTGCAAGAACCAACTTGTTGATTTTGTCTCATTAAGTTCAACGCTCTTTTTTTAGAAATTAATTGAGCAGTAAAGTCTTCTAAATCCCCATTTGAAACTTTGTTTTCTTCAGCATAAGTTAAAGTTTCAAGTAAAAGTTTTTTAAAATGTTTATCATTTCTAAATAAGCTGTCAGAAAATTTTTCTTTTTTTGATTGCCAATCGTTTAATTCCTTTCTTCTAGAAGTATAATCTTGCTCTTTTCTATAAGGAGGTTTGTTAGTCTTTGTTTGGTAATAACTAACCAATGAGTCAATAACTGTTTTTTTGTAGGGACTATAACTATTCGATTTTTTGTTCTTATCGTAAAAAATCGATGTTTCTGGTTTTACAATAATGTCTGTGTAGTATAGCCAATTTGCGTATTCTTCAGGAATATTAATAGATTTAAATTTATTGATTAGATAAAACCCTTGAATGATTGAAGCATCTTTATATTTGCTCCAAGTTTCTTTATGTATTGAATAGAGAAATTTAATGTTACTATTATTTATGGAATCGTTATAGTTTATTTTAATTAGATGACTTTGATTTTGACCTATTTCAAAAGATTTAATTTCTATTTTTTTTTCTTTTTTATAATTGACTCCTATATTTTTGATGATTAATAATTCTCGATCAATTTGAAGGCTTGGGTTTTCCTTAACCAGTTGTTCAAAATCTTCAGCATTGTTTAATGAGTGTAAAAAATCATTTGGTTTTTTTGTGATTATTTTAAAATAGTTAGCTGTTGTTTGAGGTAAGGATTTGAATGATGGAATTTCATTCTCTAGATATGTTTTTTCTAATGATTTAATAATTGAATTGAGTTTAGGAATATCACTCTCATTCACAATTTTGTTTTGCGCATAAATATTATATGAAATCAAAGTTATAATGAATGTGTAGAATGTCTTTTTCATAATTATGTACAACTTTAGACGATTATGTGACGTTTTAATGACCTATAATCGGCGTTAGCTAAGTTATCATTTTTTAGGTTTAGAAACAAAACAAACTATTGTAGAAAAACTATCTTTGAGTTTTAAAACCTTTAAGGCTTCAAGACAAGAAATATGAACATAGAAAACGCACAGAAACAAGTAGACGATTGGATTAAAAATCACGGAGTTCGTTATTTTAACGAATTAACCAACATGGCGCAATTAACAGAAGAAGTTGGGGAGGTTGCACGTATTATTGCAAGACGTTATGGCGAGCAAAGTGAAAAAGAATCGGATAAAAATAAAGATTTAGGCGAAGAATTGGCAGATGTTATGTTCGTTGTCTTATGTTTGGCAAATCAAACAGGCATCGATTTACAAGATGCTTTCGAAAAGAAATTAGATATTAAAACAAAACGCGATCACGATCGCCATCATAACAATCAAAAATTAAAATAGAATGACTTTTTTAGAAAAAACAAAACAACCACTTTTTTGGAATAACTTTGCAAAAGTTGCAATTCCTTTCTTTATCATGGTAACTTTAATTTCCTTATTTATGAATAGCTGGAATGCTATTTTTGCTGGCGATTTTGCAAAAGTAAATGAAGTGAATTTTGCCGACGGAAAATGGATGAGCTTTTGGGGATTGAAAGTTTTTTTAAGTGCTTTTTATGGCTTTTATGTAACCAATAAAAAAATGAAGTAAAAATAAAAAAGCGACTGAAAAGTCGCTTTTTTATTTTTAAGATTTTACAAGTTATTTAGTCTAACTGAATCAAATCAATATCACTTTCTTTCACTTTTCTATTTAACTCTTTTACTCCGTTTGCAAACAAGCCGTTTAGTTTTGCAAGTTCAACATCAATTTCTTTTGTAATTTCATTTTTAAAATCGATTGCTTGCTGTGTTGGTGCATAGTTTCCTATCCTGGTTAACGAGTTTAAATGCGCTAATTTATTATTCAGTCTTATTGGAAAATTTAAGGGATCTTGTCCGCTTTTAGATTTTGTTTGATATAAGGTTTCTTCAATTGTAGTTAGATCTTTTACCAAATCATCTGCCAAGGCTAACAAATCCTTATATTTTTTTGAGTCTTTTATAGATTTCTTTAATACACCAACCTGATTTCTAACTTTTTTCACATTTTTTAATGCTTTATGAATCTCAGTCATTTTTTTATTGATGTCGTTAATAAAATCAAACTGTGCTTTCATATCACTTTCAGTTGCTTCTGAAGTTGGGTTTCTCAAAATATTAAAATTCTGATTCAATTTTTCAGCATTCACGGATAACTCAACTCTGTAAGTGCCTGGTAATGCCATAGGTCCGCTTAAAGAAGCCCACCAAAGAATCATTCCTTCTACAGACTCTGCGCCAGTATACATCATATTCCAATTGAAAATATTATTTCCATCTTCAATTTTTAATTCTTCTTCTTTTTTCTCTTTGTCTGGTTTTGTGCTATATTTTTTGATGAGGTTCTTTTTCAAATCATAAAAAGATAAAGAAATGGTATCCTTTTCATTTTCTTTTTTGATGAAATAACTTACGGCAACGCCACCTGCATGATTTGTACCAGCAGTTCTAGAAATGTTCCCATTTCCGCCACTCATATTATACGCATCTTTTGGTTTGTATAAAACGATATCTTCTTTTAAAGTTGCAGCATTTAATTGGTGTAACGGTGTTAAATCGTCAATAATCCAAAGAGATCTTCCTTGCGTTGCTGCAATTAAATTATCATTTTTAATTGCCAAATCTGTGATAGGTACAATTGGTAAATTTTGTTGAAAAGATTCCCAATGATCTCCATCATCAAAAGAAATATACATTCCTTTTTCTGTTCCCGCGTATAACAACCCTTTTCGCTTAGGATCTGCTCTTAATGCTCTTGAAAAACTTTCTTCTTCAATTCCGTCGACAATTAAAGTCCAAGATTTTCCATAGTTTTCTGTTTTGTAGATGTATGGTTTATAATCTCCAGACTTGTATTTAGTACCTACCACATAAGCACTTCCTTTTATAAACGGATTCACTTCTATACAATTAATCATCATCCATTCTGGCATTTTTTTAGGAGTTACATTGCTCCAAGTTTCACCATTGTTTTTTGAAACATGCACCAAACCATCATCAGAACCCGTCCAAATTAAACCTGGTTCTAAAGCAGATTCTGTTGCAGCAAAGATAGTTCCGTAGTATTCTACACCCGTGTTGTCTTTGGTTATTGGTCCGCCAGAAGAACCTAAGGTTTTCGGGTCGTTTCTTGTTAAATCCGGACTAATCAACGTCCAAGATTGTCCTTCATTTTCGGTAATGTGCAAGTGATTGGAAGCCGCATATAATTTCTTTTTATTATTCGGTGAAAAGAAAATTGGAAAATTCCATTGAAAACGATATTTAAAATCCTCTGCTCCATGTCCCATTGGGTCATCTGGCCAAACATTAACGGCTCTCGTTTCTCCCGTTTTATGATTCATTCTAGTTAACAAACCGCCATAACTTCCACCATACACAATATCGTCATTTAAAGGGTCTACAGCAATATGTGCGCTTTCTCCACCTGCAGTAGAAGTCCAGTCTGACGTTGTAATAAATCTACCGGCAGTTCTGTGAGATATTCTAACAGTAGAATTATCTTGTTGCGCTGCTAAAATTCTGTACGGAAAATGATTGTCTGTGGTAACTCTATAAAATTGTGATGTTGGCTGATTATGCATTGTACTCCAATTTTCTCCTGCATCAAAAGAAACTTGTGCACCACCATCGTCACCAATAATCATTCTTTGGTTGTCTTCAGGTGCAATCCATAAATCGTGATGATCTCCGTGAGGAGCATTATAGGTCGTATATGTTTTTCCGCCATCGGTAGATTTATGATAGCGAACATTTAGTACATATAAAATATTTTCATCTTGTGTATCTGCATATAAACGCGTGTAATACCAAGCTCTTTGTCTTAATTTTCTTTCAGAATTGATCAACTTCCAAGTTTTACCAGCATCTGTAGACTTGTAAACGCCTCCTTTTTTATTTTCTATTAATGCCCAAACAATATTAGAGTTTACGGGTGAAACGGTAACACCACTAATTCCCCAGGTTCCTTCTGGCAAACCTTTATGGGTAGAAATGTTTGTCCAAGTTTCACCTTCATCCGTGCTTTTCCATAGTGCAGAACCATCGCCGCCAGAAGACAAACTATACGGCGTTCTTCTAACATTCCAGGTAGTTGCATATAAAATTCGAGGATTATTTGGGTCTATAATTAAATCGATCACTCCAGAATTTTCATTTGAGAATAATACTTTTTTCCAGTTTTCGCCACCATCAATAGACTTATAAACACCTCTTTCTTGTGTTGGTTTGTATAAATCTCCCATAACACCAGCAAAAACTATATTCGAATTTTTAGGATGAATTCTCATTCTTGGAATGTGACGAGAGTTTTTTAAGCCAACATGTCTCCAAGTTTTTCCTGCATTTTCAGATTTCCAGACTCCGTCTCCAGAAGAAACATTGCCACGAACAGTTTTTTCTCCCATTCCAACATAAATAACATTAGTGTCAGATTCAGAAACGGCAACTGCACCAACAGAACCACCAAAAAAACCATCAGAAATATTCTGCCAGGTATTACCAGCATCATTGGTTTCCCATACGCCACCACCGGTAGCACCCATGTAAAAAAGATTGGCTTTACCAGAAACGCCAGTAACTGCTGCGCTTCTTCCGCCTCTAAAAGGACCAATATTTCTCCATTCTGTGGCACTAAAATATTCGCTAGAAACTTTGGTACTATTTTTTTGTGCATTAACTTTGGCACTTACAGATATAAGTATGCAAATGGCCAGAAAAAGATATTTTTTCATGTTGGTTAGTTGTTTTAAGGTTTAAAAATAAGAAATAAAATCAGTTTTTAGAATGGACATATTATTAAATGTTACTGCGGATAAAAAAATACAGGAAGAAATTACAATTTCTGGTTCTAAAAGTGAATCGAACAGATTACTGATTTTACAAAACTTATTTCCAGAAATTACAATCGAAAACTTGTCAGATTCAGACGATTCTATTCACATGCAACACGCACTTTCTACCAAAGATGAAATTGTAGATATTGGGCATGCAGGAACAGCAATGCGTTTCTTAACCTCTTATTTTGCTGTAAAAAGTGGAAGAGAAGTGGTATTAACGGGTTCAGAAAGAATGCAAAACAGACCGATTGAAATTTTGGTAAATGCATTAAAAGATTTGGGGGCAGAAATTTCTTATGAAGACAAAGTTGGGTATCCGCCAATTAGAATCAAAGGAAAAAATATTACAACTGCTAAAGTGCAAATTAACGGAAATGTAAGTAGTCAATATATTTCATCAATGTTACTGGTTGCTTCTAAATTAGAAAACGGACTCGAAATTGAATTATTAGGTAAAATTACTTCGATTCCGTATATCAATATGACGTTAAGTTTATTGAATCAATTAGGAATTGAAACGAGTTTCGAAGGAAATAAAATTAAAGTACTTGCGAAGAAATCGATACAAAAACAAACTGTTGTTGTAGAGTCAGATTGGTCTTCTGCAAGTTATTTTTATTCCATAATCGCATCTGCAGAAATTGGTTCAGAAATAAAATTAACGGCATATAAGAAAGAAAGTTTACAAGGAGATTCTTGCTTGGCAGAAATTTATCAACATTTTGGTGTAAGAACTACTTTTGGTCAGAATTTTGTTACCTTAACAAAAGAGAAACCTACAAAGAAAGAAACCTTAGTAATTGCTCTTAAAAATGCGCCAGATATTGCACAAACAATTGCAGTAACTTGCTTTTCTGAAGGAATTTCTTGTGATTTAACAGGTTTGCACACGTTAAAAATTAAAGAAACAGACAGGTTAGAGGCTCTAAAGGAAGAATTAACAAATTTAGGAGCATCGATTTCTGTAACAAATGAAAGTTTACACTTAGGTAAATCATCAGAAATAAACAAGAATATTGCGATTAAAACGTACAACGATCATCGAATGGCAATGGCTTTTGCACCTTTGGCATTAAGAGTTCCTATTAAAATATTAAATGCAGAAGTGGTTACAAAGTCATACCAAAAATTTTGGGAAGACATGCAACAAATTGGTATTAAGTTAGAAGAAGTTTAAATTAAAAGGCGAAACACTTGACAACGCCTATTCCGATATCGTATCTTTGCAGCTTTTAGAAGATACATATATATGAAATTATCGCATTTTGAATTTGAGTTACCAGAAGAATTGTTAGCAATTTATCCTGCTGAACATAGAGATGAATCTCGTTTGATGGTATTAAATAGGGCAGAACAAACTATTGAACACAAACAATTTAAAGACGTTATAGATTACTTTGATGAAGGTGATGTGATGATGTTGAATAACACCAAAGTGTTTCCTGCAAGAATGTTTGGAAACAAAGAAAAAACAGGTGCAAGAATTGAAGTTTTCTTACTAAGAGAATTAAATGCAGAAAATAGATTGTGGGACGTTTTAGTAGATCCTGCAAGGAAAATTAGAATCGGAAACAAATTATTCTTTGGTGAAGATGATAGTTTAGTAGCAGAAGTAATAGACAATACAACTTCTAGAGGTAGAACTTTACGTTTTTTATATGATGGTTCTTATGAAGAATTTAGAGCAAAATTATTAGAATTGGGGCAAACACCATTGCCTAAAGCTATTGATAGAGAGGTAGAAGCATCAGACAAAGAAAGATATCAAACTATTTTTGCAAAGCATGAAGGGGCTGTAGCAGCACCAAGTGCAGGTTTGCATTTTTCTAAACATTTATTAAAACGTTTAGAAATTAAAGGAGTAGATTTTGCAGAAATGACTTTACATGTTGGTTTAGGTACATTTAGCGCTGTTGAGGTAGAAGATTTATCGAAGCATAAAATGGATTCTGAGCAAATTGTAATTCCTGAAGCAACTGCGACAATGATTAACAAAGCGAAGAAAGAAAAAAGAAGAATTTGTGCTGTAGGTACTACTGTAATGAGAACTGTAGAATCTTCTGTTTCTTCTAAGCATGAATTAAATGCATTTGAAGGGTGGACAAATAAATTTATTTTTCCTCCGCATGAATTTAGTATTGCCACTGCAATGATTACTAATTTTCACGAACCAAAATCTACGTTGCTTATGCAAGCTGCAGCTTTTGGTGGATTTGATTTTGTAATGGATGCGTACAAAGTAGCAATTAAAGAAGGTTATAAATTCTCTACGTACGGAGATGCTATGCTAATTATATAATTCAATTTTTTATTGAAACATTAAAACCTCGCATTTTTAATGCGAGGTTTTGTATTTTTGCAAAATAATGGAAGTTAAAAAAAGAGACATAAGAGCATTAACAAAAGAAGAATTAAGATTCTTCTTTGTTGAAAATAATGACAAAGCTTTTCGTGGGAATCAGGTGTATGAATGGCTTTGGAGCAAGTCTTTGCATACGTTTGAAGCCATGACAAATATTTCTAAAGAAACTAGAGAGATGTTGGCGGCAAATTTTGTTATCAATCATATTAAAGTAGATTCCATGCAAAAAAGTAAGGATGGAACTATTAAAAACGGAATTAAATTACACGATGGCTTAATTGTTGAATCTGTATTAATTCCAACAGAAAAAAGAACAACAGCCTGTGTTTCTAGTCAGGTTGGTTGTAGTTTAGATTGTAAATTCTGCGCAACGTCACGTTTAAAAAGAATGCGGAATCTAAATCCGGATGAGATTTACGATCAAGTTGTAGTTATAGACAAACAAAGTAGATTATATTTCAATCATAAATTATCAAATATTGTTTTTATGGGAATGGGAGAGCCCCTAATGAACTATAAAAACATGATGAAGTCTATAGAAATGATTACATCTCCTGAAGGTTTAGGAATGTCTTCTAAAAGAATTACCGTTTCTACTTCTGGTGTGCCAAAAATGATAAAAATGATGGCAGATGAAGAAGTGAAATTTAACTTAGCGGTTTCTTTACATTCTGCAATAGATGAAGTGAGAACTTCGATCATGCCATTTAATGCTACGTTTCCGTTAAAAGATTTAAAAGAGTCTTTAGAATATTGGTATGAAAAAACAGGTAGAGCAATTACCTATGAATACATTGTTTGGGACGGAATTAACGATAAAAAAGAAGATATAAAGGCTTTGGTTGCATTTTGTAAAGCAGTGCCTTGTAAAGTGAATTTAATAGAATACAATCCTATTGATGATGGCGAGTTTCAACAAGCACATTCCTCTGCAATAAATAATTATATTTCTAATTTAGAAATGCATGACATTACTGTAAATGTAAGAAGAAGTAGAGGAAAAGATATTGATGCTGCTTGCGGCCAATTGGCAAATAAATCTTAACAGATTTTTAGACCTCAGGAGCAGGCAAAAACGTTAAAGTCTTGTTTATATTTCTTATTTTTGTAAAGCATGAGACCCGTAGAAATAATTAAACTTCCCATTAAAAATGAAATGGAACTCTTTGAAGAAAAGTTCAAAGATTCCATGCTTTCTAAAGTTCCGCTTTTAAATAGAATTACCTATTATATTGTGCGTAGAAAAGGAAAACAAATGCGACCAATGTTTGTTTTTCTAGTTGCAAAAATGGTTTCTAATGGTGGTTTCGATGAAAGAACCTACAGAGGTGCAGCTGTGGTAGAGTTAATTCATACTGCAACGTTGGTACATGATGATGTGGTAGATGATAGTAACAGACGTAGAGGTTTTTTCTCTGTAAATGCCCTCTGGAAAAATAAGATTGCCGTTTTAGTAGGTGATTTTTTATTGTCTAAAGGATTATTATTATCCATAGATAATGAAGATTTCGATTTGCTAAAATTGATTTCTATTGCTGTTCGCGAAATGAGCGAAGGCGAATTACTTCAAATAGAAAAAGCAAGAAAATTAGACATTACAGAAGATATTTATTTTGATATTATTAGAAAAAAAACAGCAACTTTAATTGCCGCTTGTTGCGGTATTGGAGCAGCTTCTGTTGGTGCAAACCAAGATTGTGTTCGGAAAATGAGGAAATTTGGGGAGTATATTGGAGTTGCTTTTCAAATTAAAGATGACTTATTTGATTATTCTGATGAAAAAATAGGAAAACCAACCGGTATCGACATTAAAGAACAAAAAATGACCTTGCCTTTAATTTATACCCTAAATAATTGCTCTAAAAAAGAGAAGTCTTGGTTAATTAATTCGATTAAGAAACATAACAAAGACAAAAAAAGAGTAAAAGAAGTAATTGCTTTTGTGAAGGATAGTGGTGGCATCCAATATACAACCACTAAAATGAACGATTATAAAGACAAAGCTTTGTCAATTTTAGAAGATTTCCCCGAATCTGAATATAAGAGGTCTCTAAAAACAATGATAGATTACGTGGTAGAACGTAAGATTTAATTTGTGAAACCGGTAAGTTTTTCTATTTTTGATACCATTGCGATCAAAATTGAAAACTTCTATGAAAAACAATTACTATTTAGTACCTTTCGTTGTCTTATTTTTTTCGAACGCTTTGTGTTCACAAAATAATTTGGGTTTTAATATGCCTACTTCAAATGCAGAAAGAACACAGAAATGCAACTATTTTTCAAACGCTTTTAAGCAGAAACCTAAAGAAGTTGGTTTTAGTATAAAAAGAGAAGGGAATAAACTTTTTTTTAGTACGAATGATAAGAAATGGTTTTCAAATGTTTTTAAAAAATCTGGAGACGGTGTTGCAATCGATGTGGTGTCTAAAGCTAGGTATGCGTGTGATAAAGAACTAGAAGCTTCTCAAATTAAAGGAACTCTTTTAAAACCTGTTTTTGCACAAAAACTAATGCGAGGTTTTAAAAAAGCGACAACCTCTAACAGTTTTCAAACGTTGGTTGGTACAATTCCTGCAGCGCTACAAAATGAAGAATTAGAATTTAATATTTTATTTCTAAGCAATAAGATACTGTGCAGGTATCAACGGATTTATAATCTAGAATCCTATCCTTGGGATCTGCTAGATATGGGCGTTTATTTAGATTCACTTACCTATAAAGATAAAAAAATAAGTACTTCAGATAAATTTATTACCAAATACAAGACCTTAAAATTTGTTATTCCGTTTGAAAAAAATAAATATGAATACTCGTCTGAAGATATAAAACCTTTGTACGACAGTTTAAAATTAACAGATTTCAATATTAAAAAAATAAACATCAAAGCGTATGCTTCTATAGAAGGCAGCTTAGAAATAAATTTAGAGTTGCAAGAAAAGCGAGCTAATAGTATTGTAACGTCGTTGCAAACTTTTCAGCAACCAAATATGGTTACCGAAATTTCATCTTCAGAAAACTGGGTAGAATTTTTAAATGATGTTTCTAAAACGCCGTACAAGAACTTTAAAAAATTACCGAAGAAAATGATCAAACAAAAAGTGGTTGGTAACGTTTCTAAAGAATTAGAACCGTATTTAAAAAACCATAGAAAAGCTGTAATTACTTTAGATTTAGAGAAGAAAGACAAGTATCAAAACATGTCTAAAGAAAAGTTGGTAAACACTTTTAATGATCTTGTTTCAAAAGAAGATATTAAAGAAGCTTTGGTGGTACAGAATTCTATTTTCGAGAAACTAAAGCTAGAGAGTTCTCCCGATTTATTGCAAGGTTTAAATGTACCAAAACAAGTAAAGTTTGTCCCTATTCTAAATAAAAACAGCATTTTTAAATATGTATTAAATTTAAGTTATGCCAAAATTTCTTACGAAGAATTAAAGAAGTTAGAAAAATTAGCTCCTAAAAATAAAAACATCAAGTACAATTTGGTCGTTGTGAAGTTTATTATCTGGAAAAATAACTGGGAAAAAATCATTGAAAACGACTTTAGAAAAGAGATTGTAAAATTAAAAACATACGGCATTACACAAAACTTAATTGATAGAATGTTGGTGAATTTTCATATTGTAAAAGCAGAAAAAAACATGCGTGCAAGAAAATACGACGCTAAAGATGCATCGGTAGAATTTATTCTGGATACGTATGAAAATTTTAAGCTGTCTAATTATGATTATTTGAGTTTGGCACAGTTTTTAACATATTATTCTAATACAGATGAAGCAACAGAAGTTTTAGATGATAAAGTAAGAACAATTACGGTAGATGAAGATTTGCTCTTTTACTATCTCAATCTAACGATTGTAGATAAATATGCTGTAGAAACTGAGTATTATAGGACGATTATGCTGAATGCAATTGAAATGAATAAAGAGCGATTCTGTAAATTATTTAATTCTTCTTTAGAGAAAGGGGTAACTTTTCAATTATTAGAAAACAAATATTTGAAAGCAACTTATTGTGAGAATTGTGTGAAAGAGTAATGTTTTTTATGAATTGAAAGTCAAAGCATAGAGGGCAAGGAAATTTGGAAGGAGATAAATAGAATCGACTTTAGTTAAGAACTAATTTAGCGATTGTTTTATGCGATTCGCTGCGCAGTTTTTAGTCAGTTTTAATTTCTTATTCATAAACAATTGCTACACCATAAATAGTATCAATGTTTTCTGGATGTAATGTTTTCATTGTTTCAAAATAGTCTTTCATAAAGTTGTTTAAATCGACTAAACCATCTGTAAAGTAATGGATTTTGTCTTTATTGTGGGAAATTTGTAGCGTTCCATAATCTTTATTTTCAGATTTTTGTCGGTTAATATTCCGCTTAAAAAATTCCTCAATTTTCCAAATGGTGTCTGTTTGAGCGATTTCTTTTTCGTACACGAGTTTCCATTCAGTATTATTGTCGAAAGTTTCGTCTTTATATGCTGTTCGAATCTTAATTAAATTAGATTTTTTTGTTATTTCAATTCTTTCTGCTCCTTTATATGTACAAACTGAATGATCAAACCAAACGTTGATGGTATCCAGTTCCGACATTTTTTTCTTGAAATCTATTAGGTCCGTTTTTAGATTAAATTCAGCTTTAGGAAATTCCATTCTTTTTTCAGTTCTTTTTTTACAAGAAGCCAAAATTAAAGTTAGCATTAATATTTTGAGTACGTTTTTCAAATTGAGTAGAATGAGTTTACAACTCTAGTAATTCCTCTACAAACTCTCTAGAATTAGATAATCTTGGTACTTTATGCTGGCCACCTAATTTGTTCTTTTTCTTTAACCAGCTATAAAACAAACCATCTTTTGCTTGGTGTACTTTCGGTGCCATTAAAGTAATATTCAAATAACGTTTAGCTTCATAATCTGAATTGATAGACTTTAAAGCATTGTCTAAAACTTCAGAAAAATACCCTATAGAATCTGGTTTTTTACTAAACTCTATAATCCATTCATGTCCGCCTTTTTCTTTTCCTTGCATAAAAATAGGGCCAACGGTATAATCGGAGATGGCAGCAGAAGCTTTCTCACACGCAAGTTTTAAAGCATCTTCTACGTTTTCTATATTTAACTCTTCGCCAAAAACGTTTATATAATGTTTTGTACGTCCTGTAATTTTAATTCGATAAGGATCTAGCGAAGTAAAACGAATGGTATCTCCAATTAAATAACGCCACAATCCGCCATTTGTAGTAATTATCAAAGCATAATCTGTATCTTTTTTAACAGCTGCAAGTGTTATTGTTTTAGAATCTTCACCATGATATGCGCTCATAGGAATAAACTCATAGAAAATTCCGTAATCTAACATTAACAATAATTCTTTGGAATGGTTTCTATCTTGAATCGCGAAAAAACCTTCCGATGCATTGTAAATTTCGTAGT
The DNA here is from genome assembly GCF_007997075.1 of Polaribacter sp. IC073. Classification (GTDB taxonomy): domain Bacteria; phylum Bacteroidota; class Bacteroidia; order Flavobacteriales; family Flavobacteriaceae; genus Polaribacter. Next base: position 230,599 of record NZ_VORS01000005.1, read on the forward strand.
ATTTAAAAGTTGATTTAGGAATGATTTTCTTGTATTGTTCTCGATACGGATTAAAGTTTACGCCTCCGTGAAAATACACTTCTAAATTTGGCCAGACTTCTAAAATGTTCTCTTTCCCTGTTCTTTCTAAAACACGATTTAGCAATACCAACATCCAACTTGGTACGCCCGCTAAACTTGTAATATTTTCGTTGATGGTTTCATCAATAATTGCATCCATTTTGGTTTCCCAATCGCTCATTAAAGCAACTTCCTGACTAGGAGCAGAGCTAAAGTCTGCCCAAAAAGGCATGTTTTCTATAATAATTGCAGACAAGTCGCCAAAGTGAGAACCATTGTCTTGGTACACTTCCGAACTACCGCCCAAACGCAGCCCTTTCCCTGTAAATAATTGTGTTTTTGGGTTGTTATTTATGTAATTGCATAACATGTCTTTACCCGCTTTTAAGTGGCAATACTCTAAAGCATCATCAGAAACAGGAATAAATTTACTTTTAGCATTGGTGGTTCCGCTAGATTTTGCAAACCATTTTATTTCTGAAGGCCAAAATAAATTCTGTTCTCCTCTTCTACAGCGCTCAATTAAAGGTTCGAAAGTTTCATATTTCTGAATGGGAACATTTGCTGCAAAATCGGTATGATTCTTTATGTTCGCAAAATCATTCTCCTTTCCGAATTGGGTGTTTTTAGCAGTATTTACCAGTTTTAGCAGCAACTCATTTTGTACATCGATTGGGTATTTTAAAAATAACTCAATTTGGTGTTTTCGTTTCTTCAAAAACCAAGAAATTATAGAATTGATAATCTGAAAAGCCATAGAAATTCGTAAGTTTGTTTCGGACGATTTTAGAACAGTGATCGTTTTAAAACCAAAGTCTAAAAATACTAAAATTTGTGCGATGATCTACCAAGGAGTTTTAAAAAAAATGATGACCGAAAATGCTGATGAAATTCAGTATTATTTAGATATGAAAACTGATTTTTTAAACATGAATCAGCTACTAAATAAAGAGATTTCCTTAAATTTTGTGACGTATGAATGTCTAAACTGCCATTTAGAAAAGCAAATTTACAGACAAGGTTTTTGTAAGTCTTGTTTTTTTGATACCCCGAATGCTGGCGATTGGATTATGCGACCAGAATTAAGTAAAGCGCATTTAGATGAAGAAGACAGAGATTTAACGTATGAAAAAGCGGTGCAATTACAACCGCATATTGTCTATTTAGCCAATTCGGGTAATGTAAAAGTAGGGGTTACTAGAAAAACGCAAGTGCCAACACGTTGGATAGATCAAGGGGCACATGAAGCCATAGAAATAGTAGAAGTGCCCAACAGGTATTTGGCAGGAATTACAGAAGTTGCTTTAAAAGAACATGTGGGCGATAAAACCAATTGGCGTAAAATGCTAAAGAATGATATTGAAGACGTGAACTTGGTGGAGTGGAGAGAAAAATTGAAGGAATTTATACCCGAAGAAGCAAAAGAATATTTTATTGAAAATAATGCTGAAACGAATTTAAAGTTTCCTGTTTTAAAATATCCTTTGAAACCTAAAAGTTTAAATTTAATAAAAACACCCACGTATAAAGGAAAACTTATTGGAATAAAAGGACAGTATCTAATTTTTGAAGATGAAACTGTTTTTAATGTAAGAAGTAATGAAGGTTTGGTGGTTTCTGTAGAGGTATAGATGTTCAGCTTGTCGAAGCGTTTCTTAATCACTTCGACAAGCGTAGGCTGTTATTCGGTGAAACTACTAGCGGTCTCCAGTCAACTTTTCTAAAACACGCTCTACGCCAAAATTATCATTATTTTCTGTAGCATAATTTGCAATTGCTGTAATGTCTTTATGCGCATTTCCCATAGAAAAACTAAAATCTGCTTCTTGTAACATTTCGATGTCATTGTGATAATCACCAAAAACCATCGTTTCTTCTTTAGAAATGTTTAAAAGTTGTTGTACTGCTCTTAAAGCACTTCCTTTATTGGCATTACCCTCTGAGATATCTAGCCAATTTTGGCCAGAAACTTTTAGTAAATAAGCGTCTTTTAAGTGTTTCAATTCCTCATAAATAAATTCTTCCGAAGAAACAAAATGAAATACGGCTATTTTAAGGATTGGTATTGTTTTAGCAACTTCCATAAGATTAGCTACAGTTTCAAAACTATGATAATACTCTTGAAAGAGGTGAAAGAATTTTTCATCTTTACTTTCTATGTAGGCCTTTTCTTGAGTGCATAAAACAATATTAGCACCTTCAATATTTCTTAAAACAGGAAGAATTGCTGTGACTTTTTCGCTGTTTAAAGACTTTAAAAGGAGCAGTTCTTCTCCTTTTTTAGCAATGGCACCATTCTCTGCAATTACAAAAATTTCTTCTTTAATAGTGGCTAACTTATCTACAATACTGTTGTATTGTCTGCCGCTTGCTGCGCAAAAAAGGATGTTTTGTTGTTGTAGTTTTTTAAAAAGTTCAAAAAAAAGAGGACTGACTTCGTTTTTAGAGTTTAGTAGTGTTCCATCCATGTCAGAAACCACTAGTTTTACTTTGTTTAAATCCATTTATTAAGACTTCTTGGTCGAGTTGCGTTCTACTAAATCGGTTTTTATAATTACCGTTTTTGGGCCTTCTTTTTCTTCAGACTTATTCTCTAATCTGTCAATTAGTAGTTTTGCAGCAGTTGCGCCCATTTTCTCTCCGTGTTGACTTACCGTAGTCATTTTTGGTTGAGAGTGTCTTGCTAAAATTCCGTTAGAAAAACACACGACAGCAAAATTCTCGGGTACTTTAAGGCCTCTTTTTTGAGCTATTTTCATCGCTGCAATAGCAGAAGATTCATCCGTAGCAATAACGGCATCAATTTCATTTGCATCAAATATTGGTGCTAAAATACTTTCATATTTTTTATAATCTTCTTCTAAAATATTTATAATTAGGTTGTCGTTTATTGGCAAACCTGCTTTTTCTAATCCTTTAATATAACCTTGATGTCTTTTTTTACCTATTTCTAAATTACTAATTGTAGAAATAAAAGCAATGTTTTTACTACCAGATTTTGCTAAATACTTTACTGTTTTCGAGGCTCCTTTAAAATCATCTGTAATTACTTTGTCGCAATTTATAGGTTCTGCAACTCTATCAAACATTACTATTGGCGTTCCGTTTTCTAAAATCTCTTCACAATGTTTAAAGTCGTTTTTTAAAATTGTTTCTTCTGCCAAAGAAAGAATAAAACCATCAATACTTCCGTTAGAAAGCATTTCCATTGTTTCTACTTCTTTCGCAAAAGATTCGTTAGAAATACAAGAAATTATTTTATAACCCTTTTCATTTGCTACTTTTTCAATCCCATTAAAAACTTGCGCAAAAAAATAGTTTAACATGTTCGGAATTATGATTCCAATCGTTTTAGTCTGTCTGTTTTTTAAACTTAACGCATTAAAGTTTGGTTTGTAATTTTGCTCTTTGGCGTATTTTTTAATTTTTTCTTTGGTGCTTACGCTTATTTCATAACTGTCGTTTAAGGCTTTAGAAACCGTTGAGATAGAAACGCTAAATTCTTTAGCGATGTCTTTTATGGTAAGTCTTTTCATGTGGTTAAAATATAGTTCACTAAAATACAACAAACAGATTAGATATGAGGAAGAACATTATAGTTTTACCATTTCTTCACGCTAGGTAGTAGAAAAACCTCATATATTAAAAAGGAATATACAACGAAATATTGAATAAACACCACCCATAAATTCTCTTTCCAAGGATTGTTTGCATAGGCTTGGTAGCTTAAAATAATAACCAAAGACCACACAACGGGGAATTTATATTTTGTAAAAACACTTAAAATTAACGGAGTTGCCAAGTACCAAGGATGCACCGTGGTGGCTGTAAAATAGTAAAAACACAGCCCAAACATTAGGGCTGTAATTAATTGAATTGGTGTCTTGTTTTTTCTAAAAAAAGTAAGAAACACTAAAAACAAAACCGTTAGAATAGGAGTGATCTTCCCAATAATAGCAATTTCATTATACCCTCTAAACAAATACCCTATTTCTCTAAAAAGATAATAAAAGCTTGCGTTAAACTCGAAGTTTCGAAACCATAAGCCAACAGAATTTGAATAGTTTGCGATGAATTCTGATGTGTAAAAAGGAAGAAATAATAAAAGGGTCGTTCCTATTACAATTAGATAAAAGCTGCTTAAATGTAAGATTCCTTTAAAAAAAGTTGTCCAATTGTTTTTCAGCGATGCAACGCCGTTCTTAATTGAAGATAGATTGAACTTGTCTTTGGTGCCTTTCCATTTTACAAACCATTGAAAAAACAGCGGTAGAAATAATAACGGAATTAACTTTACAGCAACAGAACAGGCAATTAAGATGGCAGCCCAAATCCATTTTTGTTGTTGTAATTTGTATAAGGCCCAAACTAAGAAAAATAACATCACAGGTTCGAAGTGCAAATTGCCTGTCATTTCTATAATTATAAACGGATTTAAGACATACCAAAAAATATTGTTAATAGGTAAGTGTAGTTTTTCTAACAACTTTTTTCCGAAGTATAAAATACCAACATCGGCTAAAATAATAAAAACACGAAGTACAATTACAGAGCCAAAAATACTTTTACTAGCAAAAATTGCGGCTATGAAAAAGCAGAATTGATTTAATGGCGGATAATTGGTGTAATGGCTTCCATTGAGTGCTCCCATGCCTTCGTATAAACGGGCCGCTTCGGCAACGGGTTGCAAATTTTGCTGAATAAAGGTTGCTGGTAATGATACATACGGATTGAATCCATTTAAAATCATGCGGCCATCCCAAATAAAGCGATAAAAATCTTGTGATAAATTAGGAATCGAAAATAAGAAAACAAGTCGAAATAAGATGGCAACTCCTACCAAAGTGGTAAAGGAAGTGTTTTTGTTTTTGATCAATACATAAAAACCAACAAACAAAGTAAACCACAAAAAAGAAAGGGTATAAAACTGTGTTCTTTCTATAAAATAGGCGAATAGAAAATACAATACTACACTAATGGTACTTGTAAAGAAGCTGCTATATTTTTTTAAAAAAGCCATTATGCTTTAGAGAAAACAGACTTAAGAAACACATAGCTAAAACCTGTAAAAAGCATAAAATGGAAAGGGAACAGTCCGAAATCTCCACCCTCATTACCAACAACAAATGCGCTGTACATTCCAAAGACAAAATAAAGTGCCAAAAGACCTTCTAAAAGCACATGCACAGAAGGTTTTTTCTTAATGTATTTATTCTTTTTCCAACCGTCTTTTATCGTTTTAATATTGAATTTTGGCGTTCTAACAAATTCACTTTTTTTACCAAAATGACCTTCTAAGACAGCAATGGTATTGTGTAATGAAAAACCCATTGCAATAGAAAAAAAGGTAAAAAATGCCCCAATATATTTAAAGAAACTCTTAACGCCACCGCCATAGGTGTTTTTGTACATGTACCAATAGCAGACAAAGAAAATAAGCGAGCTTACAACAAAGAAACTCATTACATAAAAGTAAATTTTTAAATGTGCATATTCATTTTTAATATACAACATGGGAATGCTTAAAACAGCAACTAAAAAAATACAGATAAACATCGAGCTATTTAAAAGGTGCAATACACTGTGTATTTTTGTTTTATAAGAAACGTTTTTACTGTTAACAACGCGTTTCATCATCTTTTGAAAATTCTCTGCACCCCCTTTGTTCCATCTAAATTGCTGCGACCTTGCAGCACTAATTATAACGGGCAATTCTGCGGGAGTTTCTACATGTTCTAAGTACTTAAATTTCCAGTTTTTTAGTTGTGCTCTGTAACTTAAATCTAAATCTTCTGTAAGTGTATCGCCTTCCCAATTACCAGCGTCATAAATACAGTCTTTACGCCAAACACCTGCTGTACCATTAAAATTTATAAAATGTCCCTCACTATTTCTACCCACTTGTTCTAAGGTAAAATGAGCGTCTAGAGCAAAAGCCTGAATTTTTGTAAGCGTAGAATAATCTCTATTAATGTGTCCCCAGCGAGTTTGTACAACACCAATTTTTGGGTCTTTAAAATAAGGTACTGTTTGGTACAACCATTCTTTCTGAGGTAAAAAATCGGCATCAAAAATAACAATAAACTCCCCTTTAGCCGTTTTCAACCCTTCTTTTAAAGCACCTGCTTTAAACCCTTTTCGGTTGTCTCTTCGAATGTGTTGAATGTCAATTCCTATTTCTTGAATTTTTTTGATCTGCTTTGCAGTCGTTTCAATAGATTCATCTGTAGAATCATCTAAAACCTGTATTTCTAACTTCGCTATCGGGTATTCTAATTTTGCGATGTTTTTAAGCAAGCGTTTCATTACGTACAACTCGTTGTAAACAGGCAATTGTATGGTAACAAAAGGAATTTCTTTTGCGTTTGAAAAATCGAATTTTTCTGAAGTATCTACTTTTTTTCGAGCTTTTAAATAATTAAAGAGCAAGTTTAATTGCGCCAATGCGTACATAAAAATAAGCAAAAGAGCGATAGAATATATAAAGATGATGCTGTATTCTATAACCATTATTTAAAACTGTATTTAAAGATCCAACCTAAAATTTTTACGCCTGCAAAGAGACTCCCTTTTACGGTTCCTGAGACTTTAGAAACCCCTATTCTATTGCGATATTTCATAGGAATTTCTGTGTAAGTTAATTTTTGTTTTAACGCTTTTAATTGCATTTCAACGGTCCAACCATAAGTTTTATCTTCCATGTTTAAAGCTAGTAATTGATCATATTTTATCGCTCTAAACGGCCCTAAATCTGTAAATTTTGCATTAAATAATAATTTCATTAAAAAAGTTGCTAGCCAATTGCCAAAAACTTGTTGCGGTGTCATAGAGCCGGCTGCTCTCAGTTCTTTTACACGTGCACCAACTACAAAATCTAAATGATCATTTATAATGGGATTGATCAATGCTGTTAATTGTTCTGGGTAATCAGAATAATCACCATCTAAAAAAACAATAATATCTGGTTTTATGGTTTGTTTGCTAATATAATCCATCCCTTTTAAACACGCATAACCATACCCTTTTCTGTTTTCTTTTAAAACAGTTGCACCCGCATGTTGTGCATTCATTAGGGTATTGTCGGTAGAATTATTGCTAATTACAATAACCTCTGTAACAATTTTAGGAAGATCATTAATAACATTTGCAATAGAATCTTGCTCGTTGTAAGCAGGAATAATAACTTTTATAATAGGTTTCATCATCTTAAATCATTTAGACTTTTCTCCTCTTTAAAGAGGAAAAATTTGTCCATTCTTTTATTTTACCTTTGCGCTATTTTGTTGTTTTCTCTTTGGATAAATTTTTGCCGTAAAAATATCAATATTTGATTTCTAAAAGGACTTTTAAACAACTTTATTTTGGAGGTTTTCTTTCCTACAGTAAAATTTAAACAACCTGTTGTATCCTTTTTAAAAGTTAGAACCCCGCATTTTTTAGCAATTAATAGGGGATGCAAAGCACCAGCATCTACTACACATGCATGCTGTAACTGCCCACTTATTTCTTCTGCACCAATTCCATTAAATCTACATCGTTTCCTAATAAAATTTCTGTCGGATTTATTCTACCATCTTCGGGGCCGTTTTCTAATTTTAAAACACCTCTTGGGCAAACTGCAGCACAAACACCACAGCCCACACAGCTAGAACGTATGATGTTTTCTCCTTTTTGTGCATAAGCTCGTACATCAATTCCCATTTCACAATAGGTAGAACAGTTTCCACAAGAAATACATTGTCCGCCATTTGTAGTAATTCTAAATTTCGATTTAAAACGTTGTATAAAACCTAAATACGCAGCCAATGGGCAACCAAATCTGCACCAAACCCTGTTTCCAAAAATCGGATAAAACCCTGTTCCAATAACACCCGCAAAAATAGCACCGATTAGAAAGCCATAAATATCTTGAATGGTTTGTGTTTGAATGCCGAGGACTTCACCAGAACCAGAAAAAAAAGTGTACAAGGCAAAACCGGTCATCACCAACACAAAAATCAATACAGAGTGTACAATAATACGCTCTGCTCGCCAAGAAAGTAAGGTTTTACTAGAGAGTTGTCTGTAAGGGTCGCCTAATGTTTCTGCCAAACCACCACAACCACAAACCCAAGAACAGTACCATCTTTTTCCGAAGAAATACACCATTACAGGTACTACAACAATGGTTAAAACAATTCCCCAAACTAAAATAAACAAGCCAAAACTACCACTAGCAAGCAATTCGTCTAAATTCCATTTGAAGAAAAAATCATAATCTAAAGGAAACGCATTCTTAAAATCATACCAAGGTTTTTCGAACCGAACTAAAATTTCTGGAATTAAAAAGGCAAATACAATTTGAAAGAACAAAACAGAAGTAGTTCTTAAAATTTGATATTTATTATGACGGTATTTAATGTACATTCTCACGGCCATCACAGACATCACTGTACAATATAAGAAGCCGTATAAAAACCATTGACTTGCAGGGTTTCCGTTGATAGATTTGCTAATAGGATCTACCAAATATACCCAGTTTACGATAAAATCTGGATAAAAATAAAGGAGGATATAGAACGTAACAAGAAATAGAAAAGCAAACCAACCAATCCACCCACGGTTTGTCGATGCGCTTAGATAGATTCCGTCATTTTTTATCCCTGGTTTTCCTAGTAAAACAACATCCGGAATTATAAACATAAGTGCACCAATGATGCCCAAACCAAAAGTTAAAAACCACATAAAACCGGTGTTGTCTGCAGCAAATCCTTTTCCTGCTTTTTTTGCAAGTGTAAAACTTAAACTGTGTGGTTTACCAGATATTTTGTATTGGTATTGTGCGCCTTTTTTATCCCAATTCTTTTCTGCGTCATATTTCTGAATTCGGTTGTCATAAAAAGTATTGGAAGCCGCGTATGCTTTTGTAACACGACTAGAAAATTCAAAAATATTCAAATCTTCCGAGGTTACAACAGCGCTTTCTAAGGCACCTTTTATAACGGTACTTTTATAATTTTGCTCTTTTAGAAACGTATCTAAATCGGCTTGTTTTAAATTGAAAGAACCCGTGAAAATAGTTCCTATGAAGAAGAATAATCCTACTAAAAAAATGATTAGACCTAATTGTTTTATGAGTTTCAAAATGCTATGTTCGTTTTATACTATTTAATTGGAGGTGTTTACTACTTAAAATACGCTTATCGTGTTTTGCTAAAAATACGTTTCCAACTTTTCTTTTTCAGTAGAATGTTGGCGTTGTTTTCTTTGTTGAATTTAGCCACAATTTCAGCTTCATGTAATTGGTAGAACTCAGGGTCAAAATTAGCATCTGCTAAATGCGCCAATACATGTGTTATGGGTTGGTTCTCGGTCAACCACTTGTCAAAAATTTCATGGCGCATTCGAATTCCAAAGGTATTTATACCCAAAAACAGCTGTGTATTTTTATCAAAAGAAATGGTAATGCATTTTTGTTCCGTTGGGTGCTGCCATTGAAAATACGCTTCATTTTCCTGTTTGCCTTTTTCACTAAAAACCCAACCATACGTCTGGTATTCGATGTCTAAAAATTTCGCAGAATTAAACCAATGCCCGGGTTTGTAGGCTGTTTTATTGCCACAAATAGTTTGTGCCAAGGTTTCGCCCATCATTCTACCGGTATACCAAACCGCTTCTATATTTCTCCGTTGGCCAATGGCTTCGTGTTGTTCTGCACAATCACCAATTGCATAAACGTTGGAGATATTGGTTTCTAAAAAACGGTTGACTTTCACACCACGCCCTATTTCAATACCAGATTCTTTTAGAAAAGCGATGTTTGGTGTAACACCAGCAGTTAAACCCACGATGTTACAAGCTATTTCTTCGCCAGTTTCTTCAATAATAATAGATTTTACGCGGCCGTTTTTGTCAGATTTTATTTCTTTTAAGTTGGTGCTTAAACGCAAATCTATGTGATGCTCTTTGATGTGCGCATTAAGCATTGCAGATTCTTGCGCAGGCAACACGCCGTTCCAAAAACTATCTTCACGCACTAAAAAAGTAACGGGTATTTTCCGGCTTCTTAACATTTCTGCCAATTCAATTCCTATCAAACCACCACCAACAATAACCGCCCTATTACAAGCCTTATTATCGGGTGCGAGTTTTTCTAACTTTTCTAAATCTTGTTTATGGTACATGCCAATAACCCCCTCTAAATCTTGCCCAGACCAACCGAATTTGTTGGGTTTAGAGCCTGTAGCAATAATTAATGTATCATACGTTAAGGTTTCTCCGTTTGTAAAATTGAGTTGTTGGTCTTTGGTATTTATATTGTCTACAAAGCCTTCTTTTAATGCAATCCTGTTTTTCTCCCAAAACCAATTTTCATACGGTTGTGTATGTTCAAACTTCATGTGTCCCATATACACATACATCAGGGCAGTTCTAGAAAAAAAGTAGGTTGTTTCTGCAGAGACGATGGTTATTTTTTTATCAGAATTTTTTCTAATATGTCTAGCAGCAGTAACGCCTGAGATTCCGTTGCCAATAATTACAATATGTTCCATGCTTCGTTAATTGTAGCTTTTATGTCGAACGTCAAGTTAAGAACTTAATTGTGAATCTATAATTTATTTAAATTTAGAATCATTATAAATAGTGTTTATTTCAAATTTCTCTCAGAATGTCGCTGTTGTGGCTAATTAGCAACTAAAATTTAGCACTACAATAGGAGCTAAACATCCTTTGAACCTCAAAAAATAGTTTCGCTATTCGCGCCATAACGTTCTGGTTTCTGTAAAAAAGGCAATGCTAAATACCTTGCCTACCCAGTCATTTACACAGCGAAAGGAGTTGCTACTGTAAAGAGCAACAAAGGGGCAACTTTCATTGCCTACAAGAAAACGGACTTCTAAAGAAGTTTTAACAGGGGTTTAAGAACATTATTTTAACAAAAAGAAGTATTTTTAGAGTCATTTATGAAAACAAAAAAACAACTAATTTTAGTGCTAATTATCTTGAACTTTTCTTGTAAAAGTCAGACTAAAAAAATTAATGGCGTTAGTTTTGTTGCCGCTAGAGATTCGATAAGCAAGCAACATATAACCCCAGTATTAAAGGCGCAAAGTAATTATGTAGCATTAATGCCTTTTGGTTTTATAAAAGAATTAGCAGCTCCTACAATACTGCACAACACCAACAAACAGTGGTTTGGCGAAACTAAAAAGGGTTTGTTACAGTATGCAAAACATTTTCAGAAAGAGAAGGTGCGCATTATGGTAAAACCACATATTTGGGTTTGGCGCGGTGCATTTACAGGGAATATAAAGATGAATTCGGAAGAAAATTGGAAAACCTTAGAAGATTCTTACCGAGAATTTATGTTAACTTACGCCAAAGCTGCAGAAGATTTAAATGCAGACATCCTATGTATTGGCACAGAGTTAGAACAATTTGTCATGAATAGACCTGCATATTGGCAAAAATTGATTCAAGAAATTAGAACAATTTACAAAGGGAAACTTACGTACGCCGCAAATTGGGACGAGTTTAAGCGTGTTCCTTTCTGGGCAGATTTAGACTTTATTGGCATTGATGCTTATTTTCCGCTAAGTGATAAAAAATCGCCCACCATCGCAGAATATGAATTGGGGTGGAAAGTACACAAAGCAGCCATTTTAAAAGTTCAGCAGCACTCTAAGAAACCCGTTATTTTTACAGAATTTGGCTACAGAAGTATCGATTTTAATGGCAAAGAACCCTGGGACTCAAGCAGGGTAGCGGGTGCGGTAAATTTAGAAGCCCAAGCAAATGCTTTGCAAGCAATACACAATCAGTTTTGGAAAGAAGAATGGTTTGCCGGTGGTTTTATTTGGAAATGGTTTCATGGACATGATAGGGTTGGTGGCGAAAAAAACAATAGATTTACACCACAGAATAAACCCGCAGAAGAATTAATTAAAAAGTTATATGGTCTTTAAAAAAATAGTACTCCTTTTAATCGGTATTTTAATGTTTTCTTGCTCAGAAGATACCGCTATTTCTGTCGCAAGAAACCTGCAAGAATACATTGATGAAACCTCTAAGATATCAGAACAACCCGTAGTTGCGTATGGGGCAAATGCAGATGCAAACACCCGTTTAACCTATGTTTTTTATTACCCAGAAGCGGGTGCTTCAGAGGTTCGGTATTACGAGTTAACAGCAGGTTCTTTAGATGAAAATAACTTTGCAAACTATCGAAGAGAAAGTTTGGTTAGCGAAGCTGTTTTTGGAGGTAAATTAAAACGTTTTTCACGAGCAAGCGATTCAGAAACGTGGTGTTTGGTCACCTATGTAAAAGAAGGTGCTTTAAGAATTTCTAAACCCATTAAACTAAAGAACACTTCTAAAGCTACGGTGTATACAGATGAAGTAACCATCAACTATAAAACTACATTAGAACCAAATTTTACTTGGAACGATAACACAACACCAGAAAGTGTTCTTTATTTTCAAGTAATTACAGATGAAGAAGAAGCATTTGTTTCTGCTACGCATACCAAAGAAAAATATTTTCAGTACTATGACCTTTCTAATCTTGTAGCTCCGGTTATCAATACGGTTGTTCCAGAGACTTTGGTCGCAGACGCGGTTTACAATTTTACAATGCTGGGGATTGATGCAGATAATTGGGTAAACTTTGTGATTAAAGAACAATTTATTCCTAGAAATTTAGAAGAATATGTTACTGCAAATGCAGACAAACCAGTTGCATCTGCCATTGCTTTTGCGGGGAATGCAAACGGAAATAAAGCGCAAACCTACATTTATTTCTATCCTATTGAAGGGGCTTTTCAGTACCGGTATTATGAAACCGAAAACACCAACGTAGATCAAACAGATTATGCTAATTATAAAAGAAGAAGTTTAACAAACGAAGTTCAGTTTGGTGGCAAGTTTAGACGGTTTACCAATAATTCTTCAGGCGAGGTTTGGTGTTTGGTTACGTATATTGCAAACGGAAAACTGCACATCTCTAAGCCTATTAAAACCAAAAACATTTCTAAAACTACAGAATGGACAACCGTGGTAGCTATTACCTATCCAGAAACGTTAAAACCTGTTTTTACTTGGGCAGAGGGCATCCATGCAGAAAATGAAACCTATTTGCAAGTGCTTACACAAAACAATAATACTTTTCTTTCGGGAACCTACACCACCGAAAAAACATTTCAGTATTATAATGAGGAAAATATAATAGATAAAATTCACACAGAAACCCCACCAGCGATTGTGTTAGATGATCGTTATAAGTTTTATGTATTCGGGTTGAGTTCAGATAATTGGATAAACCTCGTCATTCAAAACACCTTTATAGCACAATAATGTATGGCAAGAAACTTTTTATTTTAGGTTTCTTTTCTTTGTTGAGCTCTTAGCAACGTGCGCAAAAAAAAGAAGATTTCAGCAGTTAAAATTGTTGGCAATAAAAGGTTAAAAACGGGGGCTGTATAGAAACAAATTATGATGAAAAGAACATTTGCAATTGGCGACATTCACGGAGGCTTAAAAGCCTTGCTTCAAGTTTTAAATGCGTTAGAAATAACAGCAGAAGACACGGTCATCTTTATGGGAGATTATGTAGATGGTTGGAGCGAGTCTGCGCAAGTACTAGACTTTCTAATCGCATTCTCAGAAAAAATAAACTGTATTTTTATCAAAGGAAATCATGATGTGTGGTGTGAAGAGTGGTTGCATACAGCAGCTGCCAACCCTACTTGGTATCTGCATGGGGGTAAAGAAACCATCGCTAGTTATGACGGATTTTCTACGGAAGAAAAACAACAACACATCACCTTTTTAAAAAGCATGCCGTTGTATCATTTAGACCCAGAAAATAGGTTGTTTTTACACGCTGGTTTTACATCGATGCACGGCGTAGAAAGAGAGCTTTTTAAAGGAAATTTTTACTTCGATAGAACCTTGTGGGAAATGGCCTTGGCAATGGATGGAAGTATCGACAAAGACCACGCAACTTATCCCAAACGCTTACAGCATTACAAAGAAATTTATATAGGACACACCCCCACAACTAATTTTGGTGAAACCATACCTATGAACGCCGCTAATATCTGGAATGTTGATACCGGTGCTGCCTTTACAGGGAAAGTAACCGCAATGAATATTGAGACAAAAGCCTATTTTCAAAGCGATGCCTTACCGAGTTTATATCCTAATGAAAAAGGTAGGAATTAATAAATGAAACGTCATTGCGAGGCAGCCCTCCCCCTAAGGTCATTGCGAGGAGGTACTACGCAGCAATCTGTTCATGATTCGTTCTTACTTCCATGAGCTTGCTTCGTGCCTCGCAATGACGTACAGTGTGGCAATGACGGGTGCACCCGCAATGACGCGTGCACCCGCAATGACGTGCAACAACAAATCCCCATCAATCTACCGTTAAAACCAGATCTTCAGAATGTACCATGCCCCCTTCTTTTAAGAACAACTTCTTAACAGTTGCGTCTGCTACTGCGGTAATGGTGGTTTCCATTTTCATGGCTTCAATAATAAATAAAGGCTGATTCTTACTTACCTTTTCCCCTTTTTTAACCAAAATAGCAGACAACATCCCTTGTAAAGGCGCACCAATTTCTTTAGCATCGTTTCTGTCTGCTTTTAGATTTTCTATTGTATGCACCTTTACAGCAGCATCCTTTATTTGCACAGCTCTACCTTGTCCGTTTACTTTAAAATAAACCGTAACCATACCATCGCTGTTCGGTTCTCCAATAGAATCTAAGGTAATCAATAAGGTTTTTCCTTTGTCTAATTCAATGATAATTTCCTCCCCCCTTTCCATTCCGTAGAAGAAATTCTTGGTTGGTAGATTAATCAAACTATCATATTTTAAATGCTTGTTGTAAGCCTCTGTAAATACCTTCGGATACAATTTGTAGGATAAGAAATCTGTAAAATCGATGGGTCTGCTCAAATCGTTTTCAAATATCTTTTTAAAATCGGTATAAGCAGCATCAATATCTAAAGGTTCTAAATGTGCATTGGGTCTGTCTGTATATGGTTTTTCTCCCTTTA
Organism: Polaribacter sp. IC073; assembly: GCF_007997075.1. Lineage (GTDB taxonomy): Bacteria > Bacteroidota > Bacteroidia > Flavobacteriales > Flavobacteriaceae > Polaribacter. The sequence continues at coordinate 245,701 of NZ_VORS01000005.1, forward strand.
GAATTAATTTTTGCAAATCTTTAGGGAAGCCACCAACTGGCTGCCCTAAATCTCCCTTAAAGAAACTCACCACCGATTGCGGAAACGAAATGGTGTCGCCACGTTCTAAGACATCTTGCACCGTTAAATTGTTGCTTACTAAATACTGCGCCATATCGCCCACCACTTTAGAACTGGGTGTTACTTTTATAATATCGCCAAAAAGCAAGTTTACATCCCCATACATTTTGGTAATTTCGTGAAAACGATCTTCCAAACCTAAGGCCTGTGCTTGTGGTTTTAAATTAGAATATTGGCCGCCAGGTATTTCGTGTTTAAAAACATCCCCAGAACCTGCTTTTAAGCCAGACTCAAACGGATAGTAATAGTCTCTTACGGTTTGCCAATAATTAGAGTATTCATTTAAAGAGTCTATATTTAAAGTACTTTCTCTGTCATTAAACTTTAGCATTTCTACCACCGAATTAAAATTAGGTTGCGATGTTAAACCAGACAGACCACCCAAGGCAACATCTACCACATCTACGCCGGCTTCCATTGCTTTTAAATAGGTTGCAGATTGTATCGAAGAGGTGTCGTGCGTGTGTAAATGAATCGGAATGTTTACGGTTTGCTTTAAAGCTGAAATCAACTCAAATGCTGCATACGGTTTTAACAAACCAGCCATGTCTTTAATGGCCAATATGTGTGCACCTGCATTTTCGATGTCTTTCGCTAATGTGGTATAGTAGTTAAGGTTGTACTTGGTGTTCTTCGGATTGAGAATGTCTCCGGTATAACAAATAGAACCTTCTGCCAGTCCATTGGTTCTTTTACGAACATGTGCTATACAAGGCGCAATCGATGGCATCCAATTTAGAGAGTCGAAAATTCTAAAGATGTCAACACCATGCTCCCAAGACTGCTCTACAAACTTTTCAATTAAATTGTCTGGGTAGGCAGTATATCCTACGCCGTTAGAACCTCTAATTAACATTTGCAACAATACATTTGGCATTGCTTTGCGCAATAATTGCAAACGTTCCCAAGGGTTTTCTTGCAAGAATCGCATGCAAACATCAAAGGTAGCGCCCCCCCAAACCTCCATACTAAAAATATCGGGATTGTTTTTTGTGTAGCCTTCTGCAACTTTAAGCATGTCATAGGTACGCATTCTGGTTGCTAATAAACTTTGGTGCGCATCTCGCATGGTGGTGTCTGTAAAATGAACTTTCTTTTCATTCTTTAACCATTTAGAAAACTTCTCGGGGCCTAGTTCTGTTAGTAGGTCCTTTGTGCCTTTTGGGTGTGCTGCATGTGCATCAAACTTTGGTACAATTGGTTTTAGAAACTTTTTTGAAAGGTCTTTTTTCTTGACATCCGGATTCCCGTTTACAATCACATCCCCCAAATACGTTACCAATTTGGTGGCTCTGTTTCTAGGCGCTTTAAAAATAAATAAATCAGGATTTTGTTTGATGAAGTTTACCGTTACATTTCCTTTTCTAAAAGTTTCGTGCTGTAGAATATTGTCTAGAAAAGGCATGTTGGTTTTTACACCTCTAATTCTAAATTCTGCCAAAGCACGCCGTACTTTTCTACAAGCGCCATCTAAAGTTCTACTGTTTGCCGTTACTTTTACCAACATAGAATCGAAAAAAGGCGAAATAATGGCCCCTTGGTACACACTACCCGCATCTAAACGAATACCAAAACCAGAAGCACTTCTGTAGGTGGTAATTTCACCATAATCGGGTTTAAAATCGTTTTGAGGGTCTTCTGTGGTTATTCTACATTGCAGCGCGTAGCCTGTTACTTTTACGGCCTCTTGATTGGGTATTTTTATTTGTTGATCTGTTAATTTGTAATCTCCCGCAATAAACAATTGTGTTTTTACTAAATCGATGTTGGTGACTACTTCGGTAACGGTGTGTTCTACTTGAATACGCGGATTTACTTCAATAAAATAAATAGCATCATCATCATCAACCAAAAATTCTACCGTACCAATATTGTTATAGTCTACCGCCTTACAAATGGCAATTGCATAGGCATAGAGTGCCTCTTTTATAGCAGGTTTAAGATCAAAGGACGGTGCAAACTCAATTACTTTTTGGTAGCGGCGTTGCACAGAGCAATCGCGCTCAAAAAGATGGACTGTATTGCCATAATTATCGGCAACTATTTGTATTTCTATGTGTTTTGGGTTGGCTACAAATTTTTCAAGAAAAACAGTAGCATCACCAAAAGCATTTAAAGCTTCCCGCTTACTTTCATTAAAAGCCCCTTTTAGTTCTGCTGCTTTTTGAATGACACGCATGCCTCTTCCACCACCACCAGAAGCCGCTTTTAACATGACCGGGTAGCCAATTTTTTCGGCTTCGCTTAATGCAATTTCAATATTTTCTAAAGGCTTTTCATTGCTGCGAATCACGGGGATGTTGTTGGCAACCGCCACTTCTTTTGCCGTAATCTTATCTCCCAAAGACTTTAAAACAGACACTTTTGGTCCGACAAAAATAAGGCCATTGTCTTCACATTTCTGAGCAAGGTTTGCGTTTTCAGACAAAAAACCATACCCAGGGTGTACCGCATCTGCGCCGCTTTCTAAAGCAACTCTAATAATTTCATCGATGTTTAAATACGGTTTTAAGGGCGCAGTGTCTTCGCCTATTTGGTAAGATTCATCTGCCTTGTATCTGTGCAGCGAGTACCGATCTTCAAACGTATATACACCAACGGTTTTTACGTTTATTTCTGTACATGCTCTAAAAATACGAATTGCTATTTCGCCTCTGTTGGCAACCAATACTTTTTTAATTTTCATCTTAGGAACGGTGTTTTAGCGTTTAAAAAAAAGTTTTACGGCTAAAGATACTAAGTGAAATTGAGGAAGTCGAATTTTTTAGAAAATATTTAAAAACTTTATGCGTAGCACAAGGCATTGCAATGCTTGCACCTGTTGCGAGGTGCCAAACAAAAACAACCAACGAAACGGCCCCCTCAATGTTCTGCAGAAGACTTCTTAAATAGCTGTTGGTAAGAACGTAAAAAAAAGAAAACAATGGGGGGATGTCTAATTCTTAAAAAGGTGCTAAAAACAAGAAATAATTAATTTATTTGTAATTATTTGTAAAAATTAAGAAAACGTTGAAAACTTCAAGGGAATTGTGAATAAGTATAAGTTCGAATACCCAACAAGAAGCTTTAATTTTATAGGTGCAAAGAAAGAGGTCTTTATTGTTGCTGCAGAAGCATTCACAAAAGAATCCTAGCCTGCTGATAAATTAATTTTTAGAGCGCAAAAGAGCCTTTCTCTTTACAACCATAAAAAAAGCCTTAAAGAGGGTACTTTAAGACCTTTTTTTAAACGGTAACACTTTAAGAAGTGTGTAGTTTCATCTTGAGACCATAAAATTACAATACTTCTTTTAGCTTACCAAATTTATTTAGTTAAAAATAAAGCAGGCTACCACACTGCATTTGGTAAAACAATGACTTAATTATTAGTTAGTTAACTCCCTTTTGTGCTTGTGTACAAAATGGTAATGGTGTGTAAAGACGTGTACACTATTGGCAAATTGCAGAGTTTTTAAAGCGCGCTAGAAGAGGTTTTTGTATTGCTGCCTCTTTAAAAGCAATACACTTAAAATTTTATGTTATTATGGTACAAATTATACCAATTAGTAAATCGAATCCGCAAGACAGAATCGCGGCAAATAAATATTATGCACAAGTAGTGGCTTCTGGTAAAACAGATTTAGAAAGGTTGGCATACTTGGTCTCCAACCAAAGTACGGTGAGAGAAGCAGATTGTTACGCCGTAATCTTGTCTTTATTACACAATATTGTAGACGAATTAAAGCAAGGTAAAATTGTGAAATTAGACAAACTGGGTTCTTTTCAAATAGGCATTAATTCGAATGCTGTAGACACCTTAGAAGAGGTATCTGCGAGTCTTGTAAACAAGGTGCGCATTAAGTTTAGACCCGATAAAAGAATGAAGAATTCTTTAAATATCAATACCATTCACTTTACCACCGCCAAAGGAGTGTAAGAGCGTATGTGTTAAAAAAAACAACCTCAATAACAATTGTTATTGAGGTTTTTTTATGCCCAAAAACCAACGTTCTTCTTAAAAACACACCGCAGCTTTTAAAAAAACCTAGGAAGCTTATGCGCAAGAGTTCGGTAACTTTTGCTAAAAAGTATGGTAACTTTTGGGTAAAAGTTACCATACTTTTAAAAAAAGCTGCGGTACTTTTATTTAGAAGTTTTTTTTTTAGGCTGTTCTGGCGGTAAAAAACAACAATGCACTCTTATTTTAGGCCGTTATACCTCCCCAAAAGTGTGCTTTATAGGGGGAGCAACAACACGTAAAACGGTTCTTTGGGGTAGGAGGTTGCAAGGTAAGCGGCAACCTTAAACATATGCTGCTTTTTCCTTCGCTGTTGTAAAAAAGAGTGCTACATTTATTTTTGAAAAAGAATTAGAATTAATGAACGCATCTCAAATAGAAAAAAACGTAACCGCTTTAGTAGATAATTTCAACAAAGAAGAATTTGTATTCGATTTATTAAAAGCCTACGGCATTTCTAAAACCTCTATAACACGTTTAAAGAAAGGAGATTTCAACCTCTCTAAAGTAGCAGGAGAAGTACTCTATAAAAGTAAACTACTTTTTAAAGAGGTAGCATCTGGTCATTTATTAAATACCATTGATGAACTTACAAAAGAACCAGATACTTTAAAACACAATCCAAGATTTGTAATTGTAACCGATTATAAAACACTCTTAGCAAAAGATATAAGAACAGGTGCTGCATTAGACACCCCCATTCTTGAAATTCATAAACATTTTGGGTTCTTTTTACCTTGGGCAGGACAAGAAAAGTACACGCAGACCAATGAGAATTTTGCAGATAGAAAAGCGAGTTACAAAATGGCGAAGCTTTATGATATTTTAGTTACAGAGAACCCAACTATTTATGAGGATGGCGGTCATAATCTAAACATCTTTCTATCTCGTTTACTATTTTGCTTTTTTGCAGAAGATACAGGCATATTTTCCATTGAAGGCCTATTTACAGATACCTTAGAGCAGCATACCCAAAAAGATGCGACTGATGTTCATTGGTTTTTAGACAAACTATTTAAAGTATTAAATACTAAAAATAACAGTGAAGAAGCGGCACATTTTAAAGCCTTTCCGTATGTAAATGGTGGTTTGTTTAGAGATACCATAGTATCACCCAAATTCACGGCAGCAGCACGTAAAATTATTATAGAGTGTGGCGATTTAGATTGGAGTGAAATCAACCCAGATATTTTTGGTTCTATGATACAAGCAGTGGTAAACCCTGCATATCGTAGTGGTTTAGGCATGCATTATACCTCTGTGCCTAATATTATGAAGGTCATAGAACCGTTGTTTTTAAATGAACTGTACGAAGAATTTGAGAAGCAAAAAGGCAATGCTAAAAAGTTGCGCCAATTAATATTTAGACTCTCTAAACTAAAAATATTTGATCCTGCTTGTGGGAGCGGTAACTTTTTAATTATTGCCTATAAAGAGTTACGTAAACTAGAAATACAAATATTACAAGAACTACACCCTTTAGAAACACAGCATTCTATTGTTTTTACTGAAGTGAAACTCTCACAATTTTACGGTATTGAATTAGATGATTTTGCCCACGAAATGGCCATACTTTCTTTATGGTTGGCAGAACACCAAATGAACAAGTTTTTTGTAGATGAATTACACGGTTTTGGAAAAGCAAAACCTATTTTACCGTTAAAAGAAGCTGGTAATATTACACAAGGGAATGCAACCCGTTTGGATTGGGAAGACACCTGTCCTAAAAATGAGAGTGATGAGATTTATATTTTAGGGAATCCGCCTTATCTGGGCTATAGTCGACAAGATAACATTCAAAAAGAGGATATGAAGATTGTTTTTTCTTCTATTAAAAACTTTAAAAAACTTGATTATATCGCTTGTTGGTTTATAAAAGGATCGTTTTTTATAAAAAACACTAAACATCAATATGCATTCGTTTCTACAAATTCAATTACACAGGGAGAGCAAGTAGCTTTGTTGTGGCCAAATATTTTGAACATTTTAGAGGTTGGTTTTGCTCATACTTCTTTTAAATGGACTAATAACGCCAAAGGAAATGCAGGTGTATCAGTTGTTATAATTGGAGTAAGGGCTATTAGTACAGTTCAAAAAGTTATTTTTACTGATAGTATAGCTAAAAAAGTAAATAATATTAATCCATATTTATTAGATACTTCAAATCTAATTGTTCGTTCTAGTTTTAGTACACTATCTAAACTACCAATTATGATTAAAGGAAGTTCTCCTGGTGATAATGGTAATTTGTTGATGGAAGAAGATGAAAAAAATATCATTCTGAAAGAAGACCCATCTGCAATGAAATTTTTTAAAAAGTATATAGGAGCAAGAGAATTTATGAACGGTAACTTGAGATATTGTCTTCTCGTTGATGAAAATAATTATACTGAAGCCGTAAAAATTCAACCTATTAAAAATCGTTTTGATAAGGTTTCTGATTTTAGGTTAAAAAGTACAAAAGCTTCAACAAGAGAAAAGGCAAAATACCCATATTTATTTGATGAGAATAAATATCAAGATTCTAATTCTATTTTAATTCCACAAACAGGTTCAGAAAGAAGAGAGTATTTACCAATAGGTTTTTTTGATAAATCTTATGTAATTTCAAATGCAGCAAGAGTAATTTATAATGCAGAACCTTGGTTATTTGGGCTGTTATCTTCAAAAGCTCATATGGTTTGGGTAAAAGCGGTAGCGGGCAGATTAAAAACAGATATGCAATATTCTAACACTTTATGCTACAACACATTCCCATTTCCAGACATCACTCAAAAACAAAAAGAACAAATCAACCTACACGTTTTTGCAGTCTTAGAAGAAAGAGAAAAACATTCTGGTAAAACCTTAGCACAATTGTATGACCCTAATAAAATGCCCAAAGGCTTAAAAGAAGCGCACCATCAATTAGATTTAGCGATTGAACGTTGTTACCGTTTAAAACCATTTACCAGCGATACCGAACGTTTGGAATATTTGTTTAAGGAATATGAGAAGATGATACATAAAAATACTTTGTTAGAGAAGGTTAAAAAGACACGTAAAACTAAAAAAGCGTAATGGATAGAGGTGTGATTTTTAGTGACGAATCTGGTCAAGATAATGACAATAGGTATGGTGCAATTTGTACAGTATCAGGTTATAGAAAGAATTTGATTTCTTTACATCAATGTTTAGAAACAATAATGACTGATTATTCTAAAAGTGAAATCAAATTTAAAGACGTAAAGGGTGGTTTAAAATTAAAAATTGCAAAAGAATTTGTTGTTCAAGGATTAAATGAGATTGATTCAAAAAACATTAAAATTCACGTTTTAGTATGGGATAAGCAGGATGCTAGGCATAATATTCAAAATAGATGTGACATTCAGAATTTAAAGAGAATGTACTATAAAATCCTGAAAGAAGTTAAAAAAGATTGGTCGTATATTAATGATTGGTCATTTTATCCAGATGAGTTCACTGCAATAAATTGGCAAGACGACATTGTTAAGTATGTTGAAAAAACGAAATTATTTAACAATTCAGAATTATTTGATGCTGTTTCGCAATTTAAATTTCCGAATTACCAAAAGGCTGTAGAAAAAGACTCTAAGCTAATGTACAATATTCAGTTAACCGACTTATTTGCAGGTATAGTTAGGGGTTCAAGACTAAACAGTAAAGAATATATTCAGTATTTAGAAAATCAGAAAAATCAAATTTCATTATTTAAAGAAAATAGTATTTCTATTTCATCTAATTTAAAACCAAAATTAGAGTTGATGCACTATTTTAAAGAAGAAAGTTCTAAAAGAAAACTTGGAGTTGGTTTTAAAGAAAATAATTATTTTGAAACTTTCAACAAAAAAAATAATATTTTTATTTGGCATTATAAAGCCAAATCTGAATATGATAAAGCACCTATTAAAGTTAAAAAAACCTAATGGAAAACAACCAACAAAACATCATCATTTATAATACCGCAGACGGTAAAGCAGCTGTAAGTTTATACACCAAAGATGGCAACGTTTGGATGAACCAAAGTCAGCTTTCAGAACTTTTTGACACCTCTGTACCAAATGTGAGTATGCATATATCTAACATACTAAAAGAGAAAGAGTTAGTAGAGGTTTCAGTTGTTAAGGATTACTTAACAACTGCCCAAGATGGTAAAGAGTATAAGGTAACATTTTATGCCTTAGATATGATTTTGGCGATTGGTTTTAGAGTACGTAGCAAACGTGGTACTCAATTTAGAATTTGGGCAAATCAAAATCTTAAAAACTATATGATTAAAGGGTTTATTATGGATGATGAACGCCTAAAAAACCCTGATGGCAGACCCGATTATTTTGATGAGTTATTAAAACGTATTCGAGAAATACGAGCATCAGAAAAACGCTTCTACCTAAAAGTAAGAGATTTATTTACATTAAGTAGCGATTATGATAGTTCAGATAAAGCCACTCAAATGTTTTTTGCAGAAACACAAAATAAATTATTATATGCAGTTACCCATAAAACAGCAGCAGAGTTAATAGTGTCAAGAGCCAATGCAAAAGACCCTAATATGGCATTATCCATTTGGAAAGGAAACCAAGTAAGAAAACAAGATATATTTATTGCAAAAAACTATTTAAACGAAGACGAATTAGATTCTTTAAATAGATTGGTCGTTATCTTTTTAGAAACTGCAGAACTACGTGTAAAAGACCGTATGGACATCACAATGAATTTTTGGAAACAAAATGTAGACAGGGTTTTAGAGTTTAGTGATAAAAAAGTACTAAAAGGATTAGGTAGTATTTCTAAAGTACAAATGGAGAAAAAAGTAAAACAAATATATTCACAATTTGATACCCATAGAAAGTTAGAAGAAGCAAATAAAGAAGATGCTATAGAGTTAGAAGAAATAGAAAAATTACTAAAAAAGAAAAAGTAGCATGCAAAATATAGTACAGGTAAAATACCAACAAACAGGTAAAAGTAAAAGTACCAATGAATATGGTATGAGAGAAATGCAACAAAAAGCATTTGAGGCTCGTACGGCTCAATATTTATTAATTAAAGCACCACCAGCTTCTGGTAAATCTCGTGCGTTAATGTTTATTGGTTTAGATAAATTAATACATCAAGGTATTAAAAAAGTAATTGTTGCAGTTCCAGAAAGGTCTATTGGTAGTTCATTTGCAAAAACAGATTTAAAACAATTCGGTTTTTTTGCAGATTGGAAACCAAACCCAAGATATAATTTATGTACACCGGGTGTAGAGAAAAGTAAAGTAGCTGCCTTTTTGAGCTTTTTAGAAAGTGATGAAAAAATACTAATTTGTACACACGCTACGTTGCGCTTTGCTTTTGATGCCATAGACGAAAAACAATTGGATGATTGTTTGTTAGCAATAGATGAGTTTCACCACGTATCTGTAGATGGAGATAATAAGTTAGGTGTTGTATTAAGTAGCATCATGGAGAAGTCTACTGCGCATGTAGTTGCCATGACAGGTTCTTTTTTTAGAGGAGATAGCGTTCCTATTTTATTGCCAGAAGACGAAGCGAAATTCACAAAAGTCAAGTACGATTATTACCAACAATTAAACGGGTATAATTATTTAAAGTCTTTAGGTATTGGCTATCATTTTTACCAAGGAAAATATACAGCTGCCATTCACGAAGTATTAGATGAAAGCAAAAAGACAATTATTCATATTCCAAGTGTAAATTCAGGAGAATCTACAAAAGACAAGTATGAGGAGGTTAATAGAATTATAGATAGTTTAGGAGAATTAGACTACCAAGACCCAGACACAGGCGTTTTATATGTAATAAGTAAAACCACAGGTAAAACCTTAAAGATTGCAGATTTAGTACACGATAACCAAAAGGATAGAGATAAAATACAAGCCTATTTACGGGAGGTAAAAAGTGTAGATGACATCGATATTATTATTGCATTGGGTATGGCTAAAGAGGGTTTTGATTGGCCCTATTGCGAACACGCTTTAACGGTTGGTTACAGAGGTTCATTAACAGAAATTATTCAAATTATAGGCAGAGCAACAAGAGACAGTGAAAACAAATCCCATTCTCAGTTTACCAATTTAATAGCACAACCAGATGCAGAAGATGATTTGGTAAAACTATCTGTAAATAATATGCTTAAGGCTATCACAGCCTCTTTATTAATGGAGCAAGTATTAGCGCCTAATTTTAAATTTAAACCTAAATTTTCAGAGGAAGCTGATGAAGATGACGATGCAGATGATGATGAGGATACGATCAAAATAAACGGTTTTAAGTTGCCAAGTTCACAAAGAGCAAAGGAGATTATAGAAAGTGATATAAATGACTTGAAGGCAAAAATAATGCAAGATCAGCAGATGATAAAAGCAATGCCTGGTAATGTAGACCCAGAAGTTATTAATAAAGTATTGATTCCTAAAATTATTAAAGAAACCTATCCAGATTTATCAGACGAAGAGGTAGAAGCAGTACGTCAACACGTAGTGGTAGATTCAGTATTTAAAAATGGAACTATGGAAGAGGTTGGTGATAAGCGTTTTATTCGCATGGCAGATAGTTTTGTAAATATTGATGATATTCATATCGATTTAATAGATACCATCAATCCGTTTCAAAAAGCATTTGAAATACTTTCTAAATCGGTAACGGCATCTGTATTTAAAGCAATTCAAGAAACGATTGAAGCGACAAGAATAACAATGACTGATGAGGAAGCCATTATATTGTGGCCTAAAATAAAAAATTGGATTGCAAAAACAGGTGAGCAACCAAGTATGCAATCTTTTGACCCACAAGAAAGACGTTTGGCAGAAGCAATTATATTTTTAAAAGAACAAAAGCGTAAAGCAGCATCTAATGGGTAAAAAGAAAACATTAGCAGATATATTTAATGATGATGAGTTTGGAATTTTAGATTCTAAACCCAAAACGTCACAAGTCAAAACAGAAGATGAGCGCTTAATTGAATCGTTTAAAGAGATTACTGTTTTTTTTGAAAAGAATAATCGTGAACCAGAAGCAACCAACGTAACTGAATTTAAGCTATTATCAAGATTAAACGCAGTAAGAAAAGATGCTAAAAAAGTAGCCATATTAAAATCGTATGATGTGTACAATCTATTACATACGAAAGAAGAAGTAAAATCTGTAGCAGCTATTTTAAATGATGATGCTTTAGGCATCTTAGATACCGGTGATACCTTGTCTATTTTTAAACTACAGCACGTAAAAAGTGCTTCTGAAAGAACAGGAGCCGATTTCACTGCAAGAAGAAAGGCAATGAAAGACAAAGATTTTGCACCTTATGAAGCACAATTTAAAAAAGTACACAAAGAATTAAGAGAAGGTAAACGTCAATTAAAAGAATTTAAAGATGTAGAAAAAAACCTTGAAGAAGGCAAATATTATGTTTTAGATGGTGTCTTGTTGTTTTTAGAAAAAGAGGGTATAGAGGATAGGAAAATAGGAGATAGAACAAGAAAAGATGGTAGAACGATAACTATTTTTGAAAATGGAACCGTAAGCAATATGTTGTATCGTTCCTTAGCAAAAGCTTTATACAATGGTGGCAGTATTGTTTCAGATACCGATAAAGATGAAGAACAAGAACTTTTTAAAAATGCAAATATTCTTAATGAAGAAGATGTTCAGACAGGTTGGATCTATGTGTTGAGGTCAAAATCTACCAACCCAGAAATTGCAGCAATTAATGATTTATATAAAATTGGTTTTTCGTCTATAGATGTAAATGAACGAATTAAAAATGCTTCTAAAGAATCTACTTATTTATATGCAGATGTTCATTTATTGGATAAGTATGCTTGTTACAATATAGACGCACAAAAGTTTGAACACCTAATACATCGCTTCTTTGCTGAGGTATGTTTAAATGTTGATGTTTTTGATGACAAAAGAAACAGGATAACACCAAGAGAATGGTTTGTTGCACCAAGACCAATTATTGATAGCGTTGTTACATTCATTTTATCAGGTGATATTGTGAAATTTAAATACGATAGCGTTAATAGGGTCTTAATTGAAAAATAAAAAGCAGGTAACAGGTCCTGTTTTTTAAGCGTTTCAAGAAATAGGAGATGCCATTGCCAGGTTCTTGTGGTTTCTTGGTGGAAGCTTATGATTACATGTATCAGCGCATGGACAAAACAACCGACAATCTTAAAACATTACAAGAAGATACTTTATACGGTAAAGAGAAAAAGAACTTGGCGTATGTAATTGGAATTATGAATATGATTCTGCACGGTATTGAAGCACCAAATATTATTCATACCAATACATTAGGTGAAAACATACGAGACATCCAAGAGAAAAATAGATACCACGTTATTTTAGCAAACCCACCATTTGGAGGAAAAGAACGACCAGAAGTACAGCAAAATTTCGATATTAAAACAGGAGAAACTGCTTTCTTGTTTATGCAACACTTTATTAAGAGTTTAAAAACAGGGGGTAGAGCAGCTATTGTGATAAAAAACACCGTTTTAAGCAATACAGACAATGCTTCTATAGCAATACGTAAACTATTGTTAGAAGGCTCTAACTTGCATACCATTTTAGATTTACCAGGCGGAACTTTTACAGGAGCTGGTGTAAAAACAGTGGTCTTATTTTTCCAAAAAGGAGAACCGACTAAAAAGATTTGGTACTATCAATTAGACCCTGGGAGAAACATGGGGAAAACCAATCCTTTAAACGACACCGATATGGCAGATTTTATTGCATTTGCAGAAAAGAAACCAGAAACAGAACAATCTTGGAATGTAAAAGTGGCAACTATTGATGAAGCTACGTTTGATTTGTCTGTTAAAAACCCAAACACGCCAGAAGAAGCACCTTTAAGAAGTCCTGAAGTGATTTTAACGGAGATGGAAATATTGGATACTGAAACCAACGCCATATTAAAATCTATAAAAGAATTACTATGAGCGGAAAAATAGCACCTATAATTCCCTCTGATATTGAGAGTAGAGTATTTGACGTTCAGGGAAAGCAAGTAATGATTGATTTTCATTTGGCTGAGTTATATTCTGTAGAAACAAAGCGACTAAATGAACAAGTAAAACGAAACAGCAAACGATTTCCTTCTTCATTTATGTTTCAGCTAACCAAGGAGGAATGGAGTGCTTTGCAGTCGCAAATTGCGACCGCAGAAGAAAACAGTGCTTTGCAGTCGCAAATTGCGACCACAAAAAGAAGAACAATACCCTATGTGTTTACAGAACAAGGGGTAAGCATGCTCTCGGCTGTTTTAAACAGTGATATCGCCATACAAGCAAGCATACAAATAATGAATGCGTTTGTAGAGATGAGAAAAGCAATTGGGCAAAACACCACTTTATTAGAGCTTTCTCATCAATTTAACCAGCACAAACTGGCTACCGACCATAAGTTTGAAGCTGTTTTTAAAGCACTGGAAGCCCCAGGGATTAAAAACAAACAAGGTGTTTTTTTTGACGGGCAAACCTATGATGCGTATGATTTTATGAATGGCTTAATTAAAAAAGCAAAAACAAGTATTTTGGTAATTGATAATTACTTAGACGATACTGTGATAACCCAACTCACTAAAAAGAGTACAAACGTGGCAGTAAATTTACTGAGTAAAAGTTTCTCTAAAAATTTGAAATTAGATATTGATAAAGCAAATTCGCAATACCCCACTTTTAAAGCGATTACTTTTGCTAAAGCCCACGACCGTTTTTTAATTATCGACCAAAAGGAAGTATATCACTTAGGTGCCTCGCTCAAAGATTTGGGTAAAAAATGGTTTGCGTTTTCTAAATTAGAAGCAGATTCTGTAAGTATTGTTCAATCTATTAAAGAGTTGATATGAGAGAAGGCTGGATAAAAAAAAAGTTGAGCGATTTAGGTGAAATTCAAACAGGAACAACTCCTTCAACTAAAAATAAGGAATACTACGGTGATTTTATTCCATTTATAAAACCACCTCATTTTAATCCTGACGGCACAATTGAATATGGTAATTCTGGATTAAGTTCTCAAGGCTTAAAAAAAGGAAGATTAATAAAAGAGAATTCAATATTAATGGTTTGTATTGGTGCAACTATTGGTAAAACTGGAATAACTAACATTCCAGTATCTTGTAACCAACAAATAAATGCATTTACACCAAATAAAGATTTATCTCCTAAATTCTTTTACTATCTATTAAATTCTTCAATCTTTTTTGAGAAAGTATTGTATCTATCTTCTCAAGCTACTTTGCCAATGATAAACAAATCAAAATGGCAAAGTATTGAAGTTACATTTCCAAAATCTCTTCAAGAACAAAAACAAATAGTAGCCATATTAGACAAAGCTTTTACTGCCATAGACCAAGCCAAAGCCAATATTGAAAAAAACATCGTGAATGCAAAAGAACTTTTTCAATCTAAATTGAATGCCATTTTTAGCCAAAAAGGTGCTGGCTGGAAAGAGAAGACTTTAGGGGAAATTGCAAATGTAAATTATGGCTATACAGATAAGTCAACTTCTGAAGGTGATTTTAGGTACATTAGAATAACAGATATTGACAATAATGGAGAATTAGACAAAAGCGGTAAGGTTTATGTAAAAACAACACCCAAATCTTTAGGTTTCATTCTGAATGAAAATGATTTATTAATGGCAAGAACAGGGGCAACTTTTGCAAAGGTTCTTCTTTATAAAGATTACGAACCATCTATTTTTGCCTCATACTTGATAAAGATTTCTTTTACAGAGAATATCTCAAATGAACTTTATTGGTATTTTACTAAATCTGGATATTATTGGGAGCAAGCTAATAGTCTTTCTACAGGTTCAGCTCAACCACACTTTAATGGTGCAGCATTAAAAAAACTGAAGTTTTCTTATCCTACTGATAGTGCAAAACAATATCAATTAATTGAAATTATAAAGGGATTTGATAATACATCAAAAGAAATTATTTCTCTTTACAGTAAAAAACTAGATTCGCTAGAAGAACTTAAAAAATCCATTCTTCAAAAAGCTTTTTCAGGAGAATTAACTCAAAAAGAAGTTGTGGTATGAATGAAGAAGACCAAATAGTTATTTTTAAACCTGAAGGTGCTAATACTTCTATAGAAGTACAAGTAAATGATGATACTGTTTGGTTGCATCGTAATCAACTAGCTACTCTTTTTGATAGAGATGTAAAAACTATTGGTAAACATATTAATAATGTTTTTAAAGAAGCTGAATTAGATAAAAAAGTAACTGTCGCAAAATATGCGATAGTTGAAAATAAAAAATGAAAAAAGAAAACCAAATAGAAATATATCAAGCTCAAGATGGCTCTACTCAAATTAATGTACAATTTGAGCAGGATACTGTTTGGTTAAATCAAGAACAACTTACCGCTTTATTTAATAGAGATAGAACAGTTATTAGTAGGCATATTCGTAATATATTTAAAGAACAAGAATTGGTTGAAGAAGAGGTTTGTGCAAATTTTGCACATACCACTCAACATGGTGCTGTTAAAGGTAAAACACAATCTCAAAACACAAAATATTATAATCTAGACGTAATAATATCTGTAGGTTATCGCGTAAAATCTAAACAAGGTACACAGTTTAGAATATGGGCTAATACTGTTTTAAAAGACTATTTGGTTAAAGGTTTTGCTATTAATGAAAACGATTAGCACAAAAAGAACTGCTGGTATGAGTGAAATAATTATTTACGAATCAGATGAAAACCAAATTCAAGTAGACGTTGAGTTTGATGGAACTACTGTGTGGTTAAACCTGAATCAATTAGCGACACTTTTTGGTAGAGATAAGTCTGTTATTTCGAGACATTTAAACAAGGTGTTCAAAAACAATGAATTAGAAAAAGATTCAGTTGTTGCAAAAAATGCAACAACTGCTTCTGATGGTAAAATTTATCAAGTAGAATATTTTAATCTTGATGCCATTATTTCTGTGGGATACAAGGTAAATTCTAAACAAGGTACACAGTTTAGAATATGGGCTAATACTGTTTTAAAAGACTATTTGGTTAAAGGTTTTGCTATTAATGAAAAACGATTAGCGCAAAAAGAACAGCAAATAAAGATGCCACATCGTGGCAACATATTAATAGCCAAAAAACATAAGACATTTAATTTAAGCTCCATAGGAGCGTTATAATATCATGGCAAACACATACACACAATTGTATTTTCATATTGTTTTTGCAGTAAAAGGCAGAAATAATCTCATTGCGGTTAGGTGGAAAGATGAGTTGTATAAATACATTACAGGTATCATCTCTAATAAAAACCAAAAGCTCATGATTATTAATGGAATGCCTAATCATGTTCACTTATTAATCGGCACAAAACCCAATTGCAATTTATCCGATTTGGTAAGGGATATTAAAGCCAATTCATCTAAATGGATGAATGAAAAACAATTTGTAAATGGTAAATTTGAATGGCAAACAGGATTTGGAGCGTTTACGGTAAGTCAATCTGCTGTAAATAATGTTCTAGATTATATTAAAAATCAAGAAGAACACCATCAAGTAAAAACATTTAAAGAAGAATATATTGGTTTTTTAAAATCCTATAATATTGAATATAAAACGGAATATCTTTTTACAGATGATTAATATCGCTCCCAATGGAGCTACAACCTATAATAAATGAACGAAGCACAAACCAAACACGATTTAATAGAACCTGCATTGCGTAAAGCAGGTTGGGGAGAAAATGGCAGTCGTTTGCGTTTGGAGTTTCCGATTACAAAAGGGCGTTTAATTGGCCAAAATAGAAGAGCTACACCCCTTTTTGCAGATTACGTACTAGAATACAAAAACAGAAGAATTGGCGTTGTAGAAGCTAAAAAAAGAGACTTGTATTACACAGATGGTGTTGGTCAAGCCAAAGACTATGCAGAGCGTTTAGACATTAGGTTTACCTACGCTACCAATGGTTTGCAAATCTATGGTATTGATATGGATGAAGCCACAGAAGGTGATGTTTCTAAATATCCTACACCAGATGAACTTTGGGAAATGACCTACCCAGCTCCTAAAGAAGCATACAAAGTTGAAATCGCAGATTGGGCAGCGCGTTTGTTTTCAGTTCCTTTTGAAGATAGAGGTGGCACTTGGCAACCTAGATATTACCAACAAAATGCAATAGCTAAAGTTTTAGAGGCTATTTCAGAGAAAAAAGATAGATTACTATTAACCTTAGCCACAGGAACAGGAAAAACAGCCATTGCTTTTCAAATTGCTTGGAAATTATTTCATGCTAAATGGAACCTAAGACGTGATGGGTCTAGAAGCCCAAGAATATTGTTTTTAGCAGATAGAAACATATTAGCAGACCAAGCTTTCAACTCCTTTAATGCTTTTGATGAAGATGCTTTGGTGCGTATCAGTCCGAAAGAAATTAAAAAGAAAGGGAAAGTACCTACCAACGGAAGTATCTTCTTTACCATTTTCCAAACCTTTATGACCAATGCAAAACAAGAAGGGGATGAAGAAAACGAAGATGAAAACTATTCAAGAGCAGCAGAAGCACCTGTAAAATACAATGCAGATGACTTTAATTTTGGTCAATATCCAAAAGACTTTTTCGACTTCATAATTATTGATGAATGTCATAGAGGAGGTTCTAGAGACGAGAGTTCTTGGCGTGCGATTATGGAACATTTCTCACCAGCGGTTCAATTAGGTTTAACGGCAACACCAAAGAGAGATGTAAATGGAGATACCTATGATTATTTTGGAGAGCCCGTTTATAGTTACAAATTAAAAGAGGGCATTAATGATGGTTTCTTAACACCATTTAAGGTCAAAGAAATAAACACTACGATAGATAATTATGTGCACACTTCTGGTGATGAGGTAGATGGTGAAATTGAAGAAGGAAGGACGTATTCAGAATCAGATTTCAACAGAATTATAGCCATTAAAGCAAGAGAGGAATACAGAGTAAAGCTCTTTATGAACTTGATAAATCAAAACCAAAAGACGTTGGTTTTCTGTGCTACACAAATTCATGCCGCAGCAGTTAGAGACTTAATCAATCAATATGCAACAAGTAAAAGCACCAACTATTGCCACAGAGTAACTGCAGATGATGGTCAAATTGGGGAACAACATTTACGAGATTTTCAGGATAACGAAAAGAGCATACCAACCATATTAACAACTTCACAAAAGTTAAGTACAGGAGTTGATGCACCTGAAATTAGAAATATTGTTTTAATGCGACCTGTAAACTCTATGGTAGAGTTTAAACAGATTGTGGGAAGAGGTACACGCCTTTTTGATGGGAAAGATTATTTTACAGTGTATGATTTTGTGGATGCACATCACCACTTTCAAGACCCAGAATGGGATGGTGAACCTTTAGAGCCAGAACCGCCAACAGCAGGAGGAGCTACAAGAGACTGTAATATTTGCGGAGAAACACCTTGTGTTTGTGAAAGACCAGAAGAAGAAGCTTGTCCAGCATGTGATAACATTCCATGTGTTTGTGATACGCCACCAAGAGCAATGATAACAGTTCGACTCTCTGACAATCAAGTAAGAGAAATAGATTCTATGGTACGAACTTCATTTTGGAGTCCATCAGGAAAACCAATTTCATCACAAGAATTTGTTGCGCAGTTATTTGGAGACATCCCTTCATTTTTTAATGATGAAAACCAATTACGTACACTTTGGAGCGTGCCAAGTACACGTAAGAAACTGTTAACAGAACTAAGTGAAAAAGGATATACGAATTCGCAATTAGAAGATTTAAGACACCTTATTCATGGTGAAGACAGCGACCTTTTTGATGTATTAAGTTTTGTTGCGTACCACAAAGAACTGGTTCCAAGATTAGAAAGAGCAAGCAGAGCTAAAGTTCAAATGAACACTTATAATCCAAAGCAACAAGAGTTCTTAAACTTTGTGCTAGACCAATATGTAAGAGAAGGTGTAGACGAATTAGATATTGATAAATTATCACCTTTATTACACTTAAAATACAATAGTATTACAGATGCAAAAAAAGAATTGGGTGCTGTAAAATTGATAAAAGAAACTTTTATTGGTTTTCAAGAGTACTTGTATAGAGATAGAGCTTAAAAGGTTGCTGTCATTGCGACACCATCCGTCATTGCGCCACTCGAATCCGTCATTTCGAGGCAGGAAGCAATCTCATGGAGTAGGAGGGAATGACAACTAGATTGCCACGTCGTACCTCCTCGCAATGAAGACTAATTAACAATCAAAAAAAATATAGTTTAAATAACACAATCATACCATACTTTTCACTACATTTAAGCTACAGTGAAAAACACTTAAAATAGAAATGTTATGGCTAAATCACAAGATTCAAAAAAGAATGTAAAAAAGGAACCAGCAAAAACAACAAAAGAAAAAAAAGCTGCAAAAGTGGCTAAAAAAGCTGCACGTAGTTAATAGCTTTCCTATAGATTTATAAAAACCACGTTCATGAACGTGGTTTTTTAATTGAAAGCATTTATCTTTATCTTTTAATAACGCATACGCTTAAAAATTATGGACATAAAACTTGCAGTACTTATAGACGGAGACAACATCCCTTCTGCTTACGTACAAGAAATGATGGAGGAAATTGCTAAATATGGAAACCCAACCATAAAACGTATTTATGGCGATTGGACCAAACCAAATCTTAACAAGTGGAAAAGCTTGTTGTTGGAAAACGCCATAACACCGATACAGCAATACGGATATACAACAGGTAAAAATGCAACAGATTCTGCCATGATTATCGATGCAATGGATATTCTGTATTCAGAGAAAGTAGACGGTTTTTGTTTGGTGTCTAGTGACAGCGATTTTACACGTTTGGCAACCCGTTTGCGAGAGGCAGGAATGAAAGTGTATGGTCTAGGGGAGAAGAAAACACCAAAACCTTTTATTGTAGCCTGCGATAAATTTATTTACATCGAGATTTTAAAACAGCAAGCTTCTAAAAACGAAGAGGAATCTGCAGAAACAACAGTAGAAGCCAAAAATGAATATGACAAAATAACCCAAAAAGAGATTCGTTTTATTGCAGCAACCATAGATGATGTTGCAGATGATGATGGTTGGGCATTTTTAGGAGATGTTGGTGGATTGCTACAAAAGAAACAACCTAATTTCGATTCTAGAAACTATGGTTTTCAGAAATTAACCCCTTTAATTAAGTCAATTCCTGCTTTCGAAATCGAAAGAAGAGAAACCACAAAAGGACGTTTGAAACTTATTTACGTAAAGATTAAAGAAGTGAAGCCTAAGGGGAAAAAGAAATAGGATAACGCTATTGCGAGGCTGTTCGCCATTGCGAGGCTGTTCGCCATTGCGAGGCAGAAAGCAACCTGTTTGTTACAGCTCCTAGATTGCCACGTCGTACCTCCTCACAATGACATTCGAATTCGTTATTGCGATGCGCGAAGCAACCTGTTTGTTACAACTCCTTGATTGCCACGTCGTACCTCCTTGCAATGACACTCGGATTCGCCATTGCGATGTAGGAAGCAACCTGTTTGTTACAACTCCTAGATTGCCGCGTCGTACCTCCTCACAATGACACTCGAATTCGTCATTGCGAGGCAGAAAGCAACCTGTTTGATGCAACTCCTAGATTGCCACGTCGTACTTCTTCGCAATGACACTCGAATCCGTCATTGCGAGGCAGGAAGCAACCTTGTTTGTTACAACTCCTAGATTGCCACGTCGTACCTCCTCACAATGACACTCGAATTCGTCATTGCGAGGCAGGAAGCAACCTGTTTGTTACAACTCCTAGATTGCCGCGTTGTACTTCTTCGCAATGACGCTTGGTCTCGCAACAAGTATTACAACACTTTAACAACTTCTTTAAAAAGTGTAATCATTTTTGGTTCTGCTTTGCCAGCAATGGCAATAATTTCTGCTATAGCTACCGGTTGTAAATTTTTAGGATCGCATTCATCTGTTAATACAGAAATAGCTGCACAAGGCAAGTTTAGTTGTTTGGCCACAATAACTTCTGGCACAGTACTCATACCAACAGCATCGGTTTCTAGTATTTGCAGCATTCTATATTCTGCTCTCGTTTCTAATTGCGGACCTAAAACACTTGCATATACGCCCTGGTGTAATTGAATTTTGTGTTCTTGCGCAATTACTTTCAGTTTGATGTTTATTTCTTCGGAATACGGTGCTAGCATATCGGCAAAAATATTTCCGAAATTATTTGCACCCTTAAAAGCCAAAGGAGAGCTTCCTTGTAAATTAATATGGTCTTCAATCAGCATTAAATCTCCTTTTTTATAAGAAAGATTAATTGCGCCAGCAGCGTTAGAAACGAGTAGGTTTTTAATGCCCAAACCATGCATGGTTCTTATTCCGTACGTAACTTCCCATGCATTGTAGCCTTCGTATAAATGAAAACGACCCGCCATCACCACTACTTTTTTACCTGATAATTCTCCGTAGACCAACTTGCCAGAATGAAACTCTACTGTAGCCACAGGAAAATTAGGAATTTCTGCATACGGAATCTCTTTTTCTATTGAAATTTCATCCACTAGTTTTCCTAGTCCTGTTCCTAATACAATTCCTACTTCAGGATTTGTAATTCCGTTTGATTTTAAAAAATCGATGGTTTCTTGTAATTGTTGTTTTTTCATCTGTATATAAATTGTTGAAATGCGGGATGGTGTTCAATGTCTTCAAAAACATCTACATCATTCAGCTCTGGTAACAAAAGTACTTTTTTATCTTGTAAATCGGCTAATGTTGCTGCCCTAACCGTTTCTGTACCCCATTCTTTGTTGTAAAAAACGGCAGTATGCAAAGAATTCATGCCTAAAAGATAATAACCACCATCTTCTGCAGGCCCTAAAACAACATCATTAGTATCTAAAGCGGCAAAAGCATTGTCTACCGTTTCTGAGGATAAATCATACAAATCGCTCCCAATAATTAGCACCTTTTCATAGCCTGCTTCGAATCCGTTTTTAAAAGCATGTAACATTCTAATGCCTAAATCTTGGCCAACTTGTTGGTGTTTTTGAAAAATAGTGGCATCCCAAAGATCTGCCTCTCTAATTTTTACGGAATAATAAACGGCTTTGTCAGAAGCAACCTTCAGCGCAATGTCTCTTGTTCTTTCTAGTAGCAATTTATAGATTTCTAGCGCAGTAACATCTCCCACAGTTTTAGCCAAACGTGTTTTTACTTTCCCTAATTCGGGGTTTCTTGTGAAGACTAATAATAGATTTTTACTTTTTGTTTTTTTTATCATTACTGAAACAAATTTCTATGTGTAATCATTTAAAATTTTAATATTGAAAAGATATAACTAGCCAATGGGTACTAATATACTTTCTCTCCTTTTGTAAGCCACTTGCTCCAATTTTTATTAAAAGTATGTACTTTTTCTGTTTCGGTTCCTAAAGTATCTACTACTTTAAAATTGGCATTTTTCCATTCGAAAATACCTCCGTATAAATTGTACACATTTGTATAGCCCTCTTTTATTAATTTGTGAGCAACGGTTTCCGAACGAATGCCTATCGAGCAATACACTACAATTTTTGTGTCTTTATCTTTTGGTAATTTGGCTACAGTTTCTTTGGTGTTAAAATGGGCATAGCCAACACGCATAGCATCTTTTAAATGACTCACTTTAAATTCTTTTGCTGCTCTTGCGTCTAATAAAATAGCGTTGGTTGTAGGTAAAGCCAGCGTTTCTACAGAGATGTACGGTACATTTCTTGTGTTCCATCTGTCTAATAATTTGTCTAGTTTATTTTGCCCAGATGTGGTGGCTGTTATCAGTAAAAAAAAGAGGCATAGTTTCTTCATTGTTTATTTTATTTGTGCACTTCTGTCATTGCGAGGCAGGAAGCAAGCTGTTTCTAAAAGAGTGCTTGCTTCCTAAACTCGCAAAGACTTTTTGAAAACGGTTAACAACAACCTCCACCGTCATAATGAAACGTAGATTCTGAAAAGAAAATATCATCTCTTCCTAATGCTTGCAAAGCAGCAGTAGTTTTGTCGCAAATAGCCAAAGGTTGATTTTTTACTAAAGTATGTCCCAATCCATCATCAAAATAGTCTTCATCACCATAATAAATAGCAGCTCTGCCTGTAAAAATACAAGGGCCGTCTGCTGGCATTGGGTCTTTTATAGCAGCAACTTCGATTGATTCTATGTAAATTAATTCGTCTGTAGGGTAATTCTTTGGATCTAAAATACGGTATGGTTTTCTAGCTCTAATTTCAATCGTACCAAAACCAGCATCTGTCAATGCTTTTACATAATCTGCTATAGACAAGCTTCCACTCAAACAAAGCGCACGCAAACGGTCGTCATTTCGCAATTCATCATTCATTGGTTGCTCACAAGTAGGGTCGCTCATGACTAATTTTCCGTGAGGTTTTAAAACGCGGTACATTTCTGCAATGGCTTTTTTTAAATCATCTGACTTAAAAATATTAAACAAACAATTTTGGGCAGCAACGTCAATCGAATTATCTTCTACAGGCAAATCCATCGCATCCCCTTTGCGTAAATCGACAAAATCTGCCTTAAACCAGTCATTTTGTTCTTCCGCAATTTTAAAGTTTTTACGAGACGCTTCTAACATTTCATCGACCACATCTAAACCAATTACGCCGCCTTTATTTCTGTTAAAGTAAGCAAATTGTAACAATTCCATTCCGCCACCAACACCAACATACAACATTTTAGGGTTGTTGGTTAAATCTCTTGCATGTACCGTAGAACCACAGCCGTAGTTCATTTCTTGCATGATTCTAGGAATCTTTAATCCCGGCAATTCCCAAATAGGATTTGTGGTGCAGCAAAGACCAACATCTGGTGTTAAAGCTGCTTCTTTGTATACATTGTGTGTTGTTTCTAAATAACTCATAAATTATTATTTAAGGTTTTAATTCTATTTTTTTGAGGTTACGGTTGAATTCTGAAGCCTTGTAAACCAGTTTCTACGGATGGTAAAATCTCTGTGTTGTCCCAAATTCCGGTAACAATAGTCCTCGAATATGCTTCTGGTAACAAACCGTTTTGCATTAATTTACTTGTTAACTTGTAATTGTAATTTAATGTGTGATGTGTAAAGTTAAAGCTTTCTTTTGAATCCTCTAGGATTGCATACCAAACATCTGGCTTCCCATCATTTGCAGGCATTCCTATAACACCAGGGTTTAGCCATAGCTGCTCTTTTTCTTGATGATGAAATGGCAAACCACAATGACCTGCAATAATTACAGCACTATTTGTCGCTTTAAAATTTGGTTTTTTAAGCGCCCAATCCGTAGATTTAAAAATAAATTCTGATACATTAAAATAAGAACCATGAACCACAGTTACTTGCTGTTTTGCATATTCAAAATGGATGTTATTGGGCAGTGTTTTTAGAAAATCTAAAGAGTTTTTAGACAATTTACTTTGTGCATACGGATACCACAATTGAGAAAACCCGTCACAACGAGAACCTGCTCTAAAATCGCAACCACAATCTGCTGCATTTTCTCTTAACTGAATTTCTACATTCCCAACAATACTTTTTGCGCCCCACAATTTAAACAATTGTACCGTTTCTTCTGGTTGTGCACAATAGCCAACAATATCGCCCGTACAGAAACAGTTTTCTGGTGCAATATTTTCTTTTTCTGCAATTTGTTTTAAAGCTTCTAAGGCTTGTAAATTGCTGTAAACGCCACCAAAAAGTAAAGTTTTGCCTGATATTTTGCCTAATTCGGCTATTTTTTGATCCATTTTGGTATAAAATATAAAATGATACAACTTAAAATTCCCCAAACATTTACCCACAGTAATGAGGCGTATTTTCCTTTTGTAAAAATGAAGGCTTCCGGAAAAACATCAAAAATAAGAAAGAAACCGAAGAGCAATCCGCAGAAAACACTTAAATAAAAACTAATTTTTGGCACTTTTACATTCCAAAAAATAAAAATAGGAGTGAGGCCAATAACCATCGTTCCAGAAATGGTGGTGGCAGATAAAATTTCCGCATTTAAAAAGACAGGTATTGTTCCTAAAACGGCAACGATAAGCATGGTAATTCTACCAAAAGAAACCGTTTTTTTGATGTTTAAATCGATGGCGATTAACTTCGAAAAAGAAGAAAAAGTAGAGTCTAACGTTGAAGCTGCTGAGGTAATCATGATAAAGTTGATGACTAATAAAAGAACAACCCCAAAGGCTTTACCAACTTCTACGGCTGCTTGACCAGACATTCCTTTTGTTTGCGCATACACCCCAATGACACTGAACAATACGATACAGATTGCGCCTAAAACACTTGCCCATAGAAAGCTTTTTCTAGTTACTTTAGGAGAAGAAATAAAACCCCTGTCTGTTAAAACAGGATCGTGAAAAGGGTAACTAAATGATTGAATAATCGCTGCAAAAAAGAGGTTCAAACCGAGTTCAAAACTCCAAGTTCCTGACGTAACTATTTGTTGTGTAGAAAAATCATCTGTAGAGAAAATAGTTGCTAAAATGATGATTAATAAAACAGCAAACAACACCATTTGTATCACATCTGTAAAAATAGAACTGCTCAATCCGCCTTTTAAAGCGTAAGATAATGTGAGTAAAGTAAAAATAATAATAGCCCAATAATAGCCGCTAGTTCCTTGAGCACCAAAGTAATTTCCAATGACCATGGTGTTGCTCCAAACTTCATTAAAAAGGCGAAAAGCAATAAGAACAGAAAAGATTGCCATGGCATTTTTACCGAATTTAGAAATTAAAAATTCGTGAATACTTTTAAAGTTTCCTTTGGATCTTAATTGATAAATAATAACTCCCGCAACGGCAAAAGATAAATAATACCCAGCATACGCCACGCCACCAACCAACCCAAAAGACAGGCCTAAGTTTGCTGCGTTGGTAATGCTTTTTGCAAAAATCCAAGAAATAATTAAACTACCCGTTAACACCAACGTATTGGGTGCTTTTTTCTTATGTACCGCTTTAAAAAACTGAGCGGTGGTTTTTGCAAGCGGAGATAAAAAGTACAAGGTTACACTTGAACAAATTATTAAAATCCATTGCCAATTTATTACTTCCATATATTTTTTTAAAAGACCTCACAGCTTTTTTAAAACCTGTGAGGTCTTTGTTATTTCTACTTCTTTTATAACTGTGTAAGATTATTCATTCCACCAAACTTTTACGTCTAGACTGTTATTGTTTGTAGCCGTTGCTGCTACTTTATAATTTTCTGAATTTAAAGACGCAGCTTCGGCAGGATATGGCATTCTCACAGGAATTAAACCATTATTTAAACTTGCTGAAACCTTTTTTAATGTCGGAAAACCTGTTCTTCTGTATTCAATCCATCCTTCATAGCCATTCATTAGAGCAGCAATCCATTTCTGAGTACTAATTTGTTCTAAAGGCGATTTTCCTACGGCGTTGTAATTTGCTTTTCCGGCTAAATAAGTCGCAGGTAAATTGGTGTTCCAATAGTCAAAAGCTTGCGCAACCGCAGTAGCATATAAAGTTGCTGCATTTGCTGTAATAAATCCTTTTTGGGCGGCTTCTGCTAGTAAGAAACTGGTTTCCCAAGCTGTTATAAAGTTGGCATCTAAAGTAGCGGTGTCTTCTCTAAAAATAGTTCCTGCTAAAGAATATTCAGACAATGCAATCGAAGTTGATGAAGCATCAATTCCGTTTATTAAACCATTAAATTCATTAGAAGTAGCATTTGCAAAAGGCCTGAAAAATGTACCCATTCTATCATCATTTAAGTCCGTTAGAATTTCTTCCATGGTTTCAGAGAGGACAAAATTATTAAAATCTCCCACTCTTAATTGTGCCAAACGAAAGCTGTTTGGTGCTGAATTAGTAAAATCGAAAACGGCATTTTCACTATTATTTTTGATGTAGTTCCCTTCTGTAAATAACGTTTGCAATTGCGCAGCAACATTCACTTTACCAGAAATACGAACCAAATATTTAATTTTTAATGAGTTTGCAAATCGTATCCAAGCAGTTACATCTCCACTATATAAAATGTCTCCTTCTAACGGAATTGAACCCGTATAGGCATGTATGGCAGCAATTCCTTTGTCTAAATTATCTAAAATTCCGTTTTCATTTTGATAAATGGCTGACTGTAAATCATATTTTGGCGTAACCGTTCCGTCTATTCCGTTGAAAGCTTCAAAATAAGGAACATCGCCAAACAAATCAGTCAAGCCTGCAGCCATATATGCTTTTAAAATTAAAGCAGGCCCTTCATACACTGCGAAAGCAGGAGTTTCTTTGGCTTGTTTTAGAATGATTTCATTATCACGTAAATTGGTGTAAAATATTGACCAAGGATTCCCTCCTAATTGCGGACTCTTTAAATCGTGTCTGTCAAATAAATTAAAATCTAAAGCAGTTCTGTGTTGCGCTAACAAATCGCCAGCGACAAAACCTTCGTAGCTCATGTGCTCTCCAAAGTCATACACAACTTGTCTTAATAACAAACTGGGTTGTACTGCAACGGGTGCATTCGGATTTGTATTTAGATTCTCAAAATCATTGGTGCAACTCGCAAATGTGAACGCTAAAATTGCAATTGTATAGCTGTATTTTTTCATTGTAAATTTCTTAAAAATTAAACCCTACTTTAAAACCTAAACTTCTGCTAGAAGCGTAACTCATATCTTCCACGCCGCTTACAAAACCGTTTCCTTGCACCGCCAATTGCTCGGGATCGAAATGCGGATTTTCAGTAATTACAAATAAATTGTTTCCAATAAATGAGAAATTCATAGTAGAGGTGTCTTTCAATCCTAAAAAACCTTCAGTAATATTTAAAGTATAGCCCATAGAAAACTGACGTAATTTTAAATAAGAAGCGTCGTACACATTATTTTCTTCGTGGTTTCTGTCATAAAATTGTCTGTAGTAACTTTCTGCAGAAACAGCAACGGTGTTCGATTGACCGGTATTTACATTTAGTCCTTGTGCAACAATTCCTGCAGTTGGTCTGTTTGCAGTTTCTGCTAATTGACCACCAACATTTCCTAATGCTCTGGTTCTAGAAACAATTTCTCCTCCTTGTCTCCAATCGAATAAAAAGCTAGCTGTAAAATCTTTGTAAGTGAAACTGTTGTTCCATCCTAACGTAAAATCAGGATTGTAATTCCCTATTTTAATCAAATTGTTATTGGCTATAAAACGGCCATCATCATCTAACAGAAATTGTCCGTCTTCATTTTTCTGATATCCTGTTCCGTATAAATCTCCCACGTGTCCGCCTTCTTCCACTTGAAACCAAACGGTCTGGTTTGCACTGTTGTAAATTCTGCTATACGCCAAAGTTAAGCGCCCTTCTTCTTGTGGTAAATCTTTAATGACTGATTTATTAGTTGCAAAATTAAAAATGGTATTCCATTTAAAAGCTGCGGTTTTAATAGGTGTTCCTCCTAAAATAATTTCAACACCTGTTGTATTTACTTTTCCGCCATTGATAACTTGTTGGTTATACCCTGAAGAAATTGCAATGGGTAATGAAATAATTTGGTCTTTAGTTGTTGCATTGTAATACGTAAAATCGATATTTAATCGGTCTTTAAAGAAGCGAATGTCTGCTCCAAATTCATACGAAGTAGTGAGCTCTGGTTTTAAATTTGCATTCGGAATAAAATCTTGATTGCTAAAAGTTGGTTGCCCGTTAAAGGTTGTCTGCGATACAAATGCACCCGATGTTTGATACGGATTTGTGTCATTACCAACCTGTGCAACACTTGCTCTTAATTTTGCAAATGAAATATTTTCTGGCAATGCTGTTAAGTTTGATACAATAAAACTCGTTGAAATAGACGGATAAAAGAAAGAGGTTCCGTCTACAGAAAAAGGAGTTGCCAATGCGCTAGACCAATCATTTCTTCCCGTAATATCTACATATAGATAGTTTTTATACCCCAGTTTTGCAATTCCGTATAAAGAATTAATTCTCTTTTTAGCATCAAACTGAAAAGCTTCAATTGGTGAAGCTGCATTGTTTAAACTAAAAATACCTGGTTGCGCCAAATTGGTGGTTTGTAGCTGTTTTGTGGATGCCGTTTGGTCTAATCGATTCCCTCCAAAAGAAGCATCAAAAGAAAATACACCAAAATTATTTTTATAATTCATTAAGAAATCTGTATTTATTTCTCTGTAAAAAACATCATGTGCTGCATACGCGCCGTTTTTAAAACGATTCGAGCTAAAATGACGCTTAAACTTCCTTTTTTCTGAGGAATAATCCATTCCAGAACGCAAGGAAACACTTAAGTTGTCTGTAAATTTATGATTGATGGCAACGTTGCCAAAAAGACGATCTCTATTAAAAGAATTGGTGTTCTCTTTTAGTATAAAAAAAGGATTGTCAAAATAGGTATAATTAAAATTATATTGTTGCACGCCCTCTAAACCAGGTTGCCAATAGGCTCTTAAATTATTAATGTTTAGAGATCTTGGACCCCAAGCAACCAAAGAATAATTTGCGTTTTCACTTCCATAACCGTTTGCAGGTCTATTATCACTGCTAGAATTTACGTAGTTCAAAGAAGTTGTAATTTTTGTTTTTTCAGTCGGATTAAAATTCATTTTTAAAGCCGCCGTTTTTCTGTCTAAATTTACCCCAGGAATGATAGACTCGCTTTCTAAATCGGTTAAAGATAAACGGTAAGAACCGCTGTTAAAACTATTTGTAATAGCAATATTATGAATGGTTGTAACCCCTGTTTGATAAAAATCTTTTAGATTATTAGGGTTCGATTTAAATAATGTTGGCGTAATAGATACATTATTATACAAAGAAGTATCTCCACCACGTATTGCTGTTCCGTCGGGCAATGTTACCGGAGAATCAAATTGAGCAATGAAGTTTCCTGCATCTAATTTTGGTCCCCAAGAATAGGTAATTAAATCATTTGTTCCGCCACCTAAACCATCTACGTATTCAAAATTACTTGCGTTTCCTTGTCCGTATGTATTTTGAAATTCTGGCAATCGAAAAGCACTATCAAAAGTAATAGAAGAATTGAGACTAACACCTAGGCCTTTTGTTTTACGTCCGTCTTTTGTTTTAATTACAATAACTCCGTTAGAAGCTCTTGTACCGTATAAAGCGGCTGCACTTGGGCCTTTTAAAACCGTTACAGATTCAATATCATCCGGGTTTACTTCCATGGCGCCATTTCCAAAATCTATTTCTTGAAAACCAGCAGCAGCTTCATTTGTAAAGTTAAAAACGGTGTTGTTGTTAATTGGCGTTCCATCAACCACAAAAAGCGGATTGTTATTAGAGAAAGAAGCTTCACCACGAATGGTTATTTTTGAGGACGAACCCACTCCTGTTGCGCCTTGAGAAATAGTTACCCCCGCTAATTTACCCGCTAAATTATCTAAAAAGTTGGGTGTTTTTACCTCCGTAAGTTCTGTTGCTTTTAGTTCTTGAACTACATACCCTAGCTCCTTGGTCTTTCTATTCACACCCAAAGCAGTAACTACAACTTCATTTAAACTGGTTTGTTGTTCGGTAAGTTCAATATTGATTTGTGTTTGATTTTCAACCTTTATTTTCTGAGTTTGATAGCCTAAATACGTAAATGTTAAAAACTGATTTTCATCTAAAACGGCAATTGTGTAAAATCCGTCTAAATTAGAAGTTGTTCCGTATTTTGTAGATGAAATATTCACCGAAGAAAGTATTTTACCTGTGTCTTTATCGGTGATAGTACCGGTAATTGTTATTTGTGAAAAACTGATGCTTGTAAATAGCAACAAAATCCACATAGAAATGTCTTTCATGTAGTCATCATTTGTGTAAAAATATTTTTTAACCTAAACAGAAGTCTGTTCGAGCGCAGTTGAGAATTTCTCATTTAAGAACAGCACCTTTCTATAAACAGCGTTTGTACTTTCTAGCAAATAAGTATTTGATTTCAGTAATGCTCAAGAGGCTAAGTGTGCTGAGAGATAATTCTAAAAATTAGTTACGCAAAAATAATTGGAGAACCTTTGTTTAAGTTCTTAGAAAATGAAGTTTTTAATATTGAGAAACCTTCTTCAAAAAAAGTACTTCTAAAAGTGAAGTCTAATTTTTGTAAAAGTTTTAAGATTGATAGCGGAATTGCTTTAAAACTATTTAAGATAAATTGAATATCTTCCTTAGAATCAAGATCACTTAGCAATTCTAAAAACTGAACCTCTAAATTTTGAGCAGTTGCTATGTTGGCAATTTTTTTATGTAAACGATTGGTTTGCCAAGGTAGTTTTATGAAATTTTCTTTATGAAATTGGGCCTTTTTAATTCCCATTAAATAAAAACCACCATCTTTAGAAGGGCCTAAAACGACATCTTTTGTTTCTAGTTGCTGTAAAGTGGCTACTAAATGATGTGTTTTTAAATGCGGTGTATCATTACCTATGGTAATTACCTTATCAAAACCTTTTTTGAAAATAGTATCAATAGCATTCGAAAAACGTTCTCCGAAAGAGTTTCCTACTTGTTGTTTTTCTGAAATATGAAAATATTCAATTCCAGATTTTTCTACCGTTTTTAAGGTTTGGGTATTCAATGCAGAAAAAACTTCCGTAGAAAGAAAAGACTTTCTTTCTACTTCTTTTTCCGCAGAATTCGCAAAAATTAATATGGCAGTTTTTTTATTCATAGATTACACAACAACTCCTTGACAACTACTTCCTGCACCAGCAGTACAACCGTAACAATGCTGATTTATAATAATGTTTCTGTCTTGTAACAACTCTTCATTATAAGCTGAAATGTGCTTCACTTTACTAGCTACCTTTAGATTTAACATTTGATTGAAATCACAATCGTACAACCAACCATCCCAACTAATTGAAATGGTGTTTGTACACATTACGTTTTCTACAGCAGTAGGGTTGTAGGCATCTAATAACGAATGCATGTAATCTTCATAATTATCTGATGCAATTAAGTAATCTAAAAAACGACTAATTGGTAAGTTTGTAATGGCAAAAAGTTGGTGAAAATCGATGTCAAATTCAGTTTTTAACGCTTTTTTAAAATCGTTTTGTAACGCCATTTGATCTCCAGGTAAAAATGCTCCAGAAGGATTATAGACCAAATCTAATTTTAAATCTGACCCCTCTAAACCATAACCAATCGCATTTAATTCTTGTAATGCTTTAATAGATTTATCGAAAACACCATCTCCACGCTGCTTGTCCGTTTTTCCACGTGTCCAATGGGGCATAGAAGAAACAACATGTACTCCGTGTTTTTTGAAAAATTCAGGCAAATCGTAATACTTCTTGTTGGCTCTAATAATTGTTAAATTAGAACGGACAATAAAATCTTTAATTCCTGCTTTGGATGCTTCTTCTACAAACCATCTAAAATTCGGATTCATTTCTGGCGCGCCACCTGTTAAATCTAATGTGTGTGCTTCCGTTTTTTTAATAACGTCTAAACACTGTTGCATGGTTTCTTTGGTCATGATTTCTTTACGATCTGGCCCCGCGTCTACATGGCAATGTCCGCAAACTTGGTTACACATATACCCCAAGTTTATTTGCAGAATTTCTAATTTTTTAGGACGCAGAGGAAAATGACCTGTTTCTTTTATTTTTTCAGCAAATGTTGGCAATTCTCCGTTTGCGAAAATTCCGCCTGAAAGAATTTCCATTTGACGAGACGTTTTTGCAATGTCGTTATTTCTTGCTTTTAGTGATTTTGTAACCATTTTTTTTATAGTTCTCTGTATTCAGTTGCAGTAAACCGTTTCTTAGGAATTCCCTTAAAACTATTTGCGCTTTTAAATACAATTCATTTTTTAATGTAAACCTAACTTTCTATTTGCTTTACTTATCTACGTAGAAAATTGTGGTTTGGTTTTATACTAAATCTAAGTTAAACAGCTGAATGTCTCACAGAGCCTGTTGAAGTATTTCTTTAATAAAGACTTAATTCTCAAGAGGTTTTTGGTTCTTCTAATGATCCTATCGGTAAATTATTAGCAAGAGATCCTTCGTTCCTGAGGATAAGCAGTCTGTGAATTCTTATTTAGAGGTCCTTCGTTCCTCAGGATAAGCAGTCTGTGAATTCTTATCTAGAGATCCTTCGTTCCTCAGGATAAGCAGTCTGTGAATTCTTATCTAGAGGTCCTTCGTTCCTCAGGATAAGCAGTCTGTGAATTCTTATCTAGAGATCCTTCGTTCCTCAGGATAAGCAGTCTGTGAATTCTTATCTAGAGATCCTTCGTTCCTCAGGATAAGCGACCTCTAAAATTTTGCCCCAAAAGGCAAAATTAGAGTCTGCTTACATTTCTAATTTATCCACTTTATTCATCATTTGAACTCCGTGTACCAACGTTGCACCACTTTTAATGGCAGCACCCACATGAATTGCTTCCATCATTTGTTCTTTGGTAACACCGCGTTGCAAACTGTCTTTGGTGTAGGCGTCTATGCAATACGGACATTGTTCTGTGTGTGCAACTGCCAATGCGATTAAAGATTTTTCGCGCGCCGTTAAAGCACCTTCTTCAAAAACTTTACCATAATAGTCAAAAAACTTGTTTCCAAGATCTTCGCTCCATTCTGTAATTTTTCCGAATTTTCTTAAATCGGCAGCATCGTAATATGTTTTAGACATTTGTATCTTTTATGAAATTAAAAGTGAAAGATAATAATTTATTTATCGTTTAAAGACCAGTCATATCTTAAATACCTAATTTTAGCTTTCGGACTTATTTTTATTTCTGAATAGGTATTTAAATAATCGACAACGGTACCCTTTTTAGTGAAATCATCTTTAAACCAATCGAAAATTGAAGAGATTTGAACGTTCTTAGTGGAAATTTTATTTCTTGTTGCATCGTTAACAAACGTTTTCATTAATTTTTCTAAAGTAGCGTCTACATTTTCTTCAGTAAAAGCCTTGTTTTCTAGTTTCGGACAAGAACCAGAAGCGCAATTTACGCCCACATGAATTCTGGGGTCGAACAACGTTTTACGTAAAATTTCATGTTCTATATAATCTAAAGTGTAGGTTTTGCCACCCACTCTTGCAAAAGGAATTTTCCAAGCAGTTTTTCCGCCTTCTTTAATAGCTGTAATGCTTTTTAGAGGGTAATTTTCTAAGATAATTTTAATGGTGTAGGCGTTGTAAGCGTTCATCCAAAAAGCTTTTTGTTTGTTTTCTGACCAAGAAACCGCTGGAGTTCTTTTCTCTACATAAGAAAGGTACCTGTCTAACTTCGCTTCCTCACTTTTAAAAGCGTTGTAATCTACCCTTCCTTGGTTGGTAACGTGCTTTTGTAATAAATTATTAAAAATTGAAGTCTGTGCGTTTCCTTGCGAGAAGTAAAGTAGCATTGTACATAATAAAAGTATTTTTTTCATTGGTGTGCGATTTCTGTTTTTTTAGACGAAACCTTTTACTATTGATTACAAAAGAGCCTCTAAATTTTCTTTATTTGTTGATGCTTTTTAAAGGTAGCTTCTAAATATGCTCTTCCTTTGAGGATGTTATTGGTTTGCAAACAAGTTTAGCCCCGATTGAAGCAATTGTTTGAGCTCTTTTTATTTTTATAAAAAAGCGAGTGCGAAAAGCGGGATTAGCTTCAAATAAAAATGATTATTTTTGCCGAGAATTAAACGAATAAACAACGACACAAATACATAATTTATGAAAGCATATATTTTTCCGGGTCAAGGAGCACAATTTACAGGAATGGGATTGGATTTGTACGAAAGTTCTGCATTGGCGCAAGAATATTTTGAAAAAGCAAACGATATTTTAGGGTTTTCTATCACCGACATTATGTTTGAAGGAGCTGCAGAACAGTTGAAAGAAACGAAAGTTACGCAACCAGCAATTTTCTTACATTCGGTGATTTTAGCAAAAGTTTTAGGAGAAGATTTTAAACCAGAAATGGTTGCAGGACATTCTTTAGGGGAATTATCTGCATTGGTTGCAAACGGAGTTTTATCTTTTGAAGACGGATTAAAATTGGTTTCTAAACGAGCTTTGGCAATGCAAAAAGCATGTGAAATTGCACCTTCTACCATGGCGGCAGTTTTAGGATTGGCAGACAATATTGTAGAAGAGACTTGTGCAGAAATTGATGGAATAGTAGTTGCTGCGAATTACAACTGTCCGGGGCAATTAGTAATTTCTGGTGAAATTACTGCGGTTGAAAAAGCGTGTGAAGTCTTAATAGAAAAAGGAGCTAAAAGAGCCATTTTACTGCCTGTTGGTGGCGCATTTCACTCCCCAATGATGGAGCCTGCAAGAGAAGAGTTGGCTGCAGCCATTGAAGAAACGGTATTTAGCGAGCCTATTTGCCCAGTGTATCAAAATGTTACGGCTAGTGCGGTTACAAATGCAGATGAAATTAAGAAAAATTTAATGCTTCAATTAACGGCGCCAGTAAGATGGACGCAGTCGATACAAGCAATGATTGCCGATGGTGGAACTGAATTTATCGAAGTTGGACCTGGTAAAGTTTTACAAGGTTTAATGCGTAAAATTGATAGGTCTGTTGCCGCTAGTGGAGCTACTTTGGCAGAATAATTTTATTATATAGTTATAAAAGAAAAAACGAACTTGTGAGAGTTCGTTTTTTTTTATGATTGATTTTTTTTTGGTTTTGTTGAGGTTGTTGTATATGGTTTGTTGGGTGTTTAAGCGGTGAAACTTATGAATAAAAACCGAACAAAGAAAGTCCTAAAGGACTTTTATAAATTGGCTAAAATTAGCAATTAATTATACACGGTGCTATGAGGTTTTTTACTTTTATAGGACAGTTATTATAGTTACTAACCATATAAAAATATTGTGTAATATTTTATCTTTTTCCAAAATAAATGTTTTTTATAACCTCTCCTGTAAAATCATCTTTTTCTTCAACAGTCGTATATACTATTTTAGCACCTCTAGTCACAGTGATTCTATAATCTTTTGTTTTTAATAGAAATTCAGTATCGCTAACCTCTACAGTGCCAGTAAAAACTTTTGTAAATTTAGAAGTCCCAATAAGTTTATTCATAGCTTTACTATTCCCTTTAATTAATTTAACAGTTATTGAGTCTTGATACACTATAGTTTCAAATACCATATTGGGTGTTGTGTAGCCTTTTAGAATCCAATTTTCAGTTTGTACAGAATCTAAAATCTCTACTTGTGCAGATGAAGCTAAACTAATTAAACCTATTAGTATTAATAATATTTTTCTCATAATTCTATATTTGGTTGTTAAATTTATTTATCATTCTGATTTCGTTAGTTAAGATAGTATTCGTGTTTAGGTTTGTGAATTATTAATTAATCGTTTTTCAATGCTTGGATTCAATGTTCTACTTAAATTACACACAACTCTAATGATATAAAATCGTTTCATTGTTTTATATTAGAAGTGAACGAAGTTAGCTTTTTAAAAACATAGAAACAAACTAAATTGGTTCTTTAGTGGTTGTTTTAACTTCTATTGTTTGTAACAATGATTGCGGCTATTTCGAGACTTTACTACTAGTTTAATGTTTTGGTGGAGTAATTTATAAAACAAAAAAAATCCCAATTTCAAATTTGAAATTGAGACTTTTTTATTTGTTACTGTTTGAAGAGAGTTGCTAATTAAAGGTTTTAATTCTTAATTTCCTTTTGTCTTTCATTCAATAAAATTGGTGCTCCGTAACCTAATTCTTTCATTCTTTCTAATTGCGTTTCTGCATCACCAACAACCAACCAAATCATTTTATTCGGGTTAATGTATTTGTTGGCTAATTCTTGAATGCGTTCTTTGGTCATGTTATTTACCGTTTCTTCTCTATCTTTTACATAATCTGCTTTTAAACCGTAATTGCTAATATTAGACAACATTCTTAATTTTGCACCGGCAGTTTCAAAAGCTCTTGCATTACTTTTAATTAAGAAACTTTTTGTGGTTTCTAAATCTTTGTCAGAAAATGTAGTTGGATACTCTTCTAATATTTTTTGAACCGCTTGTGCAGATTCTAGAGTCACATTAGAACGAACGCCACTAGAAATGGTAAAGGTTCCTTTTGCTTTTGTACCAGAAAATCCAGAACCAATTCCGTAAGTATATCCCTTACCCTCTCTTAACTCTTGTGTTAAGCGAGAAGCAAAACCACCACCACCAAGAATATAATTCATAACATTTGCTGCATAAAAATCTTTATCTGTTGCTGCCAAAGCTGGTGCGCCAAATTGTAAAATAGATTGTTTTGCATTCGGAATATCATAAAAATAAACAGCGGGTTTGGTAGGTGCTTCCGGCATTTTATATGTAGGAATTGTAACTTCTTTCGCTTGCCACTTCGTGTTTAAATTAGTTAATGAAGCAACTAATTTGTCTTCTGAAATAGCACCAACAACTAGGATTTTTGCTACAGAAGGTGAGATGTAATTTGTATAATAAGTTTTAATGTCTTCTAAAGTGATTGCTTCTAAAGAGGTTAATGTACCTAAAGTATTTTTAGAATACATATTCTCTTTTCCGTAAATTAAACTGTTGTAAGCATTTCTAGCCACCGCATTCGGATTTGCTTCTTGCTGGCGTAAATTTGCCGCTGTTGCTTTTTTAAGCAAACTAAATTCGTTTTCATCAAACCTTGGTTCTAATAACATTTCTTCTGCCAATGCTAGGGTTGCAGTGTAGTTTTTAGCTAACGTTGTTCCAGTAATTGCAATACTTTCTTTATTTGAAGAAACGGAAATAGTAGCACCTAATTCCTGAATAGCTTCTTCTAACTCTTTTACCGTTTTATTTTTGGTTCCTTTATTTAATAAACCTGCCGTTAAATTGGCAACGCCTAATTTATCCATAGATTCTAATAATTGTCCGCCATCTATTATCAAGCTAAAACGGACTAATGGCACTTCATCACTTTCAATTCCGAAGATTTTTAAACCATTTTCTAAATTACTTTCATATACTTTAGGAACGGCCAAAGAAGGAGTTTCGCCATAATTAGGTTCTATCGTTCTGTCAAAAGAAGAAGGTGTTTTTATGTAAGTAGCTGCAATCTTTGGGTCAAAATTTTTTTCAGCACCATTTACAATTTGCTCTTCAACAACATTTGCTAAGATGGAGCCTTTTAGTGCTAACTCAGCGCTATTTTTAGGAACAAAACTAGTAGCTATGTAATTTTTGTTTTTGATGTACGTGTTGTAAACTCGCATTACATCTTCAGTTTTAACAGCCAATGTTCTTTTAATATCTTCTGTAGCAAAACCTGGGTTACCTAAGTAAGTGTTGTAAGAAGCTAAGTTAGACCCTTTTCCTAAAACACTAGATAAACTGCCATAAAACTGAGTTTCTTGACCTGCTTTTATTCTATTTAAATCTTTTTCTGAGATTCCTTCCGTTTCAAATTTCGAAAATCCTTCTTGAACACCTGTTAAAACCTCATCTAATTTTTTGTCGTTAAAAGCTCTAATTAATAAATGCATTTCTCCTGCCAATTCAGAATTACCGCTATACATACTTGTGTAAGAAGTTAGTTTTAACCGATCGATTAAAGCCATATTCATAGGTGCAGATTTTCCATTGGTTAAATATTCGCTTAAAACACTTAGTGCGTAGGAGTCTGGGTGGTAAGATTCTACAGTTGGCCAAACCATTGTTAATTGAGGTACTCTTGCAAAATTATCTTCATAATATAAAAACGTTGTTTCTTTAACAAAACCAGGTCTTTTTTCTAATACAGGAATTTTTGCTGTTCCTTTCGGAATTTCATCGAAATACTTGTGCACCCATTTTGTTGCTTGCTCAATATTAATGTCTCCAGATAAAACTAAAGTAGCATTGTTAGGAACATACCATTTTTTATAGAAATTTTTAACATCTTGTAAAGTTGCATTCTGTAAATCTTCTAAAGAACCAATAACTTGCCAGTTGTAAGGGTGTTCTTTTGGGTATAAGTTTTTACCAATTACATATTGGTTATGACCATAAGGTCTGTTGTCTACACCTTGTCTTTTTTCATTTTTTACAACTTGCTTTTCTTTCGCTAAAACAGGGTCTGTAACAGTGTTTATAAAGTACCCTAACTTGTCTGCTTCTGCCCAAATCATCTTTTCTAAAGCATCTTTTGGTACGGTTTGTAAGTAATTTGTTCTGTCTCTAGAGGTTGAACCATTTGCGCCAGAACCACCAATTTTTGCACTCATTTTATCTAAGCCACCTTTTCCTAGGTTTTCTGACTCTAAGAATAATAAATGTTCAAATAAATGTGCAAAACCGGTTCTACCCTCAATTTCTCTTGCAGAACCTACATGAACCATTAATTCTACAGCAACAACAGGATCCGATTTATCTACGTGAAAGACCACATCTAGTCCGTTTTTTAATTCAATTTTTTCGTAATTAATACTTAATTCGGGTGTTTTTTCTTCGGATGAATTACTGCAAGCAATAAAACTCGTAACCGCTAGAAAAGCTAAGATTATTTTTTTCATTTGAGTTGGTTTTTTGAGCCTTGAAAATTACTAAAAGGAAAAACAGCAAATAGGGTGTAGGCTGTTAAAATTAACAAAAAAAAATCCCAAACTTAAGTTTGGGATTTTTTAATATTATTTAGCTAAAACGCAATCTTCGCAATCTTTAATTTTACCATAATACGTTTCTCTGTATTTGTGTAGAGTTTTTAAAGGAATAAGATTGAGTAATGTTTGTTTTATGTACGTTACTTTGGTGTCAAAAGCGCCCATTTTAACTGTGTGACGATGTTCTAAACGGGTTTTTCTGCTAATTTTTATCAGTCTCATCGGTTTTCATTTATCATTGTTAATTATACACCAAAGTTAAGAGGTCTGAAATTTGATATGAAATTATAAGAGTTAAAATGAAGAAAATGAGCTTAGAAATACACAATAGTAAATTATGTAGTGGTATCATTAAAGATATAACAACTATACCGCTGTTTTTTTATGATAAAGAAATCTAAAAATGACCAAAATTGACGTAAAAACAGAATAAATCACTCAAAATTAACTAAAAACGAGTCGAAAGTGAGTGATTTCTTCTTATTATGAGGTTTTCTAAAAAATTAGAAAAGGATGTTTATTGCTGTTGCTGCCATTTCCAAGCAGAAGCCAATGCTTCGTCTAGGTTTTTTTCTGTTTTCCAGTTTAATTCTCTATTTGCAATTGTGGTATCTGCATACGCTGCGGTAATATCGCCTTCTCTTCTGCCAACAATTTTATAATTTAAAGACTTTCCAGAAGCTTTTTCAAATGCTTTTATAACCTCTAAAACAGAACTACCTGTTCCTGTACCAACATTAAAAAACT
Source organism: Polaribacter sp. IC073 (assembly GCF_007997075.1). Taxonomy (GTDB): domain Bacteria; phylum Bacteroidota; class Bacteroidia; order Flavobacteriales; family Flavobacteriaceae; genus Polaribacter. The sequence goes on from NZ_VORS01000005.1 coordinate 286,132, forward strand.
CGAAGTTTTGTTTGTTATTTTTATGAAGTAGTCTTTGCAAAGCTGCAATATGTGCTTTGGCTAAATCTACTACATGAATGTAATCTCTAACCGCTGTACCGTCTACCGTAGGATAATCATCACCAAAAACAGACAATTCTTTTCTAATTCCTGCGGCTGTTTGCGTCACAAACGGAATTAAATTTTGAGGAACTCCCAAAGGCAATTCTCCTATCTTAATACTTTCGTGCGCGCCAATAGGATTAAAATAACGCAATGCAATTGCATTTAATTGGTGTGCTTTACAGCTTTCTTGAATAATTTCTTCTCCAATTTGTTTTGAGTTTCCGTAAGGAGATTCTGCTTTTTTAACAGGTGCGTTTTCTGTAATTGGCAATTCATCTGCTTGTCCGTATACAGTACAAGAAGAAGAGAAAATAAAGTTGTCTAGTTTTCTGTCTCTCATTTCTTGTAAAATGTACACTAAACTTCCAATATTATTTTCATAATAATCTAAAGGGTTTTGTACACTTTCTCCAACCGCTTTAAAGGCTGCAAAATGAATAACACCGTCTACTTTATTGTGCTCAAAAAACTGAACAACATCTTTTTTCACTCTCAAATCGATGTTATGATATTCAGGTTTTTTTCCTGTAATTTCTGTAATGCTATCTAAAACACTGATGGTTGTGTTTGATAAATCATCAATAATAACAACTTCAAAACCCTCGTTTTGTAATTCTACAACGGTATGAGAACCAATAAAACCTAAACCTCCTGTTACTAATATTCTTTTCATATTTTTTAGTTGATAAAATTATTAATCGTATTTGTTATAAATTCTAATTGTTCTGTTTCTAACTCTGTGTGCATCGGTAAAGAAATTACCGTTTTTATCAACTCATTTGTTACAGGGAAATCACTTTCATTATAACGAGTGTCTTTGTATGCTTTTTGTTCGTGTAAAGCAACCGGATAATAAATTGCATTCGGAATTCCTTGCTCTAATAAATGTTTGTGCAATGCATCTCTTTTACCATTGGTAATCTGTAATGTATATTGATGAAAAACATGACAATCGCAAACATCGCAAATTTGACCGCAACTACTTGTTGCATTCGATTTTGTGGTGGGCGCTATAATATTTGGGTTGTTAGAAAACGCATTGTTATAAAAACGAGCAGCATTTCTACGAGCATTACAATAGCTATCTAAAAGTGGTAATTTTGCTTGTAAAACGCCCGCTTGTATTGAATCTAAACGAGAGTTTACACCTACAACGTCATGGTAATAACGGGTGTACATTCCGTGATTTACAATTCCTCTAATGGTGTGCGCTAAGGCATCATCATTTGTAAAAATTGCACCACCATCACCATAACAACCTAAGTTTTTAGAAGGGAAAAATGAAGTTGTACCCACATGACCAATAGTACCTGCTTTCTTTTTAGTACCATCTTTAAACGTGTAACTTGCACCAATTGCTTGCGCATTGTCTTCAATTACAAATAAGTTGTGTTCTTTTGCAATTTCCATAATCGCATCCATATTTGCAACTTGTCCAAATAAATGAACAGGTACAATGGCTTTTGTTTTAGGAGTAATTGCTTTCTTTAAAGCTTCGATATCGATGTTATACGTTTCTGCATCAACATCTACCAAAACGGGTGTTAATTTTAATAGCGCAATAACTTCTACCGTTGCCGCAAAAGTAAAATCTGCTGTAATAACCTCATCTCCTTGCTCTAAGCCTAATCCCATCATTGCAATTTGCAGTGCATCTGTGCCATTTGCACAAGGAATTACGTGTTTTACATCTAAATATTTCTCTAAATCTGCTTGAAATTCATGAACCAAAGGTCCATTTATATATGCTGATGTGTCTAGCACTTGTTCAATAGAATTGTTAACGGATTCTTTAATTTTAGCATATTGACCTTGAAGGTCTACCATTTGAATTTTTTTCATGAAGTAGTGTTTTAATAAACGTTTCAAAAATACAATATAAATCTATTACCTTTGAATTAATCAAACAGATTTCCATGAAAATTATTAAAAAAAGTATCCTATTTTTAATTGTTATTATCATAGTAACACTTGTAGCCGGTTGGTTCTATACCAAAACACTAAAACCAACGTACAATGGTGAAATTAAAATAGAAAATACAACAGAAGACGTTACGATTCATTTTGATGAAATAGGTGTTCCTCATATCAATGCAAAAAACCAACAAGATGCTTATGTTGCTTTGGGGTATGTGCATGCCCAAGACCGGTTGTGGCAAATGGAATTAATTAGAAGGATAGCAGCAGGAAGATTGTCAGAAATTTTTGGAGAAAAATTAATACCAACAGACAAGCTTTTTTCTGGTTTAGGAATTGAAGAAGCAGCTGCAAAAACAATCGCGAATTTAGATAAAAATGCTGTTCCGTATAAAATGGCAATCGCTTATTTAGATGGCATTAATCAATATATAGAAAACGGAAAAACACCCATAGAGTTCAATTTAGTTGGGGTAGCTAAAGAAAAATATACTTTAAAAGACATGTACAATGTTTTTGGTTATATGGCTTTTAGTTTTGCCATTGCACATAAAACAGACCCGATGCTAAACGAGGTAAAAGAGAAATTAGGTGCAACTTATTTTAATGAATTGATTGGTGTAGAAACTAAAAACTTAACACTTATTGAAAATGAAAAGAATCCTGAAATAACCGGAGCTTTCTCTGAGGCAATGCATAGTTTAATGGATGTTTTGCCAATTTCGCCTTTTATAGGTAGTAACTCTTGGGTAATTGGTGCAGATAAAACGAAGAACGGAAAAGTAATTTTTGCAAACGATCCGCATATTGGGTATTCACAACCCTCTGTTTGGTATCAGGCACATGTAAAGACGCCAGATTATGAAATGTATGGTTTTCATTTAGCGCTGATTCCTTTTCCTTTGTTAGGGCATAATAAAGACTTCGCGTATGGTTTAACAATGTTTGAAAATGATGACATTGATTTTTATGAGGAAGAAAATAATCCGCAGAATACAGATCAATACAAATTTAAAGAAGCGTATTACGATTACACCTTTATTGAAAAACGATTGAAGATTAAAGATGTAAAAGATTCACTTTATACCATTAAAGTAAGTAAACATGGTCCTTTAATGAACGGAATTATAACCCATTTAGAAACAGAGAAACCCGTTGCAATGCAGTGGATTTATACTAAATTAGAAAATAAAATTTTAGATGTGGCTTATGAAATGTCTCACGCTAAAAACATAACAGAGTTTAAAAACGGCGCAAGCAAATTACACGCACCAGGTTTAAATATGATGTATGGTGATGCAAAAAACAACATTGCTTGGTTTGCTACCGGACAATTATATAAGTACAGGGATTCTTTGTATACAAAGACTTTCTTAAACGGTAGTTCTGGTGAAGACGAGATTAAAGAATATTTAGATTTTGAAGAAAATCCGCAAGCCATAAATCCGGACATAAACTACGTGTATTCTGCAAATAATCAACCAGATGCTATGTCAAATGACTTGTATCCTGGGTATTATTTATCAGAAGATAGAGCCAAAAGAATTGTTAATTTGGTAGCACCAAAAAACGATTGGACAAAACAAGATGTTGCAAAAATGATGATGGATGTAACATCGCCTAAAGCACCCGAAGTTGTTAAAAGTTTTATACGCTCTTTAGATAAAAAGAACTTATCTGCCAGTGAAAAAACAGCAATTCATATTTTAGAAACATGGCAAGGAAATTTTGATAAAGATGAAGTTGCGCCCGTAATCTATAATCGATTGGTCTATGAATTTCAAAAAAACACCTTTGCAGATGAGATGGGAAAAGGCTTCGATCAGTTTGCAAATACCCCTTTTATAGAAAAAGTTTTACCGGTGCAAGCAGCAAAAGAAAAATCTGTTTGGTGGGACAATGTTACAACAAAAGACAAAGTAGAAACAAAACAAGAAATTGTAACCACCTCTTTTAAAAATGCATTTTCTTTTTTAGAAGATCAATTAGGTGCAAATGTAGCCGATTGGAAATGGGAGCGCGTAGTTTCTGTAGAACACAAGCATGCCGTTGGCGAAGTTGCGGTGCTAAGAAAATATTTTAATGTTGGCCCTTTTGTAACCTCTGGTGGAGATCAAGTAATTAATAATCAAATTTACGACATCGATGCTACCGGTTATTATAAAGTAAAAGCAGGTCCTTCAACTAGAAGAATTATCGATTTTTCTGATGTAGAAAATAGTTTAGCAATTGTACCTACAGGACAATCTGGTCGTGTTTTTAGCAAACATTACAAAGATCAAGCAAAAAGTTTTTTAAAGGGAGATTTCTTTAAAATGAAATTGAACACAGCAGAAATTAGAGAAAGTGAAAATGTTTTAATTTTGAAAGCTGAAAAATAAGAAGCAAATTAATTTAAAAATGTACTTTTGCGAACATTCAACATAAATATACAACAATGAGTTTACAACAAGATTTAGAAAAAAGAAGTGGAAATAAATGCGAATTATGTACAGCAACAGAGAATTTGTCTGTTTATGAAGTAAAACCAACATCAACAGTTGGTGGTAGTGGAGTTGATGGAAGCTTACTAGCTTGTGAAACGTGTATAACGCAAATAGACAATCCAGAGGAAACAGCAGCAAACCATTGGCGTTGTTTAAATGATTCTATGTGGAGTGAGCACAGAGCAGTAAAAGTTGTTGCTTGGAGAATGTTGTCTCGTTTAAGAAATGAAGGTTGGCCAAAAGATTTACTAGATATGATGTATCTAGAAGATGACGATTTACGTTTTGCAAAAGAATCTGGAGATCATTTAGACGAGAGCGAAAAAATAATTCACAGAGATGCAAATGGTGTAATTTTACAAGCAGGAGATTCTGTAGTTTTAATAAAAGATTTAAAAGTAAAAGGTTCTAGCATGGTTGCAAAACAAGGAACTGCTGTAAGAAGAATTTCTTTAGATCATGACAATGCAAATTTTATTGAAGGTAAAGTAGGACCAACACAAATTGTAATTATTACAGATTACGTTAAGAAAATGGCAGAAAAAGAGTAAGTTTTTACGCCGTCATTGCAATGGAAGAATCACTGAAGCAATTTGTTATTTAAAAAAGAGATTGCTTTTGCTCTTACTTCGCAACAGGCTAACACCCTGCAGTGACGAATTTTAAATTTATTTTTAGATGCTGTAAAGTACAGCATATTTTGTTGTTTTTAAAGAAATAATTGGCTTGCAGTTTTATTAAATTGCGAGCCATTTTTTGTTTATACTCATAGATTTCATCTTCTCTAGGTATATCTCCGTACACTTTTTACTAACAAGAATATTTGCTTGCAACATTTTTTCTCTTTTGCTACATTTGTTCTTGTACCCACGTTTTTACTGCCGTTTCTTCATCTTCTAATTTAAAATTGTATGCTCCTTTTTGCGAAATTAGCTTTGCAAATATTGGCGAAGTTTCAATGGTTAAAAACAACAAGAACATAGAGAAAGAAGACAACCAAGGTAATTTGTTTAAAGCAGCCATTCTAGCCATTAATCCGTCAAAATTTGCTGAGATTGGTGGTGTTTTTGTTTCTAACAATTTCTGATTTTTCAATTAAATAAGCAATTGCCCGTTCTTTTGATTTAATTTTTTTGAATTGTCTTTTTTAGTGGATTCAATGCCGCTAAAGAAGTATCCTGTTTCTGTCTTTCCTTGTCATAAACGGGGTCTTTTCCTAATAATCTTGTTCCTTTTCCACCTTTGGCTTCAGCAATGTAGGTTTCGTATAACGTATTTGTGTTTGTTTCCTCTGTTCTTATGGCTGTTTTTAAGAGGTTCATTTCTGAATTTATATGAGCTATTTTTGGTGTAAATTATTGTGCAATTTTAGTTTTATTATCTAAAGTCATTTGGTTTTTCTCGGTCAATAAAACCTGATTTATTTCCTTCTCAAATATTTTTAATGGTTTAGAAATTACCATCTCAATAATTATAGCTAATAAAATTCTTGGTAAAGCCTCTATCTGTCTAGAGTCTTTTTTTATGGTAGAAACGATGAATCTGTCTAAATTAAAGATGGTTAACCCCAACTAAGTCCGAATAGAATTGTAGTATATACATTCTCGAAAACTGCAAATAAGGCATAGTTACCAGCAATTGTAGCCGTAACTGCTGTAAAAAACATGGTTGCTCCAATACCTGCATATTTGTTCTGTTCACCATCGGAATAATTATAGCTATTGTTTTGATCGATACCGGCGCAAGTGATGAAAAATCTTTGAAGCATGGTCTTAATATTTGGAGAAGAGCTATTTTTTCCGTATTGTTGTAAAGAATGAACGCTATTAAAATGAATTTATATTAATTTTCAAGAAGTTTAAATCTTAGTAAATGTTGTTAAGTGGAGTCTTCTTTGTATAATTTACTAAAATTAAGAACTATGAATTACTTAAAAAAAACAACAAGGGTAGAAAGGGGCATTTTAACTTCGACTTATAAACAAGAAGTAAAGAAAGATACTAAAAGAAAGAAGGTTAAGTCGATCTCTAGAATTAAATCTCTTATTTTAAATCATCAAGGAAAGACTAAAAGTCAGATAGGAGTGATCTTACAAATATCTGTTTTTGTGATTGCCATTGCAGTCATTTCGCTTTAGTAAAAAAAATCTTAGAAGTTTCTAACACCTGTGAGGTTTTATATTTGAAAAGCAATTTCTTCTTTTAAGGAAAAAAAATCGTTGGCAAACAGGTTCGCGAGAGCGATTGAAACGGCATCCTTTTTAAATAGAAACAGGTAATTTATTTTAAATATTGAGATTGCTAAGGTCTAGAACTAAGTAAAATTTCTGATGAGACCTTTAAAAAGATATAGTGTAAAGCGCGGTTTTTTATTTTAAAAATACGCCAAAGCAAAAAAAAATCCATCTAAAAATAGATGGATTTATAATTTATATAGTGAGAATTAGTTCTCACTTAAGACTTCTTTGATTCTTTTAATTGCTTCGCGTAGCTGTAATTCTGATGCTGCATAAGACATTCTAATGCAATTTGGTGCACCAAAAGCATCTCCTGTAACTGTTGCAACATTTGCTTTTTCTAAAATAAATAAAGAAAAGTCATTTGCGTTTTCGATTTTTACACCGTCAATGGTTTTTCCAAAGAATGCAGAAATATCTGGGAATACATAAAATGCACCTTCCGGAACGTTTACGTTAAAACCATCTATTTCTCTTAACAAACCAACAACAATATTTCTACGTGTTTTAAATTCATCTACCATGTATTGAATTTTAGAAACTGGTGCTAAAACAGCGGTAATTGCAGCCCTTTGTGCAATACAATTTGCGCCAGAGGTAATTTGCCCTTGCATTTTTGTACATGCTTTGGCAATCCATTCTGGTGCGCCGATGTAACCAATTCTCCAACCTGTCATTGCAAATGCTTTTGCAAGACCGTTTACAGTAATGGTTCTGTCATACATGCTTTCAATGGCAGCAAAACTAAATGGTTTTGCACCATAGTTTATGTGCTCGTAAATTTCATCTGATAAAATAAATATCTGCGGATGCTTTTCTAAAACGGCAGCCAATGCTCTATATTCTTCTTCACTGTACATAGAACCACTAGGGTTGTTTGGTGAGTTAAAGAAGATCATTTTTGTTTTTGGCGTAATTGCGCGCTCTAATTGTGCTGGCGTAATTTTAAAATCGTCATCTATAGAAGATGGAATTTCAACATATTTTGCTTCACTTAAAATAGCAATTGCAGAATAACTAACCCAATAAGGTGCTGGTAATAAAACTTCGTCTCCTGGGTTTAATAAGACCTGCGCAATATTTGCGATAGATTGTTTTGCTCCGGTAGAAACTACAATTTGATTTGGTGTATATGTTAAATTATTATCGCGCTTAAACTTTGTGCAAATCGCTTCTTTTAACTCTACATACCCGTCTACTGGAGAATACGAATTGTAATTTTGATTGATTGCTTCTATTGCAGCGTCTTTTATAAAGTCTGGTGTGTTAAAGTCTGGTTCTCCTAAACTCAAACTAATAATATCTTTTCCAGCTGCTTTTAATTCTCTTGCTTTGGCAGCCATTGCTAAAGTTTGAGATACAGGTAAACTGTTAATTCTGTCCGATAGTGGATGTTTCATTGTACTGTTAGTTGTGTGTTGTTTTTATGCTAATTCAGGTTTTTGCCCTAAAACTCCTAAATGCCTAAAATGTTCTACAATGGCTTTACGCATGGTTTCGTATTCATTATATGGCAAATTAAATTCGATGGCAGTTTCTTTTACAATTTTAGCTAATTTATCATAATGTACATGAGAAATGTGCGGAAAAATATGATGTTCAACTTGATGATTTAAACCACCAGTATAGAAATTTACTAACCAATTGCTAGGAGCAAAGTTAGAAGTTGTATATAATTGATGGACTGCCCAAGTGTGTTCTAAATTACCGTCTTTATCTGGAATTGGCATTTCTGTATTTGGTACGATATGTGCCAATTGAAAAACCAAACTTAGAATCATACCAGCTGTATAGTGCATTACAAAAAAGCCGATAATTATTTTCCACCATGCCACATCTAAAACTAATAAAGGTAAGACAATCCAAAGGGCATAATAGGCAACTTTAGAAACAACCAACTTTGTCCATTCTGTTGTAGGATTTGGAAATTTACCATAAGATAATTTTCTTTTTAAATACCGGTGCATTTGCTTAATATCTGTAGTAATAGCCCAGTTAATTGTTAACAAACCGTATAAGAAGATAGAATAATATTTTTGAAGTTTATGAATTTTCAACCATTTAGAATGTAGCGAAAAACGAATAATTCTTCCGGCATCTATATCTTCATCATGGTCTTTTATATTTGTAAATGTATGGTGTAAAACATTGTGTTGTACCTTCCAGTTATACACATTTCCAGCTAAAATATAAATACTGCTTCCCATTAACTTATTTACCCATTTTCTTTTAGAAAACGATTCATGATTAGCATCGTGCATTACATTCATACCAACACCAGCCATTCCTATTCCTGTTAAAATCATTAGTAAACCCATTGCCCACTGTGGCATAGAAACGGTTAGCACTAATATAAACGGAATTAGAAATAAAGAAAACATAATAATTGCTTTGGTATACAATTTCCAGTTTCCTGTTCTTTTTAACTCGTTTTCTTTGAAATAAGTATTTACTCTTTTATTTAGAGTTCGAAAGAATTTAGCCTTATCTACTCTTGAGAAATTTATTGTTTTCATTCAGTATTTTAATATTGAGTTGCAAAAATAATCTTTTTGAATTTGCTTTTTATGATAAACGTCAGTTTTTGTTACGAATTGTTTGTAAACTATAACTATTTTTGCAAATCAAACATTACTTAGATGGATATCATTCACAAATATTTTAAAGATTTATCAGAAACACAAGTTCAACAATTTAACAAGTTACAAGAGTTGTACCAAGATTGGAATTTGAAAATAAATGTTGTTTCAAGAAAAGATATAGACGAATTATATCTACGCCATGTTTTACATTCTTTAGGAATAGCAAAAGTGGTGCAGTTTAAACCAGGGTCTAAAGTGTTAGATGTTGGTACAGGTGGTGGTTTTCCTGGTATTCCGTTGGCCATTTTATTTCCAGAAACTCAGTTTCACTTGGTAGATTCTATCGGTAAAAAGATAAAAGTTGTCAATGAAGTTGTAGAAGGTTTAGGTTTAGAAAATGTAAAAACAACCAATGGCAGAGTAGAAGAAGTGAAAGATACGTATGATTTTATTGTAAGTAGAGCCGTGGCACAAATGGAAACTTTTGTGGGGTGGACTAAAGGTAGAATTGCTAAAAAACAAAATCACGATTTAAAAAACGGAATTTTATATTTAAAAGGTGGTGATTTATCTGAAGAATTAAAATTATATACGTCTGCTACCATTTATGATTTAACAGATTATTTCGAAGAAGATTTTTACGAAACCAAAAAAGTGGTTCATTTAGGGATGAAGTTTAAAGGCTAATACTTTAAAGTAACCTTTAGAAGTCTTCGATAAAAAAGAAAATTTATATAAAAGATGCACTTTCTAGTGCATCTTTTATATTTTAAACATATTTTTTGAAGTACTTTTATACTTACTAAAGTTGTGTTTAGCAGATTAACAATAACCTGCTTTGTCCTGTTTTTTCCTTTGGTGCTCGATGCAAACAAGGTAAGACTTTACTTTTAGGATGATCGATTGCCAACTTCCATAAATGACCAACTCCTAATTGAATTGGTTTTGCACTTAATTTAGCTTGATAATGTAAATCAAAGAAAAACTCTGTCAAAAATTCTTCAAAACCTTCCCCCTCTTCTTCTCCATATAATTTTTTAAGTTCTGCTCGTATTTCGGGATTAAGGATTTTTTGAATGGCTTGAGAATTTGGCAATATTTCACTTGATTCGCCAATGTACGTGCATAAAAACGTGTCGGTTGGTATTGGAGAACGGTCTACATGAAAAGAATAAACATCGGTAGGAAAAAAGGGGAAAGCATCATCTCTGTCGTAATTTTTTATGATATTAAGAGTTGGGGATGCACCATGTTTTTTTAATAGTTTCATGTCATTTAAAAGAAGATTACGAGCAAGTTGCCCTTGTTCACTTAATTGTAGTTCAAGAAGTTCTTCTGGGTGAAGTTCTGCTATATTTTCATTTTGTGTTCCCTTTTTAACAATTTCAGAAAAATCACCTCTTAATTTACGCTCCCAGCGCATTGCATTTATTTCTCCATGAAATGGCGAAGAAATTAGGTCTTTAAAATTGGTTACATTCTGAATTTGATTCTCGGTGTGAGCTAAATCGATCATAATAATGGGTGACTTTAATACTAATATGAAATCATTTTTAGGACTTGTTATGTTTTTTTTGATAAAATTCTTAAAAAATAGAAGAAGCAGTTTTTGTTGTAAACTTTTCTAAAAACAACATTCCTTTGTAAGAATTTCCTTTTTCGTTTAATTTCGGACTCCAAACTGTCATACAGAATTTATCTGGATGAATAGCAATAATACCGCCACCGACACCACTTTTTCCTGGCAAACCAACACGAAAAGCAAACTCGCCAGATTCATCATAAAAACCACAAGTAAGCATTACTGCATTTATCCTTTTTGCTTCATTCATAGTAAGTATTCTTTTTCCTTTTACAGTTGTATAAAAATCGTCAGCTAAATATAAAAAGATTTGAGAAAGCTCTTTACAGTTCATTTCTAAGGAACAGATATGAAAGTAGAAATCTAAGACATCATCAACATTATTCTTAATGTTTCCAAAAGATTTTATAAAATTACACAAAGCAACATTTCTAAAACCAACACTTTTTTCTGATTGTGCAACTTTCTCATTGTAGCTTAAAGAGGTATTGTTAGAAATCTCTTTACAAAAATTCAAAAAATCTTCTTTCGGATTTTCTAAATGACTCAATAAAACATCACAAACTACAAGTGCACCAGAATTTATAAACGGATTTCTAGGTTTTCCTAAATCTGCTTCTAATTGTAAAAGTGAGTTAAAAGGGTTTCCAGAAGGCTCTACGTCAACTCTTTTCCATAACGGTTCCCCTTCTAATTTGTAAGCGAAGGTTAATGACAATATTTTAGCAATACTTTGTATGGAAAATTTCTTTTCAAAATCACCCACTCCAAAACTTTCTTTATTGATGGTTGTAATGTTTATCCCTAAATTATCAGGAGCTACAAATGCCAACTCAGGAATATAATCCGCTATTTTCCCTGTATCTTCAACATCTTTTAAATCTAAATAAATGTCTTCAATTATTTTTTTATAGTTTTCCATCAATAATTTAATATTTGTGCAACAAACTTATAAAAAAATACTTTTATGAAATAATGGAAAATAACAATTCAAAATTTTATTATCCATTTAAAATTAAAAGAATTTTTCGTAGCAAAAAAAAACAATGGGAAAAAAGCAATTAGAAAGTTATTTCTATAGAAAAGTACATCTCAATTTATTGTTCGCACTAATCTTAGAAGAATTTTCCTCAAAATTTTTATGAACTCGCCCTCATTTTTACAAGCATAAAAAAAAAGGTAAGAACGATTAGCATAAAATGGATTCAGTTTAAATAGCATTTTGAAATAAAATTACATTTCTTTTTCGTAAAACACTGCGAATATTCAGTATATTAGTTGGGACTAATTAATATATTAAAAGATGAAAATTTTTATTTTAAAGTGGTATCCAATTATTTTGGCATTCCTTTGTTTATTATACTCCGTAGGATATGGCTTATTAGGCATGACAGATGAAGCTCAATACTCAGCACATTGGCCAGGTACAATATTATTGTTTGCAATAGCAATTAGACAAAGAAGAACCAAATGAGTATAGGATTTTTTATAGTAGGGGGTATCATATTCTCGCTATATATAGGGCTAACCTTATGGAACATATATGTATCAAGCAAGAATAGTAAAAAAGAAAATTACCCAGACAAAAAGTAAAAGGTAGTTTTTTCGTTTTTAGGTATCGTTGCAGGCTAATTTAGTTTGCAACGAACTAGCGCAATAAAACCAACGAGTATTGTAAAGCTTTTTTTTTAGGTTGATAATGGTCTTGGATTATTGTAAAGCTTCCCGAAGATATTCTAAGGGTTCTAGCTTTGTTACAGAAAATTAGCTTATAAAGTAAAAAAGGAATTACATGTTGTAATTCCTTTTTTACTGTTTTATCATTCCTGCGAAGGCAGGAATCTAAACTTTATTTTTATGAGATTCCTCAATCGCTTAAAAAAGCTCATTTCGGAATGACAGGCGTTGTATTTTATAAAAGCTCTACAAACAAACCTTCATCGGTTTTAGATACTTTGGCAACATCTTTCTTTGTTAAACCTTTAATGGTTTTGTCCCATTTCTTGTTAGACAAACCAGATTGAATTTTTAAATCGTTTAAATCGATTTTTTCAGCTTTCGTAATAATTGCTAAAACGGTTTTTTCTTCATCGTTTAATTCTATAGAAGGTGCTTTTTTCTCTGGTCTCATTTGAGGAAAGAAAAGTACTTCTTGTATCGATTGATTGTTGGTTAAGAACATAATTAAACGGTCCATTCCAATTCCCATACCAGATGTTGGTGGCATACCATATTCTAAAGCTCTTAAGAAATCTTCATCTATAAATTCAGTCGCTTCATCATCTCCTTTTTGTGCTAATTTTAATTGATGCTCAAAACGTTCACGTTGGTCAATTGGGTCGTTTAATTCAGAATATGCATTTGCAATTTCTTTACCACAAACCATTAACTCAAAACGCTCTGTTAATTCTGGGTTGTCTCTGTGTTCTTTACAAAGTGGAGACATTTCTTTCGGATAATCGGTAATAAAAGTTGGCTGAATGTAGTTTCCTTCACATTTTTCACCAAAAATTTCATCAATTAATTTTCCTTTCCCCATCGTTTCATCGACAGGAATATTCATGCCTTTTGCAGCTTCTCTAATTTGATCCTCTGTTTTTCCATTAATGTCAAAACCAGTAAAATGTTTAATAGAATCTGCCATGGTTACTCTTGCGTATGGCGCTTTAAAGTCTATTTTGTGTTCACCAAAAGTAGCTTCAGAAGTTCCGTTTACCGCAATTGCACAATGCTCTAAAAGTTGCTCACAGAAATCCATCATCCAATTGTAATCTTTGTACGAAACATAGATTTCCATGGCAGTAAATTCAGGATTATGCGTTCTGTCCATTCCTTCATTTCTAAAGTTTTTCGAGAATTCATACACGCCATCAAAACCACCAACAATTAATCTTTTAAGATACAATTCATTCGCTATTCTCATGTACAACGGAATGTCTAAAGAATTGTGATGTGTTATAAAAGGTCTTGCTGCTGCACCACCAGGAATTGGTTGTAAAACCGGCGTTTCAACTTCAAAATAACCAGCGTCATTAAAGAAAGAACGCATGGCGTTAAACAATTTTGTTCTCTTAATAAACACCTCTTTTACGTGCGGATTCACCACTAAATCTGCATACCGTTGTCTGTAACGCATCTCTGGGTCTGTAAAAGCGTCAAAAGTAACACCATCTTTTACTTTAGGCATTGGCAAAGGTTTTAACGCTTTACTCAATACTTTAAAAGATTTTACTTTTACGGTTTTCTCACCTACTTTAGTTGTAAATAATTCACCTTCAACCCCTATAAAATCACCTAAATCTAGTAATTTTTTAAAGACATCATTGTACAAAGTTTTATCTTCTCCGGCACAAATTTCATCTCTGTTAAAATAAAGCTGAATTCTACCTTCACCATCTTGCAACTGCGCAAAAGAAGCTTTTCCTTGAATATTTATAACCATTAAACGGCCTGCAATAACCACCTGTTTACTTTCTGCGTAGTGCTCTTTTATTTCTTTCGAGTTAGTATCTACTGGAAATAAATCTGCAGGATACGGGTTGATCCCCAAATCTCTTAACTTTGCTAGCTTTTCTCTACGTACAACTTCTTGTTCTGATAATTGCATTTCTTATATATTAGTGATAATTTTTAAAGACTGCAAAGATACAACGTTATAATAATTTGGCAATTGAAGATTTCGATAAAATAAGAATATTTTATTGTAGATATCATAAAACGTTGTATATTTGCCCGCTACTTTTTGTTGAAGTAGCATTTAGTTGTGTTGTTTGGCACTTTATAAAAAGTGTCGTGGTTTTGTTAACCAATGGAAAGCTTCCCTTAAATGGGACGCTTTTTTTTTGCTCTTTATTTTTTTTTGAAGCTACTTCCAGCTTTCCGCACTCGCTTTTTTTATTCAGAAATAGCATAAAAAAGAGCTCAAACAAATGCTTCAATCTGGGCTAAACATTTTTACGAGCGTACTTAAAAGACGTAAAAGAAGACCAAGTAATTGTTTCAATCATAGAAATACTAAACCGGTGAAGACCTATTTTAAATTTTAGTTTCTTTTTATCAATGAAATAGAAATATAACAAACAAATTGCTTCAAGATTTTTCCTCACAATTACACATTATAAAAGATGTTTTCTATGTGTTTTAAGGCATCAGAAAAACTCACTTTTAAATTCCCAAAACTTCCTCAAAAATAAAATAACAAATACAAAAGCCACAGCAAACTCAATCGTTGCAGAAGCTAACAAACCAATAAAAGACCCAAATGACGCTTTTATAGCTCTTTTTCTATCGGATGTATCATATATTAATTCTCCAATAAATGCACCTAAAAAAGCACCAATTAAGATTCCAAACGGAATAGGAGTAAGCAAACCTACAATTAAACCAATGGTGGTTCCATAAACGCCATATTTACTTCCGCCAAAACGTTTCGCACCAATTGCAGGAATTATATAATCTAGCAGCGATATAAGGAGTGCAATGGCTAAAGTAATTCCTAAGAAAGTCCAATTCATAGGAATTACAGTCGTAAAATGTAAAACTAATAAGCCAAACCAACCCGTTAAACAACCTGGTAGAATTGGTAGAAAAGAACCTATAATTCCTAGAAGTACCAAAAGAAAGCCAATAATTAGTAAGAAAATATCCATCGTTTTTTTTGTTATCGAGAACTTAATATAAAATACTTCTTTTTAAAGTTTGAGATTGTTTCGTCCTTCGCAATACTATAGTTCATTCTTTAATACAACAAAAGTACAAAACCTTTGTTACAGTAAATTTACAACTAAAAAATTAGTTCAAACTAAATAATTAGTTATATTTGTATTGTTGAACTAAAAGATTAGTTAAGGATATGAGTAAACAATTAACAAAAGCAGAAGAGCAAATAATGCAAGTCTTATGGAATTTGCAAGAAGCATCTGTGAAAGAGGTAATCGCAGAATTGCCAGCACCAAAACCAGCATATAATACGGTTTCTACAATTATTAGAATTTTAGAAACTAAAAAATTTGTAGACCATAAACCAGTAGGAAGAGGGTTTTTATATTATCCAATCATAGAAAAACAAACGTATAGCAACCAAAGTTTACATAAATTAATGAATGGTTATTTCGATGGTTCTTTTAAAAGCATGGTTTCCTTTTTTGTAAAAGAAAATAAAATGGATGTAAAAGAATTGGAGTCTATTTTAAAGGAAGTGAATAGAAAAGAATAGGCAAGTAGTCAGTTTCAATTATTGTAAAAAAGGAGTAAACGGTTTTCAGTTGCAGTTTGCAGTTAGAATTGTACTTCTAAACAAAATTTTAAAATAGAAAAGTTCTATTGTTATTTTGGTGTAGAATGAGGGGAAATCTCATTTTTAAAAGTAAAGTTGTCTCAAGTGAGATTGCTCAATCGCCCAAAAAGGCTCATTTCGAAATGACATTCTGAAAAAGCAAAAAAAAACCTATGATAAATTATATACTACAAGTTGTCTTATTTCAGGTATTGTTCTTGGCAATTTATGATTTCTTTCTAAGCAAAGAAACCTTCTTTACTAAAAACAGGTGGTATTTATTAAGTACACCCGTTTTGTCTTTTTTATTACCGTTGATTAAAATACCAACATTTCAAAAAGCGATTCCGCAAGAATATATCGTCTATTTACCCGAAATTATTTTATCACCAGAAAAAGTAATACAAGAAACTTCTTGGTATCAATCTATCAATTATATTGATGTTTTATTTGGATTCGGAGTTCTTGTTTTTAGTGTGTTATTCTTGGCAAAACTGCTACAGATTATCAATTTAATTAGGACTTATAAACGGACAAAGAAAGATGGTTACACATTGGTTTTAATTCCGAAGCAAACAAAAGCATTTTCATTTTTTAACTATATTTTTTTAGGAGACGAAATTCCTGATGCTCAAAAAGAACAAGTAATTGCACATGAATTGGTGCATAGCAAACAAAAACATTCTTTCGATTTATTGTTCTTTGAATTTTTGAAAATTGTGATGTGGTTTAATCCGATGATTTTTATCTACCAGAAAAGAATCACTTTAGTACACGAATACATTTCTGATGAAGTAGCCACAAAATCTGCACCTAAAGAAAATTATATCAATCAATTGCTATCTAACTTTTTTCAGGTTGAAGATATTGCGTTTATCAACCAGTTTTACAAACAAACATTAATTAAAAAAAGAATTATTATGATGAAGAAAAAACAATCAAAAAAAATGAATCAATTAAAGTATTTGGTATTGATTCCTGTATTAATTAGTATGCTTTTTTACACTTCTTGTTCGGAGAATAGTTCAGGTGAAACTCTAGCTAAAAAAGAATTGCAAACTATGTACTTTAATAATAATGGAGAAATTACAGCAACTATTGGTAAAAAAGAAACTTATTTAGATTTTTATATAGGGTTAGGAGATGATTCGTTGTCAAAAGAAGATGAAGTTAGTGAGAACGAATTGAGCGAAGGAGAAAAAAATGAATTTTTAGCGCTTAAAAATTCTTTTGGAGATGGGGACAAAATAAACTATGAATATAAAGTTTATAAATATAAAAAAGGAAGAAAAGTTATGACTTTCATTCCAGATTTTTCTAAAATGAAAAAGAACAAAGGAAAAGCTTCTGATGGTTCAGTCAACTTCCTTACAATAGAAGAGGCACCAACATTTCCTGGTTGTGATTCTGGAGATAAAGACTGTTTCTCTAAAATGATTCTAAAGCATTTCAAAAGAGATTTTAACACTGCGTTACCAAATCAGTTAGGCTTAAGTGCTGGTAAGAAAAGAGTATTTGTTGGTTTTAAAGTGAATGAAAATGGAGATGTTGTAGGTATTCAAGCAAGAGGACC
This sequence comes from Polaribacter sp. IC073, assembly GCF_007997075.1. Taxonomy (GTDB): domain Bacteria; phylum Bacteroidota; class Bacteroidia; order Flavobacteriales; family Flavobacteriaceae; genus Polaribacter. The sequence continues at coordinate 303,888 of NZ_VORS01000005.1, forward strand.
ACATAAAACAATAGAAGAAGAAATTATAAGAGTAATGAATACGTTACCTAAAATGAAGCCTGGTAAACAGGAAGGAAAAAAGATAGCTGTGAGCTATAACATTCCGCTTGTAATAGTTATTGAATAAAATTAGTATAATGAAAAAGAGAATTTTAATTGTAGTATTATTTGTAATTGTAAAAGTCGGGGTGCAAACTCCGGCTTTTTTAACAATAGATAGTTTGTTCGAAAACGGAAGGTGTCAATTGACTTTTTTAATATAAAGAAAGATGTATTTGCCTTACGGAAGTAATGAGCGATGGTGTCTTAAAAATAATTTCCGACATAAAAAAAGATTACTTTATGCGAGGGGAAAAGTTAGTATATAAAATTCATTAAATTTTAGTAATTTCACACATTAAATAGAAGTATGTTTTTACGTGTTTTTTCTTTTCTAATAATGACTATCTGCATCACATCTTGTGATCAATTTTCATTTTCAAAAAACAGTAAAAATCAACAAGTGCTAGATACGTTTGTTAATTTTTCTTCGGTAGATACGTCACCGTCTTTCAAAATTTGCGACTCTTTCATTAATAAAGAAGAGCAGTCTAATTGTTTTAGAAATACAATTCATAGCAAAATAGGAGCGGAGCTACAAAAACATGAGTTTACGATTAAAGATGCTATTTCAGAAATTATTTATGTAGACTTATTAATTTCCTCTAAAGGAAAAATTATTTTAGAGGCAATACAAGCATCAGAAAATATTAAAATACAATTACCAAAATTAGACAGTATTTTAAAGGTTTCTGTTGCAGGAATTCCGCATATTTATCCTGCGATTAAAAGAGGAATTCCCGTAACTACAAAGTATAGGTTACCAATTCTAATTCAAGTAAAAGAGTAGTTTTTTATTTCTTCGGAAAGAAACAAGAGACCAAAAAATAAAGGTTGTCTGTTCTTTCGAGATTTCGAAATGAACAACACAACCTTTCATATAATGTGCTTCTAAAAAGTTTAGAAGTATGAGTGTCTATAAATTGCAACAGGGTTGCTTAATTAAGCATCTCCCAAAGTTTATCTTTCAATTCTTGCAAACCAGTTTCTGCTACAGAAGATATAAATAAAGCTTCCACACCTTCTGGTAGGTCTGCTTTAATTTCTGCTTGCAACTCATCATCTAGCATGTCTGTTTTAGAAATTGCCAATAAACGGTCTTTGTCTAATAATTCTGGATTGTGTTGTTTCAACTCATTCAGTAGAATTGCATATTCTTTATTAATGTCGTCGCTATCTGCAGGAATTAAGAACAATAAAGTAGAATTACGTTCAATATGACGTAGAAAACGATGTCCTAATCCTTTGCCGTCTGCAGCACCTTCAATAATCCCTGGAATGTCTGCAATAACAAAAGTTTGCTGATTTCTGTGTTCTACAATTCCTAAGTTTGGTTTTAAGGTTGTAAACGCATAATCTGCAATTTTTGGTTTTGCCGAAGTTAAAACAGATAGTAAAGTAGATTTTCCGGCATTAGGAAAACCAACCAAACCAACATCTGCTAATAATTTTAGTTCGATTCTAAACCAACCATCTAGACCATCTATACCTGGTTGCGCATATCTAGGAGTTTGATTTGTAGAAGATTTAAAATTCCAGTTTCCAAGTCCGCCTTTTCCACCAGGTAATAAAATTACTTCTTTACCATGTTCTGTAATTTCATGTAAAATTTCATCGGTATCTGCATCTCTTATAATTGTACCCAAAGGCACATCTACAAAAACATCTTCTGCATCGCGCCCAGTACTTCTACTTTTACTACCAGCACCACCGCCTTCTGCTCTAAAGTGACGTTTAAATTTTAAGTGGAACAACGTCCACATATTTTTATCACCACGTAAGATAATGTGACCTCCACGTCCACCATCTCCACCATCGGGTCCACCTTTGGTTATGTATTTTTCTCTGTGTAAATGCACAGAACCTTGTCCTCCTTTACCAGAAGTTGCGTATACTTTTATATAATCGACAAAATTTCCTTCAGTCATGTTTTCTTTTTAATGGTGTAATTGTTAAATGGTGTAATTTTCGATGTAATATGTATTCAAAAAAAGTACACATTTAAACAACTGCAAAGTTACACATTTTAAAGGGTATCAAACACTTTAGAAATGCGTTGTGTAATTTCTTCAACAGAACCGACACCGTTAATTCCGTAGTATTTATCTTGATCCTCAAAATAATCCTTTAAAATTGCTGTTTTTGTATGGTATTCATTAAAACGATTTCTGATTTTGCTTTCATCAGTATCATCTGTTCTACCGCTTGTTTTTCCTCTTTCTAATAAACGAGTTACTAAAATATCTTCTGGTACTTCTAGTGCAATCATGGCGTTTACTTGTTCACCTTTTTCTTCTAAAAAGAGATCTAAAGCTTCTGCTTGAGATTGTGTTCTAGGAAAACCATCAAAAATAAAACCATTTGCATCGGCATTTTTTTCTACTTCTGCTTTTAGCATTTCTATGGTAACTTCATCTGGCACTAAATCGCCTTCATCCATATATTTTTTAGCTAACAAACCTAATTTTGTTTCATTTTTAATATTGAAACGAAAGACATCTCCAGTAGAAATATGTAATAGATTGTACATGTTTTTTAAAAATTCTGCTTGTGTTCCTTTTCCGGCTCCTGGAGGGCCAAATAATACGATGTTTTTCATTTTTGGTGTTGTTGATAGTTGATATATTTCTGGATAATTTCTTCCTAAGCCATTATAATCTAAACCGTAACCAACAATAAATTTATCATCAATACTTAGACCGATGTAATCTATTGGTAATTCTTTTCTAAAAACTTCTGGTTTAAAAAATAAAGTGGCTATTTTTAGTTGTTTAACATTTTTGTGTCGAAAGATATTATAAATTTCCTGAAGTGTTGTACCGGTATCTATAATGTCTTCTAATATGATGACCGTTCTCCCCGTTAAATCTTCATTAAGGCCTACTAGGTGCTTTACATTGTCTGTTGTAGAAGTACCTTCATAAGAAGCTAATTTAACAAAAGAGATTTCACAGTCTCCTTCGAATGCTCTCATAAAGTCTGCTGCAAATAAGAAGCAACCATTTAAAATACCAACAAAAATAGGGACTTCATCTTTAGGTAAATCTGCTTTTACACTTTTTGCTAAATATTTTACAATAGCCGAAATTTTATCCTTATTAATATAAGGTTTAAAATATAAATCTTGAAGTTTTATAATACTCATAAGAGTGCAAATATAACTGCTAATATTGAAATGGAAAAACCGTTTTCTTATGAATTACTAAAACAAGTTCAGCATAAGAAAACGGTTTTAAATATGTTAAATTAGAATTAATCGTTCTTTTCTTCTTTTTTAGAAGTATCGTACATAATTGGTGTTGCTACAAATAATGATGAATAGGTACCAACAATTACACCTACAATAAGCGCAAACATAAATCCTTTAATAGAATCTCCTCCAAAAGAGAAGATGGCTAACATTACTAATAATGTTGTTAAAGAAGTGTTTATGGTTCTACCTAATGTAGAGCTTAAAGCTTTGTCTACTACTTGGCTATATTTCCAATTAGGGTGTGTTCCTGTAAACTCTCTAATTCTATCGAAAATTACCACCGTATCATTCAAAGAATACCCTACAACCGTTAAGATGGCGGCTATAAAAGATTGACCAATTTCCATATCAAAAGGCATGAAACTATAGGTTATAGAGAATACAGCCAATACAATTAATACATCATGGAAAACTGCAATTACAGCTCCAATAGAGAAAGAAACTTTTCTAAAACGCAATAAAATGTATAAGAAAACAATTAGTAAAGATCCAAAAACAGCATATAAAGCATCTGTTTTAATATCATCTGCAATTGTTGGTTCTACCTTAATATAACTCATTACACCAGAACCTTCTTTTTCAAAACCAGGTTTAAAGTTTTCATAGGTAGTGTTTCCAATATAAGGTTTTAAGCTTGTATATAAGGCATTCTGAACTTCTTCATCTACCTCTTGCCCTTCGTCTTCAATTCTATAAGCGGTTGTTATTTTTAATTGGTTTGGTGTTCCGTACGTTTTTACTTCAGGAGCAGAACCAAAAGCATCTTTTAAAGTTTCTGCAACCTTTGTAGAATTCATGTCTTGATCGAAACGAACCACAAAAGAACGACCTCCTTTAAAATCAACACCTTGTTTTAACCCGATTGAGAATATAGAAATAAGACCACCAATAATAAGACCACCAGAAACAATATATGCAAATTTACGTTTCTTTAAGAACTCTACATTTATATTCTGAAACCATCCTTTAGAAACAGAAGTATTAAACGTTAACTTAGAATTTCTATTGATTGCTCCATCAATTAACAAACGTGTAATAAATACAGCCGTAAATAATGAAGTTGCAATACCAATCATTAATGTTAATGCAAAACCTTTAATTGGTCCTGTACCAAAAACATATAAAATAATACCTGTTAATAGCGTGGTAATGTTTGCATCAATAATTGCAGATAAAGCACCTTTTACAGAGAATCCTTCTTCTACAGATTGTTTTAAACCTTTCTTCTTAAATAAACTTTCTTTAATTCTTTCGAAGATAATTACGTTTGCATCCACAGACATACCAATGGTTAAAATAATACCGGCAATACCAGGTAATGTTAACACAGCATTAAAAGAGGCTAAAATACCGAAGATAAACAAGATGTTTACTGCCAATGCAATATCTGCATATAAACCCGCTTTTCCATAGTATAAAACCATCCATAGTAAAACTAATAAAATAGCTAAACCAAAAGAACTAATAGAAGCATCGATAGATTCTTGTCCTAAAGAGGGCCCTACAACTTCTGCTTGAATAATTCTTGCAGCAGCTGGTAATTTACCTGCTTTTAAGACCGTTGCAATATCTTCTGCTTCAGTAATGGTCATGCTTCCACCAGAAATAGAAGTACTACCTCCTGTAATTGCATTGTTTACTGTTGGTGCCGTGTAGACGTTGTTGTCTAAAACTACCGCAATAAATTTATTTTTTTGAGCTGCTAAATCTGTTGTTAGTTTTGCCCAAGCTTTAGAAGCACCACTATTCATAGTCATGCTAACTTCTGGTTTATTTAATTGACTAAAAACTTGAGAAGCATCTAAAATAACATCGCCTTCTAAAGGGGCAACATCATTTCTATTCGATTTTATTGCATATAAAGCAACTAATTCATCTGCTTCAAAATTATTATTTGAAGCTCCTGGTTGTTGCGTAGAAAAAGATTTGTAATCCCATAAGAATTTTACATAACGCAATTCATTTGGTAGTAAATCTCTAATTTCTTTTCTTTTTAATAAATCATTTACAGTTGCTGTGTCTAAAACTTTAGCATATCCAATGGTAGAGCTTAATTGCGCTTGCATTGGACTTAAGTAAGAGAAAAGCATTTTTTGATTTACTTGCGTAGAATCAATAGATTCTCCTAATAAATCATCAATATCATCTTTTTTAACAATGTCTTTAACTTTTTCTGTTACAGAAGTATCTTTTAACAATTCTATCGATTTAGAATTTGCTACCGATAAATATTGTAAAACTTCTGCATTAGAATAGACTTCCCAAAACTGTAATTCAGCTTTGCTAGTAATTAATGAAGTTACACGTTCAATATCTTTAGCGCCTGGTAATTCAATCTGAATTCTACCAGAATTTCCAATTCTTTGAATGTTTGGAGAAGCAACTCCAAATTTATCAATTCTACTTCTTAATACTTCAAAAGCAGTACCAATAGAACTATTAATTTCTTTTTGTAGTGTTTCTCTAACAGAAATATTATTTTCATTAAAAGAAATTTTCTCACTTAACGCTTTTGTTCCAAAAATTGAAGGATCACTTAATTTAGTGTCTCCAGCAATTTTTTCAAACTCCTCGAAGAATAAGTCTAAGTAATTTGAATTACTACTTTTTTGCTTGTCATCTGCAGTTTCTAAAGCTTTATTAAAAGCTTCATTTTTAGAATCGTTCGATAAATTCTTTAAAACTTCTTTTACAGAAACTTGTAAGATAGCGTTGATACCTCCTTTTAAATCAAGACCAAGATTCATTTCTTTGTCTCTCACATCATTGTAAGTATATTGTGCAATACCTATGTCTATAATGTCTTTGTTTGCAACACTGTCTAAATATTTCTTTTCAGAAGCAGCTTTCTTTCTTGCATCATTATCAGTTACCTTTAATTCAGCATATTCTTTAGCATCCGTTTCTACTTTGTTTGCTAAAAATGTGAATGATAATTGATATAAACTTACTATTCCGAAAAGAATAGCAAATACTTTAATCAGTCCTTTGTTTTGCATGTTCGTTATTTTATGTCGACTTTCTTTTTTTTAAAACGAGCAAATATATTGTTTCTCGTAAAATCTGACAATTATTTTTGGTGATTGTTTTTTGTTATCATGAGTATGATACTCATAAATTTAAAGAGGTTGCAAAAAATGTAAATTCATACATTTTTTAGCTCGTGTACTTTTGGGGGCCAGCCCTAACCTCTGGCTCTTTGTAAGAAGTTCTATTCTTTATAAAAGGATTGCTTTTGTTAACTTTATATGCAGTTTTATAAAGTTGATCTGTTTTGTGCTGCTCTAAGTTTTTTGCAAGAGCTAAATAATTTACAGTTGTAAATCTATCAGAATTATATTTTATTTCAAATACAAATTGGTCATGTATATTAGAGTTGTCAGTTCTACCAGTTAATTTATAGATGTCAATACTGTAATTAGAAGAGTCGTTATCATTCTCTTTGTCTTCAGAATTTTGATTTAAAACTAATTTATGCTGTTTTGTAAGCACTTCTTTAATATTAGCGATATCAACAGCACTGTAATAAGAGATTTTTAAAGTACCTTTTTTGTTTGTTTTGATGATGATATTTGCAACGCCAAATTTTAAGAGCTTTTCTTTTACTGTAGCAACTGTTCTTTTAATCTCTTTTTTGTTGATTTTAGCGTCAACAAATTCTAGCATAATTTCTTGATTTGGTATCGAAACTAGCTCTTGGGATGCACTAAAGTAAATAAATAATAAAAAGAAAGTACTAATGTACCATTTTGCTTGCATGAGCCAAATATATAAAAAAGATTGCTTCTTACTTCTTAATTAAACAATCTTATTTAATGCTGTAAAATGCAGTTTTTAGAGTAAGGGTATAAGAGTTTTAAAATTCTTATTTTTGACTATATTTATGCTCTTCAAATCAACACACAATAAAACATAAATAGTAGTTATGGCACATCAAACTGATATTGCAATTGCACAAGCAAAAACATTGCAACATATAAAAAACATCGCTAAAAAATTAAAGATAGCAGAAGACGATTTAGAAATGTACGGTAAGTACAAGGCAAAATTACCATTATCTTTAATTGATGATGAAAAAATAAAAAATAATAATTTAGTTTTGGTTACTGCGTTGACTCCAACACCTGCAGGTGAAGGGAAAACTACCGTTTCTATTGGTTTAACAGAAGGTTTAAATAAAATAGGAAAACAAGCAACGGTGGTTTTAAGAGAGCCTTCTTTAGGGCCTATTTTTGGAATGAAAGGGGGTGCTGCTGGTGGCGGATATTCGCAAGTTGTGCCCATGGAAGACATTAACTTACATTTTACGGGTGATTTTAACGCAGTCGAAAAAGCAAATAATTTACTGTCTGCTTTAATTGATAATAATATTCAGAGTAAAACCAATAACTTAAACATCGATCCTAGAACAATTCTTTGGAAACGGGTGATTGATATGAATGATAGATCTCTACGTGACATTACCATTGGTTTGGGTGGAACTTCAAACGGTGTGCCGAGACAAGATGGTTTTAATATTACCCCAGCTTCAGAAGTGATGGCGATACTTTGTATGGCTTCTAATTTAGAAAATCTAAAAGAACGTTTAGGAAACATCTTTATTGGCTTCACTTTTGATAGAAACCCCATTTTTGCAAGAGATTTAAAAGCAGAAAATGCGATGGCTATTTTGTTGAAAGATGCCATCAAACCTAATTTAGTGCAGACCTTAGAAGAAAATCCTGCCATTATTCATGGCGGACCGTTTGCAAACATTGCACAAGGAACCAACACGATTATTGCAACAAAAATGGGATTGTCATTATCTAACTATGTGGTTACCGAGGCTGGTTTTGGTGCAGATTTAGGTGCTGAAAAGTTTTTGAATATCAAATCTCAGTTTGCAAATCTAAATCCTAAATGTGTGGTTTTAGTTGCTACAATTAGAGCTTTACGTCATCATGGAGGTGCCAAATCAGAAGAGTATAATACAGCAGATCTAGAAAAAGTGAAAGACGGATTCAAAAATCTTGAAAAGCATATAGAAAATATTAGAAAATTTAACATAGAACCGGTGGTTGCAATAAACTCTTTTGTTTCAGATTCTGAAGAAGAAGTGCAGTTTGTAATTGATGCCTGTGCCAACTTAGGAGTAAAAGCAGTTTTGTCTGAAGGTTGGGCAAATGGAGGTGAAGGAACTAAAAATTTAGCAAAAGCTGTTGTGGATGTTGTTGAAAATAAAGCGACACAATACAAACCTTTGTATAATTGGAAATCTCCTATTAAAGAGAAGATTGAAATTATTGCGAAAGAAATGTACGGAGCAGGTAAGGTTGTTTATGATACGAAGGCTGAATTAAACCTTAGAAGAATAGATAAATTAGGATTCAATGATTTTGCTGTTTGTATGGCAAAAACACAAAAATCTTTTTCTGATGATGCGAATTTAATAGGAAGACCTACTGGTTTTACAATTACGGTTCGTGAAATTGAAATAGCAGCAGGAGCAGAGTTTGTAATTCCTATTTTAGGAAAAATGATGCGAATGCCTGGGTTGCCACCAATTCCTGCATCCGAAAAGATGAGCATTGATAATAATGGTGTTATTTCTGGATTGTCTTAAAAGGTAGTATTTGCACGATTTCTAAAACTTTAATTTTGCTTATTAATTAAACACAGGATGAAGTGAAGCTTGTGGTAATTGATGCACCAACTTTTTTAATTGCCTGTGGATGCATCCACAGGCAATTAAAATGATAACATTGTATTGGCTTTAGTCAAACTTATTGCTGTTTTATCAGATAATTGATATTATTTTTCTGTATATCTTTAAAAGATCATCATCCAGTAATATTGGCAATTATGAGCCTATCAAATATTTTTTCACCAAAGGATTTTCAATTGAGTTTGTAAACAAATTCATTTAAGTATAATTACTGGTATTTCTTTTTGATTTTATGGTAAGTTCCCACAAAATTTTGTTTTGCATTGCTAATTGCAATCATTGTTGTACGATTAAAACTATGAACTGAATAATTAACCAGTACTCGCCTTTACAGGAACACAGATAGTTTTTTTAAAATTTACTGAACCTCAAAAATTAGCGAAGTAGTGCTGCGTTATTTGGGTAGTATGTTTTTGGAGTTTGTTACTAAAGTTTTGGCTCTTTGTTACTGAAGTTTTTTGTAAATATTGTACAATAATTTATTAAAAGTTGTACAATAAATCTGTAAATAAAGTAGAATAAATTAAGATTTAATGTAGTATTTTGTTGTTGCTTGTAAAAACCAGGCATATAAAGGGATATAGAAAGATACAAAGATTAAACGTAAAAAATGGCATTACTGTATAGAATTACTAAAAGAAGCAATGCTATTGGCGATAAGGAAAATCAATATATTTTACAGGCAGTAAATACAAGGACTATAGATTTACATCGCCTAAGCAATTATATTAGCAATGAATGTAGATTGGCATAGTGTAGCTGTAAAAGTGGTTTTAATAGCGTTGGGGAACAAATTAGATTTTCTTTAAGGGATGGTAAAATTGTAAAATAGCAGCTGGCGCTCATTTTATAATTCTAAATTTAGGAAAAAGGATGCGAATGCCTGGGTTGCCATCAATTTCTACATCCAAAAATATGAACATTGATAATGATGGTGTTATTTGTGGATTGTCTTAAAAGGAAACCTCACAGATTTTTACAATCCGTGAGGTTTCCTTTTAAAGTCTTATGAAGGGAGTGCTATTCATTTTTTAAAATAAGCGTAATACTCAGTCTTATTTCTCCATAAGAAACGTCTTCGTTTAGTTTCTCGTAAATTGGTTTCAATTCTACCTTTCGATCCAATTTATTAAAAGCAATTCTTACTTTGTCTACAACTTCTTTGGTAACATATTTTTCCAATGTTACTTCTTTTCCTTCCGAGTACAATTGAGATAAATGTGAGAAAATAGTGGTAATTGATAAATTTCTTTTTTCGGCAATTTCTGTCGGATTGAATCCGTCTTTATACAAGTTAAAAGTTTCTTGTATTGTAGTTTTTTTTTTAGGTTTATTTGCTCCTTTAAATTTGCGAATGACAGTCATAAATTCTTCGCCATATTTTTCCATTTTATTCATTCCAACTCCCGAAATAGCTAAAAACTCATTTTCCGTTGCCGGAAGTTCACTTGCCATTAATTTTAATGTTTTATCATTAAAAATGATGTAAGCAGGCATCTTCTCTTCTTTCGAGATGGTATATCTTATTTTTTTAAGCGCTGTAAATAAATCGTTATTTGTCTCGCTTCCAATCGTTGTTTTTACTGTTTTTTCTTGTTTCTTTTTATCGTCTGAACTCGTGGGAGTTGTTAATCGTATTGTTTTTTCTCCTTTTAAAACTTCCCAACCAATTGGAGTTATTTTTAAGGCAGAATTTTCGCTGTACATTATTTCGATCAATCCTTGGTTTGCCATTTGAATTACATAATCTCTCCAATCAAAAAAAGAAATATCTTTTCCTATTCCGTATGTTTTTAGAGTGAAATACTGTTTTGTATGAATGTCTGCATTATTACTTCCTCTTAATACATTTATAAGCATTGTTATTCCGTCTTTTTCGCCCATTCTTACAATACCAGAAAGTGCTTTTTGAGTGAGAATAGTACCTTCAAAATCTTTAGGAGGATTTTCGCAAACATCACAATTGCCACAGTTCTCTGTAAGGTGTTCTCCAAAATAAGACAATAATATTTTTCTTCTACATGACTTGGCTTCTGCAAATTGAAGCATTCTATTTAATTTTTCCTTTTGCATCCCTGTATTTGCGCCATTGTCTGCAAACTGGCTATACAATACAAAATCTCTCATATTGTAGTACAACATGGTTTCTGCTGGCAATCCGTCTCTTCCTGCTCTTCCTATTTCTTGGTAATAGCCTTCAAGGTTTTTTGGTAAATTATAATGAATTACAAAACGAACATTCGATTTGTCAATCCCCATTCCGAAAGCAATGGTGGCAACAATTATTTTGGTGTCGTCATTTATAAAATCAGTTTGTGTTTTTTCTCTTTCTTCATGATTCATTCCAGCATGGTAAAAAGCTACAGAATGGCCGTCTGCTTTAAGGTAACTGGCTACTTCTTCTGTGTTTTTTCTACTCAAGCAATAAATAATACCACTTTCGTTTTTTCTTCGTTTTATAAAAGAGACAATTTCTTGTAGCTTTTTCTTTTTTTGGACTTGTCCTCGTACTTCTATGCTTAAGTTTTTTCGGTCAAAAGAAGAGATAAATAGTTTAGAGTTTGTTAAACCTAATTGTTCTTCAATATCTTTTCTAGCAGATTTGTCTGCAGTCGCAGTTAATGCCATAAAAGGTACCAATGGTAGCGAATTTCTAAAGACTTTTAACTGCGTGTATTCCGGTCTAAAATCATGCCCCCACATACTTACACAATGTGCTTCGTCAATAGCAACTAATTTTATATTTAGTGTTTTTAACCAAGTGTTGCGAACCGATATCAATTTTTCTGGAGACAAATACAATAATTGTAAATCGCCATTAATAGCCCTATTAATTACTTCGTTTTCTTCTTGTGGAGAAATAGAGCTGTTAAAAAAAGCTGCTTTTATTCCGTTTGATTTTAAGGCTTGTACTTGGTCTTTCATTAATGAAATAAGCGGAGAAACGACAAGTGTAATTCCATCAAAAACCAATGCAGGAATTTGGAAACACATCGATTTTCCACCACCAGTTGGCATCAATACAAAACTATCTTTTCCGGCTAGTGTTCGGTTGATGATTTCTTCTTGCAACGGACGAAAGGTCTCATAACCGAATACGTTTTTTAAAAAAGTGTGTGTTTGTTTCTTCAATTTATAGCAATTAAGGGGCAAAAATACGTATTGAGTCCTAGAATGGCTTCGGTATGTTTGAAAATGTTTAACAAAAAAAATCCAACTCAAAAGAGTTGGATTTTATGATGTACTAATATTTAAAACGAGATACTTTTTTTTATAATTCTAACAAACCATTTGTTTTAGTAACACCCTCAGCAGAAGCTACTAAATGTGCTTTTTCAGCATCGCTTAAATTAATTTCTACAATTTTCTCAATTCCGTTTTTACCTAAAACAACAGGAACTCCAATGCATAAATCATTTAAACCATATTCACCTTCTAATAACGTAGAACAAGGGAATATTTTCTTAGTATCACATGCAATTGCTTGCACCATACCAGAAACGGCAGCTCCAGGAGCATACCAAGCAGAAGTACCTAACAAGCCAGTTAAGGTTGCACCACCAACTTTAGTGTCTTGCATTACCTGTGCTAATCTTTCTTCAGAAATAAACTCTGAAACAGGAATAGAGTTTCTTGTTGCTAATCTTGTTAAAGGAACCATTCCTTTATCTGAATGCCCACCAATTACCATTCCGTCAACATCAGAAATAGGTGCACCTAAAGCTTCTGCTAATCTATATTTAAAACGTGCAGAATCTAAAGCTCCACCCATTCCAATAATTCTATTTTTTGGAATACCTGTCGTTTTATGAACTAAATACGTCATTGTATCCATCGGGTTAGAAACCACAATAATAATGGTGTTTGGAGAATGCTCGATTAAACTAGCAGAGACCATTTTTACAATTCCAGCATTAATTCCAATTAACTCTTCACGAGTCATTCCTGGTTTTCTTGGAATACCAGATGTAATTACACAAATGTCAGAATTTGCAGTTTTAGAATAATCGTTTGTACTTCCAGAAATTTTAGTATCAAAACCATTCAAGGAAGCCGTTTGCATTAAGTCCATTGCTTTTCCTTCTGCAAAACCTTCTTTAATGTCTAAAATAACAACTTCAGAAGCAAAATCTTTAATAGCAATGTATTCTGCGCAACTAGCACCTACTGCACCTGCACCAACAATTGTAACTTTCATATTTTTATTTTTTAATTATTTTGAATATATTCTTCGCTAAAATACGAATTTTTAGACAAGGTATTCGTTAATTTAAAGCAAAAAAAAGACATCTAAACGAGATGTCTTTTTTTTGTTGTATTTTAAATAGTATTATCTAATACTAATTGCGATGCCTAAATTTGCGGTATTATATTCTTGTAAAGTATAACTTCCAAAAATTTTAAAAAATCCTAAACTTAGTCTTGCTCCGATAGTAGATCTAAATCCACTAGCATCAAATTTTGAGTTTATCGGGTCGTTTATCTCTCTTGTTTGACCAGCATAATTTAATTCATACTTTCCTAACATTTTAAGAGTTGAGCTTCCAGAACCGTAACCTAAACCTCCATATAAATTGATGATAGGAAAGTTTAAAGAAGCAATTGCTTGAACAGTATATGAGTTTAATTTGAATTCCGCAAGACCATCGGTAACATTTACGTTTCCATTGTCTGTAATGTTATAATCAACATTCATTGTTGTGTAGGCTGCAAGCAAAGATACGTGTAATGGTGTTTTTCCTATTGGACCAAACCAATCTGTAATTTCTTTTTTTAATCCAATACCGAATAAATCCCCTTTTACATCATCAGAACCAACTTTAGGAACGAACCTTAAGCTTACTTCAAATTTAGCAGGTAAACCAACATTTAATTGAACTGCTGGTGCTGGAACTGCGCTTAGTGGTAAACTTTCTTTGACTCCTCCGGGAGCATCGAAGGTTGTGATGTAATTTACGCCACCTTCAGTAAAATTTACAGCTGTAAGTGGTGTGGTGTCTTCTGAGCCAGCAACAGTAGCAGCTGTTATAGAACCTGTGTTTATAGAAGTTAAACCAGATAAGGTAAACATTTCATCTTCTTCTGGCACTAAAGAGGCATTTAAGCCAATTGAAATATCAAAACCAAAAGGTTTGTGCACTTTTGCAGTGTGATACCAACCGTTATTCATACCATAAATTAAACCTTTCATGGCAGGATTAATATAAGCATTAATTAATTTTCCACGATCATTTTCGTCTGCCAATAGGTATCCTTCAAAACCATCTTGAGCATTTGTACTGAATGCTGAGGCTAAAACGCCTAAAAAAATTATAATTGATTTTTTCATTTTACTAAAGTTTAATTAATGATGTTTAATAAATAGTTAGGACGATATAATAGCGAATATATAAAATTATGTTAAAATAGCAGTTAAAGCAGTTTGTTTTTTACCTATAATAAGGAAAAACACCTACTTCTAGGTATTAAAAAACCCCAACGTATGGTTGGGGTTTTTTATTTTTGTTTAGATATTGCTTAAGATCTAAACATCAATTTTTGCATATTTCGCATTCTTTTCTATAAACTCTCTACGAGGTGGTACTTCGTCTCCCATTAGCATAGAGAAAACTCTATCTGCTTCTGCAGGACTATCAATTACCACTTTACGTAGCGTTCTAAACTCAGGGTTCATTGTAGTGTCCCAAAGTTGTTCTGCGTTCATTTCTCCTAGACCTTTATAACGTTGAATAGATACAGAGCCTCCCATGTTTTTTGCAATAACATCACGTTGGTCATCATCCCAAGCATATTCTCTTTTCTGTCCTTTTTTTACTAAATATAAAGGTGGTGTTGCAATGTAAATATACCCTTGCTCTACCATTTCTTTCATGTATCTAAAAAAGAACGTTAATATTAAGGTAGCAATATGCGAACCATCTACATCGGCATCACACATAATAACTACTTTATGGTATCTTACTTTAGATAAGTTTAAGGCTCTTGGGTCTTCTTCTGTACCGATAGAAACACCTAAGGCAGTAAACATGTTTTTGATCTCTTCGTTTTCAAAAACTTTGTGTTGCATTGCTTTTTCAACATTCAATATTTTACCACGTAGTGGAAGAATTGCTTGAAAGTTACGGTCTCTACCTTGCTTTGCTGTTCCACCTGCTGAATCTCCCTCAACTAAGAAAATTTCACATTGAGCAGGGTCCGTTTCTGAACAATCAGATAATTTCCCAGGCAAACCACCAATAGACATTACCGTTTTACGTTGTACCATTTCTCTGGCTTTACGTGCTGCGTGTCTTGCGGTTGCTGCTAAAATTACTTTTTGAACAATTATTTTAGCATCGTTAGGGTTTTCTTCTAAATAGTCTGTTAACATTTCTGAAACTGCTTGCGATACTGCAGCAGAAACTTCTCTGTTTCCTAACTTGGTTTTCGTTTGCCCTTCAAATTGTGGTTCTTGTACTTTTACAGAAATAATGGCTGTTAATCCTTCACGGAAATCATCACCAGCAATTTCAAATTTTACGTTTTTTAGCAATCCAGATTCATCTGCATATTTTTTTAAGGTATGTGTTAAACCTCTTCTAAAACCAGATAAATGGGTTCCTCCTTCGTGCGTGTTGATATTGTTTACATACGAATGTAAGTTTTCTGCATACGAAGTATTGTACACCATGGCAACTTCAACAGGAATTCCATTTTTTTCACCTTCCATAGAAATTACCTGCGACGTTAATTGCTCACGCGTAGAATCTAAATATTTTATAAATTCTGGTAAACCTTCATCACTATGAAAAACTTCAGAAATAAAATTCCCTTCGTCATCAGTGTTGCGTTTATCTGTTAAAGTAATTGTAATTCCTTTATTTAAGAAAGACAATTCACGCATACGCGTTGCTAAGGTATCGTAATTGAATTCTGTAGTTTGTTTAAAGATTGTTTTGTCTGGTAAGAAAGTAACAATAGTACCTGTAAAATCACTTTCTCCTATTGTTTTAACAGGGTATAAAGCTTTTCCTTCAGAATATTCTTGTTGCCAAACTTTTCCTTCTTTATGAACGGTTGCTGTTAAAAGCTCTGAAAGTGCATTTACACAAGAAACTCCAACGCCGTGTAAACCACCAGAAACTTTATAAGAGTCTTTGTCGAATTTACCACCAGCGCCAATCTTTGTCATTACTACTTGTAAAGCAGAAACGCCTTCTTTCTCGTGGATTCCTACAGGAATTCCACGTCCGTTATCTTTTGTTGTAACAGAGTTGTTTTCATTAATAGTCACATCAATGGTATCACAATAACCACCCATTGCTTCATCAATAGAGTTGTCTACAACTTCATAGACCAAATGGTGTAAACCACGCGTACCAACATCTCCAATATACATTGATGGACGCATTCTTACATGTTCCATTCCTTCCAATGCCTGAATACTGGAAGCATCATAACTATATGTTTTTTTTTCTTCGCTCATTATAAAAGTGAATTATTAGTTTTTAGGTTGATAAAACTCGTCTGTTAAAAACGAATTTAATAAACTCAAATCTACGACTTTTAAAGGCTATTTAAAAGCTTTTTAGTGGTTTTAGCTTATAATTATCAACATTTGTTGATTTCTTAAAAGTGTCTTAAATCGCTTAAAAATGATTTTATATGGAATTTTAATGTTCATTAATATGGGGTTAGGCTTTGATATTTTAAAAATGGCTTAAAAGTTTTATTTTAGATATTCGAATTTCTTTTATATCATTAAAATACCGCTAGTTTTAACTTGTTGTTTCAGTAATTTAATAAAAAAAATAGTTTTTGTAGTTTTAAGGATGATCGATCTTAAATTTATTGATGGCTTTTTAGCCTTATTTTACAATATCACTAATTAAATATCAATATTTTACAGATACTTCAACAGTGCTATAAAATCATAAAAAAGAGGTTTTTGAACCATTTTTTCTATATATATTTGTGCATACAGAAAATAACATGACAATTAATAATAACAATCGTAATTTCAATAATTCTAATTTTTAGAACGGAAGGTTGTTGTTTAAAAATATATAAAGCCTTCCAAATTTTTGGAAGGCTTTTTTTGAATTAAAGGTAAATGTTTTGATGCAGCGTCATCAAAGTATTTAAGAAAGAAATAATTATACTATTTCTAGATAGCGTATCGGGATATAAAACAAAAGATTCTGCTGAAAAAGCGGGATTAGTTCAACGAATAATTTTGAATTCATAGCTTCGCTATTTTCAAAATAGAGTTTCACTAAAATTTAAAGACATGAGTAAAATAATGACAGTAGACATTTTGTCTAGTATTAAAGGAGCAAAACCATCGGAATCGGTGAATAAATTATTTGATGTAATTAAAAATGCCAATCAGAATAATAATGCTACAAATACGGTTCATAATAATGTGGTGTCTTTAGATGATTTAAGAGAAGATGTAATTGTGGAAAGTTCATCCTTAGAAAAAGAAATTATCAGAGAAAACTTTCCAAGAGAAAAAAACGGATTTTTAGTGGTTGCTAAAGTGATAGAAGATTAATATGGAGTCGCAGATAAAAAAGATACATCAACAATTGATGTCTAAAGAAATTACTTGCACAAGTTTGGTGCAAGAAAAGTTAGGTCTATTAAAACAAAATACGCACAATACTGTAAATTCTTTATTAGCCGAAACTGCTTTGGCATTGGCTAAAAAAGTAGATGCAAAAATAGAAAATGGTGAAGAAATTGGTTTGTTAGAAGGAATTCCTTTCGGAATTAAAGATGTGTACATGGTACAAGGAACGTATACCACTGCAAGTTCTAACTTGCTAAAAAAATACAAAGCGGCGTATACGGCAACTTCTATTCAGAAATTGTTAGATGCAGGCGCTATTCCTTTAGTAAAAGAAAATTGTGATGCTTTCGGACATGGTTCTTCTTCTGAAAACACCATTTTCGGCGCCGTAAAAAATGCTATAAATTCAGAATTAGTTGGTGGAGGTTCTAGTGGCGGTTCTGCGGTAAACGTTGCAAAAGACTATACTGTTTTTTCAATTGGTGGAGACACAGGAGGTTCTATTCGCCAACCCGCAGGTTACAATAAAGTATACGGATTTAAACCAACGTATGGTAGAATTTCTAGATACGGTTTAATGGCGTACGCATCTTCTACAGATTGTGTTGGGCCCATTGCAAAATCTATTGAAGACATTCGGATTGTCTTAAATGTGATGAGCGGAAAAGATGTAAGAGATCAAACTAGTTATGTTTCTGAGGTAGTTTCTGAAGACCTACATACATCCAAAGTAAAAACGGTTGGGTATTATACCAATTTTATTGAAAGTGACGCAATAAGCAAAGAAATTAAAGCCGATTTCTTATCAACTTTAGAAAAAATAAAAGCCAAAGGAATTAAAGTAAAAGCATTAGATTTCTTTAATGCGGATGTATTGGTTTCTACGTACTACACGCTGGCAATGGCAGAAACGGCTTCTAATTTATCGAGATTAGACGGTACAAATTACGGTGATAGAGTAGAAGGGAAGAATTTAAAAGACACGTATGCTATTACACGATCAGAAAAGTTTTCTGAAGAAACCAAAAGAAGAATTGTTGGTGGAAACCAAGTATTATCACAAGGTTTTTCTGATGAAATTTACTTAAAAGCACAAAATTTAAGAAATCAAATTTCTGCAAGATTTAGTGAAGACTTTGAAACTGTAGATGTAGTTTTATCTCCAGTAACACCTGCAAATCCACCAAAAATTGGCGAGAGTTTAAATGATCCTTTGGCAATGTATTTGTCAGATGCATATACGGTAGGTTTTAGTTTGGGAGCATTACCTACGTTAACCATTCCTAAAGGAACTTCAACAGGATTACAAATTACAGCAGGCAAGAAAAAAGATGCGGAAGTTTTACAGTTTTCTAACTTCTTAAACGATATTTTATAATGGAACAAGCGCACTTAAATGAAGCTTTAAAAGCTCACGATTTAGAATTGATTATCGGTATAGAAACGCACGTTCGTTTAAATACTAAATCCAAATTATTTTGTTCTTGCCCTAATGAAGAAACGGAAGTTCCGAATACAAATATTTGTTCGGTTTGTACAGGACAAATGGGGGTTTTACCAGCTATAAATAAAGAAGCAATTACAAAAGCTATTTATTTTGGGAAAGCAGTAAACTCTACCTTTTCTAACGAGGTTACTTCTTGGGATCGTAAGCATTATGAATACCCAGACAATCCGAAGAATATACAAATAACACAGTTTCACAATCCTGTAATTCCAGATGGTAACGTTTCTTGTTATAGAAATGACGGATCTGAATTTACAGTAAGTTTAACGCAAACGCATATCGAAGAAGATGCTGCGAAATTAATGCACGAGAAGAAAATTTCTTTGGTAGATTTTAATAAAGCAGGGGTTCCATTAATAGAAATTGTAACAGACCCTTGTATTCGTAATATTGAAGATGCATCAACGTATGCACAATATATTCAGAGAATTGTTCAGAATTTAGGTATTTCTGAAGCAAATTTAGAAAAAGGAGAGTTTAAGTCTGATGTTTCAGTTTCCTTAAGAAAAATAGGAACAACCGATTTAAACCCAAGAACAGAAATTAAAAACTTAAATTCTTTTAAGTTTATGGTGGAAGCTTTAAAGGAGGAAATTGAAAAGCAATTAAACTACTTTATAGAGCACAAAGATTTTAGACCAGACCAAACAACGGTTTTATGGGATGCCGATTTAAAGCAAACCAAAACCATGCGAAAAAAGGAATTTGAAGCAGATTATCGCTTTATTTCTGAACCAGATTTGCCTTTTGTATCTATAAAAGAGGTTGTGGAAGGGATTAAAATAGATACCAGTGCATTGCCTTATGCAGTAGAAACGGTGTTGATAAAAGGGGGTGTTTTACCACAAGATGCCAAGTTTTTTACTGCGGATGCCATTCGTTCTAAAACATTTATGACACTGAATGATGCAATTCAAGATCCGTCTTTTGTTGCAAAAACATTGGTAAATAATATGGGTGCAGATGCCTATGAAAACATTCATCAAATTAACGATTTAGTTGAAATATTTCATTTGTTTAAAGCGGATAAAATTACGTCTGTTTTAGTCCAAAACGGAATCACATCTTACTTAAAAGATGCTAATTTCGATTATAAAAAGTATTTTGATGAGAATACCATTTCAGAAGATAAAATTACTGCAGCAATCGCAAAAGTAGTTTTAGAAAATGAAGTAATTGCAACAGATATTAAAAACGGAAACCAAGGAAAAGCAGGTATTCTTGTTGGTAAAGTAATTGCAATAATTGGTAAAGGAGCTTCAGGAAAAGTAATTCGTACTGGGATTATAGAGCAACTTTCTGGAAAAGAAACAAGAGACAAGAAACAAGAAACAGGAAATGAAACATTGGAAACTAGCAATAAAAAACTAGAAACCAATAACCAAGAAGAAGAATTAGCGCAAGTTCCAATCATCATAAAAGAAGAATACAGAACACATAAAATTTCTCAATTAACAGCAGCATCAATTAACGAGAAAGTAACCTTATCTGGTTGGGTTTCTAGTGTTAGAGATCATGGTGAATTAATGTTTATCGACTTAAGAGATTCTAGTACTCAAATTTTTCAAGTCCGTTTAAGTAGCCAGTCGTTTCCTAATTTAGATGAATTGGTCAAGTTAAAAACGGAATCTGTAATTTCTGTAACTGGTATTGTTGTTCAACGTAATGAAGATGATTACAATGCAGGTTTAAGAACGGGTAAGTTAGAGTTAGAAACATCAGAATTAGAAATACTAAACCTTTCTAAAACGTTGCCTTTTGAAATTAAAAGAGCTGCAAAAAGTAATGAGAAAGTCCGTTTCGAATACAAATTTTTAGACCATAGAAATGATGAGGTTCGCAGCGCAATTGTAAACAGACACAAAGTAATTAAATTACTACGTGATATTTTAGATGAAGAAGAGTTTTTAGAAATAGAAACACCAATTTTAACTGCAGGAACAGACGAAGGAGCAAGAGAGTTTATTGTACCTACAAGAAAACAATCTGGTTTATTTTATACATTACCACAAGCGCCACAACAATTTAAACAAATGTTAATGGTGGGTGGTTTTGAAAAGTATTTTCAAATAGCACGTTGTTTTAGAGACGAAGACTCTCGTGGAGACAGACAGCCAGAATTTACACAATTAGATATTGAAATGGCGTACGCAAGTATGCAGCAAATCATCGATTTAAACACTAAAATGTTTAATGAAGTAGTGCGTAAAATCTATGGAAAAAAATGGATTTTACACCCTTTTGAAGTGATTACCTATAAAAACGCGATGGATAAATATGGTTGTGATCGACCAGATTTACGTTACGGTTTGCAAATGCAAGATATTACGGGCATTGTAAAAGATACCACTTTTCAGGTTTTTAGCAAGCCAATTGATGAAGGCGGAATTGTAAAATGTATCAAGGTTTCTGCGAAAGAACAAGGAAACAAAAGAGCTTCTAAAGGTCAGATTGAAAATTTAACAGCTATTGCACAACAAAATGGTTTAGGTGGTTTGGCGTATATTATTGTAAATGAAAACGATTTACAATCGCCAATTATTAAGTTTTTAGGAGAAGAAATTGCAGCAAATATTATAAAAGCAACAGATGCTCAAGTTGGTGATATCGTATTTTTCTCAGCAGCAGATTATGCTACCGCAAATAAAGCTTTAGATGCTGTTCGTCAAGAAATGGGACGTATCTTTAAGTTGATTAATCCGAAAGAATTAAGACCAGCGTGGGTAGTAGATTTTCCAATGTTTGAAAAAACAGACGAAGGAAGATGGACGTTTACACACAACCCTTTTTCTATGCCAGCAATTTACGATTTAGACAAGCATATGAATGGTGAAGGAGAGGAAATAGGAACAATTATCGCCCAACAATACGATTTAATCTTAAACGGTTATGAGATTGGTGGAGGTTCTGTTCGTGCACACAAATCAGAGATTTTAGAAGCAACCTATAAAAATATGGGGTATAATAAAGACGAAATGATGAAAAGTGTGGGAACGATGTATAAAGCTTTCCAATACGGAGCGCCACCGCACGGGGGAATTGCTTGGGGAGTAGATCGTTTAATGATGATTTTAGAAAAGAAAGCATCTATTAGAGAAGTCATGGCGTTTCCTAAAACGGGTTCTTCTGAAGATCTATTATTTAATGCGCCTTCTATTTTATCAGATAAGAAAGTGGAAGAGATGAATGTTCGGATTATTAGAAAGTAATTTTTAAAGAATTCTTAAAAATATAAAAATCTCGCGAAAGCGAGATTTTTTTTGTTTTTATTAAAAATGAGTACTAATAAAATATTCGTGTAAGCGTTTTTGTATAAGATTAGTTGTATGCTTTAAGCAATGAAGTTCGTAAATAAAGCAAGAGCTCAGAAAGTTTGTTTTAGATTTTCGTAAGTAAGCTAAAAGGCAGCAATTAATTATACACACTGCTGGCATTAGTTTTAATTTATTTTCTAGCTGCTTTAAACTCACTGCTATCATACCATTTTGGAAAATAATCTTCATTAGATAATTTCAAACCTACATTAAAAAACAGCTGAAGGTCTAGTCTAATACCACTCAATTCAAAGGTTTTAGCATCGTAATTATCTGCTACCTGATGGTATTTAAATTTTTCATAATAATCTTTATAGGCTTTAATTTCTTCAATGCTATTATCAAATCCTTCATAAGTACCGCTAGCGTACAAAGCAGGGATTCCAAGTTTAGCAAAATTAAAGTGGTCTGATCTGAAGAAATAGCCTTTTTCTGCCACTGGATCTGGAATGATATATCTATTTTGTTCTTCGGCTGCTACTTTGGCATATTCATCCATTTCAGACTGACCATAACCTGTAATAGTTAGATCTTTCATTTGTCCTAGACTAAAAATTGCATCCATATTTATATTGGCAACCGTTTTTTCTGGATCGAATATAGGGTATGCAGCATAATAGGCAGAGCCTAACAAGCCTTGTTCTTCTCCAGTTAACGCGATAAATACAATAGATCGCTTTGTAGGTTTACTTTTCTTAAACGTTTCTGCTATCGCTAATAAACCAGCTGTTCCTGTAGCATTATCTACAGCTCCATTGTAAATAGAATCACCTTCTATGGGTTTGCCTACGCCTAAATGATCCCAATGTGCAGAATAGATGATGAATTCATCCTTTTGATCGGTACCCGGTATCATGGCCACTACATCTTTAGAAACGTCTTTTTTAATTTCATTCTCAATACCAACTGAAACTCTTAAATTTAGAGGAATAGGTTGAAAATCTTTATCGTGTGCAATCGTTTTATAATCTTGTGCTTTCATGGCTGATTGCTCAAATATTTTTTGGGCACTTTCATTACTTATCCAAGATTCTACGGCTAAAAGAGGTGCATCACTTTCAATGACCAATCTAGCACCACTCCAGCTAGATTCTACCACATTCCAGCCATAAGAAGCTGGTTCTGTTTCATGAATGATAATTACTCCAGCTGCACCTTGTCTTGCTGCTTCTTCATATTTGTACGTCCAACGGCCATAATAAGTCATTGCGTTGCCTTTAAACAATGTTGAATCTGCAGATTTAAAGCCCGGGTCATTGATTAAAACAACGGCTGTTTTTCCTTTCCAGTCGATGCCCTCATAATCATTCCACCCATATTCGGGAGCAACAATCCCATAACCAGCAAACACAAGTTCGGAGTTTTCAAGACTTACTTTTGGGACTGTTTTATTTGTGGTGGCTACAAAATCTTTTAAGTAAGCTAAATTAAAACTTTTATTTTTGCTGCTAATCGTCATGTTTTCAGAAGGAGTTCCTGTGATTTCTACCATTGGAACATCTTGAAAAAAACGATCACCATTTCCTGGTAAAAGTCCGAGTTTCTCAAACTCATTTTTTAAATAATTCACGGTTTTTACTTCTCCTTCAGTAAATGGTTTTCTTCCTAGAAATTCATCTGATGCTAGCCTTTCAATGTGATTTCCAATAGTTGTTTGATCTACTTCTACGGTGTTTTCGTTGAATTCCTTGTTACTTTTACAACTGCTAAAGAGTACTGTTAGTACCACTAAAATTTTCAAATAATTTTTTATCATTGGTATTATAAATTGAATATACGATTTAATTATTGCAAGGTTTTTGTATAACCTTAGTTGTGTGTTTTAAGTAGTGAAGTTACTAAATAAATTACGGAACAAGAAAGTCCGTTTAGACTTTCGTAAGTAAGCCATTTGCAGAAATTAATTTCATACGGTGTTAACAACCAGTATTACTCGGATTTAAGCCCTAATTCAATAGCTTTTTTTTCATCTTTTTTCATCTTTCGTTTATATATTTCTTCCCAAAGCTTAATGATGTCTTTTTTGCTTTTAATTCCTAAGTTTTTTACAGCATATGTCCAAGTTGCAACCGAATAGAGATAGGCTTTATGTTGAGCATTTTTCGCCCCATAACCAACATACAAT
Organism: Polaribacter sp. IC073; assembly: GCF_007997075.1. Taxonomy (GTDB): domain Bacteria; phylum Bacteroidota; class Bacteroidia; order Flavobacteriales; family Flavobacteriaceae; genus Polaribacter. Next base: position 328,444 of record NZ_VORS01000005.1, read on the forward strand.
TTACTGAAGTCTAGTTTTCCCCCAATAGTTTCTTTCCTAATATATTCTTTAGGGTTTTCAGTTTTTTCTTTTTCTTCAATTTTTGAATTCGAAGTGGAGTCTTTTTTGACTTCAGATTGACTAAAGGTTACATGAACGATTAAAAATAAAATAATAAATAATAAACTCTTAAATTTCATTCTTTCAGTTTTTATTGCAACTAACGTTGTTGTGAAATGAAGTTTGCAAAAATGCAACTGCCTTTAGTTAAGCACTAATTTAGCATTTTTTTTTACAAGGTGTTAGCCAACGTTTTTTATTTTTCCATTTATTTCTTTCGCAATTAACTCCGCTGAATTTTTCAAACTCGGTTTAAAATACTTGATAATAATTCTGAATATTTTCAGTCCTAAAAAAGTCATTCCGAAAATTACTATTGGTACTAAATAATGTAAAAAGTCAGTTGATTTATTAGATGCGATAATTATTAATACGATAGTTAAAAATATGATTAGAAAAGTATTCTCAATAGTTGAATAATTTGGACTTGTATCTGATATAGTCATACTTATAAATGTCTTTTCTTTTTCTTTAAAAACTTTTCCTTTTACAGTTATGTTCACATTATAATTTGTGGAACCAAAAAAAGTGTCATTATTCATTGAGCCAATAAATTTTCCTTTAAGAGAACTATTTGATTCACGAAACATTTTCTTAATTATATCGCGAACTTTCTTTATTTCAAATTCAGTTTCAATATTATATTTTTCTAAATATTCAGACATATTATTGATTTGAGTGAGTTCAAATGTTGCCAATGTTTTTGTATAAGGCTAGTTGCGTGTTTAAGTAGTAAATTTCGTAAATAAAACACAGATAGAAAGTCCACGAGAATTTTCGTAAGTAGGCTAGAACTAGCAATAAATTATATACGGCTTTCGTTGTTCTTTATGTTCAATTAATCTTCAATTTTTTGGTCAATTTCCGAAATTATTTTTTTTGTCTTTTCTAACAACATCGTTCTTCCTTCATTAACTACGGTAAGAGCAAATATTTTCGAAGTTAGAACAGCATTTAAATCTATTTTCAGTTTGTTTTCATTAGTTTGTTGCCAAAAAGAATCCATAATTTTTCCATTAATTGCATTAAAAGGACTGTTCAGAGGATAATTTTGGATATAATTCTTACCAACATCTGCAGCAATTTTTAAATTAAAATCAACTAATTTCAGAATGGTCAACTGGTATGAGTTTTGTTCTTGTATTTTTTTCGCGAAATCTCTATCAAGTAAATCCAAATTACCAGTGGCAATAATAGCATTGAAAGTGGAGTGTCTACATTTGATGTGACGATTTTTACGAGGTTATAAATTTTATATTTGACTTATGGTAAAAAAGTATGACAATGAATTTAAAGTTATGATTGTAGAACTGTTAAATTCGGGCATTAAGACAAAA
>NZ_VORS01000006.1 GCF_007997075.1 Polaribacter sp. IC073
CATGGTTTCATTCTTTAATTCTTTTTTTAGTGCTTTGAGTTTTTGAGCTTCAAGAGGTATTTCTTTCTTTTTGAAAAATCTCCAGATTTCAACTTGTATTCGCGTTTCCAGCGACCAACCATACTTAGACTTAAGTCATAATCCTCACTCACTTGTTTGGTTTTAACAACGGAATTTAATAGTTCGATTATCATAACTTTAAATTCATTGTCATACTTTTTTGCCATAAGTCAAATATAAAATTTATAACCTCATAAAAACGTCACATCAAAGGTAGACACTCCAATAATATTTTTGTCTCCATTGTTTATTTTTGAAAAGAATGATGATTCGCTATTCTTTCGGCAAACTCCTCTTTCCCTATTTATATATATGTCAAAAAACTTTTTTCTGTTTTATGACCAGATAATTGCATTATTGCTAAACTATCCATTCTATATTTATAAGCATTAGAGCAGAATGATATTCTTCCTGAATGTGAGCTAGTTAAATCACACTTAGGTTTATTATCCTTTTCATTAATTAAATCGATAATCTTTGCTTCCGCTACAATGAGTTTTATATTTAGATTAATGTCTTGCTCGTTTAAAAACTTAGGAGCGTTGCCATCCCTTTTTGATAATATATTTTCTGTGATTGGGTGAATTGGTATAATTACTTCTGTTTTTGTATTAATGTAAAACTTCTGTTATTTTTAAAACCTTAGTATTTCCTTTAACCAACTTCTTCCAATTCGAAATACGCTGTCCAGTGAATGAACCCATTAAAAATAAATCTCTTACTATATCTTTTATAGAATCCAATTCAAGTTCTAAGTTTTCTATTTTTTTTTTAATTCCTCTAGCATAAGATAAACTTGAAAATTTCCTCTCTAATAACCTTAAAATGTTTCTGTCTATGGCCTATGCAATCGGTAACGGCATCTTCAACAGCAGAATTCATAAACATCTTAATATTCTTTAGATGCTTACCAATTGTATTCGGACTCAATTCACAATCCTCCTGTAAATATTCTATAAATCCTCAGTAAAAATCAATATTGATAGAATCGAAAGAAATTTTAAATTTTTTAGCTCTTTCAAAATCTTGAATAAGCGCTATTGTTCGATCACAAGACTGCCAAGTAACCTTTTTAACTTTTTTTTTAGATTTTTCAGTAAGTACATCAATATATTGATAAAAACCTGTGATAACAACTTCTGCTACTCTCCGCTTAAAATAAATATCTAATTTTTCTTTAATGTTCTAATTAGATAATTCGTTAATAAGTTTTAGTTTTAAATACTCATCTTCGGTATAGGATTTAATTTTAGCAAGCTCTAAGTTTAATAAATCCTTGATATCATAAACTTCAATTTTATTTCTACCTTTTTGGATACCTACCAAATAGAGATACATTGAAACAGTTATTAGCAAGAGGCCGATATTTACTTTACAAATATGATAGCTAATGGACTAAAATCAATATCAAAGAGCTAAAATACTTTTTGACAGATATCCTAACTTAGAAAAAGCATACAAACTATGTCAAAACTTATCATGGATTTATAATCAAACAGAAGACAACACTGCTTTAACTAGGCTTGCTAAATGAGATGAAAAAGTGAGACAATAAAAGTTAAACAATTTCAAGAGTATCGCTACAACAATGTCTATTCATTATCAAAATACACTCAACTATTTTGATAATAGAAGCACAAACTCATCAGCAGAATCTTTTAACGCAAAAATTAAAGTGTTTAGAGCACAATTTAGAGGTGTGAAAAATATAGAATTCTTCCTTTCTGGACTAACTAACATTTATGCTTAAAATCTAAATTCCACAACTTTTGGACTTGATCCAGAATCCTTCTTTATCATTTTTTAAAAATGCTATTTAATCCTAAAAAATTATCACTGAATATAAAATGCTATAAACCAAAAAAACACCTCATAAATGAGATGTTTCTTGCGGTCTGGACGGGACTCGAACCCGCGACCCCCTGCGTGACAGGCAGGTATTCTAACCAACTGAACTACCAGACCGTTGCTTTAAGCGACTGCAAATATAACATCTATTTTATTAAAAACATAGCGTTCTTACTCTTTAGATTCTATATTTTTAAGACTCAATACTAAAAGAACACAGCCTTAGCACTTTAACTTTTATTTTTTAGAACTCCAATAAAAAAAAGTTTATAACAAAAAAAAGCACCTCATAAATGAAGTGCTTTCGCGGTCTGGACGGGACTCGAACCCGCGACCCCCTGCGTGACAGGCAGGTATTCTAACCAACTGAACTACCAGACCGTTGCTTTAAGCGGTTGCAAATATAACATCTATTTTTAAATATGCAAACATAAAATGAATAAATTATTTATTTTTTTTTCTACTAATTAAATAGGCCGTTAGAACCTGGGTATATCCTTTATGTATGTCTACTGGAATATAATCGATTTTATACTGTAAACACTTATTTTTCAATTCTTTAAAATAATCACCAACTAATTTTTTGTATTTTTCGCGTACATTTTCTGCATAAATATGAATCTCTTCTCCAGTTTCAACATCCACAAATTTTTTCGGAGAATTGTCGAAATTGAAGTTAAATTCTGTTTTCCCATCGTATGTATGAAACAAAACAACCTCATGTTTGTTAAATTTAAGATGTTTTAGAGCTTCAAAAAGAGAATCATTTTCTTTATTTGGTTGAAACATGTCTGTAAAAACAAAAATTAAAGAGCGTCTGTGTATTTTTTCTGCAATTTCATGTAAATATTTATAAGTCTCTGTTGCTGCTTTCGATTCCGAGACCATTACTTGCTCTAATTGATGCAATAACATCTTTCGATGACGCTCACTTCCTTTCTCTGGCGCATAATATTCATACGTATCAGAATAAATACTTAAACCAACTGCATCTCTCTGTCTTTTTAAAATCTCCATTAGAGAAGCCGCTGCAACAGCAGAAAAACCTACTTTATTTAAGTTGTCTAAAGTCTGTTTTTTTACAACAGGATAATGCATCGAGGCAGAATTATCTATAATGATATGACAGCGCAAATTCGTTTCTTCTTCGTATTTTTTGGTATATAATTTCTCTGTCTTCGCAAACAGTTTCCAATCTATATGCCGTGTACTTTCGCCTTTGTTATACAATTTATGTTCAGAAAACTCTACAGAAAATCCGTGAAACGGACTTTTATGTATTCCTGTGATAAAACCTTCTACTACTTGTTTTGCTAGAATATCGAGGTTTTTAATTTCAGCTGTTTTTACTTCAGATACATTCATGCTATTTTTTAATTTTTTGAGCCCTTGTTAAGTTATCTGTTGTCTGCAATAATTTTTTTAGCAAAATAGGGCTGTAATCTGAATTATCTTCTAAAAACCGATTCAAAATAGCATCTGCTTCTTTTGAAGAATACAACCCAATAGAACTTGCCAACCATCCTTTAGGAAAGAAAATATCACCTGTTACTTGCACTTCTTCCAGCTTTTCTAAAACAGATTCTAAATGTTTTGTTGCTGTTTTTTGTCTTAGCGGATGATGTATGTTACTCAAAGCTGTTTGAACCCAAGATTCTTTCTCTCTGTTTTCTTTCTGTAAAAGTGATGTCATAAAATCATCTCTCACATTTTTAGCATTAGAAAGTGAAGGTAACAACCAATTAAAACGTTCTAATCTATCTTTGTTAGAAATTCTGGTTTGTTGTTCTGCAATGATTTCAACTTCTTTCGGATGCTTAAAAATAACCAATTTCATTGCCAAAGAAGTAAAATCATTTTCATTTAAAAAGAGATTTTTAATTTTCTTCTTTTCTTTCCATATTTCATATAAGTGTTCTTTTCCTTCAGCTGAAATTGCAATTGATTGATACAAACCAAATAATGTCTTTTTAATATTTGTAGGAAATTCATTTTTTAACAAATTAAAAACGTCATTTTCTGTTTTCTTTTGAATGTTATTTTGCTGTGTTTCCGTTAAGAAAGTCCAAAATATATTCTGAATCCTTCCTGATAAATAATTTGTAATCAACTCATTATTTTCAACTAAAATGGCATCCATATACACTTCATATGTTTCTAAAGGCGTTACTTCTCCGTTTAGCATATTTTCATACAAGTTTATAAATTGATATCCTCTAGAAACTTCGTCTTTAATATCTTTATAAGAATTTAATTCTTTTTTATAAATAGGAAAGACGCCATAACCAAATCCGTTTGTGTTGTATAAAACTTGTCCTGATTTAAAATCTTCTGTTGCAGAAGTAATGTCAAAAGATTTTCCCATATTTTTAATGTTGATATTTTTAACATATCCTCTTGCATCCTTTAATTGAATTTTAAAAGACTGCGTCCAAACTTTATCAGCACCGTCTTCTGCATTTTGATGAATGATAAATTTCTTTACATTTCCTTTTTCATTCAACTCAATTTCTTCTGTAAAAACGGGTCTTCCAGATGAATTTACCCAAACATCAGACCAGTTTTTAATATTTCCTTCTGATTTTTTATCCAGAATTGCAACCAATTCATTCCAATCTGCATTGGAGTTTGCATACGTTTTTATGTATTCTTGAATTCCTTGTTGAAAAGCTTCTTCACTTAATAAATATTCTAACTGACGCATCATAATTGGTGCTTTGTTATAAATAATTCGTCCGTATAAAGAACCTGCATTTTTTAGGTTTCCTAAATATTGACGAATGGCATTTGTGCCTTTTGTTCTATCTTCGGAATATGCACTTGGGTAATGCGACATCATAAAGTTTAAGTCGTGGTTTACTTCAGGAAAAACAGGATTCATGATTTTATCTGCCATAAAATTAGCAAATACTTCCTTCATCCAAACATCATTAAACCATTTCATGGTAACCAAGTCGCCAAACCACATGTGCGAAGTTTCGTGAGCAATTAGTTTTGCTCTACTCAATTTTCTACTTTGAGTGGCATTTTTATCTAAAAACAATGAAGATTGTCTGTATTGAATTGCGCCAACGTGTTCCATTCCTCCGTATTGAAAAGGCGGAATTGCAGCGAAGTCCATTTTTTGAAACGGAAATGCTACTTGCGTATATGCTTCTAAAAAGTCTATAGAATTTTGATGAATTTTAAATACTTCATCCACACTTTCTGCAATTTTTTCTTCGTTATTTTCTCTATATAAAAAGCGCATATCAAACGCTCCTGGGTTCTTCGTCTCTTCGGTAAACTTACCTGCAACAAAAGAGAATAAATACGTACTCATTAAATCTGTTTCTTCAAAAGTATGTGCTATAAAACCATCAACTTCTACACTACTTTCTTCAAAAGCACCACACAAAACTTTCCAGTCTTTTGGCGCAGTTATTCTTAATTTATAGTTTGCTTTCATATCTGGTTGATCAAAGCAAGGAAACAACGTACTTGCCCTATCTGGAACTAATAAGGTATATAAAAACTCAGTATTTCTATTGAGCGATTTCTCACCAGCATCAAAAATTATTTCTATAAAATTCTTACCTATATTTAATAATTTTTTATCAATAATTAGATGTTCTTTCTGGTGATTAATTACTGATACTTCTCCATTTACTTTTATTGATTTTAATTTTGAGGGTTCTTCATTAAAGTCTAAAAAAACAGTGTTTTTTAAATCGTTAATCGTAAAACTTAAAACCAATTTAGAAGAAATAACTGTTGTTTTTTCTTTCGGAATTTTAAAGTCTAATTGATAGGCTACATCAGAAATTTGCTGTTTTCTATATTTAGCTAATTCAAAGGAAATTCCTGTTTCTAGCGTCAACTTCTCTTCTTGTTTTTTATCACAAGAGATAAAAAATAATACACCTAAAAAAAATAAAATCTTCATCATTAACTTAAATTTATATTGAGTTTTAATTAAGAAACATCTCGATACAATTTCGATAAAAAACAGAAAATAAATTTCTATCGTTTGACAAAATAATACCTCAAGGTTTCACTAAAAAAAAAGGACTAGTTCTGCTAACAATTGTGCATTCATAGCTTCGCTATTTTAAAAATTGAGTTTTACTAAAATAAAAAAAGGTTCAGCGTTAGCCAAACCTTTTCTATACTATAAAATGTTAATTGTTACTACAATGCAGCATCAATTTTACCTGTATAAGTGTTTTTTGGTGCAACACCTACCTGCTTGTCAATAACTTCTCCGTTTTTAAAGATTAAAACAGTGGGTATATTTCTAACGCCGTATTTAGCTGCAAATTCTTGGTTAGCATCAACGTCTACTTTACCAACAACTGCTTTTCCTTCATACTCAGTATAAATTTCATCAACAATTGGTCCAACCATTCTACAAGGTCCACACCAAGCTGCCCAAAAATCTACTAATACTGGTTTGTCAGATTTTAATACTAATTCTTCAAAGTTTGCGTCTGTAATTTCTAATGCCATTTTTTATATTTTTAAAATTGTTATTTCAGTTTCGAACTACAAAAGTAATCATTTTATTTACTTTCTAGTTTTCAAAAAAATTACTTTTTCTTATTTGTCTATCAATACTACTTATGCTTGCAAGTACAGAATTCATTAAAAAAACGATGAACATCTATTTTTTTTTAATGAATTCTTATTGGAGCTCTTTTATTTTATGAAAAAGGCAGGTTGCTTAAACCTTTAAAATAATTCAGATGCTATTGCTTGCACATTATCACTTTTACCCATAGAATAATAATGTAAAACAGGCACTCCTGCGGCTAATAACTCTTTAGATTGCTGTATCGCAAACTCAACACCAACTTGCCTTACCGCCTTATTATCTTTACAAGCATCTACCGCATCTATTAAATCTTGCGGTAAATCTATTTTAAAAACTTGCGGTAAAACTTGTAAATGCCTTTGAACTGCTAAAGGTTTAATTCCTGGAATTATAGGTACGTTAATTCCTATTTCCTTGGCTGCTTTTACAAACTCAAAGTATTTATTATTATCAAAAAACATCTGTGTAACCACATAATCTGCACCAGCAGCTACTTTTTCTTTTAAACGTCTTAAATCAGAGACCAAAGATGGTGCTTCCATATGTTTTTCTGGATACCCTGCAACACCAATACAAAAATCTGAATGGTGTTCTACCTGCACATCATTATGTAAATATTTTCCACGATTTAAACTTGCAATCTGATCTACCAATTCACTCGCAAAAGCATTTCCTCCTTTTGCTGCATTAAAATAAGGTTCATCTTTCATAGAGTCTCCACGCAAAGCCATCACGTTATCCAATCCTAAATAATGGCAATCTACCAAAACATACTCCGTTTCTTCTTTGGTAAAACCTCCACACAATAAATGCGGAATCGCATCTATCTTATATTTATGCATAATAGACGCACAAATACCCACAGTTCCTGGGCGCATTCTGGTAATCCTTTTATCTAAAAGTCCGTTTCCTTTGTCTAAATAAACATACTCTTCTCTAGAAGTAGTTACGTCTATAAAAGGCGGATTAAATTCCATTAAAGGGTCTATATTATTATATAAATCTTGAATATTTTTTCCTTTTTGAGGCGGTATTACTTCAAAAGAAAATAACGTTTTACCGTTGGCATTGTTTATATGATCTGTAACTTTCATTAGCCTCCCTTTATCCCTTAAAAAAAAGGATATTGTTGCGGGTTATTTTGTGTTATTATTATATTCTATCTTTTTTGGGCGTTACCACAAGGGTCGCGCTTTACACTATATCTTTTTTGAAAAACAAAAAAGGATGCCGTTTCAATCGCTAACGCAAACTTAGATTTCACAGGTTTTTAAAACCTGTGAAATCTAAAAATTATTCTTCTGCTAAAGTTGGGTGCAACCACTTTCTCGCTTTCTCTTTTGTAATTCCTTTTCTGGTGGAATAATCTGTTACTTGATCATCGGTAATTTTACCTAAACCAAAGTATTTTGCTTCTCTGTTTGCAAAATAATAACCAGAAACTGCAGCGGCTGGCCACATTGCTAAGCTTTCAGTTAGTTTTACTCCTATTTGATTTTCTACATCTAACAACTCCCAAATAGTTTCTTTTTCTAAATGATCTGGGCACGCAGGATACCCTGGCGCAGGACGAATACCTTTATAACTTTCTTTAATTAAATCGTCATTTGTTAACCCTTCATCAGCATCATAACCCCAATGATTTGTTCTAATTTGCTTGTGCAAGTACTCTGCCATTGCTTCTGCAAAACGATCTGCAATTGCTTGTGCCATAATTCCGTTGTAATCGTCTTCTTTTTCTCTGTAACTTTCTGCTAATTCTTGTGCGCCATAAATAGCCACACAAAAAGCTCCCATATAATCGGTTCTATTGGTTTCTTTTGGTGCAATAAAATCGGATAAGGCAATATTAGGAATCCCTTCTCGCTTTTTTAATTGCTGACGTAAAGTTCTAAAAACAGCCACTTCTTTTCCTTTTTTCTGAATCGAAATATCATCCTCATTAATGGTATTTGCTTCGAACAACCCGAAAATTGCTTTTGGTTTTAACAACTGTTTTGCAATGATTTCTTTGATCATTTCCTGGGCTTCTTCATACATTATTGTGGCTTGCTCACCAACAACCTCATCAGTTAAAATAGCTGGAAACTTTCCATGCAAATCCCAACTTCTAAAAAACGGACTCCAATCTATAAATGGTAATAATTCTTTTAAACTTAATTGTTCAAAAGTCTGAATTCCCAAAGCTCTTGGCTTCACAATTTCTGAAGTTTTCCAATCAATTTTATATTTACGCTTCCGCGCTTCCTTTATAGAAATGTATGATTTTTCTTTCCCTCGTTTTAAAAACTTGGTTCTAAACTCATCATAATCTTTTTTCATTTTAGCAACATACTCATGAGACGTTCTTTTATTTAACAAATCTCCAACAACAGTTACTGCTCTAGATGCATCATTTACATGCACAACGGCATTTTTATATTGCGTATCTATCTTAACAGCAGTGTGTGCTTTAGAAGTTGTTGCTCCACCAATTAACAATGGTAAAACAAAATTCTGACGTTGCATTTCTTTTGCTAAATACACCATTTCATCTAAAGAAGGTGTAATTAAACCAGACAAACCAATCGCATCTACACGTTCGCTAATAGCCATTTGAATAATTTTTTCTGGCGGAACCATTACTCCTAAATCTACAATTTCGTAGTTATTACACGCCAAAACAACACTTACAATATTTTTACCAATATCATGCACATCCCCTTTTACAGTGGCCATTAATATTTTACCAACAGGTTCTTGTTTATCGCCTTTTTCTGCTTCAATAAACGGATTTAAATAACCTACCGCTTTTTTCATTACACGTGCAGATTTTACTACTTGTGGCAAAAACATTTTTCCTGCTCCAAATAAATCTCCAACCACATTCATACCCATCATTAAATTCCCTTCAATAACATCAATTGGTTTTTCTGCGGCTTGTCTTGCTTGTTCTATATCTTCAATAATAAAAGCATCAATTCCTTTTACCAAAGCGTGCGTAATTCTCTCTTGAATCGGATTTTCTCTCCAAGATAAATCAACTGTTTTTTCGGTTTTAGAACCTTTTACACTATCAGCAAAATCTAATAAACGTTCTGTCGCATCTTCTCTCTTATCAAGAATTACATCTTCTACACGTTCTAATAAATCTTTCGGAATATTATCATACACTTCTAACAACGCAGGGTTTACAATTCCTATATTCATACCTGCTTGAATGGCATGATACAAGAAAACAGAATGCATTGCTTCTCTAACCCCGTCATTACCTCTAAAAGAAAAAGACACGTTACTTACACCTCCACTTACACTTGCATTGGTTAAATTTTGTCTTACCCAGCGTGTCGCTTCAATAAAATCGATGGCATTTCTTCTGTGCTCATCCATCCCAGTAGCCACAGGAAATATGTTTAAATCGAAAATAATGTCTTCAGAAGCAAAACCAACTTTGTTCACTAAAACATCATAAGAACGTTTCGCTATTTCTATTCTACGATCATAATTATCTGCTTGTCCTTCTTCATCAAAAGCCATTACAATTACCGCAGCACCATAACGCTTTATTAGTTTCGCTTCGTTAATAAACTTTTCTTCTCCTTCTTTAAGTGATATTGAATTTACAACACATTTTCCTTGCACTACTTGTAAACCAGCTTCTATAATTTCCCACTTAGAGCTATCAATCATAATTGGGACTCTACAAATATCGGGTTCGGCAGCAATTAAATTTAGAAAACGAACCATTGCTTGTTTTCCATCAATTAAACCGTCATCAAAATTAATATCAATAATTTGCGCACCACCATCTACTTGATGTCTTGCAATATCTAAAGCTTCATCAAATTGCTCATTTTTAATCAATCTTAAAAACTTACGAGAACCCGCAACATTTGTTCGCTCACCAACATTGATAAAGTTGCTGTTTTCATTCAAAATTAGAGGTTCTAATCCTGATAAACGCATGTATTTTGTTTGTTTTATCTTCATCTTCTTTCTTTCCTTCTATTGAGCTTCTAAAATAATTTTAGAATGAACTCTTGGTTTATATTTGGCTGCAATATTTGCAATAACACGAATATGCTCTGGTGATGTTCCACAACATCCTCCAATAATATTAATTAAATCTTTCTTTAAGTATTCTTCAATTTGCTCTCCCATTTCTTCTGCAGTTTCATCATACTCGCCAAAAGCATTTGGCAAACCTGCATTTGGATGCGCAGAAATAGCAAAATCTGTTTTGTTCGCAATCGATTCTAAGTGAGGTTGTAACAAATTGGCTCCTAAAGCACAATTAAATCCTACCGATAATAATGGAATATGAGAAACAGAGATTAAGAAAGCTTCTGCTGTTTGCCCAGATAATGTTCTACCAGATGCATCTGTAATTGTGCCACTTAACATAATCGGGATATCGATATTTCTTTCTTCTTTTACTTCTTCAATAGCAAATAAAGCTGCTTTTGCGTTTAAAGTATCAAATACTGTTTCTACCAATAACAAATCTGCGCCACCATCTAATAATGCTTCTGTTTGTTGCTTGTAAGCAATTCTTAATTCATCGAAAGTAACGGCTCTGTAACCAGGATCATTTACATCTGGCGACATGCTTGCTGTTCTATTGGTTGGCCCAATTGAACCCGCTACAAAACGAGGTTTGTGTGGTTCTCTCGCCGTAAATTCATTTGCTACTTCTTTGGCAATTTTTGCAGATTGATAATTTAGTTCATAGACCAAATTTTCCATTTGATAATCTGCCATTGCTATCGTAGTTCCAGAAAATGTATTGGTTTCTATAATGTCTGCACCAGCCTCAAAGTATTTACCATGAATGGTTTTTATAGCTTCTGGTTGGGTAAGTGATAACAAGTCGTTATTTCCTTGAAGTGGTGACGGATAGTCTTTAAAGCGTTCTCCTCTAAAATCTTCTTCGGTGAATTTATAAGCTTGAAGCATGGTCCCCATGGCACCATCTAAAATTAAAATTCGTTCTTGTAAAGCTTTGTATATATTTGACATTTGTTGATTTTTCTATCAATATGTCATCAGGAAAGGTAATTTTTTCGCTGTTATCTGTCAAGAGATACCGAAATTAATTCAGCATTCACTTGTAGAATGTAGCACCTTTCTCAAAATGAGAGGTTGCCAAGGCTTCAATGGGTCTAATCCCTCTGCCTTTCGTGATAACGTAATCAATAAGTTTATGAACTGAACTGCAAATAAACGGATTATTTATTTATTTGTAGAATTATTATATTGAAACTTGAACACGAGTTTCACTGTTTTACATAAATCTTAGTTTAAGTAACGATTTAGTTTTAATTCACTAATAAAAATCTCACAGATTTTTTAATTCGTTTTAAATTGTGAAATTCGTGTCCTTTTTTTATTCTTTCTCAAAAAGAGATGAAGATAAATATCTATCTCCTCGATCGCAAATAATTGCAACAACAACACCTTTCTCTAATTTCTCTGCTACTTTTATAGCTGTTGCTACAGAACCTCCACTACTCATTCCTGCAAAAATACCTTCTTCGGAAGCCAATCTTTGTGTCATTGCTTTTGATTCTTCTTCACTTACTTCGATTACTTGATCTACTTTTGAGCGGTTAAAAATTGCCGGTAAATATTCTTCTGGCCATTTTCTAATCCCTGGTATTTTTGCACCATCTGTAGGTTGTGCTCCAATAATTTTTATCTCTTTATTTTGTTCTTTCAAAAAATCTGAAACTCCCATAATGGTTCCGGTTGTTCCCATTGCCGCCACAAAATGAGTTACTTCTCCTTCTGTATCCCTCCAAATTTCTGGTCCTGTAGTTTTGTAATGTGCTTTAGAATTATCTGGATTGTCAAACTGATTCAGTCTAAAATATCCTTTTTTATATTTTAATTTTAAAGCATAATCCCTAGAACCTTCAATTCCTAATTCTGACGACGTTAAAATGACCTTTGCGCCATAAGCACGCATAGTTTTCACTCTTTCTATAGTAGAATTTTCTGGCATTACCAACACCATATGTACACCTAAAACTTTCGCCATTAATGCCAAAGCAATTCCGGTATTTCCACTTGTAGCTTCCACTAAAGTATCTCCTTTTTTAATATTCTGTCTTCTTAGAGCTTCAGAAATCATATTGTAAGCAGCTCTATCTTTCACACTTCCACCAGGATTATTTCCTTCTAATTTTAGTAATAAAGTAACTCCTTCTTTTTTAAAGATATGTTGTGCTTCCACCAAAGGTGTATTTCCTACGAAATCGATAATATTTTTTGTCTTCATCTTTAACTTCTTTGAAAAATTTTATTTTCTGATTGTACTGTAACTACAGAGTTTTTTAATGTAGATTCTGTAATACAAACATTTGCGCCAATAACAGAGTTTGCGCCAATAACAACAGCTCCTCCTAAAATAGTAGCGTTTGCATAAATAATAACATTATTCTCTATTGTTGGATGTCTTTTGGTAGATGCCAAACTCTTCTTCACTTGAATTCCGCCTAAAGTTACCCCTTGAAAAATAGTCACATTATTTTTAATAATGGTGGTTTCTCCAATTACAATGCCGGTTGCGTGATCTATAAAAAAAGAATCACCAATTTCTGCTCCTGGATGAATATCTGTTCCTGTTGTGCTATGTGCAAATTCGCTCATCATTCTTGGTAAAACAGGAATTTCTTGTTTTAATAATTGATTGCTTAATCGATATACAGCAATGGCATAAAAACCAGGGTATGCTAAATAAATTTCTCTTAAACTTTTTGCTGCAGGATCACTATTTAAAGCAGCCAAAGCATCTAAATCTAATTTTCTTCTTATTGCTGTGAAAGAACTTTCAAAATTTAACCAAAAACAAGCTTCATTTTCAATTGATAAACGTTCTAAAATTCTAAAAAATTTATTTTTAGTAAGTCCGCCTTTTTCTTGCTGATATTGTTCATCAAACAAACAATTAATCAATTCTTTTGTAAAAACCTCTACAGCATCTCTTAAACACATGCTGTAATTTTTAACTATTATTTTTGGTGCTACTTCTTTCATATTTATGATTCTGGAGCCAATACTACTTCTAAACCATTAATTTCTGGTGTCATTTGTATTTGACATCCTAACCTGCTATTGTCTTCAACATGAAACGCTTCTGCTAACATTGCATCTTCATCATCTGACATTTCTGGTAATGTATGGTCTGATTTTACATAACATTGACAAGAAGCACACATTGCCATTCCGCCACAAATACCAATAGTCCCTTCTTCGGCTAACTCGTAAGAACGAACAACTTCCATTAAGTTCATTGCCATGTCTGTTGGTGCAACCACATCATGTGTTACGCCATTTCTGTCTGTAATTTTTATGTTTATATCTAAACTCATTTTAATTTTTTATCAGAAGTCAAAAGTAAGAAATTTGATTGATTAGACCTCACTGGTTATGAAAACCTGTGAGGTCTATTTCCTTATTATATTGTCTATAAAATTACACAAACCTAACAATTATTAAACGATAAGAATTTAATAGTTTAAAAAATAAGACCTGCGATGTTTTTAAACCATGTAAGAAAACTACTGAATCGCTTTTACTACTGCTTTTGGCGCTTCTTTTCGTGTACCGTCAAAACCATCTACACCGCCAACTGTTGTGTATTTCATTACATATTTTTTATCTGGAAAAATACGTTTGTATGCACTCTGACACATTAAAGTGGCTTCATGAAAACCACAAAGAATTAATTTTAATTTCCCAGGATAGGTATTTACATCACCAATTGCATACACACCCGGAATGTTGGTTTGATAATCTAAAGCATTATTTACTTTAATTGCATTCTTCTCAATTTCTAAACCCCAAGAACCAATTGGGCCTAATTTAGGAGACAAGCCAAATAACGGAATAAAGTGATCTGTATCTACAATAAAAGCATCTTCGTCTTTTTTCTGTACGGCAACTCCAGTAACTTTATTAGTTCCTAAAATTCCTTTTACCTCCGCAGGTGTAATTAATCTAATTTTTCCTAAATTTTTTAATTCTTGTACTTTTTCAACGGAATCTAAGGCTCCTCTAAATTCGTTTCTTCTGTGAATTAAAGTTACTTCTGAAGCTATAGTAGACAAGAAAATTGCCCAATCTAAAGCAGAATCTCCACCTCCAGAAATTACAACTTTTTTATCTCTATAAAATTCTGGTTCTTTTATAATATACTCAACACCTTTATCTTCAAAATCTGCAATGTTAGGAATCAATGGTTTTCTTGGCTCAAAAGAACCTAAACCACCAGCAATTGCAACTATTTTAGCATGATGTTTTGTGCCTTTATTTGTTGTTACTATAAAAGTACCATCTATTTGTTTGTCTATAGTTTCTGCTCTTTCTCCTAAAGTAAAACCAGGTTTAAATTGCTTGGTTTGCTCTATCAATTTATCCGTTAAATCTCCCGCTAAAATTTCTGGATATGCAGGAATATCATAAATTGGTTTCTTCGGGTAAATTTCTGAACACTGTCCACCAGGTTGCGGTAAAGCATCAATTAAATGACATTTTAACTTTAATAAACCTGCTTCAAAAACGGTAAATAAACCTGTGGGTCCTGCTCCAATAATTAGTATGTCTGTTGTAATCATTTTCTTCTGTTTTATCGTACTTTAGACCTCACAGGTTTTAAAAACCTGTGAGGTCTTCTTGGTCTTATCTCTCTACCAAACTCTTTGTAAATTCGTTTAGCTTTTCTACTTTTTCTTCAAAGTTTCCTTTAATTGTTTTTCTGTATGCATTCAAGTTTTTTACCAAATCATCAATATTTTCTGGAAGTACATCTTCAAAAAACTGACGTAACCTTTTGGCTGTTGTTGGCGATTTACCGTTGGTAGAAATGGCTATTTTCACATTTCCTTTGGTCACAATTCCGCCCATATAAAAATCGCAGTATGGCGGATTATCAGCAACATTTACCAAAATATTTCTTTCCTTACAGTCTTTATAAACTTCAATATTTACATTCACTTTATCTGTAGTTGCAATTACAATACTTTTGTTTGATAAGTATCCTTTTTGATACTCATCAATAATCATTTGTACACCAAACTTATTTGCCAACTCTTGCGTTTCTTCTCTAAAAAAAGGAGAAACCATGGTGACTTTAGAATTCGGACTCGATTTTAACAAAAACGACAGTTTTTCTAATGCCACAAATCCGCCACCAACAATTAGCGTTTCTAGTTGTTGTGTTTTTAAAAAGATAGGATATAATTCGTTCTGCTCCATAATTTTATGCAATTAATTCTTTGGAATGTTCTTGTTGAACATTTGCCAAAATTGCTCTATGTTTTACAACTTCTCCTAAAATAATAATCGCAGGGTTGCTTAACTCATTTTCATTTACAATTGCTAGAATTGTATCAACAGTTCCAATTCCTACTTTTTCGTTACTTCTTGTCCCGTTTTGAATGATTGCAACTGGCAACTCATTTTTATTTTCTTGTTGAAATAACTTTACAATTTCTGGCAATTTCCCCATTCCCATTAAAACCACAACAGTTGCATTCGATTTTGCAGCCAATACAACATCATCTGACAATTTATGTTCTTTTGTGGTTCCGGTAATTACCCAAAAACTTTCTGCACTTCCTCGTTTTGTAACAGGGATATTTTGGTATGCAGGAACTGCCAAGGAAGACGAAATTCCTGGAACCATCGCTGTTTCTATTCCAAAACTAGCTGCAAATTCCATTTCTTCTGCACCTCTACCAAAAATAAATGGATCGCCACCTTTTAAACGAACTACGTGTCCATGAGTTTTTGCGCGCTCAACTATCAAATCATTAATTTGCTCTTGTTGATATCTGTAACAGCCTCTACGTTTCCCTACAAAGATGAGTTCTGCATTCGGATTTATATGGTCTAACAATTCTTCGTTTACCAAAGCATCGTATAAAACCACATCCGCAGTTTTTAAAACTTTTATCGCTTTTAAAGTGATTAAATCTACATCTCCTGGGCCTGCGCCAACCACTGTTAATTTCGGGATTTTATACATGACTAACTTCTTGTTTTCTAAAAGCATCAATCTTTTTATAAAATGATCTTGCATCATTTAAATAGCTTTCTGCAAATGCTTTTGTTGGCTTTTCATTTTTAATTCGATAGACAAGATCTTCAAAAGAACCCTCAATTTCAATTTTGTTTGTTGCTACAAAATGCTCTTGAAAATCACTAATAATTACCGCTTGTGTATTCGTTTTAATATCTGCTGCAATTAATAATGCTTTTGCTGTATTTACGATAGCTGTATACGAATAATAAATACTATCTGAATATTGATTCTCTTTAAACGCTTCTTCAGCATTTGTAATTTTCTCTTCACTTTCAAATAAAAGTGTTGCAATTAAATCGATTACAACTCCTGCACATTCTCCTACTCCAATTGCTTTTACATACTTTTCAGAATGTCCCCAATCAACAAAATCGCTTGGTTCTAGATTACTTGTATCAGACAATCCTTTTAATAAATCGTAGAAATAAATTTTCCCTTGTCTGTCGTAATACTCTAAAAATGTTTCTTTTTCTTGTTGATTTTTAGCAATATCATCTAATAAAATACGTAAAGATTCTGGACCTCTTTTACTTGGTATTTTCACTAACTTATCAGAAAAACGACCATTTCCATCACCTAAAATTCCGCCACCAATTAAAACTTGTAATGCTGGTGCTTGTAAATCACCTACTTTTAGAGACATTCCTTGAAAACCAATGTGCGCCATATTATGTTGCCCACAAGCATTCATACAACCACTAATTTTAATAGCAATTTCTTTGTTATTTAAGTACTGCGGATATTCTTCTTCCAATACTTTTTCTAACACCACTGCAATTCCTGTACTACTAGAAATCCCTAAATTACAAGTATCTGTTCCTGGGCAAGCTGTAATATCTGCGGTAGAATTATAACCTGCATTTGCAAAACCTAATTTTTGTAATTCAACATAAAAGAAAGGCAATAACTCTTTTCTAATATGACGAATTAAGATATTCTGACGCAAGGTCAATCTGATTTCATTTGCGGCATATTTCTTTACCAAATCTGCTAACAAACGTGCTTTTGGTGTGTAAAAATCTCCTAAATGGACTTTTATTCCGATTGCAAATAAACCTTCTTGTTTTTGTTTAATAACATTGGTTTCTTTCCATTTTTGATACGCAACTTCTTCTTCTATTTTCACTGAAGGAATTGCTTCTTCTTGAAAAGAAATTGGTTGCTCAAATTCTGTAGTATCTACTTTAAATGTTTTGTTTTCTAACGCATTCACTTCATTTGAAACTAATTCTAAAAAAGCTTCAACTCCTATCTCTTTTACTAAAAATTTTAATCTTGCTTTTGCTCTTTTTGCGCGTTCCCCAAAACGATCAAAAATTCTTAAAACTCCTTCTATTGTTGGTATTAATACATCTTCTTCTAGAAAATCATAAATAACATCTGCATGTCTTGGTTGTGATCCTAAACCACCACCTAATAAAACTTTGAATCCTTTTTTAGCAACTCCGTTTTCAACTTTTATTTTTGCAATAAAACCTAAATCATGAATAAAACTAATAGCCGTATCATCATCTGTACCCGAAAAAGACATCTTAAATTTACGCCCCATTTCTTGACAAATTGGGTTTCTTAAAAAGAATTGAAACGTAGCATCTGCATACGGAGACACATCAAAAGGTTCATCTACATCGATTCCTGCAGTTTCTGAAGCTGTAATATTTCTTACTGCATTTCCACAAGCTTCACGTAAGGTAATATCATCTTTTTCTAATTGCGCCCACAATTCTGGCGTTCTATCTAAACTTACATGGTGTATTTGAATATCTTGTCTGGTAGTAATGTGTAATCTTCCACGAGAATATTCATCTGAAACATCAGCAATTCGATGCAATTGTTCGCTCGTTACTTTTCCGTAAGGTAATTTTATACGAATCATTTGTACACCAAACTGGCGCTGTCCATAAATCCCTCTAGCCAAACGTAAACTTCTAAAACGTTCTTCGTCTATTTTTCCCTCCTTAAAAAGATGAATTTTACGTTCTAATTCTAGAATGTCTTTTGCTACTATCGGATTCTCTATTTCGGTTCTAAAACTTTGCATTATTCTGTTTCTTATAAGCTTGTAAAAGCATTAATTTTTTAATTATGTAAAAACTTTTGTTTCGCTAAAAGTTCTTCTTCAGTCTCTATATGCGCGTCATCTGGGACACAACAATCTACCGGACACACTGCAGCACATTGTGGTTCTTCATGAAAGCCAATACATTCTGTACATTTATCTGGAGCAATAAAATAATACTCATCAGACACAGCTTCTTGAGTTTCTTCTGCATCTACTGTGATTCCATTCAGTAGCTTTATACTTCCTTTTAACGAAGTTCCTTCACCATATTTCCAATCTTCAGCTCCTTCATAAATAGCCGTATTTGGGCATTCTGGTTCACATGCTCCGCAATTGATGCATTCGTCTGTTATTATAATTGCCATACTTTTTTATAATTAGCGAATAAAACCAACACCAACGGTATTGTTTGTTTTCGGATTGATTAAAATAAATGAACCATTCGATTTATTTTCATTGTAGGCATCTACCAATAAAGGTTTGCTTAATTTTAATTGAATATCTCCTATCTGATTCAATTCTAATTCAGACGGATTGTTAATTTTTCCTGAAAAATCTGTTTTTATAATACTCGATAATTGTGTAATTTTTGCCTGCGCATCATTTACACCATGTTTGATATAGTATTTCTGACTAGCTTTTAAAGGCTCCTTGTCCATCCAACAAATGGTTGCATTTAGTTCTTTTGTGATTTTTGGTTCTTCAGAAACTTTTACCAACATATCTCCTCTACTCACATTTACATTGTCTTCTAATATAATGGTAACCGAACTTCCGTTTTTTGCTTTCGCAAACTCTTTATCAAAAAAATGAATGCTTTTTATTGTAGATTTTGTTAAAGAAGGTAAGACGGTTACAGCATCTCCAACTTCAAAATCTCCTCCATAAATTTTACCAGCATATCCTCTAAAATCATGATATTCATCTGTTTTTGGTCTGATAACAGTTTGCACAGGAAAACGAACTTGAGATACTTCGTTGATCGCTGCTGCATCTAGTTTTTCTAAATGATGCAATAATGTTTCGCCTTTATACCAAGGTGTGTTTTCAGATTTTGTGACCACGTTATCTCCTTGTAAAGCAGACATTGGAATAAAGGTTAAATTCTGATTTTTATATTCACTTTTACTCGCTAAATACTCAATTTCTCCTTTGATGCTATTGTATTTTTCTTCGGAAAAATCAACCAAATCCATCTTATTTATTGCAATGACAACATCTTTAATTCGTAGTAAATTATTGATAAAAAAATGACGATACGTTTGTTCTACCACTCCGTTTCTAGCATCAATTAAAACAATGGAAGCTTGTGCCGTAGAAGCGCCCGTAACCATATTTCTTGTATATTCGATATGACCAGGTGTATCTGCAATGATGAAGCTCTTTTTTCTTGTGGAAAAATATATATGAGCAACATCTATGGTAATACCTTGCTCACGTTCTGCAACCAAACCATCTGTTGCCAAAGAAAAATCTAAATAATCGAATCCTCTTTGTTTGCTTTTTTCTTCTATTGCTTCTAGCTTATCATCTGTTAATGATTTGGTGTCATATAAAATACGACCAATTAAGGTACTTTTACCATCATCTACACTTCCTGCTGTTGCTATTTTTAATACGTTCATTTCTTTTATGCTTTGGCGTTTTTTTTTTAAACTATTCGCCTAATTCGTATTCTTTTTTATTGATATTTACAAGCTTTTTAAAACTTGCAAAATGCTTTTTAATAGTTGCGTTAGGGATTGAACGGTTTGTTTGAGCTCTTTTTTCTTTTTTTAGAAAAAAAGCGAGTAGTGAAAGCCCGTTAAAACGCCCAAATAATTTTAAAAATACCCTTGTTGCTTTCTCTTCTCCATGGCTGCTTCCGAACGTTTGTCATCTATTCTTGCACCTCTTTCAGATATTGAAGAGTCTCTAATTTCTTCAACAACTTTTGCAATATCTACGGCGTCAGATAAAACTGCTGCTGTACAACTCATATCGCCAACAGTTCTAAAACGAACCATTCTTTCTACAACTTCTTCTTCTTCATCTCTAAACACAACGGCGTCATCTGCAGACCAAATCATGCGATCTCTTACAAATGTTTTTCTTTTGTGTGCGAAGTAAATAGAAGGAATTTCGATGTCTTCTGCTTTTATATAAGACCAAACGTCTAATTCTGTCCAATTTGAAATTGGAAAAACACGCACATTTTGTCCTAAAGCTATTTTTCCGTTTAACATATCGAACACTTCTGGTCTTTGGTTTTTTTCATCCCATTGTCCAAAATCATCTCTTACAGAGAAAATTCTTTCTTTCGCTCTTGCTTTTTCTTCATCTCTTCTTGCGCCACCAATGCAGGCATCAAAACCAAATTCTTCAATAGCATCTAAAAGCGTTTCTGTTTGCAACATATTTCTACTTGCATATCTACCCGTTTCTTCTTTTACACGGCCACTATCAATATTATCTTGTACATCTCTTACAATTAAATCGACGCCCAATTCTTTCACCAAACGATCTCTAAATGCTATGGTTTCTGGAAAATTATGACCTGTATCTATGTGCATTAATGGAAAAGGGATTTTTGCAGGAAAAAATGCTTTTTGCGCTAAACGAACTAACGTAATACTGTCTTTTCCTCCAGAAAAAAGCAACACAGGTTTTTCAAACTGCGCAACTACTTCTCTAAAAATATAAATTGCTTCACTTTCTAAAGCATCTACTTGTATTGTTCTTTGATTCATAATCATGTCTTTTAGATATGTAAACCACATTCTCTATTACTTTCTACTTTTGTAGGATCGAAATATGTAAACTCGTTTGGTAAATTGTATTGTTCTAAATACGTGTCTAAATCTTCATCTGACCAATGATAAAACGGACTCACTTTTAAAATACCACCTTTACTTTTAGAAACAATATCGATACGATCTCTAAACGCAGTTTGTCCTTTTCTTAAGTTCGTAAACCAAACGTCTGGCTCATGTTCTTTCATTGCCCTTGTGAAAGGTTCTAATTTCACTTGTTCTGTAAATATTTTATGTTTCTTGTCATCCACAGAAGGAACTCCCAAAACAACATTTCTATGTGCAACAGTTTGTTTTGGAACATATAGTTGAATGTTCAGATTCAATTTTTCTATAACCTCTTCGGCATGTTTATAGGTTTGAACAGTGTTATACCCCGTATCACACCAAATAACTTTAATCTCTTTTTGCACTTCTGAAACTGCATTTAAAATAGCCACTTCATAAGGTCTAAAGTTTGTGGTAACAGCTGCTTTGTCTGCGATAGAAATTGCCCAAGAAATTATTTCTTTTGGACTTTTATCTCGTAATTCTTTATTTATTTCTTCTAAATTCATGTGCGCTATTTTCCCCATTTTATTTTGTTCCATATTCTTTCATGAAAGAAATACAACACTAATTTTGTGATAAAATCTATGGATGCAATGGATGTTGCCAATCCTATTTCCCCTGTTAAAACATAAGACACAATTAAAGTATCTAACGTACCAATAAGTCTCCAACTCAAAGCTTTTAAAACACTTCGCAAAGGTTTCTCGGAAGTTTTATCTTCTTCAAAGCCTTTACCTTGTGCTTTTTTACTAAAAATGATTTGGTTTAAAATCATAGTAATTAATTAATTCAAATACCCTATTAATTTAATAGGACAATGCAAACCTACATCAAATTTTAAAAAATAAAAACGAAACAACCTTAATATTTACACAAACCCTATAGATTTAGTAGATTAATAAAAATAAAGCAAAATATTGCGAATGTGAAACCTCTATAAGGTTATCGTTACAGAAAAATAAGAAGTAAAATTAAGTTTGTTGTATTTAATTTAACGATTACAAAGATCTGCTAAAGAAGTATTTCGAAAGATTTCTAGAGTATTATCTCTTACTTTGGTCATTAAACTATGTACAGAGCAAGCATTTTCGTCTGGGCAATCGTCACACTTTTCATAAAAATTTAAGCTTACACAAGGCACCATAGAAATGGGTCCTTCAAGAATTCTCATAACAGTAGTCATAGGTATTTCTGTAGCTTCTTTTAGCAAATAGTAACCGCCACCTTTGCCTTTTTTAGAACCTAAAATTCCGTTTTTACGAAGTGTTAATAAAATACTTTCTAAAAATTTTAAAGAAATATTTTCACTTTTAGAAATTGTTGCGATGGCAACAGGAGACTTCCCTTCTTGTTTTGCAAGAAAAGTAAGTGCCTTAATTCCGTATTTTGTCTTTTTAGAAAGCATCAAACAAAATTACGTAAATAAATGTGATTATAACATTTCTGCTTTGAAATGGTCAGGGCAAACGTATTAAAAAAATAAGACACGAATTACACAAATTTTTGAAAATCTTTAGATTTTTCTGTTTGTGAAATTCGTGTCTAAAAAATGATGAATTTTAATGTGTTTGCTTTGTATTCAAATAGAATTATTTTGCGCGTAATGCCTGTTCTAAATCTGCAATAATATCAATTACATTTTCTAAACCTACAGAAACTCTCACCAAACCTTTGGTAATACCTACTTCTAATCTATCTTCTTCAGACAATCTACCATGCGTTGTAGAGGATGGATGCGTAACAATGGTTCTCGTATCTCCTAAATTTGCAGATAAAGAGCACATTTTAATGCTGTCTAAAAAATTTCTACCAGCTTCAATACCGCCTTTAATTTCAAAAGCAACAACATTACCACCTAAACTCATTTGGTTTTTAGCAATTTCATATTGTGGATGCGATTTTAAAAAAGGATATTTTACCAACTCGACATTCTCTTGTGTTTCTAAAAATTCGGCCACTTTTAATGCATTTTCTGCATGTTTTTCTACTCTAATTGCCAATGTTTCTAGACTTTTTGATAGCACCCAAGCGTTAAAAGGAGACATTGCCGGACCTGTATTTCTAGCGAATAAATAAATTTCACGCATTAATTCTTTATTTCCTACAGTAACTCCGCCTAAAACACGGCCTTGTCCATCAATTAATTTTGTAGCAGAATGAATCACTAAATCTGCACCAAACTTAATAGGTTGTTGCACATACGGAGTCGCAAAACAATTATCAACAATAAATATAAGGTTGTGCTTTTTGGCTATTTTACCAATTACCTCTAAATCTAAAATATCTACTGCAGGATTTGTAGGCGTTTCTATGTATAAAATTTTGGTATTTGGCTGAATTAAACTCTCTACCAAATGAACTTCATTTACTTTAAAATACGAAGTTTTAATATTCCATTTTGGTAAAAATTTAGTAAACATACTATGTGTAGAACCAAAAACAGAGCGACAAGAAACCACATGATCTCCTGCATTTAACAAAGCTGCAAAGGTTGAAAAAATGGCAGACATCCCTGTTGCAAAAGCATACCCAGCCTCTGCACCTTCCATATTTACTATTTTATCTACAAATTCTGTTGTATTAGGGTTTGTAAACCTACTATATAAATTGCGCTCTTTCTCTTCTGCAAAAGAAGCACGCATTTCTTCTGCGTCATCAAAAACAAAACTAGATGTTAAATATAATGGGGTAGAATGTTCTTGAAATTGAGATTTTTCTGTTTGATTTCTTATTGCTTCTGTTTCGAAATGTTTGCTCATATTGTGTTATTTAGAACCAAGACCGCTAACGCTCTTAGAACCAAGAATCAAGACTAAACTTTATCGTTTTTCTCTTGATTCTTGTTTCTTTTCTCTTGTTTCTTTATTCTTTTTTATAAATTGGTTTTATTGACTGAATTACTGCTTACTGAAAACCACTACTATTTGATAATAAGTGAATTAAACAAAACACTTCGTGTTAATTATTATGTTTTGCCAATCTTAAAATATCACCAAAAACTCCTCTGGCTGTTACTTTAGAACCTGCCCCTGCTCCTTGAATTACAATGGGCTGCTCTCCGTAAGATTCTGTATAAATTTCAAAAATTGCATCAGAACCTTTTAAAGATCCTAATGGAGAATTTTTAGAAACGGATACAAGTTTTACATCTAAATTACCGGTATCTTGAGATAAATCTCCACTTAATTCACCTATATAACGCAAAACGTGATTCTCTTTTTGCCCTTCTTTTAATTGTTGATATTCGCCGTTCATCAACTCTAAGTTAGACAGAAAATCATTCGCAGAACCTTCTCTTAAATTTTCTGGAATTAAATTCTGAATATTTACGTCCACAAACTCATTTTCTAATTCTAATTCTCTTGCTAAAATCAATAATTTCCGAGCAACATCATTTCCACCCAAATCTTCTCTTGCATCTGGCTCTGTAAATCCTTTATCGATTGCTTCTTGTAAAACTTCGGAAAAACTCACCTTTTCATTCGAAAAAGTATTGAATAAGTAACTTAAACTTCCAGAGAAAACGCCTCTTATTTTGGTGATATTTTCTCCGGACTCGTGTAATAAACGGATGGTGTCTATTAAAGGCAAACCTGCACCAACATTTGTTTCATACAAATATTGTTTTTTGTAATCTTTTAACTTTGCTCTTAGTTCTTTGTAAAAAGAAAAAGACAAGGTATTGGCTATTTTATTACAAGAAACCAAATCGAAACCAGCTGCTACCAGCGGAATATAATTGGCTACAAAAGGCACACTTGCTGTGTTATCTACCGCAATTAAATTCTCTAAATGATGTGTTTTTGTAAACGCTATAATATCTGCTATCGAAACATTTTCTGCTCCGATTTCTTCTAAGTCTTGTTCCCAGTTTGTAGAAATTCCATTTTTATTTAGCAATATTTTCTTAGAATTAGCTACACAAAAAACATTCAACTGAATTTTTCTTCGTTCTAAAACCGAGGCTGTATTTTCTAAAATCTGATGAATTAAGGTTCCACCAACCAAACCTTTACCAAAGATCGCTATATTTATTTTCTTTGCAATACCAAAAACTTGTCCGTGAATTACATTTACAGCCTTGTGAACTTGCTCTTTCCTAACCACCAAACTCACGTTTTTACCTGTAATTGTATTGTTAAATAAAAGAGGTACAATTTGATTTTTGATTAAGGAATTATAAGCATGATGAAATTCACTTAAATCCTGCCCAATAATAGAAATTACTGCCACATTATCTACAATAGAAATCTGATGTACATCTTGAGAATAGAAATCGCTTTCAAACTCCTTTTCTAATGCTAAAACTGCCTCAGAAGCCCTACTTGAATCAATTATTAAACCAATTCCTCTTTCTGAAGAACCTTGTGAAACAATACTTACACTTATATTTTTATCACTTAATACTCTAAAAATACGTGCATCTACTCCTACTTTACCCAACAAACCTCTTCCTTCAAAATTTAATAAAGAAACATTGTTAATAGTAGAAATCGATTTAATTCCTTTTTCGGAAGATTCCGCAGTAATTAACGTCCCTTTGTCTTCTTTATTAAAGGTGTTTAAAATTCTTAAATTAATGTTCTTTTCTAAAAGAGGAATAATTGTTTTTGCGTGTAAAATAGTGGCACCAAAATTTGCCAACTCATTCGCTTCAGAAAATGATAGTTGTTCAATTTTCTTTGCATCTGCTACCAAATCAGGATTTGCAGTAAAAATTCCGCTAACGTGCGTATAATTTTGCAACTCTTCTGCATCTAAGTAATTGGCTAATAAAGCCGCAGTATAATTGCTTCCGTTTCTACCCAGAGTAGTTGTTTGTCCTTTCTTATTAGAAGAAATAAAACCGGTTACAACATTTATTTTATTCGCATTGTTTTTAAAGTAAGCAATTACATTTTCTGAAGAAACCGCATTAATGGGTTGCGCGTTTCCGAAGTTTTCATCCGTAATTATTAACTGTCTTGCATCTGTAACATTTGCCTCAATTCCGTTTTTTAACAATAAACTAGCCACTAACTTTACAGATAATAATTCTCCTTGTGCTAAAACCTCATCTTTAATTTTAATACTATAATCTCCTAATAAAGAAACCCCTTCAAAAATAGTTTCTAACGTTGAAAATTCTTTAGAAAAATCTACTTCGCTGTTAGGTGCTTGTTGATATTCTTTAAAATCTTCAAACACAGTTTTATATGCCTCTTTAGCAGCCGATTTATCTAAAATAGCTTCTAAATCATCCGTAGTATTTCCTCTTGCAGATGCTACAACCGTTATTTTCTCTCCATTATGATGTTTATTAAGGATAATTTCTACAGCATTTTCAATCCCTTTCCCGTTTGCTAAAGATTTTCCTCCAAATTTTAATACTTTCATTTTTTTAGTTCTATACTCTTTATTAAAAATAGGTGCTATAATTTTTTGAAGCTGCTCATATTCCATTAAAAATGCATCATGACCGTGCACAGAATTTATTTCGTTGTACGTAACATTTTCTTTGGTTAGTGCTAATTTTTTATGCGTCTCCCTGTTTTCTTCCGCAGTAAAAAACAAATCTGAATCCACACCAATAATGTGAATATTCGCTTCAATTTGATCTAGAAGATCTATCTTTTTTTCTTCATTTTTAGTAACATCTATACTTTTAAGTAATTGATTCATCAATTTATAAGAAGATAATTGATAACGTTCTTGCAGCTTTTCACCATGATGCAACAACCAACTTTCTACATTAAAAATAGTAGAATCTTCTTTTTTAGAGCGATGAAATCGTTCTTTAAAAGACGCTGGGGTTCTATAGCACAACATCGCATGCATTCTTGCATCGTGTACAGGGTTGCTAGAATTTACTAAAAATTGTTCTTGAATTTGACAATTTCCAATTAACCAATCGGTAGATTTCCAATCGGTTGCAATGGGTAAAAAATGAGTGGTAATTTTATGATCTAAAACCATCATTTCCCAAGCAATTCCACCACCTAAAGACCCACCAATTAAAGCAAATAATTGTGTTATTTCTAACTGCTGCAATCCTTCTAGAAAAATTCTTGCAATGTCTCTTGCTATGAAATCTTTGTAATTTTCAATTAAAAACCCATCAAAACCATTTCCTGGAATGTTGAAAGATAAAATAGTGTAAACAGTTGTATCTATTGCTTTTCCCTCTCCAACAATATCTCTCCACCAACCATTTTTTCCAGCAACATCACTATTACCGGTTAATGCATGATTGATTAATATGATAGGAGAATTCCCTAATGTTCGACCAAAAACTTGGTAACTTAAATTCAGTTCAGGAACAAAAGCACCCAATTCTGTCGTAAAGTTTTTACTTTTGATATGTTGTAATTGATTTTCCACGTTGATGTTTTTAGACCTCACCGGTTTTTGAAACCTGTGAGGTCTTTTAATAAGTATTTATATTTCTGAAAAAGCAGCTGTTAAATCTGCTTTTAAGTCTTCTAAATCTTCAATACCCACAGACAATCTAATTAAATCTTGAGAAACACCTGCATTTGCTTGTGCTTGCTCATCTAATTGTTGATGTGTGGTACTTGCTGGGTGAATAATTAGCGATTTTGTATCTCCAATATTTGCCAATAAAGAGAACAACTTGGTGTTATCTGCAATTTTTTTAGCAGCTTCAAAACCTCCTTTAACGCCAAAAGTAACCAGACCACTTTGTCCGTTTGGTAAATATTTATCTGCTAAAGCCTTGTATTTATTACCTTCTAAACCAGGATAGTTTACCCATGTAACTTTTTCTTGATTTTCTAACCATTTTGCCAACGCCAATGCATTTGCAGAGTGTTGCTTTATTCTAACAGGTAAAGTTTCTAAACCTTGAATAATATTAAATGCATTTGTTGGACTTAAAGCACCACCAAAATCACGTAATCCTTCTAAAATTAATTTAAACGTATAAGATGCTGCGCCTAAAGTTTCATAATATTTTAAACCATGATATCCTGCAGAAGGCTCTGTGAATTCAGGAAATTTACCGTTTGCCCAATTAAAAGTTCCAGCATCTACAATTGCCCCTCCTAGAGAAGTTCCTTGTCCGCCAATATATTTTGTAAGTGAATGAATTACGATATCTGCACCGTATTTAATAGGATTTAATAAAACAGGAGTTGCCACTGTATTATCAACTATAAAAGGCACTTCTGCTTGTTTTGCGTGTACAGAAATTGCTTCTAAATCTAAAACATCTAATTTCGGATTTCCTAAAGATTCTACAAAAAATGCTCTTGTATTTTCTTGAACAGCTTCTCCAAAACTATCAGGATTCGATGCATCTACAAATGTAGTTGTAATGCCTAATCTTGGTAGCGTAACACTTAATAAATTGTAGGTACCACCATACAAACTGCTCGAAGCAACAATATGATCTCCTGCTTTTAAAAGTGTTAATAAACCCGTAGCAATTGCTGCGGTTCCAGAAGCAAAAACCACGGCTCCAATTCCGCCTTCAACAATGGCCAATCGGTCTTGTAAAATTTGATTTGTTGGGTTGTTTAACCTTGTGTAGATAAACCCTAATTCTTTTAATGAAAAAAGATTTGCTGCATGTTCTGAGTTGTTAAAAACATACGATGTTGTTTGATAAATAGGAACTGCTCTTGTACCTCCGTTTTTAGTTACGTCGTGTCCTGCGTGCAATGCGTTGGTTGCTAATTTTAATGTACTCATTTTTCTATTTTTTTGAGTTAATAAATGATTAAACCAAAAGTCAAATACATCTATTTTGGTTGATGTAGTTATTAGAAAAATGTTATTAAGAAAATAAAATTTACCAGAACTGGAAAATTCTTTTTTGTTATCTATCCAAATAAAAATATCTAGGTAGAATGTAGCACCTTCTCTATTTCTAAAGGGTTGCTAAGGCTTCATCGGGTCTAATCCCTCTGCCTTTCTTGATAACATTTCAATAAGTTATTGAACTTTGTGAATGCAAAGATATGCTTAGAAAAATTTAATATCCAAATAAAAAGTAAACTATTTTTTATTTAATATCAATTTCGCATTTTAAGCAACCTTGTTTTATTTATTCTTTAAAAACATGAATTTTAAGTCTCTAAAAATGATTTATTGATGGCGCTATCATAAATAATTATCGTTAAAAAAGTAGGCATTGTAATTTTATAGTGTACTTTTGTATTCTAATTGAGAGGAAAAATTTGAACTGATTGCAACCTCTTTTGTTGAAATGTTTTAGACACTAAAACAAGTTCTTCAGAATAAAATGCTAAAGCAGTAATGAACTACTTCTTTTAGCGACTGCGCAATCAATTTTTATTTTTATAGCTTTCTGTTTATACAGAAACGTCAATTTTAAGGAAACCTTAATGTTTACATCGAGGAATCATTTTTTTAACACAAAAAGAAGAATATTATGTCATATTTATTTACCTCAGAAAGTGTTTCTGAAGGACACCCAGACAAAATTGCAGATCAAATTTCTGATGCTTTAATTGATAATTTTTTAGCATTTGATAAAAACAGTAGAGTTGCTTGCGAAACATTAGTAACTACAGGTCAGGTTATATTAGCTGGTGAAGTTAAATCTAAAACGTATTTAGACGTTCAGCAAATTGCTAGAGACGTAATTAACAAAATTGGGTATACCAAAAGTGCGTATATGTTTGATGGAAATTCTTGTGGAGTTTTATCTGCAATTCACGAACAATCACCAGATATTAACCGAGGAGTTGATAGAGAAAAACCAGAAGAACAAGGAGCTGGTGACCAAGGAATGATGTTTGGGTATGCAACTGATGAAACAGAAAACTACATGCCTTTGGCTTTAGAATTGTCTCACAGATTGTTAATTGAATTAGCAAATTTAAGAAGAGAAAACAAGGAAATTGATTACCTAAGACCAGATGCAAAATCTCAGGTAACAATAGAGTATTCAGACGATAATGTGCCACAAAGAATTGATGCAATTGTTATTTCTACACAACATGATGATTTTGACGAATCTGATGAGGTGATGTTGGCAAGAATTAAAAAAGATATTGTAGAAATTTTAATTCCTAGAGTGGTTGCAAACTTACCTGCTCAAAACAAAAAATTATTTACAGACAATATTACCTATCACATTAACCCAACAGGAGTTTTTGTAATTGGTGGGCCTCATGGAGATACTGGCTTAACAGGGCGTAAAATTATTGTTGATACCTATGGAGGAAAAGGCGCCCATGGTGGTGGTGCTTTCTCTGGGAAAGACCCTTCTAAAGTAGATAGATCTGGTGCGTATGCAACAAGACATATTGCAAAAAACTTGGTAGCTGCCGGCCTTTGTAAAGAAGTTTTAGTACAGGTTTCGTATGCTATTGGAGTTGCAAAACCAACAAGCATTAATGTGGGAACCTACGGGACTGCAACGGTAGATTTAACCGACGGGGAAATCAGTAAAAAGGTAGAAGCTATTTTTGATATGCGTCCGTATTTTATTGAGCAACGTTTAAAGTTAAGAACACCTATATATTCTGAAACTGCGGCTTATGGTCACATGGGAAGAACTCCAGAAATAAAAACAGTTACCTTTTCGAATCCTATGGGAGAAACCGTTTCTGAAGAAGTAGAAACGTTTACTTGGGAGAAGTTAGATTATGTGGATGCTGTTAAAGAAGCGTTTGGGCTGTAAAAGGTTTTAATTTTAATATATAAGAAAAGGTATCATTGTTTAAGTGATGCCTTTTTTTTGTTTGATGTTTTGTTGGGTTGGAGTTACTGTTAGAGTGGATTTACCACATAGGCACCTAGAAAACACAGGGGTTGTGGGGTTAGAGGAATTTGTTTTGTTCTTTGGGATGGATAGATTGCTTCGTTCCTAGCGATGACGGACTAATTAAGTGTATTTTACTTTCATTTGGCTTGCCATAATAAGTAATTCTCTTTAACAAAAGTTTAAGAGTTCATAAATGGCAGTTTACGTAACTTCGAAAACTATAAATTTAATTAAACTTATCATGACAAAAAAAATACTAACAAGAGTACTACTTGTTGCTTTTGTATTTGGTTTTTCTACTGAGTCTTCTGCTCAGTTCTGGAAGAAAAAGAAAAAAGAAACTCCAAAAACAGCGGAAAAACCAAAACCTAATAAAGACGGAATTCAGCCATACAGTAAGGTTGTAACCGAAGATCACGTAACAGACGAAGGTTTATTTAAAGTTCACACAAAAGAAGATTCTTACTTATTTGAAATACCAGATTCTTTGTTACAAAGAGAAATGTTAATGGTAACAAGAATTGCAAAAACGGCTAGCGGAATTGGCTTTGGTGGTGCAAAAGCAAACACACAAGTATTGCGTTGGGAGAAAAAAAACAAACAAATCTTATTAAGAATTGTTTCTCATAACGTTGTTGCAGATACCATTTTACCAGTGCATGAAGCTGTGGTAAATTCTAACTTAGAGCCTATCTTATTTGCTTTTCCTATAAAAGCATTTAGTAAAGATTCTACGGCAACTGTAATTGATGCTACTTCTTTATTTTCTACAGACGTAAAACCTTTAGGTTTTCCTGATTCTTTTAGAAAAAGATACCAGGCGACAAGAATAGACAAAGACCGTTCTTACATAGATAGAGTAAGTAGTTACCCACAAAATATAGAAGTAAGACATGTAAAAACCTATTTAGCGAATAAAGCACCTTCTAACAGTGCGGTTGGTTCTATTACTTTAGAAATGAGTAATTCTATGGTATTATTACCTAAAGTTCCTATGAAGCGTAGATATTTTGATGAGCGCGTTGGTTGGTTTGCTAGAGGACAAACAGATTATGGTTTAGCAGATCAGAAAAGTAAAACAGTGGCTTACTTAGATAGATATCGTTTAGAGGTTAAAGATGAAGATATCGAAAAATTTAAAAGAGGAGAATTAGTAGAGCCTAAAAAACAAATTGTTTATTATGTAGACAGAGCTACACCTAAAGAATGGGTTCCTTTTATTATACAAGGTGTAAATGACTGGCAAGTTGCTTTTGAAGCTGCTGGTTTTAAAAATGCTATTGTTGGTAAAATGGCACCTACGGAAGCTGAAGACCCTGAATATAGCCCAGAAGATGTGCGTTATTCTGTAATTAGATATTTAGCTTCTCCTATTCCGAATGCAAACGGACCTCACGTTAGTGATCCTAGATCTGGTGAAATTTTAGAGTCTGATATTAACTGGTATCATAATGTAATGACTTTATTGCATAACTGGTTCTTTATTCAGACGGCTGCCATCAACCCAGATGCAAGAGGAAATAATTTTAAAACAGAGACGATGGGAGAGTTGATAAAATTTGTTTCTTCTCACGAATTAGGACACACTTTAGGTTTGCCTCATAATATGGGAAGTTCTACAGCATACCCAGTAGATTCTTTACGCTCTGCTTCATTTACAAAAAAATACGGAACAGCACCTTCTATTATGGATTATGCTCGTTTTAATTATGTTGCACAACCAGAAGATAAAGGCGTAGCATTAATGCCAAATATTGGTATTTATGATAAATATGCAATTTCTTGGGGGTACCGACCTATTTTAGATACAGATGCTAAAGATGAAAAAGCAACGTTAGATTCTTGGATTTTAAAACATGCCGGAGACCCAATGTACCGTTTTGGTCACCAACAAGCTACTGGTGTTGTAGATCCTAGTTCTCAAACAGAAGACTTAGGTGACGATGCTATGAAAGCTTCTATGTACGGAATTAAAAACTTGAAAAGAATTTTACCGAGATTAGAAGAATGGACTTCTGAAAAAGGTGAAAACTACGAAGAATTAGCTACCATGTATGGGCAGTTAATAGGACAATTTAATAGATATATGGGCCACGTAACATCTAATGTTGGTGGAGTTTATGAACACTATAAAACAACAGATCAAGAAGGTGCTGTGTATTCTTATGTAACAAAAGCAAAACAAAAAGAAGCTTTGCAGTTTGTTATTGATGAATTATTTGAGACGCCATCTTGGTTGTTAGACGAAAACATTTTTAGCAAAACTGAATTTTCTGGTTCTATAGAAAGAGTAAGAGGTTTACAAGCAAGAACATTAAACAGTGTTTTAGATGCTGGTAGAATGGCTAGAATGATTGAGAATGAAACTTTAAATGGTGGTGCTGAATCTTATACTTTGGTAAACATGATGAGCGATTTACGCAAAGGTGTTTGGAGTGAAATTTACACAGGTAGTTCTATAGATACGTACAGAAGAAATTTACAAAGAGCACATTTAGACAGGCTAGATTACTTGTTAAATGAAGCAGAAGACCAAAGAGGTCTTAACAGCGGATATGTAAAAAGAAGTGGTATTAATATGAGTCAGTCTGATATAAAATCTGTTGCCAGAGGCGAGTTAAAGCGTTTGCAAAGAGATGCAAAATCTGCTTCTAACAGAGGAAATACGCTAACAAGATATCATTTACAAGATGTTGTTGATAGAATTGATACCATTTTAGATCCTAAATAATATATTTAGTACATTATTTTTAATATTGAAAACCTCATCTTAATTGATGAGGTTTTTTTTTTGTTTTTAAGGACATCTTACTTTAAGGAGAAATAACAAAAGAAGCCATTTTAACTAAAAAAAAAAACCAATTTAAGTAATTGAATCATTAAAAAAAACTAATTTTGTGAGGTCTTATAAAACAATAGGAATTTAAAAGTGAAACAATTTCATCATCCCTTTAAAATTTTATTATTCGTAGTAATTTATTGCTTTGGCATTTTTGCTTCTGTAAAAACATTACCTACTGCAATTGCACAAACTACAGTGCAAAACAAAAAGCAGAAAGAATATACTACAACCGTATCTAACGTTCTTTATACTCATGTTCAAGAATCAGAGAACTTACTTTCTGATTTTACAGCATATGAAACATCTGACTTTAAGACATTCAGTAATAATTTTGAGCCTTTTGTATGCTCAAATGAATTCATTTTTAGAACAAAGTTTAAACAGTATCAGAACTATTTTAAAAACTTATTGATAAGAAATAGGAAAACTGATCTTATTTTTCCTTTCCATAATTTTTGGTAATACTTTGTTGGAACAAACTACCGGCTTTTTGGTAGTTGAAATCAAACTTTTTTACTGCGTTGTGACTTTTCACTTCGCACTCAAACTTCAGTATTAAAAAAATTAAAAATTATAAAAATGGATTTAGCAACAGCTGTAATTGGGCTAATTTGTATTCTTCTTTGCGCATTGCCTTTTGTATTAACAAGTCAGAATAAAGTAAAAAACGAAAAAAAATTATTACTCTCTTTAGAAAACTTAGCAGAAAAAAAACAAAGTGACATCACCCAACACGAAGTTTCTAGCAAGTATGCTATTGGCATAGATGAAACTAAAAATTTCGTTTTCTTTCAATTAAAAAATGAAGAAGGATTTAAGCCTGAATGTATCGACCTTTCTACGATTAAAAAATGTAAAATAGTAAATATTGGTATCTCAAACGCTAATGCAGAACGAGAAATTGAACAATTAAGTTTAGAATTTATTCCTATTGATAAAAACAAAACCAATAGCATCTTAAAATTTTACGATGCTACAATAAGTTTTCAGCTTAATGGTGAATTTGAATCCATCGAAAAATGGAATGAATTGATCAATCATAAACTAAGTAATAAATAACTTTATATACATGCCTAGCAACTCGCTAGGCATTTTTTTACCCCAATTTTCAGCATACTTCAATTCATTCTAAAATAAAATCGACTTTCTTTGTTATAAACACCTGTAATTTATCGTTATATACATAACATGAATAAGATAGATTTTAAACTTAAAGTATTTTCATTGTCCGAACGCTTGTTTCCTTTGGTTGCGCGTATGCTTGGAAACAATGCAAATGCAGAAGATGCTATTCAAGAAATAATGATGAAACTATGGGTTAAACGCAAGAAAATTGCGAAGCATCCTAACATTACAGGTTTTGTTTTCTTAACAGCTAGAAATCACTGTATTGATTTATTAAGGAAAAAAAAGTTGGTGTTAGATGATTCTACCATCCCTCTTAAAATCTTAGCCTCGAGAAATGAGCATATAGAACTCGAGTGGAAAGAACTAAATAGTATTATTGAAGAAATACTTCAAAAATTGCCCAAACAGCAAAAAGAAGTTTTTATAATGAGAGATCTTGACGGTTATGAATTCACCGAAATAGCCTCTACAATGCAACTTAAGGTAGAGAATATTAGAGTTTTATTATCACGCGCAAGAAAACAGGTACGCACCGAATTAGAAAAAACATATAGCTATGAAAAAGGAACTTATTAAAACCTTGCTAGAAAAGTATGAAGCAGGAACTAGTACTTTAGAAGAGGAACAATTTTTATTCGAGAATGCAGACAACTCAGACGCTACATTGCAAACTTGGGCAACTTTTGTGGAACGTAATAAAATAGCAGTTCCAAATAATTTAAACACTACATTATGGGATTCTTTTCAAAAGAAAAAGAATAAAACTCGTAGTATTAAAATAGGAATGATGTCTGCTGCTGCATCGGTTATACTACTCATTTCACTTTTCATTTACAAGCCAGAACAAAAAAACCTTAGTTATCATGAGAAAGAAATCTTATTAAATGAGGCTTTAAACATGATTGCAGACACAACGCCAATACAATCGAAACAACGTATTCTTTATGAAGATGATTTGATCACTATTTATTCTACCAACGATTAACTTACTCCATCAAACATTAAAACTATAATCAATTAAATATTTAAAATTATGAAAAACGCATTCCTTACTACATTCTTATTATTATCAATTTCACTAATGCAAGCACAACAAAACAATAAGAAAAATGGTGAAAATAAGAAACAAGAAAAAATTGTTATAACAGTAAAAGAGAATGGTAAACCCGATGTTTATGTTGATGGGAAGAAATTCGATTTTCCGATAGAAATCATAGATCAAAATAAAATTGAATCTGTATCTGTACTTAAAGATGAACTTGCAATAAAAGAATACAATGCTCCTAATGGTGTCATCTTAATTAAAACGAAGAAGAAAAAAGAGCCGGCTACTTCTAAGATTAGCGGAATTAAAGAGAATCCTATGATTATTATCGATGGAAAAGTGTCTGACAAAAAGGTTTTAGAAAAACTATCTCCACGTAATATCGAAAGTATCAATATTATTAAAGATAAGCAAGCAATGATAAAGTACAACGCTACTAACGGTGTGATCATTGTAACTACTAAAAAGAAGAATTAATCTAATTTCACGAATAATAAAGTGTTCTAAAACTGTAATTTTTATAGTAATTACAGTTGTATTGTTAGATTACAAACTGCACGCTATTTAGATTTATTTGACTCGTATATTTATAAATGCTTTAAAAAGTATCCTATCTTTGCGGCATAATATTTTTTATGAGTAACACATTACTATCTTCTCCCTTACAGGGTTTTACAGATTATAAATTTCGAAATGCATTTAATCATTTCTTTGGCGGAATAGATACTTTTTATTCTCCTTATATCAGATTAAATGGCAAGCTGGTTATTAAGAATTCGTATCAAAAAGACATTTTACTAGAGAATAATACCGAGTTGGAAGTAATTCCACAAATAATTACCAATGATGTAGATGAATTTCTATTTGTATCTAAATATGTACAAGAATTAGGCTACAAAGAATTGAATTGGAATTTAGGTTGCCCGTATCCGATGGTTACAAAACGAGGAATGGGTTCTGGGTTAATTAATGATGCTGAAAAAATAAACAGTATTCTGCATAAAGTGCATAATGAATCTGACATTTTAGTTTCTATGAAAATGAGAATGGGCTATGAAAACCCTGAAGAAATATTAGCTGTTTTACCCATTTTAGACACCTATCCTCTTAAAAATATTGCCATTCATGCAAGAATAGGCAAGCAACTATATAAAGGAGGAACAAATTTAGAAGCGTTTCAGAAATGTTTAGACAATAGCAAACATAAAATGTACTACAATGGTGATATTACTTCTGTTGCTGCATTTAAAAAACTACAAGAACGATTTACTACCATAGATCATTGGATGATTGGACGCGGCTTAATTGCAGATCCTTTTTTACCAAGCATGATTAAGAATGATACCACCGAATATCCTAAAAATAGGTTCGATATCTTTCATGAATTTCACAATCGTATTTATGAAGAATATGATGCAGCACTTTCGGGTCCGACACCAATTAAAATGAAAATGCTTGGTTTTTGGGAGTACTTTTCTCAAAGTTTTGCAAACCCGCAGAAGACGTACAAAAAGATTAAAAAAGCACAAAGTCCTAAGAATTATGCAATTGCTGTAAATGAAATTTTTAAGGAAGCGAAAAATAGATAATTCACTTCCTTTAATAAGTTAAGAATCGTTTCCCTAAACGTTCGAATTAGGATGTTCCTTTTTAAACTCTTCTAAAACTTTTGCAATAGAACCGTTTATTCTTTCAGGATTGATATCATATTTAGGACTTACCCCTTGCTTCTCTGGAAAGTGTTCGATAGTAACTGTAGTAGAAGGAAATGCAAAATCAACACCTAATTCTTTCGCCAACTTCACAATTGCAATGTGTAACCTGTGTTTAGAAGATTGCTCGACTCCCCAAGCCAAACTTTTAAAATAAACATTTACCATCACTAATAAAGCTGAATCACCAAAGCCAGTAAACTCTACATTATAAGAATCTGAACGTGTTTCTGGGTGCTCAATAATTATTTCTCTTACTCCTTTTACAAAAGCCTCAATTAATTCTGGTGGCGTGTCATAACGCAAACCTAAATTTGTATTGTAACGTCTAAATAAACGGAGACCTTTGTTATTAATAACAATTTCCGACAGCCTGCTATTTGGTATTTGGTAGACAGAGGTATCTGCTGC
This sequence comes from Polaribacter sp. IC073, assembly GCF_007997075.1. GTDB lineage: Bacteria > Bacteroidota > Bacteroidia > Flavobacteriales > Flavobacteriaceae > Polaribacter. Next base: position 38,327 of record NZ_VORS01000006.1, read on the forward strand.
TCTAACCGTTGTAGATCTAAAACCAACTTTTTCTACAGTTCCTGCAAAATCTCCAGCTTCAATCCAATCTTCGATATGAAAAGGTTTGTCTAGAAAAATCATAATCGTTCCTATCAAGTTTTTTACGGTATCTTGAGAAGCCAAAGCAACTGCCAAACCACCAATGGTTGCACCAGCTAAAATAGTGGTCGTATCTACACCAAAAAGTGATATTAACTTTAAAACACCACCAATAATAACCAAACCTGTTAAAAAATTATGCAATATTGGCGATAATTGATCGTCTAGTCTGTTGTGCGTTTTCTCAGTATAAACACTATAAAACTTCATTAAAACATGTATAATGTTCAGAAAAACATAGGTCCAAAAAACTACTGCAGCAATATCTATAAACAAGAAAACCCATGCATTGGTTTCTAAACTAAATTGAAGTGAAGGAAATACTTTGTCTATAAAACCGATCACCAATAATAAACTGATAGGTCTTGCTATTTTTTTTAAGGATTTCTTAAAAGTGATGTCGGTCGTTTTTGTAATTCTTTGTTGAATTATATTTAAGAGGTAAAAAGTTATTCTCTTAAAAAAATAAAACAGCAGTACAGAGCATAGCAAAAATATAAAAACAGAGCATAGCTGCCAATATTCTAATCCTAGTATTTTTTTATGTCTGAATTCTGGTATCATATTTTGTATTTGTTGAATATACCAAGGAAATACAGCACTGTATATGGTGTCTATTTTAGCTACAGTTCCTTTTGAATAATACCATTTATCGCCAATTTTCTCTAAATAAATCTGTGGCATTCTTTCTGGAAAAGGAGTGTATTTTTGATTAGAAGAGGTTCTAAGAGAGTCTTTGTAATTAGGGTTTTTAGGCACAACATCAAAGTCTACAAATAAACCTTTACCATCTAGAATCTTTTTAATTCTGATGGCTTTTTTGATCGCTTCTTTTTCTGGCAACCCTAAAATTGTTTTTGCTGCTTTTTTAGGTTGATAAGAATCTGACTGTAAAAAATGTAAATGTGTATATAAGGTTGCATTAGGATTGCTTAAATCTACTTGTATAGAATCCTTTTGTGCATTTGCTATAAATGATACTAAAAATAATAACCAAAATATGTTACGCATTATAAATATGTTAAATTGACGTTAAACGATGTACAAATTTAAACCTTTTGCTTTTTTTAAAGTCTAAGAAGTATAAAAAAGATTACAATAACTAGTTTTTTTGGTTGATTGATTAGCTTATTGATAATGCTCAGGTTCTTTATTGAATCTGAGTTTTTTTTGCTTAAAACAAAACTTAAAATACTGTTAATTAAATACTTAAAATTAAACCTTTGTAGTATTTAAAAGTCTTAGTACTATAAAAAATAACTTTAAAATTTATAAAAATGAAAAAATTAGCAAGCATTTTAGTATTCGTATTGGTTTTTACTCTTAGTACAGAAGCACAGAAAAAAAGAGATCCTAAAAGGCCCCAACTTACTGTAGCACAATACACAGACTTAACAGTAAAAAAAATGACGCTAGCTTTAGACTTGTCGGAAAGACAACAAAACCAAGTAAAACCTCTTATTGCTCTAAAAATGACAGAAAGAAAAGAGTTTATGGAAAAAAGGAAAGAGGCTAGAAAAGAGAATAAAAAACCGACTTCGGATGCAGTTTTTGCAATGAAAAACAAAATGCTAGACAACCGAATTGCAATGAAAAAGAACATGAAAGAAATCTTAAACAAAGAGCAGTTTGAGAAATTCGAAAAAATGAATAAGAACAGAAAAATGAAGGGTAAAATGATGATGAAAAAGAAGGAGAGAAAAAACAGCGAAGAAAGAAAAAAAAGAGAGGATAAATAGTTTGGTTGATTGATTCGTCTATAAAACCCGGTTTCTTCGTTGAGATCGGGTTTTTCTTCATACACCGAATTGGTGTTCGCGTTAGGGATTGAACGGTTTGTTTGAGCTCTTTTTTGTTTTTTACAAAAAAAGCGAGTAGTGAAAGCCCGACTTTACGCTGAAGAATGAAGTGTAAAGTAACGCCCAAAAGAGCACTCTTTTATTCTTTAAACCAACCTGAATATTTTACGTAATTGTCTGCAATTCTATTGATTTCTCCAGAGATTAATTCTTGTGAAATGTCTTTTACCTTTTTTGCCGGAACGCCTGCATAAATACTACCACTTTCTACGTGCGTATTTTTGGTAATTACTGCGCCAGCTGCAATAATCGAGTTCGATTCTATGATACAATCGTCCATGATAATGCTCCCCATACCTACCAGAACATTGTCTTTAATGGTGCAGCCGTGTACAATTGCATTGTGCCCGATAGACACGTTGTTACCAATAATTGTAGGTGATTTTAAATAGGTTGCATGAATTACAGCGCCATCTTGAATGTTTACTTTATTTCCAATTTTTATGTAGTGTACGTCTCCACGAATTACGGCATTGAACCAAATTGAACATTCTTTACCTAAAGAAACATCGCCAACAATTGTAGCGTTTTCTGCAACATAGCAGTCTTCTGGTATTTGTGGGTGTTTGCCGTTTACTGGTTTTATTATTGCCATATTGCTATTGGTTTCTACTAATTAAGATTGAAAATAAAAGGCACTAAAATAAGGTCTTATCGTTATTGTTTTTTAACCAGTAATTGCTGACCTACAGAAATAATATTGTCATTTAAATTATTTATCGCTTTTAAATTGGTAACAGAAATTTTAAACATTCTAGAGATAGCATATAAGGTATCGCCCTTTTGCACTGCGTAGAAATTCCCTTTTAATTTTTCTATGACCATTGGTTTTTCAAAAGACCTACCGTTGTTTAATTCTTTAATTTGTCTGGAATATTTTCCTTTTTTAATTTTATCGAACTCATACAGTTCATACTCTTTAATGATTCTTAAAAGCTTTGCAGGATATTGTCTATCTGTTGCATACCCAGCTTTTCTTAAACCATAAGCCCATTTTTTGTAGTTTCTAATATTATAGTCAAACAAAAAAGCATAACGTCTTCTTTCTGTTAAAAATAAAGAATGGTCATTGTATGAAGTTTCTGGATAGACATATTTTCTAAAACATTCGCCTTTTTCATCATCATCATGGTAAACACGTTCTCCTGTCCATTGGCTGTGGCATTTGATCCCAAAATGATTGTTAGATTTTAGTGCCAATTCACTTCTTCCTTTACCAGATTCTAAAATTCCTTGTGCTAAAGTAATGCTTGCAGGAATCTTATACTCGTGCATTTCTTTTACTGCAATTGGTGCATATTTTCTAATGTAAGCAAGTGTTTGTTTGTTTAGTCTCGGGTTGCTTTTACTCAGTTTTTTAACCAAATCTACCTCATTTACAGAGGGTAAATCTACGGGTGCTGGTTCTACAATTACAACGCCAGGGTTTTTCTTATTAACTACCTTCTTCTTAGAACCACAACTGTATAAAACTACTAAAAACAAACAACTAAAAACAATTCTTAACTTCATTCTACATTTATAATTTGCTGATTTTTCTTAATTAATTCTTGGTTAAATCCTGCAATTCCTTGAATTCCTCCTGTGTGAATTGCTAAAATTTTAGTTCCTTCTTCAAAGGTATCTTTTTTGATTAAATCTATAATTCCGAAAAGCATTTTACCCGTATAAACAGGATCTAACAAAATACCCGTTTCTACTTTAAAATTATTGATAAAATCAATTAACTCTTCATTAAATTTTGCATAACCGCCAAAATGATATCCTTTTTGTAATTTCCAGGTATCATTTTTAATGGTATATTTTTTTATTTCTTCCGAAAGAAAATTTCCTTTTAGGGCAGGAAAACCTATTACTTTTTGCTTTCTTTTAATTGACTTTATTAACCCTGCAAGCGTTCCTCCTGTTCCTACAGCTGCACAAATATAATTGAAACTAGCGTCTTCCTTTGTTAAAATTTCTTGGCAACCATCTACCGCTAAAAAATTGGTTCCTCCTTCTGGAATTAAATAAAAATCGCCCCATTTGTTTTTCATCTTTTCGATAAAACCAAACGACGTTTTTTGCCTATAGTCTTCTCTAGTAACAAAATGAAACTTCATCCCATGTTCATGAGCTTCTCTTAAAGTTGCATTTTCTTTTAATGTTTCTGTAATATTTTTACCTAATTCCTCGCCTCTAATAACTCCGAAAGTTCTAAGACCCGCTAACTTACCTGCAACTGCGGTTGCTAAAATATGATTGGAATAAGCACCACCAAAAGTAAGAATCGATTTTTTCTTAAGTTTTGTAGCTTCTTGTAAATTATATTTTAATTTTCTGAATTTATTCCCTGATACAAAAGGGTGAATTAAATCTTCTCTTTTTATAAAAAGTGTGATCTTTTTTTCTTCTAATATTGGAAGAAAAACTTGTTGATTTTCAGTTTCTTTTATTAAGTTGAAGTCCATCGTTTATCATTCCTGCGTACACAAGAATTTATAATTTAGTTATTTTATGTTTTTGCTCCCGAAGTTTCGGTACTAGAAATTATAGAAAGTTAAGAAAAATTAGAAACTTCTGCTTCTATTTTTTCCCATTTTTCCATTACCGTATCTAATTTTGCTTTTTTAGCTTTGTATTTTTCAAAGAAATTTGGTCTGCCAGAAACTTCATCGTAATTCTTTGCCAATTCTAAATCTATCTTTTCAATTTCTTTTTCTAAATCTGCTATTTCAGTTTCTACATTAGAAAGCTTATTTTTTAGCTTTTTAAGCTGCTTTTCTTGCTCTCTAGATAATTGTTCTGATTCTTTTTTAGAAGTATCTTTCGCTACTTTTACAACCGTTCTTTTCTCTGCTTCTCTAAGGTTTTCTATCTTGTGCTGCGCTAAGAAATAATCAATATCTCCTAAATATTCTTTAATTTCTTTGTCTTTAAAACCGTAGACGGTAGACGTTAAGCCTTGTAAGAAATCTCTATCGTGAGAAACTACAATTAAAGTTCCGTCAAAGTTATTCAAGGCTTCTTTTAACACCGTTTTAGAAGCAATATCTAAGTGGTTTGTTGGCTCATCCATTATCAACACATTAAAAGGTGATAATAATAATTTACACAAAGCCAACCTATTTCTTTCTCCTCCAGAAAGTACTTTTGCTTTTTTATCTGCCGCATCTCCACCAAACAAGAAAGAACCTAACATATCTCTAACTCTTGCTCTATTTCCATCACTAGCAGCGTCTTCCATGATTTGTAAAACAGTCTTTTCTGGTGGTAAATGTTCTGATTGATTTTGAGCAAAATACCCAACTTCTACATTATGACCGAGCTTTAAATGTCCTTCAAAAGGAATTTCGCCAACCATCATTTTTGCTAACGTTGATTTTCCTTGTCCGTTTTGACCAACAAAAGCAATTTTACTATTTCTTTCAATTAATAAATCTACACCTTCTAAAATTTGTTTATCGCCATAACTTTTAGAAAGATTTTCTGCTTCCACAATAATTTTACCAGGTTCTTTAGAAATGTTAAAACGAACATTCATGGCTTGGTTATCATCTTGGTCTACCTCAATCAACTCAACTTTATCTAGTTGTTTCATTAAAGATTGCGCCATAGAAGCTTTACTTGCTTTTGCCTTAAATTTATTTATTAAGTGTTGTTTTTGTTTTATTTCTTTCTCTTGATTTTTCTGCGCTTGTAATTGCTTTTCTTTTATTTCTCCTCTTAATACTAAGAATTCTGAATACGGTTTTTTATAATCGTAAATCTGTCCTAAAGAAATTTCTATGGTTCTGTTGGTGACATTGTCTAAAAACATTTTATCATGCGAAACCAAAACAATGGCACCAGAATAGCCTTTTAAGAAGTTTTCTAACCAAATAATAGACTCGATATCTAAGTGATTGGTTGGCTCATCTAATAGTAGAATATCGTTGTTTTGAAGCAATAATTTTGCCAACTCAATACGCATTCTCCAACCTCCAGAAAAAGTGTCTGTTAATTTATCAAAATCTTCTCTTTGAAAACCTAAACCTTGTAAAATCTTTTCGGTATCTCCTTGGTAATTATACCCTCCTAAAAGTTCATAACGTTCTGTCTTTTCTGTTAAATCGATAATTAACTGACTGTATTCTTCACTTTCGTAGTCTGTTCTAGTTGCTAATTGTTCATTAATTTCATCTAACTGAAGTTCTATTTCTTTAATTTCTTCGAAAGCTTGGTAGGCTTCTTCCAAAATAGTTCTTCCTTCAACAAAATCGATATCTTGTCTTAAGAAACCCATTTGCACATCTTTATCAAAAGCCATGGTACCACCACTACTTTCAATGTCTCTAGAAAGCACTTTTAATAAAGTAGATTTTCCTGCTCCATTTTTTCCAATCAGTCCAATTCTATCTCCTTTATTCAATTTAAAAGTGATGCCAGAAAACAATTCGGTTCCCATAAAGGAAACCGTTAAATTATGTACGTTTAACATGAAATTATTGTAAATTTGTAAGGCGCAAAGCTACTTAAAAAAATAGAGTTATTATGTTTAAAAAAGGTACAAAAATATACAGTGTTGCAAACGGTAAGTGCCCTCGATGTCACGAAGGTGATTTTTTTAAATATAAATTTACGATCCATCCATCTAAAATTACGCAATTACATGATAATTGCCCAGAGTGTAATTTAAGATATATGATAGAACCTTCTTTCTTTTTTGGTGCTATGTATGTAAATTACGGACTTACAGTTGCTATTTCTATTGCTACTTTCTTAATTGCTACATTGCTTTTCTCACTAACGCTATTGCAATCTTTTGCTGCAATTATTGTTGCTTTACTTGCTTTAACTCCCTTAAACCTGCGTTTATCTAGAATAATCTGGATAAATATGTTTGTTTCATATAGCAAAAACAGTGAAAAACAAAATGAAAAAAAGTAGTTATTATTAAAAGTTGACTTCTTTTAATATATTTCATTTTGGGTATCAATACGAATGGTATTTGCAATTTTAATTTTCACTTTTGCAAAATTCCCTCCAACTATGAAAATATTATACCCAACTATTTTAGCACTATTTTTTTACTTTGCTACTTTTTCACAAAAAAATACAGCAAATTCTCAAGAGCTGTTTGATTCTGCTACAAATGAAGCATTAAAAGCTGGCTCCTTAGAGGGTTTAATTTACAACGTTAGAGATCTAAAAAAGTTAGACAATTTTACGAACAGACGCAAGCAACACCTAGCCTTAACAAATGCATCCGTAAAAAGTAATAACAGTAGAGCGTTTACCGGTAAACGTTTTCACGATACCTCTAATGACTTAAATTATAGAAGAAGCATATTCCCTCAAAGTAAAATCGTTCAAACGGATAAATACATAGCAACCAATCCCTTTTTAATTGGTGGCATTCATCTAAAAAAAGGCAATGCAAATTCGAATTCTAAAGAATACTCCAAATATATTAAAGAATATACGGCAACAATTAGTAGGTATAAAAAGAACCAAAAAGACTCTATAGAAATTGCTGATGCTATTTATTCTAGGGCAAATGTATATTTTAATGACAACCAATACTTAGCTTCTTTTAAAGATTACCAATTGGCAGCAAAATATTATGAGAAGCTTGGAGACAAGGTTTACATGAATTATTCTTTGGCTGGCATTATAAATATTTATGGTATCAATGGTTTTAATGAGAAAACAATTGAAGAAAGAAGAAAACTAATAAAAAGAAAAATTGAAACGAATCTACTAGAAGGCCTCTATATAGATTACTATAATCAATCTTTAAATTACAAGAAACTAGATAGCTTTAAAAAACAAGAAGAATACCTTTTAAAGGCAAATTCGTACATTGAGAACAACAAAGGTAAAAACATCACCGACAGTGATTTCCTAGTTATTAAAAGTGGTTTGGTTCTTTTTTACGCGACAGAAAAAAAAATTGATGAAGCAAAAAAATACTTAAAAGAAGCAACCATTTATTATAATAAAACCGATAAAAACAGTTTTTTTACTGACGATTTTTACAAAGCAAAAGCCACTTATTTATTTGCGTCTTCTAATTATAAGGAAGCTTTAATATTTGCAAAAAAATCATATGCATTATTTAAAGATAATAATAACATGCCTGGTGTTATAGAAAGCAGCAGATTACTTTCTATGATCTACACTAAAATGGGCAATAATAACCTTGCTTTAGATTATTTTAAAAAATATTACACCGTTAAAGATTCTATTTTTAGCATTGCCAAAACAAGCGCACTTATTTATTACCGAGCACTTTATAAATCTGAAGATAAAGAGAAAGAAATTTCTGAACAAAAAGTAGAGATTAAGGAATTAGCGAAAAAATATGAAGCAAAGAAAAGCTTTATTCTTATGGGCGTAATCAGTTTCGTCTTTATTTTTTTAATACTGTTGTTATATATTAATAGAATACAGTTTAAGAAAGAGAGAAAAATGCAAGAAGAATATGCTCAAAAACTACTACTTTCTGAAGAAGAAGAACGCAAACGAATTTCTAAAGATTTACATGATAGTTTAGGACAAAGTTTATTATTGATAAAGCATAAAATTGCTGCAAAAAATGATGATGAGGCTAAGGAATTGGTAAATAGTGCCATTGAAGAAGTAAGAAGTATTTCTCGAGTTTTACATCCTTTTCAATTAGAACATGTAGGTCTTTCTAAAGCCTTACAAAACTTAGTTTTTTTACTTGATGAAAGCTATAAAGACACTTATATTTTTGGTGAAATAGATCATCTAGCGTCTAAGTTATGCCCGCAAACAGAAATAAATGTTTTTAGAATTGTACAAGAGTGCTTGTCTAATGTAATGAAGCATGCAAAAGCAGCTTCTGCTAAAGTAACCTTAATAAATACTAAAGAGAGCATTGTTATAACTGTTGAAGACAATGGTATTGGTTTCAATTTTACTGAAAAATACAATGACCAAGAAAGCCTGGGACTTAAAATTATAAAAGAGAGGGTAAAGTTTATAAAAGGAACTTTAAAAATTAATTCCATAAAAAATAGTGGTACAACAATTACAGTTAAATTTCCAAAAGAGTAAATCACATCAACTTTAATTTTGAAAAGGTTTCTCTGATTTTATTCTACTTAACACCAACATTAGCATACCGGCAAGAACTAAACATTTTTGCAAAAGAATCTTTTAATTACGCTTCTAAAAGGAATCTACATACACTCAAAGAGGTTGGCGTTTGTGCCAGTAAAATAGCAACTGATGTAAAGTCGCTTTTAAAACAAACTTCTTTTTGTTGCAAAAAAACACAATTAAAGTGTCTGAAGTTTTTTTATACCAAAAAATTTCCTTAAAAGTTTTTGCAATTACGGGTATCAATACCCACAATAGATTTTAATAAATTGATTTTCTTTGGGGTCACCTAATTAACAGCTATAATCATGAAAAAAACAATTGATATGATTTTTAAAAAGAAAGAAAAAATTGAAAAAAACTATTCAGAATTAGTAGAAGCCTTTTTGAATCGTTTAAACAATAACGAAGAACCTAAAGATTTTTAAATGGAACTTTAAAAAAAACAGATTATATAATACAAAGCAATTTCCTATAAAATGAGAAAATTAGAAATTTTTATAGCTGATGACCACCCGATACTTTTAAAAGGCTTAGAAGATCTTTTAATTGAAAAAAAAATGAACGTAATAGGAAAGGCCATTAACGGTCAAGATGCCTTAAACTTCATTATAAAAAACGAGCCATACATTGCGATTTTAGATGTAGAGATGCCAAAAAAAAGTGGGATTGAAATAGCACAATATTGCAAGCTAAATAAAATAGCAACCAAGATTATTCTAATTACACTTTACAAAGAAATCGATTTGTATTTAATGGCAAAAAAAATAGGTGTCTTTGGGTATATTTTAAAAGAATTTGCTTTAGAAGAAATAGAAACTTGTATTAAATCTGTAACGAACAACATTCCTTATTTTAGTGAAGAAATAAAAAAACACATTGGTTTTACAGAGGAAACGAATGCTGTATTAAAAGAATTATCTCTTCCAGAAAAAAGGGTTTTAAAATTAATTTCAGAGCATAAAACAAATAAAGAGATTGGCCATTTATTATTTATTTCTCATAGAACTGTAGAAAAATACAGGAGTAAAATTATTTTAAAATTAGATTTATCCCATGTTAGTGGCGCTTTGCTCTCTTGGGTTTTAAAAAACAAACACCTTTTTAATTAATTAAAACAGCAATTACCATCATTATAAAACTATGTCACCAACAAAATTTATTTCAAAAATAATTTCTAATTATAAAAGTAAAAGAGAATATATAAAAGAGAGACGTTATGCAAACAACCCAAGAACGAAGTATTACTACTACATGAGAAAGTGTGATATTATAAGGAAAACGAATCAAAAGGAATTAACAGTACATTAGAATCTTCTAATATCTATTTCAACATCTAGAAGACCCCCATTTTCTAGATAATTAAAGAGGCTTTTAGCAACCGTTGGCCCTATCATTACACCACGCGTTCCTAAGCCATTTAAAACGACCAATTGTTGGTGTTTTGGATGCACACCCACCAAGGGTCTTCTTCCTGCAACAGTTGGTCTTATTCCTGCAGATTGAGCAATAATTGTATACGGAACATCTATTACTTTCTTCAATTTTTCTACCAACTCTTCTTTTCCTTCTTCCGACGGATTGGATGTTTTATCGGTCCAATTAAAGGTTGCGCCAACTTTATAATTGTTGCCTCCCATTGGTAGAATGAAAAGTGTAGATTTTAATAAAAAATCGATATTTAATTCTGGTGAGTGAATGGTTAACAACTCTCCTTTTGCTTCGTTTAATGGCAAGTAATTAAAATACGGATTTTGCTTGATACCAAAACCTTCACAAAAAACCACTTTTGATGCAGTAATATCTTTGTAGGTTGCAAATGCTTCGTCAAGTTTTAATTCATCATATTCAAAATTCTCATAACGAATCAATCCACTATCATTCAAATAACTTCTATAAGATTCTACTAATTTCTTTGTATCAATTCTGCCGGTTTCATTTACATTTCCAAAGTTAAAATCTGCAATAACTCCGTTATAAGTCTTCGTATCTAATTTAGGATCTAAATAGTCTATTAATTTTGGTTTATCTAGCGCTTCAAACCAATTATTCTGATCTTCAATAGACTTAAATGCTTTTTTAATGACTATTTTTTTGTCGATACTAATATTTAATTTCTCTTCGATGCTTTTGTATAATGGGAGCGCAATTTCTAATTGCTCTTTAGCATTCCAAACAGGTGTAAATCTTTTTAAAATTACAGGGTTGTACACACCACCAGCAACTAAAGAAGAGGTTTGAGAATCGTCTTCGAAAACTAAAAATGTTTTGCCCGCATTTAACAATTCTTCTGCAAATGCTAAACCTGCCAACCCTAAACCAACAATAATATAATCTACCTTCATAATTTAAAAAATGACTTTAAAATTCAGTTTTGCCTAAGATCTATAAATAATTCTAGCCCTGATTGAAGCGTTTGTTTGAGCTCTTTTTGAGGCACGAAAAAAAGCGAGTGCGTAAAGCAGGAAACAGCTACAAATAAAAAAACGCTTGCTTTCACAAACGTTTTATTTTTTATTGGTAGTGAATTAATAGTTCCACATATCTATTTCTCTATTTCTAATGTCTTCTTTGATCTTATTTGCTTCTAACATTTGAAACAAAGAATTACCGCGAACATAGTCTTCAATAGCTCTGTTACCATACATATTTTCTTCTCTAACAATTGTAGAACTAAATCTTCTCGCATTTAACAAGTGATCGAAAGAAATTGGTTGTGAAGCATTTTTAGGATTGAAAACCTTAGCATCATGCAGTACTTGTCTTGCAGATGGAAAGAAAATCCAGAATAATTCATACAATTTATCATCCTCTATTTCTTGAACTCCTAAAGTTTGTACATCTTTTCCCATGGGTGCTAAAGCCAATAATCTGTACTTTAATTCTCCTTGACGTTTATCAAAATACCACATTCCTTTAATCATATACCCTGCTACATCTTCTGTTTGAATTCTGTAGGTATCTGTATAACCATTTTCTTCACGAACATTTACCAAACGTTTTTCTATTTCTTCTGGTGTTATTCTTGTAGTAAAAAAAGAATCATCATACGCTTCTTTAATTTTACCTTGCTTTATTCCTTTAATTAAAGTGTGAAACAAAGATCTTCTGTCTGATGATATGCTTGTAGTATCTATAGGAAAATAATAAGGTAAATTTATTTTTTGATTCAAATCTATAAATTCCCAAACTACTTTAGACCACAAAACATCTCTATCGTCTACATAACCATAAGGAATTGGTCCATCATTATCTGCCGCCAATTGCGCTGCACTCTCTACACCTATTTGGTCTACAGTCTTTGCGTTTAATAAGTTCGATTGCGCACTTACCAAACCTGTAGTTAAAATAGCAAAAAATATTATTACACAATTTTTAATCATAACTAAGTTGATTTTCTAGTTTGTTAATTCTATATTAACGGGTAATACTTTCTTTAAGTTAGTACCATTTGCGGTAGCTTTAATACCATAAATATTTATAATATCGCCTCTTCTCGCTTTAGATAATACTTTCTTAGCAGCAGCACTTAACTTATCACCATTTACAATGATGGTTAATTCTCCTGGTACTTTAATTTTAAAACTTTGAACTCTAATTTTTAAATCAAATTCAAAATCTGGCAAACCTGCTGTAATAGGAGCATTTGTTAAACCCGATTTAGGCATTCTAACAGTACCATATTGACCTCTAACAGATCCCATAGCTGCAGGAATATCTTTAACTCTAAACGTACTACTAGAAGTAACTTTTTTACCACTGCTTAAAGTTGCACTCACATTAATTTTAGTTGTTGCACCACCACCTGGGCGTACAATAAATCCAGATCCAGAACGACTTAATTTACCTCCAGAAGCACTTACATTTAAATCACCAGAGCTAACACCCGGTAACGAAACAGATATAGGATTGTCTAAACCTCTATACACTACATTCATTTTATCTGCGGAAACAACAGCACTACTAGGCTCTGCAATTACAGAATAAGAACTTTTAAATGGTACAGGAACTTCTTCTCCATTTTCCATAAAATAAATAGTTCCTTTAATATCTTTATCTCCAACACCTCCTGCATTTAAATCTAAAATTACGCTACCATCTTTAAAGTTTTCATAATTTTTCCCATTCAACTCTACTCTACTAGGTTTTAAATTGGGGTCATATCTTCCTAAAACAATGCTTCCTGTAACTTTATCTCCAGGGTAAAAAGCATTTTTATCTAATTGTACAACGCCATTGTAGTTAGACATAGATACTTCACTTTCTAATTGCCCACCTAATAAATCTGAAATAATATCGCTTTCAGTATTTTTAATATCCGCTTGTATTTGAGTAAAATTAGTTAAGGAAGCTACCATAGGGAAACCTTCGTATCTTGCTTTTAACCATTTTTCAGTTTTATTACCTCCACGATCTACATCCTCTGTATTGAAACGGTCATTTATTGCAGGAATAAATTTGCTATTGGCTCCTAAAACCTGAATCATGTTAGTTCGATACCCATTAATATTATCTAAGAACTCTTGTCCTTCAATAGTATAACCATCTCCTTTAAAGAAATGTGCATCAAGCCAATCCATTTTATCCATTTGCTCATAATCATCTTTATCTTCAATTTCAGCAGTCATTTTTATTTTTAATGCTGCTAAATATTGATAATATTCTGATGAATATTCTTTTATTTTATCTGCCTTTTGTTTCAAAGGCCCAAATTTTGCTGGTTGTTCAGAAGCTTTGGTACTTAAATTTGTGTATGCTAATGCATTTTTCTCTGCTGTAGATAAATTATTATCTACTAATTTTTCATTCGTATAACCAAAAGCTGATAAAACTTCCTTATCCATTTGCATTGCTAACATTGCAATAAAAACAAGATACATTAAGTTAATCATCTTCTGCCTTGCGGACATTTTTCCTCCTGCCATTCTAATTAGTTTTTAAGTTGTTATAAATTTAGTTTTAACTAATTATTATTTACTAGACATTGCAGAAAGCATGTTTCCATAAACGCCATTTAAAGAAGACAAATTATTTGCCAATGCTTTCATTTGTTCATGTAATCTTTCAGTATTTTCTACAACAGACGTATTTAATTCTGCTTGTTTGCTTGTATTTGCTACCTGTACTTTATACAAGTTATTTAAAGACTCCATTTGCAATGCAGCTTTAGACATTTCTTCATTGTATTTATTGGTTGAAGCTACAGAGCCAGATGCTGCAGACAAACCTTCTGCTGCGTTCTGAAAATTCTTCATACTAGAACCTAAACTTGCCATTAAAGTCGCATCTATTTTAGCTTCTTGTAATAAATTGTCTAATTTTTGAGACAACATACCATCTGCTCCTAATTTCGTTTGATCTCTTTCTGAAGACAAACCTCCATCTGCCAATTCAGGATATACTTTTGCCCAATCTAAATCGTCTTCTGGTGCATCAAAGGCCGATATTGCAAATACTAGTGCCTCAACAACCAAACCAATTGTTAACATTACCCCTCCGGTTAGTGGCCCTATAGAAAAATGTTGAATTTTGAATAACGCTCCAATAATTACTACTGCTGCTCCCATTCCGTAAACGAAATTCATTGTTTTCTTGTATGCTCTTGATTGTGCCATAATTATATTTCTTTATTAGGGGTTTTTATTTTTTTGTTCGTTTATTTATTCGCTGTTCCTATGTAATTTTGTACGGTTCTAAAACCAATATAACTTCTTGCAGTATCTGCATATTCATAATCTCTAGAACTTACTTCTAGAAAATATGCAACATCTTTCCAAGAACCTCCACGTACAATTTTTCTTTTATTTTTTCTATCTTCTACATTCGGATTCATTGTAGAAGCCATATAATAAGATGATAGGTTGTAGGCCGTATTTGTCCACTCCGAGACATTACCAGCCATATTATACAAACCGTAATCATTTGCATTAAAAGATTTCGCTTCCATTGTATATAAAGCGCCATCTACAGCGTAATTACCTCTTACTGGTTTAAAGTTTGCTAAGAAACAACCTCTATCACTAGTGGTGCTTCCTGTTCCCCAAGGATAGGTTGCAAATTCTAACCCTCCTCTTGCCGCATATTCCCATTCTGCCTCTGTTGGCAATCTAAAATCTGGTACTTGAGTGGCATTTTTTCTTCCTTTTAAATAATCATTTTTCTTTTTGGTTCTCCAATTACAAAAAGCATTTGCTTGTTCCCAAGTAATGCCTACAACAGGGTAATCTCCATAAGATTGATGGTAAAAGTAATCTTGGTGCATTGGATCATTGTAAGAGTAATTAAAATCTTTAACCCAAGCAGTTGTGTCTGGATAAATGTTTAAAACTTCTATTGCTACAAAATCCTTTCTATTTCCTCCTTTTCTGGCGGCATTATCTCTGTCAAACCAAGAATATCTATATTTTAAAAACTTCGTATTAAACGTTCTTATTCCGTCTACAGCTTCTTCTCTACTAATATAAAGAGAATCCATAACTTCTACATAATCCATATCTGGGTATTCTTCTGTTTTCCAAAACAATTCAGAGCGCCAATTTAATGGCTTTATAGAATCAATTCCGTCTCCTAAACTCCAGTAATTCTCATACATGTATCTTTGGTAAGGAGTTGCATCTGTGGTGTCTACGGTTGCAAAAGCATATTCATGCACTCCTCCAGAAAGCGGTGTTCCATCTGCATTTGGTGTTCCACCCATGGCTGCAAACTCTGCTTGATATCCTAATCTTGTTCTTACAATAGAATCTCTAACCCAATGTACAAATTCTTTATACTCATTGTTGGTTACTTCTGTTTCATCCATATAATAAGGCCTAACAGAAACCGTTTTAGTTGGTGCGTTCATAGTACCAATAATATCCTCATCTTGTTTTCCCATCGTAAAAGAACCACCTGGTATCAATGCCATTCCGTAAGGTTTCTCTGAAAACCATTTCTTTTTGACCTTTACTCCTACCAATTCTCCCCTATCATTAGAGCCACAACTGTAAAATACCGTTATTAAAAGTGCAAATATTGCTGCTTTCTTCATATTTTGATTATATCTTAACTAAAGTTCGTAAACCTATTCTATTTTTTGCTAAAAAACAATACTGAAATTGCATTTTAACGTATTGATTTTCATTTCGCTACAATTACACCATTTTTTTCATTGCTTTATACCACTTTTCTGGTATAATTTGCTTGGTTGCATCTGTATAATCTTTATACGTACATGGTATTAACGCATGTCTTTTGTATTTATTATTTGATAAGATTTTTATTTCAATCCACCACCTTCCAGATTTGTTACTTTTGTAAAAGGTTAAAGGCTCATCATCTTCTAATAATACCGTAAATTTTTGATAATTTTCTTTACCAGAAAACGGATAATCCTTTACTCTAAAGTTAACACCTTCAATAAAGTACCAAATTATTTGCGCTATTAAATGTGCTGTTTGATGATTGTTGTCGTGTTTAGAATTGTATTCATAAATACCAAAAGACGAAACTTTATCACTAATACCTGCATATCTTGAAATGGCACAAATTTCTTCACCATAAAAACCATTTGGCGACGCATTATTATTTGCAGGAGCTTCACTTTGTCTAATCGCACCAATATCTATAGAAACAATATCTGCATTTCTAAATGCAGGCTCTATATTTTCTAACTCTTTTGCTTTTCCTAATCGGTAAGCATCAAAAAATAAATTATCTAATAAACTGATTTCTTCTTGTGAATTAAAATAGGTTTGATACCCAACATTGCAATAATTAAACAAGTTATTTGGTTCTTGCATAATTATTTTACTCAGGTAAGATTGTGAAGTTACATCTTCTTCGAAGTTCCCTAAATCGAAGCGGCTGTCTACTGCTGTAATATTTACAGATTGCTCTAAAGCGTCATAGGCCCTGTAATTAACGTAGGTGATGTCTTGACCGCCACCAATAATTACTGGAATAATGTTTTTCTTTAATAAAGAAGCAGTTATTTCTCTAACCGCAAAGTAAGTATCAGAAACTTGATTCCCTTTTTTAATATTTCCTAAATCTACTATTGTGGTATGCCAGTTCCCAGGAAATAACTCGTATAATTTTTTTCGGATAAAATGCAAATCTTCTCCACAGCCAAAATTATTTTGAGAATTTCGATCTTCTTGCACTCCTAAAATAGCAATCTTTACATTTCCTAACTCCGGAAAACCTTCTTCGGTTGAATGTATTTGAATATTTTGCCCCAAACAAGAAGGAGATTGCAACATCAAGTCTGCAATAACAGCATCTTCTACAGGGCTTAAAAAGTCTTGATTCATCAATTTTTTTTAACAATAAAGTATGCAAGATACTAACTAATTATTTCTTTTTCACCGTTTTCTTAGCTGCTGTTTTCTTAGCTGCTGTTTTCTTTTTAGCAGCAGGCTTCTTTTTAGCCACTTTTTTCTTAGGGGTCTTAGCCTCTATCATTTTTACAGCTTCTTCCTTAGAAAGTTTTTCTATTTCTGTGGTTTTAGGTAATTCAATCTTAATTTTCCCTTTTAACACGTTATAGCGTCCCCAACGTGCTTTTTCTACACGAATAGCAACATCTTCCCAATTATGAATAACTTTATCTATTTCTTTCTGTTTTTTAACTTCAATTAATTCGATAATATCATCTACAGAAAGATTATCAAAATCGTACTTTTTACTAACGTTTATAAATATAGCATTCCATTTTAAAAAAGGTCCAAAACGCCCAACTCCTTTCTGTACAGGCAAATCTTCATAATGATAAATGGGTGCATCTGCTTTTTGCTTTGCAACAATTAATTCTTCTGCTCTTGGCAAATCAACTTCCATTGGGTTTTCTCCTTTGTCTAAAGAGACAAACATGGTTCCGAATTTTATATAAGGGCCAAAACGTCCATTAGAAACAATAACCTCTTCCCCTTCATAAGCACCTAAAACTTTTGGAAGCAAGAACAATTCTAATGCTTCTTCCATTGTTATAGTTCCTAAATTCTGATCTTTATTTAAACTCGCAAATAATTTCTCTTCGTCTTCTGGCGCACCAATTTGTGCAATTGGACCAAATTTACCCAAACGGACTAAAACTGTTTTACCAGATTCTGGATGTTTTCCTAAAATACGTTCGCCACTTTCTCTTTCTGCATTTTCTTTTACATCTTCTACATTCTCATGAAATTTAGTGTAGAAACCTTTAATCATTTCTATCCAATCTTCATCTCCTTCAGAAATATCATCAAAAGAATTTTCTACTCTTGCTGTAAAGCCAAAATCTAAAATATTCGAAAAATTGTTTACCAAGAAATCGTTTACAATATTCCCAATATCTGTGGGTACTAATTTATTTTTATCAGAACCCGTTTTCTCTGTTAAAGCTTCTCCTTTAACAACGCCGTTAGATAAAATTAATTGTTGATATTCTCTTTCTAAACCTTCATTTTGTCCTTTTTCTACATAACCTCTTTTCTGAACCGTAGAAATTGTTGGTGCATACGTAGACGGTCTACCAATACCTAATTCTTCTAATTGTTTTACTAAAGATGCTTCTGTAAAACGGTATGGCGGACTCGTAAAACGTTGTGTTGCATTAATAAAAGTATAGTCTAATTTGTCTTTCACTTTTAAATTTGGCAACATTCCTGCTTGCTCCTCACCTTCATCATCATCGTTTCCTTCTAAATATACTTTTAAGAAACCTTCAAACTTAATCATTTCACCATTCGCAGTAAAAATTTTCGAATTCTCAGAGTTTTCAATCTTCACGTTGGTACGTTCTAATTGCGCATCACTCATTTGAGAAGCCAAAGTTCTTTTCCAAATTAAATCATACAATCTCGTTTGATCGTATTCTGTATCAATAGAGTGCATTTTCATGTTGGTAGGACGAATTGCCTCATGCGCTTCTTGAGCCCCTTTTGCCTTCGTTTTAAAAACACGTTGCTTGCTATATTCTGCTCCGTAATAATTGGTAATTTCTTCTTCAGCGGCATTTCTTGCATCCACAGATAAGTTTAAGCTATCTGTTCTCATGTAGGTAATTAAACCGGCTTCATACAACCGTTGTGCAACCTGCATTGTCTTACCAACTGGGAAACCTAATTTTCTAGACGCTTCTTGTTGTAATGTTGATGTTGTAAATGGTGCTGCTGGAGATTTCTTTGCTGGTTTTTTTGTTAAATCTGCAATTGAAAAAGCTGCATTTGCACAAGAATTTAAGAAATTCTCTGCTGTTTTTTTAGTATCAAAATTCTTTGGAATAGTTGCTTTAAACGTTTTTCCTTCAGTATTAGAAAATTGTGCAACTACTTTATAATGTGTTTCTGCGTTAAAATCTAAAATGCTGCGTTCTCTTTCTACAATTAAACGCACTGCAACAGATTGTACTCTACCCGCAGACAAACCTCCTTTTACTTTTCGCCATAAAACTGGCGACAATTCGTACCCAACAAGTCTGTCTAAAACTCTACGTGCTTGTTGTGCGTTTACCATATTATAGTCAATATCTCTCGGATTTTCGACTGCTTTTAAAATAGCATTTTTTGTAATTTCATGAAAAACAATACGTTTTGTATTTTCATCCTTTAACTCTAATTGCTCTTTTAAATACCATGCAATTGCCTCACCCTCTCGATCCTCATCACTTGCCAACCAAACCATATCGGCTTTTTTTGCTAAGGCTCTTAACTTCTTAACAACTGGTTTTTTATCATCTGAAACTATATATTTAGGACTAAAATCGCCATCCACATCAATTCCTAATTCTTTGGATGGTAAGTCTGCAATATGACCATAACTAGACTCTACTTGAAAATCTTTTCCAAGAAACTTCTCTATGGTTTTTGCTTTTGCTGGTGACTCTACAATTACTAAATTCTTTGCCATGTATCTTTCTTTTTTCGTAATTAGCGCTCCCGAAACTTCGGGACTAAACTGCGCATTCTGGGAATGCAAAAGTATGTAGTTTTTTTTTATTAATTTTTCATAAAAGCTTTTTTACTTCATTTTTAATAGAAAAAGTTATTCTACAGTAATCTTTTGTTTCATTTTTGTTGCTGAATTTCCGCCTACAAAAAGCATAAATTCACCAGTTTCTACTTCCCATTTTCTTTTAGCCGTATAGAATTGAAGTACTTCTTTATCTATAATAAAAGAAACTGTCTTTGTTTCTCCTGCTGCTATCAATAATTTCTGAAAACCTTTCAACTCTTTAACGGGCCTCACAATACTTGCTACTAAATCTCTAATATATAATTGAACAACTTCTTCACCAGCAACAGTTCCTGTATTTTTCACATCCACAGAGAGTGTTATTTTTTCTTCGGATGACATTGTTTCTGTATCAACTTTTAAATTATCATAAGAAAAATTGGTATAACTCAAGCCAAAACCAAAAGGATATAAAGGTGTTTTTTCTGAATCTGTATAACCAGAATACGTTACATGGATGTCATTAGAAGGTCTACCTGTATTTTTCTGATTGTAATACAATGGTTCTTGACCAACATTTCTCGGAAAAGAGACAGGCAATTTCCCCGACGGATTGTAATCACCAAACAACACATCTGCAATTCCGTTTCCAGATTCAGATCCTAATTGCCAGGTCACTAAAATTCCTGGTAAAAGCTCACTTGCTCTAGAAATATCCATCGGTCTTCCGTTAGATAAAACCAAAACAATGTTCTTATTCACTTTATAAACAGCTTCTAACAATTCATTCTGCAAACCTGCAAAACCTATTTTAGTCTGACTTCTTCCTTCTCCAGATTGATACGCATCTTCACCAATTGCTAGAAACACAATTTCTACTTTTAAAGCTGCCTCTACTGCTTTTAAAATGCCAGAGCTGTCCTCTGTGTTTATTTTTAAAGGATATAAAAACTGATTTTCTCCTGGCTTAACCGTTGGCACAGTGAGTTCAACTCCTTTTTCATAATACACTTTTGTGTTTTCACCAACCTTTGCTTTTACACCTTCTAATAAAGAAACTGCCGAATTATACGTTGCTTTTGCGCGCCAATTTCCTAAGGGGGCATCTTTATTATCTGCAAAAGGGCCAATTACCGCAATACTTTTTATGTTTTTAGAAACCGGTAAAATAGCATTCTCATTCTTTACCAATACAATCGATTTTTTAGCAGCTTCTCTTGCAATTGCTAAGTGTTCTTTAGTATAAATATCATTTCTCTCTTTTTCTTCATCACAATATTTATACGGATCATCAAACAAACCTAATTGAAATTTTAATCTTAAAATACGTCTAACAGCATCGTCTAAATACACTAAAGAAATCTTCTTTTCTTCTAACAACTCTTCTAAATGTGCCTCATACGCATACGATTCCATGTCCATATCGCTCCCTGCATTTAAAGCAATTTCTGCGGCATGTTTGGTGTCTTTTGCAAAACCATGTGCTTTCATTTCGCCAATAGAACCCCAATCTGAAACCACAACGCCTTTCCAGTTCCAATCTCCTTTTAAAACATCTCTTTGCAGCACTTTATGTCCTGTTGCAGGAATTCCGTCAATATCATTAAAAGAGTTCATAAAAGTAGCTACACCTGCTTTTGCTGCCGCTTTAAAAGGAGGCAAAATCATGTTATGCAACTCAAATTCACCTACTGTAACGGTATTATATTCTCTACCAGCTTCACCAAACCCGTACCCAGCAAAATGTTTTGCACAGGCAGCAATGGTGTTTTTATCTGCTAAGTCATCTCCTTGAAAACCATGAATTCTAGCCACTCCAATGACCGAATTCAAATAAGGATCTTCTCCTCCACCTTCCATAATTCTTCCCCATCTTGCATCTCTAGAAACATCTACCATTGGCGCAAACGTCCAGTTTAAACCAGAAGCTGCCGATTCTTTTGCTGCAATTGAAGCAGATTTTTCAATCAATTCTAAATCCCAACTTGCACTTTCTCCCAAAGGAATAGGAAACATTGTTTTTAAACCGTGAATTACATCATAGGCAAAAATCATCGGAATTTTAAGTCGAGAATTTTCCATGACTAATTTTTGTGCTTCTCTCACTTCTTTTACAGAAGTAACATTTAGCACAGAACCAACTAGTCCTTTTTTCATTTTATCTACTTTGCTTTTCGCACTTGTGGTAGACGCTGGCCCCGTTAAATCCCAACCTGCAGCATATTGCACCGTTTGCCCGATTTTCTCTTGTAAATTCATCAAACTTAAAACAGAGTCTACTTTTTGTTCTAGCGCTTGATCTAGTGATGTATCTTGCATATTTTTATTGGGTTTACAGCTATAAAAACCAGAGATAAGCGTTAAAATAACTAGAGATAATTTGGTTAATTTCTTCATTTTTACATTGTTTTACTTCCGTTTATTCTCTGAAAAATAAGCTCTTAAAACTTCAGATTAAATTCAAATCTATTAATAATACCGTAAAGTATAATCTACTATTCATAAAAAATATTTGTTTTCTGCCAATTTGTCACTCGTTTTCATTTTTGGTTGTATATTTGCATTTCATTTTTTGAATATGGAACCAATCGTAAAAGTTATTAACGAGAAGATACAAGGGAAAGCTCTTGTTACAGAAAATAAAGCAGAAAACACTAAGAAGCTATTCATAGAAAGCTACGGCTGTCAAATGAATATGAATGACAGTGAAATTGTTGCTTCAATTTTAGACAAAGAAGGCTATAATACCACTCAAATATTAGAAGAAGCAGATTTAGTTTTAGTAAATACTTGTTCTATTAGAGAAAAAGCTGAAACTTCTGTTAGAAAGCGTTTGCAAAAATACAATGCCGTAAAAAAAATAAATCCAAAAATGAAAGTTGGGGTTTTGGGTTGTATGGCAGAACGCTTGAAGGAGAAATTTTTAGAGGAAGAAAAAATTGTTGATTTGGTTGTTGGACCAGATGCATACAAAGATTTACCCAATTTACTAAGCGAAGTTAGTGAAGGTAGGAATGCAGTAAATGTTATCCTGTCTAAAGACGAAACCTATGGAGATATTTCTCCGGTGCGCTTAAATACAAACGGAGTTACAGCATTTGTTTCTATCACAAGAGGTTGTGATAATATGTGTACTTTTTGTGTGGTCCCTTTTACTCGTGGTCGAGAAAGAAGTAGAGACCCTAAGAGTATTTTAGAGGAAGTTGAGTCTATGGTAGCTCAAAACTTTAAAGAAATTACATTGCTTGGGCAAAACGTAGATAGTTTCTTGTGGTTTGGTGGTGGTTTGAAAAAAGATTTCAAAAAAGCGACTGAAATGGCGCAAGCAACTGCCGTAGGTTTTGCAGAATTGTTAGACATGTGTGCTACAAAATTTCCAAAAACCCGTTTTCGCTTTTCAACATCGAATCCGCAAGACATGAGTTTAGATGTTATTCATGTAATGGCAAAACATAGAAATATTTGTAAATATTTACATTTACCTGTTCAAAGTGGAAGTAACGCCATGTTAAAAGCCATGAACAGACAACATACGCGGGAAGAATACATGACGTTAGTAGACAATATCTTCAAAATTATTCCAGAAATGTCTTTATCTCAAGACATGATTGTTGGCTTCTGTGGAGAAACAGAAGAAGACCATAAAGATACTTTAGAATTGATGAAATATGTAAAATACGACTTTGGTTTTATGTTTACGTATTCTGAAAGACCCGGAACTTTGGCAGGTAACAAGATGGAAGATGATGTGCCACAAGCAACCAAAAAAAGAAGGTTACAAGAAATAATAGACCTACAACAAGAACACGCTTTATACAGAACACAGCAACATTTAGGTAAAACGGAAGAATTTTTAATTGAAGGTACTTCTAAGAAAAACCCTGATGAATGGAAAGGTAGAAATACCCAAAATACCGTAGCTGTTTTTGCAAAAGACAACTATAAGTTAGGCGATTTTGTAATGGTAAAAGTAGAAGATTGTACATCTGCAACCCTAAAGGGTACTGTTGTTGGCTATTCTGATAATAACTAAAAATAGAAAATAGAAACAAGAGAGAAGAATACAGATTCTCATCTTTTCTCTTTAATCTTTTTTTTATATTCTGAAAAAAATATGGAAAACTTACAAGCATTAAAACAACGTTTTGGAATTATCGGAAACGATATTCACTTAAACCGTGCCTTAGAAAAAGCCGTTAGAGTTGCGCCTACAGATATTTCTGTTTTAGTTACTGGAGAAAGTGGTGTTGGTAAAGAAAATATTCCAAAAATAATACACTCTTTATCTCATAGAAAACATGCAAAATACATTGCTGTAAACTGTGGTGCAATACCAGAAGGAACTATTGATAGTGAACTATTTGGCCACGAGAAAGGTTCTTTTACAGGAGCAACACAAGACAGAAAAGGATATTTTGAAGTTGCAGATGGTGGTACCATTTTTCTAGATGAAGTTGGTGAATTGCCATTAACAACACAAGTACGTTTGTTGCGTGTTTTAGAAAACGGAGAGTTTATAAAAGTGGGTTCTTCTAAACCCCAGAAAACAGATGTTAGAATTGTCGCTGCAACTAATGTAAATATGCATTCTGCTATTCAGAATGAAAAATTTAGAGAAGATCTTTATTACAGATTAAGTACTGTAGAAATAGATTTACCTGCGTTAAGAGAGCGTAACGAAGACATTCATTTACTGTTTAGAAAGTTTGCTTCAGATTTTGCACAAAAATATAGAATGCCTTCGATTCGATTAGATGAAGATGCGGTTACTGTTTTACTAAATTATCGTTTTCCAGGAAATATTCGTCAATTAAAAAATTTAGCAGAACAAATTTCTGTAATCGAAGAAAGTAGAATGATTACTGCAGCTAAACTTCAACATTATTTACCAAACAACAAGGGAAATTTACCAGCTGTTATTGGTGGTAAAAAAGAGAATGATTTTTCTTCGGAAAGAGATATTATGTATAAGATTTTGTTTGATATGCGAAATGATATCAACGATTTAAAAAAGTTGACACTCGATTTAATGAAAACTGGAGATATTGAAGAAGTTGAAGAACGGAATCATCAATTGATAGAAAAAATTTACGCAGATCAAGAAAGAAAAGAGCATAATATAGAAGTGATGAACATTCCGAAAAGTTCATCCAAAGAAAAAGAGTATGATTTTATCGAGACGATTGAAGAAGACGAGTCTTTATCTTTACAAGACAAAGAAATAGAAATGATCAAAAAATCGCTTGGAAAAAACAACAACAAACGAAAATTAGCAGCAAAAGAATTGGGTATTTCGGAGAGAACGTTGTATCGAAAAATTAAACAATACGACTTGTAACAAATCTGTATACTATTATAATAGTTGCTTTTTTTACTTGTAATAACAATGTCTTCTCGAGGGCCGTTGAGAGGTTTTTAAAATAATTATTAGTTTCAACTGTGACCCACAAAACAAAATCATGAAAAAAATAATTTACATAATACTATTTTCAATTAGCTCATTTCTATTTATTGGCTGCGGAATTTACGGTTTTACAGGAGGTGATGTTGGTGACGCAAAAACAATTCAAATTGATTTCTTTCCAAATCAGGCACAATTAATAGAGCCCGCTCTAAGTCAGCAATTTACTTTAGAATTTCAAGATTTATTTACACGTCAAACAAATTTAACACTAGTTTCTACGAATGGAGATTTGCATTTTAGCGGAGAAATTACAAGTTATAGAGTTGTGCCAATGAGTGCCACCTCTCAGCAAACATCTGCACAAAACAGACTTACAATTACAGTAAATGTTCGGTATATAAACAACACCGATCAAAAGAAAGATTTTGAAAAATCATTTTCTTTTTACTCAGATTACCCTGCAACTTCTCAATTAACAGGTAGCGTTTTAGAAGCAGCATTTGATGAGATTATAGATAGAATTACGCAAGATATATTTAACGCTTCTGTTGGTAAGTGGTAATATTAGTTGAAACATAAAGATTTTGAAAACAAGTACTTTTATACATTTATTAGAAAGAAAAACTGAAATTCAGCACTTAGAAACTGCAGAATTAAAAGCTATTATAGCAGAGTTTCCTTATTTTCAAGCGGCAAGAGTTTTGTATTTAAAAGGTTTGAAAAGTCAAGATAGTTTTAAATACAATAATGAATTAAAAGCAACTGCAGCACACACAAAAGATAGAACTGTTTTATTTACTTATATTACTTCTTTCAAAGCTGATGTTACCATTGAAGAGAATATTCATCAACAGATATTAGAAAAAATTTCTTCTGAAAAGCCAGTAGAAATCCCTTCAATATCAGCAACAGAAATAACTCCTAAAATTGAAGAAACAGCAAAAGCTGAAGAAAGTTTAGAAATAGGAAAACCTTTGTCGTTTTCTTCCTCTGAAAACCATTCTTTTCATCAATGGTTGCAATTGTCTACCAAAGAACCTATTGTTAGAGAAGAGGAGAAACGTGTTAAAAAAATTAAAGAAAAGCCTGAAGGAAAAGAAAATTTAATTGATAAATTTATTCAGAACAATCCTAAAATAACCCCTTTAGAAAAGGGAAAAGAGTTTGCTGTTCCTGTAAGTAAAAATAGGCAAGATGCTGCATTAATGACAGAAACACTTGCCAAAGTTTATCTAGCGCAAAAGAAGTACGAAAATGCAATGCAAGCTTATAGAATTTTAAGTTTGAAATATCCAGAAAAAAGTGGTTTCTTTGCAGACCAAATTAAAAGAATACAAATTTTACAAAAAAATAAATCATGAGTTACACCGCGTTTTTAATTATAATTTTGATTGTAGCCATTGCATTAATCTTAATCGTGATGGTACAAAATCCTAAAGGTGGAGGATTATCTTCTTCTTTTGGAGGTGGTGGAGCACAATCTTTAGGTGGTGTACAAAACACAAACAACTTTTTAGATAGAACAACTTGGACTTTAGCAATTGCTATGTTTGCTTTAATTTTATTATCAAACTTTGCAATTCCTAGAGCAGGAGATACTAATTTTCAGTTAAAGAATACTTTAGACGGTGTAGAAACAACAACTCCTGCAGCACCAACAACAAATACGAACGATAGTTTACAATAAACCGTTGTTTGAAATAACTTAAAATGCCAATGTGGATGACACGTTGGCATTTTTTTTGTGCTAATTTTTACTTCAATATTTATTCCTTGAAATAATGTCAGGTTTAAAAAATTGGCATAATTTCTGACTACTTTTAAAGTGTAAAACTTAATTTAATTAATAATAAAAATATAAAAAATGGGATTAAACATTAAACCTTTAGCAGACAGAGTTCTTGTAGAACCTGCACCTGCAGAAACAAAAACAGCTTCTGGATTAATCATTCCAGACAACGCTAAAGAAAAGCCGCAACAAGGAACCGTTGTTGCTATTGGAAATGGTAAACTTGATGAGCCTTTAACTGTAAAAGTTGGCGACACTGTTTTGTATAGTAAATACGGTGGAACTGATTTAAAGTTAGAAGGAAAAGATTATTTAATGATGCGTGAAAGCGACATTTTAGCGATTATATAGGTATTCAGTTTACAGTTACAGTATTCAGTAGTAACAATAAAACGAATAAACAGTTAAACGAATAAACATTAAAAAAAATGGCAAAAAATATAAAATTTGATATTGAAGCAAGAGACGGACTAAAACGTGGTGTTGATGCTTTGGCAAACGCAGTAAAAGTTACCTTAGGACCAAAAGGAAGAAATGTAATTATTTCTAAATCTTTTGGTGCACCAACAGTAACCAAAGATGGTGTTTCTGTAGCAAAAGAAATTGAACTACAAGATGAGCTTGAGAATATGGGGGCTCAAATGGTAAAAGAAGTTGCTTCTAAAACCAACGATTTAGCTGGTGATGGAACAACCACTGCAACCGTTCTTGCACAAGCAATTGTAAAAGAGGGGTTAAAAAATGTTGCTGCCGGTGCAAATCCTATGGATTTGAAACGCGGAATCGACAAAGCAGTTGCTGCAATTGTTGCAGATCTAGAAAAACAAACTGAAAAAGTTGGTAATTCTTCAGAAAAAATAAAACAAGTTGCTGCAATTTCTGCAAATAATGATAATACAATTGGCGATTTAATTGCTACTGCTTTTACCAAAGTTGGTAAAGAAGGTGTTATTACTGTTGAAGAGGCAAAAGGAATGGAAACGTATGTAGATGTTGTAGAAGGAATGCAATTTGACAGAGGATATTTATCTCCTTATTTTGTTACCGATGCAGATAGAATGATTGCAGATTTAGAGAATCCGTATGTTTTATTATTCGACAAAAAGATTTCTAACTTACAAGAAATTCTTCCAATATTAGAACCTGTTTCTCAATCTGGAAGACCTTTATTAATTATTGCGGAAGATGTAGACGGACAAGCGTTGGCAACTTTAGTAGTTAATAAGTTAAGAGGTGGATTAAAAATTGCTGCTGTAAAAGCTCCAGGTTTTGGAGACAGAAGAAAAGCAATGTTAGAAGACATCGCAATTTTAACTGGTGGAACTGTAATTTCTGAAGAAAGAGGGTTTTCTTTAGAAAATGCAACTTTAGATTTATTAGGTACTGCAGAAACAATTACGGTAGACAAAGACAATACTACAATTGTTAATGGTGCTGGAAATGCAGAAGCTATTAAAACTAGAGTAAATCAGATTAAATCGCAAATTGAAACAACAACTTCAGATTACGATAAAGAAAAATTACAAGAGCGCTTGGCTAAGTTAGCTGGTGGTGTTGCAGTTTTATATGTTGGTGCTGCTTCTGAAGTAGAAATGAAAGAAAAGAAAGACAGAGTTGATGATGCTTTAAATGCTACAAGAGCTGCTGTTGAAGAAGGTATTGTTGCTGGTGGTGGTGTTGCATTAGTGCGTGCCAAAAGAGTTTTAGAAAATATTACAACAGAGAATTTAGATGAAACTACAGGTGTACAAATTATTAACAAAGCTATTGAAGCTCCGTTAAGAATTATTGTTGAGAATGCTGGTGGTGAAGGTTCTGTTGTTTTAAACAAAGTTTTAGAAGGTAAAAAAGACTTTGGTTATGACGCTAAAAATGATGTCTATGTAGATATGTTAGAAGCAGGAATTATAGATCCTAAAAAAGTAACACGTGTTGCATTAGAAAATGCTGCTTCTGTTGCTGGTATGATTCTTACAACAGAATGTGCATTAATAGATATTAAAGAAGATGCTGCTGCAGGCGGAATGCCTCCAATGGGTGGTGGTGGAATGCCAGGAATGATGTAATGGCGAATCGCCATAGATAAGTCATTTTATCTTTTAAAATATATTTCAAATAAAAATCCGTTAGAATTAATTTCTAACGGATTTTTTATGCTCTTTTTTGTCGATAAATAAAATAATTCTCTTTTACCAAAAAGACCTCACAAGTTTTAAAAACCTGTGAGGTCTTGTTTTTATATCAAAAACCTATATATCAAGCACACCTACAAGAGTTTAAAAGTCTCGTAATAGGTTATAAAATTTAAGCTTCTATTTTTTGTAACCAAGTTTTTACAGCAACTTCTGCCTGAATAATTTCTTTTAAATCAGAAATTTTCACACGTTTTTGTTCCATTGTATCTCTGTGACGAATGGTAACTGAAGCATCTTCTAAAGATTCATGATCTACTGTGATACAAAACGGAGTTCCTGCAGCATCTTGTCTTCTATAACGTTTACCAACGGCATCTTTTTCATCATAAAAAACGTTGAAATCCCATTTTAAATCGTCCATAATTTTACGAGCAACTTCTGGCAAACCATCTTTTTTAACTAACGGAAAAATAGCTGCTTTAAAAGGTGCTAAAACTGCTGGTAATTTTAAAACAGTTCTTGTGGTTCCGTTTTCTAGTTCTTCTTCTTGCAAAGAATTAGAAAAAACAGCTAAAAACATTCTATCTAAACCAATAGAAGTTTCTACCACATAAGGTGTGTAGCTTTTATTTTCTTCGTGGTCAAAATATTGTAACTTCTTACCAGAATGTTCTTCGTGTGCTTTTAAATCGAAGTCTGTACGAGAATGAATTCCTTCTAACTCTTTAAATCCGAATGGAAATTTAAACTCAATGTCTGCTGCTGCATCTGCGTAATGCGCTAATTTATCATGGTCATGAAAACGATAGTTTTCTGCGCCCATACCTAAAGATAAATGCCATTTTAAACGCGTTTCTTTCCATTGATCATACCATTCTTTTTGCGTTCCTGGTTTTACAAAAAATTGCATTTCCATTTGTTCAAACTCACGCATTCTAAAAATAAACTGTCTTGCCACAATTTCATTTCTAAATGCTTTACCAGTTTGCGCAATACCGAAAGGAATTTTCATTCTTCCTGTTTTTTGCACGTTTAAGAAATTTACAAAAATTCCTTGCGCCGTTTCCGGACGTAAATATAAATCCATTGCAGTTTCTGCAGAAGCACCTAATTTAGTGCCAAACATCAAATTAAACTGCTTTACATCTGTCCAGTTTCTAGAACCTGTTAAAGGGTCTGCAATTTCCAGCTCTTCAATTAACAATTTCACATCCGTTAAATCTTCATTTTCTAAAGATTTTCCCATTCTTGCAAGAATTGTATTTATTTTTTCTTGGTAGCCAACAACTCTTCCGTTGGTTGCAAGAAATTCTTCTTTATCAAAAGATTCACCAAAACGCTTTGCAGCTTTGGCAACTTCTTTCTCTATTTTACCTTCTATTTTAGCACAATAATCTTCAATTAAAACATCTGCCCTGTAACGTTTTTTAGAATCTTTATTATCAATTAAAGGATCATTAAATGCATCTACATGCCCAGAAGCTTTCCAGGTTGTTGGGTGCATTAAAATTGAAGCGTCTATACCCACAATGTTTTCGTGCATTTGTACCATTGCTTTCCACCAATAATCTCTAATATTTTTCTTTAGCTCAACTCCGTTTTGAGCGTAATCGTATACCGCGCTTAAACCGTCATAAATTTCAGAGGATTGAAATACATAACCGTATTCTTTTGCGTGCGATAATACTTTTTTAAAGTGATCTTCTTGTTTTGCCATAATAACGACAAAGATAAACGTTTACATAAATTTTTCAAGGAAAAAATAGTTTCATTTCACCTCTTTTATTATGGTATTTTAATGCAATAGCTAGCCTTTTTACTTCCATCTTTAAAGTTCATTAAAATAAAGTATCTTTAAAAGGAATTGCTATCCCAAAAAATGAAAATTTTAAAAGACCTCTTCCTGCTTTTTTATCCTGAAATTTGCGCGAATTGCAATGAACAATTATTACAAAATGAAATAGTCATCTGTACATTTTGCAGACATGATTTGCCTTTGACTAATTTTGAAAGTTATAGAGATAATAAAGTTTCAAAGATTTTTTACGGAAGAATAACGATAGAAAAAGCCTATTCCTTATTATTTTTTAGAAAAGAAGGCATCACTAAAAATCTAATTCATGAATTAAAGTATAAAAGAAATGAAGAAATTGGCAGCTTCTTTGGCAATTGGCTAGGAGAAATGCTTGCTAAAAATAAAGAGTTTGCTACTGTTGATTATCTTGTTGCTGTACCAATTCATCCGAAAAAAAAGAAAATTAGAGGATACAATCAAGTTACTAAATTTGGCAAATGTCTAAGCAAACATTTAAAAATTCCTTTTTCTGAAGAAATTCTAATACGAAAATCATCTACAAAAACTCAAACTTTAAAAGCTCGTTTCGAAAGATTTAATGATTTAGAAACAAAATTTTCTTTAACAGATACAACCGTTTTTAAAGATAAACACGTTTTAATTATTGATGATGTAATTACAACCGGCGCAACTTTAGAAGCTTGTGCAATGGAACTTTTAAAAACTTCGGGAATAAAAATAAGTATTTTAACAATGGCATATACAGAATAAATTTTGTGCGTTTAATCTGAAAAATAAATTGTTAATTTGTAGAAAATTTACTGTTTGTGAAATTCCTTTATAAAACGCTTTTTTTACTAGTTTCAATCACATTTATTTCTAGTTGTGCAAAAACCGGAAGGCCAGATGGTGGCCCAAAAGATGAAGATGCTCCTTTATTTGTTGTTTCTAAACCCCCTTACAAAACAACTAATTTTAGCAATAAAGAAGTAGTACTTACATTTAATGAGTTTATAAAATTAAAAGATCTAAACAAGCAATTGGTTGTTTCTCCTCCTTTAAAAAGTCCGTTATTGGTAACACCTCAAGGAACGGCTAGCAAGTTTTTAAAAATAAAAATTCTAGATACATTAGCTTCAAATACCACCTATATTTTCAATTTTGGGAACGCGATTGAAGACAATAATGAAAGCAATAAATTAGAAGGTTTTAAATATGTTTTCTCAACAGGGTCTTATATAGATTCTCTAGAAAATTCTGGATCTGTTAGCGATGCATTCTTCAATAAAAAACCAACAAAAACCAACATTGTTTTATATCGAATAGACAGTACATTTACAGACTCTATTATTTACAACAAAAAACCAAATTACGTTACCACAGCTTTAGATACAACCAAGTTTAACTTTACCAATTTAAAAGAAGGAAAATACCTTTTATTGGCATTAGAAGAAAGTTCTAGCGATTATATATTCAATCCAAAAACTGATAAAATCGGATTTTACGCCGACACAATCACGTTGCCAAAAGACAGCATCTTAACAACGCCAATTAAATTATTTAAAGAAATTCAACCATACCGTTTTAGCAGAGCCAAAGAGATTTCTAAAGGTAAAATTGAATTTGGTTACGATGGCGAAATAAAAGACTTTAAAGTTGAAGTATTATCTAAAGTTCCGGATAATTTTAGAAGCATCTCTAAGTTTGAGAAAGATAAAGACACTTTAAATTATTGGCACACTCCTATTGCTGTAGATTCTTTAAATTTTATTGTTTCAAATGATATCTTTCTAGATACCGTAACTGTAAAATTCAGAAAGAAAGAATTAGATTCTTTAAGACTATCTGCTTCTACAAGCGGAACATTGCATTTAAGAGACACGTTTTTTATTAAAAGTAACAACCCCGTTGTAAAAATAGATACCAGTAAAATAATTTTTATAAATAAGGATACTTTAAGAGTTAAATACTCAAGTTACCTCTCTAAAAAAGAAAATAAAATAGGTTTTCTTTTTGATAAGAATCAGAAAGAAAAATACAATTTAAAAGCATTACCTGGTAGTTTTACAGATATCTATAATCTTAAAAATGATACTTTAAGCTATAATTTTAAAACGATAGAATTAGAAGACTATGGTAGAATTACGCTTAATGTAATAAACACAACTTCTAAAAATTTAATTATCGATTTACTATCAGGCAAAAATGGTAATGAAATTATTGAAAGAAAATACATAAAGGCCTCTGAAACCCTTGTTTTTAATCTATTAGAACCAAAAACATATACAGTAAGGGCTATTATAGATGATAACAATAATAAAAAATGGGACACAGGAAACTACCTTCTTAAAAAACTACCAGAAACAATTATCTATTACAAAGAAGAATTAAAAGTGAGAGCAAATTATTTTTTAGAAGGAAATACTTTTACAATTAAAAGAAATAATTAATTTTGCCCTTCCAAATATTTTAACATATATTTGGTTTTTTACTTTAAGGCCCCTAAATCTTGAAAACCCCTATAACAATTATTTTTGTAATTGTTTTTATACTAGAACTTAAGGCACAACATTACACGCATGATATTGGTGTTCTTGCTGGCTCAACTAGTTTACAAACAGATTACGGCGAAAGAAGCCACTTCGGAAGCGAGCTGAACAACAAAGGCGTGTCTTTTTCTGTAGCTCATTATCTTAGTTTTTACAACAGAACATTGCGTTGGGACCCTAACAATACAATGCACAACCATATAATGGTAAAAACAGAACTTCAATATATTAATAACACAGAATTAAGACATCATGGCACATACGCCACTAGAAGAACTTATTCTGGTGAGCAATTGCGTGCCATGAAAGGGAGTTTAAGCATGATAAACGCTGGTGTGCATCTAGAGTATTTTTTAAGACCCTTAGAAGAATTTGTATACCCATATTCAGACATGTTATTCAACCCATTCTTTACGTTTGGTTTTCAATATTCTTTTTATAAAAACGGACTAGAATCTGAGTTAGGTGATTGGGAACAAAACCCGTCTCTATTGCCAGACAAATATGCTTTAGCCAATTCTTTAGCCATCGGTAAAGGACAATCTTTCGCATTTAATATTGGTTTTGGTACACGTTATAAATTAACAAAAAGAATAGATCTGGTTGGACAACTAAACTATATGTATTTCTTTTCTGATAAAATAGATGGCTTAAAAGCGGAAGTATTTGAGAATAAAAATAATGAATGGGCGCTAAACCTGCAGTTTGGTTTCATATATCACCTCAACTTTAGCTCTCCTTTATTTTATTAAATTCAGTATTACTTCAGGTTAATAAAGAAATTCGTAAGTGTTTTTGGGTATTTTAAAACATACAAGTTTGCTATATCTAACGTCTGTTTTATCATGGTAGCATCTACAAGTACCTTTTGTTTTACAACGGGTGATACCTTCTCTTTTGGCAGCATTTTTTTAAAGGGATTACTCATGGTTATTATAGCGCTTCATAAAGTTTAACAACCTTTTCCTTTGCTCTTTTAACGCGCATTTTAACAGCACTTTCCCCAATATTTAAAACTTCTTTTATTTCTTTAATACTCATGTCATCTTGGTATTTCATTAATAAAATCATTTTATCCGAAGGATCAATTAAGGTCAATGCTTTTGCTAATTTAGCCGATTTTAACTCTAATAAATCTGCATCTTCAACCTCAGCAGTAGCATCATTCTCTTTCATGCAATCTGTTACAATAGTTACTTTCTCTTTCTTTTTGTAACTATTTCGTTGTACATAATTCACACAAAAATTATACGTAAAAGAATACAACCATGTAGAAAATTTAGAAGTGCCTTTAAAAGTTTTTAGTTTTACAAATAATCGTACAAAAACATCGTGCATTAAATCTTCTGCTTCCTCTTTATTTTTAGAGAAACTATAGCACTTTCTATATACAACAGTAGAAAAACGATCGTACAAGGTGGCAAATAATTCTGCACTATTAGTTCTAACTATTTCAAAAACTAAATCTTCATCTGTAATTTTTACGGCTATTGTATTCACTTTGGTTGTATTTATGACACGAAACAAATAAAAACGTCACACTTAGAAAGTATAAAAAGTTAAACCGTATTTTTTCCTCGGTGAATGGTAGAAAATCATCTTTTTTTAAAAAAAAATATTTTTTTTGTAACATTCAGAGACTAGCTTACGTATAAGTAATTGTAACAAGAGTATTAATTCAAAAAAATCGTTACAGAAATTTAGATGAGACAACTAAAAATTACCAAGCAGGTTACAAATAGAGAAACTGCATCGTTAGATAAATATCTACAAGAAATTGGAAAAGTAGACTTAATTACTGCTGATGAAGAGGTAGAATTGGCACAGCTTATTAAAGCTGGTGATCAAAGAGCTTTAGAGAAATTAACGAAGGCCAATTTAAGGTTTGTGGTGTCTGTTGCAAAACAATACCAAAATCAAGGATTAACATTACCCGATTTAATAAACGAAGGAAACTTAGGTTTAATTAAAGCAGCAAAACGTTTTGATGAAACTAGGGGTTTTAAATTTATATCTTATGCTGTTTGGTGGATTCGTCAATCGATCTTACAAGCCTTAGCAGAACAATCTAGAATTGTACGTTTGCCGTTAAATAAAATTGGTTCTATCAATAAAATTAACAAAATGTACGCTTTCTTAGAGCAAGAAAATGAGCGCCCACCAAGTGCAGAAGAAATTGCTAAGAAATTAGACATGACGGTGAATGACGTAAAAGAATCTATGAAGAATTCTGGGCGTCACGTATCTATGGATGCGCCTTTAATTGAAGGTGAAGATTCTAACTTATATGATGTTTTAAACTCTGGAGAATCTCCAAATCCTGACAGAAAATTATTACACGAATCTTTAAGAATCGAAATTAATAGAGCTTTAGAAACACTAACCCCACGTGAGGCAGATGTTGTCAAATTATATTTTGGTTTAGGTGAGCACCAACCAATGACTTTAGAAGAAATTGGTGAAACGTTCGATTTAACTCGTGAGCGTGTTCGTCAAATTAAAGAAAAAGCAATTAGAAGATTAAAACACACTTCTAGATCTAAAATTTTAATGACCTATTTAGGCTAATGGTAGCAGACCATTTTAAGCATTTCACTCATACCAAATAATAACAAATTATAAGTATGACTATTTTATAAAAACTCTCGAATTTATTTTTGGGAGTTTTTTTTATTTGAAGCTATTTCCTGCTTTCACTACTCGCTTTTTTTATCCTAAAAAGGAATAAAAAAGAGCTCAAACAAACCGTTCAATCAGGGCTAAAACTATTGGCCTGTTTAAAGCTTCTTTGCATATTTTAGAAAACTCTATTTAAGAAACAAATAGCATTTGGCAGCAACTTTCCCTTAATTTAAAAATATTAAAACACATAAATCTACGCATCTATATAAAACGGTAAACTAAGACAGAATAAAAAATTACCTTCTCATTCTTTCTTACCATAACGAATTAATTATCTTTGCAAAATAAAATCACAACACAACAACAGACAAATGAGTAATTTAATTGCACCTTCAATTTTAGCAGCAGATTTTGCTAACTTACAAAGAGACATCGAAATGGTAAACAATAGTGAAGCAGATTGGTTTCATATTGATATTATGGATGGCGTTTTTGTACCAAACATTTCTTTTGGAATGCCCGTTTTAAAAGCAATTGCTAAACACGCTACCAAAACAATAGATGTTCATTTAATGATTGTAAACCCAGATCAATACATTCAAACATTTGCAGATTTAGGCGCAAATATTTTAACGGTACATTATGAAGCGTGTACGCATTTGCACAGAACAATTCAGGCAATAAAAGCTGCCGGAATGAAAGCTGGTGTTGCCTTAAACCCACATACGCCAATTGCCGTTTTAGAAGACGTTATTAAAGACTTAGATTTGGTGTGTATTATGAGTGTAAACCCTGGTTTTGGCGGACAGTCATTCATAGAAAACACCTATAGAAAAGTAAGTCAATTAAGACATTTAATCGATTTTACAGCGTCTAATTGTCAAATAGAAATAGATGGTGGTGTTACAGACTTAAATGCAAATGCATTAATTGAAGCTGGTGCAAATGTACTAGTGGCGGGAAGTTATGTTTTTGGTTCTGAAGATCCAACAGCAACAATTGCAGATTTAAAAAATATAATCGAATAATTGTTATACACAGTTGTCGACATAGAAACTACAGGAAATGGATATAAAGGTTCTAAAATAACCGAAATATCCATTTTTGTTTTTGATGGAAAAGTAGTTGTAGATGAGTTTACTTCTTTGGTAAATCCAGAACAAAACATTCCTGCTTTTATTACCAATCTTACAGGCATTACAAATGCCATGGTAAGAACTGCACCTAAATTTTATGAAATAGCAAAAAAGGTAGAAGAAATTACCAAAGACACCATTTTTGTAGCACATAATGTAAACTTCGATTATAATATTATTTACGAAGAATTTAAAAACTTAGGATTCTCTTTTAAGCGAAAAAAACTCTGCACCGTTCGTTTGTCAAGAAAAATAATTCCTGGTTTAAGTTCTTACAGCCTAGGAAATATTTGTACTTCAGAAAATATTCCTATAAACGGAAGACACAGAGCAAAAGGAGATGCAGAAGCAACCACAGAATTATTTAGAAGATTAATAGAAAGAGATGATAATTTCACCATCAATTCATTTTTAAATCCGAAATCTAGACAAGCAACCTTACCTCCTCTTTTAGATAAAAAAGTAGTTGATGGTTTACCAGAAACCTTTGGCGTTTATTATTTTAAGAA
This sequence comes from Polaribacter sp. IC073, assembly GCF_007997075.1. Classification (GTDB taxonomy): domain Bacteria; phylum Bacteroidota; class Bacteroidia; order Flavobacteriales; family Flavobacteriaceae; genus Polaribacter. The sequence continues at coordinate 76,248 of NZ_VORS01000006.1, forward strand.
TTTAGCAAAAGAGGTTATTTATGTTGGTAAGGCAAACAATATAAAGCAACGTGTGATCAGTCATTTTTATGACAAAAAGAAAAAAGAGCAAAATATGTGCATGGAAACTGCAGATATTTCTTTTACAAAAACAGGTAGCGAACTATTAGCGCTTTTGCACGAATCTGCAGAAATAAAGCATATCTATCCGAAATTTAACAGAGCACAACGTAGGGCTGGTGAAGCCATTGGCTTATTTTCTTATGAAGATCAAAAAGGCATTATTCATTTAGCATACAATCGTTTAAAATTAGCGCCAAACCCTATGATGAAATACTACACTGTTTCAGAATGTAGAAATCATTTAGAGGCTTTATGTACAGAATTTGAGTTGTGTCCTAAATATTGTCACTTACAAACCAATGTTTCTAGCTGTTTTCACTATCAACTTAAAGAATGTAAAGGTATTTGTTGCGATAAAGAAACAGTAGCAGCTTATAACAAACGTGTAAAATCAGCGATCAATTCAGTAGGTATTGGGGCTGAAAACTTAGTCATTAAAGAAAAAGGAAGAACTAAAAATGAGGTTGGTTTTGCTTTAATTTTAGACGGAATTTACAAAGGTTTCGGGTATGTAGAAACTCTGCAATCTCAACAACTAGAAAACCCAGAAGATTACCAATTTTTTGTAGCACCTAAAAAAGACAATAGAGATGTTCAGAGAATTATTGCTGCTTATTTAAAGAAAAAAGAGGTTTAAAGACAGCTCCTTACAATGCTCACAAATACAATTGAGATAGCAATCATTAATTTTAAAACCTCCTTTAGTGAAAGTGTAATTAATAACTCTAGGAATAACAGTTCTAAATACCTAATACTTCAGAAATATCTAAAACAGCACAAACAGCTACAGAATCTATAGTTCTAATTAATAAAAATACAGTTACTGTTATTATCTAGTTTTTTTTGTAAGTTACCCCTATTAAATGTGACTTTAAACAAGTATTGGTGTCTTAACTGATACACCATAAAAAATGATTACTTTTGTACTCTTAAAATGTTTCTTATCATGATTAAATATGTAAAAGAAACGAAGATATCTGGGGGGATACTTCGTTTTAATCTGCATACCCAATTAATCCTATTCTTATTTTTAGGGTTGTTCATCTCATTTTCAACTGCTGCACAATCAAGTATAGATTGGTCTACAGCAAGTTGGACGAATGGAAATACAACGGGTACAATACCTTTAACCGTGCCTGCTGGGTACAAGGCAGAATCTGTTACTATTTCTGTAACCCATAATGCCGCAGATGGTGTTCTTTTAAATAGGGTTTTTGATGATGACTCACCTAATATAGATTATGCTACAAATGGTAGTTTTGGGGGAATAGATGACTTTGGTATTAACTTTAACCCTGCTTATTTTAGACAGAATGCAAACTCACCAGTAACTATTAAACTTACATTTAGTTCACCTATTAAAAACCTTGTTTTTAATGTTTCAGATGTAGATTATTCTAACGGTAGAATAGATCGAGTATATGTTACAAGTAATGCAGGAGATCCTGCATCTATAACGAGAGTAAATACATCCAATTCAACCATAGCAACAATTTCAAATAATAATACTATTACATCCTCTGCAGCAAAAGGAGACTCTACAAACGATAACCTTGGTTCTGCTTTGGTTAATTTTGGTTCAAAAGTTATCGAAGAAGTTACAATAACGTATTCAGATTCTGGAGAAACATACCGTGCAAGAGGTATTGGTCTTTTTGGTGCTTTTACTGTTAGTTCTCCTGCAACAATAAATGCAATTACAGATAACGGTGGTGCTATAAATGAGAACATTGGAGGTGTAGCAGTAAAAAATGTACGCTCTAATGATATTTTTAAAAACACTACAGCAACAAACAATAATACAGTTTTAACTTCAGTAAACTCAACACATCCAGGTATTACTTTAGACACTTCTACAGGTGCCGTTAACGTTTCTGCAGCAGTTCCTGCCGGAAATTATACTTTAAAGTATAAGATTTGCGAATCCTCGTTAGTAACAAACTGCAGTACAGCAACCGTAACAATTCCTGTTATAAAAAAATTAGATTCTGATGGTGATGGTGTTCTAGATGCTACAGATTTAGATTCTGATAATGATGGGATTTTAGACCGTGCACCTTGTGGCAACATAGATATTTTTGGTAATTTTGGTACTAACACTAGTCTTAGTGCTTCTAATAATGGAAACAAAACAATTTCTGGAGGAACCGCTAATTTTACTTTCTCTAAAAACGGAACTAGTTTAGAAACTCGAAATTTAAATGCTTCTGGCCAACAAGGTCCCATCTTTTATTTTAATGGCAATAGTGGTGACAATGCTAGTATAAACACTACTTTTTCTCCGAATATACATAGCGTACAATTTAAACTAGCAGATTTTGATGAAGATGAAATTGCTACTGTAACTATTTATGATGAAAATAATGCATTAATAAACCTTACCGGAAAACCTGGTATAACCGTAGGTTCTCAAATAACGCAATCTGGTGCTAACGGACAAATATTTACAACAAATAGTGGTGCAAGTGATACTTCTGGAGATTTTGTTTCTTCAGATGCCGTTGGTTCTGTTCTATTTAACCTAGGAGACCAAGTAGTAAGTAGAGTTTCGGTTAAAATAGAACATACTACGGGTTCCTCTATTCGTTATACAGAAATTAAGTATTGTGTGGGTGCTCTTGTACCTAATGAAGGGCGCTGTACACCTACTCCTATTGCTGGTAATAATGGTTTTTCTGCCTCTCAAATAATAGCAAAAGTAAAAGATCCTGATAAAGCAATTGATGGTATAAGTGGTAATGGTAAGGGAGCGAAATTAGAAGATGATAATGCTACAATGGAGGTAGTACTAAGAAGCGGTTCTGAAGCAGTTGCAGCGGGTACAGTAATCTCTATAGAAGCTAAAACAAAAAAATTAAGTGCAAATAATGTAATGTTTGTTACAGAATCTACAGATGGAACTACATTTGTAAATGAACAGCCATTCACATTTGCCACTAAAGATAAGTATGACACTAAACGTTATACTTTATCTACCAATGCTACACATTTAAGAATAAGATATCAATTAGATGATGATAAATTAGAAATAGACAATGTAAGTTACCCCGATTTTAAAGCTCCTTGTTTTACAAGTAGAGACACAGACAAAGACGGTGTACCAGATTATTTAGATTTAGATTCAGACAATGACGGCATACCAGATGTGATTGAAGCAGGTGGTATTGATAATAATCACGATGGTCTTGCAGATGGTAGTCAAGGTGGTTCTGGCGCAACTATAGGAGTTCCTGCTTCTGCTGGTACTGGTTTAACCCCACCAGACACAGATGGAGACGGTATTTACGACTATTTAGACATCGATTCTGATAATGACGGTATACCAGATAATATAGAAGCACAAACTTCTGCTGGTTATATTGCTCCTAGTGGTGTTGGTACCGCAATGACAGATACTAACAACAACGGTTTAGATGATAATTATGAAGCCAACGGAACTGTAGGTTTTGTTCCTGTAAACACAGATAGCACCAATGATATAATTCCAGATTATTTAGATTTAGATTCAGATAATGACGGAATACCAGATATTAAAGAAAACGGAGACTTTAGTAATATTGCTTCTGGTAAAGATACAGATGGTGATGGTTTAGATGATGCATTTGATGACAATGATGACTCTGCTAACGCAGGTTATACAGTAAATGACGGTGTGGGTCTAGGGAACAAGGTTACAGATGCAGCTTCACTTAAAGCAGCCTTCGGAGACGAGGATAATAATTTTGCTCCAGGTGCTGGTGATGTAGATTACAGAGATTTTAAAGATGTAGATAATGATGGGGTTGCAGACTTTTATGATATAGATGATGATAACGATGGAATACTAGATACTACAGAAAATTTACTTTGTAATGAAACCTTAAATTATGAGTTTTATGATCGTGTCCCAAGCGGAAATACAGTAGACAACATTCCAACAACAGGTGCTGACGGTGTAGGAAATGTATCCAATTTCGAAGTGACATTTTTACAAAATATTGTGACTCCAAAAGATGATGAAACCTATAGTATTAGGTATTTTGGATATATAGATATTGCTGTAACGGATACGTACACTTTTTACTTAAATTCAGACGATGGATCAAAGCTCTTCATCGACGGAAATGAAGTAGTAGATTATGATGGCTTACATGGCGCAGGTGGTTTTGTTTCTGGCACTCCTACTCTGTTAGATTCTGGCTTACATGAAATTGTAGTTTTATTTTTTGAACGCACAGGTGGTCATTCTTTAAATGTTCAATATTCTAACTCTTCTTTTAATCGGCGAGATGTTCCTTTCTCTATTTTATCACCTGTTACTTGTGATAATGACGGTGATGGCATTCCTAATCAATTCGATTTAGATTCAGATAATGACGGTATTCCAGACAACATCGAAGCGCAAGCCACCGTAGGTTATACAGCACCTGCTGGTGTAGATGCAGATTTAGATGGTTTAGATGATGCTTATGACACAACTCCTAACGGTACAGTAGATGGTGCTGGTTCATTAGGTATTATTCCTATTAACACAGATGCAATAGCAGCTGTTGGCTCAGATACAGTGCCAGATTATTTAGATTTAGATGCAGATGCAGATGGTATTTTTGATATTATAGAATCTGGTAGTGGTCTTACAGATACTGCAGGTGGTGCAGACGGTAGAACCGATGGTGATGTTGGGGCAAATGGTTTAGACAATACTTTAGATAATGGAGACAATTACGTAGATGTAAATGGAAGTTTTGACGATACACAAGCAGATAACTTTACAGATAGTGATGGTGATGTATTAACAATTGGTGATGTAGATTACAGAGATGCGACAGATGATGGGATTCCTATGATAACACAAACCTATCAATTAGGTGATGAAAAGTGGATAGAGGTTACAAATATTCATGCCACTAAGAGTATTGCTGCGAACTTGATTAAAGTTCAATTATATGCAACACTAGGTAATAAAACAGGCATTCCTCCTACCACTACTTTTACTTTTAATGACATACTGCCTGCTGGTGAGTCCATTTTATTTAGAAACTCCGCTAATAAAACTGTTACTAATTATGATGCATCTGAAGTTACCAGAGTAATAACAGACGATGCTTTAACAAATTTGGCAGGTGCTAATGATATGATTACTTTATCTTCTAAAAACGATATTTTATCTTATGAATATAGATATGATGTAATTGAGGCTTTTGCAGACAAAACATCGTACGTAAGAATAGATGAAACTTTAGTACCGAGTAAAACCTACACAACTAGTGAATGGATTGTTTTTATAGATGATGCTTTAAACCCTTATTCATATTTAACGGGTACTGCAGAAAGACATCCTCATGCTCCTTTAATTTCAGAAATAGAAGGCTCTAATACAGATGCAAACACATACTTAGGTTTACATAGAGTTGCCAAAACAGAAAGAACAGGTAGTGGCTGGAATAATGGTTATCCTGATAGATCTAGATACGTAGTTATAAGTGAAAACTATGAACATACAGGGGCTAACTTTAGTGCACGTAAATTAGAAGTAAAAGATTCAAATATTTTATCAATAGACAATCAACTATTAGTAGTAACAAACAACATAAATATTGCTACAGATGCAGAAATTCGTATGATTGGTAAAAGCCAGTTAATACAAACACATACAGGACCAGCAGATATTTCTGGAAATGGAAAACTATACATAGAGCAAAAATCTGATTTAGAGAATGTTTATAGATACAACTATATGAGTTCTCCTGTAACAAGTTTAGGCGCAACTACGTACAGTGTAGAAAGTGTATTAAAAGACGGTACCAACCCTGTTAGCCATAATGGTGTTGTTGGCCAAAGTGCAACAGACATTGCAAGAGATATTAATTTTATTGGTGGCTATGACGGTAGTACAGGCACACCAATTAATATTGCAGAGCATTGGATTTATACTTTTGCAAGTGCAATGGGTAATAGAGCTGGTTATATACAAAAGTTTAAAAGTGGTACAATAGCAGCAGCAGATGGTTTTATCTTTAAAGGTCCAGGAGTTACACAAAACTACACATTTGTAGGAAACCCTAACGATGGAAATTACGAAACAGAAATTGGCCCAAATGATTCTTATTTGATTGGAAATCCATTTCCTTCTGCTTTAAACGGAGTGAAATTTCTTAAAGACAATCTTAGTTCTATAGACGGTAGTTTGTATTTCTGGGATCATGTAGGTGAAGAAGATACAGCATCTAACACAAGTGGCCATAATTATAAGGGGTATGTTGGTGGCTATGCTACTTTAAATCTTTCTATGGCTGTATCTGCAACATCTTCAGCTGTTTCTGTTGGAGCTTTTAGCATTACATTAGAGGCTGAAAACACTATAAACACCGGCTCATTAATAACAGACGCGGATAAAAAACTAGTGCGGTTAATTACAGATGGTGCTTTTATAGATTTTAATTCTATTACAAGAGCTACAGACGTTATTTACGTAAATTACAAGTCTGCTTCTGGTAAAACATTAAGACTTATAGTAAATGGCAACTCTGTAGGTTCTTATGATTTACCGGCAAGCGCTAACTATACCCAATTTACTATTAACAAGTGTCTTACGGTAGGCACCACTATTAAATTAGAATCTATAGATACGAATCGTATTGACATAGATAATATTGTAATGAGTGATGATGACGGTGATATTTCTTGTGCCCCTTCTACTGGTACAGATAGTTCAAAATACAAAACCCCAGGAAGTTACATTCCCGTAGGTCAAGGTTTCTTTATTGGTACAAATATTAATGGAGGCCCAATTGTATTTAACAATAGTCAAAGAGAATATAAAACTACTGAAACATCAGAGTCTGTATTCTTTAAATCTACTAAGAAGACCAAAGACGAAGTTCAAAATAAAGACGATGCAAACAGATTGCCTTTACTTAAATTAGGAATGGATTTCATAAGTGATAACGGAACCTCTTTACATCGCCAGATTGGAGTATCTTTTAGCCCTAACAATACTTTTAATTATGAAAAAGGATATGATAGCGAAATATATGATTTAGGTGCAACAGACATGTATTGGAAATTTGCAACCAGTGAGAGCAAGTATACAATTGCTGGTATAGAAGCTTTTTCTGATCAATTAGAAATACCTTTCGAAATTACAATGAACTATACTGGAACCATTATTTTAACAATTGATGATACCAATAAATTAAATAACAACATATACATTAAAGATAAATTACAAAATAAGACATCTCTAATAACCGATAATAAGGTTGCTTTACAATTAAACCAAGGTAAATACTCAGATAGATTTGCAATTGTTTTTAAAGAAGAGAAAGTACTCGCTACAGAAGACTTTAACAACCCTTTAAATACTGAAATTTTAGTATTTTTAGATAAGGATAACAATGAACTCGTTATTGAAAACAAAAATAACTTACATATAGAAAAAGTTGTTTTGTTTAATTTATTAGGTCAAAAAACGAAGAGTTGGAACACTATTGAACCTCAAGTAGAAAATAGGTTAAAGGTTAAAAACTTAGCCAATGCTGTTTATATTGTAAACATAAAAACAACCAAAGGGATCATCAGTAAAAAGGTGTTATATCATAAATAATGAATGCCACCTCTTTATTACTTCAAATTATTGAAGTAATTGTATAAAAAAAGGAAAGTCAAACTTATATAAGTTTGACTTTCCTTTTTTTATGCAGTGACCACGAAGGGATTCGAACCCCCAACCATCAGAGCCGAAATCTGATATTCTATCCAGTTGAACTACGTAGCCATTTAATAACTTCCGCAAAGGTAAGAATCTTTAATTTAACGCATCAAATTCTTCTTCACCAACGTAGAAATAATTTTACCATCTGCTTTTCCTGCCAATTCCACTTGTACCGCTGCCATTACTTTTCCCATATCTTGCATGCCAGATGCCTCTAGCGCACCAATAGTTTTCATTACAACTGCCTCAATTTCTTCTTCGCTTAAAGCTTCTGGTAAAAACTGTTCTAAAACGGCCAATTCAGCCAATTCTGGTGCTGCTAAATCTTCTCTGTCTTGCTTTATAAAAATAGCGGCACTATCTTTTCTTTGCTTCACTTGTTTCTGAATAATTTTTATCTCTTGCTCTTCTGTTAACTCTTTTTGAACACCTGTTGCTGTTTTTGCTAATAAAAAAGCAGACTTAACAGCTCTTAAAGCTTGTAAAGCAATTGTATCTTTTGCTTTCATAGCTTCCTTCATTTTATCCATTACTTGTTTTTGCAAACTCATATATTTATTTTTAATGATTATTTTTTTGATTTTCTTAAATATAAAACATTCTTGTTATAGTCTATAAATGCTTTTCCTTTTCGCAAAATATCTGCACCAATAATACCCGCTACTTCTTTTGCTTTGTGCTGCGTTAATGCAGTATTTACATGTGATAAATCGAAAAGTACCAAATGTAATTTATTGGTTTCCCATTTGCCGATTTTTAAGTTATTATTCTCAGAAAGTTGCGTCTCCATATCTATTGCTCCTGCCCCAGCCGCTTTTGTTTCACTCTCTTTTGCTATCAAATTAAAATGTGCTACTGCATTTAAACCAACACAAGAATTAGAAGCACCAGTGTCTAAAATAAAACGTCCTTTTACCCCATTAATTTTTGCTTTTAACTCTAAATGATTCGTCGCTATTCTCTTTAGCGGAATCTTAATATATTTCTTCTTCTTTAAAATTTTCTCTAAACGTTTCATATAAGCCAATAAGATATCAAAAATACAATTTATAAAATTCAGAAAATACTACCGTTCTAAAATTTCTCATCTTTTATTGCTACAATAGCTATTTTCTGACAATAAGCAGGCTTTAAAAATCAGAATTTGAAAACTAAATCCCTAATAATTAATAAATTCACTTATCTTTACCTAGTTACAATTCTGTAAAACGCCCTTTTCCATTTTTTATACTCCAGCTTATAAAAAGGGTTCTACAACTATTCTCTTGTCACTTTAAAAGACTTGTTTCAAAAATAAAAATTCAAATATTCTAAAGGCATCGAGCTACGGAAATAACAATATAATAGGATACTTAAAACAAGCAATGATCGAATCTAAAACCAATAATTTAATTCAAGAATTAGAGACACGAAACAGCAAGCTTATAAAACAAAATAAAAAACTAAAATTAGCGCTAGAAAAAAGACAGAGCGCAGCAACACGATCGCATCAAATCTTTGAGTCCTCTAAAGAAGGTATTTTAATTCTTGATGCAATTACCGGACAGATTACCGATGCAAACCCTTTTCTTATTGACTTGATTGGCTTTAATTATAATGAGTTGGTAGGCAAAGAACTTTGGGAAATTGGTGTTTTTAAAAATATTGCAGCTTCAAAAGAAACCTTTATAGAACTGCAAAACAAAGAATACATTCGATTTGAAGACATGCCCTTAGAAACAAAAGCAGGAAACTCAATAGATGTTGAGTTTGTGAGTAATGTATATGAGGTAGAGAGCCATAAAGTAATTCTTTGTCACATACGAGATATTTCCGACCGTAAGATCGCGGACAAAGCGTTGCAAGAAAGTGCGCAATTGTATTATGCAATGTTCGAGAAAAACCAAACACCTCAATTGTTAATACATCCTATAAACGGTAGCATTATTGATGTAAATTCGGCTGCAGCACAATTTTATGGGTATTCTACAGAAGAATTTAAATTAATGACCTTGTCTGATATTAGTCTTTTCCCATCAGAACAAATACTAGAAGAGATGAAGAAGTTTACCCTTACAGGTCCTTCTTATTTTCAGTTTATTCATAGACTCGCTTCTGGTAAAACCTGTGATATTGAAATTTATACAAGTCCGCTATCTATTAACGGAGAAGCATTATTAATATCAACAATAAACGACATTTCTAAAAGAAAACTCGAAGAAGAACGATTGTTACAGTTAAACAACCAATTGAAAGAATTAGACGTCTTAAAATCACAATTTATATCTACCGTTTCGCATGAGTTTAGAACACCTTTAGCAGGAATTCTTTCTAGTGTGCAATTATTACAAATTTACAACGACACTTGGAGCAAAGAGAAAAAAGAAAAACTCTTTAAACAAATATTTGATGCTGTACAACACACCAAAGCATTGCTAGATGATGTTTCTCTTATTGATGTAGAACAAACCAGTAAGTCTTTTTTTAGACCAACCAATATTTTACTTCTTCCTCTAATTAATGAAATTATTGAGGAAAACTTAAGTGCGTCAGAAACCAATCAGAAAGTAATTCTCACATCTAAAGTAGCTATAAAAAGTTATTATATGGATGCAATTATGATTCGCCATATCTTAAACAATATCATCTCTAATGCCTTAAAATACAGTAGTAAAAATATTACTATTAATTTAGAAAAAACAAAAAACAAAGAGATAAAATTTATAATAAAAGACCAAGGAATTGGTATCCCTACAGACGAAATAAAGTATTTATTAGAACCTTATTACCGTGCTTCAAATAAAGGAGCAGCACAAGGAACAGGTTTTGGATTGTCTGTTGTTAAAAGATTTGTAGATCTTCATAAAGGCGAACTATTAATTGAATCTGTTGTAGATGAAGGAACTACAGTAACTATTATACTACCTCACTTACAGCAATAAAGTGTTTTACACCATTGAATAGCGCGCACAAAAAAAAGCTCTATTTATTTAAATTAATAATATTATATTAATGATGCTCATCTTTTTAAAATGAAAAAAATTTTAATCATAGAAGACGATACAGTCTTGAGAGAAAATACTGCTGAATTTATTAAGGGGCAAAACTTTGAAGTTTTTGTTGCTGAAGACGGTCTTGTAGGTGTACAACAAACATTAAAACATTTACCAGATCTTATTCTTTGTGACATATCTATGCCCAATATGAATGGGTATGATTTTTATAAAACAATTCAACAAATAAAGACAACTGCTTCAATTCCGTTAGTGTTTTTATCTGCAAGAACAGAAAATGAAGACATTAGATCGGGCATGCAATTGGGTGCAGATGATTATATTACAAAGCCCTTTAGCCTCTATGAATTATTAAAAGTTATTAAAACACGCCTTGCTAAATATGATACCCTTAAACAGATTCATAACGAGAGGTTTCAAACACTTATAGAGCACCCAACATTAGGAATTTATATTTATCAAAAAGGAAAATTACTATTTTATAACACACCATTGGCAAACATTTTTGGCTACGATTACGATGAATTTTCTTCTATAAAAATTGAAAACCTCCTAGATGAAAAATACTGTGATAAAAATAAAATTTTAAACGATTTTAGACAATGTTTTAGGGGATCTAAAAATTCGATATCTCTAAAGTTTCAAGCCATCCATAAGACTTCAAAAACCGTTTTTGTTGAATTATTTGGTTCTGTAATAACCTACAAAGGTCATAAAAGTATTGCGGGTAATGTGATTAAGTTAGACTCTAATAATCATGCTTCTATTATATTTGACGTTACAAAAAACACTTTACCAGAACTTAGCAGCCGAGAACTAGAAGTATTAAAATTAATCTGTAAAGGAAAATCTACTTTAGAGACCTCTAAAATTCTTTATTTAGGGCAACGAACAATTGAAACCTATAGAGCGAAACTACTAGACAAAACAGACAGCAAAAATATTGCAGAACTTATGGTGTATGCCATTCGTAATAAATTAATTATAATAGAGTAATAACTAATTTTATTTTTATTTAAGATCTTTTTTAATTAGAACAAACCTCTAAACATAAGCTACTTCTCATATCTTCTCTTCAATAAGTATTTATAAAAACAAACTACTTATATTGTATAGAATAACATGTATCCGTAAAAATACGGATACATGTTATTTATTTAGCTGTAAAAAAGGTATATATACTGAAGTATTTGATTTTTTTAAAATGGAACTTTGCGCAACAAGTAATTTTCCCCCAAACGAAGTCAATACAGCCTAATTTCAATTTAATTTCAATATTTTTTATTGTAATTACTTTGTTGTTACCTTGTTTATTTAATCAAATAAATAAAATAAAACTGACTCAGTTTCTTTCAGTAAAGAATAAAATACTGTCTATTCTAATTTTTTTAAAATGAGAAAAATTCTTATCGTAGAAGACGACACGGTCTTAAGAGAAAATACTGCTGAATTTATCAAGGGACAAAATTTTGATGTATTTATTGCAGAAGATGGCCTTATAGGCGTAAAACAAACCTTAAAATATTTGCCAGACCTTATTGTTTGTGACATATCCATGCCCAATATGAATGGGTATGATTTTTATAAAACCATTAAACAAATTAAAGCAACTGCAACCATTCCGTTAGTTTTTTTATCGGCAAGAACAGAAAAAGAGGACATTAGAGCAGGAATGCAATTGGGTGCTGATGACTATATCACAAAACCTTTTAGCCTTTATGAATTGCTAAAAGTTATTCACACACGGCTCACTAAATACGACACTCTTAACCAAATTAATGACGAGAAATTTCAAGCACTTATAGACCACCCAACACTAGGAATTTATATCTATCAAAACGGTAAATTACTGTTTTACAACAATGCATTGGCTAATATTTTTGGGTACGATTATGAGGAATTTTCTTCTGTAAATTTCGAAGAACTTCTCAATGAAAAATATTGCGATAAAACAGAAATCTTAAATGCATTAGATCGTTGTTTAAAAGACTCAAAAGCTTCAATATCTCTAAAACTAGAAGCGATACACAAAACACTAAACACCGTTTCTATTGAGTTATTTGGCTCTACAATTACCTATAAAGGGCAGACAAGTCTGGCTGGTAATATTGTTAAGTTAACCTCTAAAAACTCTCCATCAATTATACTTAAAGAGACTATAAACTCTCCTACCAAACTAAGCAATCGAGAATTAGAAGTACTAAAACTTATCTGTAAAGGAAAATCTACTTTAGAAACTTCTAAAATTCTTTTTTTAGGACAACGTACTATCGAAACGTACAGAGCGAAGTTGCTAAATAAAACAGATAGTAAAAATATTGCAGAACTTATGATGTATGCGATTCGCAACAGGTTAATTGTAATAGAGTAATTCGTACAATTTTACACATGATTTGCTTACCTATTATTTTTAAAGCACCCTATATTTTCTTGGTTACTATTTTTTATCAGTACTAAAATAACAGTAAAAACACTTCATAAACCTGATTATAATAGGCGAAAAACGCCCCTTTCACCAAACTACATCCGTATTTATACTTAAAAAAGCTACAATTATCCTTAAATAAATAGTATTTATACTGACTTGTCTAGTGTTTTTAAAACAGAACTTTGCCAAATACAAACCTCTAACACCTATATAAATACCGTATAATGATCTTGAATAACACGCCATTGGCTGCTGTTATTTCTTGCTATGCCGTTTGTTCAATTTAATAATTTATGATGAAAAAATATTTACAATTCTATATACCAACCATCTTTTTTCTACTTGTCTCAGGCATAAGCAGTAGTCAAACATTTGAGTTAGGAGTACTTTCCTCTTTTGAAGGTTATAGTGGTAATGGCGGAGTTACAAATGGTGCCGGCGCTGTTTGGACTGGTGATGTAGGTACAAATTCAGGAATAATAAGAGGAGACTATACCGGTAATTCATACAATGCAGATGCCATAACCAAACAGTCTCGATTCGATTTATTAAGAACGTATATTCACCTAAACGATCTTTTTGTAGACTACCCTGGTACCCATGCCCCTGCTTTTGGTGGTGGCGAAACAATTACCCCAGGAGTTTATTACACAGGTGCTGCAGGATCTGTAGGCGCAAATCTTATTCTCGATGGACAGGGAGATCCTAACGCTTTCTTTGTTCTTAAATTTTTAGGTGCATTTACAGTTGGTGCAAACGCAACGGTTACTTTAATTAATGGAACAAAATCTTGTAATGTTTTTTTTATTGCAGATGGTGCTATTTCTGTTGCGGCTAATGCAAATATAAAAGGAACTTTATTTTCAAAAGTAGGTGCTGTTGGTCTAGGTGCAGGTGCTGTTCTTGAAGGAAGAATGCTAACCATGTCTGGTGCAATAACTACAGGAATTGGTGCCAGTGTTCGTCCGCCACCTTGCAATAGTACTATTCCAATATTTTGCGAATCGGGCTGCACCCCTGCTCCTGCTGTTGATGTTCTGGGAGTTGTTTCAGACTTTGCACTTTACACAAGTTTAGGTGCTGTGGGCAATACAGGAATTTCTGGAGTTAACGGAAAAATTGGTACAAATTCAGGAAGTATAAGTGGTTACACTGCTGGTATTCATATTGGAAAAACCCATATTGCAGATACCAATACAGCGCAAGCAAAAACAGATTTAGACAACGCCTACCTTGCGCTTATGGCTCTGCCCGTTACAGGTATACATGTATCTGCAGCTTTTGGTGCGGGAGAAATTCTTACTCCCGGAGTGTATCATACTTCGGGAGCTGGATCTTTAGGCGGAACAATTACTCTTGATGCCGCAGGAAATTCTGACGCAATATTTGTTTTAAGGTTTGCTGGCGCACTTAATGTCGCAGCACAATCAAAAATAATATTAGCCAATGGAGCAAAACGGTGTAATGTTTTTTGGCTTGGAGGAGCCGGAGTTATTACCGGTGCTGTTAATATAGGAGCTGGATCTGTCTTAAAAGGAAATTTCATTTCACATGGCGGAGCATGCAACTCAGGAGCCGGTGTATTTCTAGCAGGCAGACAACTTTCTACTGGTGGCGCTGTTAACACGAATACAGGCATCATTTACACAGATCCAGAATGTGTTACTTCTACCTCTTTGGCTTTAGACACAGACAATGATGGAATTCCAGATATCTCTGACATAGATGATGATAATGATGGTCTTTTAGATACTGCTGAAACTGCAAATGATACCGACAATGACGGTATTCCTAATTATTTAGATACAGACTCAGATAACGATGGTTGCGCAGATGCAATAGAAGGATCAGGAAGTTTAATTTTAAGTAAATTAAAAAAACTTACTGGAGGTAGTATCGGAGGAAGTACAAAAAACTTAGGTGTGCATTCAGACACAAACGGAAGTCCAATTATAAATAGCCAAAGCAGCTCTGGTTATACACAAAACCAGACTACTGCAGTTACAGATACAAATGAGAACAATGCCTGTACTACAGATTTAAAAATTATTAAAAGAGTAGATAAGGCTATTTTAAAATTAGGTCAAACAGCAGTATTCACCTTAATTTTAAAAAATGAAGGTTTACAACCAGCAACAAATGTTCAGGTAAAACACCTACTTCCTACGAGCTTAACTTATAATGAATCATTATCAATAATACCATCGAATACAACATATAAATCTTTAACAGGTATTTGGAGTTTAGGCTCTGTGGTCATCGCTATAAACGAGACCATAGAATTAAGAATTGCAGCAACATTAAACACTGTTAGTGCAATTATTACAAATAAAACAGAAATATTTTTCAGCAGTGAAACAGATATTAACTCTATTCCGAACAACTCAAATTAACAAAAGCAACTTTTCTGAAATCTGAAGACTATGTATTACTGCCTATTTTAATTATAAATCTTCTAAAAGTCATCCATAAAAACAGATGCTACCCTACTTAAAAATTCAGGTACAACTATAAAACATCCGTATTTATACGTACCAGTTCTCTTCTTGTTTTCTGAATAAAGAGTATATCTACTGACCCATTTAGTATTTTTAAAACGGAACTTTGCTAGCTATTAACTTCCCCGATAACTAAGTCAATACAACATAATTATCATTAATAACAACCCGTTAGATACAATGATTATTTGTTATGCTGTTTGTTTAATTCAATTATTTATTATGAAAATAAAAATATACATTCCTATTCTCACCATAATGCTACTACTTTTTTCAAGTATAAGCATCAGTCAAACACTTGAGTTAGGAACCCTTTCTACTTTTGAAGCTTATACTGGCAAAGGAGCAGTAACAGGCCCGGGAGCTTCAGGACGTGTTACAGGAGATGTTGGTACAAATGATGGAATAATAACCGGTTTTTCAGAACCACCTTCTACTTATAGTGGTACCGAATATAATAATGACCCTACAACTATTCAAGCCAGAATAGATTTACTTAGAATATATATTCACCTGAGCGATGTTTTTGTTACACATCCTACTGGTGGTGTTAATGCTCATGCTCCAGCTTTTGGAGGCGGTGAAACCATTACACCTGGTGTGTACTCTATAGAAGGTGCAGGGTCTGTGGCAGGAACGCTTACTCTTGATGGTGGCGGAAACCCTAACGCCTTTTTTATACTGAAATTTGAAGGCGAATTTACAGCAGGAGCTGCTTCAAATATTGTTTTAAGTAACGGAACACGAGCTGCAAATGTTTATTGGATTGCTGAAGGAGCTATTGAGATTGGTGCAAATAGTGTTATCAAAGGAACTTTATTTTCACACCCTGGGGCAATCACACTTGGTGCAAATTGTAACATAGAAGGAAGGTTATTTTCATCTGAAGGAGCAATCGTAATTGCTGCTAGTAGTGTTGCAGAAATACCAGCTGGCCCTATTACCATTCCAATAAATTGTGAAGGTAATTGTAGCGCTGCTCCTGCTGTTGATGTTTTAGGTAGTATTGCTAAATTTGCTCTTTTTACCAGTGATGGTGCTGTGTCAAATGCAGCGACATCAGGTTTTGTTGGAGATATTGGTTCAAACACAGGTGGCTCTATTACCGGTCTTGGTACTTCACCTCATGTGGGTACTGTTTATATGGCAGATGCAGTTACAGCACAAGCAAAAATAGATTTAGATACTGCTTATGCAGCTCTTATGGCTTTGCCAAATACAGAACTTGGGCATGCACCCGCTTTTGGGCAAGCCCCATCTGTTGGAACTGGCGAGGTAGTTACTGCTGGCGTTTATTATATAGGAGGGGCAGGATCTATATCTGGAACCGTTGTTTTAGATGGTGAAAATGACCCCGATGCCATATTTGTTTTTAAATTTAATGGTGCATTTTCCGTTGCTGCACAATCTAAAGTCATTTTAACTAATGGCGCGAGACGTTGCAATGTTTTTTGGATTTCTGAAGGAGCTGCTTCCATGGGAACTTTTACAGTTATGAAAGGAACTGTTCTTGCACATGCAGGAGCTTGTTCTATGGGTGCAAACGGAAATTTAGAAGGAAGAATGCTTTCTACAGCAGGTGCTGTTACCTTTAGTACAGGTGTAATTTATAATGATACGCTTTGCTTTGGAGATGATACTCCTATTTCTGGAGGAAATCAAACCATTTGTTCAGACGAAACTACAACGCAAACGCTTACAGCTACTGCAACTTCTAATACCACAAATGGAAGCATTATCTGGTATGATGCTGCAACTGCTGGGAACGTAGTTTCGAGTCCTACCCAAGTTGGTATAGGTACTGTAACTTATTATGCAGCATCTTTTAATGGTACATACGCCAGTGAGACAAGAGCTGCTGTTACTTTAACTATAGAAAACTGTCGTATTATAATCGCTGCAATAGACGATCATTTTTCTCCTATTTTAGAAATTGGAGGTAAAACTTCTTCTGTTTTAGTGAATGACACTTTAAACGGATCGCTTCTAGATGTATTAGAGGTTGCCTTAACACCAGGTACCGCACCAATACCAGTATCTGGTAACATTACAATGAATGCAGATGGTACAATTGCAATAGCTGCAGGTACTTCTTCAGGAACCTACACCTACCCCTATACTATTTGTGAAAATGCAGATTTATCAAATTGCAATACCGCAATAGCAACGGTTATCATAGCTGATGGAATTCCGATGATTACCCAAGTATATCAATTTAATGATGAAAAATGGATAGAAATTACAAATGTTCATCCAACTAAAAGTATTGCCCCTAACCTTATAAATATTCAATTATATAAAAATAAAATAGGAGATCAAACGGAAGTAGTACCAGATGTAACTTATTTAATTACAACCCCATTAGCTCCAGGAAAATCTGTCTTAATTAAAAACGCTACAAATGTTATTACTAACTTAGATGCAAATGCTACTGTGGTTACAAATAATACTTTGACAGACTTTACGGGTAATAATCATATCATCACCTTGTCATCAACAAATGGTGCAAACTCTTACGCCTCTAGATATGATGTTGTAGCCTCTTTTACAAATAAAACTTCTTTGGTAAGAATAGATGAAGCATTAATTCCAAATAAAAATTACACCACTAATGAATGGATACAATTTATAGACCCTTCATTAAATGCTTACAGACTTTTAGTTGCTGGTGGTCCAGAAAGACATCCACATGCTCCTTTAACGTCGGAGATTATAAACTCTAATTCAACTGCAAATACATTATTGGGCTTACACAATATAAATACTACAACAAGAACTGGTAATACCTGGTCTAACGGGTTTCCTGATAGATCTAGACATGTAATAATTGACGAAAATTATAATCATACCGGCAGTAAATTAAGTGCTCGAAGATTGGTTGTTGATAACAATAGCAAATTTGCAATTACCGATAACTTATTAGTTGTTACTGATGAAGTAATACTAACCAATACTACGGATGAAATTCGTCTAATAGGTACTTCTCAACTTATTCAGACACATACAGGACCAGCAAAAGTATCTGGTAACGGAAGGCTTTTAGTAGACCAAAATTCTACCGTACCTAGTCGCTACAGATTTAATTACATGAGCTCTCCTGTAAATACTATAGGCGCTAGTACTTTTACATTACAAAGCGTTTTAAAAGACGGTACAACTGCTGTAGATGCAACAAGTAGCATTGGTACTATTGCTAAAGAAATTGCATATATTGGTGGTTATGACGGGGCAACTACAGATCCTATTTCTTTAGCAGACCATTGGGTATATAGTTATGCTCCTAGTGATGATGGGAGATCTAATTGGTTACAAAAAAAGAAGAATGGTAAAATAGACAAAGGAGATGGTTTCACTTTCAAAGGACCAGGAAGACCACAAAATTATACTTTTTCTGGCACACCAAACGATGGTACTTTTAATACAATTACTGCTATAGGTGCAAATGAATCTTATTTAATTGGCAATCCGTTCCCTTCTGCAATGAGCGTTAAAAATTTCATAGAAGACAATGTAGACGCTACAAGTGCAACCTTATATTTCTGGCAACATGTAAGTGAAGAAAATACAACAGGTAATTCTAGTGGTCATAATTTTAATGGATATGTTGGTGGGTACGCTACAAGAAATATAGCGATGGGAGTTACAGCAAATGACCCAGGCCAAAATACACCTGTAAACTTTGTTCTTGAAGCTGAAGACGCTAGTACCGTTGACGGAGCAATCATTCAAGACGATACACAGATTGTTGTTGCTATGAGTGGTACAAATAACGCTATAAAGTTTACTAATATTTCTAGAGGTATAGATACCTTAAGAATACGATATAAATCTTCTTTTAATAAAAGAATAAAGGTTAAAATAAATAGCGGTAATGCTGGTACGTATGTACTTCCTGCGACGAATGGCCGGTATTATGAAGGTAACATTATCTTATGTATAAAAATTGGTAGCGATATTACTTTTACTTCTAACGACACAAATGTTATGTATCTCGATAATGTAAGGTTTAAGGATCACGATGGAGAAATAGGTTGTACCCCTAGTACAGGTGGAGAAACGCATGATGATGCATATATTGCACCCGAGTCATATATAGCAATGGGACAAGGATTCTTTATTCAGGGTGATAATATAGATGGCGGACCAATAGTTTTTAAAAATAGTCAAAGAGAATATAAAGTAGAAGGCAATGGCTCTTCTATATTCCTGAAAAGTGAAAAATCTAAATCTAATACTACATCTGAGTTCAAATTACCACTTATAAAACTAGGAATGAACTTTACAGATAATGAAGGAAGTCAATTACGCCGCCAAATAGGAGCTTCTTTCCATCAAGGTAATTCTTATGCTTTTGACAAAGGGTATGATTCAGAAATGAATGATTTAAATACTACAGATATTTACTGGAAATTTCCTAATAATGAGCTTCCCTACGTTATTGCTGGTGTGCAAGAAATAACAAATAGTTTAGAAGTACCCTTAGAAATTATTATGGCATATAATGGCAGCATTTATATAGTAATCGATGAAATAGAATACATCGATCAAGATATTTTTATAAAGGATAAACTTACAGGTGAAACACAGCAAATAAATACAACTTCTGCCACCTACCAATTAGAAGAAGGCACTTATAAAAATAGGTTTGTTTTGGCTTTTGGTCAAAGTAAAGTATTAGCAAATGAAGATTTAAATCCTTTAGAAACTACCATAAAAATTTACGCTGATACCAAAAACAAAAGTATTGTAATTTCTAAGAATGCAGCACTGCAGATTAAAAATGCAGCACTTTATAATATTCTTGGTAAAAAAATAAATTTTTGGACTATCAAAGAAGAAAAAAATACGTACCAATTCGTACTAAAAGGTAAAATTTCAACAGGTGTTTATGTTGTAAAGCTAAACACCAATGACGGTGTTATTAATAAGAAGATAATTATTGAATAAATAAAATACTTTATATAAAGGCTTACATAGAAATGATTTATTAATTTTTTTAAAACATTTTAATCTTAATTGTAATTTTAGCAATGCACCCCCGCAAAACTAAACTCTTTCATGTGAGCTCTTTTTTTTTATAAAAACGAACAGCGTATCATAGTTACATCTTACACCTAAAAAAAAGGGTATCAATGAACTTTATCTTTTTATCATGGCTTTTATTAACGAAAATTTAAACCTAACTTATTGGGGTTGTGTAGGCTTTAAAACTTGACAAAATGATTAACTACAAGTAATTCCGTTACCTATTCCACCTACCCACCAATTGGGCTCCCAACAGATAATGTCTTCATTGTAACTAATGCTTATAGGTATAAACTATGCTATTATATTTAAAAAAAAGATATGAAAGTTAACCTTTATCTCACCATGAAATAAAGCTATTTTTTATTAAAGATTCTCTTTGCAATGCCTCAGACTATTATGATAACCCTATCTCGCTAAAATTTCTTGTAACTGTTGTTGGTATCGTACATAATCCCTAATGTTATGATGTGTTCCTCCATCAATTTGTATAAAGTTATTTTTTGTTGATGTACTTCGTTCTAGTAAATCTTTAGCGTCTTTAAAAGAAGTTGTTTGATCTTCAGTTCCATGAAAAATAGAGATTGGTGCAGTCACTTTTACAATATCTAAATCAGTTCTAAATTTATATTTCAAAAGAAAAGTTGGTGCTAACTTAGAGTAAAATTGTACTGCTTTCTTAAAATTATAAAAAGGAGCTTCTAAAATTAATTCTTTTGGTACATTTAAAGCTGCGATTCTAGTAGCAAAGGTACTTCCTAAAGAAAATCCATATACTACAATTTTATCTTCCTTAAAATTAGTTTTAATATGGTTGTAACTTAACAAAGCATCTGTGTACATTTTCTCTTCATTAAACCTACCTGTACTTTTACCGTAGTTTCTATAATCAAAAACAAATGCTTCATAATTAGAGTCTAAAAAACAAGAAACCCTGTTGCCCCATTTTTGTAAATTACCACTGTTTCCGTGACAAAATAAGACAATCCCTTGCGGATTTTCTAACTTAAAATGAAGCGCATTTACTTCATTACTTCCATCCGTTTTTATTAAAACTTCTTCAAAAGTATTGGTAAATTCGTATTGATAATTCCTGTCAATTCTCTTACCATTCAAAAAAATAAATTTTTCTTGGAAGAAATAAAGTCCTATAAAGATAAAACCTACCAAGGCAAATAAAAAATAAACTATGTACATCATTTGAAAAATTGAATGACGAAACTAATCATTTTATATATTATTAATAGAAATTCTACTGATTATAATAGCTTATTCCTTTTAATAAATGACTATTTAAATAATGAATAGAAAATAACGGTGCACTAATAAAGAGGTTTAAAAAAATCGAAAATTGCCGTCACAAGAAAAAAGTTGACCTGTTTATTATTGGCACTCTTTTTTATAAAAAAAATAATCGAAATTATAAAAAATTGTCTTTAAATTACCACAAATTAAAAAAGCCTAAAATGAAAAAATTATTATTTGTAGCTGTATGCCTCACAATATCTTTTACTGCTTGTAGAGAAGATAAAAAAGCTAAAAAAAAGACAGACGTAAAAACTGAGAATAATGTGAATATTGAAACCCCTAAAGGTAGTGTGAAAACTGATGGAGATGGGAATATTGATATTAAAATTAAAGATAATGAGTAATCCTTAAAATCAGTTTTCCTATTATTTGAAAGCGCCTTTAAGAGCATAAAAAAAACCGATTCAGAAATGAATCGGTTTTTTTTATAATTTATAATGTAAAGCTTATCCTCCAAAATCATCAAAACGGATATTGTCATCTGAAAGACCAAAATCTTCTCCCATTTTCTGAACAGCATTGTTCATTAAGGGTGGTCCACAGAAATACAATTCTAAATCTTCTGGTGATTCATGGTGATTTAAGTAGTTTTCGATGACACAATTATGTATAAAACCTACAAAACCATCTCCAGCTTCATCATTAATATCTTTTTTCTCTGTCCAATTATCTACCTCTAAAGGATCTGATAATGCGATAAAGAATTTAAAGTTTGGAAAATCTCTTTCTAATGCTCTAAAGTGTTCAATATAAAATAATTCTGCTTTAGAACGTCCACCATACCAATAAGAAACTTTTCTACCAGTTTTTAATGTTCTAAATAAGTGGTATAAGTGAGAACGCATTGGTGCCATACCTGCTCCACCACCAACATATAACATTTCTGATTCAGATTCGTTGATGAAGAATTCTCCATAAGGACCAGAAATTACACATTTATCACCTTTCTTTAAGCTGAAAATGTATGAAGATGCGATACCAGGATTTACATCCATCCATCCACCTTTTGCTCTATCAAAAGGAGGGGTAGCAATACGAACATTTAACATGATTTCTCTTCCTTCTGCAGGATAAGAAGCCATAGAATACGCTCTTTCTATTGTCTCTTTATTTTTCATTACCAATGGTCTTAGTTTAAACTTGTCCCATTCGGCTATAAATTTTTCTGGTGTATCATGCTCTTCTGGATGCGCTGTAATGTCCATATCTGCAAACTTCACTTCACAAGGAGGTATTTCAATTTGAATATATCCACCTGCTTTATATCCCATATCTTCTGGAATTTCAACAACAAATTCTTTAATAAACGAGGCTACGTTGTAATTTCTTACAACAACCGCATCCCATTTCTTAATTCCGAAAACTTCTTCTGGAATAGAAATATTCATGTCTTGCTTTACTTTTACTTGACATGCCAAACGTGCGCCTTCTTTTAGTTCTTTTCTAGAAAAGTGAGGAACTTCTGTTGGCAATGCTTCACCACCACCAGAATTCACGTGGCATTCACATTGTATACAAGTTCCACCACCACCACATGCAGATGGTAAGAAAATTTTATTCCCCCCTAAAGTGGTTAATAAAGACTCTCCTGAGGCTACTTCTATTTCTCTTTCACCATTGATCATAATCTTCACAGGACCAGATGGTGATAGTTTTTGTTTTACAAATAATAATAATGCGACTAATACCAGCGTTAATATTAAAAAAGCTGCTACTGTTGCAATAATGGTTCCTGTTGTACCTGCTGCTAATATCATGCTAATCTTGGTTTATATTTGTGTTTTCGGCTACTTTTTCTTTAGCTTCTATTTTTACTTCCTCTTTCTTAATGGTAGCTTCCACTTTTGGTTTTTCTTCCTTGGTTTCATCTCCACCAGTTAACATACCACCAAAGCTCATAAAACCAATTGCCATTAATCCGGTAATAATAAACGTAATTCCTAAACCTCTTAGTGCAGGCGGAACACTTGAATATCTAATTTTTTCACGAATAGCTGCGATTGCTAAAATTGCTAAAAACCATCCGATTCCAGAACCAACTCCGTAAGTTAAAGCCAACCCTAAAGTAGGAATTTCACGAGATTGCATAAATAAACTTCCCCCTAAAATTGCACAGTTTACTGCAATTAACGGTAAGAAAATACCTAATGAATTGTATAGTGAAGGTGAAAATTTTTCTACAATTATTTCTACCAATTGTACCATGGTTGCAATCGTTGCAATAAACATAATAAATGATAAGAAACTTAAATCGTATTGTGCATATTCTGGACCTAACCAAACCAATGCGCCTTCTTGTAATATGTATTGATCTAATAACCAGTTTAAAGGCACTGTTACAGCCAATACAAAGATTACTGCAGCTCCTAAACCAACAGCTGTAGCTACTTTTTTAGATACGGCAAGGTAAGAACACATTCCTAAGAAGGTTGCAAATACCATGTTATCTATAAATATCGATTTGAAAAATAATTCTATATGTTCCATATTTTTTTCAGTTATCAGTTATCGGTAATCAGTTTCAATGTTTTTTGTTCATTGATAATTGATCACTGATAATTGCTTTTAGTTCTCTTCTATTAATGCTTTGTTCTTACTACGTTGAATCCAGATAATAATACCTACAACAATTAATGCCATAGGCGATAATAACATAAAACCGTTATTTTCGTATCCTATCGCATACAATCCTGTTTTTTCTATTGGATCTCCTAAAACTTTAAATCCTAATAACGTACCAGAACCTAATAATTCTCTAAAAAAACCAACAATTATTAAGATTACACCGTAACCAACTGCATTTCCAATTCCGTCTAAGAAAGATCTCCATGGTTTGTTTGCCAAAGCAAAAGCTTCAAAACGTCCCATAATAATACAGTTCGTAATAATTAATCCCACAAAAACCGATAGCGTTTTACTTAGTTCATAAGCGAATGCTTTGAGTACTAAATCTACTATAATAACTAAAGTTGCAACTACAATTAGTTGTACAATAATTCTAATTTTAGAGGGTATAATGTTTCTCATTAAAGAGATAACTACGTTTCCTAAACCTAATACAAACATTACAGAAATTGCCATTACAATAGAAGCTTTTAATTCTGCTGTAATTGCTAAGGCAGAACAAATACCTAATACCTGAATAGTAATTGGGTTATTATCTGCTAATGGGTCTGTAAGTAATACTGCGTCTTTTTTTGATAAAAGTCCCATAAATTATTTTTTTAAGTTTTTGAAGTAAGGCACATATAGTGCTAAATCTTTCTTTATCATGGCAGAAACTCCATCACCAGTAATTGTTGCACCAGCAATTGCATCTACTTCATAATCTGTTTTATCTTCGTTCTTCGGATCGTTATTTCCTTTGGCAACCGTAATTCCTTGGAACACTCCAGATTCATTTAATAAATGTTCGCCAATAAAGTCATCCATAAAATAACGTTGCTTTATGTTTGCTCCAAGACCAGGTGTTTCTCCTTTGTGATCAAAATAAGCTCCTTGTACAACCATGTTTTCATCCATAGAAACATAGCCCCAAATTGCATCCCAAAGACCTTTGCCATAAATTGGAGCTACATAAAATGTTTTACCATCTTTTTGTCCAACAAATAAAGGCAATTTTCTAACTTTACCCGCTTTTGCGTTTGCTTTTTGTTTTTTAATATCAATTAAATAAGCATCTTCACTTTGGGTAACTTTATCTCCAGCTAAAACTAATTGTTTTGTGATGTATTTTTTAAACTCGTCTCCTGCTACTTTGGTAGATACAAAGTTTGCATTAGAGTTATCATTTTCATTTACACCCATCGCATACAAAATATTTTGCTGCTTTTCTATTCTTTCATTCTCTTTGATTGCAGGCTTTAAAGACGATGCTAAAAAGGCTAACAAAGAACCAACAACTAACACCATAATTACGGCGAAAACCATTGTATATCCATTACTATCTGTTCTCTTACTCATAATTAGGCAGTTTTAACTTTAGTACGTTTTAATCTTCTTTTTACGTTTGCTTGAACCACATAGTGGTCTATTGTTGGCGCGAACACATTCATCAATAAAATTGCTAAAAATACGCCTTCTGGATATGCAGGATTGAATACACGTATCATAATCGATAAAAAACCAATTAAGAACCCGTAAATCCATTTTCCTTTGTTTGTTTGTGAACCAGTAACAGGATCTGTTGCCATAAATACAGCACCAAAAGCCAAACCACCAATTGTTAAGTGTTCCCACCAAGGCGTGTTCATTAAACCATAAAACTTGCTAGAATCTGTAATAATATCTGCGGCAACAACTTGGTTAAAAATTAATCCCATAACTGCTGCTCCTACAAATGCGGATAGAATAATTCTCCAACTTCCAATTTTAGTGAAAATTAAAATTGCAGCTCCTATCAAAATTAAGAACGTAGATGTTTCACCAATAGAACCGGGTATAAAGCCCATGAACTTGTCAAATGTAGAATATACAACTTCCTGATTTTGTGCATAACTCCCTAAAATAGTTTCCCCAGAAATTGCATCCGCAGTTCCTGTTCTATTTACAGCGTCATATACCCAAACCTTATCCCCAGACATCCAAGTAGGATATGCGAAAAACAAGAATGCTCTTATTGTTAAAGCAGGATTTAAGATGTTCATTCCTGTTCCTCCAAATACTTCTTTACCAATTACTACTCCAAATACAACTGCAACTGCTAACATCCACAAAGGCGTATCTACAGGTACAATTAATGGAACTAACATTCCTGTCACCAAGTATCCTTCTTCTACTTCATGCCCTTTTATTACTGCGAAAATAAATTCAACTAAAAGACCAACTCCATAAGAAACAATTACTAATGGTAATACTTTTATAATCCCAATCCAGAAATTATCCATCGTAAAAAAGTTAGCTAAGACATCTGTTCTTAAAGAACTATCTATAGCTGCATAATGCTGGTAACCTGCATTAAACATTCCAAAAAGCAAACAGGGTACTAAAGCCATTATTACAATATTCATTGTACGCTTTAAATCATCTGCTGCTTTTATATGAGTTCCTCCGTGAGTAACTTCATTTGGTAGGTATAAAAAGGTATGGATTGCGTTAAAAGCAGGTGCCATTTTAGTTCCTTTGTATTTCTCCTTTAAATTATGTAAGTTTTGTTTTAAGCTCATAACCTTATCCTAATTCTTCTCTCATTAAATCTAAACCTTCACGAATTATCTTCTGGTGCGGTTGTTTAGATACACAAATAAATTCTGTTAGTGCAAAATCTTCTGGCGCTACTTCGTAACCTCCTAAAGCTTCCATTTCATCTATATCTTTATACATACATGCTTTTAATAATTGCATCGGATAAATATCTAAAGGAAACACCTCTTCATAGGAACCTGTTACTACAAAGGCTCTATGTTCACCATTTGTATTGGTGTTTAAATCGTACTTTTTGTTTGGGGTTAACCAAGAAAAAGTCAATGCTCTAGAAGTAGAAATTTTGTTAAAAATTGGTTTATTCCAACCAAAAAATTCATAATCATCTCCTTCTGGTATTGCTGTTATTTGATTGTCATAATAACCTAAAAACTCATCTGCTTTTACTTCCTTTCCAGAAAGCACGTTTCCGCTGATGATTCTTGTGTTATCGTCTTTCAAATTATTTGCAGTTACCGTTGCTATGGTAGCTCCTGCTATTGCAGTTACATAGTGTGGTTTGCTAAATTGAGATCCTGTTAAAGCAACCGTTCTCGTTAAATTTAGCTTTCCTGTTAAGAGCAACTCACCAATAACCACTAAATCTTGTGGTGTAATTACCCAAACAACTTCACCTTTGTTAATAGGATCTATTTTTGCAATTTGAGTACTTACGTTTCCTGATGGATGTGGCCCTGAAACTTTATGTAATTCGATACCAGTTAACTTTGCCAGTGGAGAATTAGCTTTAGCACCAACTGAAACATGTACTTTGCCTTCAGTTAATTTAGAAACAGCTGTAATTGCTGCCTGTAATGCTACTTCTTTACCCGCTAAAGTATAATCTAGATCTGCTGCTAAAGGTGCACTTGCATAGGCAGACACAAAAATAGCTTTTGGCGCTTGGTTAGGATTTGCAACAACATCAAAAGGACGTTGTTTTACAAATGGCCAGCAACCTGCTTCGAATAAATGATTCTTAACCTCTTCTGCAGACATTGCGCTTGCATCTTTAGTACCAAAATCTTTATAAGTTTGTGTAGCATCTGCAGTAATTTTAACTGCTAAAACTTTTCTTCTTGCGCCACGTATTACCGCTACTACTTTACCAGAAACCGGACTAGGAAATAAAATACGAGCATCACTTTTTGAATAAAAAAGTGCTTCTCCTGCTTTTACCTCTGTACCTTCTTTGGCAATAAGTTTTGGTATTATTCCGTGAAAATCTTCTGGCTTCACTGCATAAACACTACTTTGAGAACTCTTAGTAGTATTTTTTTCGGCAACGCCAACAAGCTTAATATCTAAGCCTTTTTTAATACGAATGTCTTTTGACATAGTAAATTGGAATGTTTAGTTATCTAAAAAAATCATGCAAATTTAAAGATTTTGTTAGTGAGGAGTGATATAAATCGAGGTTAATCTTGGTGTATTTTACTTATTTATATCCATTCTAAATAGATTGATTATAGAAAAGGTTGTCGTAATTTAAATAAAAATAAAACCTCACATCAAAAAAATGAGTTCGTAGCATTTTTTAGCGCAAGAAAACTCAAATTCATTTAAAAAAGGAACAATATTTGCATTCTATTTTGTGAGTTTAAATTTCACTATTTTTGAATTATAATTATCACAAAAATATGCAGCAAAAAATAACGTGGCTTATATTGATTATTTTCACCTCAATAAATGCACAAAACATAGAAACCATTCAACTAAGACCTTTGCAAGAAAATGTTTTCTCTGCGATTGTACCTTTGGGTACCGTTTTAGAATTGTCTTTTGATGATTTAGACGCAGATAGCAAAGATTATAAATACAAAATCGAGCACAAAACTCATGATTGGAAACCGAGTAGATTACTATCAAGTCAGTTTATCAATGGTTTTGACCAAAACACCATCATTAATGTTAGAAATTCATTTAATACATTACAAAATTATACGCATTATTCCGTTAAAATTCCGAATGCAAACACTGTAATTACCAAAAGCGGAAATTATCTTTTATCAGTTTTAAATTCTTATGATGAAGTAATTTTTACCAGAAGATTTGTGTTATACGAAAATACCACAATTGTACCCGTTTCTGTTACTCGAAGTAGAGATACAAAGACTTTAAACACTCAGCAAACCATTCAGTTTTCTATAAATCATAAAGAAATTAGAATAAATAACCCAAGCCAAGAAATAAATGTTGCCATTCTAAAAAACAATAATTGGAACGAGACAATTACCAATTTGCAACCTACTTTTTTCAAACCAAATCAACTTTTATACACTTATACGAACAAAACAAATTTTTGGGGAGGAAACGAGTATCTAAATTTTGATAGTAAAATTATTCGAAACAGAAGTCTAAATATTGTCAAAATCACTAAAGAAGACGTTTACAATCATTACTTATACCCTTTTTCTTATAATAAATACAGAGAATACAAATACAACCCAGATATTAATGGTCAATTTGCAATTAGAACTTTAGAGGGAAATGATAACAATACAGAAGCAGATTATGCGCTAATGCATTTTTCTATGGAAGTAGATGAAATGTTCAAAGAAAAAGAAGTGTACGTTTATGGTGCTTTTAATAATTTTTCTATTTCGGACAAAAACAGGATGTATTACAACCAAAAAAACCAAACCTATACTGCAAGCATCTTATTAAAACAAGGTTTTTACAATTACACTTTTGCCACAATTGGTCGTGATAATTTTGTAAACACAAATGAAATTAATGGTACTTTTTATGAAACTGAAAATGAATATACCGTTATTATCTACTACAAACCTTTTAGTGGTTTATATGATAGGGTTATCGGTGTTGGTAAAGGATATTTTAATCAGAATAACTAATTAGAAAATTGATTTGTAGAAACAAATCAAAAAACCTACATTTACCTAAGCATGATTCAACAAATTACAAAAGGCATAAAAATTTCTGTAGAAACGAGCTATAATGGTACAAGTTATAGAGATGGTAAGTTGTACTATGTTTTTTCGTACACTATTTCAATAGAAAATGTAAGTTTAGAAACTGTAAAATTAACAGATAGATTTTGGTGTATTTACGATTCTTTAAACGGAACCGAAATTGTAAGCGGAGAAGGCGTAGTTGGCCAAACACCTACACTGCTGCCCAACGACAATTACACTTATAGTTCTGGCTGCTTTTTAGAATCTAACATAGGTGCTATGAAAGGTTTTTATACCATGATAAATTTAGAAACTTATGACCAATTTAAAGTCTATATACCCACTTTTCAGCTAACCACACCTGTCTTATTAAACTAGATAAACAAAAAAAGAAAGTCGCTAAAATTAAAGATCCAGAATGTTTAAATTGTGGACATCCATTTAGCGGACAAGAAAAATTTTGTCCAGATTGTGGCCAACAGAACAAAGGAAACAAAGTAACTTTTGGTAATTTTATTTCAGAGCTTTTTAGTGGGTTGTTCAGTTTTGACACAAAATTCTGGCGTACTTTAATTCCGCTTTTAACAAACCCAGGAAAAGTATCCAAAGAATATAGAGAAGGTAAAAGAAGTCGATATTCAAATCCTTTTCGTTTTTACATAACTGCTTCAATTATATTTTTCTTGGTTTTAGGCTTCTCTAAAAACTACAATAAATACCAAAATCTTACAAAAGAAGACATTCAAAAAGAATTGAATACCAAAGACGGACTTCCTAATAATGAGATTGCTCCCGATTCTATAAAAAAGTTGGTTGCAGAAGAGTTAGACAAGTCTACTAATGTTTCACTTCCAGATAAAAAGAAAAAGAAATTTATAGATACTCTTAAAGAAGAAGCCAAAGACACTGCCGAAATAAAAAATAGTAGTGAGCAAACATTCTCTTTTGAAGGTACAAGATTAGGAGCCTTTTTAAAGTATCAAAAAGAACATCCAAAAGCAGCTACAAATGAAGCTTTAGATTCTTTAAAATATCCTAAAAACTTTAAAAATAGATTTTTATACGAACGATCTAAAGTCATGGGACAAATTTTTAATAATGAAGATAACGAAGACAAATTCTTAAGTGAGGTTCTATCATATGGCTCTATTTCCTTATTTATTTTTCTTCCACTATTCACGTTATTTTTAAGACTTTTTTACATTCGAAGAAAATACACGTATGTAGATCATTTAATTTTTGTTTTTCATACCCAAACTGTATTTTTTATGTTGTTGACTATTTTCACAATAGTAGATCTTTTTGTTGCCACAGAAGATTTATGGGTTTTTTCAATTCTTTTTTTAGTCTATTTATTTTTGGCTATGAAGAAATTCTATCAACAAGGAATCCTTAAAACTGCTGTAAAATTTCTACTACTAAATCTTGTTTATGTACTCATGGCAATTGTAGGTGTTTTTTTAGTTACATTTGTTTCCTTCGCACTTTATTAATCAGAAAAAACACTTATAATACACTGTAAACGTTCTGCTTGTGTTTTTTACTGAAGCAACATTTATATCTTTTAGAAATGCTCCTTTCATTTTTAATGAAATTCTACATTTTTCTGATGATACGTTACTATATAGACAACATCCTTTTTAATTAATTATGATATTTTAGCATTTAGAGATATATATTAAGCTTTCTTTAATAAAAGACATTAAAAATCGGTTAAATTTATTGAAACAAAAATTGTAACTTTGAAGCTTAAAATTAGTCGATTAAAATTTAAAAAAGATACAAAATGGCAAGAGGATTTTTTAATGTTCCAAAAGCAGTTAACGAACCAGTAAAAGGGTATGCTCCAGGTTCTCCTGAAAGAGAAGAATTATTAGCTACTTATAAAGAAATGTTCAACCGCAATATTGATGTGCCAATGCATATTAATGGTGAAGAAGTTAGAACAGGAAATACTAAAAATATTACACCTCCTCATGATCATAAGCATGTTGTTGGGCAATATCATACAGCAGATAAATCGCATGTAGACAGTGCAATTTCTACAGCTTTGGCTGCAAGAGAAGCTTGGTCTAGCGTAAGTTGGATGGAACGTGCTTCTATTTTCTTAAAGGCTGCGGAATTATTAGCAGGACCTTATAGAGCAAGAATGAATGCTGCAACAATGATTGCACAATCTAAAAATGTATACCAAGCAGAAATTGATGCTGCTTGTGAAATGATCGATTTCTTTAAATTTAACGTAGAGTACATGACGGATATCTTTAAAGACCAGCCAACCTCTTCAGCAGGAGTATGGAACAGAGTTGAATACAGACCTTTAGAAGGATTTGTATACGCAATTTCTCCTTTCAACTTTACCTCTATCGCAGCAAATTTACCTGCAGCAGCAGCTTTAATGGGTAATGTTGTTGTTTGGAAACCCTCTGACCACCAAGCGTATTCTGCACAAGTAATTGTAGATTTATTTAAAGAAGCTGGTTTGCCAGATGGTGTTATAAATGTAGTTTACGGAGATCCGGTAATGATTTCTGATACTGTTTTAGCATCTCCAGATTTCTCTGGATTACACTTTACAGGTTCTACACATGTTTTTAAAGAATTATGGAAACAAATAGGAAACAACATTCATACGTATAAAACGTATCCAAGAATTGTTGGAGAAACTGGTGGAAAAGATTTTATCTGGGTGCACAATTCATCAAATCCTTTACAAGTTGCTACGGCAATGACAAGAGGAGCATTTGAATACCAAGGACAGAAATGTTCTGCTGCTTCTCGTTCTTACATTCCGGCTTCACTTTGGCCAGAAGTTAAGAAGCATTTAATTGCACAAGCAAGTGAGTTAAAAATGGGGTCTCCAGAAGATACTTCTAACTTTGTAAATGCAGTGATTCACGAAGGTTCTTTTGATAAAATTGCTAACTATATCGATGCTGCTAAAAAAGATGCTGATGCAGAAATTATTATTGGTGGAAATCATGATAAATCTGTTGGGTACTTTATAGAGCCTACTGTTATTGTAAGTACTTCTCCTAAATATGCAACGATGACTACTGAGTTATTCGGACCAGTAATGACGGTTTATGTATACGAAGATGCTGCTTGGGAAGCATGTTTAAAATTAGTTGATGAAACTACAGAATATGGCTTAACAGGAGCTATCTTTTCTAAAGACAGATATATTGTTGAAAAAGCTTCTAAAGCGTTAGAAAATGCTGCAGGAAACTTTTATATTAACGACAAACCTTCGGGAGCAGTTGTTGGACAGCAACCATTTGGAGGAGCAAGAGCTTCTGGAACAAATGACAAAGCGGGTTCTGCACAAAACTTATTACGTTGGACTTCTGTTAGATTGATCAAAGAAACTTTTGTGACACCTACAGATTACAAATATCCTTTCTTAGGATAAACAAAAAATAACCAATTTAAAAAGCCTCATCTATATATAGATGAGGCTTTTTTATTTTAGTAAAACTAGCCGCTAATCTACTGTAAACGTAAACGTTTGTCCTATTGATTTTGCACCAGAATTATCGATTACATTTACCTTCCAAGAATATGTTTTCCCCGACACTACAGAAACGGCATACGTTTTTACCGTAAGTGCATTCTCTACCAAAGTTAAATCGCTATTCTCACCAAAAAACAATTCATAGGTTAACATGTCTGCTCCGTTGATATCTGAAGCTTCCCAGACTAAATTTAAACTCCCAGCAGAAACCATTGCAGTATCTTCTGGTGTTTTTAAATCGGCCATAAAAGGTGCGTAATTTGTAACTCCGTCTCCTTTTGTAAAAAAAGCAAAAACCGCAGATTTACTCGCTTGATTATTGGCTACATCTACTGCATTTACCTGCCAGTAATAAGCTGTAGATTTCTCTAAAGTTACCAATAACTGACTCGAATTAATGGTCTTATTTTCTACAACTTCTGTTAATTGTCTGTCTTTTGCAATGATAATATTATATTCTAAAACATCGTTTTCTGGATCTATTGCATCGCTCCAATTAAAAAGGATTGTATTATCTATACATAAAAGGTCTTTTGTAGGGAATGTTAATTCAACCACACTAGGTATTTTATTTGCCGGCTCTTTTTCAGAACAGCTTACCGCTAAAAAACACATACTATATAAGCTGAAAATAATTATCGCTTTTCTCATTTTTTTAATATTTTAATAGGTTTAGCAGTTATTGGTAATTTTAAAATGTAAATTCCCTTTGCAAAATTTTGAAACGGAATAGACATCGTATTACCGTCTACATTTACCATTTTTTTAAACACCAGTTTTCCATTAATATCAAAAATTACTGTTTCCATTTTACTGTTTTCTGTTCCTAAAGGAAGTAATAATTCGATAGAGTTTACAACAGGGTTTTTTAATAACAAGACGGCATCTATTGTGGTTTTATATACACCTTCACAATCTTTAGCTGTTTTTACTTCTAGCTTCCCTCCTTCTTTCAATTCAATTTCAAAATTATTTTCATTGGAAGTTTGCAGCAACTTATTATTTAAGAACACGCTAAACGGTGCTGTACCTTCATCAATCTGAAAAGAATATTTTTTAGACGTTTTATCTACACTCGCTTTCAAAGAAATGGGTTGAGATGCTACAATTTCAACTTCAAAACAATTCGTTTGATTAGATTCTTTAACCTCTATACAAATCTGGTAATCTCCTGGAGATAGGTCTGACAATAAATAGGAAAAACCTACTAATGATTCATCAATATTTGTTGATGGTCCTGTTATTTTTAATTGATAAGTATATTGTTGTTTCTTAACAGCAATATTAATTCTACCATCATCTTGGTCTACACAGGTTTCTGAGCTGGTTTTTATGGTATAATTATCTGGGGCAACAATCACTAAACCTGGTTCGATATCAAGTTCAAAACACTGAGTGCTATCTATTTCTAAAGCTTTAATACAAATAGTATATTTTCCTGATGCTAAAGCTTTAAGCGAATAAATATTTCTTCCTAAGAAAGAATCGTCAATATTTATTGAAGGACCAACAACTGTTACTTGATAAGAAAATTCATCTTGTTTAATACCTATATTTATTTCTCCATCTTGAGTATTGAGAGTAGTTTCATTAACTACATTGATTGTATAATTATCTGCTTTCAAAGTAGGTTCAACTATTGTTATTGAGTAATCTTCTGTTTCTCCCCACTCTGTTAAATGATCTGCATCACAAGCGCCATCTCCAGAACCATCTGTAGGATCTTCATACTCTATTAAAACTCGCATTCTCGTTTTTCCAAATTTTGCATCTGAAGGCACCTTTATATTAAAGGTTGCTATATCTATATCTTCTAATTTTGACCCCAAATCATATCTTTCTGTGTTTTTATCGAAAACATAATCTTGATTCCAATCTATAAAAACATAGCAATGATCTTGAAATCCGCCAGTATTAAGAGTTACACTAATCTCTCGTGTTTGACCTCTTAAAACACTTGTGTTTATAGTTGTAAAATCCTGATAACCATCAACAGTGTCATTGCCAGAGGTGTTATTTATAGAGTTAAAAGTAACATTTGTAATATGTTCAGACCCACCAGCTTCGTCTGTAAAAGTAGAAGTACAGTATTGTGAGATCTCTGTGGTAAAATTAAAAGAGTTAGAAAAAGAACCTTCGTTGCAATTATTTTTAGCTTTTACTCTCCAATAATACAACGTATTTATATCTAAATTAGTTACTTCATAAGCATTTGTCGTTGGCAAACCAGTAGCAACAATATTTGTAAAAGCGCTATCATTTGCTATTTCAACAATATATGAACTTGCATTTGTATCTTCCTGCCAGGTCAAAACCTCTGTTAAAGAAACATCTGTAGCGCCATTTGAAGGAGCTGTTAAAGTTACAGTTCCTAAATTTGAAGCTGTTATTCCTAATTTCACATCAATATTCTGATTTACACTGGCACTGTTTCCTTGAATGTTTATGTTATAATCTTTTGCCGTTGTTCCGTCTAAATTAGAAATTGTTAGTACAACATTACCATCACTGTTCATCGTTGTTGGACTAAAATTAACTAAAGACCCAACCGGTTGCCCTGTTGCAACAAAAGAAACAGCTTCTGTAAAACCATTGATAAAGTCTAAGTTTAAAGTATAACGAACACTTTGATTTTCCGAATTACAAGCAGACAAATCTCCACTTGTATTTGTTATTATAAAAGAAGGAATTGTAGATTGAATTTCGAAATTTACCCTATTTACATTGTAGAAAATATTATCTGCAGCTACTACCATTATTCTAGCTTGCGCAGTTACATTATTTGGTACTGTTATCGTTTCCGTTCCGTCATTTAACGTATTTGAAATTAATGTTATTGGAAAAGTCAATCCTCCATCTTCAGACAACTTAATCGTTACATTTTGGCAATTTATAGGTGCTATATCTGTAGTTCCTTTATTCCATGTAATGGTTTGCGAACTTCCGGCATCCCAAGTAGTCGTTGTAGTCTGTGATGTAACTGTAAACGCAACTGCATCTTCTACGGTTACAATCATATTATCTCTAGAAGTAGCGCCGCCACTTGTATTATTATCTCTTACTAAAAATGAAAAACTCAAATCTCTAGCAACACTTGGCAATACTTCCCATGTAGAAGAGGTGTTCCCGGAGACTACTGTTGCGAGTTCTGGCATATATCTATTCGAAGAAATGTTTGAAGGCAAAGACCTAAACATTGGGCCTCCCGTACTTGTTGCTACAGGTGGCATTGTTGCAACTTCATTATCTGTTTGCTCCCAATTATAAGTTAGAGAGGAAAGCCCATCTGCATCTGTAGCAGTTCCTTTTAAAATAAAAGGTGTCGATTTTGGGATGCTATAATTGAAACCTGCATCTGCAACAGGAGTGCTATTTCCATTACTTGTTAACGCTGCGCAACTTGCAGATGAAGCAATTATTGCTTGCATTTGAGAAATACTTACGGCATGAAAATAAGCATCACTTTTACCCTGAACATTCGGACTACAAATACCTGCATACCCCATAATTGTTGAAGCACTTCCTGGTTCTACCGAAGTATTATTAGATCTGTTACAATCACTATTTTGAGTATGTGTAGCACCAAATTGATGCCCCATTTCATGTGCAACAAAATCAATATCATAAGGATCTCCAATAGGAGCGCTTCTACCGGTAACTCCTCTTGCTTTTTGGCCCGTAACGCAAACAACTCCTAAACCTGCTAATCCATCTCCATCAAGACTAAAAACGTGGCCAATATCATAATTTGCAGTACCGATTTGTGCGTCTGCAATTGTTTGCACTTCATCAATCATTGCTCCTGGGTCACCGTCTGTAATATTATCGGTTTCTTTATCTAGAAAAATTACGTTGTCATTATCGGCTACTAGCACCATTTTTACTGCTAAATCTTTTTCAAAAAGACCGTTAACTCTTGTCATCGAAGTATTCATTGCAGATAAAACCGCTGTTTTCTTTTCGGTATCACTAGCTGTCGTAGAAATCCCTTGATTTGTTAAATGAAACTGAGCATATTCTCCACTACAAACTAAAGCAAGTCTAAAAGTTCTAAGATTACCATCGTTTACAGTTCTTCTTGCATTGAGATTTGTAAGAGCTGGTTCTTTTGCTGATGCTTCTACTTTACATTTAAAAATAGCATCCTCTTCTTTTAAGTCTGAAGTTTTATATACAATATATTCTCTATTATCTTTAGAATAAGGGTCTATATAGACCGTTTTTCCGTTTGTTGAAAAAATTACTGCATGAAAACCATCTGATCCCATGCTAATTTTAGCATAAGAGGTAGGAGTATCGATACCAACCGCAGTGTATGATTTTATTGATGGAAATTTGTCTGACAGCCCTTTTTCAAAATTTGAAGCCTCTTTTATTTCAAAAGTTTCTAAAACACCCTCAGAATTTGGCAACAGTATGGTTTTGCCTGAAGATTTAGACCTAATATTTACAGTATTTTTAACTTCTTTAAGATCTAACTGATACAACAAATGCTTGGTCGGAAAATTCTTAAAACTTCTAACTTCTTTTTTTTGAGAAGAATAAGTTTCTTTATTGAGTTTTTTCCATAATTCTTGACTATTACTTTTTAAAGAAAAAAGTAGTAAAACAGCCAATACAGAAAGTTGTAATTGCTTTATTTTCATAATAAAAAACGATATAAGGATTCCAAATATAACGAAATATTTATCTTTGTAGTCGATAAGATGAACAGAAACATACTACTTAAAGACTTAAAAGTTAAAGACTACAAGGAAACTTGGGACTATCAAACAGAACTGCTACAGGAAATTGTAGACGTAAAAATTGATAACCGAAGAAATAACCTTGAACAAGAAACTGAAAATCATTTTTTATTTGTAGAACACCCTCATGTGTATACCTTAGGTAAAAGTGGTGATTTAAGTAATTTACTGCTTAATGAAAAACAGCTTGAAGAAAAAGGCGCTACTTTTTATAAAATAAATCGTGGTGGAGACATTACTTATCATGGCCCTGGCCAAATTGTTGGCTATCCTATTTTAGATTTAGAAAATTTCTTTACAGACATTCATAAATACCTTCGTTTATTAGAAGAAGCTATTATTTTAACCATTGCAGAATATGGCTTAAAAGGAGAAAGAAGTGCTGGTGAAACTGGTGTTTGGCTAGATGTTGGAACGCCCTTTGTTCGTAAAATTTGTGCTTTAGGTATTCGTTCTTCTCGTTGGGTGACCATGCATGGTTTTGCTTTAAATGTAAATACCAATTTAGGTTATTTCGATAATATTATTCCTTGCGGAATTCGTGGAAAAGCAGTTGCTTCTATGGAAGCTGAATTGGGCAAAAAACTAGATATAGAAGAAGTAAAAACAAAAGTTTTAGCGCACTTTAAAACGTTGTTTGAGGTAGACGAATTTCTTATCAAATAATTATTTAACACTCTTTTATAAAATAGAAAAACCACCAATATTTTTTAAATATTGGTGGTTTTTTTCCATTTAAAGATCTTACTTATAACCTATTTCTCTTCGTTAAAATAGACTTTGTAATATTTCATTTTTTTCTCTTCATCATAGCCTCTTTCTAAATATTCTGAAGCCGCTTCTGGTGCATCTACATCTAACTTAATACTGATATTTGTGTCTAATTTAATTTCTGTTTTTAGCTTGTTTTTTTCTTTCTTTAAAACAACACCAGAAACATCAAAATTATTTCTGATCAAAACATCATTTAAGTTTTCGAAATGTTTTTTGTAATCATCAAACTGTTCTTTATGTTTTTCGTCTTCAAAAACCTCATCTTTAAAAGTAGCATAATCTACAGCTTCATTTTCCTTAAAATAATCTACGGTATTTGCAAGAAAATTACCTTGTTGCTGCATTCCTAATTCTGGTTTAATCACCTCCTCAGAAAACTCTTTACACATTTCTAAATAACTTTGTGTATGCGAATTATAATCGTCTGCAAGTTTTACTTCTAAGAAATTCTTTACCCAATACTGTGCATCATAATTATTATTATCTACAGACAACACAACAGTACCTTCTTCGTCTGATGTGTTTAAAACCAAACAACCTTTGTCTATTCTTTTTGTTGAAATTCCTTTTTGAACCACCACATCAAAACTTTCATTGTCGTCTAAATAGGTTTGAAAAAAATCGACTTTATTTTCAATTTTAAAAATACCAATGGCTTCTGTTAATACATCTTTATATTCGATGCCCTCTATATAAACAACAATAGCATCTCCTGTTTTTATTTGTGCAGAATTAGATTGCTCAAATAAATGATTTACGATACTTTTAGAGTATTCTACAAAGGAAGCTTCTTCTTTAAAAACTTCTGAAGCAAAATTATTTAGTGCATTTAAACGCACATCTTCATGCTTTGTAAAACGGTAACTTTGCGTTAAACTGCCAAATGGTTTTAGTAGAAAGTTCTTCATTAAATCGTAACTCTCTTGGTCGAAACGAATTAAGTCATCTGAAAAAACATTCTGACCACTATTAAATTTATTGGCTACTTTATGAAGGATGCATTTGGTAATTTCTGCGCGTGTTTTCTTAATCATCTTATTGTATTGAGAGCGTAAAAATAGTTGAAGTTTTTAAATAATTGAGAAATAAATTAATGAGTTTCTGAAATTATTTTTCTGAAAGTTTGCAAATTGGTCTAGCCCTGATTGAGCGGTTTGTTTGAGCTCTTTTTTATTCCTTTTTCAGGATAAAAAAAGCGAGTAGCGAAAGCGGGAAATAGCTTCAAAAAAAATTATATTTTCAACTTTATTTGTTCTGGCAACAACCTAAATGTTTTTCTATGGTACGCTGTTGCACCAAATTCTCTAATGGCATTTCTGTGCTCTTTGGTAGGATATCCTTTATTTCTTGACCAATTATACATCGGAAACTCTTTGTGAATCTTCTTCATATAATCATCTCTATACGTTTTTGCCAACACCGATGCTGCGGCAATACTTAGGTATTTTGCATCACCTTTTACAATGGTTTCATGCGGAATTTCTTTGTAATTTCTAAACTTATTACCATCTACAATAATAAATTCTGGTACAATTTTTAAAGCAGCTATAGATCGATGCATTCCTGTAATAGATGCTTGCAAAACATTAATTTCGTCTACTTCTTGTTGCCAAACAAAAGAGACCCCAAAAGCCAAGGCATTTTCTTCTATAAACGGTCTTACTTCTTCTCTCTTTTTTTCTGAAAGCTGCTTCGAATCATTTAAAAAAGGATGTGAAAAACCTTCTGGTAAAATGACTGCTGCTGCTACAACGGGCCCAGACAAGCAACCTCTACCCGCTTCATCTGTGCCTGCTTCTAATGAAAAACCACTATAATTAAGTTCTAACATACTGCAAAGAAAAGTTTTTCTTTTAGATGAAGTGTAAGAAATTAGAATTTTAAAAGGTAAAATAATTTTCTACACACTTAAACTAACACTTGGTCTTTAGAAAGTAATTTCATTATTGTTGAGGCAATAAAACGTTTGAATACTGCACTGAGGTTGTCGAAGTATTTTTTTTTATAACGGCTAATATTTGTGAATTGATAGCAAAATTTATATTTCACAATTTTTAAATGTAAATATGCACAAGAATGACACTTTAAATAAATTTGAAGAACCTTTTTTTAATTAACATTTTTCAAGATAATTATTAACGACTCCTTTCGTTTAATTATTTTACATTTGTTCACGAAGAAATTCTATATGAAAAGTAATACAATACTCACTTTATTAATGCTCCTTTTTATAGGAACTGCCGTGTATTCTCAACAATTTAGAGACAGAGGCGCCACCGATAGGTATGTTAATATTGACAATGATTCTACAACCAATACAGGCAAAATTAACGTAACTTTATCTGGTAAAACAAAATATACAGATTATAAAGTTTTTTCCCACAAAAGAGACACAACCTATATAGACACTACACTTTCGCTTCAAAAGGAATACAAATTTAATTATTTAAGAAAAGATTTATTTGAATCTTTAGAGTTTCATAATCAGGGACAAACATTTAATAATTTAGGATATAATTTTAATAATATTTACCGCTTTCCAGACATTGGTTTTTCTGCAAAACAAGTAAGTTATTTAGATATTGAAGACATAAAATATTACGAAGTACCAACACCAACAACCGAAATATTGTACAGAACGGGTTTGCAACAGGGACAAGTTTTGGATGCTTTGTTTTCTTTAAATTTTTCTAAAAGACTAAATGTTTCTTTATCTTATAAAGGGTTGCGCTCTTTGGGTGCTTACCGACAAGCGTTGGTTAGTAATGGTAATTTTAGAGGTACTTTTCAGTACAGAACTAAAGAGAATCAATATCAAATTAGAGGCCATTTAACGACGCAAGATTTTTTTCATCAAGAAAACGGAGGTTTAACCCCAGAATCTTTAGTTAATTTTATTGAAGATGACCCTAATTTTGCAACAAGAGCGCGTTTAGATGTAAACTTAAAAAATTCTGAAAGTCAGTTTGATGGCACAAGAATTTACTTAGAACAAAGTTACAAATTGCTTTCTAACAAAGATTCTACAAACAATAAAGACTTTAGCAATCTTAAAATTGGCCATATTTTAACCAATGAAAACAAATCTTATGAATTTATTCAAAAAGCTTTAACAACCGATTTTTTTGGGTCTGCAAGCTCTTCAAACCCACGAGATAAAGAGGCAATTAGTAAGATTACAAACAATGAATTGAATTTAGAGTTTAACTCTAAATATGTTTTAGGAAAATTTAAAGCGAAAACGAATGTAACAAGTTATTCGTATGGTTACGATACAATTTTAAACAGCAATAGTAACATCAATAAATTAAAAATTGAAGGAAATGCCATTTCTTTTGGTGCAGATTGGAATGCTAAAATTAAAAACTTTCAATTAAATGCAGACGCGAGCG
This sequence comes from Polaribacter sp. IC073, assembly GCF_007997075.1. GTDB lineage: Bacteria > Bacteroidota > Bacteroidia > Flavobacteriales > Flavobacteriaceae > Polaribacter. The sequence goes on from NZ_VORS01000006.1 coordinate 118,816, forward strand.
TTACCCCAGGAAATGGAAGACTTTCTGGAAACTATTTAAAAGGGGAAGCGGTGTTTGAGAAAGACAGCGTTTTTAGTGTAAAAGGTACTTTATTGCTTAGTTCTAAATCGCCAAATTTTAACACTATACTTCATCAAAGTGAATACGATGCTTACAATTGGCAAAATGATTTCAGCAATGTAAACACAAGAGATTTAGGGTTCGATTTTGCTTCTAAATGGTTAAATGCTTCTTTAAATTTTACCAATTTAGACAATTACACCTATTTTGATAAGGATAGCAAACCACAACAATTTACAAACCAGATTACATACTTGAAGGTAAAAGCTAACAGAGAATTTAAATTCGGAAAATTTGGGTTAGACAATACATTTATGTATCAAAATGTAAGTAGCGGAAGCTCTGTTTTTAGAGTGCCGGAATTTGTAACAAGAAACACGTTTTACTATACCGATTATTGGTTTAAAGGAAAACCAATGCTGGTAAATATTGGTGTTACTTTTAAGTACTTTACTGCATACAAAGCAAATGCTTACAATCCGCTTTTAGCAGAGTTTAGAATTCAGAATGACGAACAAATAGGGTTTCCTACGTTTGATCTTTTCTTTAATGCACAAGTGCGAAGAACTCGTTTGTATTTTAAGGTTGACAATGCTACATCTAGTTTTTCTGATAAAAATTATTTTTCTGCCCCTAATTATCCTTACCGAGATTTGACAATCCGTTTTGGTTTGGTTTGGAATTGGTTTATATAGCCGCAATATAATCGTTGAATAGAAAATTAATATTTTACCTGTAAATGAAAAATCAACTTAAAAAGAATTGGAAAATTTTTCTATTGGCTAGTTTAACTTTAGGCTTAGCGCCTTTTAGTCCGCCACATATTTGGGGTAAAATTCAATGGTTTTTGGGAGGAAATGCTTTTTCTGTTGAAAACGGAATGCATCTTAAAGATTGGTTTGACGTTTTATTGCACGGAACGCCTTGGGTTTTATTATTAATCTCTGGCTTTTTAAATATTCCTAAAAAGAAATAATTTTATACATTTAATTAGAAAAAACTATTTTAAGTTTTTGGGTCTTCTTTAAATATTTTTAAAATATTTAAAATTAGAATACAAAAAACAACCCAAATAAAACCTGCAATAAAACCACCTGCTATATCAGAAGGATAGTGTACACCAAGGTAAATACGGCTAACACCAATACTCAAAATAAAGACTAGAAGAAGCAGAATTACACCAAATTTTAAAAGCCTGCCGATTTTAAATTGATAAAAAAGGTATATTAAAAAACCGTAAAACGCCATGGATGCCATAGCATGTCCACTAGGATAACTCAACGTTTCTACGGTAACTAGATGTTCTAAGTCTGGTCTAGATCTATTAATAATTTGTTTGAGAATAAGATTAGAACTAAATGCTAAGACTATCACTAATAATAATTGTACGACATATTTTAAGCTTTTAAAAATAAAATAGAATACCGAAGCGCATACTGCAAATACAATTAAATAGCCATAGACGTCACCAATATTTGTTACCAATACAAAATACTGTGTCAACAAAGGTGATCTATGCGACACAATGTAGTGGGCAATAGTGATATCAAGTTGAAATAATATATCTGTCTTTAAGTTATCTGTTAGTTCAACAAATAACTTTATTCCGGCAATAACAACAATGAGTGCTAATGCAGAAATAATGATGTAAGGTAATTGTTTGTCGTATTTACTAGAGAGACGAGAAATTAGCATTCTACCTCTATTTATTATAATTTTAACTTCTTTTTTCATAGTTTAAATGATACGAATTAACCTTTATTCAATTATGACTTCAAAAATATAAAGTTTTTTTATTAAAATCTAGTTAATCTCTTTAGAGCTTATTTAAACCAAATGGTACTTTAATTTTTTAAAATTTACTTGCAAAAAATATTGAATTGTAAAAGACGAACCCCATTTATAGAAGATAAACAGCCACTATTTACAGCGGGATACAACTAAGTGTGAAGTTGCATCAGATTTTAAGGAAGCATCTAAAAAAGCAGTAATTTCTTCGAGTTTTTTCACATCAGAAATTGCAACGTAATAATCATTTATTAGGTTTATTCAATAATGATAAAAACACTCGAAAACACCTTAATTTGATACAGATAGAACTATTGTCTTATAGAAGTTCACATGAAAAGAAATAGTTCTATAGAGTAAAGCAAAAATTATTTTTTGACTAATTGCTTTATTTTAATATTTAAAGCTGCAAATAACAAGGTTGTAAACGGACTTAAATAATTAAAAATGGCATACACAAAATAATCTGCCACAGAAACTCCTAAAACACTAGATTGGTATGCTCCACAAGTATTCCAAGGAATTAAAACAGAGGTTACCGTACCAGAGTCTTCTAAAGTTCTACTTAAGTTTTCTGGTGCTAAGCCTTTGTCTTCATAAGCCTTTTTAAACATTTTACCAGGAATAACAATTGCCAAATATTGGTCTGATGCAATTGCATTCAATCCTAAACAACTAATAACAGTACTTGCAAACAGGCCAAAAACAGAACTTGCTACAGAAAGCAAGCTTTTTGTAATTTTTGCCAATGCACCAATTGCATCCATAATTCCGCCAAAAATCATGGCACAAATGATTAATAAGATCGTCCAAATCATTCCGTTCATTCCTCCAGAAGAAAATAATTCTGATAATTTTTCGTCATCCGTTTCAATAGATACGTCTACTAAAATAGCGTCTATAATTGATTGAAATTTAGAATCTGATAAACTTCCTAACACTTCGCCCTGAAAAATAAAAGCAAAAATTGCTGCTAAAACCACACCAGTTCCTAAGGCAACCAACGGTTTTGTTTTTAATAAAATCATTCCAATTACAATTCCTGGGACTAAAAATAACCAAGGTGAAATGTTAAATGTGTTGTCTATTGTTGCTAACAAATTACTAATGTCTGCACTACCAGAAGTATCTATTGTTCCGCTTAAAACAGCGAATACAATTAAAGTAACTATAATAGTTGGCACGGTAGTTATGGCCATGTATTTTATGTGTGTAAACAAATCTGTACCTGCCATTGCTGGCGCCAAATTTGTGGTGTCTGATAGTGGCGACATTTTATCCCCAAAATAAGCTCCAGAGATTACGGCTCCTGCGATCATTCCTGTAGGAATACCCAATGCGCTTCCAATACCAACCAAAGCAATACCAACGGTTGCAGAAGTGGTCCAAGAGCTTCCTGTTGCAATAGAAATAATGGCAGCAATAATAACGGATGCTGGCAAAAAGATAGCCGGACTTAATACTTGCAATCCGTAATAAACCATTGCAGGAATAATACCACTTACCAACCAAGTTCCTGCCAACGCACCTACTAAAAATAGAATCATTATCGGTACAAAAACGCTTTTCCAGTTTTCCCAAACTTCGGCAATCATTGTTGAAACAGCTACTTTATTAAAAAAACCAACTACTGCTGCAGCCAAACCTCCCATTATTAAAATATACTGATTTGTATACGCGCCAAACCATTCTTGGTCGTCTACGAAAAAAATATTATAGGCCAACAAACACATTAAAATTACTACAGGAACTAAAGATTCTAGTAGGTTTAATTCTTTGTTATCTATAATTTTTTGATCCCCAACATTTATTTCTGAAAGATTTTTTTTGTCTTGCATTCTATACATTCGTTTTGATCTTGTAATGTTACGATTTTAGAAGAAGTTATGCAAATTGATTTGACCGCTCTACTTTTACCTTACAGATTCTTTAATTCAATTTGTTTTAGTGGTTTTTACACCTCCTATTTTAGATTGAATTAAATTTTACAGAACATAATTATTCATGCCTTTTTCTGATTGCATAGGTCATTTAACTATTATTTCTGTTGTAGCTTTTTATATAGATTCCCTTTTTAAACTTCTATGATTGTTGTTTTATTCTTTTAAAATCGATGTTGTTTTGAAGTGCGTTTTTCTGCGCCATGATTTTGATATGTAAAAAAACCTCACAAGTTTTTAAAACCTGTGAGGTCTTAGAACTTCTTTTAGCCATTCTAAAGAACTCCCTTTTTTAAAATTGCACTATGCGTTAAGGATTGAGTGGCCTGTTTGAGCTCTTTTTATTTTTGTTTTAAAATAAAAAAGCGAGTAACGAAAGCCTGACCCTTGTGGTAACGCTAAAATAAAACAGCCATTAATATCTTTTATTTCCGAGACATTTAAATGCTATTTAAACATATCTAAAACTATTGGTTTTAAACCGCTAAAAAAGAATTCTACGGCGATAACCATTACAATTAAACCCATTAAACGCATCATTACATTTATACCCGTTTGCCCCAGAATTTTTATAATTTTTGAAGAACTGTAAAGTATTAAATAGGTGCATAAAATAACTGCAAAAGCGGCAAAAATTAAGATTGCTTTCTTTTCTATTGAATCTGCATCTTCCATCATAACAATGGCATTTGTTAACGCACCAGGACCACAAATCATTGGTATTGCTAAAGGTGTTACAGAAATATCGTCTACATAGGTTTTAATTTCTGACTCTTTTAATTTTACTTTTCCGAGTCTTGCCTGTAACATATCCATGCCCATTAAAAAGAAAATGACGCCACCCACAACTCTAAAACTATTTACAGAAATGCCAAAGAAATTAAATAAAACCTGACCAGAAAAAGCAAAAATTATAATGGTTATAAAACTTACAATGGAAGCTTTTTGAGCCGTTTTTGTTCGATGACTTTTATCTAAATCTGCCGTCATTGTCATAAAAACAGGCATGGTACCAAAAGGATTTATCAACGTGAAAAAAGACGTAAATGATAAAATTCCGAATGCGATTACTTCGTTCATTATTACTGCTATTATAAAACTCCGGTTTCTTTCATACACGCTTTCATCATCTCGTAGGTTCTTGCAATATCATTATCTAAACCAATAGAAAAACGGATTAATCCGTCTGAAAGTCCCATTTCCTTCTGTTCCTCTTCTGGTATTTCTGATGAAGTTGAACTTCCTGGAGCAGAAAATAAGGTCTTATAAAAGCCTAAACTTACGGCTAAATAGCCTAAATTTTTATGCTGCATTAACTCCATTAATTCGTTTGCTTTTTCAATAGAACCCACATCTACAGTTAACATTCCGCCAAAACCATATTCCGCGTTCATCATAGCTTTAAAAAGCTTGTGAGATGGATGCGATGCTAAACCAGGATACACTGTTTTTAAGCCATCTGACTCAAATTTCTCTGCTAAAAAGGCTGCATTTAAACTGTGTTGTTTCATTCGAATATGCAACGTTCTCATGTTTTTTAAAATCGATGAAGCTCTTAAAGAATCCATTGTAGCGCCCAATAACATACTTGCGCCACTGTTTACATTTCTTAAATCGTTTATAAATTCTTGTGTTCCACAAACAACGCCTCCAACAGTATCTGAAGAACCATTTATAAATTTTGTTAAACTATGTATTACCACATCTGCACCTAATTTTGCTGGTGAAATTGATAGTGGAGAGAATGTATTGTCTACCACTAATTTTAAATTGTATTTTTTCGCTAAAGCGGATAAACCAACAATATCTGCCACTTCTAGTAGTGGATTACTCACAGTTTCGCAATACAAAACTTTGGTCTTTGCTGTAATGGATGCTTCTACAAGATCTAATTTTGTAATATCTACAAACGTAGTTTCGATTCCTAATCTTGGTGTAAAGTTTTTTAAGAACGCATACGTACCGCCGTAAATAGTTCTGCTAGAAACAATGTGTTCTCCGGCACCAACTAATTGCAATAAAACAGGTGTAATTGCCCCCATTCCTGATGCTGAAACATTTGCGGTTTCTGTACCTTCCATTGCTGCTAAAGCTTCGCCTAAATATAAATTTGATGGTGTAGAATGACGAGAATATAAATAACAACCGTCTGCGTTTCCTTCAAAAGTATCGAACATGGTTTTTGCCGATATAAAGGTATAGGTTGATGCATCTGATATTGACGGATTTACACCTCCGAATTCCCCAAAATATTGTAAATCTTGAATTTTATCTGCTGGATTGAATTTCATAACTGTAGTTTTTAACACAATACAAAAAGACAACTAAATAGAAATTAAATCAACACAACACATAAAGTATAGATTATTTTTCTAAATTTGATTCAATTATTAATTTAAAAAACTATAAAACGTTCTTTAAGTTTCATTTTTTAGAAAATTTACATGTTAGATAACACAGACAAGAAACTTATTAATTTATTGCAACAAGACAGCAAACAAACAACAAAGCAACTGTCTCTTCAGTTAAATTTGTCTGTAACGGCTGTTTATGAGCGTATCAAAAAATTAGAGAATCAGAAAGTGATTGAAAAGTATGTGGCAATCATTAATAAAAATAAAATTGAAAAGTCATTTTTAGTTTTCTGTCATATAAAATTGATTCAACATTCTAAAGAATATGTAACTACCTTTGAACGTGAGGTTTTAAAATTAGAAGAAGTTTCTGAATGTTTTCATGTAAGTGGAGATTATGATTACATCTTAAAAATTTACGTAAAAGACATGGAAGCTTACCGAAATTTTATGGTGACAAAATTAACTGCTATAAAGTATATTGGCAGCACACATAGTACTTTTGCTATTGAACAAGTAAAAAATACAACCGCCATAAATTTATAAACTATGCAAGCTACTCGTTATAAACTTATTGAACTTTTTATCATTTTCATCTTAATACCTATAAGTTTTGCCTTCGATTATGCACCCATTTTAAAAATGATAATTGGCATTTCTGGTTTCATCTATATTACGTATGTGCTATTTAAAATTGAAAAAATTAAACTTCTAATTAAAAAAGATATCAATTGGAGAGTATTTTGGCAATCAACAATTATTAAATTACTAATTATTGCAGCTATAACCACCATTTTTGTTTGGTATACAGACAAAGAAAACCTCTTTACGGTAATGGTTAACAAGCCAAAACTGTGGATTTTTATCTTACTTTTTTACTCGCTTTTTTCTGTGTATCCGCAAGAACTGCTGTATAGAACTTTCTTTTTTAAGCGGTATAAAGAGTTATTTAAAAGTGAAAGCTTGTTTATTTTTATAAATGCCCTTTTATTTTCTTTAGCGCATTTATTTTTTAAAAACACATTGGTTTTACTGCTTACATTTATTGGTGGAATTTTATTCGCCTTCACCTTCAAAAAAACAAAATCTACACTTTTAGTTTCTATTGAACACAGCATCTATGGCTGTTGGTTATTTACCGTAGGCATGGGAAGCATGTTAGGTTTCCCTTCTTAAACAAATAAAAAAGAAAAACCCAAAACGTTCGTTTTGGGTTTTAAATTTATATTATGTAAAATAAATTAAGCCTTTGTATTCACTGTAAAAGACATTTCAATTAAATCATCTATAAATTTATCTTTTAAGTTGTCAAAGAATTTTTTAGAACCATATTTTACATTAAAATCTGCTCTATCGATACTAAATTTTTCACTTTTAAGAGTAGTAACAGCTCCTGCTGTTGTTAACATTGCAGGTATTGTAATACTTTTTGTAACATCTTTTATTGTTAAGTTTCCTGTTACTGCTAATTTACCTTCAGTTTCTTCTACACTTGTAATTACAAATTTAGAAGTTGTATATGCTGCAACATTAAAAAAGTCTGGTGAAGATAAATGCCCAACTAATTTACCGTTCTCTTCTTCGTCTGCAGGAATATCTAATACTTTTATAGTTGACATGTCTATTGCAAAAGAACCTCCTGTTAATTTCCCTTCCTTTAAGTTTAAAGAACCTTCTTTTAACATAATTGTTCCATTATGTGTTCCTGTTGGTTTTTCACCTTGCCAAGTAATTACAGAACTTGCAACAGCTACATTATTTAAATCTGCTACAGCTTCTACTTTTGCTGCTTCTTTAGCCTCAACTTTTTCTTTCTTTTCGCTTTTACATGCAGTTAAAACCGATGCAACTAATGCTAGTGATAAAAATACTTTTTTCATATTTGTTTAATTTAATTAGTTTAGAATTATTTCTCAGAGCAAAGATACAATCCTTTTATTTCCCTTGGAAAGTATTTTTTACTTTTTTATAATAAAGTTAATAACATGAGCTGCTGCTTGCAAACCAAACGCTGCGGGCATGAAGCTTATTGTACCATAATAAGATTTCTTAAAATTTGTTCCGTCTGTTTTTCGTAAGCTTTCTGGTATCTGAACTTCTTCTGAATACACCGCTTTTACACCTTTGTTTACTTTGCGTTCTTTTAAACGCTTTCGCAAAACTCTTGCCATGTTGCAATTTTTAGTTTGTGAAATATCTTTTACCTCAATTTTAGTGGCATCTAACTTACCTCCTGCGCCCATAGAAGAAATAATTTTGACTTTCTTTCTTCTTGCCGCAACTATTAAACTCACTTTTGGTGTAATTGTATCTATGCAATCTAACACATAATCAAATTCTTTAGAAACAATTTCATATGCCCTTTCTGGCGATAAAAACTCTTCTAAAACAGTAAGCTCAATATCTTTGTTTATATCTTTTAAACGCGCTGCCAAAACCTTTGCTTTCGATTTTCCGATGGTAGAATCTAACGCAGGTAATTGTCTGTTTTTATTTGTCACATCAAATACATCTCCATCTACAAGTGTCATTTTATTTACGCCTGCTCTTGCTATAAATTCTGCTGCATAAGAACCAACGCCCCCCAAACCAACTATTAAAATATTGGCTTTTTTTAATTTTTCTATTCCTTCTTTTTGTACTAATAATTCAGTTCTTTCTAACCAACTCATTTTATAAATATCTTTTTTAAATTTTATTTGACGATAAATGCAATCGAAATCTAATGAACTGTTTAAAATTAAAAGAAACCTCTCGACTGTACTCGAGGAAACAAACTCACAAAATTTCGTTTTATTTTTTGCTGAAGATCTTTAACCGTTATCTTTTTTATTGCTGCTATTTTCTGATATACTTCTTTAACATCAACCTTATCATTATCTGTTTCTAATAATAACGATGAAATAGCGACTTTAGAAACCACTTCTTGTAATTTTTTATGATGGATGATTGCCGCTCCAATTGATAATACAATTCCGTTTTTAAGCAAACTTTCAGCAACTTGTAAGTTCTTATTAAAACCGTGTAAAATCCAAATTTGATGTGGTTTTAATTCTTTTTTGAACTCTATAATTTCTTGAAATGCTTTAACACAATGAATAATTAATGGTTTTTTGTATTTTTCGGAAAGTTGAATCTGTTTTCTAAAAACTATTTTTTGAAGTTCGAAATCTGTTGCTGTGGCCTTATCTAAACCACATTCTCCTAAGGCGAAACAATTTTCATTTTGTAGTTTTTCTTCAATAATTAAAAGTTCTTTTGCAATATTTTCTCTTTCAATAAACCAAGGATGGATTCCTATTGAGAATGGTTTTGTAAAATCTGTGGAATTTGGATACTTATTTTCAACCGAAAAAACATTTTCCGATAATGATTCTTTGTGGGTATGAACATCAAAAAAAAACATAGAAGCTACTCTTTATTCTTTGAGTCTATAATAATGGTAACAGGTCCGTCATTTAAAAGTTCCACTTTCATATCTGCTCCAAATTCGCCCGTTTGTACTTTCTTGCCGATTGCTGTTTCCAACGTTTGCACAAAATTTTCATACAACGGAATTGCAATTGCTGGTTTTGCTGCTTTTATGTAACTTGGCCTGTTTCCTTTTTTGGTAGCTGCTTGTAACGTAAACTGACTCACAACAATTACTTCACCATTTACATCTAAAAGTGAATTGTTCATCACATCATTTTCATCATTAAAAATGCGAAGATTGGCTATTTTTCGAACTAAGAAATCAATATCTTCTTGAGCATCATCATCAATAATTCCTAACAAAATTAAGATTCCGTTTTTAATGTCTGCAACCCTATTATTGTTGATGGTTACACTTGCTTTAGAAACTCTTTGAATTACAATTTTCATAATTTATTCATTGTCTTCTTCATCCCAAACATCAGTTCTAAAGTGTTCTTTTTCTTCATCTCCGCTTAAAATTTGAAGATAACTTTTATAACGAGACCAAGAAATTCTGTCTTCTTCTAAAGCTTCTTTTACAGCACAATGTGGTTCTTTCGTATGAATACAATTATTGAATTTGCAATCTTGTTTCAAAGCAAAAAACTCTGGAAAATAATCTCCTAATTCGTACTTATCGATATCTACAACACCAAAACCTTTAATACCTGGTGTATCTATAATTCTAGCATCAAAACCTAAATCGAACATTTCTGCAAATGTTGTGGTATGTTTTCCTTGGTTGTGTTGGTCTGAAATTTCTTTCGTTTTTAAATCTAACGTTGGTTCTATTGCATTGACTAAAGTAGATTTACCAACACCAGAATGACCAACAAACATAGACGTTTTACCAGTCATTAATTTTTTAATTTCGTCTAGGTTAATGCTTTTTGTTGCAGAAACCTCAATACATCTGTAACCAATTGCTTCGTAGATGTCTTTTAAATACAGAATTTCTGCACGTTCTTCTAATTCATAAGAATCTATCTTATTAAAAACCAAAATGGTTTCTATTCGATAGGCTCTTGCAGAAACTAAAAAACGATCTATAAACGTGGCAAATGTTGGCGGATTATTAATAGTAATTAGTAAAAATACCTGATCTATATTTGAAGCAATAATATGTGTTTGCTTAGAAAGGTTTACCGATTTACGTACAATAAAATTATCTCTGTCTAAAATGGTCTTGATAACGCCCGTTTCTTCATCGTTCTTTTTCTCTAAATCGAACACCACTTTATCACCAACCGCAATTGGGTTGGTACTTTTGATATCTTTTAATCTAAATTTTCCTTTGATTCTACATTTGTAAAATTCTCCGTTATCAGATTTTACATGATACCAACTTCCTGTAGATTTATATACGGTTCCTTTCATTGGTACAAAGATGCAGAATTTTAAATAAAAATGATAATGTGAGTTCGAGTGATTTTCAATTTTATGAGAAAATTGTATCAAGAACATTAAATATAACCAAAACTTCTCGGTATAAAATTTCTGAAAAAGAAATTTCACTCGAAGTGACAGAATTTATATAAGAAGACCTCACGGGTTTTAAAACCTATGAGGTCTAAAATATGTGTTGGTAACTGTAACGAACTTCCTTTTTAGGTTGGCACTTTGCGTTAAGGATTGAGTAATTGTTTGCGCTCTTTTTTGTTTTTCTACAAAAAAAGCGAGTGCGAAAGCCTGACCACGCTTTTTTGCGTGGTAACGCCTAAGAAAAATACCTTCAAATTTTAAAAACTTGAAGGTATTTTGAATAAAAATTTATGAATAAGAACTTATGCGTTTACAATCTTTTCTTGATGATTGATAGATTCTTGGTGAATTGCTTTAAACATTTTTAAAACAAATTCTTCACTTAAACCTTTACTTTCACCTTCTAAAATCATGTTTCCTAAGATCTCATTCCAACGTTTCGATTGTAAAACCGCAACGTTTTTCTCTTTCTTAAGTGCACCGATTTGATCTGAAACTTTCATTCTTTTTCCTAACAACTCTATTAATTGGTCATCTGCAACATTTATTTGAGCTCTTAAATTATCTAAAGAATCTCTGTAACCAGAATCGGTTTCAGTTTCTTTTCTAATTTTCAAGTCTTCCATAATCTGCTTTAATTTTGTTGGTGTAACTTGCTGTGCAGCATCAGACCATGCGTTATCAGGGTCGAAATGAGTTTCAATCATTAAACCATCAAAATTTAAATCTAAAGCAGTTTGAGATACATCTAAAATCATTTCTCTATTACCTGTAATGTGCGAAGGATCACAAATTAATGGTAGGTCTGGAAATCTATTTTGAAACTCAATAGCTAATTGCCATTCTGGAATATTTCTGTATTTTGTTTTTTCGTAGGTAGAAAATCCTCTATGAATTGCTCCAAGATTTTTAATTCCTGCTGTATATAATCTTTCAATACCCCCTAGCCATAAAGCTAAATCTGGATTTACTGGATTCTTAACCAATACAATTTTGTCTGTTCCTGCCAAAGCATCTGCAATTTCTTGCATGATAAAAGGAGAAACTGTAGAACGTGCACCAATCCACAATAAATCTACATCATTTTCGATTGCCAATTTAACGTGTGCTGCATTTGCAACTTCTGTACAGGTTTTCATGCCTGTTTCTTCTTTTACTTTCTTTAGCCATCTTAAACCAATTTCGCCAACACCTTCAAACATGCCTGGTCTTGTTCTTGGTTTCCAAATTCCTGCCCTAAAATAGTTTACATCAGAATCTTTTAGTTCGTGTGCAATTTTTAAAACCTGTTCTTCGGTTTCTGCACTACAAGGCCCTGCTATTACTAGTGGATGATCTAAATTCATATCGTCCAACCATGTTCTTAATTCTTTTGTATTCTTCATTTTTCTACTTGTTTTGGCTATTATTTTATACCGTTTAATATTTGTTTTATATAATTTGTGTTCTCCATTTCGTTAAAAATTTCAGAGAAATTATCTTGCTGCATCAACTCTTTAAAATGTTGTAAATTATTAATGTATTCTTCCAACGTTTCTATAACGTTTTCTTTGTTCTGTTTAAAAATTGGTGTCCACATTGCTGGCGAACTTTTTGCCAAACGAACGGTAGATTCAAATCCAGAACCTGCCATATCAAAAATATCGCGTTCATTTCTTTCTTTATTGATAACAGTTTTACCCAACATAAATGCACTAATGTGCGATAAATGCGAAACATACGCAATGTGTTTATCATGCGAAACAGTATCCATGTACCGAATACGCATTCCAATGTCTGTAAAAAGCTTTAAAGCTTTTTCTTGAAGCTTAAAAGTTGTCTTTTCTACTTCACAGATAATATTCGTTTTTCCTACGTATAACCCAGAAATAGCCGCTGTTGGTCCAGATCTTTCTGTTCCGGCTATTGGATGACATGCTAAAAAATTTCTTCTTTTGGGATGATGTTCAACAGCTTTACAAATTGCTTCTTTTGTAGATCCGGTATCTACTACCAAACCATTATCTGAGATTTTGTCTAAAATAATTGGTAATAATTTTACCGTTGCATCCACAGGAATTGAAACAACTACCAAGTCTGCATTTTTAATATCGTCTAACGTTGCTTTTTCTTGAATTACACCTAATTCTTTTGCCTCGTTTAAATGATTTTCATTGGCATCAATTCCGTAAATAATAGCTTCTGGATGGTGTTTTTTAATGTCGATAGCAAAACTGCCACCAATTAAACCAACACCAATCATGTATATATTTTTCATAATTATAATCTTGATATTGCTTCTTTAATGACGTCTGTTGTTACACACAATGAAAAACGAATATATCCTTCTCCTTGAGAACCAAAAATAGTTCCTGGAGTGATAAAAATATCATTATCGTACAACACTGCATCTGTAACTTCTTCAGATTTTTTTCCTTCGGGAATTTTTGCCCATACAAATAATCCCGTAGAATTTTTACTGTATGTAGCATCTAATTTATCTGCCAATTGCCAAATTAAATTTCTACGTTCTTCGTATATTTTATTCTGTGCTAAAAACCAATCATCTGATAACTGTAAAGCTTCTATGGCTCCTTTTTGAATTCCGTAAAACATCCCAGAATCCATATTAGATTTTACTTTTAATATTTCATTGATATACCTAGCATTTCCTAAAACCATTCCTACACGCCACCCCGCCATATTAAAAGTTTTGCTTAAAGAATTTAATTCTAAAGCAATGTCTTTTGCCCCTTCAACTTGTAAAATACTTATCGGATTATCGTTTAAAATAAAACTATACGGATTGTCATTAATAATTAAAATGTGGTGTTTTTTTCCGAATGCAATCAACTTTTCAAACGTTTCTAATGTAGCGTTTGTTCCTGTTGGCATGTGCGGATAATTTACCCACATTATTTTTACATCACTTAAATCTTGTGCTTCTAATTCCTTAAAATCTGGTTGCCAATTGTTCGCTGCACTCAAATTATAAAAAAGAGGTACTGCTCCTACTAATTTTGTAACGGATGTATATGTTGGATACCCAGGATTCGGAATTAATACTTTATCGCCTTCGTTTAAAAAAGCCATAGAAATATGCATAATCCCTTCTTTACTTCCCATTAACGGCAGTACTTCATTTTCTGGATTCGTTGCTACAGAAAATTTATTGCTGTAAAAATCTGAAATTGCATTTCTTAATTCTGGCAACCCTTGATAGGATTGATATTTATGTGCACTAGCATCCTTTAAACTTCCTTGAATTGCTTCTAAAACTTTTGCTGGCGGTTGCAAATCTGGAGACCCAATTCCCATATTAATAATTGGTTTTCCTGCAGCAGCCAAAGCTCTTACTTCTCTTAATTTTTTAGAAAAGTAGTATTCTTGTACTGTATCTAATCTTTTAGCAGCTTTAATCATTTTCTACCGTTTTTATAAGTTCCTAAAACTTTAAATTCTTCTGCCATAATTTCTAATATTGCTTTTGCTTTTTCATAATCTGTATACGCATCAAAAGTTACATCTACAAAAAAGGAATATTTCCAAGGAGTGTCTATAACTGGTAAAGATTGTATTTTTGTTAAACTCATTTTACAATCGCTCAGTACATTTAAAACGGCTGCTAAACTTCCTCTTTTGTGACTTAATTGAAACTTTAAAGATGCTTTGTTAATTTCATCAATACCATTATTTGGTAACGAAGTTTGTACAATTACAAAACGTGTTGAGTTGTCTTTAATGGTTTGAATTCCGTCTTCAATAATTGCCAAATTAAAAATTTCTGCTGCTATTTTTGGCGCGATTGCAGCAATACCTACTAAATTTTCTTTAGAAATTCTTTTAGCTACTTCCGCTGTATCTACATCTTCCACTAATTTAATGTGAGGATATTTTTTAAAGAAAACTTTACATTGCTGCAATGCCATTGGATGCGACCAAACTTCTTTAATATCTTCTATTTTTTGTCCTTTTAAACACATTAAATGATGGTGAATATTTAAATATTCTTCTCCTATAATATGAAGGTTATTCTTATCTATTAGCGCATAATTAGGTATAATAGAACCCGCAATTGTGTTCTCTAATGCCATAATACCAATATCTGTAGATTTATCTATCAAACTCTCTACCAACACATCAAAAGACATACATTCTTTTAAGTGTATTTTAGTACCATAAAAGTCGCGTGCAACTTTATGGTGGTTTGAGCCTTCGGCTCCTTGTATGGCAATAATCTTATTCATTATTTAAAATAATATCAAAAAAAAAGCCTCGAATTAGATTCGAGACTTTATATTGTGTGAATGTTTCTTAACAACATGATACAAAGTCTCTCCTCTTATTGTAAAAATAAAAGTAAAAATAGAAACGTGCCCAAGTGTTATTTAACATCTTAATTTTCTTTGTTGTGAATGACAAATCTAAAGATTAAATTGTAACAAACAAATTATATCACACTTTTTATACAAGAATTGGCAATCTGTTAAAAAAACAGCAATAAAATTACAAATACTTACTAATATCTTTAATTATTGATAAATCAATCAGATATATCAAAAAAAGAAGAAACTGTAAAAAACAAGTAACAGAGCTTAAAACATGTGAATTAATTAACTTAAGAACCACCAAACGCAAGGAAATATCTCTTAGAGCTATATCTATTTATAAAAAAATAACACTATATTTGCAGCTTCAATGAATAGATCATTGATATACATAATAATCATTTAAATAATATTGGAATGTATTTAACTAAAGAAGTAAAAGAAAGCATTTTCGAAAAACACGGTAAGGGTAAAAACGATACTGGTTCTTCAGAAGGGCAAATTGCTTTATTCACACACAGAATTAACCACTTAACTGGGCACTTAAAAAATAATCGTAAAGATTATAATACAGAGCGTTCATTAGTAATGTTGGTAGGTAAACGTAGAAGTTTATTAGATTATTTAAAGAAAACCGAAATCAATAGATATCGTGCAATCATTAAAGAATTAGGAATTAGAAAATAATTCATACAAAAAAGAGGCTCTATAAACGTGCCTCTTTTTTATTACAACAAATTTAAAAGTCTGATTTTAACAGCATCAGCAATTATTATAAAAAATCAAGAATACCAACAATATTTTTGAATTTCCATTGCAACAACATACAACAACACAACAACAAACAAATTAAAAATTTAGAATTAAAGTTTATGATTCCAAAAGTATTTAGAGAAGTTATAGACCTTGGAGATGGAAGAGAGATTTCTATCGAAACAGGTAAATTAGCAAAACAAGCTCATGGTAGTGTTGTTGTGCAATCAGGAAAATGTATGATGTTGTGTACAGTTGTTTCCAATTACGAACAAAAAGATCTTGGTTTTCTACCGTTAACAGTAGATTATAGAGAAAAGTTTGCAGCTGCAGGTCGTTACCCTGGTGGTTTCTTCAAAAGAGAAGCAAGACCAAGTGATGGTGAAGTATTAACAATGCGTTTAGTGGATAGAGTTTTACGTCCGTTATTTCCAAAAGATTATACTGCAGAAACACAAGTAATGATTCAGCTAATGTCTCATGACGAAGATGTAATGCCAGATGCAATGGCAGGTTTAGCAGCATCCGCAGCGATTCAATTATCAGATTTCCCTTTTGAATGTGCTATATCTGAAGCAAGAGTTGGTCGTATCAACGGAGAATTTATCATTAACCCAACTAGAGCACAATTGGCAGAATCTGACATCGATATGATGATTGGAGCATCAGCTGATTCTGTAATGATGGTTGAAGGTGAAATGGATGAAATTTCTGAAGAAGAAATGGCAGACGCTATTAAGTTTGCGCACGAAGCTATTAAAATTCAATGTGCTGCTCAATTAAGATTAGCAGAAGCATTTGGAAAGAAAGAAGTTCGTGAATATGAAGGTGCAAGAGAAGATAAAGATTTAGAGAAAAAGGTTCATGATATGGCATACGATAAAGTATATGCTATCGCAGAAGCTGGTTCTGCTAAACATGAAAGAACTGCTGCTTTTAAACAAATAAAAGAAGATATTAAAGCTACTTTTTCTGAAGAAGAATTAGCAGATTATGGTGGTTTAGTTTCTGATTATTATCGCAAAGCCGAAAAAGCTGCGATTAGAGATTTAACATTAAATGTAGGTTTACGTTTAGATGGTCGTAAGACAGATGAGATTAGACCAATTTGGTCTGAAGTAGATTACTTACCATCAGTACATGGTTCTTCTATCTTTACTCGTGGAGAAACACAAGCTTTGGCTACTGTAACTTTAGGAACTTCTAGAGATGCAAATAAAATAGACATGCCATCTTACGAAGGTGAAGAAAATTTCTATTTACATTATAACTTCCCTCCTTTTTGTACCGGTGAAGCAAGACCAATTCGTGGAACCTCTCGTAGAGAAGTTGGACATGGTAATTTAGCACAACGTGGTTTAAAAGGAATGATTCCTGCTGATTGTCCTTACACAGTAAGAGTAGTTTCTGAAGTTTTAGAATCTAACGGTTCTTCTTCTATGGCAACTGTTTGTGCAGGAACAATGGCATTAATGGATGCTGGTATACAAATGATAAGACCAGTTTCTGGTATTGCAATGGGATTAATTTCTGATGCTGAATCTGGAAAATATGCTGTATTGTCTGATATTTTAGGTGATGAAGATCATTTAGGAGATATGGACTTTAAAGTAACGGGTACTTCGGAAGGAATTACTGCTTGTCAAATGGATATAAAAGTAAAAGGATTAGGATATGAGATTTTAGTAAATGCACTAAAACAAGCTCGTGAAGGTCGTTTACATATTTTAGGGAAAATAAATGAAACTATTTCTTCTGCAAACGAAGAGGTTAAGGAACATGCTCCTAAAATGATTAATAGAAGAATTCCTAATGATATGATTGGTGCATTTATTGGACCAGGAGGTAAACACATTCAAGAATTACAGAAAGAAACAGGAACTACCATTGTAATTACTGAAGACGCTGTAACGGAAGAGGGAATTATTGAAATTTTAGGAACGGATCCAGAAGGAATAGAAAAAGTAATAACTCGTATCGAGTCTATGTTATTCAAACCTGTAGTTGGTAGTGCTTACGAAGTTAAAGTAATTAAAATGTTAGATTTTGGTGCGGTTGTAGAATACGCAGAAGCTCCAGGAAACGAAGTTTTATTACACGTTAGTGAATTGGCTTGGGAACGTACAGAAAATGTTACTGATGTAGTAAATATGGGAGATGTTTTTGATGTGAAGTACTTTGGTTTAGACCCAAGAACTCGTAAAGAAAAAGTTTCTAGAAAAGCATTGTTACCAAAACCAGAAGGTTATGTAGCAAGACCACCAAGAGATGATAAACGTTCTTCTGGAAGTCGTGATAACAGAAGCAGAGATACTCGCGGACGTGATGACAGAAAACCTAGAGAACCAAGAGAGCCTAAAAAAGAAGATTAAATTCTTTTTTAATTGATATTTAAAAATCGCCAATTAATTTTGGCGATTTTTTTTGTTTAAAACCCAATTATCAAAATGCTTTCATTTTCTTTGCAACTCTCTATGAAAATACAACGCATTACATATTTATCTTTAGGCACAAACCAAGGAAATAAATTAGAAAACCTACAAAATGCTGTACATCTAATTGATGATAAAATAGGTGCTGTTCAAAAAATATCTTCAATATACAAGACTGCTGCATGGGGTTTTGAGGGAGATGATTTTTACAATATTTGTATTAAAGTTGCTACAAATTTGTCAACAGAAACCTTATTAGAAACGGCACTATCAATAGAGAAAGAATTAGGACGAGAACGAACAGCGCAAGAAGGGTATCAAAATAGAAAAATAGATATTGATATTTTACTTTTTGATGACGAAATTATTTTTTCAAAAACACTAATTGTTCCACATCCTAAAATGTTAGAACGCAAATTTGTAATGGTTCCCTTAGTTGAAATTGCTTCCGGAGTGCTTCATCCTATAGAGAAAAAACAATTGAGTGTTTGCTTACAAAACTGCAATGATACTACCGAAATAATTAAAATTGATGCGCAGTTAATTAAACCAATACAGCTTTCTGAAAAATACAACTACATTGCCATTGAAGGAAATATAGGTGCAGGAAAAACATCTTTAGCAAATCTACTTTCCGACCAGTACAATGCAAAATTGGTTTTAGAGCGTTTTGCAGACAATCCTTTTTTACCAAAATTTTACGAAGATAAAGAACGTTATGCATTTCCGTTAGAGATGAGTTTTTTGGCAGATCGATATCAGCAATTAAGCGATGATTTAGCACAATTCGATTTATTTAAAAATTTTATAATTTCAGATTATTATATTTTTAAATCTTTAATATTCGCGCAAGTAACACTTTCTAAAGAGGAGTATCAATTGTATCGTAAAATGTTTAACTTAATCTATAAAGAAATTACAAAACCAGACTTGTATGTTTACTTGTATCAAAATACAGATCGTTTGTTAGAAAACATCAAGAAAAGAGGACGTGTTTACGAACAAAACATTGAAGCTGAATATCTTAAAAAAATTCATGATGGATATCAAAACTTTATTAAAACCCAAGAAAATCTAAATTTATTAATTATAGATGTCTCGGAAATTGATTTTGTAAACAACCCAACGGACTACAATTTTATAATCGACAAAATAAGGAATAATTAGAAAAAAATCTATATTTTTGCGTATTGAAGAATTCCCCCCAAGTTTCTTGAATTATAACATAAAAAAACCTAATGAGGAGAATTTTTTTACTTGCAATTTTAAGTTGTCTTACAACCACCACCATATTTAGCCAATTTACCACGGATGAAATTACTTACGGTAATAGAATTGACCTTGAAAACTCAAATAGTTGGGCTGTAGGAGGTGGTTTTAGTAACTTTATTATGCACGGAGATTTGCGTTCTATTGGTACAGGAAACCTCGGTAATTTCTATAATTTTGGGGTTTTTGCTTACGCAGATAAAATGTTTAATCCTTTATTGGGGTTGGAAGTTAAAGCTACCTATTCTCAAATATCTGGTGGGGCACAATATTTCTCGGATGTCTACGAAATATTATATGTACCAAATACAGTAATTAGGAATAACATGTATTTTGAAGGTACTGCCTATGGCGCAGAGTTAAACTTAATTTTTAGTTTTTCAAATTTATACGAAACATCAGCAACTAAATGGAATGCATCTGGTTATTTTGGTGTTGGTTATCATCAGTATAATTCTCAGCTTTTTGAAAAAAACCTATCTGGTGGCGCAGATAAGCCTTTAGTAGATTTTGGTACAAATCCTGCAAGAAACAGTGTAAACTCTGCTAGTTCTATCTACTTATCAGGACAATTAGGTCTTAAACGTAGAGTTAGTAAAAAGGTCGATATAGAACTTAGAACAGGTATGTACTTTAATTATGAAGATCATTTAGATGCGGCTATTTCTAATAAACAAGACTGGGAAACTTTCTTTGTAACAAGTATAGGTGTTGCTGTTAAATTAGGAAAGAAAAAAATATTTACTATTTGGGGTGATGAAAATCGTGGTAGCAGAGGTAATTTCAAAATTATTGACACCGACAAGGATGGTGTAATGGATGAGTTAGACATCGAACCAAATACGCCTGCAGGTGTAATGGTTTATGGAAACGGAAAAGCTGTAGATTCAGATAAAGATGGTGTACCAGATTACAAAGATAAATGTCCTTTAGTATACGGTTTAGAATCTAATGACGGCTGTCCTTTAAATGTAGATTCTGATGGTGATGGTGTTATGGATGGAAATGATTTATGTCCTGCAACCCCTGGAACTATAGAAAACAGAGGTTGTCCTAAGCAAGAAGCGGGTAATAATCCTTCTAATATAAACAGTCAGATTGCGCTCTTAGCTACAAGTATTTACTTTGAAACAAACAGTGATAAAATTCAAGATATTTCTTACAATACAATTGACAAGATTATTTCTTTAATGAAACAAGTACCAAATATTAAGTTTCTTATTGAAGGCCACACAGATGATAGAAACAGTGATAGATACAACATTTATTTATCTCAGAGAAGAGCAAATGCTGTTCGAAAATATATGATTCAAGAAGGTATTTCCAATGAAAGCTTAACCGCTAAAGGCCTTGGAGAATCTAGACCTAAATTCTCTAATGCAAATGCTGGTGGAAGACAATTAAACAGAAGAGTAGAAATTAAACCAACTGGTTCTTTAGACTAAAAAAGGAACTAAAATTGGGACAATAATAAACAAGAAGAGCGCATATTAATATGCGCTCTTTTTTATTTAAAATAAAGCCATAAAAAAAGAGCGAAACTTTAAGTATCGCTCTTTTATATTTTTAAAAGTATCTTATTTGTTAAGTTCTAACTTCTCTGCAAAATACTCACAGAAATCTCGCATTGTTGCGCCCATTTTCTGGTCGTCTGTTGCGCGCTCGAACGTTTCTGCCATAGATACTAATGTTTGGTGATAAAACTGCTTCATTTCATCTACAGGCATGTCTTTTGTCCAAAGATCCATGCGCAAAGTATCTTTCTTTTTATGATCCCAAACAGAAATCATAATCGCTTTAGCTTCTTCATTATCTATACCTCCATCTTTAGCTGTCCAAGAGATTTCTTCTGGCACTTTGTTTTCATCTAAACCAATCTTAAATTCTATTTCTGAGTTATGTTTTACTGACATTATTTTTTGGGCTTATACTTCGATTTTTTAAATAAATCTAATTCGTTAATTTTTAATAATTCTTGCAAAGATACATCATTCTGTTTCATATAAGAACGTACAATCTGCCAACCTACCCAAATACCAACCCTACCCGGAGATAAATTGTCATGTTCCATATAGAACTTAGAAAACGGTGCTGTATCTAAAAAGCGTTTGTTTAATTTAGTGTCTGTACTAAAAAGTAATTTTTTCTCTATAAAGTACGTCCAAATTTGTTCTTCATTAGCAGTCACCCAATTAAATTTATCTTCTTCATAACCAATAATTTCTCTGCTAGATACCGTCGGCAAATAACTTTCTAATAAATACATTTTTTTTCCTTCATGTATCATTTTACCTACAAAACTTCTATCAGAAGTATTAAAAATTTGTTTTTCGGTGATTGCTTTTGCTACATCTACAACAATATGTTCTTTCGTGTTATTTTCTTTGATATACTTCGGATAATCTGCATAAAATTCATGGTGCTTGCCTAAATAAACATCCAAAGAAATAATGAACAAACTGTCTGCATAAATTACTCTACTCTCATACTCTATATTTGTTAGCATGGTAATTACATCTGGCGCTATAAATTTAGAATTGTAGTATTTAACGTGTTTAAAAAGCAATCTTAATTCTTCTTTTAAGGGAGATACATCTTGATAAATCTCTTGAGTTTCTGCAAACAATTCTAGTTCGTCTTTATTGCTCATTTTAGAGACTGAAATACTATCTGTTATTTCTTTTGGAAAAAAATACGGATACTTCCTTTTTAATTCTGGTAAATTTTGTTTTTCTGAAGTGTAAAAATCAACATCAAATCTTTTAACTTCAAAATTTACATCAATATTAGAAACATCTACTTTGTGTATATTATCTGTATCACATGCGTAAAAACCAAATAAAACCGCTAAAATCACTAGAAAAAATCTCATAAACTTTGTATATTGCTATTAGAATTACAAACGATAAAAATACTAAAATAGTTTCTCTAATGAATACAGAAAAAGTAGCAACTTATATTATTTCTTGGTTAAAAGAGTATGCTGAAAATGCAAAAGTAAAAGGTTTTGTCGTTGGTGTTTCTGGCGGAATAGATTCTGCACTTGTTTCTATGCTTTGTGCAAAAACGGGTTTCCCTACATTATGTGTAGAAATGCCAATACACCAAGCAGATAGTCAGGTTACTAGAGCAGAAGAACACATTAAACAATTAAAAGAGAATTTTAGCAATGTTTCTGAAGTTAGAGTAAACCTAACTTCAACATTTGAAGATTTTAAAAATATAGTTCCAGAAACAGCTCCTTCTGCTAAAGTAGATTTGTCTTTAGCAAACACAAGAGCTCGGTTACGTATGACAACTTTATATTATTTTGCCGGTTTACACGGCTCTTTGGTTGTAGGCACAGGTAATAAAGTGGAAGATTTTGGCGTAGGTTTTTATACAAAATACGGTGATGGCGGTGTCGATTTAAGTCCGATTGCAGATTTAATGAAATCTGAAGTCTATGAATTAGCCGCATATTTAAAAGTCCCTAGTTCAATTCAAAAAGCACAACCAACAGATGGCTTATTTGGAGATAGTAGAACAGATGAAGATCAAATTGGTGCTTCTTATGATGAGCTAGAATGGGCAATGAAACAAGAAGAAGGTAAAAATGAAAATAATTTTACAGGAAGAGAGCAAGAAGTTTTTAAAATATACGAGCGTTTAAACAGAATTAATCAGCACAAAATGATACCAATACCTTTGTGTGAAATTCCAACAGACTTAAGATAGCAACAAAAAATCCCGTAAATAAATTTACGGGATTTTTTGTTTTTTATTTTAGTGCCAACCTATATTTTATAATAGGTTCGCAGCAATCATCATTTTTTTTATTCTTAAATAAGCTCTTCTTTTAGATCCTCTAGAAATTTCAAAGGGTAAAAATAGAAATAATTGAATAATTTTTAATAATTGTAAAATTCTTTTCATAATAGATATTTTTCTTTAGCGAGTGCAATATACAATAAAACTACGCTTAGAAATAAAAATAGAACAAGGTAAAACACCCCTTTTACAATTTAATAACTTTAGACCACTCTATTTAACTTCTCAAAAAGACTGATTCTTAAACCTGTATAGCCTTTTATCATTTCTAAATCTATGCTAACCTCTGCACTAGCTTCTTTTATTAGCTCTTCTATTTTCTTACCTATTAAAACTCTTCTTAGATTAAAAACAACATCGTTTACTTGCTTAGATAGTGATGCTAGTTTAACTTCAATATTCTGACCTTCCCAATCGCTTAATTGATATTTTTCTTCATCCATTAAAATGGAAGTCACGGTTGTAGAAATATCAGCATTTTTGTGATTTACTAAAGCATCTATTTCTAATTTTTCTGACTGGTTTAATTGATGAATAATTTCAGTATAAATCTCTTGAAAAACAATATTTGTAAACTCTGTTTCGTCATCTTGAAGGTGTACATAAATCTCTGCAGAAACATTGTTATCATATTTTCTAGCAGTTACCACAACTTTTCCTTGTTCATCTTCATTTTCAATTTCTTCTATAAATTCTGTTATTTCATTACCATGTAAAAGTAAAATTTTAATAATCTCTCTTTCAAACTTAGAAATCTCATCAATTTTTTCTGTTGAAGACCCTCCTTTTACCAATCCCATTTGAGCCTGTTCTTGCTCTATAAAATATTCTGTTGGTGGTTGATTAGGATCTTGTTGTGCTCTATTTTGTTGTCTGTTTGCTTTACTTTTTTCTTGCTCTCCTTTTTTTATAATTTGCGCTAACTCACTAAACAAAACACGCTCTGAAACTTCCATAATTCTCGCACATTCTTGCACATAAACTTCACGCTGAATGCCATCGGGAATTTTAGAAATACTTACAACAATATCTCGAATGACTCCTGCTTTCTTTATAGGATCATTATCTGAATCTTTTAATAAAAGAGATACTTTAAAGTTGATAAAATCTTGTGCAGCATCTTCCAGATAATCTTTTAATTCTGCACTTGAATGTGATTTTGCAAAACTATCTGGATCTTCGCCATCTGGAAACTGAACTACTTTTACATTCATTCCTTGCTCTAGAATGATATCGATTCCACGAATGGAAGCTCTCATACCTGCTGCATCACCATCAAAAAGCACCGTAATATTTTTGGTCAATCTATTCACCAATCTAATTTGGTCTGATGATAGTGCCGTTCCTGAAGAAGCAACAACATTTTCTACCCCAGATTGATGAAAGGAAATTACATCTGTATACCCTTCTACTAAATAACAATTATCTTGTTTTGCTATTTCCTTTTTAGCTTGAAAAAGACCGTATAAAATTTTACTTTTATGATAGATATCGCTTTCTGGCGAATTTAAATACTTTGCGGCTTTTTTATCCGCAGTTAAAATACGACCTCCAAAACCTAAAATTCTACCAGACATCGAGTGTATTGGAAACATAACACGTCCTTTAAAACGGTCGAATTGTCTGTTCTCTTTAACAATGGTTACTCCTGTGGATGCTAAATATTTTAAATCGTATCCTTTTGCTAAAGCGGCATTTGTAAAACCATCCCACTCATCTAAACAATACCCTAACTCAAAGGTTTTTATAGTATTTTCTGTAAAACCACGTTCTTTAAAGTAAGAAAGTCCGATTGCTTTTCCTTTGTTAGAGTTTAGCATTATATCATGAAAATAATCTTTGGCAAATGTAGAAACCAAAAACATACTTTCTCTTTCGTTCATCTGTGCTTTTTCTTCGCTAGACTGCTCTGTTTCTTCAATTTCTATGTTGTACTTTTTTGCCAACCATTTTATGGCTTCAGGATACGTGTAATGCTCATGTTCCATTAAAAATGAAATCGCATTTCCTCCTTTCCCTGTAGAGAAATCTTTCCAAATTTGTTTTACTGGAGATACTACAAATGAAGGTGATTTTTCATCTACAAACGGACTTAGTCCTTTGAAATTACTTCCTGCTTTTTTTAGTTGAACAAATTCTCCAATAACCTCTTCTACTCTTGCAGTCTCGAAAACTCGGTCTATGGTACTTCTTGATATCATTTAATAGTGTATTGAAAAGGAGCACAAATATAAGAATTAGATGTTTCGAATTTTCATAAAATAATAAAACCTCACTACATTATAGTAGTGAGGTTTTATTATTCATTTAGACAGTGCTCGATGCAACATTTTACAGCAACTACGAAGCTGCTTTTAATTTCTTCAAAGTTGTATTTGTTAATTTTGCTTCTGCGTATTCTTTGGTAACATTAAACGTTTTCTCTTCTGAACTAGGTAATTCGAACATTGCATCTGTAAAAATTGCTTCACATAAAGAACGCAAACCTCTTGCGCCTAATTTATATGCAACCGCTTTTTCTACAATATAATTTAACGCTCCTTCTTCTATTGTAAAATCAACTTCATCCATTGTAAACAACTTAGAATACTGCTTAATAATAGCATTTTTAGGCTCTGTTAAAATTGCTCTTAATGTAGTTGCATCTAAAGGATTCATGTAACTTAAAACTGGTAAACGCCCGATAATTTCTGGAATTAAACCAAATGCTTTTAAATCTGAAGGAATGATGTATTTCAACAGGTTTTCTTCATCTACTTTATCATCGTCTAAAGACGCAGTAAAACCTACCGCTTGCATGTTTAGACGCTTACTGATAAATCTTTCGATTCCAGAGAACGCTCCACCTGCAATAAATAAAATCTCTTTGGTGTCTACCTCTATAAATTTTTGCTCAGGATGCTTTCTTCCACCTTTAGGAGCAACATTTACAACCGTTCCTTCTAATAATTTTAACAATGCTTGCTGAACTCCTTCACCAGAGACATCTCTAGTTATTGACGGATTGTCTCCTTTTCTGGCAATTTTATCAATTTCATCAATAAAAATAATACCTCTTTGTGCCTTTTCTACATCATAATCTGCAGCTTGCAACAATTTACTTAAAATGCTTTCTACATCTTCACCAACATATCCTGCTTGTGTTAATACTGTTGCATCAACAATAGCAAAAGGTACGTTTAACATTCTTGCAATTGTCTTAGCTACTAAGGTTTTTCCTGTTCCGGTTTCACCCACTAAAACAATGTTAGATTTCTCGATCTCTACATCATCATCTTCGCTGTCTTTTGTCTGTAATAATCTTTTGTAATGATTATAGACAGCAACAGACATAGAACGTTTTGTTTCATCTTGACCAATAATATATTGATCTAAGAACTCTTTAATTTGTATCGGCTTTCTAAGTGTTAGATCTTTAGACAAACCATTTGTTTTTGTTTCAGAAACTTCTTCTTCTACAATACCATGTGCTTGTTCTATACATTTATCACAAATATGAGCATCCATCCCTGCAATTAGCAAGTCGGTTTCTGCTTTTTTTCGTCCGCAAAACGAACATTCTAAATTTTCTTCTTTCGACATTATTCCTTGCTTTAGGCTTTGGGCTTTAAGCTCTATGCAGTAGCACTTCTAAAAGCATGCTGCATAAAGCTTATTGCTTAAATCAAACTATTTATTTCTTTCTTTCTAAAACTTCATCAATCATTCCGTATACTTTTGCTTCATCTGCTCTCATCCAATAATCTCTATCAGAATCATTGTGTACTTTTTCTAAAGTTTGACCAGAATGGTTTGAAATAATTTCATACAATTCATCTTTTAACTTTATAATTTCTCTTGCAGTAATCTCAATATCAGAAGCTTGCCCTTGCGCTCCACCTAAAGGTTGGTGAATCATAATTCTAGAATGAGGCAACGCAGAACGTTTCCCTTTTTCTCCTGCACACATTAAAACAGCACCCATAGAAGCTGCCATTCCTGTACAAATTGTTGCAACATCTGGCTTTATAAACTGCATGGTGTCATAAATACCCAAACCTGCATACACGCCTCCTCCAGGAGAGTTTATATAAATTGAAATGTCTTTATTTGCATCTACACTTTCTAAAAACAACAATTGCGCTTGAATAATATTAGCAACCTGATCGTTAATTCCGGTTCCTAAGAAAATAATTCTATCCATCATTAAACGTGAAAAAACATCCATTTGAGTGATGTTCATTTGACGTTCTTCCATAATATATGGCGTTAAACTACTTGTTATTTTTGTATAATTGGTACTACTAATTCCGTGATGTTTTGTTGCGTATTTCTCGAACTCTTTTCCGTAATCCATTATTGTGACTCTTTTAATGTTTGTTTTGTAAATATAAGAACTATTTCTTACTATTTTGTTTGAGTTTGTCGGTAAAAAAACCTGAATTGTTAGATTCAGGTTTTTATTTTCACATCTCGATACCTAGTTGAAACAACAGATTGAGATACTAAAAATAGCCTAAGACTACTTATAAACTTCTTTTGTAAACGCTTCGTAAGAAAGTTCTTTTGATTTAAAGCTCATGTTTTCTTTGTAAAAAGCCAATAATTTCTGACTAATTAATTGAGATTGTAATTTCTGAGCTTCTTCTTGATTTTGTAAAATTCTACCAGCAATTTCATCCAATTCTTTTTCTTCTGGATTCATGTTACCAAACTGAGCCATTTGCGTACGGATAAATCCTTTTGCATATTCAACCAATTCTGTATACTCTAATTTAATATCGTTGGCCTTCATAATCTTTCCTTCGATTAATTGGTAACGCAAACCTTTTTCAGACTTGTCAAATTCTACTTTAGCTTCTTCTGCAGTTAATGGTTTTTCACCAGCTTTTTGCAACCATTTTTGTAAAAATTCTGATGGTAAATCAAACTTAGTCGTTTCAACTAAATGCTCTGTAATTGCATTTAATAATTGCTGATCTCCTTGTTGCTTGAATTGCTTTTCTGCGTCTTCTTTAATTTTTGCTCTTAATTCTTCTGCAGTAGAAACACTTCCGTCTGTAAATAATTTATCAAACAATTCCTTATCTAAATCTGCAGGTTCCGTTTTTGTAACCTCTTCTACCGTTAAAGTAACAGGTATGTCTAAATCGTGAATTTCATCATGAGAAACTTCTAAAATCTGCTGTAATTTATGGTCGTTTTCAAATAATTTCTTAGTTTCTAACTCAATTACATCACCAGTTTTAGCTCCAATAAACTTCTTTTCGTTCTTTTTTCCTTGTAAATCACTTACTAGAAAAGTCCCTTTTTTATTGATTTCTTTTTCCTCATTTACAAAAGTACCCGTTATGTTAGCCTCTGCAGTAGCTTCTTCTAGAGGAGAAGTCTTACCATAACGAATTTGAATATTCTTCATTTCTTCGTCTAATAATTCTTCTGTAGCAATAATATTGTACTCAGTTACCTTCTTTTTAGATTTTAAATCTACGTCGAATTCTGGCGCTAAACCTAATTCAAATTCAAAAGAAAGTGTTTCTGCATCCCAGTTAAAATCTTCTTTAACTCTAGGTAACGGATTTCCTAAAAGCTCTAATTTTTCTTCTTGTAAATAAGTGTTTAAAGACGCTTGTAAGACTTTGTTAACCTCATCTATCACTAAAGATTTACCGTACTGCTTTTTAATCATTCCCATTGGCACTTGCCCTTTTCTAAAACCAGGAACATTTGCTTTTTTACGGTGCTCATCTAACAATTCTGCTACTTTTGCTTGATAGTCATCTGCAACAATATCAACTTTTACAACTGCGTTTAACGCATCTATGTTTTCTCTTGTAATATTCATTTCTTTGTTCTTTAATCTTAAAAAAATCGAGTGCAAAATTAATTAAAAAATAGTTAGCTAACAAGTATTTAAACTGTTCTATTTCAGATAGAAATATCCTGAAACGCTAAACATTATGAATCTTAATTACACTGATTATCATTAATTTATTTATATTATTATTCTTTTTTTCTTCGGATATGTGCTGAACAGTTTTTAGCACAATCGCCCACAAAAAATTGGTTAATTAATTCTCTTATCCTCTTTTAGCAACGAAAACAATGCAGACCTAAATATAGATAGCAAAATACTAAATAATAAAGCTGTCCAAAAACCTGAAACCGTAAAACCAGCGACTAATTTATCTGCCAAAATAATTATGACTGCATTTATTACAAAGATAAATAAGCCAAAAGTAACGATTGTTGCTGGCAATGTAAAGAAGATTAACAAAGGTCTTACAATCATATTTAGCACCGCAATTACCGCTGCAACTACAATTGCAGAAACATAACTAGCAACCGCTACGCCTGGTAAAATATTAGCCAACACAATTACCGCAACTGCCGTTAATAAGATTTTTAAAAATGTTTTCATTTCTTTATTTTTTAATACTGATGAATTAAAAGCGAAAACTATACCAAATGAAAAAGACTGCTTTTTTGTCAGGTTTTAGAAACTACGGGGTTTGCTTCTAAACTTAAATTCTTATAACTTCGCTAACTGCTGGTATAAAAAATTAGAGAAAACAACCCCAAAGAAACCAATACAACCTATAAAAGATTGATTGAACTAGGATACAACAAAACAGAATCTAAACAATTTATTAGGCAATGTATGGCCTTAGAATTATTAGATGTTTTAGAATACAAAAAACCTTTTAACGAAACTAGAGATGTTGGTCACTTAAAAAATCTACCTAAAGAACCTTCTTCATAAATTACAAAGACGAACTTTAACTTAAAAAAAACACGTAGTTAAGAGCTCTTTTTAACAAACAAAAAGTAATCATAAAAACTATCTTTTATAAACAAGACTGCGTTAGGGATTGTAGTGAAAAGCCCACAGAGAGGAACGAACGAGGACTTGAAACGCAAAGCCCGACCCTTTTAGGGGAACGCCCACATAAAAATAATTTTACTTCTCTTTTTGCATTTCTGTAGCCTTGCGCTCTAACTCTGCTTGAAATTCTTCCATTACAGGTTTCACAGTACTTTCTGGTATGTCTTCTACCTTAATGTACATTAAACCATCTACGGCATTGTTAAATTTAGGATCTACATTAAACGCAACCAAACGTGCATTTTGTTTTACATATTTCTTTATTAAAACAGGTATTCTTAAAGCTCCAGGTTCTATTTCATCGATAATTTTATCGAATTTTTGCATGTCTGCTTTGGTTGCGTCAAATACAAAATCTTTATCGCCGTCTTTTAACTTTACCTTAAATTCTTTCTTCGGACGGATGTATTGCGCAATGTACGGATCGTAATAATGAGATTTCATAAACTCGATCATTAACGACTTTGAAAAATCTGAAAACTGGTTGCTAATAGAAACACCGCCCATTAGATATTTATATTCGGGATAACGCAATGTTACATGTACAATTCCTTTCCATAATAAAAATAAAGGCATCGGTTTTTGCTGGTATTCTCCAATAATAAATGCCCTACCCATTTCTATGGTATTGTCCATCATTTGGTGTAATTCTGGTTCAATTCTAAACAAAGTTTGTACATAAAAACCGTTGATGCCGTATTTTTTAAAAATTTCTTTACCAAGACCCATTCTATAAGCTCCTGCCAAACAACCTGCTTCTCTATCCCATAATAATAAATGGTGATAATATTTATCGAACTTATCTAAATCAATCTCTTTATTGGTTCCTTCTCCAACAGCTCTAAAAGTAATTTCACGCAATCTACCTATCTCGTGCAACAAATTAGGAATCTCTTTAGCGCTTGCAAAAAACACTTCGTAATTCTTACTTTCTAATAACCTACCGTCTTTTTCTCTTAAAGCATTTACTTCTTTTATAAATAAATCTGGATTTCTTTGAGATGTAATCTTTTTGGCAGTCTTTTTTATTCGGATGTTTTCCCTAGAAATTAATTTATGTGCTTTCTCAAAAGGATTTGCCAACATATATGTTTTCTTCCTAATAAACTCCGAGAAAGCACCAATGTCTTTAAATTCATTTTGGTCATTTACAGAAATCGGTTTTCCTATTCTTACTCTAATAACTCTACCTCCTTGAGACATTACTTCGGATGGCAATTTGGCGGTTCTTAAAGTATCAGAAATTTTAGATAAAAAGTAGAACATTCTACTGTTCTTAGCATGAAAATAAATAGGAATTACTGGTACATTGGCTTTTTTAATAAATCTTACAGCACCTTCTTCCCAAGGTTTGTCTACATTTAATTTTCCGTCTTTATAGGTAGAAACTTCACCTGCAGGAAAAATACCCAAAGGTTTGCCTTCTCTTAAATGCAGCAATGCACTTTTAATTCCAGAAACACTAGATTTTACATCCTTTCTTGTTTCAAAAGGATTCACCGGCATCACGTAAGGTTTTAAAGGCGCTACTCTGTGTAGTAAAAAATTGGCAATTATTTTATAATCTGCTCTTTTTTCAATTAATAATTTCAATAGTAGAACACCGTCAATTCCGCCTAAAGGATGATTAGAAACGGTAATAAACGGGCCCTCTTTAGGAATTCTTTTTAAATCTTCTTTTGGTATTTCAAATTTGATTTTACAATCATCTAAAATTCCGTTTAAAAAATCTAAATCAGACTTATCTTTATTTTTTTCGTAAATTTTATTGATAGCCGATATTCGAAGTGTTTTTAAAAGACCCCAGCCAACAAAAGTTCCTAAAAAACCAAACTTCTGTAAACCAATTACTTGTGCAATTTCCTTTGATGTTACTAATGCCATAATTTACGATTAGACGCAATTACAAATATAGTAAAAAAGAAATATGTAAATATTAATTCAGTGTCAAAACTCCCTAAAAACAAGAATCTAGTAGCTGTTTAAAAATCTAATTCGCATTTTATTTGTGGAATTATTGCCTACAATAATTTACCGAAATTGTTCCAAAACAATCAATTACAATAAAATTTTAATAGGACAATCGCTTCTAATTTTTACTTATTTTTTGCCAAAACAATCTGAATAGTTTCTTTGTTTACTTGTGTTAATAAAGACGTCCCTTTTTCTTCTATGCAAGCAATCGCTTTTTCATCGAAGTGACGCACTGTAAATAAATCGACCTCTTTCTGAATTTCTATTTTAAACTCTTTTTTCAATTCGTTATAAAAAGCATCAAAATTATTAAATTTATCATCAATACAAACAGAAAAACTAATGGCAGAATTCTGAATTAAATTTACTTTTAATTGACAATCATGTAGTTTTTGAAAAATATAACTGATGTTATTTTCTACCATAAAAGAGAAATCTAACGCCGAAATTGACACCAATACTTGATCTTTCTTCACAATAAAACAAGGAATATAAGGCACCAATCTTGTACCTTGAGTAACTCTTGTACCTGTTTCTTTTGGATTGATAAAAGAGCGCACCAATAACGGAATTCCTTTTCTTTCTAATGGCTGCAATGTTTTTGGGTGAATTACAGAAGCACCGTAAAATGCCATTTCTATTGCTTCTTCATAAGAAATTTGTTCTAATAGTGTAGTTGCTTCAAAAACTCTTGGATCTGCATTTAAAACTCCAGGAACATCTTTCCAGATAGTTACACTTTCTGCATCTAAACAATACGCAAAAATACCCGCCGTATAATCGGAACCTTCTCTACCTAAAGTAGTGGTGTTTTCTGTATCATTTGCAGCAATAAAACCTTGTGTAATATTTAATTTAGAAGCATCTAATTTATGGCTAATAATATCTTGTGTTAAATCCCAATCTACTTTCGCATCTCTATAATTACTGTCTGTTTTTATATAATTTCTAACATCGAACCAGTTGTTCTCTATTCCTGCTTTTGTGATATATGCACTTACTATTTTGGTTGATAATAGTTCTCCGAAACAAATAATTTGATCATACACATAATTATATCTTTGAGACGTATTTCTTGCCAAGAACCAGCTTAATTCTCCTAAAAGGATATTAAATTCCTTATAAATCTCATCATTTTTATCAAACAAACCATCCATAATGTTTTTATGATAATCTTCAATAATCCCTAATTTATCAGATAATTGATCTGTTTTATTATAGTAAGCATCAATTACCTCTTCAAAAGCATTTGTAATTTTTCCCATCGCAGAAATTACAACAAGCGTATTTTCTGTCCCTTCATTTTGTAAAATACTAACTACATTTTTTACACTTGCTGCATCTTTTACAGACGCTCCTCCAAATTTAAAAATCTTCATTTTTAATTATAATTTAAGAAACTGGTTTGTTAATTTATCAACTTCTAAATACATTCTAGACACTATTTTCGTACCTAAAAACCACTAGAAATGATGTTTTATTTAATTTAATTATTTTGAATAAATTTAGCTAAACTCTCTTTATTCATTTGCACTACAGACCAATCATGTAAATAGGTTGCGCCTGTACTTTTGTAAAATTCTATTGCGTTGGTATTCCAATCAATTACTTCCCAAGCAACTCTATTAAAATTATGGTCCTGCGCATATTTTAAAACTGCAGTATACAATGCTTTTCCGGCGCCAATTTTTTGCTTGCTTTCTGTTACTATTAAATCTTCTAAATGAATCGTGCGTCCTTTCCAAGTAGAAAAACGTTCGTAAAACAATGCAATGCCTATAATGTTATTTTCTTGTTCTGCTACGTAAACTTTAAATTTCGGATTTTCAGAAAAACCATCTCTCACTAAATCTGCCACTGTTATTTCTACAGCTTCTGGTTCTTTTTCAAAAACAGCCAACTCTGTAATTAAATTAAAAACAGCTTGCATGTCTTTTTCTACCCCTAATCTTACTTTAAAGTTCATATTATTCTAATTTTAGTCAAAGATAGTTTTTTTGGAATCGGTTAAAAATATTTAGTGTTTTTGAACGTTTCTTTTTTATTTGTTGAAATTTAAAGTTCATTGTTCCTCTTTTTATTCCTTTTCAGATTGAAAAACCTAGGTTACGAAAACGATTTAGTTAAAAAAAAATAGCATCTTTGTAGCGCGAAACAAATTCTTAAAAATGGCGAAAAAAAATCAAACTTTAGGTGAGTTTATTATCGAAAATCAAGACTCATTTAAATATACTTCTGGAGAACTTTCTAGATTAATTAATTCTATAAGATTAGCTGCAAAAGTTGTAAACCATGAAGTAAACAAAGCCGGTTTGGTAGACATTACGGGTGCTGCCGGAGACACAAACATACAAGGTGAAGATCAACAGAAGTTAGACGTTTATGCGAATGAAAAGTTTATACAAACACTTACAAAAAGAAATATTGTTTGTGGTATTGCTAGTGAAGAAGAAGACGATTTTGTAGCAATTAATAGTCAGGATGAAAACAACCAAAACAAATATGTTGTTTTAATAGATCCTTTAGACGGTTCTTCTAACATCGATGTGAATGTGTCTGTGGGTACTATTTTTTCTATATATAGACGCGTTACTCCATTAGGAACTCCAGTTAAATTAGAAGATTTTTTACAGAAAGGAAGTAAACAAGTTGCTGCTGGTTATGTAGTTTACGGAACCTCTACAATGTTGGTGTACACTACTGGATATGGTGTAAACGGATTTACACTAAACCCAGCAATTGGTACATTTTATTTATCACACCCAAACATGACTTTCCCTGAAGATGGAAATATCTATTCTGTAAATGAAGGGAATTATTTAGATTTTCCTTTGGGAATTAAAAAATACATAAAATACTGTCAAGAAGAGGAAGATGAAAGACCATATACAAGTAGATATATTGGTTCTTTAGTTTCCGATTTTCACAGAAACATGATTAAAGGAGGCGTTTATATGTATCCTAAAGGTTCTAGAAACCCCAACGGAAAGTTACGTTTGCTATACGAATGCAACCCAATGGCTTTTATTGCAGAACAAGCAAATGGTAAGTCTTCCGACGGTTACACAAGAACGATGGATGTTGAACCTACAGAATTGCACCAAAGAGTTCCTTTTATCTGTGGAAGCAAAAACATGGTAAATAAAGTGGAAGAGTTTATGCAAAAGTTTGGTGAATAAATCTTATTTATACTATTATAAGTTAACAAAAGCCTAATATTTTGTAAATCTGCGTCATATTGAGTAAATTTACATCAACAAAAATAATACGAACTTTAAAAAACATAAAAAAATGGCTTTTAAATTACCAGAATTAAACTATGCATACGATGCATTAGAACCAAATATAGATGCAAAAACTATGGAAATTCACCATACAAAACATCACAACGGATACACAACAAAATTAAACGGTGCAATTGAAGGGACTGATTTAGACGGAAAGTCTATTGAAGATATTCTTGCTAATTTAGACATGAGTAATGGCGCTGTGAGAAATAATGGTGGTGGTTTTTACAACCATTCATTATTCTGGACAGTAATGAACCCAGAAGATAAAGGATATCTTTCTGGAGAATTAAAAGATGCTATTGAAGCTGCTTTTGGTTCTAAAGAAGCATTTATGGAAGCTTTTTCTAAAGCTGCTGCAACACAATTTGGTTCTGGTTGGGCTTGGTTGTGTGTACATAAAGGTGGTAAAGTAGAAGTTTGTTCTACACCAAACCAAGACAATCCTTTAATGCCAGGTGTTACTTGTGGCGGAACTCCTATTTTAGGTTTAGACGTTTGGGAACACGCATATTACTTAAACTACCAAAACAGAAGACCAGATTATATTGATGCATTTTTTAATGTAATTAACTGGAACGAAGTTGAACGCAGATATGCTGAAGCTAAATAAGTACTAAGCTACTTCATTTATAAAAAAAAGCATCCTAAGTTTAGGATGCTTTTTTTTATTCTATTAGAATCTTTTTATTGATAATTCCTTTTGCTGTTTGTATAACTACTATATATACACCTTTAGAAATCTCCCCTAAATTAAAACGAAGTTCCACTTTATTCTTTTCTACCTCAGAATTAAATACTTCAGCTCCTAAAAGATTATACACCTTAACAGCTTCTATTTCTAAATTCAATTTATTTTCAATGATTAAAGTACCACCATCTTTATCATAAACAGAAATTAAATATTCGTTTTCATCTACATCGTTATTACTAAGAGTTTTATTTGAAAAAGTAATAAAAAATCTTTCTGTATAAGTACCTAACGGTAAATTTATTTTTATTGGTCCATCACTTAAATTAGAAAAAGTATTTAAAATAGCATCAAATAAATAAATAGGAGCATCAATATTTATTTTTTCGTCAATACAAAAAGTTAGCTCTCTTTCTTTATCAACCTGAACAACCAAAGGAACTTTAATCAAATTATTAAAAAATTCTATTCCTGTAATTATAAATGGTTGGTCTTTATTTTTTACTTTTAAATGGAAATCAGTTGGCCTTAAAGCCCACATTTCAGCATCAGAACCTTTGTCAAAATTATCTGACAATCCTTTAAAAACGATAGCTACTTGTCTGTTTATTTGCGCTGTATCACTCATATTAAACAGGAGGCCTAACTTAAGTATCGATTGTTTCTCTTTCTCTTTTTTACGAGTACTTGTTTTTGCAACGATAGTTCCTGTATTAGATAAATCTACCATAATTCTCTGAGAATTACGAAAATTAATGGTTCCTGCCCCCGCAGCACTTCGTGTAACAAAAAATGCTTGTCCTATTGGTAAATATCTACCACCTCCAACTGAAACCCCAGAAACAATTGTACTATAAGTACCTCCATAATCGCCTCTTATATGAGTATTGTCAGCAGCACTGTTATAAATATAAAGTATTCCGTCAAATTCAGAAGAGTTCTCATTAATAAAAGCATCGGCATCTAATGCCGAAGGATAGGGGGTTTCCTAAAAGACTAAGTTTATTTTCATCAATAGTAAAAGTATAATCGCCATCATTTGGTATACCTCTAAAAGTAAATCTAGCTCCCATACTTTTCATGTTCCAACCTTCTCCTGAAGTAAATGTTGCTGCTGTGGGGCTTACAAAACGAGTCCAATCACTAGCATTATTAAACTTTGCCAACCACCTTGTACTAATTTCTATAGGCGTTGAAGAATTACTACCATCATGCCCTGAAATAAAGTTAATATCAACAGCTTCACCTACAGATGCCGTGGCTGCAGTTGGGACTGTACCGTCTTTTAAAACCTGACTTATAGCATAAGGAGTTCCGGCTGATGTGCCAGAGTTTCTAACAGGAGATGACCAATAACCAGATTGATAAGCTGTTGACGTTGTAGCTGTTTGATCTACATGAAGACTGCCAGAACCAGAGTTTAAGTTCGCAGCAGAAGTGTGCGTTTGTATAAGCTGAGAACCCTCTACAAGTCTTAATTCGCCTTCATTTACAATGCCGTTGGTTACTTGTAATTTTATACTAGAACTTGTAGATAAAACACCACCTGCTTCAATTTCAATTTCCCTTACACGAGCGTCTTCAGTTAAGGTTAGAGCTCCATTTGACGTACTTTTAACTAATAATTTATAACACCCATCTGAATCATTTGGTACACTTACGGCACCAGAACCATTGTAAAATTGTGTATCATCTAAAACAATTAAATCTTGATATTCAATTGTAAAATAGTCTCCATCCGCAAAAACAACATTATTTACTTTATAAAGACCACCACCAATGTCTGTTAAATCTCGAGAAGTATCCTTTGGTGATAATAAATCCGCATTATTATCAATTACCAACTTTAGTGTAGCACAAGGTTGTTTTCCAGAAATATCTATTCCGTTTAAATCTAAAATAAAGCTAACATTACCAACATCATTTCTTTTACTTACTCTCCATTTTGTAGATATCCTTTCTTGATAATTACTAGTATTTGTAACAAAGATAGTGGCAGCTTTATTATCTCTTCCCCAAAATAAAAATTCATCATTAGCCAAAGCACTCGGGTTATACATTCTTACAATTCCTGTTCCTTGAGAATCTGTGTGATTAGAACCGTCTGTTGCTTGCCCAATACCTGCAACATCATGATCAAAATTAAATCCTGCATTGTCTTGGGTGTAAAAATCATTGGTGCTGAGACCAATATCATATTTTGCTGATAGGTAATTGTCTATAACAATTCTTTCTGCCGTATTTAAGGTTTTGGTATATTTAAAAACTTCCCCAATACTTCCATTTAAACCTGTTCCTCCTCCTGATCCATTTCCTCCAACCCAGGTATTGCTGCTTCTATTTTCTATGTTATGAGTAAAACCATCTGTATTATTATTATTTACATAGAACTTTAACCTATTAGTACCCGAATTTGCAAATGTTTTTGAGTGAATACCCCAAGTATTTGGATTAGATAATGCACTTTTATGATTTTCACCTCCAACATAATCGGCATACTTTTCATCATCATCAAAGCCAATGGTATTTCTTCCTCCGTGCTGTAATGCTACATCTAACTCATTCGTGTTTTCATAATTAACTACCATAAAAAAACTCATATTCTCATTAGAGTTTCCTTTGTAACTCGTTTCTAATTCATCATTTCCATCAAAAGACATAGAAGATAAGTTATTAATTGCTGCAGTTGTTAAAGTATAACTAGGCCGCTCCCCACCTGAAGCTGTTAAAGTATTCCCATAACCAGACAAATCTGAAACAGAACTAATAGAAGCTCCATTAGAATAACTTTCATTATTAGCATCATACCAGAACCTCAAAGAAGAAGTACCATCCGTTCCTCCAACTCCTCCGGGTCCTAAATGAGCTGTGTTTGTTGGTACTGGATCTGCGTAACAGAGGTTTAAAATAACACTATTAATTGCACCTCCATCTTGATCTGCATCATCAACAATTCTTAAAATCCAATTACCATTAAAATTTTCTCCATTAAGCGTTGCTAAACTTTCTTCTGGTTGATAATCTCCAGAAAGAGTAGCACCAGCAGTTGGTAAAGTATTTCCAGAAGCATCATCAAAAGTAACATTATTGTAATTATCTCCACTTCCTCCCTTGTCAAAGGCTAATTTAACTTCTGTTCCTAAAGGAGAAATTAAGGTGACTTCTATATCTGCGTTCCAGGTGTGTGTAATATCAACAGTTACATTTACATCTGTTAAAACATAAAAATCTGGCACATTTATAGTTGTGTTGTAAACATTTCCAGATCCGGAAGCCGAAATAGGTGTGGCAGGGTCTGGTATTACAGCGTAATTCGTACAAAGAGTTTGCGATATAGCACTTGTACTTATAAGAATAAGTGCAAAAATTAATCGTTTCGCAGAGAATAAATCACAAACTTGTTTTAACATTCTTCTAATTTAATAAAACCACACTTAAATGCTTTCAATTGAAAGCATTTAAGTGTGGTCTAAAATTGACAAATATGCCTCCACTAAAATAATAAATATTTTTGACTTTTACAAATTAGTATGCTCTTTTATCATTCCCTTCATAGTA
This sequence comes from Polaribacter sp. IC073, assembly GCF_007997075.1. Lineage (GTDB taxonomy): Bacteria > Bacteroidota > Bacteroidia > Flavobacteriales > Flavobacteriaceae > Polaribacter. The sequence continues at coordinate 158,842 of NZ_VORS01000006.1, forward strand.
ATTAATAAACGCCTCATTTACCACTCTGTGACCTCCTGGAGTTGGGTAATCTCCTGTAAAATACCAATCTCCTAAGTTATCTGGACACGCTATATGTAAATTTTCTACCGTTTGATAAATAACCTCAACAGCTGCTTTTATGTCTTTTGTTCTTAACATCTCTGCAATTTTAGCAGAAACCTCTTCTGTAGTAAAAGGGTCGTAAATTCCTTTTACAAAGTTTACTATTTCTTCATCTTTTTTAGATTGCTGTGCTTTCGATTTTTTATAAACTTCGTCTATAATACTTTCTTGGTTTGTATCTTTTAACAACTCAATTGCGGCTTTAAAGGCAATAAAATCATTAATTCTAGCCATGTCAATTCCGTAACAATCTGGATAACGAATCTGTGGTGCAGAAGAGACTACTACTATTTTTTTAGGGCCTAATCTGTCTAAAATCTTAATAATACTTTTCTTTAGTGTAGTTCCACGAACAATACTATCATCTATAATAACAAGATTATCTGTTGGTTTTACAACACCGTATGTAATATCATATACATGCTCTACCAAATCATCTCTACTGCTATCATCTGCAATAAAGGTTCTTAGTTTGGCATCTTTAATTGCTATTTTCTCAAAACGAGGTCTTTCAGATAGAATTTCTGTAACTCTTTCTGCAGATAATTTTGTTCCTCCTTCTAAAATTTTTGCTGTCTTTTGCTGATTTAATAAATCTTCCGCAGCTTCCGTCATTCCGTAGAAAGAAGTTTCTGCAGTATTTGGTATGTAAGAAAAAACAGTGTTAGAAATATCGCTATCAATCGATTTTAAAATCTTTGGAAACACTAATTTTCCTAAATTTTTTCTTTCTTCATAGATGGATGCATCACTTCCTCTAGAAAAATAAATGCGCTCAAAAGAACATGCCTTATTCTCTCTAGGTTCTAAAACTTGTTTTATAGAGGTCTTTCCGTTTTTCTTTATAATTAGAGCATGCCCTCTTTCTAGTTCTTGAACATCTTCTATCTTTACATTAAATACGGTTTGTATCACAGGTCTTTCTGAAGCGACAACAACAACTTCTTCGTCTTCATAAAAAAACGTAGGTCTAATTCCGTTAGGATCACGCAATACAAATGCGTCTCCATGCCCTACTAAACCTGCCATTGCATAACCACCATCCCAGTTTTTAGAAGATCTTTTTAATACTTTTTTAATACTTAAATTCTCTTCTATGTAAGGAGAAGCGTCTATTTTACTAAACCCTTTTTTCTTTGCTTTTTGATATAATTTAGCTACTTCATCTTCTAAAAAGTGACCAATTTTCTCCATTACCGTTACCGTATCTGTAAACTCTTTTGGATGCTGCCCTAACTCTACCAACTCTTCTAATAATTGTTTAGAATTTGTCATATTAAAGTTACCCGCAACTATTAAGTTTTGATGTTTCCAGTTACTTTGGCGTAAAAAAGGATGCACACTTTCGATACTATTTTTACCAAAAGTACCGTAACGAACATGTCCTAAAAACAAATTACCGATGTACGGCATATTTTCTTCTTGCCATGCTACGTCATCTTTTTTATCCGGATTTTCCTCTAGAACATTATTTAAACGATCGTTAATTTGAGCAAAAACGTCTTGTATTGGTTGCGATTTGTTAGAACGAACTCTACTAATATATCTAGTTCCTGGTTCTACATTGAATTTTACACTTGCAAAACCAGCACCATCTTGACCACGATTGTGTTGTTTTTCCATTAATAAATACATCTTATTAATTCCGTAGAAAGCAGAACCGTATTTATCTTTATAAAATTGTAAAGGTTTCTTTAATCGAACAAGTGCAATTCCACATTCGTGTTTAATAGCATCACTCATTGTATCTAATTTTTTGTTGTGTTGTGTGTTGTTAAATCTAGTGTTGTATCAAAAAAAAATCCGCAGTCGAAACTGCGGATTAAAATTAAGATAATTCTATATCAAATTGTGTTAATTCTTTAAAAGCATGCAGGCGTATTTTAACTTCGTTTGCTGTAAGCTCTTGCATGCGTTCTGTACCAAACTTCTCTACACAGAAAGAAGCTAAATTAGAACCGTATATAATGGCATTTTTCATGTTTTCAAAAGAAATATCTTCTGTTTTTGCTAAATGGCCACAAAAACCTCCTGCGAAAGTATCACCTGCTCCTGTCGGATCAAAAACTTCTGCCAACGGTAAAGCTGGTGCAAAAAACATTTTCCCTTCATTAAACAATAAAGCGCCGTGTTCTCCTTTTTTAATAACTACATATTTAGGGCCCATATCATGAATTTTCTTAGCAGCATTTACCAGAGAGTATTCTCCAGACAACTGTCTTGCTTCTTCATCATTAATGGTTATTACATCTACTCTTTTTAAAACAGTATGTAAATCTTCTAAAGCAATGTCCATCCAAAAATTCATTGTATCTAAAACAATCAACTTTGGTTTTTCATTCATCTGATCTAAAACAGATGCTTGTGTTAATGGGTGTAAATTACCTAACATTACAATACTAGCATCTTTAAAATTCTCTGGTACAACCGGTGTAAAGGTTTCTAAAACATTTAATTCTGTAATTAGAGTGTCTCTAGAATTCATATCGTTATGATATTTTCCACTCCAGAAAAACGTTTTTCCGTTTTTATCAACTTCAATTCCGTCGGTATTAATTCCTTTAGAATTCATCATTTCTAAATATGAAGCAGGAAAGTCTCCTCCAACAACAGAAACAACACCTGTTTCTACTCCAAATTGAGAAGCTGCCAAACCTACAAAAGTTCCAGAGCCTCCTAAAATTTTATCTGTTTTACCAAAAGGTGTTTCAATAGCATCAAAAGCGACCGTACCAACTGCTAATAATTTACTCATTTCTTATATTTTATGCGTAATTTTGTATCTTACAAAAAACACTTTTTAAAAACGCAAAAATAAGTTTTAAAAATGACTATTAAAGAAATACAAGAAGAAATTATTGACGAGTTTTCTATGTTTGACGATTGGATGGAACGCTATGAATATATTATAGAACTTGGCAAAGCTTTGCCAATTATAGCCGAACAACACAAATTAGATGAAAATTTAATAAAAGGTTGCCAATCTAAAGTATGGTTGTATTCTGAATTAGATGCCGATAAATTAAAATTTACTGCAGATAGTAATGCAATTTTAACCAAAGGAATTGTGGCATTATTATTGCGCGTATTCTCAGAACAAAAACCTGCAGATATTTTAGCTGCCGAAACCACTTTTATAGATGAAATTGGTTTAAAAGAACATTTAAGCCCAACCAGAGCAAATGGCTTGGTTTCTATGGTAAAGCAAATAAAAATGTACGCAATAGTACAACAAACGAAATTAGCAAATTAAGAAATCATATAATGACAGATAAAGAATTAGAAGAAATTGGAGATAAAATTGTAGCCGTTTTAAAAACCATTTACGATCCCGAAATACCAGTAGATATTTACGAATTAGGTTTAATTTATGATGTTTTTGTTTCTGAAGAAAATAACGCAAAAATATTAATGACGTTAACATCGCCAAATTGCCCAGTTGCAGAAAGTCTACCTGTAGATATTGAAGAGAAAGTAAAGTCTTTAAAAGAAGTTAATGCTTGTGAAGTTGAAATTACATTTGACCCAGCTTGGACTTCTGAAATGATGAGCGAAGAAGCAAAGTTAGAGTTAGGAATGCTCTAAAATAGTACGCAATAATTAATAGACAGTTTTCTGTTTGTTTTATTTAGTATTTACAACTAAAACAAGTGAACTACTGTCATTTCTAAATGAGCTTTCTTAAGCGATTGAGAAAGCTCATAAAATAATTAAATTTTGATTTTTATTAAAACTAAATCAAAAACAACTTTGAAACCAATAATAAAATATGGCTGAAGAAATTATAAATAGAGTCGCAAATAGCAAACTAAAGACTTTTGATCTTGAGGAAATTTATCCCGAAGGAAAAAGAGTTGTGTTTGATATTAAAGACTGGTTGTTTGAAGAACTTATTTTAAAAGAAAAAGATTTTAGAGCATCTGTTAAAAATCACGATTGGTCTCAATATCAAAATAATTTTGTAGCAATTAGTTGTTCTGCAGACGCTATAATTCCTTCATGGGCTTTTATGCTAATTGCCGCAGAAGCAACACCTTTTGCAAGTAAAGTGGTCATAGGAGATTTAGATTTATTAGAAACCGTTTTATATCAAGAATTATTAAATTTTGTAGATTTAAGAGACTATACAGGTTGCCCAGTTATTATTAAGGGATGCGCAGAAAAACCAATACCAAATACTGCTTATGCTTTTTTAATTGCAAAACTACAACCAATAACCAAATCTATTATGTTTGGGGAAGCTTGCTCTACAGTGCCATTATATAAAGCAAAAAAATAATTTTATTCTATAAATTTTAATTCAAATTCATAGTGAGAAGTGTATTCCTTCTTTTTTTAGTTTTCTTAGCTTGTACTTCTTACTCACAAAAGAAGAAACAAGACACCTTACCCAAACCTAAATGGAAAATTAACGGAAGATTTGCCTTTATATTTAATCAATCTTCCTTTTCTAACTGGGCTTCTGGAGGGGAAAATACCGTTGCAGGAAACATTAATGTAAACTACGATTTTAATTACAAGAAAAATAATGTAAACTGGGACACTAGAATAAACTCGGGCTATGGTCTAAGTCACATTAGCGAAAAAGGCTACAGAAAAACAAATGATCGTTTTGAATTAAATTCTCTTTTAGGTATTAAAACAGCCACCAATTGGTTTTTATCTTTTATCGCAAACTTTAAAACGCAGTACTCTAAAGGTTTCGATTATAAAAAAGAACCTAAACTTTTAGTTTCAGAATTATTATCGCCTGCTTATTTAACATTCGGACCAGGAATGCTATGGAAAAAATCTGATAATTTAAACTTAAACATTGCGCCTGCAACAGCTAGATATACAATTGTAAATGAGTATTTCTCTGGGAAATTTGGTGTAGATAAAGGTAAAAAAACTGCATTTAGTTTAGGTTTTAACCTTTCTGGATATTATAAATTTGGTGTAATGGAAAATGTTGAAATGGAAAATGTTCTAACAATGTATGCAGATTACCTAGCCAATGTTGGTAATGTAGATGTAGATTACCAAACAAATATTCGTTTTAAAGTGAACAAAAGTATTAAAATGCACATGACTTTTCATACAATTATAGACGACAATTCTTCTAGTAAAATACAGTTAAAGCAATTATTTGGCTTGGGTGTAAACTATAGTTTTCATGAGAAAGTGACTTATTAAAAATTTCTTGTCTAAAACAATAAAAGTGTATTTTTGCACGAAAATTTAAAAAATAGACAAAATGAAAAAATTATCAATCTTAATTTTATTCGTATGTATTAGTTTTTCAGCGAAAGGTCAAACTGCTGACGAATTAAAAAAAGAACAGGCTCCTAAAAAAGTAAAAATAGCTAAATTGCAAGGAGAAGTAAAAGCTTTGCAAGCAAAAATTGATGCATTCCCTGGTTGGAAAAAAGGTGCTTTTGGCACCATGGGAGGAAGCATTTCTGGTTTTAATAATTGGTATTCTAGAACTGCACCTACTGCATCTGCGGGTAACATTGGTATCACCGTAAATGGTTTTGCAAATTTAATTGAAGACGATTTTTTCTGGAGAAACTCTGCCGCAATTAATTTAGGTTGGGTAAAACTAGATGAAAAAGGCGTTTCTGGTGATGAAGGTTTCGATACCGCTACAGATGTTTTTACCATTAGTTCTTTATATGGTAAAAGATTAAATAAAAAATGGGCGCTTTCTGCTTTAGCTGAATATAGAACTACTATAATAGACAACTTTAACGATCCTGGATATTTAGATTTAGGTGCTGGTTTCACATGGACACCAACAAATAGCTTAGTTGTTGTAATGCACCCAGGAAACTACAATTTTGTTTTTAGCAGTGGAGATACTGTTTTTGAATCTTCTTTAGGTGCAAAAGTTGTTGCAGATTACACGGAAAAGTATGGTAAATTAAGTGTAAAATCTAATTTATCTATTTTCCAAAGTTATAAAACGTCTGATTTATCTAACTGGACTTGGACAAACTCTTTTGGCTATACAATATGGCAAGGAATTGGTGTTGGTTTTGAATTAGGTTTGCGTCAAAACAAACAAGAAGCTTTAAACAATGCTTTGGCTGTAGTTACTGTTCCTACACCAACTTTTAATTCGGTAGATAATAAATTACAGTCTTACTACTTAATAGGTATGAGTTATGCCTTCTAAATAACACAGCAATACTTCAAACGAAACCTCAAGAAGAAACTCTTGAGGTTTTTTTATTTTATGTAACTTTGCAGTTCAAACTAAATTACACATGACTTTATTAATAATTTTTGCAACTATTTCTATATTCTTCTCATTTCTGTGTTCTATTTTAGAAGCTGTTTTACTAAGCATTACTCCTACTTTTATCAATCTTAAAAAAAGTGAAGGTGCAGAATATGCAAATCAATTAGAAATATTTAAAAAAGATGTAGACAAGCCCTTAATTGCCATTTTAACCATTAACACTGTTGCACATACGGTTGGTGCTATTTTAGTGGGTGTACAGGCTAAAGTAGCGTATGCAGAAATATACGGTACAGAAATAAAAACTATTTTCGGAATTAAAGTGACCGAAGATGTTATGGTAGGAATTGTTTCTACAGTGATGACGATTCTCATTTTAGTGGCTTCAGAAATAATACCAAAAACAATTGGTGCAACGTACTGGAAACAACTAGCAAACTTTACTTCTAAAGCGTTAAACGTAATGATTTTTCCATTAAAATGGACAGGTATTCTTTGGGTTTTACAATTAACAACAAAACTTATTGGCGGCAAAGGTCATGGAAGTGTTTTAAGTAGAGAGAGTTTTTTAGTAATGACAGAAATGGCTGAAAAAGACGGTGTTTTTAAAGAAAACGAAAGTAAGGTTATTCGAAATTTATTAGGTTTTAAAGAGATCAAAGTAAATGATGTAATGACGCCAAGGTCTGTTTTAGAAATTGCAGATGAAACCCAAACGATTGCTTCTTTTTACAACGAACATAAAAAATTACGCTTTTCTAGAATTCCGGTTTTTTCTGAAAATCCAGATGCAATTACAGGTTATTTTCTAAAGGATAATTTATTAGAAGCGATGATTAATGGTGGCGGAGAACAAACTTTAGCAACTATAAAAAGAAATATTATTATTGCAGAAAGAGAGTTATCGATTCCAGATTTGTTTGATAAACTCATCAAAGAAAAAGAACACATTGCGTTGGTTGTTGATGAATATGGTTCTGTAAGCGGAATTGTTTCTCAAGAAGATGTGATAGAAACCTTGTTAGGTTTAGAAATTATGGACGAAAGTGATTCTGTTGCAGATTTACAAGCACATGCTAGAAAATCTTGGGAAAAACGCGCTAAGAGAATGGGAATTATGGAGGATGAGAATGAAAAGTAACCTATTCTCAGAAGATCTCAAAAAGCTATTCAAAAATAGAGTCTTCTCGACTAAATTCTATTTATAATTAAAATACCTACAAAATTAAAAAAATCTTGTAGGTAATTAAAATGCAATTATTTTATAAATCTGAAGAACTAGAACAACTTATTCGTCCTCTTTGTATTCATAATATAAAAAGTCATTGTAAGGAAAACGCTCAATGTGAATTTTCTTCACTTCTTCATACGTAGTTTCCTTAAAATCTTCTAGATTCTCTTTATTTAATGCAGAAATAAAGATTGAAGTTTCATCTTTATCGTTCATCCACGTTTTCTTCCAATCTTCTAATGTGTAATGTACTTTGCTTCTTTCGGTCACAATATCATCTTCTTCGATGGTTTCATGCGAATACGCATCAATCTTATTAAAGACCATTAAAGTAGGCTTATCTGCACACTTAATATCGTGTAAAACAGAATTTACAGAAGCAATATGATCTTCAAAATTAGGATGCGAAATATCTACTACATGTAATAATAAATCTGCTTCTCTAACCTCATCTAAAGTAGATTTAAAAGACTCTATCAATTGTGTTGGCAGTTTTCTAATAAACCCAACAGTGTCTGTCATTAAAAAAGGAATGTTTTTAATGACTACTTTTCTAACAGTTGTATCTAAGGTTGCAAATAATTTGTTTTCTGCAAACACATCACTTTTACTAATTACATTCATCAATGTAGATTTCCCAACATTGGTATAACCTACCAAAGCAACACGCACCATTTTTCCACGATTTTTTCGCTGAACAGCCATTTGCTTATCAATGGTTTTCAGTTTCTTTTTAAGATCATCTATTTTATCGCGAATAATACGTCTGTCTGTTTCTATTTCTGTTTCTCCAGGTCCACGCATTCCAATACCCCCTTTTTGCTTGTCGAGGTGGGTCCAAAGTCTTGTTAATCTTGGCAATAAATATTGACATTGCGCTAATTCAACTTGCGTTTTTGCAGAACTTGTTTGGGCTCTTTGTGCAAAAATATCTAAGATTAAATTGGTTCTGTCTAAGATTTTACAATCTAAAACTTTTTCTATATTTCGTATTTGTGCTGGCGATAACTCGTCATCAAAAATGGCGGTACCAATACCATTTGATTCTATATATGCTCTTACTTCATCTAATTTACCAACACCTAAAAAAGTTTTAGGGTTTGGTTTTTCCATTTTTTGAACAAAGCGTTTTACTGCAACACCACCAGCTGTAGCTGTTAAAAACTCTAACTCGTCTAAATATTCATCTGACTGTGTTTCGTCTTGTTGCTGTGTAATTATACCAATTAAAACTGCTTTTTCTGAAATTGCTTCTTTTGCGTCTATCATAGACTACAAAAGTACGAACTATTCTTATCTTTTAAGCATAAAAAAACGGTAACAAAAGCTACCGTTAAATTCATTAATTCAAACTCAAATACAAAAAGTTTACAAAGCTTTCTGCGAGACAAAATTAGTTTTAAAATTGAATTCTAGTAGCTTAATGTATATTAAGAAAACTTTTACTTTGTATTAAGAAATAGGTTCATTAAGAGAAAAACACTTATTTATTCAAGGAAAATATTAAAAGTGAAAAATTATAATGTTTACATTTACTAAAATTTATAGGCTATGTTTCCATCTATTGCGTCATTAAAACAAACTGAAAAAATAATTACTATTGGTTTTTATAATGTTGAAAATTTATTTGACACGATTGATGATCCTAAAACTTTTGATGATGACTACACAACAGATGGAAAGAGAAAATGGACCGATAAACGCTATCGAATTAAAGTTAAGAAATTAAGTTCTGTGATTTCTAAATTAGGATTGAATCGCTCTAAATATCCGCCAGCAATTGTAGGTTTGGTAGAAGTTGAAAATGCAAAAGTAGTGTCTGATTTAGTGAATTCTTCCAACTTAAAGAAGCATCATTATGGTTTTGTACATCATGATTCGCCAGATGAACGTGGTATTGATGTTGCGCTTTTGTACAACAAACAGTTTTTCGAACTTTTAACTTCAGAAACCTTTTCTGTATTTTTAAATAATGATGAAGGCGAAAGAGACTACACCAGAGATATTTTAAAAGTAAGCGGAAATTTACGTGGCGAATTGGTACATGTTTTGGTGAATCATTGGCCTTCTAGAAGAGAAGGTGTTGCAGAAAGTGATCCTAAAAGAATGATAGCTGCGGAAACTGCAAGAACTATTATTACACAAATTAAAGATACTCATTTTGATGCAAAAATTATTGTGATGGGAGATTTTAATGATGACCCGACAAGCGATAGTGTAAAAACCTTGGTTTCAGATGATTTTACAAACCCGATGGAAAGTATTTTGAATCCCGAAAAAAGAGGCTCTTTAACCTATAATGGCAAATGGAATTTATTTGATCAAATTCTATTTTCTAAAAACTTTTCAGAGAAAAAGGAAGGAAAGCTCTACTTTAAACATGCAGAAGTTTTTAATAAAGAGTGGTTGAAAATTTTTAAAGGTAAATTAAAAGGAAGTCCGTTTAGAACCTATATTGGTCCTTGGTATCAAGGTGGCTTTTCAGACCATTTTCCGGTATATGCTTTTTTAAAAAAGGAAGATTAATCTCTTTCTTTTCCCTGTCCTTTAAAAGCTTTCATTAATTTTTCGTCATTTAAGATATATTTCTTGTATTTACCATCTCTATATCTGTAATAAATAAAGAAAGGCATAAATAAAAATGAAAAATAAAACACACTTAAACCCATTACAATTTGTGCTTTTTCGTGGTCTGTGTTCACAAGATACAATCCTACAGTTACCCAAACAATAAAGATAACAAACATTATTTTTAACGCTAATTTCATATTGCAAAACTACAAAAGTTCTATCTTTAATTTTTAAAAAAGACACGAATTTCACGAATCATATATTAAATTTATAATGTTTAAAACGGTATCTATTATATTACTTTTGACTAGCTTATCTTTAATTTCTTGCAAAAAAGACATAAAATCAGAAAAAATGAATACAAAAATTGTGATTGCACATAGAGGTGCTTCTGGTTATGTACCTGAACATACAATGGAAGCGAAAGCGATGGCTTTTGCCATGAATGCTGATTTTATTGAACAAGATTTAGTGTTAAGTAAAGACGATGTGCCTATTGTAATTCATGATATTTATTTGGATGATGTTACCGATGTTGCTACAAAATTTTCGAACAGAAAAAGAAAGGATAACCGGTATTATGTGATTGACTTTACTTTTAAAGAATTACAAACTTTAGCTGTTACCGAACGTTTTAATCCTAAAAATGGCGAACAGATTTACAAAAAACGTTTTCCGAAAGGAAAAGGGAATTTTAAATTGCATTCTCTTAGCCAAGAAATAGAAATGATACAAGGTTTAAATGCTGCTACAGGAAAAAATATTGGCATTTATCCTGAAATTAAAGAACCAGCATTTCATAAAACAGCAGAGAAAAACTTAACAGAAATTGTTTTAAAAGTCCTTTCTAATTATGGTTATAACACAAAAGAAGACAACTGCATTTTACAATGTTTTGATGCAAAAGAATTAGAACGAATTCGTGTAGAATTAAAGTCGGAATTATTCTTAGTCCAATTAATGGAGTTTCCTGAAGATTCTAAAAAATTAAAACATTTTGCAACGTATGCAAACGGAATTGGGCCTTGGTACAAGCAAATTTTAGACAAAAAAATAGATGGAAAATTCACATTTACTTCTTTAGTTTCTGATGCGCACACGTTGGGTTTAAAAGTGCATCCTTATACTTTTAGAGCAGATGCTTTAGATGAGTTCTCTTCTTTTGAAGAAATGATGGAAACGCTCTTAATTGAGGCAAATGTAGAGGGTGCTTTTACCGATTTCCCAGATTTGGTTGTTGCTTTTTTAAAGAATAAAAGTTAGCAAACCAGTTTAGCCCTGATTGAAACAGCATCCTTTTTATTACGATATAAATAAGCGTTATTGCGAGGAACGAAGCAAGCTGTTTTTAGTTTTACACTACTCTTATTAACACTAAATAAATCTCTAAAAATAACTAATAAAAAGATATAGTGAAAAGCAGGAAATAGCTTCTAAAAAAATTAATTGGTCACTTCTATCAACTTATTTCTATAGGCAGTTAATAATTTAGATTTAGAAATAAAGCCCACATATTTTCCGTCTTTAACAACAGGTAAATTCCAAGCATTGCTATCTTTAAATTTCTTCATAATTTCTGTCATTTTATCCTTATCTACTTGAATAATTTCTGGTGGGTTTTGCATTACATCTCTTGCAAAAACCGTTTTATATAAGGTTTGATCAAACATAATGGGTCTTAAATCGTCCAGTAAAATAATACCAATTAATTTTTTATCCTTTTCGCTAATAACAGGAAAGATGTTTCTATTCGATTTTACAATCGCCTTTTTTATCATGTCTTCTAAACTCATATCAGGATAAATAGACACAAAATTATTTTCTATAACAGAATCAATATCCATTAAAGTTAGTACTGCATGATCTTTGTCGTGCGTAATTAACTCTCCTTTTCTACCTAATTCCATGGCATACACAGAATACGGATGCACATATTTTGCAATTGAATAGGCAATTGCAGCCGTTAACATTAAAGGGATAAAAAGCTCATAACCGCCTGTTAACTCTGCAATTAAAAAAATTGCGGTTAATGGTGCGTGTAAAACACCAGCCATTAAACCAGCCATCCCAACTAAGGTAAAGTTACTTTCTGAAACCTTATAAATACCAGTGGTATTAATTATTTTAGCGACACAGTTTCCCATAACACTTCCCATAAAAAGTGTTGGCGCAAAAATACCTCCTACGCCACCAGCGCCAAAAGTTAGTGCACTTGCAATTATTTTAAAGAAAACCAAACCAAGTAACAATAAAATAACAACCCACACATTTGTTAAATCTAAATTCATAAAATTGTTTCTCAGCGCTTCTTCTGGGTTTCCTGCAAGAAGGTTGTTAATTACCTCAAAACCTTCACCATACAATGGCGGAATAAAGTACACTAGAACACCTAAGCCAATACCGCCAATTAAAAGTCTTTTTATTGGCGAAGCTATTTTATCGAAAAAATTCTGAATGCGATCATAAACTTCTGTAAAATAAATAGAAACCAAACCTCCAATGACACCTAAAATTATAAAAAAAGGAACGTCTGTTATTTTAAACGCATCTTCAATTTTAAAAGGAAGTAAAACATCTGATCCAAAAAAGAAATAAGAAGTAATAATTGCAGACAATGAGGCTAAAAGTAAAGGCAACATAGAAGCAATTGTTAGGTCTAAGCTAAATACTTCTATTGCAAAAATAATAGCTGCAATTGGCGCTTTAAATATAGAAGATAATGCACCTGCCGCCGCACAACCAATTAACAAACTTCTTGTAGCTTGATTTAGATGAAACAACCGCGCAACATTAGAACTTATTGCAGCTCCTGTTGCTACTGTTGGTCCTTCTAACCCTACCGAACCACCAAAACCCACGGTAAGTGGCGCTGTTAAAACAGATGCCAACATTTGGTACCGTTTCATAATTCCTTTTCTTTTTGATATTGCAAAAAGGGTTGATGGAATTCCGTGGCTTACCTTATTTCTAATTACATATTTTATAACAAAATACACAATTGTTAAACCAATAATAGGAAATAAAAAGTAAAAAGCATTGTGGTAATAGCGTACCAGATTTCCTTCTAAAAGATGTTGAAAAAAGTGTGTTAAATTCTTTAAAATGACAGCACCAACTCCGGCTAAAAAGCCTACTAGAATACTTAGAATATAAATAAACTGACGTTGAGATATGTATTTATATCTCAATAGTAGCATTTTTTTTAAGTACTTATTTTTAACCGACATTCTTAATTTTGTGCGTTTTTTGATAAAATATCTGTTCCTAAATAAACATTGTCTTTATTAAAATACCAAGCTCTATTTTTTGGCATTTTAATAGTATTTATTGTTTCTAAACCTGATAATAAAATATATTCTCCATCCTTTTTAGTTTCATCTTTAAAAAACTGATAGACTTCCATCGCAAATGTTTTTGGGTCGAAATAGAAATACCAAGTATTTTTACCAACTTGTTGATTATAAGTTGCTTTTAAAACAAAGTATGCTTTCCCTTTGAAGGTTTTCTTTTCTACTTTCTGATGAATAATTGTGCCTTCATCTTTTAGTTTCATTGGCAAACCATACAAATAGGTGTAATAATTTTTCATGAATTTAGCACGTTTGCAACTTAAATTGTGCTTCTTTTTTAATTCTTCAGACGGATTCGTATTCCCGTTAATGGCAATACTACAATCTTCTTTATGCACTGCAAATTCCGTAATAATCGTATCTCTTACTGCTTTTACAAAAAAATATTGTTCTGGTAAATTGATACGAATTCTACTTTTTCTTGGCGTATTTTTCGGGGTTTCCATCGTTACAAACAACTCACCTTCAAATGTTTGCCAATGCCCGTTAGGATCATGAAATTCAATTGCTTTTTCTAATAATTCATCACCTGTTATTTCTTGAGAAAATGAAATTACTGAGGTGAAAAATAGTAGAAATATGATGATGTTTTTCATAGATTAAAAGTAAGTAAAATTTAAGACAAAAAAACCTCACAGGTTTTAGATACTGAAACAAGTTCAGTACAGGTCTGTGAGGTCTATATATTTTAAAATTATTTTTATTCCTGAATGTCTAATTTCAAGCTTAATTCTTTCAACTGCGTATCATCTATAAATGCAGGCGCATCAATCATTACATCTCTACCAGAATTATTTTTCGGGAATGCAATAAAGTCTCTAATTGTTTCTTGTCCGCCTAAAATAGCAACCAATCTATCCAATCCGAAAGCCAATCCACCGTGAGGCGGCGCACCATATTCAAAAGCATCCATTAAAAACCCAAATTGTGCTTTTGCATCAGCATCAGAAAAACCTAAATGACGCAACATTGTAGCTTGCATTTGTTTGTCGTGAATACGAATAGAACCACCACCAATTTCATTACCGTTTAAAACCAAATCATACGCATTTGCTTTTACGGCTCCAGGATCTGAGTCTAACAATTCCATTTGACCAGGTTTAGGAGAAGTAAACGGGTGATGCATTGCATGATAATGCCCTGTTTCTTCATCCAATTCTAATAATGGGAAATCTATTACCCAAAGCGGTGCAAATACTTTAGGATCTCTCAAGCCCAAACGTGTTGCTAATTCCATTCTTAAAGCAGATAATTGTGCTCTAACTTTATTGGTATCTCCAGATAACACACACACTAAATCACCTGGTTTTGCACCCGTAATTTCTGCCCATTTTGCTAAATCTTCTTGATCGTAGAATTTATCTACAGAAGATTTAAAGGTTCCGTCTTCGTTAACTCTAGCATAAATCATCCCTAAAGCACCAACTTGCGGACGTTTTACCCACTTAATAATATTGTCTATTTCTTTTCTTGTATAAGAATTTCCATCAGGTACAGCAAAACCAACCACCAATTCTGCGTTATTAAAAACAGCAAAATCTTTATGTTGTGTAACTGCATTTAACTCGCCAAACTCCATTCCGAAACGAATATCTGGTTTGTCGTTTCCATACAAACGCATGGCATCGTCATATAACATTCTAGGGAATTTCTCCACCTCCACATTATTCACTTCTTTTAGTAAGTGACGCGTTAATCCTTCAAAAATATTTAAAATATCTTCTTGCTCCACAAACGCCATTTCACAGTCTATTTGTGTAAATTCTGGTTGTCTGTCTGCTCGTAAATCTTCATCTCTAAAGCATTTTACAATCTGAAAATATTTATCCATTCCACCAACCATCAACAATTGTTTAAAGGTTTGTGGAGATTGAGGTAAAGCATAAAACTGACCTTCATTCATTCTCGAAGGCACCACAAAATCTCTAGCACCTTCTGGTGTAGATTTTATTAAATATGGTGTTTCAACTTCAATAAATTCTTGGTCAGATAAATATTTACGAACTTCCATCGACACTTTATGACGGAAAATTAAACTGTCTTTTACCGGATTTCTTCTAATGTCTAAATATCGGTATTTCATTCGAATGTCTTCTCCACCATCCGTTTTATCTTCAATTGTAAAAGGTGGCGTTACAGATGCGTTTAAGATTTCTAATTTAGAAACCAACACTTCTACATCTCCTGTAACCATTTTAGAATTCTTCGATTCTCTGTCAATTACAGTTCCAGTTACTTGAATCACAAATTCTCTTCCTAAAGATTTTGCTTTTTCCATCATTTCTTTTGGCGTACGTTCTTCATCAAAAATTAGCTGCGTAATTCCGTATCTATCACGTAAATCTACCCAAACCATAAAACCTTTATCACGGCTTTTTTGTACCCAACCTGCTAAGGTTACTTCTGTATTTACATGCGATGCTCTTAACTCGCCGCAAGAATGACTTCTATACATTTCTTTATTTTTATATTCTTGTCTACCAATTATTCAAAGGTAGAAGTCTCATTAATTGAAGCTGCAAAATTAATCATTTTCTATTGAATATGAGTTTTTTGGGCGTTCATTTCTAAAGAGAAATGTCCCGCTTTTCGCACTCGCTTTTTTTAAACAAAAAAGAGGGCAAACAAATGCTGCAATCGGTAACGCAGAATCCGTCTAAATCTTTGTAAATTTGCGTTATGAGTATCATTAATATTCAAGAGAAATTCAAGTTATTTCAAGATCATTGGTCGCCAAAGAAAGTAGGTGAATTAAATAATCAGCAAATACTGTTAGCAAAACTAAAAGGAGAATTTGTTTTTCATAAACACGATAATGAAGACGAACTTTTTATGGTTGTAAAAGAGACTTTAGATATTGAGTTACGTGACAAAACAGTCACTCTAAAAGAAGGCGAGTTTTACATTGTACCAAAAGGAGTTGAACATAAACCCATTGCAAAAGAAGAAGTTCATGTTGTATTATTCGAACCTTTAAGCATAAAACATACAGGCGATGTTATTGCAGATATTACTGTAGAAACGTACGAAAGCATTTAAGAAATTATGAGTAAATTATATTTAGTACCCACACCAATAGGTAATTTAGAAGACATGACTTTTAGAGCCATTCGTATTCTAAAAGAAGTAGATTTTATTTTAGCAGAAGACACACGCACAAGTGGTAAACTTTTAAAACATTTTGAAATTGCTACACAAATGCACAGTCATCACATGCATAATGAACATCGGTCTATACAAGGAGTTGTAAATAGAATCAAAAACGGAGAAACCTGCGCTTTAATTTCTGATGCGGGAACGCCTGCAATTTCAGATCCTGGTTTTTTACTAACAAGAGCCTGTGTAGAAAATAACATTGAAGTAGATTGTTTACCTGGCGCAACTGCTTTTGTACCTGCATTGGTTAATTCTGGTTTACCAAACGACAAATTTGTTTTTGAAGGCTTTTTACCTGTAAAAAAAGGAAGACAAACCCGTTTTTTATTATTAGCAGAAGAAACAAGAACCATTATTTTTTACGAATCTCCTCATAAATTAATAAAAACGTTAGGGCATTTTGTAGAATATTTTGGAGCAGACAGACAAGTTTCTGTATCTAGAGAATTAACAAAAATGTTTGAAGAAACTATTAGAGGAACCGCTACCGAAGTTTTAGCACATTATACGAATAAGCCTCCAAAAGGAGAAATTGTAGTAATTGTTGAAGGGAAGAAGTGATTATTAAAAAAATATGATATAACTTATGATCATCCAAGAATTCAAAACAAAATTAAAATCAAATCCAACAGAAATTAACTTTGCAGACACCATGCAAGTAATTGAGGACAACTATCATTTTACGCCAACAACTTTTACAAATGGAGAGCTCAAAAATAGCGCCGGAGAAAATACGGGTTCTTGTAAATTATTTGCATTTGCAAAACATCAAAAATTAACAAAAGAAGAAACCTTATTTTGCTTTGGAAAACATTATAAAAATGTTTTAGAAGATGTAAATGGAACTTCGCATCTAAATATTAGAAACTTTATGAAATCTGGTTTCGATAGTTTGTCTTTTGATGGAGAAGCATTAAAATTGAAATAAGGTATACTGTAAAAAGTTCTAGTGTCATTTCGAAATGAGCTTTTTAGCGATTGAGAAATCTCATTATTATTTAGATCTTATTCAAAAGTGAGAGGTTCCTTGTCGTTCCTCTATTAAAATGACAAAAAACTGTATTTTTAGAGAATGCAAAACTTTTATCAGAAATAAAAAAATGTACAATCTACGAACCATATTTAGATTTGGGTGCAAATCCTGTTGTTACTGGGCATAAAAATTCTAAAATTGTAATTATTGGTCAGGCTCCAGGAATAAAAGTGCATACATCTGAAATTCCTTGGGACGATGCAAGCGGAAAACAATTAAGGAAGTGGTTAAATGTTTCTGATGAAGATTTTTACGATGTAGAAAAGTTCGCCATTGTACCGATGGGTTTTTGCTATCCCAGAAAAGGGAAAAGTGGAGATAAACCTCCTAGAAAAAAATGTGCTCCGCAGTGGCACCAACAATTATTTGAGTTAATGCCAAATCTTCAAATGATTCTTTTAATAGGCATGTACGCACAGAATTACTATTTAAAAGACAACGCTAAAAGAACACTTACCGAAACGGTAGACAATTATCCAGCGTATTTACCCAAGTATTTTATATTGCCGCATCCATCACCTAGAAATCGTTTTTGGCTGACTAAAAATCTGTGGTTTAAGAAAAATATAGTTCCTGAGTTGCAAGAAAGAGTTGCTACTATTATCAATTAAATAAACTATTTTTATGACTTCTAAAACCGAAGTCATGTTCAAAAAAACAATTCCTTTCCTATTTGTTTCCTTCTTTTTAATCAATTGTAAAAAAGAAGCCTCTTTAAAACTTTCATCATCAAATTATGCCGATGTAATTAACAAGAAATTTACAGGAGATTTGGCTTTTGAAACTACCGCTTTTGTTGAAAAATATTGGCGAGTTGTTGGTAACACAGGTTTTAATAAAACAATTTTTAAGATTGCAGAGAAATTAGAAAAAGCAGGATATGTTTTAGAGGAAAATGCTACCGAAAAAGACATTCTAACTTACAGAATAGAAAAGCGTCCGCTTAAAAAACCAACTTGGGAATCTGTTGATGCAACTGTAAAAATTGAAGGAGAAAGCCAACCTTTATTACAACACGCAACCAATAGAAACATGATTGCTTTAAATTCTTACAGCACACCAAAAGAAGGAGTTTCCGCAGAAGTGATTTATATAAAAGACCTAAAAAGTATTTCTAAAATTGATGTGAAAGGTAAAATTGTGTTTGCAGAAATGAGTCCGAATCGTATTTTTAAAGCGGCAATTATAGCAGGAAAAGCAGCAGGAATTATCACCTATAACAATCCTGATTATTTACAACCAAAAAAAAACACTACTTCTATTCAATTTCGTTCAATTCCTTTAGATTCAGTTAACAAATCTTGGGCAATTGCGATGTCTTTTGCTGCAAAAGAGCGTTTAAAAACATCTTTAGAAAAAGGAAAAGTGACTTTGAATGTAAAAGTAGAAACAAATATTTATCCTTCTGAAGAATTAACAATAGTTGCAGATATTAAAGGAAGCGAAAAGCCAAAAGAACGTTTGGTTTTTAGTGCACACATTCAAGAACCTGGTGCAAATGACAATGCAACTGGTGTTGGTGTTGCTTTAGAAATGGCTTCGTTAACGGCAAAATTTATCAATAGAAAAGAATTTCAACCGAAAAGAACTTTAACTTTTTTATGGGGAGATGAAATCATCTCAACTAGAAGGTATGTTCAAGAAGATTCTATTAGAGCTAAAAATATAAAATGGGGAATTTCTTTAGACATGGTTGGTGAAAATACCGAAAAAACGGGTGGTGTTTTTCTAATCGAAAAAATGCCGGATCCTAGTGCAATCTGGACGCGCGGAAATGACAAACACACAGAATGGGGTGGTTCTAAAATGCGATTAGACCAAATGAAACCGCATTATCTAAATGATTTTTTAATTGATAAGTTTAGAACACAAGGCAAAAGAGCAAACTGGTTGGTGAGTACAAATCCGTTTGAAGGCGGAAGTGATCATGTTCCTTTTTTAAGAAATAACATCCCTAGTGTTTTATTTTGGCATTTTACAGATCAGTTTTATCACACAGATAATGACAGAATTGATAAAGTTTCTAAAACTACTTTAAAAAATGTGGGAACCACTGCTTTAATTTCTGCATATACACTGTTAAATTCAGATAAAAAAACAGCAAAATCAATTTTAAGTAATTTAGAAAACGCTGCTGTAAATCGCTTAAACGAAGAATTAAAACAAAGTAAAGTTGCGGTTAATAACGGAGATTCTTTAGCGACACAAATTAAAATAATTTCTGCTTGGAAAGATTGGTATCAAAAATCTTTTAAAACAACTTTAGACATGGTTTCAAATGAAGAATACATGAGCAAAGAGATTGAAAATTCTAGAAAACTAATAGATTCTATTTCAACAACAATTATAAAAGAGCTAGAAAATAATTAATAAAAAAACTCATCAAAATGATGTGTTTTTTTATTAGTTTAATTTATCCGCTAATATTAAGAACCATCGTGTTTTCCTACTTCAAAACCATGTTTTCCTAAAAACTGATTTCCACTATCAATAGCATCTTCTTCTAAAGTAGTTCCCATAGAATCATTCCATCGATTTAAATATCCAAAAAGAGAAATTACACCTAACATTTCTACGATCTCACCTTCATCCCAATATTTGTATAATTCTTTTTTAATCCCTGTATCAACAGCATTTGGCACCATTGAAGCCGCCAAAGAAAAATCTAATGCTGCTCTTTCAGCATCTGAAAAAGCAGCGTGCATTTTAT
This sequence comes from Polaribacter sp. IC073, assembly GCF_007997075.1. Taxonomy (GTDB): domain Bacteria; phylum Bacteroidota; class Bacteroidia; order Flavobacteriales; family Flavobacteriaceae; genus Polaribacter. The sequence goes on from NZ_VORS01000006.1 coordinate 179,242, forward strand.
ACTCCCAAATATTATCTAATTGTTCTTGTTCTGCGCCATAACGTTCTGCAGCTCTAATTGCATGTGCCTGACAATATCTGCAACCAGTTGCATTGCTAGAAACCCAAGCAATCATTCTTTTTAAGGCTGAAGTAACCCTGCCTTCATTTGCCATAACAGCCTTATTTAAGTTTATAAAAGCTTTAGAAATTGCTGGTCTACGTTGCATTGTTAATACAGAATTAGGGCAAAACCCTAAAGTTTCATTAAAGAATTCTGCTAACTCTTTTGTTTCTAAATCGTATGTTGCTGAAAGAGGTGTTACTAATGCCATATTTTATTTTTTTTTATGTCCGTATCGAAATCTAATTTTATAACTTTACGAAAATATAACTTTTAAAAATGGAAATTAAACTACATTCTTATAGCTTAGAATTAAAACATACATTTACTATTTCTAGAGAGTCTCATGATTTTCAACCTTCGTTAATTGTTGAGTTAATTGATGGTGATTTTAGAGGGTTTGGAGAAGCAACGTCTAATCCGTATTACAACATTACTGTAGAAAACTCAAAAGCAATTATTCAAGAGAACGCCTCTTTTATTAAATCTTTATCTACCGAAGAACCTAGTATCTTTTGGAAAAAACTACAACCTCTTTTTAAGAAAAACATGTTTGCTTTATGTGCTTTAGATATGGCATTTAATGACTTACAGGCTCGTAAACAAGGTAAAAAGTTATATGAAGTTTGGGGATTAAATATTGATAAAAATCCAATGACAGATTACACCATTGGCATCGATTCTATTGATAAAATGATTTCTAAAATGAAAGAACTTCCTTGGCCAATTTATAAAATAAAATTAGGCACAAAAGATGATATAAAAATAGTAACAGAATTAAGAAAACATTCTGATGCTATTTTTAGAATTGATGCAAATTGTGGTTGGACCGCAAAGGAAGCAATTGAAAATTCATTCAAATTAAAAGAACTTGGTGTTGAGTTTTTAGAACAGCCTTTAAAAGCCGATGACATAGAAGGTGCTAAAAAATTATACAAAAATTCTGCATTGCCAATTATTGCTGATGAAAGCTGCATTGTAGAAAGTGATGTAGAAAAATGTGCTGGATTATTTCATGGTGTAAATGTTAAACTTACAAAATGCGGTGGTGTAACTCCCGGTAAAAGAATGTTAGAAAAAGCAAAAGAATTAGGTTTAAAAACCATGGTGGGCTGTATGACAGAATCTACTGTTGGTATTTCTGCAATTGCACATTTATTGCCATTATTAGACTATGTAGATATGGATGGAAGCTTGTTATTAAAGACAGACATAGCAACAGGAATTACCATAAATAATGGTGTAATTTCTTATGCTGATGAAAACGGAACTGGCGTAACTTTACTTTAAAGATGCAGTTAGATAAAGCCCCAAATACTGCTGTACTTATAAACAATATTGAACATTTATATTTTAGCGGAACTTCTTATTTAGGAGTTGCAGCATTGCCCGAATTTCATGAAATTATTATTAAAAACATTAAAAATTGGGGAAGTGCCTTTGGTAGTTCTAGAAATGCAAATGTTAAATTAAGCATCTACAACAAAGCCGAAGAATACCTAACCAATTTTTTTAAAACAGAAGATTGCGTAACTGTTTCATCGGGCACTTTTGCTGGCTTATTAACGCTTTCTACGTTAGAAAACATAGTTGCTTCTTTTTTTTACATGCCAAAAACGCATCCTGCAATTCTGCCTAAAAATGCACTTCCTGTTTTTGAAGATAATCGTTTACATAACCTTCTTCTAAATACTGAAAAAGAAACCATTTGTATTGTTGTTGATGCAATTCCTGCTTTAGAAACCAAACCTTTTAATTTTGATTTTTTACAAAAAATTTCATCAGCAAAAAAAGTGATTCTTTTAGTTGATGAATCTCACAGTTTGGGTGTTCTGGGTGAAAATGGAAACGGCATTTCTTCTAAAATTAAAATAAATGAAAATATCGAAGTTATTCGTGTTTCTTCCTTAGGAAAAGCTTTTGGAGTGAATGGTGGTGTGATTGCTGGAAGTAAAAAACTCATCAATTTAATTAAAGAGAATCCACTTTTTATAGGAAGCGCTCCCATGAATCCTGCATTTTTAGCAAGTTTTTTAAACGCACAAGAATTATATAAGAATCAATTTCTAAAATTACAAGAAAATTGCAAATATGTATACAAGCATCTTAAAAATTCAAAGAAAATTACTATTTCAGAAAACTATCCTGTTTTCTATTTGAATGATGATAAAATTGCTGAATTTTTAGTATCAGAAAAAATTATTATTACTAGTTTTTACTATCCAACATCAACCAAAAAAATTAATAGAATTGTATTGAATGCAAATCATACTAAAAAACAGTTGAATTTGTTGATAAATTCAATTTAATCCTTAAAACCTTTTCTTATGAAAACAACAAAATTTCTTGTATTGTCTTTATTAATTACAGTTTTCTCATGTAATAAAAGCGTTGAAATTATAGATAAACCTATAGAATTTGGTGATTTAAGAAAAAAATTAAGCTTGGAGTATATGAACACTCATTATGGAATTACCCAAGATTCTCCAACGATAGAACCAAAAATAATTGTACTACACTGGACTGCTATTCCTACTTTAGACGCCTCATTTAATGCATTTGTAAATACAGAAATCGGAAGTCATAGAACTAAAATCAACACCGCAAGCAACCTAAACGTATCGGCTCAGTTTCTGGTTGATTTAGATGGAACAATTTATAGGTTAATGCCGGAAAACTTTATGGCAAGACACGTTATTGGACTAAACTACAGTGCCATTGGAATAGAAAATGTTGGAGGAACAGATTCGACTCCTTTAACAGCAAAACAAGTAGCCGCTAACATTTGGCTTGTTACTTACTTAAAAAACAAATATAACATCGATTATCTAATCGGTCATTATGAATATACTAATTTCGAAAATCATGAATTATGGTTAGAAAAAGATAGTGGCTATAGAACTAAAAAAACAGATCCTGGAAAAGAGTTTCTTTTAAAAATTAAAAATGCTACGAAACATTTAAACTTTAAAGAAACGCCAAATTAAACAGCAAATCTTATTTTAGTTGGTAAAAACAAAATCCACTAAGAACTAGTTCTTAGTGGATTTTATTCTATAATTAATTAAAAGATTCTATTCAGCTACATTCCACCAAAGAGGCGTTGTTAGTCTAACATTGGCCGTATTGTCTGGCATATTTTCATAATTTCTATCTTCTTCATTATACTCATACATCATTCCTTGAATCCAATCATTTGCACCAGGAAAAATGGTTAAGTTTACATTTACAGGACGTTCTAAACCTGGATATATCGTATTGCTGTAATCCATTCTTCTCATATCAACCCAGGTTTCTGGATCAAAAAGCAGTGTTATATACTTCTGAACCATAATATGTCCTAGTGTTATGCCAGTAGCACCTATTTCAGCATCCATTTTAGCAATATAACTTGCAGTTTCCATAGAACTTACAGAAGCTTTTTCAAAATCTGCTTGAATACCTGTTTTTAAAGCTGCATATGCACCTGGTTTGTCTCCTTTTCTAAATCTTGCCTCAGCTTCAATATATTTAACCTCACTAAAAGTCATCATATATGTTGGTGCTGTAGCGCTTGTATAATGCCCTCCATTTCCTAAAGAATAATTATCACCTCCTGTAGCGTTATCTGGCAAAGGTCCTTCTCCCGTTCTAACTCCTTGATATCCTCCATTTATAGCTTCTGGCACAATTATTTTAAGACGAGGATCTTCATAAGCAGTTGGCAGGTTCAATGAATTTTTTAATAATTCTACAAAAAAGTGTGAGAAATAATCAACTCTTGAGCTTCCATAACCTCCTGCAGCATAAGGTTGACGATCATTTTCTGCATCGCCACCACCGTAACTTCTAAAGGCATTATCTGCGTTAGATTGAAGTGCTTTCGCACATGCTTCTATAACTGCATCAGCATCATAGGCCATATCTCCAGAACTTTTTTTAGATAAATGATTTAAATAACGTGCCTTTAAAGCGTACGCCAATCTTGTCCATTGCTCTTTATTTCCGTTGTAAAAAACATCTCCTCCATTTGCATTTAACTCAATTTCACTTGGTTGTTTTATTTCTACAATTGCTTCATCTAGCAACTTAATAATACCTTGATAAACCGTTTTTTGATCTTCAAACTTAGGTGTTAAATTTAATGAGGATTCTCCATCATAAGTTTCCTTAAAAACAATTGAACCATATTGATCGGTTGTTGTCCCAAAACCATACGCTCTTAAAATTTTACCTACTGCTGTAAAATTTGGTGAATTGTGTTTTTTACCTAGAACTATTAAATCGGCCGTATTTGGCAATGAATACACGTAAGTATTTTGCCATAAAAAGTAGCGTCCTGTAGTAAAAGAACTACTCCATGTTTCTGAGTAATAATTAGCATTATTTTGAGAACCATTTTGTGTGACTCCTAAAATCTCTCTACTACCTCTGTAAATAATACCCGTAAACATGTTTTCAATAGCACCCTTTATACGATATTGCGGCGCTAATGATTCCGTTGTTGGTGCGGTTACAGAACTATTTACATCAAAATAATCTTCCGAACATGATAAAAATCCGATACTAATAGCTAGTATACAAATAGTATATTTTAAATGTTTCATTTTTTATATTTTAAAAAGTTAATTTAATTCCTAGATCGAAGCCTTTTGTATTGGGTGTCCCAAGATTGTCTACACCTACGGAACCAGCTCCAGGAATACCTCCACCGAAGGCATTTATCTCTGGATCTACGCCGCTATAATTTGTAAAAGTGACTAAGTTTCTTCCTGTTAGAGAAAATTCTAATTTAGAAATAGGCAAACGATTTATAGTGTTTTTACCTAATTGATAATTCAAACTTACATAACGCAAACGAGTATAAGAACCATCTTCAACAAAGTTGTCTGATAGTCTAGAATAGTAATCTTGATAATATACTTGGTCTTTAGTAACAGAGATATTATTAATTGAACCATCTGCTTTTACACCAGGAATAATAGTAGTTTCACCTCTATCTGAAGTATTAGCGCCAACACCGTAAAATGCCAATGCTGAAGCAGTAGCGTTATATACTGTATTTCCTTCTACAATGTCTAATAAAAAAGATAAACCAAAGTTTTTATACCTCATAGAACTTGAAACACCCAATGTAAAATCGGGTTGCCTGTCTACATCTGTATAAGTTTCATCTGCTAAAGTTGGGTATCCATTAGCCTCTATAAGAACTTCACCATCATCATTTTTAAGCGCTCTTTTTCCACGAAGTGAAAATAAAGAAGCGTTTAACACACCTGCACCCGCCGCAGAATTTAGAAAAGTCCATGAGTCTGATAAATAAACTTCTTTAAGCTCTCCTGGTAAATCTACCACTGTGGTTTTATTGCTTCCAAAATTAAAGTTCATAGTCCATTGAAAATCTGAAGTAGAAGGCATCAATTTAACAGATAATAATGCTTCTATTCCTTTATTTTCAATTTCACCTCCGTTTAAAGTAGCATAGAAAGTCCCTGCTGTTGGAGGAACACGTATGTCTGATAAGATTTGATTATCTGAGACACTTTTATAATAAGTGGCATTAAAACTTACTCTATTATTTAAAAAATTAGAATCAAAACCTATTTCCCAACTATTTGTAAATTCTGGTTCTAAAGCTGCATTTCCAACATCTACTCCATTGTAAGCATAACCCGTACTACCAAGTCCGTTTATTTGAGTTACTAAATAACTTTCTAACTGACCTATTGGCGCATCCTTACCTACTTGTGCCCATGTACCTCTAAGTTTTAAATAACTTAAACCATTACCTTCTGATTTAATATTGAATAAATCGGTAAGAACAGCAGAACCACCAACAGAAGGATAAAAGAAAGATCTGCTCTTAGACGGCAGTGTTGATGACCAGTCATTTCTACCAGTTACGTTTAAAAATAATGCTTGTTTGTATCCTAGTTTTATTTCACCAAAAACACCTACATTTCTTTTTCTTGAAATACGTTCTGTTATACTTTGATTTTCTTTTGAAATATTGCTTATATTATAAATACCTGGTGCCAAAAAATCTTTACCTGTTAAATAATCTGTTTTAACATTACTGTCTTCAATAGTATTACCTGCTAGTAAATTCAATTCAAAATTACTTGATATTTGAGTATCATAGGTCGCAATAAAGTTTGAGGTATACTTTTTATAAAGCCTTTCGTATTGTGATATATAACCACCACTTCTAGTGTCATTTAATGAACCATTTGCAGTTATTCTGCGGCTATGTTGATCATAAATATCTGCACCAAATTTATAAGACAGATTCAAATTTTTATTGATGGCATAATCCAAACCTAAAGAACCTATAAATCTATTTAACTCGTTCGTATTAGGGCTATTCTCTAAACTCCAGTAAACATTGTCAAATTCCTGTCCTGTATAAAAACCTTTTTGAGCTCCGTCTGCATCTTCATAGTCTTTTGCATTTACTGTAGATGGGTAGTTTAACAAACTCGTAATACTACCACCTGTTGCATTTCCTTGACGCGTGCTATTAATATTTGTTCTAATATAGTTTCCAGAAATTCCTAAAGTAAGCTTCTCTGAAAGTTTAGAGTTTTGTGTAATTCTAAAAGTTGTTTTATCATAAGACGTTGTTGGAATGACTCCTTCATTCGCTAAATTTCCTATTGAAAAATACGTATTGCTTTTTGCAGCACCTCCAGAATAACTTAAAAAATGATTTTGAGTTACTCCTGTAGTGTAAAAATCTTTTATATGATTGTACGTTTTTGTTCCTGAAGGAATTTGTTCCCCCCATGATAAAGGGCTATCATCATTATAAATAACACCTCCACCTACTTGAGGGATTTGTTCTCCTTTTCCGTAATTTCTTTGAATTGATGGAGTTCCAATAATATTATCAACTGAAAGAGAAGAAGATAAAAATACTTTACTTACACCTTCTCTACCTCTTTTAGTTGTTATAATAACAGCACCTTCCGCAGCCTGTATACCGTATAATGCAGCAGCAGCAGGCCCCTTAAGCACCGTTATGCTCTCTATATCTTCTGGATTTAAATCGGATGCTCTGTTTGTACTTGCAACCTCTAAACTAGAATCTGTAGAATTGTCAATTGGCAAACCATCTACAATCATAAGTGGTTGATTGTTTCCTGTAATAGATGTTCCTCCACGAATCATTATAACAGAAGAAGCCCCAGGCGCACCACCAGAACTGGTTATAGTAACACCAGATACTTTACCCTGTAAAGTATTGACTAAGTTGTTTTGATTTCCTTCTAAGAGTTCTTCTGATTTTAATGCTTGTGCAGCATACCCTAAAGATTTCTTTTGCCTTTTTATACCAAAGGAAGTCACAACAACCTCATCTAGTGCATTAGAGTCTTCTTCTAAAACTACATTTAATAAAGACTTACTTATTATAATTTCTTTGGTTTTGTACCCCATATAAGAAAAAAGTAGTACATCTCCCTTAACAGCTTTTATTGTGTAAACTCCATTAAAATCTGTACTTGTTCCTTTAGTTGTCCCCTTGACTAGGACACTTACCCCTAATAACTCTCCTGAACTATCTGACACTTTACCCTTTACAGTTATCTCTTGTGAATAAAAGTTAACTGTTAGTGTGAAGCATAGAATAGTTAAAATAACTAGCTTTTTTTTCATGAAAACGTTTTTTTATTGATTAATAATTATTTTATAAAAGTATGCAAAAAAACATATTTATATCAAAAAAAAAGCGAAAACAACATAAAGTTAATAGTTATACTTTAAAAACGGCAAAAAAAATGCAACATATCGCAGTATATAAAAAGAAACTATGCTACAAAATAAATAAAGTAATCCTAAAAACGTTACTTTCTAAGTAAACTAAAATATCCTATTTTTTCTATTGAAACTCCATTTATATCTGTTAAAATAGTACTGAACCAATAACTATTAGACGGTAGTTCTTTTCCTTGATAAGTTCCGTCCCAACTTCTATTTTCTTCATCAATAGTAAAAAGCAATACTCCGAATCTATTGTAAATAGAGATACTAGAAGTGGTATAAAAATCTTTATGATAACCATTAATTTCCCAAAAATCGTTTACCCCATCTCCATTGGGACTAAAAAATTTAGGATATTCTAAAATAGAAAAACGGTATTCTGCTATTCCGCAACCTCCTTTATCTGCGACAAATAAAGTATGAATTCCTGGTGATAAGTTTTCAAAAAAAACATCAGTGGTGTAGCTTCCAGATTCCTCGTCAATGGAAAATTCATAAATTCCAATGCCTAAATTTAGCGGTACAATTTGTATTGAATTATTACTAGAGTTTTCAGTAATTATTACATTCTCTTTTGTGATTGTTGCTATTTCAGAATTTCTAACGATAATTATTTTCTCATCAGATTCACAACCAGCTTTAGAAACTGCTTTCACTTTATACCTCCCTACTTCATTTACATTTATTTCGGATGTATTGCTAGATAAAGGCAAAGTATCTTTTGTCCAGTTGTACGTATAATTACCTTCAAAATTGATCGTTTTTAGAGTCACTGAGCCAATATCATTACACAAAACATAGGTTTCTTTTTCTAATTCAAAATAAGGAATTGTAGCATCTACAGTTACAGTTACTTTTGTTCTTTTAGCAGAAATACAACCATCAATATTTGCTTCTGCATAATAACTAGTTGTAGAGGTTAAAGGTAGGGTTGTAAAATTTTCTCCAGTATAAAGAGAAGTCATACTTGTTTCAGAAGCATACCAATTTACTTCTCCTGCAGAAGTTCTTGCCATTAAATCTCCAGAACCCGAACAAATTAAATCGTCTTTGATACTTCTAATAACCGGTCTTTTATTTACAGTAACATTTACTGCCGTTCTTTCTAATGCTGAACAACCGTCTACAGAAACTGCAGCATAATATATTTTTGAAGAGGTTAATAATGGTGTTGTATAACTATTTCCCGAAGAAGGCAACTGCATCCCTCCAGTTTCAGCATCAAACCACAAAATAATTCCTTCACTTGGTGTTGCACTAATTGTGGCAATACCAGACTCACAAATTATAGCCTCTGTTGTTGATGAAATTTGTGGAATGTAAATATTTGTAGTAGCTACAATATTTAAAGGCAAGTCTCCTGGCGTACCATACTCTACGATATATCCTTTAGGAAAATATGGACCACGCGCACCACCTCCATTTGGTAAATCATTCCAAGCACCAGATATTCCAATAGAAGGATCAGTAATATGTGCATAATGTTCATTTTGACCAGCATTATTAGGTTCGTTATTATTCCATTTTGCATATTTTCCTGCAGGAGAAGAACCATTTGCTTTCCCGTTCCAAAATATAGTTCCAGCTTCTGGGCCTGTAACCCATTTCCAAACACCTTCTTCCTCTATATCATTTCCTCCAATCCAACCAGAACCAGATGCTTGTTTCCCTGCAAAATCGGCTTCCTCTTGGCTTGTTAATGTTGCCAAATAACCTTGTCTTCCATAATAAAGCGGTCTGTTTTCTGCTGCATTTTTAGCATCTGTCCAAGTAATTCCTTCTTCTGAAACAAACTCATAAAAATGATCTGTTGATGGCAGATAATTGGCATCATCAATAGTTAAAGAAAATGTCTTTTTCTGTGTAACGTTTGTTGCGGTGGTTGTGAAAAAAACATCTTCTACAGCTTCTTTTAATTCTGAATGTGAAATCTCTGTTCTACCTATTGGGGTTAAAATTAGCTTGCCCTCAAGATCATTCCAAACTTGTTTAATAGAAGCTGAGTAACTTAAAGGAAGTGCTAGTTTATCTGAATTAATTTGATATCCAGAAGAAATCTGAATGTAAAAGACTGCGACTCCTGTGTCATCTAAATCTGAAATTGTAAAATCTGTAACAATGTCTATGGGACTTCCAATACAAAAGGCTTGTTCTCCTACTGCTGTAATTTGTGGAGCACTGTCGGTTTGAGCAGAAAAAAAAGAGATAAAAAACAGACTAAAGAAAACAAGAGTCTTATATTTAGTCTTTATAGATAATTTAATCATTTACTTATAAGGGTTTTCTTATTTTTGTATAACAGCACAATTTAATACTTCATTTTTAAAAAATAGAATTTATGGCTAATAATATCGTTACCACAGTTTGGACAGAAAAATCACAATTTGAAACAGATAATCCAAGTGGAAGTAAACTTACAATGTTTGATAAATCTCAAGACAATGGAGATGTTGTTGGTTTTGCTCCTAAAGCTTTAATGCTTTCTTCTTTGGCGGGTTGCTCTGGTTTAGACGTAGTTTCTTTATTGGAAAAAATGCGTGCAGAAGTTGCCGATTTTAAAATTGAAGTTACTGCAGAATTAACAGATGAACATCCTAAATTTTACAATAAAGTAAAAGTAGATTACCATTTTTCTGACAGTGAATTACAACCAGAAAAAATACAAAAAGCAGTGAACTTATCGGTAACAAAATATTGCGGAGTGATGGAAATGTTTCGTCAGTTTGCAGATGTAGAAATAGAAATTCACTTGCATAAAATTTAAAGTACATCAAAAATAATGCTATGAGATGGACTTTAAAACCAGTACCGAATAAAGAAAAAGTAGAAAAATTAGCCGAAGATTTACAAGTAGATATTGCGATCGCTGAAATTCTTTGTCAGAGAAATATTGAAACTTTTGAAGAAGCTAAAAAATTCTTTAGACCAAGTTTAGAGGAAATTCACGATCCTTTTTTAATGAAGGATATGGATCTTGCTATTGAAAGAATTGAAACTGCCATTGCGAACAACGAAAATATTTTAGTTTTTGGCGATTATGATGTAGATGGAACCACTGCAGTTTCTTTAGTTGCTTCATATTTAAAAACGATTCACCCTAATATTGCAACGTATATTCCTGATAGATACGCAGAAGGTTACGGAGTTTCTTATATGGGAATTGACTTTGCACATGACAACGATTTCTCTTTAATTATTGCGCTAGATTGTGGTATAAAAGCAATTGAAAAAGTAGCCTATGCAAAAGAGAAAAATGTAGATTTTATTATTTGCGACCACCATAAACCAGGGAATGAAATTCCGAAAGCTGTTGCTGTTTTAAATGCTAAAAGAGACGATTGTTTTTATCCGTTTGATGAGCTTTGTGGTTGTGGCGTTGGGTTTAAACTAATTCAGGCTTTAGGTGTTTCTAGAGGTCAAACTATAAAAGATTTTGTACCGTATTTAGATTTGGTTGCCACTGCAATTGCTGCGGATATTGTTCCCATGAATGGCGAAAATAGAGTTTTAGCTTATTATGGTTTGCAAGTAATTAATCAAAGTCCTAGAAACGGAATTAAGGCAATCATTCATCAAACTAAAAAGTCTGAATTAACAATTACCGATGTTGTTTTTACGATTGCACCAAGAATAAATGCTGCAGGAAGAATGAAACATGGTAATTATGCAGTTGAACTTTTAACAGAAATGGATTTTGATTCTGCCGTAGAATTTGCTGCAGCGATAGAAATTTTTAATGCTGATAGAAAAGATTTAGATAAGAAAATTACAAATGAAGCTTTAATTCAAATTATAGATAATGAGGAGGAACAAGGCTTCTCTACAGTAGTGTTTCAAGAAGATTGGCACAAAGGAGTTATTGGTATTGTGGCTTCTAGATTAATAGAAAAACACTACAGACCTACGTTAGTCTTTACAAAAAGCGGTGAGAAGCTGGCTGCTTCTGCACGTTCTGTAAAAGGTTTTGATGTCTATAATGCCTTAGAGGCTTGCAGCGAATTCATAGAACAATTTGGCGGACACAAATATGCTGCGGGTTTAACCTTATTACCAGAAAATTATGAGAATTTTAAAAAGAAGTTCGAGGAAGTTGTAGAAAGAACCATCGATAAAGAATTATTGACTCCAGAAATTTCCGTGGATGCAGAAATACATCTATCTGAAATTACTCCTAAGTTCTTTAGAATTATTCAGTTAATGGCGCCTTTTGGTCCTATGAACATGAAACCTACTTTTAAATCTACTTGTGTTAGAGATAATGGATATGGCAAACAAGTTGGCGCAGATAAAACACATTTAAAACTGAATGTCTTTCAAGGTGATAATAAACAAACGTTTAATTCTATTGGTTTTAATTTAGGCGGTAAAATGGACTTGGTTCAAAATGATTTTGATATTGTCTATGCTTTAGATGAGAACGAATGGAACGGTAGAAAAACGATTCAATTATTGTTGAAGGATTTGAAGTAAAACGAATCTATCTTAAATTCATTTTTCAAACGCTCCTCATTCCGACAGAGAGAAGTATGAACGACGAGGAATCTTGTGAACTATATCTATTTAACTTTGAGATTCCTCAATCGACTAAAAAGTCTCATTTCGGAATGACATTTTGAGTTTTAATTATAATTTAGTAGGATGTTTCCTAACGCTCGTCATTCCGACAGAGAGAAGTGTGAACGACGAAGAATCTTATGAGTTATAATCAATTTAACTTTGAGATTCCTCAATCGACTAAAAAGTCTCATTTCGGAATGACAATTTTGAGTTTTAATTATAATTTAGTAGGATGTTTCCTAACGCTCGTCATTCCGACAGAGAGAAGTGTGAACGACGAGGAATCTTGTGAACTATATCTATTTAACTTTGAGATTCCTCAATCGACTAAAAAGTCTCATTTCGGAATGACATTTTGAGTTTTAATTATAATTTAGTAGGATGTTTCCTAACGCTCGTCATTCCGAAAGAGAGAAGTATGACCGACGAGGAATCTTGTGAACTATATCTATTTAACTTTGAGGTTCCTCAATCGTCTAAAAGTCTCATTTCTGAATGACATTTTGAGTTTTAATTATAATTTAGTAGGATGTTTCCTAACGCTCGTCATTCCAACAGAGAAAAGTATGAACGACGAGGAATCTTATGAATTATAATCAATTTAACTTTGAGATTCCTCAATCGACTAAAAAGTCTCATTTCGGAATGACATTTTGAGTTTTAATTATAATTAATAGAAATTAATTCTATTTAGAATATGCTTAAAATTTAGATTATAACTTTCTCAGAAATAAGAAATAACCAGCAAAAAGTCTAGCCCTGATTGAAACGGCATCCTTTTTTACTGTCAGTTCGAGTGAGTTTTGAAGAATAAAAAAAATTATACCGTGAAAAGATTTAGTGAAAGCAGGAAATAGCTTCAAAAATATTTTTTTGAAATAAAAACCTACTTCTAAATTAGAAGTAGGAAAATTGCTATGAAAAAGATATGACAAGAAGTTTCTTATCATGTTCCCTAAGACGTTCATTTTTAATAAAACTTACACTTTACTGTAAAATACTTTGAATTAACTCTCCCTAGACATTAAAACCATTTTCAACTCCATGTACGTAATGCCTGCATCTACTTTTTCTTTAAGAGCTGTTAAGCCCTTTACGTCACCAGCTTCTTCAATTTCATTTCTAATTTTTTTATAGCGTTTTAACGTTATTAATTCTAAAACATCTATATCGCCAGTGGTAATATAATTTGCTAAGTGATTTTCTATAGTACCTATAGTTAAGCTTCTTTCTTTCGCAATATCTTTTATTGAAAGTCCGGTTTTAAACAACTCATAAGTAATCTGCTTGGTTGGTTTTTTGTCTTCCTTTTTTTGTTCGTTTAATTTATTTATTCCGTTTTCATCACAATATTTATTGATCACTTCTAAAATTTCTTCGCCATATTTAGCAACTCGAACTTTACCCATTCCAACAACTTTTAACAACTCTTTTTCTGTTCTTGGAAGAATATCACACATTGCATACAGCGTTTCTTGTGTAAATATTTGAAAAGCAGGTATACTTTCTGCTACCCTAATTCCGTCTCTTAATTCTCTTAATTTTAAAGCTAAAATTGGATCTCGTTTAGAAATTACTTTCTTCTTTTTTGTAGGTTCAGATTTTTGTAAAACGGCTTTTGCTCGTACTTTTAAGTATTCTTGTACTTTAAAACCATCTGACATTTTCTGAAGTGCAAAAAGTTTTTCTAACAACTTTTCTTGCAACGAATCGAACTGTTTAGAAAAGTCCTTTTTTACAGCTTGATTATCCGTAGAAAATGTAACAGCATTTAAAGGTTTTAGAATATTCCCTTTTGTTTGTGTCACAAAATAAGCTAGCGCTTTAATAAATCTTTCTTGAATTGAAGAACTATTTTCTGGGAGAATAGTATCCTCTGAAATCGCATTTAATTGATTTTTAAATCCGTTAGAAACTTTCATTAAAGCCACTACTCCATCATCTTTAATGGTTTGTAAATGATCTATAACATCTCCTTTTATACTTGTTCTATTTTTGTAATAGATATCTATTAATCGAGATATTGGATATAAAAAGGGTTGATAATCGAACAATTCTGAAATCAAATTCAACTGAAAATTTTTCTCAGATTGGTTTAAAATACGTTCGTCTGGGTGATTTTCTTCAACACTTTCATTAAAAACACTTACGGTTCTATCATTTATAATAGCGCTACTTGTAATTGGTGTTTTTAAAACCAAACCTTCTAAAGAGGTACATCTACTTAAGGCAACATACGTTTGCCCGTGTGCAAAAGACGCTTCTGCATCTATAATTGCTTTTTCGAATGTTAAACCCTGACTTTTATGAATGGTAATTGCCCAAGCCAAACGCAAAGGGATTTGAGAAAATGAACCTGTAATATCTTCGTTTATCTCTTTTGTTTCTTCGTTGATAGAATAATTAATATTCTCCCACTTTTCTTTTTCCGTAACAATTTCATCTATTTCATTACCACATTGCACTGTTACAGAATTGCTAGAAATATTGGTAATAACGCCTATTTTTCCGTTGAAATATCTTTTTTCTGGCGAAGAATCGTTTTTAATAAACATTACTTGCGCACCAACTTTTAATTCTAGTTTTTCTGAATTAGGAAACGCATTTTCATTGAACTTCCCAGAAACTTCCGCTTTAAAGAAAGCACTTTTAGCTTTCAGTTTATTTAGTTCAGAATTGTTAATTAAATTCGCTCTATTATTATGTGTCGTTAAGGTTATATAGCCTTCTTCTTTTGTTGGAGAAAAAGAGGGATTGTAATTTTTATTTAAAATTTTAGCAGATTCATCAGATAACGTATTTGTTCTAATTTCATTTAGAATCTTAATAAATTCTTCATTTTTCTGACGGTAAATATGTTTCAATTCTATAGAAACCACATTTGCTTCCTGGTACGCTTTCGAACTAAAAAAGTACACCGTATTGTAATGTTGTTGTAGTAAACTCCATTCATTTGGTCTTACAACTGGTGCTAATTGTTGTAAATCTCCAATCATTAAAATCTGCGCACCACCAAAAACTTTATCACGATTTTTGTAACGACGCATTACCTGGTCTATTCCGTCTAACAAATCTGCACGAACCATAGAAATTTCATCAATAATTACTAAATCTAACGATTTTATAATATCAATTTTCGTTTTCGAGAATTTACGTTGCTGATTTGTATTCGCAATTTGATCAGGTAAAATAGGACCAAAAGGCATTTGAAAAAATGAATGAATCGTTACTCCTTTTGCATTAATTGCTGCAACACCAGTTGGTGCTACAATAACCATTCTTTTTAACGATTCCTTTTTAATTTGATGTAAAAAAGTAGTTTTTCCTGTACCTGCTTTTCCGGTGATAAAAAGATTTCTATCTGTTTTATCTATAAATTGTAGGGCAAGTTCTAATTCAGGATTTTTAGCCATTTTACTTTTTGACGCAAGATAAATAATTAAATTATACTACATAAAAAATCCCGAGTAAAAGCCCGAGATCTTGATAACTAAAAATCTAAAACTCCAGGTAATTCTATTTATGAATGTCTATAAATTCTAGAATTTCTTTGTAATTTTTATTCCATGGCCAAAAGAATTGACGCATCATTGGAATGTGTTTCTTTGATTGAAAATTGATTTTAACGTTTGGTTGGAATTTATTTAACTTTTCTAGAAAACCTTTATTTTGAGAAATAATTGATGGAAATGTTTTAGTTCCCGTAATCATAAAAATTGGTGGTGTTTTTTCTGATACAAAATAAATAGGAGAAGCATCTTTCCAATTTTCTTCTTTACCTGTCCAAGTTACATCATAATTATGATTTTTAGTTGGGGGATATTTCTTTAGATAAGAATACATGTCTAATCCTGCTGCATCATTTAGAATTATACCTTTTACGATATCTCTATCTTCTAAATATTTAGGATTCGTTCCTACCAATGCAATTAAATGTCCGCCTGCAGAATGTCCCATTAAAAATATTTGATCGGGATTTCCGTTGTACTTTTCAATATTTTCATGCGTCCATTTTATAGCTGCTGCAACTTCCTTTGCCATCGTATTGTAATTCCCATTAGGACTTAACGTATAATTAGGAATTATGGTTACCACATCTTTTTTAGCAAAATTTCTACCTAAAAATCCATAAATACCTTTTCTTCCTTCATTCCAGTAACCACCATGAATAAAAATAACAACAGGGTTGTCTTTAGATTTACGTGTCTGATAAACATTTAACTTTGGAAAAGATGCTACCAAAGCTTTTGACTCTTTTAGATACGAAATATCACTTATTTTTTTAGACGCACAACTACATAAGGAAAAGGCGCAAAAAACAACTGTTATGGTTTTAAAAAATTTATTAATATATATTGATGCTATTAATTTATTCATTCCTTTTATTTTGATAGTGTGTTATCGTATGCTTTAAACAGTCTTAAAGAATTTTCTTAATTAATTTGAAGTACTTAAAAGGCACGTATTTTAATGGTAAATCCATCCATGTTGGTGTTGTTACTACAGCTCTTTTGTTACTAAAGACTAAAAAACTTTCTTGTCCGTGATAATTTCCCATGCCGCTATTTCCGACACCACCAAATGGCAAATGGTGATTGCTTATATGCATTAATGTGTCATTCACACAAGCACCGCCAGATGTCGTTTTTGCTAAAACGTCTTTTGCTTTTTTATTTTTTCCAAAATAATAAAAAGCCAAAGGTTTTTCATTCTTATTAATGTAACTAATTGCTTCATTAATATGATTAAAACTCATTACAGGTAAGATAGGTCCGAATATTTCTTCTTGCATTACCAAAAAATTAGGCTGAACATTATCTATAATAGTAGGTGCTACAAACTTTTCTTTCAGATCAATCTCACCACCAGTGTGTATTTTCCCTTCATTTAACAAACCACTCAAGCGTTCTACAGCTTTTTCATTTACAATACGAGGATAAAAACGACTTTCCTTTACAGTATCACCATACATCAGTTTTATATTCTTGGCAATTTTGTCTAATAACTCTTCTTTAATAGACTCATGAGCAAAAAGATAATCTGGGGCAATGCAAGTTTGACCTGCATTAATTAATTTACCCCAAGTAATTCGTTTAGCAGCTATCTCTATATTTGCATCAGCATCAACAATACACGGACTTTTACCACCCAATTCTAAAACGACAGGTGTTAGATTTTCGGCTGCTGCTTTCATTACTACTTTACCTACTTTAGGGCTTCCTGTAAAGAAAATGATATCAAAATTTTGTGCAAATAATATCGTATTGGTTTCTCTTCCTCCTTGAACTACACTAATATAATCTGATTCAAAATTTTCTGAAATCATGTTTTCCATTACCTTAGCAACGGTTGGCGTATCTGGTGATGGTTTTAGCACACTACAACATCCGGCAGAAATAGCTCCAACAAGAGAGTTAATTAGCAATTGAAACGGGTAATTCCAAGGAGCAACTATTAATGCAGTACCCAAAGGTTCATACAATACTTTACTAGAGGAGGGAAATAAATGAATAGGTGTTGACACTTTTTTGGGTGCTGCCCATCTCTTTAAATGTCTAATATGATTGTCTATTTCACCAGTAACAATACTAATTTCAGTTAAGTATGCTTCTTCCGGAGATTTGTGTAAATCTTCCCATAAAGCATTTTCTATTTTTTCTTGATGTTGAAGAATTGCTTTTTTCAACGTACGAAGTTGCGTTAATCTAAAGTCGATATCTTTCGTATTTTGTGTAGAAAAAAAGGTACGATGACCTGCAATATATTTAATAATTAACTCTTCTGCTGTAGCTATCATAATGCTTACTTTTTACGACCTGTGAAATGTTCCATCGTTTTATAAATTCCTAATACGTTTCCTGCAAACCAATCAAAAATATCAATGGACATAAAACCTTGTCCTAATCTTGTAAATCTGTACAAATAACCAGGAATTGTTACCATTCTTTTCTTTCGTTCTATTGCTTTTACGATGGTAAGTGCGGCAGATTCAGGTTCTAGAATTGGTATTTTCGATTTTACGCCATCAAACATTCCGGTATTGATATAATAAGGCATTATGGTAGTTATGCTAATGTTCTTTTTTAACTGTTTCATCTCGATACGTAAACTATTAAAGACCATTTGCTTGCTGCATACACCGACATTTTAGGGTTTGAAATTAAACCTCCAGAAGAAGCTATATTACAGATATGTCCAGAATTCTGCTCTAGCATACCGCTCAAAAATTCTTTGGTAATAAACATTGGTGCATTCGCATTAATTTCCATTGTTTTTAAAATATCTAACGTGGTGTGTTCATGGAAGTATTTTCCTGCAACAATACCAGCATTATTTATAAGCACATCAACGACCCCTATTTCTTGCTTTACTTTTAAAGCAGTTTCTTTAATTTGATTAATGTCGGAAACATCAATAGTAAACCCTAGAACATCACCTTTGTTCGCTAATTCTAAAATGGTCTCATCAATTTTTGATTGATTGATATCCCAAATAATCACTTTAGCTTCACGTTCTAAAAATAAACGAACCATAATTTTACCTATACCAGACGCACCTCCTGTAATTAAAACTACTTTACCTTTCATTTGTTTCATATCCTAAAAAATTGATGTTCATACTCTTAGACGTAAAAATAGGGAATTGATAAAATTTTAGCGATAACAAATGTTATCACTTTAGATAAGTTGTTTTAATCTGAATTTTTTAAACGACTTAAATGTACAGAACTGATATTTAGATAAGAAGCAATTAAATGTTGTGGTACTCGTTGAAATATCTCAGGAAAACTGGTTGTTAAATTTTTGTATCGTTCTAGTGGAGTTTGCGTATACATGGCCTGAATTTTGTCATTAAACATAAAAAAATAATCTTCAGCTAAGAGTCTTCCAAGTTTTTCGCCATACTTCAACTTATCATAACCAATTTGCACCATCTCAAGCGACATTACTGCAACTTCGGTATCTTCCATTGCCTGAATTGAATAATTTGACGGTACTTCTTTTAAAAAACTCTTATAATCTGTAGCAAATGTGTTTTCTAAGGCAAAATGAAAGGTCTTTTCCTCTCCGTTATTATCAACAAAAAAGATGCGTAACAATCCTTTATTTATAAAAAAAACCTCTCTACAAATATTTCCTTCACTAAGAACAATACGCTTTTTCTTGATTACTTTTAATTGTAACATCGAAGAATAATAAGACCATTCTGCATCGCTAATTTCAATATAACTAGAAATAACTTGATGTATATTCTTGAATTTTGAATTCATTTTCTCGATGATTATTTTAAGATGAATGTAGCTAAGTTATCTTTTTTTAAGTATAGAAGCAAATCTAATCATTAACAAAAAAATCCCAAGCAAAAGCTCGGGATTTATATATCTAAAAATCTAATTGTCTAAAACTGAAACAATCTAAATTTACATTTCTAATGCTTTTGTAGGATTGTTGTCCATCAACAATTCTGTAGGGTTTTCTAGAGCTTCTTTAACAGCAACTAAGAAACCAACAGATTCTCTACCATCTACAATTCTGTGATCATAAGACAACGCAACATACATAATTGGCTGAATTACAACACCACCATTTACGGCCATTGGCCTGTTTACAATATTGTGCATTCCTAAAATTCCACTTTGAGGAGGATTTATAATTGGTGTAGACAACATAGAACCAAACACACCACCATTGGTAATTGTAAAAGTTCCACCCGTCATTTCATCTACTGTAATTTGCCCATCTCTAGCTCTAATTGCCAAGCGTTTTACTTCAGATTCTACACCTCTAAAAGATAAGTTTTCTGCATTTCTAATTACAGGAACCATTAAACCTTTTGGTCCAGAAACTGCTATAGAAATATCTTGAAAATCTTGCTTTATCTGAAAATCTCCATCAATCATAGAATTCACATCCGGATACATTCTTAAAGCCCTAACTACAGCTAAAGTAAAGAAAGACATAAACCCTAAACCAACCCCATGTTTTGCTTTAAAGTCTTCTTTAAATTGTTTACGCAAGTCGAAAATAGGCTGCATATTTACTTCGTTAAAAGTAGTTAACATCGCAGTTTCATTTTTAACTGCAACCAAACGTTCTGCAACTTTTCTGCGCAACATAGACATTTTCTTGCGCTCTGTTCCTCGCGTTCCATTTGCTGGCTGAGTTCCCATAGAAGGCACTGCTTTTACAGCGTCGTCTTTGGTAATTCTACCATCTTTTCCTGTTCCTTTAATAGAAGAAGAGTCCATTCCTTTTTCTGCTAAAACTTTTTTAGCAGCAGGTGAAGCAGTTCCTGTAGCATACGTTGCTGCTTTAGGAGCTTCTTTTACTTCAACTTTCTTTTCTTCTTTTGGAGCTGCTGTTTTTGCCGGCGCATCACCTTCTGGTCTCGCTGCACTAGTATCTATTAAACATACCACAGCACCAACTTCTACAGCATCACCTTCTTCTGCTTTTAAAGTGATAATTCCACTTTCTTCAGCTGGCAATTCTAAAGTTGCTTTGTCTGAGTCTACTTCTGCAATTGGTTGATCTTTCTCAACATAATCCCCATCTTCAACTAACCAAGTTGCAATTTCTACTTCTGTAATCGATTCTCCCGGAGAAGGAACTTTCATTTCTAAAACACTCATGGTTTCTTATTTTACTTGCACTGAACTTGTTTCAGTATCTAAATTTAATTAAAATTTTTATTTTTTAGGCGTTTAAACAGGCTTTTCACTATATCTTTTAACTTTTTGTCATTGCGAAGTTTTCTTTTTTGAAAACTGTGGCAATCTCTTAATCAAAAACAGATTACTTCGTTCCTCGCAATGATGCCTATTTATATAGACAATTAAAAGGTTAAAGCTACAAAAAAGTAGCTGAACGGTGGAAATCCTTAACGCGCTTACTCATTATCATTAAAAACACTATCAATAACGGCTTTATGACGTTTTTTGAATCGTGTACTAGAACCTGCTGCTGGTACTGCGTAATATTTACGAGAACGTACATTTAATTTCACCAAATCGAAACGTTCTAACATAAAGCTCCAAGCCCCCATATTTCTAGGTTCTTCTTGTGCCCAAATGTAATTTTCTACATTCGGATACCTGTCTATAACTTTCTGAATTTTCTCTAAGTGTAAAGGAAATAATTGCTCAATTCTTACCAAAGCAACATCTTCTCTTCCTAAAATTTCTCTTTCTTCTAATAAGTCATAGTAGAATTTCCCCATACAGAAAACTAGTTTCTTTACAGTGTCTGGGTTTAGCGTATCGTCTATAACTTCTTGAAATTCGCCTGTAGCTAATTCTTCTACTGTACTTACTACTTTAGAATGACGCAATAAACTTTTAGGTGTAAATACAATTAATGGTTTTCTGTAATCGCGTTTCATTTGTCTACGCAATAAATGGTAGAAATTGGCTGGCGTAGTACAATTTGCAACCGTCATATTATCGATTGCACACAATTGTAAATAACGTTCTATTCTTGCAGATGAATGTTCAGAACCTTGTCCTTCATATCCATGAGGTAATAAAATTACAATACCGTTTTGTAATTTCCACTTGTCCTCTGCTGCAGAAATATATTGATCAAATATGATCTGAGCTCCGTTTGAGAAATCTCCAAATTGCGCTTCCCAAATAGTTAATGTATTCGGATTTGCCATGGCGTATCCATAATCAAAACCTAAAACACCATATTCAGATAATAAAGAGTTGTAAATAAACATTTTCCCTTTATTCTCGGGGTTTGTGTTTAGTAAATTAATTCTTTCTTCGGTAACTTCATCACGTAGAATAGCATGTCTATGAGAAAAAGTTCCTCTTTCTACATCTTGTCCAGATATACGAACGTTAAATCCTTCTTCCATTAAAGAACCATACGCTAAATTCTCTGCCATTCCCCAATCTAATTTATTGGTTTCGAATGTCATTTTCGCTCTACCTTCTAAAATACGTTCTGCTTTTCTTAAAAATTGAACACCTTCAGGAACCGTAGAAACTACTTTTGCAATATGTTTTAATTGTGCTGCTTTGTAACTAGTATCTACAGGCTCTAGCATCGCTTCGAGGTCTTCTCTTTCAAAACCTTCCCATGTAGATTTCATAAATTCTCTTACTTTAGAAGTTTTATCTTCTTTAGACAAATCGAATTCTCTCTCTAACATTTCCTTAAATTCAGAAGTAATTTCAGCTAAATGATTTTTACCGATACTTCCTTCTTTCAATAACTTTTCAGCATAAATATCTTTTACATTTTGATGTTTAGCTATGGCTTTGTATAATTTTGGTTGGGTAAAACGAGGTTCATCACCTTCATTATGCCCATATTTTCTATATCCTAAAAGATCTATAAAAATATCAGATTTAAACTTCATTCTAAATGCTAGTGCCATTTGCATTGCATGACAGACAGCCTCTGTATCATCTGCATTTACATGTAAAACAGGCGATAAAGTAACTTTACCAACATCTGTACAGTAGGTGCTTGAACGAGCATCTAAATAATTGGTTGTAAAACCAACTTGATTGTTTACCACAATATGAATGGTTCCACCAGTTTTATAACCATTTAGTTTTGCCATTTGAACTATTTCATAAGCAATACCTTGACCAGCAATTGCCGCATCTCCATGAATTATAATCGGTAAAATCTTACTAGAATCTCCGTTGTATTTCCTATCTATCTTGGCTCTTGTAATTCCTTCTGCAACTGCTGCAACCGTTTCTAAGTGAGACGGATTAGGAACTAAGTTCATTTTAATTTCATTACCATCTCTGTAGGTTTTGCTTAACGTTAAACCCAAGTGGTATTTTACATCTCCATCGATATCATCATCTTCAAAATCTTTCCCTTCAAACTCACTAAATAAGTCTCTTACAGGTTTTTTAAAGATGTTTACTAAAGTGTTTAAACGCCCTCTATGTGCCATTCCTAAAACACATTCTTTTACTCCGTAGTTTTCTGCTGCTTCTCTTAAAGCAACACTAATCCCAGGAATTAAAGCTTCACCACCTTCTAATGAAAAACGCTTCTGACCAACATATTTTTTTTGCAAGAAACTTTCGAAAGTTACCGCATGATTTAATTTAGAAAGTATATATTTTTTTGAATCTACAGAATAATTAGGATGATTATCGTTTTCATTCAAACGATTTTGCCACCACTTTAATTTTTCTGGATTACGCATGTACATATATTCTACCCCGATCGAGTCGCAATAAATGCTTTTTAAGTGATTGATTATCACAGAAAGTTTAACCCTACCAAGACCCAAAACATCACCAGCCGAAAACTCTTTTTCTAAATCGTTTTCGGTTAAACCGAAATTATCTAGTTCTAAAGTTGGTTGATATTGCCTCCTATCTCTAACAGGATTTGTTGCTGTGAATAAATGACCACGTGTTCTGTAGCCGTTTATTAAGTCTACCACCAAAAATTCTTTTTTTACTTCCTGCGGAATTTCAGTAGAAACCTCTTCGTCAGAAAAAGAATAATTTTCATTAGCTAAGTCATATCCTTGAAAAAAGCTTCTCCAACTTGGTTCCACCCCATCAGGATTGATTAAGTATTGATCGTATAAATCGGCTATAAAGCCTGTATGTGCCGCGTTTAAGAACGAAAATTTGTCCATATTTTAGTTTGTGCTTTTTATTGTAAGCATATTCTCATAGCAAAAATACAATATTTTGAAATTTAAAGAAGAATTTATTCCCAAATTATTAAAATGAAAAAAAAATAACTTTTTTTTTGAAAAACGTTTGGAGAAGTCAAAAATAGATGTATCTTTGCAGTCGCTAAACACAAATAGTGTAGCAAACTCCTCTTTAGCTCAGTTGGTTAGAGCATCTGACTGTTAATCAGAGGGTCCAAGGTTCGAGTCCTTGAAGAGGAGCTAAGTTCATAAACATTGACTGCGAAAGTAGCTCAGGGGTAGAGCATCACCTTGCCAAGGTGGGGGTCGCGGGTTCAAATCCCGTCTTTCGCTCTAATTATGAAATAGCATACCAATGCTGAAGTGGTGGAATTGGTAGACACGCTGGACTTAAAATCCAGTGGTCAGTAATGGCCGTGCGGGTTCAAGTCCCGCCTTCAGTACAATAACCGTTGTTAATCTTTTGATTTTCAACGGTTTTTTGCTTTTATAAACTTCATCTTGCCAACCATTTTTTAAAATGTAGTTATTTAAACTTATTCTTACATTTGAAAAAGTATTGATTATTCAAAACGATGCACGCGCGCGAACAGATACCAACGAACTTTTTCCTTTAAGGCGTTCAATTCGTATGATTTTATCCATAATGCACCAATAGATAGACAAACCTTACAACTTTCTTTTTATGGTTTCCGAAAACGCCCTTTTTACCGTGCGAAAAAAAATTGCCCCCTCTTTTTTATAGTGTCACTTTTTAGGTTTTAAAAATCAATTATTAATTTTTTATAGGCTTTCAAAATTGCCAGCTTTTTTGTTTTAATTTATTATCATTACAGTAATGATATGTTAAAATATTATTGAACTTTGAACGGTTCTAAAGTTGCCTTTTGATAGCCTTTTTTTTAGCAACTATTTAAAAGATAATATGTTTTAAAAAAAATTAATACGCCCTAAACGCTCCTGTTTTGCCATAAAAAACGGCTAAATAGCAAAATGTAACTATTATAGAAATAATTAAATACCAAACAATAAATTGAATGTTTTTTCTCATTGATTCAAATTTTTTATTATTGTCTTTAGAAATGCTTAAAAGTTCTAATTGTACTTCTTCAGGAGTTAATTTTTTTTCTTCTTTTTCCATAATTTTAAGATTTTTTTTTATAAGCTTTAAATGTAAATTTACATTATTTATATTTTTTCACAAACTTACAATCAATATTTTAATGTTTTTTACGGTTTTCAATAATCTCACTATTCATTTATTTAGATAGTAGCAACCTTTCAATATCATTCGGATCTACCTTGTCAACCTCCTTTAATTTATTTATCAACTTTAAATACCTTTTTGTTGGTTTACCGTTGTAAGATTGTCTAAAATGTTTGCTGTAAAGTTCTGCATAGATTTTATCCTTGTCAAAGTAACTGCCAAAACCCCTTTCTATTTGTCGCCATTTCTTGCTTTTGGTTTGTGTTGAATACATTCCGTTTTTTTGCGCTGTTCTATGTTGAAATCTACCGTTGACTAAATGAAGCTTTCTGCATCTTATACCTGTAAAATTACATTTAAAGTATAAAATTACTCCTTTGTTTAAATTAGATTTTACAGATACTAAATAAATCCTATAATTATAATCTTGTTTATTGCAACTGTAATCAAAATCAATATATTTATTTTCATCACTTATAGTAACCTTAATACTTATACTTCCACTATTTTCGCCCCGCATTGTCCAGTTGATAGTTCCGCCAGTCTTTTTATTTGGTCTGAAGTAATTCATTTTTTTAAATCTGTTACAGATAAACTTTTGCTTTCATCAAATAAATAAGGGAATGTAATTTTTTTTGGCATCGTATTTTTTTTTTAAAACCTAAATATTTAGGGAATTTTGCAATAAATTAAACTTTAGTACTCCTTTTTATAGTGTCCTTTTTATGTTTTGCGAAAATCTAACTATTAGATTATTCAATACAAATCAACTATTGATTTTATTAATTGAAATTAAACTATTAAATTACTATATTTACATTGATAATAATTAACTTATTATTGAACTTTGAACGGTTCTAAGGGTTGCCTTTTGGTAGCCTTTTTTTATGCTGTTTTCACAAAGTTTAGTACTCTTAAAATTTTGTAGCAAATTCCTTTTTATGCCCTTATTTATAAGAGTTAACAGATTCTAACATCTATTTATATTCCTTATAATAACAAAGATGTTTTACGCTGTATTTTTACTTTCAATTTCTTGCCATTCTAACAAATCTATTAGGTTGTAATAACTCGGATTTTTACTGTTGCATCTTAGTTTATTCCATTCTTTAAACAAGGTCGTTTTATTTATTATTTTTAGTTTTTTTGCTTCAGCAAGAAACTTTAGAAGTTTGGTTTTGTTCTTTTCATCTGTTTTTGTTTTAGGGTTCTTTATGGTATCAATATTTTGAAACAATTTAATTTTACGGTTTATAGTTCTTAAATCAATAGGCTTTAATTTGGTTGTATCAATTAAAATACTATCAATATCAGAAACGCCCAAACTTTCTAAATGTTCGCTATTTCTTTGCAAATCTTCAAACATTTTTAAATTGTCGCTTACTAAATTATAAATTTCATCTTTAGGATTTAAACCTAAGTAAGTAATAGATTTTTTCAACTCTAAATTATTTGTAATTTGACGTAACACACTTAAAACCTCGTCTTTATTATTGCGCCAGTTATTAGCAATAAGTATTTTATTTTGTTCGCTTTGGTCTTTGCTTTCGGCTGTATCAAAATCAACGCGAATATGGTTTTTGTTTTCTATGATATTGATGTTATAATTTAATTCTAAAAAATGGATGTATTCCTGTTTTGTCATCATACTAAAAAAGCTTTTTGAAATATCATAAGCAAGGGCATAATCGTTTACAAAACTATTTTCATAGTATAAATATTTAGTACTGGTACTATCTTTTTTGTCTGTATCGTTTACATTAAAGCTTTGGGCATCTACAATTAAATTCTTTTTAGTTTCTAAAAATGAATAGTTAGGATTCCAACTTTTTAACGTTTGGTTTTTAGTTTGCTTATAATAAAAATAGTTTTTGCGGTTTTCGTCTTCATTCCTAAAACGCGCAAAGAATTGCTTTACAGATTCGGGCATTGGATTGTATTCGGTTTCAATAAAAACAACATCTGTAAACCCGCTTTGTTTTATACTTAAACCCTCGTCTATTATTGAAGTTGTAAGTACTAATTTTATTACATTATTAAATTTGCTTTGTGTAGTAAGTTGTTTAAAATCTTCACTTTTTTTAATATGATTATCTGAATTTAAAATAAGAATTTCATTTTTCTTATACCTCTTTGCTTTTAATAATTCTGTTTTTAAAGCGGTTGCAACCTTACGACTGTTTACTCTTACTATACATTTACCTTTTACGTTTTGTAAGTGCTGTAAAGCTATTTTTATAGGTGTTCTATTATCTACTATCAAAGAAACATTAACACGCTTTAAATCTTCTTTTTTTACATTCACTAATTTGTAACCAATAGCCTTAAAAAGTTGGTTTGTAGTTCCTGTAAGTCCTATTACGTTGTAAGTGTTTAAAAGACTTGTTAAGTTCTTTATTGTTTCACGTTTATAACTGTTTGCTATGATTAAATTGTGTACTTCATCAATAACAACATAATCAAATGTATTCGGGTCTTTTAGGTGTTTGTAACCTTGCTCATAAGTAGCCATAACAATTGAAACCTTTTTTGCTTTAATATGGTCGTCTGGTGTGCTATTGCCTGTAAGTGTAGTAATGTTTTTAAATTCGGCTTTTGTTTGCTCTACTATTACGGTTAACGGTGCTAAAATTAAAAGTCTTTTATTTGGTCGGTTTTTTGTAAAATCCATTAAAAAAG
The DNA here is from genome assembly GCF_007997075.1 of Polaribacter sp. IC073. Lineage (GTDB taxonomy): Bacteria > Bacteroidota > Bacteroidia > Flavobacteriales > Flavobacteriaceae > Polaribacter. Next base: position 207,173 of record NZ_VORS01000006.1, read on the forward strand.
CGGTTGTTTTTCCTGTTCCCGTTTCTGCGGTTAAAATGGTTTTATTATGAGTATCTGAATAGTCTAAAATATTTTTTAACTGTTCACTAACATAGCTTTTTATATTTAGAGTTTTATCATATTTAATGGTTAACGGTTTTAACTTCAGATAATCAAAAAACAATAATTTTTCAGTATCATTTTTGGCGTTATCATTGGTAAAATTAACCTTGTCTTTGTAGTTTGCGTTTACTAAATCATAACACGCCGTAAATATTTGTTGCTCCCTGTTTTCTGTTACAGATGCAAGCATCTTTTTAGCCTGTTTAAAGTCTTTTTGTTGCGGTTGATTCTCTGTATATCCTTTTGTTTTTAAGTAGTTTATAAAGCGTTTGTAATCATTTTCATAATGAAGTTTTAAATATAAATCAAAGGGCGTAAATACTTTGTAATTTGAAAAACTACTACTATGATTAAAAAAGATGTTGTCTACTACAACCCCCGTTGTTTTACTGGTTGTACTTGGATGTTTATATCTATTATCATTTACTTGAATACAAACGTTATCTATTAAAGCTGTATGTATTGAAGTACTTGTATTAAATTGTTCTTTAATTGAGCCATAAACCGCCCTATTATCTGTAAATCTATATTGTTTTACGCCAGTATTTGAAACCTTTATTATTTCTTTTACATCGTATTCAAAAACATACGGATTCTTATTTATAAATCGTTTTTCAGTTTGCAAGGCTAAATACCTAACTTGTCTAAATTTATTTTGTGCTTTGTCAAAAGCTACATTTAAAATATTAGTTAAATAATTTGTAATAGCATTACCTATTTTTAAATGTTTGGTGGTATCATTATTTAAAACCTCTGCTAATTGTGGAACGTATAAAACCCCCGAAATTCCTTTTATACTATTTGAACGCCAAACCATAACGGCTATTTTTTGTAATTGCATAAATACATCTGCATTTTGCTTTGCATCCTGTAAACGGGTGTTTTCGTCATCTTTTACGTCAATATCAAAAAATAAGAAAGGCGCGCTTTTATAACAGTATTCGCCACTTGTACCGCCTTTGTATAAACCTTTTAAAATTGCAATACTGTTGCTTTTAGTGGGTTTTGTTTTTATAGTATTTAATCGCTCTAATAAAGTTCTTAAAGTATGATGCTTTTTAACTGGAATACTATTTTTATCCTTATTAGAATAGTAATTGTAAATCTCACTAAATAGCGGTGCATTCGGCACCATTTTAGAACTATTAAAATGATGCTTTACACTTACTTTAAAATCAGTTATAGGAACGACTTTTGTTAAGTCGTTCATAACCTTACTTTATATTATAATTATCTGAAAAGAGTTTTTTATTAGTACTTAAAAAGTTTACATTCTTAGACTTTGTTACTGGGCATCTACCTGAAAATAAAACTTGCAATAAGCCTTTTTTCTCATAGTATGCTTTTGCTTGACAAAGAAACTTTTCGGGTATTTTAGTTTGCTTAAATACGTCTGCGGTTGTAGTGGTTGTATAATATAGATAATTATAAAAACGTTTTCTATACTCATTCGCAAAAACCCCTTTTAAATAAGGTAAATTAAACCGTTTACAGATAATAGGTTGTTCACTTTTTGCTATGTATTCGCTTTGTTCTACAAAAGCAATTAAACGTGCTTTATTTGTTGTGTTTTTGACTTGTCCTTTTTCAAAAGACATACGGCTGTTTGATTTGTTATTGCTCATCATTCAGCCGTTTAAATTTCTACAATTGCGTTATCAATATCACTTTGACGGTAAAGAACGCGCCCACCGATACCGACCGCTTTTAAACGTCCTGTTTTATTCCATTTGTTAAGCGTAACAAAAGAAACGTTTAGCATTTTAGAAACCTCTGCTCTACTTAAGTAGGTCTTTGGTTGCTTTGGCTCAAAGTGAAGTTTTAAGCTTTCTAATTGAGTTTTTACGCCCTCAATAATTGCGTTTTGAAGTTGTTCGGGTGTTACCGAAATAAATTGAATTTGACTCATAATGTAATGCAGTATTTAGTTCTGCATCACAAAAATATCCCTATGTTAACCGCACTTTTAGGTGCATCGGTGCAAAGAAAGTGCAAAGTTTATGCAGTCTATTCTAAACTATCAAAAATGGTTTGATACTCTTTTGTTACATCAATTTTATGGTATTTACAGTATTCAATAATCTTTTTCATTTTACTTTTATAACCTTTTAAATTTAACCTGTCTGTATTATGAGGGTATGCTTTAAAAGTTCCCTCAATATATTGACGAAAAGAAGTTATTTTTAAATCTAAATCCAGTTCTTTTAAAAGTTCTGCTTTTTGAAATGTTTTATTGTTATACATAAAAACTCCCTCTTTTACCTTAGAAAGTTTTCCTTGTGCTATTAAAATTCCTATTTCAAAATAAGCAAACCTTTTAGGGGCGTTATTTTCTTTATTTTTAAGTTGAGGTTTATCAATTTCTTTATCTTTAAATTGTTTATTAAAAATATCTTCAAAAAGAGTGGAGTTGTGCAATATAATCGACCAAGCTTTGTAAAATTCGCCACCCTCAAATCCATTTTTAAAATAAGCCTCTTTTTTTAAGCAACTTAAATCTTTAGTTTGATGAATTTTGTATACTTCTATCATTTCTTTATAGTTTATAAAACTAATAGGAAAACCTCCTACTACTTTTCTAAAGACGCTATTTGGCACGACTTTAGAAAATACTTTATGAATAATTTGGTCATTCTTAATTGTAAATAAAGAGTTTTCTTTTTTTAAACTTTTCTTAAACTCATAAAACCCCTTTTGAAAACCCTTACCATATTCTAAAAGATAGGTATTATAAAAAACATCTATCGTTAATAAATTATAATCTTCATCTAAGATTTTTTCATCATCTATTAATCTCATAATATGCTTTTTTTCACCATAATTATAAAAGAAATTAATATTCTGATTATTGAAAGTAAATTGTGTATTTAAAGGTTTTGAACCAAAAAAATCTTTAGAGCTCCCTAAACTATTAAAATAATCTAAAATAATCTTTGGTGTAGTTTTTAGATTAAGATTATCATATAAACTTTTTACTTTTTCATTCATAATTAATAATCTATTTTTAAACGGTTCTAATAAGGTAGATTGTAAATATACTAAAGCAATCTTAAAAATACTTAATAGGGTTTTAAGTATTTATTGCTTTGATACGGTTTTAATAACTTGTAGTTGAGGTTCTTTATAATGTATGTAGTTTTCCACGTTTTAATAACGTGGTAAATTTTACATCATTTTTTTCCACGTTATTAGAACATGGTAAATATTTGCAATTAATTTCTTTAGGGTTTATTAACTAATACTTCAATTAAACCAGTATTAATATAATAGTTAGATTTCCCTTCTTTTGTTTTTTCTAATAACCCTATTTTAGTAACTGCATCTAAATAATTTAATGCGGTTCTTTTACTTATTTGTAGTTCGGTTACTAAAAAATCTGTTTTAGTATATGGATTTTTAAAGAAAATATTTAAAAGGTCTTGACTATATATTTTTGGTAATTCAGTACGTAATTTCTTTTTGTACGATTGCATTAATTTTTTAATTTCGATAATCAAATCAATAGTTTGCAATGCCGTAACTTCAACCCCTTTTAATACATATAAAACTAAACTTTCCCAATCGTTTTGGCTTCTTACATTTTGCAATACGGCGTAATAGTCTGCTTTGTTTTGAGTAATATATCTACTTAAATATAATATAGGAATATCTAACAACTCCTTTTGTACTAAATAGAGAATATTTATAATACGCCCAGTTCTACCATTTCCGTCATAAAATGGGTGTATGCTTTCAAATTGATAATGAATAACTGCCATTTTAATTAAAGCATCTACATCAGAAAAACTATCATCATTAATATATTTTTCAAGGTTTCCCATTAAATCTAAAATTTCTTTCGGATTCTGTGGAGGCGTATAAACCACTTTGCCAAAACCATCAACTAATTTTGTACCCGCTTGGGTTCTAAAACCTGCATTATTTTCTAATAATTCATTTTGGATTGTTAGAATATGTTTATTTAATAGCAACTTTTCTTTTCGTACTATTTGAAACCCTAAACGCAAACCACGTGCATAATTATAGACTTCTTTAGCATTGCTACTTTTACTTTTAATTAGGATATTTTCTTTATACAAATCATCGTGCGTAGTAACAATGTTCTCTATTTCACTACTATCTTTTGCTTCTTGAAGTGTAAGCGTATCAATTAAAATGTTTTCGTTCGGAATTGTTTTTGCAGTTCCTTTTAGTTCTGCTAAACTTTTATGAGCCTTAACTAATTGTTTAAAAATTTTTGATGTTTCTAAATCTATTTTAGGTGGTAATATTGGTAGGTTAAAATTCATTTTATTGATTTGATGCATTTTTAATAACTTGTAGTTGAGGTTCTTTTTTCTCTTTTAACGCTTGTAAGGTATAAAAATCTGCAATTTGTTGGGCAAAATCTAAACTATCTTTACCAATATAATTAAGTAGCATTTTTTCTGAACTGTGCGCCGATATACTCATTATTAAGGGCGTTGGTAGTATTCCGTATAAGTTTGTACAAAACGACCTCCTACATACGTGGGACGCCATTAGTTCCCATTTAGGATAAATACCGCTAACTTTTCTTTTCTCTTTATTTCCTTTGCCCTTTTCGGTTACTGTTATCTTGCTATCTTTTATCAGTTCGTTAATTTCTGCAATCTTACAAATCTCCTTAATGTGCTTATTTAATTTCTGAATCGATATTTTATAAGGCAACCCACTTTTAATGATATCTTTTGTTTTTTCTAAAACGGGTATTGTTACGTTTTTATCTGTTTTTTGTTGCTTTAGTTCAATTACCTCTAAACCGCTTCTATTTATAAAGTTAGTTTCATCTAACAGCAACAAGTCCCCGCCTCTTTGACCAATGTTGCAACCTAGTAAGAGCCATTTACGTGCGTTCTTAAGTGACTCACTTAATAAAATCACATCTTCTATTTGTTGTAATTCTTTATTGCTTAAATAGAGTATATTTTCATTTTTTGTTTTAGTACTATCAATCTTTTTTAACTGCAAACTTGTTTCAACTCCATAAAATGAAGCATCGTTGCAAACTGTTTTTAAATCTGCTATTTTTTTAAGTGCATAACTTTTTTGATAGTTTTTTGTATTGAGTAGATATTTAAGAAAATCTTTTGCAAATTTTACATCTACATCTTTTACTTTGAAAGTCTTTTGCTTTTGATATACAGTAAGCATATTTTTTAATGAAGTATAAGCATTTACTCTACTTTTAGACAAACCAATACCACCTTTTGAGTTTTTTCTTGTCGGTGCTTCATCAATAATACTTTGTACTGCATCTATTAGTAAATCACTTTGTTTGTCTTCTTCTTCTATTGGGTGTTTGAAGTTATAGATTTGCTCTTTTAGCCAATCATTAGAAATTAAATTAAATTTTGTTTCATCAAATTTATTTATAATGTACTCTCTGATTGGTTTTAAATCTGCATTAATATCTGCTTGTTTATTTATTATTTCTGGACTTCTTGAATTAGTATTGTGTAGTTTCCAATAATTCTTCTCTACCTTGTATTCTGTTTTAGAACTAAAAACAAAGTCTTTGCCTTGTTGTCTATGCAATAGACGTAAAGTTAAAGGTGCTTTTTCTTTTGTTGAACGGTATAAAAAATTGATTGTTGCCATAGTGTGAAGTTTGAACAATACAAATATATTAAAATTGTACGGTTGTTGTACGGTAAATTTCAATCTATTTACATTTTATGCAATTTCATTAAATAACCGAATACTATTACAAACAAAGAACTTTATAGGATTAAAAAGGGATTTCGTAATGTTTAGGGCATTTTTATAAGTGATAAAATAGATAGTTTCAAGTCCCGCCTTAAGTACAATAACCGTTGTTAATCTTTTGATTTTCAACGGTTTTTTGCTTTTAAACCCGTCGTGATCTCCCCATATTTCCTTGATCTACTCAAAATTGAGAGATTGTTTAATGTATAAATCTAAAAATATTATAGGAAAATAATTACTATTTTATACGTTATTCAGTTCTTTTTTCAAAAAAAAAGCATAAAAAAAAGTCAAAAAATTAATCTTGACTTTTTTAAAACAACTCATAAATTCCCCAATCTATTATTGTATTTCACTATAAAACTTTAACTCAACTATCTTTTATGAAAAATCTATCTACTTCTAAATACACTTCAAAGATACTCATGAACGCTCTTTAATTAATAAAAACTCGATAAATGAAGGGTTGTTTTAGTTGAGTGGCACGAATTCTAAGATGAATGATTTCTATAAAAGATTTAATCTCTTAATGAACTCTTGTTTATGAGACCTACTAATAGGAATAACGTACTTTTCAATTAAAACACTATTGTCTTCTATATCTATAATTTCTGAAGTATTTATGATATAAGATCTATGTATTTTTAAAAATAAATCTGATGGGAGTTTCTTTTCAATCTTTTTTAAAGTAGAATGAACTATATAACTTTTTTGTGCTGTTCTAATGCTTATATAATCTCCTTTTGCCTCAATTAGTAAAATTTCTGGAATTTTTATTTTAACTAAACGTTTATCTATACTAACAAAAATAAAGTCTTTATTTTCTATTTCATTGGTGTTTTCATCAACAATTAATTTTGCTGGGGATAGACCAAACAACTTGTCTAAAGATTTATTAAAACGCTCTACTCCAATGGGTTTTACCAAATAATCTACAACACAATCGAACTCAAAAGCTTCTAACGCAAAGTTTTTATCTGATGTTGTAAGAATAACTTTCAGTGGTGTTTTTAAAGTTTTAATAAAATCGAAACCAGAAAAAGTTGGCATGTGAATGTCTAAGAAAGCAACATCTATACTATTCGAATTTAAGTATTTTATAGCCTCTATAGCAGAAGAGAATTCTTCTTTTACAACCAACTCTGTGTTTTTACACAACTGATCAATAATTAATCGTGCAGCTGTATCATCATCTATTATTATACAATTCATGGCCTAATTGGGGACTATTTATTTTTTAAATATACGTTAATTCTCTCTAGAATTAAAACCAAATCTTTGTATTGTTCTGTATTGCCTTTTCTTATATTCTTTTCACATTCAGAAGCTAGATCAACACTATTTAGCATACCTAACATTCCTATCTTATGTTTAATTTTATGAATATCTAAAGCAACCTTATCAAAATTACTATTCTTAAAATTATTACTTAATACAATGTATTCAATAGGAAACTCTAATTTTAAAATAGATAGTAAGCTATTTTCAAAATCTATATCTCCTCCAGAGATTTGTCTTAGGTAATCTAAATTTGGTGTTTCCAAAATTCTAAGTATTAATTTGTCTTTTTATTTGTTGGTCTAAAGAGATAAAAGTTTCTGTTCTCAAAACACTTTTTATTGGTTGAATGCTATCATTTAAAATACACATTAAATTTTCGTTACTTTCACATAACACCTTTATTAAAATCGTATAAATTACCTGTAGTGTAATGTCTTTCTATAACTTCTGGTATTTCTTCTATTCTTTTAACTGTAGAAGATAGTTGGCTAGAAGAATCTAAATAAACTCCTACAGAAGCAGTTGTTGTACCCTAAAGCCTTAGGATTAATAATCATGCTATACCCTTCTATTAGCTTTAATTTTTCTAACTTCTTTAATCTTTGATGAGTTGCAGTACCAGAGATACCAACTTCTCTAGCGATGCTTAAAATTGGAGTTCTTGGGTCTTTTATCAATCTCCAGTTGTTTTATCTATTCCATCAATTTTCATAGTGCAACCTATTTTTAGCCTAAAGGTAAAAAAAATAGAGAATACAAACTGTATTCTCTATTTTTACTTTATTAAAACTAAAATCTAAGGTCTTATTTCATTACAAAATCTTCCATAAACTTTGTTGTATAGTTTCCTGCAATATAATCTGGATGATCCATTAATTGTCTGTGGAAAGGAATCGTTGTTTTGACACCTTCAATTACAAACTCATCTAAAGCACGTTTCATTTTATTAATTGCTTCTTCTCTAGTTTGAGCAGTCGTAATTAATTTCGCAATCATAGAATCGTAATTTGGCGGAATCATATATCCTGCATACACATGTGTATCTATTCTAATTCCGTGACCTCCTGGAGCATGAAAAGTTGTAATTTTTCCTGGAGCAGGTCTAAAATTACTATAAGGATCTTCTGCATTGATTCTACATTCTATAGAATGCATTTTCGGATAGTAGTTTTTACCAGAAATTGGCACACCAGCAGCGACTAAAATTTGCTCTCTAATTAAGTCATAATTTACAACTTCTTCAGTAATTGGGTGTTCTACTTGAATACGCGTGTTCATCTCCATAAAGAAGAAGTTTCTGTGCTTATCTACCAAAAACTCTACAGTACCTGCACCTTCATATTTAATGTATTCTGCAGCTTTAACAGCAGCAGTCCCCATTTGCTCTCTCAATTCATCTGTCATGAAAGGAGAAGGCGTTTCTTCTGTTAATTTTTGATGACGTCTTTGTATAGAGCAATCTCTTTCAGATAAATGACAAGCTTTACCAAAAGAATCTCCTACAATTTGAATTTCTATATGTCTTGGCTCTTCAATAAGCTTCTCCATATACATATCATCATTACCAAAAGCAGCTTTAGATTCATATCTTGCAGAATCCCAAGCATCTAATAAATCTTCTGGTTTCCAAACGGCACGCATTCCTTTACCTCCACCACCAGCAGAAGCTTTTAGCATTACAGGATAACCGGTTTCAATAGCAACTTTTTTGCAATCTTCAAAATCAACAATAACACCCTCACTACCAGGAACACAAGGTACGCCAGCAGCTATCATTGTAGATTTCGCATTTGCTTTGTCTCCCATTTGGTCAATCATTCTACCTGATGCTCCAATAAATTTAATATTATGTTCTTCACATAAATTAGAAAATTTAGCATTTTCAGATAAAAAACCATATCCAGGATGTATGGCATCTGCATTTGTAATTTCTGCTGCAGATATTATATTAGACATTTTTAAATACGATTCTGAACTTGCTGGTGGTCCTATACAAACAGCTTCATCTGCAAATCTAACGTGTAAACTTTCTGCATCTGCAGTAGAATATACTGCTACAGTTTTAATGCCCATTTCTCTACAAGTTCTAATAACACGTAGTGCTATTTCACCTCTATTGGCAATTAATATTTTTTTAAACATAATTTAAGAGTTATAAGTTAAAAGTTATGAGTTATGAGTTAGAAATTCTAAAATCTAAACTCTAAAATCTAAACTCTATCTATTACGATGGGTCTACCAAAAATAAAGGTTGATCGAACTCTACCGGAGAAGAATCATCAACTAAAACTTTAACAATTTTACCTGAAACTTCAGATTCAATTTCATTAAATAATTTCATAGCCTCGATAACACACACAGTATCACCAATATTTACTTCTGTACCAACTTCTGCGAAATTTGGCTTATCAGGAGATGGTTTTCTATAGAAAGTACCAATTATTGGAGACTTAATAGTGATAAATTTAGCATCTTCACTTTCTGTACTCACTGCTGCTGCAGGTTGTTCTGCTACAGGAGCAGCTGCCATTGGCGCGCCCATTTGTGGCATTCCTTGCATAGGTGCAGCTTGAACAATAGTTGTTTCTGTTTTTTCTGAACCTGTTTTTATTGTAATTTTCACATCTTCCATCTCTAACTTTACCTCGCTAGCGCCAGATTTTGCTACAAATTTTATAAGATTTTGAATTTCTTTAATATCCATTTTTCTTATTGTTTAGTTGTTATATTTATGAGTTATAAGCCCATTTTACGTACGCAGCTCCCCATGTGAAACCACCACCAAATGCAGCAAAAATTAAATTATCTCCTTTTTTTAATTGACTTTCATAGTCTGCTAATAACAAAGGCAAAGTAGCCGATGTTGTATTACCATATCTATGAATATTCATCATTACTTTTTCTGCAGAAACCCCTACTCTTTTTGCAGTAGCTTCTATAATTCTTTTATTAGCTTGGTGTGCAACCAACCATTGAATATCTGGTTCTGTTAAATTATTTCTAGTTAACATTTTTTCTGCAACCTCTGCCATATTAGAAACAGCATATTTAAAAACAGTTTTTCCTTCTTGATACACAAAGTGTCTTTTCTCTTCGACTGTTTTCTGCGTTGTTGGCATTTGAGAACCACCGGCTTCAATTCTTAAGAAATCTCTTCCAATACCATCACTTCGTAGGTATTCATCTTGCAAACCTAAACCTTCATAATTTGGCTCAAATAAAGCAGCTCCTGCTCCATCTCCAAAAATAATACAAGTTGCTCTGTCTGAATAATCTACAATAGAAGACATTTTATCTGCCCCAATTAAAAGCACTTTTTTATACCTACCAGATTCTATATAACTAGACGCCGTAGACATCCCGTATAAAAAGCTAGAACATGCAGCTTGCAAATCATAGCCAAATGCATTTGTTGCACCAATTTCTGTAGCCACGTAAGCAGCAGTACAAGCAACTGGTAAATCTGGTGTTGCAGTAGCAACTATTACCAAGTCTATTTCTTTTGGGTCGATATTCGACTTACGAATTAAGTCTTCAGAAGCTTTAATAGCCATGTATGAAGTACCTAAGCCTTCACCTTTTAAAATTCTTCTTTCTTTGATACCTGTTCTAGAAGTTATCCACTCATCATTCGTCTCTACATAGCCTTCTAACTCTTTATTTGTTAGAACGTATTCAGGAACATACTTCCCTACTGCTGATATTGCTGCAGTGATTTTTGTCATAATATTAGTTTATTATCCCAATGTTAAGGAATTTCAAAGTAATGAAAATTATTTTACTTTTTCGGATAAAAGTTATCAAAAACGATGAAATTTCATATAAAAACGCAAAAAAACCCTCAAAATTGAGGGTTTTTCATACAAAATAAATTATTTCTAAGCCTCTACTGTTGCAGATTCTAATACTATTTGACCTCTGTAATAAAGTTTACCTTCATGCCAGTGAGCTCTATGATATAAGTGCGCTTCTCCTGTTGTAGGATCTGTAGCAATCTGTTGATCAGATGCCTTATAATGCGTTCTCCTTTTATCTCTTCTAGTTTTGGATATTTTTCTCTTAGGATGTGCCATTTTATGTCTTTTTTTCTGTTATTAAATTCTTTAATTTATCCCATCTTGGGTCTGTTGTTTCAACAGTTTTTACTTCTTTTATTTCTAATTCTTTTAACTTACTAAATGCTTCAGATTCCATCGTACCATCTAAAACTTTTGGATGTACTCTTTTACTAGGAATTGCTAACACAATCATTTCATAAATAAATTGTGCTACATTAAATTGATATACTTCATGTGGCAAGATTAAAATCTCTTCGTTATCATCGTTATATTCTGGCCCAAACTTTACAATTAATGGTAAAGTTGATGTAATTTCAAGGTCAAAATATTCATTTGTAACATCACAAGGAACATTTACAGTTCCTGAAGCCGTAAAAAGAAGCTCAAACAAAGTGCTTTTTTTTACAAATTCTAAAGTAACATTTATAGAAGATTTTTCAAACTCATTATAATTGTATATCTCAAAGAACGTATTGTCAATAGTATAGTCAAACAAATGCTTTCCTTCCTTTAATCCTACAAACGGTATGTTGAATTGTTTCAAGTCTTTCATTATCAAACATCAAATTGAGCGTGCAAAGATATAAAAAATTGTTTCTATACGCTCTTTTCTTTCAAAAAAAGAATTTTATTTTTAACGCTTCACTAAAAGCGGGTTTTTAGTGAGCTCTTTATATTCATTTCTAGTCTTAAAAATTTGGATTGCTGCAAACAAGGCTTCCTTAAAAGAGGAAGGGTTTGCCTTATTCTTACCAGCAATATCGAAACCAGTACCATGATCTGGCGAAGTTCTAACCTCACTTAAACCTGCTGTGAAATTTACCCCGTTACCAAAAGACAGTGCTTTAAAAGGCGCTAAACCTTGATCGTGATAGGTTGCTAAAACACCATCGAACTGACTATAGGTCTCAGAACCAAAGAAACCATCTGCTGCGTAAGGACCAAAAACTAATTTTCCTGACGCTGCAATTTCATCAATAGTTGGTTTTATAATTTCATCATCTTCATTACCAATTACACCTTTATCTCCACAATGAGGATTCAATCCTAAGACGGCAATTTTAGGTTTTGAAATTCCGAAATCTGTTTTTAAAGAAGCGTACATAGTACTTACTTTCTCTTTTATAATTTCTGGAGTAATCGCTTTAGCAACCTTAGAAATAGGAATATGACCTGTAATTAAACCAATTCTTAACTGGTCTGTCATTAAAATCATTAAACTTTTACCTTCTAAGTTGTCTTCTAAATACTCTGTATGTCCTGGGAAATTAAAATTTTCTGACTGAATTGTCTCCTTATTAATTGGCGCAGTTAATAAAACATCTATTGTTTTCTCCTTTAAATGCTTAACCGCTTCTTCTAATGATTTTGCAGCATATGCCCCCGAAACCTTTGTTGCTTTTCCTAATTCGACTGCAACCTCCTCTTTCCAAATATTTAAAACGTTTATTTTAGAATGATTTACTTGACTTATAGAAGTAATTCCGTGAACGGGAAGTTCTATGTTTAATGCTTTTTTATGATAAGAAATCACTTTTGTATTTCCAAACAAAACTGGCGTACAAAAATCTAACATTCTTTTATCCTCGAATGTTTTTAAGATAACCTCTACTCCTATTCCGTTTAAATCTCCTATTGAAATTCCAACAATTATTTTATCAGTTTTATCCCCCATAACTCTTGTAATATTCTTAATTTTGATATTCTACAAAAGTAACTAAAATTTAGGGAAATGTTTACGGGAATTATTGAGACACTTGGTACAATTACAAACTTAGTTAAAGAGCAAGGAAATCTTCACTTGACAATTAAAAGCAGTATTACTAATGAGTTAAAAATAGACCAAAGTGTTGCGCACAATGGTGTCTGCTTAACTGTTGTTGGTATTAAAAGTGATGAATATACTGTCACAGCAATAAAAGAAACCTTAGACAAAACCAATGTTGGCAGTTTAAAAGTTTCTCAAAAAGTTAATTTAGAACGTGGAATGAAACTTGGTGATCGCTTAGATGGTCATATTGTGCAAGGTCATGTAGATGAAACTGGTATTTGTACACATATAGAAAACCAGAATGGAAGCACTGTTTTTACTTTTAGGTACACTTCAGTAAATGATAATATTACCATAGAAAAAGGATCGATTACAGTAAACGGAGTAAGTTTAACCGTAATAAATTCTGAAGACAGTTCTTTTAGTGTTGCCATTATACCTTATACGTATGCGAACACCTCTTTTAAAAATTTGGCTATAAATGATACCGTAAATTTAGAATTTGATGTCATCGGAAAATACGTAAGTCGATTAACAAAAAAAAAATAACGCTATTTTTTTAATTTTGTAACACCATAGATTAATCCTGAAACTAAAAGAAATACAACTCCACCATCAACAGGAAGACCCGGTGGTGGTGGTGGTGGTGCTGGTGGTGGTGCAATTTGACCAAAAACAGCATTTGTAGTAAGAAGCACTATAAAAAGTACTGTTAGTTTTATATTCTTCATTTTTATCCCCCCAGATTAAAATTTTGAAATTTTATACTTATTTAAAAAATTGAGAACTAAATCAATCTAGAACCAATTGTTTAGCAGATTAAATGACACATAAAGTTACTTACTATATAACTTTTTTATTTAACATCATTATGCCAAAATAGTCATTTAATGCGCCTGCAAATATAAACATATTTCTGTAATTCACTAAAAACAGACTTTATATCTACTTAATATATTTATATTTATAAAAAACACAACTCACTTTATAACACCTTTTTGTCAATTTTCATCATTTAAAAGACTCATAAAACAACCAATTACAAGTACTTTCTTAACCTACTATGCATATTGAAATTACTGTTGTAGATAAATAATAGTTTTTTAGATATATTTGACCTCACTAATTAAAAATTAGAAATTTCGTTTTATAGCTAATAGATGCTAATTTGAATGCTATTTCTTCAAGTAATAACAATAAACTAACTATTTAAAAGCAAATTATGCTAAAATATAATCACATTATTTTTTTATTCTTTTTGATAACTTTTATCAGTTGTACTGAAAATATTAAAAAGGATAAACATCAATTTACAAACGATTTGGTGCATGAAACGAGTCCGTATTTATTACAACACGCTCACAATCCTGTAAACTGGAAAGCGTGGAATGAAAAATCGTTAGCAACAGCAAAAAAAGAAAATAAGTTAATTGTAATTAGTGTTGGTTATGCTGCTTGCCATTGGTGCCATGTCATGGAAGAGGAAAGTTTTGAGGATTCTATTGTGGCTAAAATTATGAACAAAAACTTTATGAACATTAAAGTTGACAGAGAAGAAAGACCAGATGTAGATAAAGTGTACATGAAAGCGGTACAATTAATGACTGGAAGTGGTGGTTGGCCTTTAAACATAATTGCTTTACCCGATGGAAGACCCATTTTTGGTGGAACGTATTTTCCTAGAGAACAATGGTTAAAAATCTTAGAACAAACTGCTGAAGGTTTTAAAAACAGGCCTGAAGATTTTTATGCTTTTGCCGATAAATTAGAAGCAGGAATTAAAGATTTAGATTTAATTCATTTGAATACAGCTAAACCTGTTTTCACAAAACCTTATATAGAAAAAGAAGTAGAAAAATGGCGTGCTTCTTTTGATACTAATTTTGGAGGAACCAACAATCCCCCGAAATTTATGATGCCAAATAGTTATCAGTTTTTAATGCGTTATGCCCATCAAAATGATGATAAAAAATTGATGCAACACGTAGAAAATACGCTTCATAAAATGGCTTTCGGCGGAATTTTTGATCAAATAAATGGTGGTTTTTCGAGGTATTCTGTTGATAAAAAATGGCACATTCCTCATTTTGAAAAAATGCTGTATGACAATGCTCAGTTAGTAAGTTTATATTCTAGTGCCTATCAACTTACCAAAGATGAAACTTATAAGGAAATCGTTTTTGAGACCTTAGATTTTATTAAAAAAGAACTGACATCTCCAGAAGGAATGTTTTACTCTTCCTTAGATGCCGATAGCTATAATCATAACAATATTTTAGAAGAAGGTGCGTATTACTATTGGACAAAGGCAACATTAAAAACCCTGTTAAAAAATAATTTTAACTTATTTTCTAAATACTATAACATCAACGATTTTGGTTTCTGGGAAGAAAATAAGTTTGTACTTATAAAAACTGTTGATGATGTTACTTTTTCTAAAGAAAATAACATTTCAATTTCTAAATTAAAAGAATATAAAATCAACTGGAAAAAAATATTGAGAGAGGAACAAGAAAAGCGTAAAAAACCTAGGTTAGATAATAAAAGTTTAACTTCATGGAACGCGTTAATGATCAAAGGATATGTAGATGCATACACTGTTTTTAATGAAAAATCGTTTTTAGATGCAGCGCTTAAAAACGCTCGTTTTATTATAAAAAATCAATTATTAGAAGATGGTAAATTATACCATAACTACAAAGAAGGAAAAAGCACTATTAATGGCTATTTAGAAGATTACGCCGCTTTAATAGAAGCTTTTATTGAATTACACCAAGTAACTTCAGACGAAATTTGGCTACAAAAAGCGAAAAAATTAACGACGTATGCTATTGATCATTTTTATGATGAAACATCTAAAATGTTTTATTTTACTTCTAAAAAAGATGCTCCATTAGTTGCTAAAACTGTAGAATATCAAGACAATGTAATTGCTTCGAGTAACTCTATAATGGCAAAAAATCTATTTGCGCTTTCGCATCATTTAAGCGATAAAAAATATTTAGAAATGGCAACCTCAATGCTTAATAACATGAAGCCCAAAATAGTAGACCATGCTGCTTCTTTTTCTAATTGGTTGGCTGTAATGTTAAATTATACAAACCCGTATTACGAAGTAGTAATTGTTGGTAAAGACGCAAAACAAAAGTTAGCGGCATTGCATAAAAACTACATACCAAATATCTTAATTTCACACAGTGATAAAGCGTCTAAATTACCACTATTAGAGAATCGATTTATAGACAATGAAACTTACATATATGTCTGTGTAAATAGTTCTTGTAAACTTCCTGTAACAACTATTTTTGAAACCTTAAAGTTCATGGAGAAATAACAGAAAAATTATAAAATAAAAAAGCCTCTACATTGCTGTAAAGGCTTTAAAATAAAGTGGTCCCAATCGTTATTAACTCGATTATAAGTGATCTTAACCCATTCCCCTCCTAATTTCTAACTATAAAAATCTCTATTAAATTTATTTTCAGCAATTAAATATTGATGATTAGAATCTGTTGTAACTACAATTCTTCTTTTTAAAACACTTCTCAAACCCATTTCTTTGATCGATAATTCGATGTAAGAACAGGAGTTAATTAAGCCTTCTCGTTCTAGCTTTTTTTTGATTCCTACAGCTACCATAAATTTTTTCACTCTCTTTAAAAATAATTGTAATCTTTACTTTTAAATATGTTTTTGTGTTTTTTAAAATACAATGTTCTTGTTGTTAAACCAATGATAGTCAACATTTTTACTAACCTTCATAGATTTACACGTCTTTTCAACTGGATACATATTGATATTATCTAAAATGAATTGATATCTTATAAGTCGCTCCTGAAGATTTGATATTAAAAGAAGAAAATATCGTTTTCGGGTTGTTTACTCACCGTCATTTTTAAAATTTCACGTTCCATAGTTACATTCTTTAATTCTTTCTTTAGTGCTTTGAGCTCTTGATTTTCAAGAGATATTTCTTTCTTTTATGAAAAATATCCAGATTTTAACTTGTATTAGCGTTTCCATCGTCCAACCATACTCAGGCTTAAGTCATACAGCTCACTAACTTGTTTTGTCTTAATACCAAAATTTAATAGAGCTATTATCATCACTTTAAAATTATTATAATACTTTTTTACTATAAGTCAAATATAAATTTATAACCTCATAAAAATGGTCACGTCAAAGGTAGACACTCCAGATTTTTAAAAGGAATAAACACATCAATTTACAAGTGAGTATTTATTGAGTTAATTTCCATTTTCAGGAAGCTATCAAGCTTTTAACCAAAGAATAAATAGACTTTCTAATGTTATGAATACTTTTTTAGGTATGCTTTTAACCCAATTTACCTCTAAGGAATGCTAGACAAAATTTAGTTACTTTCGATACCTATTGTGACTTGCTTTGGAAAACGAACAGCTAAAATTGCTCCCAAAATTACAGACGAAGGATATTGCTACACAAGAAGCATACACTATTATGGAATAAAAATACACACTTTAGGGCTTTGTAATCCAACTAAATTACTACATCCAGAACAAATGATATTTACTGCGGCTTCTGTAAACGACTTTCCACTATTTAAAGAAGCTTGGTCAGAAAAAGAAAATCGAATCTTTTCGGGGATAAAATAGATCACTCTAAAAGTTTTTTTTTTACAGATATGAATCCTAATTTTAACTCAGAAATATTAACACCAGTAAAGGCTGTAAAAGAGATGCCTAATATTTTAAAAAGTTTAATCGAGCTGCAAGCGATTTATATTCAAGAGCTGTATCTAAAGTTAGACAACCAATTGAAGCGCTTTTTACTTAGCTTGTTGAAAAATCAGATATACAGAAAGCTAGCAAAGTAAAATCTACTAAAGGGTTAAATCTACATGTTTGTGGACGACTTGCAGCAGTATTATTTAGCTATTGATTCGCACTACTAATATATTTCAAGCCGAAATTTGTTTTCATTCTGCTATAGAGAATAAAACACATTACCCTCTTAATATTGCTTTCTCTGAAAAGTCTTCTAGAAAAAGTAGTTAAAATACTATAAGAAAAGATTGTAAACTATTAAAAATAGCATAAAATTATTCAAAAACAATAAATAAATAAAACATCAAAAGTCTAAGACTAAAATCGGGCTAAAATAATCAATACTAATTGAAGGGATTAAAATAAAAAAGCGTGAATTTATGTGGCATATATCATTTAAAAAGTATTATATTTACATGTCATTAAGAATAACCCCTTTTATAAGTAACGTTATTTTTATAAATAATGACTATTAAACTCTAAAATAAGGCACTATAAATGTGACTTACAAGGGCGAAGCCACGAAAGGTTTGCAAATAATCCAGACACATTGGTTCAAACATAAAACTTGGTAAAAAACTACATATTCGCCAAGAATAGATTAAAAATTGCATCATAGAATTAGCTCGTTATATACTGTCCGATAAATTCTAGAACATTTCAAACAATTAGCCCTCAATTATTTAAAAAATTAAGACATTTAGTGGGAGAGTAATATAACTAAAAAAAAATAGCGCACTCCTGAGTTATTCCTCATAAATAACGGTTGAATGCCCCTAAGATGTAAATCTGTATTACATCAAATAAAACGCAGGAGCTAGATTCTTGTTCATTCAGAGAGATTATAGGAAGATCTTAAATTTATCTTTTAAAAAAGAAAAAATAGATATTAACTACTAATTACCAGTTACTTAAACACTACTACAACACCGTTTGTAGACATGCACTTCTGTTTTACGATAAAAATATTCGAGTAATTTTAATGATTTGCTACCAAAAAAACCTGCAAGGTATAGGTTAATCTATGCTAAAATATTTAAAATTAAACGAAAAATATTTGTCTGATTGTATATTTATAACATCTTAACAGACAGAAATGAGCATGATAAATAAAGAAATATTATAGTTACAGTAAGAAAAGAATAGACCTAATGAAATCATTAACATATTTGAGCCCCCCCCTCTAGAAAAAAAGAAATTTGGAAGAAAAACCTACCCTAAATATAACAGGTCATATAAACTTAAACTAAAAAAAAAAGCCCCACTAAAACCTAAATAATTACCTACAGATTTGATCTTCAAAAACCAGCCTCAGGGGTGGTACAAGGTGAGCGTATTCGATTAGGTTGGGAAGCATTAAAACTTAAAAGTAGTGCTATTCTAAAAATCATAAAAACACATTCACCCCCTAACCTTTATCGAGGAGATACACTTAAATAGCTAAAAGCGGCTATTTATTGTTCAGATCAAAAAAGATAGAAAAATAAGACAACCAATAAAGGTTGATGTTCTATTCAACCTATACCTCAAATTGAAAAAGCCTCCAATTTATCTCAAAGACTGAATTATGTCTTTGAAAAAATAGGAATAAAAAGGTCGCGTAATTAAACCAACATCTTGAAAATTCTGAATTTAAATCATCTAATACCATTGCTAGGTTTATACAAATGTCTTATACCCCAGTATTAAATTATTACTCAATTGATTGTCACCCGTAATTCTTCAGAAGTTATTATTTAACATGCTGAAGAACTTAATAGTTGCCTAAAAGCAATCGGTAATTAACTGTACCTATACTATGCATTCCTAAAATAATCATATTATCGAATCAAATCAAAAATAAATTAATCCTGTTTTTTAAAATAAACAAGTTACATCCATATTCATGAGTAAATTAGCCACATTGGAACTAGTGTCAATTAGAACAAAACAAATAACACAACCATTAAAACGTTTTAATGAGGTTGTAAGTAATAGCGTTGGTTTTACAATCTTCTGTATAATCCTTATTGCAACTGGAGTTATTGTGTGGGCTCATTTTTCTTAGATGACCTTCTCATAATACTTTAAAAGGGATAAGAAGATTCTGTTATTTATAAAAAAACTATAATAAATCAGACCTTATGCATACCTCACAAAATAGGTTCGGCAAAAAACAACAGTGGTTCGCAGTATATACGCGCCCTAAAGCTGAAGTAAAAGTAGACACGAGACTTTCTCTCGCTGGCTTTAATAGTTTCTTGCCGCTACAAACAGTCATAAAGCAATGGAGTGACCGTAAGAAAAAGGTTCAAGTTCCTTTAATTAATTCCTATGTTTTTGTGCAGTCAAAAAGCATAGACCTAAATAAAATATATAAAATACCAGGAGTAATTAATATTTTAAAACATTCAGGGAAGTATGCTTCAATTAAAGATATTGAAATTGAAAATTTAAAAATTTTAACGACCAATGGATTTCCTATGAAGGCATACAGGAAGTCTAAAGATTTATTAAAAGGAACAAAAGTAATGATTAGCAAAGGGCCGTTGAAAGGGCTCTCTGCAAACTATTTGATGAAGGCAGGAAAACACAAGGTAATTGTTGAGCTTGAAACCTTAAATTGCATTGTTGAAGTAACAGTGTCTTTATGCGACATAAAAGAAATTTCATAAAAGAAATTAAGTTCATTAGATTAAAGCAATTAGTCTCTTTCCTTTTTCTAACACAGTCAGGATTCTCTAATTAAAAATAGAATTTAGTAGGAACTTATTCTAAAGTCAAAAAAAAAAACCCAATTGCATTACTCAATCAACTTGTTTTCAAGCTAATTCTTACTGTATTGGCAAATGAATCTTTGATAGAAAAGATATTGGCAAACATTAAACTAATAAACATTAAACAGATATACAATTGAATACTAAAAAGTTAATGACTTTCATAGTCCTATTCGGTCTAAGTTGTACAATGCTACACGCACAAAATACCGCTACAAATAATGATTGGTTACTCCATTTGGGAGCAAATGCGGTAGATGATGGGGGAGACACTAAACTATCAACTCTCTTTAGAGGAGATAACCTTAACTTTACAAGCCCTTTTATTTTTGGAATTGAGTATGTTAACAATAGTAAATTTAGTTTTACTAGTAATGTTTCATTTAATAAATATACCGCTGGAAAAAATATTGATAACCGTATCATTTTACAAG
Source organism: Polaribacter sp. IC073 (assembly GCF_007997075.1). Lineage (GTDB taxonomy): Bacteria > Bacteroidota > Bacteroidia > Flavobacteriales > Flavobacteriaceae > Polaribacter. The sequence goes on from NZ_VORS01000006.1 coordinate 228,107, forward strand.
AGGAAGCAGCAAGTTACTTAGCGGTAGATATGGCTACAAAGTATAAATTTGTCCAACCCCTAACAAGCAATACTTTTGAACCTTATGTTTTTTTAGGTTTAGGGTATACTAAGATAGGCAAGTACATAATTGCTACAAACACTGTTCCTTCGGTGGGCAGATTAACAATTAATTCTGGTGTTGGTGCCAATTACTGGCTTTCAGATTCTTTTGGTTTAAACCTAGATTTAGCAGGTAAATTTGGAATCAAGTCTGGAAAACACAAAGAATATATATCAAATCAAACACAAGTATCTTTTGGTGTTTTTTATTCTTTTAAATTGAAAAGAGAGAGAAATAGTAAGAACGATGATAAAAAAGTACAGTTAGTTCCTTTAGTTCCTATAAAGTGTTTCAAAACGATACATGTAACCATTATAGATGAGGAAACAAAGAAACCAATTCCAAACCCAAGTATAGCAATTTTTAAAAATGATGTATTAATTGAAACGTTAAAAACAACTACCGCCGCAGCGTACAGTTTTAAAATAGATTGCAACAATTATTATAGCATTCAATCTTCGGTAGCGAATTACGAGAATGCGAGTATCGTTATTAAATCCTCAAAGTTACCAAACCAATCTACTACTGTAGTAATCCGTTTAAAACCAATTGTAGACATTGTTACAACTAGCGACAAAAAAATGATTCATACCGACCCTATTTATTTTGACCTAAATTCTTCTATTGTAGAATATAAAGCAAAAATAGAACTGGATAAAGTAGTTCAAATCATGAAAAAATATCCTGCTATTGTTGTTGAAATTGGGTCTCATACAGATTCTAGGGCAAGTGCTAAATATAATATTTGGTTATCTGATAGAAGAGCGGCATCAACTATTAAATATATTGTAACTCAAGGAATTTCTGCTAGTAGATTATCGGGCAAAGGTTATGGAGAAACCCAATTAATTAATAAATGCTCAAATGGTGTTAAATGTACTGAAGACCAACATAAATTAAATAGACGCACCGAATTTATAATCAAAGATGAGTAGTCTGATATGAGCTGAAGTTCATTTTGATGATTTTAATATGAAAAAGAGTAAAAAATGCTTTTGTGTTTTTAAAAAATTGTAGCGATAATTAACAGCTTAGAGCATACACCATTATTTGAAGATAAAAATCTCTCTATTATTAACGCTTGCATCGAAATCGATAATAATTGGGTGGTAAATTTAAAGAAATAGTGCACCGGAATTTAATAAAAATAGTTCCTTTTGACACATATTAGATTCCTGATTTTGTGTGTTACCATAAAATAATTATTAAAATAAAATATATTAGTGCGCTAAAATAATAAGAGGCAAAACAAACTGTTATTTTTTAGAACCGACCAATTTAGAGAGTCTATTTAAAAAAAAACAAATCATACTCGCGTTACACTTAGCACCTGTTCCTAAAATCAGTCTAATATCCGTAGAAAATAAAATAAATAAACACGCTACACCTTAGTTCATTGCCCCTTATCTAATTACATATTGAGTAGTGCTTTGACGAATTGTAAAATGAATAACACGTTTTTATTGCATTTAGGTTAACCTAAATACAATTCAAAACCATATGTTATGAAACCACAGTACAATAAATATTACTTTTTTAAGTAGCATTTTAGGTACGAAACAATGAGTCTCCCCCCAAAAAGCTTTTAGCTACTCAAGCTTAGCCTTATTAGAATCTTCTAATAAGGCTATTTTTAAGTTAAAATTGAAAAAAATAAACAACCATGAAAGGAATCATATTAGCAGGAGGATCTGGAACAAGATTATACCCTTTAACCAAAGGAACATCAAAACAACTATTACCTATCAACGATAAGCCGATGATCTATTATCCATTATCAGTTTTAATGTTAGCAGGAATTAAAGAGGTTTTAATTATTTCGACTCCTATTGACTTGCCTAGGTTTGAACAGTTATTGGGAGATGGAAGCGATATTGGTATGCAATTTACATATAAAGTGCAACCTTCACCAGATGGATTGGCGCAGGCTTTTATTATTGGTGAAGAATTTATAGGAGATGATGATGTGTGTTTGGTACTAGGAGATAATATTTTTTATGGACATGGACTTACTGAGTTGCTTGCTAAATCTGTAAAAAAAGTTAAAGAAAAAGAGAAAGCCATTGTTTTTGGTTATTATGTTCAAGATCCGGAACGGTATGGGGTGGTAGCATTTGACAAGAAAGGAAGTGCTTTAAGTATTGAAGAAAAACCTGAGAAACCAAAAAGTAATTATGCTGTTGTTGGGTTGTATTTTTATCCAAATAGTGTCATTAAAATTGCGAAAAATGTAAAACCAAGTCATCGTGGAGAGTTAGAAATAACAACTGTTAACGAGGAATATTTAAAACAAAAAAAATTAAAAGTTGAATTGATGGGAAGAGGTTATGCTTGGCTAGATACAGGTACTCATGAAAGTTTGTTAGAAGCTTCAAACTATATTCAGGCTATCGAAAATCGCCAGGGACTAAAGGTTGCTTGCATTGAAGAAATCGCTTTTGAAAAAGGGTATATTTCAAAAGAACAATTACTAAGATTAGCTGAACCATTGAAAAAAAATGGGTACGGACAATATTTATTCGGAATAGCAAAAGAAAAAGAAGCTTATGAACTTTAAAAGAACAGCCATACATGATGTGGTTATTTGTGAACCAGACGTAAAAGGAGATGAGCGAGGGTATTTTGCGGAGACTTTTCGACAAGATAAATTAGAAAATTTTCTAGGCTTTGACATTCATTTTTGTCAAGACAACGAATCTAAATCATCCTACGGTGTTTTAAGAGGTTTACATTATCAATTACCCCCTTTTGCGCAAACCAAATTAGTACGTGTAATTAAGGGCAAGGTGCTAGACATTGCAGTCGATATTAGAAAAGGATCTGAAACTTTTGGGCAGCATGTTGCTGTTGAGTTGACAGAAGAAAATAAAAAACAATTATTAGTGCCAAGAGGTTTTGCGCACGGCTTTGTAGTACTAAGTGAAGAAGCTACTTTTGCTTATAAGGTAGATAATTATTACAACCCAGAATGTGATCGCGGGATCGCCTTTGATGATGCCTCATTAGATATTGACTGGAAAATATCACTAGAAAAAATGCAATTATCGCCAAAAGACACTAAACAACCTTTCTTTAAAGATGCGTTACATTTTGAAGAATTAATAGCATTGTATGCATAATATATTAGTAACAGGTTCTAACGGACAATTAGGCTCTGAGATCAAAGCGTTAGCTCAAACGCATCCAACCTATAATTTTCATTTTACAGGTTCTAAAGAATTAGATATTACAAATCATACCGCTGTTAATGCGTTTGTAAAAGCAGCTAATGTCTCAGTCATTATAAATTGTGCAGCACATACAGCTGTTGATATAGCAGAGAATGAATTAACATTGTCAACGCAATTAAATCATTTGGCTGTTGAAAATTTTGCAAAAATAGCAAAGGCAAACAACATTCAATTACTTCATATTTCAACGGACTATGTTTTTGATGGAACGAGTCATATCTCATATAAGGAAAATGATAGACGAAATACACAAAGCGTATACGGTAGCACAAAATTAGCAGGTGAAGAAGCTATGCAGCGAATTAACCCCGCAAATTCAATGATAATTAGAACCTCTTGGGTGTATTCTAGTTTCGGAAACAACTTTGTAAAAACAATGATCCGTTTAGCGAATCAAAAAAAAGAATTAGGGGTCATTGTAGATCAAATAGGCACACCAACCTATGCCAGAGATTTGGCAAAAGCACTTTTAGAAATCATTCCGAAATTAAAGAATGAAAAGGTGGCAGTGTATCATTACTCAAATGAAGGCGTTTGTAGTTGGTACGATTTTGCAAAAGCTATTTTTGAAATTAAAGCGATAGCTATCAAAGTAAACGCTATTGAAACTTCCCAATACCCCACAGCAGCCAAGAGACCTTTTTTTAGTGTGTTGAACAAGAACAAAATAAAGAATGAGTTTCAATTAGAGATCCCTTATTGGAGAGATTCCTTAAAAGATTGTTTGAAAGAATTATAAAATGTTATTCTCTTAAGAATAAACTAAGCTCAAAAAAAAATGGAAAAGAAAAACATATTAGTTACCGGTGGTGCAGGCTTTATAGGCTCTCATCTCTTGCGTTTATTGGTAAATAAGTATCCCGAGTACAAGATCATCAACATGGATGTACTAACGTATGCCGGGAATTTAGAGAATTTAAAAGATGTTGAAAACAACAAAAATTACACATTTATAAAATGTGATATTTGCGATCACGAAAAAGTAAAAGAGGTGTTTATTAAGTACAACATAGACAGTGTCATTCATTTGGCAGCAGAATCGCACGTAGATCGCTCCATTATAGATCCATTTTCATTTGCACAAACCAATATTATGGGAACGTTGAGTTTGTTGCAAGCAGCAAAGTTTGCTTGGAAAGGTGATTTCGAAAATAAGTTATTTTACCATGTATCTACAGATGAAGTATATGGTTCTTTAGGAGACGAAGGTTTCTTTTTAGAAACTACCGCCTACGACCCGCACTCTCCCTATTCAGCATCCAAAGCATCTTCCGATCATTTTGTAAGAGCTTTTCATGACACCTATGGTCTACCAACCGTTATTTCTAACTGCTCTAATAACTACGGATCCTATCAGTTTCCAGAAAAATTAATCCCCCTTTTTATCAACAATATCTGCAATAACAAACCCTTGCCAGTATACGGAAAAGGAGAAAATATACGTGACTGGCTCTTTGTAAACGACCATGCGCGTGCAATAGACATTATTTTTCACAAAGGAAAACTAGGAGATACTTATAATATTGGTGGTTTTAACGAATGGAAAAATATTGATTTGATAAAAGTGTTGATTGAAACCACGGATCGCTTATTGGAAAGAGAAAAAGGGACTTCCGAAAAATTAATTACTTATGTAACAGACCGTGCAGGGCATGACGTACGATACGCTATTGATGCGACCAAATTAAAAAACGAGTTAGGCTGGGAACCCTCTTTACAATTTGAAGAAGGCATTGAAAAAACAGTACAATGGTATTTAGACAATAAACAGTGGATGGACAATATTACTTCTGGTACTTATGAAGAGTATTATAAGGATTAAGGTAATATTTAAAGCGGAAATGAAAGAATTTAATTAATGCACAATCTTAAACAAAAAGCAATAAAAGGAGTAAGCTGGAGCTTTATTGATAATATTGCTAATTCAGGAATTACTTTTTTGGTTGGGATTGTATTAGCACGCCTACTTTCTCCTGAAGAATTTGGGATTTTAGGAATGATAGCCGTATTTATAGCGGTATCAAATTCTATTGTAGATAGTGGTTTTTCAAGTGCCTTAATACGGAAAGTTGACATAAAAAACAGAGACTATAACACCGTGTTTTATTTTAACATGGTGTTAGGTGTTATCCTGTATATATTGCTATATTTTTCAGCACCATTAATTAGTCGGTTTTTTAACGAGCCTATTTTAATTGCTGTAACTAGGGTAATGGGGCTTCTTTTAATAATAAATTCTTTTGGAATTGTACAACGTACATTATTAATAAAAGAAGTAGATTTTAAAACACAAACTAAAGTTTCATTAATAGCTTCAATTTCAAGTGGTGTTATTGGTATAGGAATGGCTGTAGCTGGTTATGGTGTTTGGAGTTTGGTAGCGCAACAAGTAATTCGCCAACTACTAAACTCAATTTTTTTATGGGTTTTTAATACATGGCGACCAGTTTTTGAATTTTCAAAAGCGAGCTTTAAAGAATTGTTTGGCTTTGGTTCTAAATTATTAGTTTCAGGTATAATTGATACTTTATACAGTAATATCTATTATGTTGTTATTGGTAAATACTTCTCTGCAAATGAGTTAGGTTTGTTTACACGGGCAAAACAATTTAGTTTATTTATATCGGGTAATTTGACATCTATAGTGCAAAAGGTTAGTTACCCATTACTGTGTAATATACAAAATGAAAGTAATGACGAATTATTAAAAAAGACATACCAGCGTATTATTAAAGCAACCATGCTGGTCACTTTTTCATGTATGTTAGGATTGGCGGCAGTAGCAAAACCACTTATCTTACTATTAATAGGAGAAAAATGGTTGCCTTCAATTATTTTTTTACAAATATTATGTTTTGCAGCCATGTTATATCCCCTACATGCCATTAACTTAAACATGTTAATGGTAAAAGGGCGTTCTGATTTATTTTTAAAACTAGAAATTATAAAAAAAATTATAGGAATAGCTCCTGTTGTAATTGGTATATTTTATGGAATTGAAATAATGTTAATTGGTAGTGTCATCGTATCTATTATAGCCTATTTTTTAAATAGTTTTTATTCCTCTAATTTAATTAATTATGCTGCTTTTGACCAAATTAAAGATGTTTTACCTACTTTTTTAGTTGCTCTAACTGTTTCATTTATAGTGTGGACTATAACATTATTAAAATATTCTAACGGAATTACCTTGAGCTTTCAGTTTTTAACTGGGGGGATTTTAAGTCTTAGTTTTTACGAACTATTAAAACTACCAGAGTATATCGAATTAAAACAAATTATTTTATCCTTTATAAAAAAATAAAAATTATGGTTCCAGTTACAAAGCCCTTTTTACCCCCAAAAGAAGATTACGATTTATTGTTGCATGGTATTTGGAAACGACATTGGTTAACAAATATGGGACCTTTGGCAAGTGATTTAGAAATGAAACTAAAAGAACATCTAAATGTAAAACATTTATTGTTTGTTACCAATGGTACTGTTGCATTGCAATTGGCTATAAAAGCATTGGGGTTAACAGGTGAAATAATAACAACACCGTTTACTTATGTTGCCACTACAAGTAGTATTGTATGGGAAGGATGCGAACCTGTATTTGTAGATATTGACAAGCACTCCTTAAATATTGATCCTACAAAAATTGAAGCTGCCATTACGGAAAAAACAACAGCAATAGTAGCAACGCATGTATATGGAAACCCTTGTGATGTGGAAGCAATCCAAAAAATAGCAGATAAGCACAAGCTAAAAGTAATATATGATGCAGCACACGCATTTGGGGTAAAGGTAAACGGAACGTCTATATTTAATTATGGAGATATCTCCACATGTAGCACACACGCAACTAAATTATACCATACCTGCGAAGGTGGACTTGTAGTGACTAAAAATGCGGACACCCTAAAAACCTTAGCCTATATGCGTAATTTTGGACATAGTGGGCCTGAAAGTTTTCAAGGAATAGGTATTAATGGTAAAAACTCTGAATTTCATGCCGCAATGGGCTTGGCTAATTTACCTTGTATGGATGCTATTCATGCACAACGACAAAAATTATCGGAACGGTACACCTTAAAACTGAAAAACTTTAAAGCAGTACAACCTGTATGGCATAAAAAATCGGCATCTAATTATGCGTACTATCCAATAGTTTTTGAAAGTGAAGCGTTGTTATTAAAATGTATAGATGTATTAAAAGCAAATGAAATTTTTGGGAGACGTTATTTTTACCCATCATTGGCAACGAGCCTTCCATATACTAAAAATGTGCCTTTAGAAAATACAGATAACATAGCGAAACGTATTTTTTGTTTGCCTTTGTATTACGATTTAACAATTGAAGAGGTAGATTTAATTTGTAGGTTATTATTGAGAACTCAAAATAATTAGAGAGATAAATTTTCATGTTGTAAATTAATTTAATAAGAACTTATGAAATATACAGATGTTTGTCAATTAGAAGATTTAATGATTTTTTTAGAGGAGATAGATTCTTATTTTAAACCAAAATTATCTTCAAGAGTTAATTTAGATGAGTATGCTATTAAGCTTCTTTTGAAAGCTAATTTTTTAAATATTTATGAGAACACTAAACTAGTATCTTCAGTTATTTATTATTTAAATGAATCGAAGAGTGAAGCATATATACCTATTATTGCTACTTTAAAAAATTATAGAGGTAAAGGTTATTTTTCTTATATGTTAGATGAATTGGATAAAATAATGATACTAAGGAAAATAACCTTTTTAAGGTTAGAAACTTGGGAAGGGAATAAAGCATTGAATTTGTATTTAAAAAAATCATTTGTTATAGAAGAAAGAATACAAGATAGGTCTGATGGTAATTTTAGTATTAAATTAGTAAAGACTTATAATGATGTATCAGGTTTTAAATTTAGTCCAACACCATTAGATGTAAATGAAAGATTAAATAGCGAAGTAAATGTTTCAGTTTATATTAAAAGAGATGATTTGTTTCCAATTATAGGAGGAGGAAGTAAAGGCAGAAAACTTAAATATATTTTAAAAAAAGCGATTGAAGAGGGCTGTACATCAGTTGTTACAGCAGGAAGTTGTAGTTCCAATCATTTAAGAGCTACAGCCGTATTATGTGCTGAATTAGGATTGAAGCTAACAGCTTGCATACATGATGAAAAACCAGCTTATTTTGAAGGCAATATAAAATTAACAAAATTATATTCAAATAAAATTACTTTTTGTAAGATGGCAGAGATTAAGGAAGTTATGGATTTAGAAATGAATAAACTCATAGCTTTAGGAGAAAAACCTTTTTATATATGGGGTGGTGGACATTGTAATGAAGGAACGTATGCATATTATTTAGCAGTCAAGGAATTAAAAGAACAACTTAAAGGTGTAAAACCAGATTATATATTTATAGCTAGTGGTACTGGAGGTACCCAAGCAGGTATAGAATTGGGAGTACAAGATTTTTTGCCAGAATGTAAAGTTATTGGTGTTTCCATCGCAAGAGAATTTGTAAGAGGTGATGTAGAAGTTAAAAAAAGCATCAAAAGTTTTATAGATAGGTTTAATATAGGGTATGAGTCATCAAATATAATTTTTGATGATAGCTATCTTTGCGGGGGATATGGTAAAGTTAATGATGATTATATAGCATTTTTGAAATATTACAGCAAAAAATTCGGTTTAACACTGGATCCAACATATAGTGGTAAAGCATTTTACGCTATGATTGATTATATTAAAAAGAATAAAATAAAAGAAAAATCGAAAGTGGTTTTTTGGAATACGGGAGGAATTTTAAATATTTCTTCTTCAGTTAATTTTTAAATTAAAAATTATGAATTTATTAATTACATCAACAGGTAGAAGAGGCTATATGGTAGATTATTTTAAATCTGCTATTGGTAATAAAGGAAAAGTTTTTGCAGCTAACAGTGAATATACATTAGCGCTTAATAAGGCAGATGAATTTATTATTACACCAAATATTTTTAATGCAAGTTATATTGACTTTTTATTAGATTATTGTCGAGAAAAAAAGATAAATGCCATTATTAGTTTGTTTGATATTGATCTGCCTGTATTATCAAAAAATAAAAAAATATTTAAGGATAATGGTATTGTTTTGTTAATATCTGATGTCGAATTTACAACTTTGTGCAATGATAAGTGGCTGACATATAATTTTCTTTTAAATAATAATTTTAAAACGGCAAAATCTTATATTTCCCTTGAAGATTTTCATAATGATTTTAAATGTAATAAGATAGAATTTCCTGTTTTTTTAAAACCTCGTTGGGGAATGGGATCTATAGGAGTTTTTGAAGCTCAAAATGAGGAGGAACTAAATGTTTTTTATAAGAAAGTAAAAAAGGAAATTCTAAACTCATATTTAAAATATGAGTCAAATTATGATATTGAGCATGCAATAATTATTCAAGAGAAAATAAAAGGACAAGAGCATGGTTTAGATATTTTGAATGATTTAAATGGTAATTATATCTGTTCTGTTCCTAAAATAAAAATAGCAATGAGAGCTGGAGAAACAGATATTGCAGAAACAATAATAAATGATAAACTTGAAAAATTAGCAAAAATGCTAGCAGATAAAACGAAACATCTTTTAAATTTAGATGTGGATTGTTTTATTGAGGGAAATACTATTTCAATTTTAGAAATGAACGCAAGATTTGGAGGACAATATCCATTCTCTCATATTTCTGGAGTTAACTTCCCTAAAGTTATTATTAATTTATTAGAGGGGAAATCAATAAATAAGGAGGATATTACTTTTCAGCCAACAGTCGCTTTTAAAGAGTTATACATTAGAAAAAAAAAATAGTAATAATATAAAAATATAAAACAATTTTTAATACTATGAATAATCCAGTTTTGGTTTCTATCTGTAGTATGGCATACAATCATGAAAAATATATAGTTGAATGTTTAGAAGGTTTTTTAATACAAAAAACAAACTTTAAATTTGAAATATTAATTCATGATGATGCCTCAACAGATGATACTGCAAAAATTATAAGGGACTATGAAAAAAAGTATCCAGATATTATAAAACCCATTTATCAAACAGAAAATCAATATTCTAAAGGTATAAAACCCACAACTAACTTTTTGTATCCTAAAGCAAAAGGCAAATATATTGCATTTTGTGAAGGTGACGACTATTGGACAGACCCATACAAATTACAAAAACAAGTAGATTTTTTGGAGGCGAATGAGGATTATGTAATTACGTATGGAGATATGGAAGCCTTTGATGAAAAGGGTGTGTTGGGTAATATTATTGGTGGTGCTAAAAAAGATTTAAGCAAATCAGATTTAATGCAATGTACGCCTGTCAATACATTAACAGCTTGTTTTAGAAATGTAATTAGAGAATTTCCTTCAGAAATGAGCTGCGCAAGAATAGGAGATTTATTTTTATGGTCACTTTTAGGCGCTTATGGGAAAGGCAAGTACCTTAAACCTATTAAACCATCTAGGTATAGGGTACATGATGGAGGAGTTTTTTCTAAACAGTCAAAAGAGAGAAAAAATGAGATGTGGGTGATTACAAGTGGTGCATTATTAGCATATTATAGCCGTATTGGAAATGAAGAAATGAAGAAATTTTTTCTTCGAAAAAATTTGGTAGCTTCCCTTGGTTTGTTTGGGGTAGTTCCCTTTATAAAGTATGTATTTGTGAAATTTTTTAAACTTTATATAAAAAAATGATAGGCATCATACTCCTCAACTACAATTCATACCAAGACACAATAAATCTTGTAGCTGAACTGCAGCTGCAAACTCTAGCTAAAGAGTTACAAATTATTATAGTAGATAACGCATCACCTAATAATTCGTATGAGCAACTAAAACCCTTAGAAAAACAATATCAAAATGTAGTTGTATTGCAGACAGGAGCAAATTTAGGCTATGCTAAAGGAAATAATTTTGGATTGGATTATTTAGACAAACATATTAAACCAACGTATGTTGCTATTTTAAATAATGATATTATTTTACCCTATAATTGTTTTGAAAAGTTAGTAGAAAAATATACTATTTTAGACAAACCTGCTATTATAGCACCAAAACAATTAGATGTTAATAATAGGGAATTTTTACCTTATAAAATAAATACCTTTTTAGATGATTGCTTAAACCTCTTTTATATATTTAAATTATTTCATAAACGAAATGCCCTTCCATACACCGATACTTCTGGGCAAAGAGCCATGAAAGTAGAAATGATTCCAGGTAGTTTTATGTTTGCTTCTTTTGAACGTTTTAAGAAAATGGGCTTTTTTTACCCAAATACCTTTTTATTTGTGGAAGAGCGTTTTATAGCTGTAAAGGCAGCAGAATTGGGTTTCAATAATTATATACTGTTAGATGAAACGTATGTTCATGCACATTCAAAAACCATTAATACGGTATTTAATCCAGTTAAAAAGTTCCAGTTATTGTATGTCGGTTGGTTAGAATTTACTAAGGTTTGCAGAACTCACGGTAATTTAAAAAGCGTTATACTTAAACCTTTAATGCAATTATCATTATTAGAGATGCAAATAGTTTACAGAATTAAAAAAATATGTCAAGCTAAGAAATGATTGCCAAAAACTATCCAATATTATTTGTCGTTATTATCCTCGTTTCAACAGCTATTGCACCGAGCTTTGCTTTAGGAGAAGGAAATCGGAACCTATTGTTGATTGGAGTCATGTCAATTTCTCCAATTATAGTAATAATGTATGAAAAGTTAGATAATGACGATTTTTTATTACTGATGTTTATGGCAAGTATCATCCTATTTCCACTTGTCTTTCATCCAGAGAGTATGCGATGGTCTACAATATTGTATTCTTGTATGTTTTGTTTAACATTTATAGCTTATAAGAGATTATTATATGATAGCAATTTTACAGTTTCTGATTTCCAGAAGTTATTAAAGTTTTTAATCTTTGCTTATTTTTTTGTGTTAGTAATACAACAATTTTGTGTCTTAACAGGGTTACCTATTTTTAATATAAGTAATTACGACCCAAAAACTCCTTGGAAATTAAATGCATTGGCGGCAGAACCATCTCACAGTGCACGAATTTTACCTTTATTAATGTATTGCTATTTAGTTGCAGTTGAAATACGCTCAGGTCAGAAATACAATTTGAAAAATGGAATTAAAAAGGATAAGTGGGTCTGGGGAGCTTTTGTTTGGTCTATGATCACTATGGGAAGTGGTGCGGCATTTTTGTTTCTAGGTCTTTTTTTTTTAAAAATCATTAAATTTCGAAATTTAATACCAGTTATAGGATTTATGGTTGCTTTACTTGTAGTAAGTTCTTTTCTAGAAATAAAAGCTCTGGATCGTACTTATAAAACAATAGAGGCTACTTTAACATTTAATGATGCTGCCATTTTAAAAGCAGACCACAGTGCTGCAATGAGAATAGTTCCATTTATGATTTTATCAAAGATGGTAGGTATTAGTTCTATGAATGATTGGTTTGGTAACGGAATAGATTTCACATCAACTATTCTTAGTAATAGAATTCCAGGCGTACCTAAAGGAGCTACAGGAGGAGGAAGCTTACAAATTTGGTTGGAGTATGGAATAATATCATTTAGTCTTTTTATTTTTTTTAGTTTAATTACTTCAATAAGAAAAGAAAAGTTTATTGGGTTTTTATTTTGGTGTCTTCTTGTTTTAATTGTAGGAGTTAACAATCAAATAGTTTGGTTATTTCTTCTGTTATTTATAACAAATGAATACTTTAAAAATACAATTAATAAAAAAAATATTTTGTAAAAATATGTCATATAACTCATGGCAGGGTTAATTCTGATGGTGAAAATGGAATTACTAGAACGGTATACAATTTTAATTGAATATTTAATTGTTTATTTAATTAATGCAAAAGCGAAATTCCTACTAGGAAAATAGAATTTCACCAAAGAAAGATAATTTACAATTACAAACTAACGCTTAGATTAAATATATAATTATTAACAAATAAAAAAACATGAATGCAATACCTAAAATTATTCACTATTGTTGGTTTGGTCCAAAACCAATTCCTGAATTGGAATTGAAGTGTATAGAATCATGGAAAAAATACCTTCCAGATTATCAACTAATGTTTTGGGATGAAAAAACCTTTGATGTTAATTCTCACATATTTTCTATGCAAGCATACGAAACTAAACATTATGCCTTTGTGAGTGATTTTGTAAGAGCTTTTGCCTTAAAGAAATATGGCGGTGTTTATTTAGATACAGATTTAGAAGTACTTTCTAATTTTTCTTCAATTTTAGAAGGGAAGGAAGTGGTTTTAGGTTTTGAAAATAAAACATTTGTAGGTACAGCATTTATGGCTTCAGTAAAAGATCATTTTATTTTTAATCAATTTTATCTTTACTATACAAACTTATCTTTTGTAAATTCTGATGGAGGAGTGGAAATAGTTGCTAACCCTTCAATATTGGCTGGGATATTAAAAGAAATTAAAATAGAATTGAATGGTCAAGATCAATTTATTAATGGTATCCATATAATGAAAAGAGAGCTATTTTTTCCAAAGAAAATTTCTAAAGGTAATTTTAGAGTTACTGATGAAACACTAACTATCCATCATTTTGAAGGAAGTTGGTTAACTGAAAGACAAAAACGTAGAGGTGTAAATATTTTTTGGATTGAAGTGTGTAGACCAATATTGAAAAAATGTAAATCATTGGCAGGGATTGTGTTAGGTGGAAATAAGACGAAAGAGATAGAAATGAAAATTAGAAATTGGTTGAAGTAATATGAAAGTGCTAACTGACAATAAATTAGACTATGAAATTATCTGGAAGAAAATACATTCAGATATTTTCTCAAAATATATATTAAAATTAAATGAAAGTAAAATACGTTATTTTATTCTAAGGAATTTTGAAACCTTACCAGATAAAAACACATCTAAAGATGTAGATATTATTATCGAGCCTAAATCGTATAAAGAAGCATTTACTATTTTATTGGATGTTTTAAAAGAATATAAAATATCAAATTATCGTGTTGTAAAATATGAAAGAGTCCATTGTTGTTTTGGAATTTCTATTGAAAAGAATTTCTCAATTCATATTGATTTGATAGAAGGGTATTTATCAAAAGGGTTTGAAGTATTTTCATTTGATATGCTTTATGAGCAAACTATAGAGTATAAAAATTTTAAGGTTTTAAATGAAACTTATGATGCAATAATGTTACTGTATTATAAGGTAATTGGTACTAAGCAACTAAAACAACAATACCAAGATAAAATTAATTTTACGTATAAAATATATAATAAGGAGATCAATAAAGTATTAGCAGCTACTTTAGGTAATAAAATGAGTCGCCTAATTATTAAAGCTTTGTCTAATCAAGATTTTGCTACAATAATCAAAAATGCGAATGTGCTTTCAAAGGTTTCAAAACAAAGAGTTCTTATAAGAAAACCTTTTAAAACAACTAATAGAATAGTACAATTTTTATGTGAGAAAATATATAGGATATTATATTGCCCAAGAAAATATCAAAATTTTATTTCAGTACAAGGTGCGGATGGCACAGGAAAATCTACATTTATTGATGGTTTGGTAAAGGCTATTGCTTTTTATAATGTATCTGAAGAATCGAAATCTCATATTTATCATCATCGTCCAAAACTTTTACCAAATCTGGGTGCAGCAGGAGAAAAAGCAGGTGTTATGAAAGAGGATACAGATTTTACAAATCCGCATAGGGCTAAACCAGCAGGTTTTATAAGTTCATTTATTAGAATGACTTATTATTGGTTAGACTATGTGATAGGTGTTCCTATAAAACTTAGAAAAGACGTGCAATTTGATAGATTCACAATTTATGATCGGTATATCTATGATTTTTTAGTAGACCCCTATAGGTCACGGATCAATTTGCCATATTGGTTGCGTAAATTATTTACGAAATTGGTGATACAACCCCGAATTGTTTTTGTTTTATTGACAGATGCTGAAACAATTTATAAAAGAAAACAGGAATTAACCATTGATGAAATTAATCGACAGTTAGGAGAATTTAAAAAATTAGCAGAAACAAATAAACGCTTCGTAATAATTGATGCGTCCAAAAAACCTGAAGAAATAGTAGAAGATGCTATGAAAATTCTGATTGATAAATTTACTTTACAAATAAAATAGAATATTTATTATGAAAAAAAAATATTGGTTTTCATAACATCATTAGTTAGATTGTTAAGAGGAGAGGTGAGCACTAAATCTCTGGTTAAAAGAGGGTTAGTAATTGGTGATAATTTTTCAAGACAAGGTGGAGTTAGAATTGATACTTCATATAGTTTTTTAATTGAAATAGGTAATAATGTAGGTCTTGCGCCTAATGTGGTTATTTTAGCACATGATAATTCAACAAAAAGATTTATAGGTGTAGCCAAGTTAGGTAAAGTAAGAATTGGTAATAATGTATTTATTGGAGCAAATGCTATAATACTTCCAAATGTAACAATTGGTAATAATGTAATTATAGGGGCAGGGAGTGTTGTAAATAAAAGTATTTCTGATGATACAGTAGCAGCAGGTAATCCTGTAAAAGTAATTCAGTCAATATCAGATTTTAAAAAGAAAAATATTAATCTTTTAAAGTCAAGACCCCTTTTTGATACTTCATTTGGAGCGATTATTATTAATGAAGAGAAGAAACAGTTAATGAAACAAAAATTATATGATGGGTATGGATTTTATCAATGCGATAATTATTCTAAAATGGAAGAATCTAGAAATACTTCTGAAAATTAATTATGAGAACTATTTTAGTAAGCGCTTATGCTTGTGAACCTTTAAAAGGTTCTGAGCAAGGAGTTGGTTGGAATTGGGTGTTACAAATGGCGAAGCATAATTACTTACATGTAGTTACTCGAGCCAATAACCGAGAGTTTATTGAAGCACACTTGCCGAAGGCTCTAGCAGGAAATATAACGTTCCATTATTATGATACCAATAAGCATATTAAGAGTTTAAAGAACAAAGCCAAAGGCTTGTATTTTTACTATTTATGTTGGCAATTAGGAATAATTTCAGTAGTGAAAAAATTAAAGAAAGAGCATCAATTTGATTATGCGATGCATTTAACCATGGGAAGTTTATGGATGCCGACTTTTTTGCCTTTTTTTAATATGCCTTTTATATGGGGGCCTGTTGGAGGTGGTGATGGAGAACCGAATTCATTTTTAAAAGAATTGCCTTTTAAGCAGCGTATGTTACAGTATGTTCGTATAGTTATGAATGCTTTAGCTTTTATACATCCGTCAATATTAATTCCTTGTTTTAAAGCTAAAGTAATATTGGCACGTACACAAAATTCTGCAAATGTAATTCCGAAATTGTTTAAATCAAAAGTTCGTGTTATGTTGGAAACAGCGATGGAGCCAGATATATTTGAATATCAGCATAGTGCTAATCCAGAATTAATAAAACAAGATATTCGTTTAATAACAACAGGAAGATTGATGCCTTCAAAGAATATTATAGCAGCAGTCAGATGTATTTCATATATTCCAGCTTCCTACAATATTGTATTTACAATTATAGGTTCAGGAATTGAAAAAGAGAAAATTGAAAAAGAAATAGTAAGAACCAATCAAGAAAATAGAATAAAAATAATTTCTGAAATTCCTAGAACAGAAGTTTTAAAAGAATTATCGAATTCAGATATTTATCTTTTCCCAAGTCTGCGAGAAGGAGGGTGTTGGGCATTAATGGAAGCTATGGCAATAGGCTTGCCTGTTGTTTGTTTAAATTGGTCTGGTATGGAAATTATTACAGATGACACATCTGCTATTAGACTTCCTGTTACAAACCCAAAGCAAATGCCTAAAGATATAGCCAATGCAATCTGTAAACTTATTGATAACCCTGAATTAAGACTAAAAATGGGTAACGCAGGACGAGAACGTATTAAAAATGTTTTTAATTGGGATGCGAAAGGAACTTTTATGGAAAATTTATTAAATGAATTGGATAATTCTGAATATAAAAGTTAGATGAACAAGTTTTTTTTTATACTAAAAGGAAATAATGGTGCTACTTATATTTTAAACACCAAGAACTGGAAAGCCATTTCTAATTCTTTAAAATTTTACAGGGCTCATTCCTTAAAATCGAAAATCTTAAAATGGGGATTAAGGATTGCTTTGTTCGTATTAGGAAAGTTAAAGTCTCCGAAATTAAAGACAATACAAAACACCAATAATTTTATCTGTGAAATAGTAGGTTTTAATGGGAGTTTTGAATTAAATACCAATTGCTCGGTTTTAATTTCGCCAACGCAAGACAAAGTAATTATAAACCATCACAATCAGTATTTTCAAAAATTTGCTTTTGGAGAAAGTTATGGAAACGTAAAAAAAGAGGCTGAAATTTATAAATTATTCAAATCGGGTACGCAAAACTTTCAGGTATCTCACTTTTATGATGAACAAATAGTAAAAGATACCTGCTGTTCATTTAAATTATCAAATGAAAAATTAATTACCTCGAAAAAAGAAAAGAAGCGTGATGTAGCGGTAGTAGCTGCACTTACAGCTCTTTTTAACCATAGTGAAAAAAATAAGATAACGGTAGTGCATCATTTAGAGACATTAATGGGTAAAATACAATTAACAGGTATTTCTCTTGATAAGGCTCAATTTCAAATGATAAAAGAATTGAACAAGGAGTTTGGTACAATTTGTTTTCCTTTAGGATTGGTACATCGCGATTTTAAACCTTGGAATGTGTTAAATTTTGACAAACTACTAATTTATGATTTTGAAGAAGCCATCTTAGCGGGGCCACCTTTAGAGGATTTGCTTAATTACTATGTAGATCCGATAATTAGATATAAAAATACCGAAGCTATTGCAGAACTTATTTATTCAAAGGAAATGAATCTAAAATATTCAGAATATTTAGACAAATTGAAGGTACCTACAAGCTTTAAACCATTTTTAGTAATTTATGTATTGGAACGCATCCTTTTTTGGCATGAAGCGAAAGAATTTGATACTTCAGAGAAGTATCTGGCACTCTTAAATAAGATGACAAATAGGGAAAGAAATTCATGAAAAAAATAATATTTATCCATTTATTAAATGATTTTAGTGGCAGTCCGAAAGTATTATCTCAGGTAATTAATAATTGTAAAAAAGAAGGGTATCCTGTTGAATTATACACAGGAAAAAGTAGCCAAGGCTTTTTGTCTGGATTAACGGAAAAGCATCATTATTATTTTTACAAACGATTTGAAAATAAATATGCAACCTTGTTTTCATTCCTGTTTTCTCAATTGCTCTTATTTTTAAAACTGCTAAAATACTATAATAAAGATGTGGTATTCTATGCAAATACGCTATTGCCTTTTGCAACAGGATTGGCTGGTAAAGTACTGAGGAAAACAGTTATTTACCATGTGCATGAAACATCTATTAGTCCTAAATTATTTAAAGGTTTTTTACGTTTTGTAGTTCAACTAACAGCTAGTAAAGTCATTTTTGTATCCAATTCTCTAAGAAAAACAGAATCTTTTCATACTAAGAGTGAAACCGTTATTTTTAACTCTTTGCCTAAGACCTTTACAAACAAAACCCTTCGGCATGCATACAACCCAATAGATCAGACTTTTTTTACTGTATACATGATTTGTTCTTTAAAAGATTATAAAGGAGTACAAGAATTTATTAAAATAGCAAAACTAAGCGAGCCACATAAAAAAATACATTTTACGTTGATCTTAAATGTTCCGCAAAAAGACATTACTAATTATTTTTTGAATAAAATAGTACCAGATAATATTAAAATACTGCCTACCCAAAAGAAATTAGAGGATTTTTATAAAAAAGCAAGTTTAGTCTTGAATTTATCTAGAGTTGATGAATGGGTAGAAACCTTTGGCTTAACCATTATAGAAGCGATGGCTTTTGGTATTCCAGTAATAGTGCCCCCTGTGGGTGGTCCTGCTGAAATTGTTACAAATGATAAAGAAGGATATTTAATTTCTTCTTATGAGGTGGAAAAAATTGCACAAAAGATACTAGAACTATCTATTAATAAGAAGAAATGTTTAGAACTCTCTCGAAATGCTTACAAACGTTCTTTAGATTTTAACGAAGAAATATTTAATGCACAAATTATAAAAACCATTGAAGCTTAAAAAAATTGCAATTATTGGAACGGTAGGACTGCCTGCCAAATATGGTGGTTTTGAAACCTTAGCTGAATATTTAACAAAACAATTGGCTACAGATTTTGAACTATCTGTTTTTTGTAGTTCAAAATCCTATAAAAATAAACAGAAAACACATAATGGAGCACAATTAAAATACATTCCGTTACAAGCCAATGGGGTACAAAGTATTCCATATGATATTATTTCCATTTTTAAGGCTATGTTTTATGCAGATGTACTACTAATTTTAGGAGTATCGGGTTGTATTATTTTGCCATTTGTACACTTATTTTCAAGAAAAAAAATAGTGGTAAATATTGATGGATTGGAATGGAAACGTGCCAAATGGGGAAAGTATGCGAAATGGTTTTTAAAATTTTCTGAAAAATTAGCCGTAAAATATGCCCATACAGTGGTTTCAGATAATAAGGTAATAAAAGAGTATGTTTTGAAGCACTACCATATTAAGAGTCATTTGATAGCCTATGGTGCTGACCACTGTAAACATGAAAAGCTATCAAAAGAAGTACTGTTAAAATTTCCTTTTTTAGCTAAAAACTATGCATTTAAAGTGTGTAGAATTGAACCAGAGAATAATCTTGAAATGATCTTGGAAGCTTTTTCAGTTTTTACCGAATTAAATATCGTTCTAATTGGCAATTGGGGCAACAGTACTTTCGGGAGGCGTATGAAAGAAAAGTTTACGCCGTTTAAAAACATACATCTGTTAGATCCTATTTACAATCAAAATATATTAAATCAAATAAGAAGTAATTGTTATGTGTACATACATGGGCATAGTGCAGGTGGAACAAATCCATCTTTAGTAGAAGCTATGTACTTGCAATTACCGATACTCGCCTACGGAGTACAATACAATAAAGAAACTACGCAATATAAAGCTGTTTATTTTCAAGATAAGCAGGAATTGATACAGGTACTTTCTACATTAAATACAACCGAATTAACCGTTATGGCTAAAAACTTAAAAGAGGTAGCACTTAATAGATATACGTGGTCAATAGTAGCGAAACAATATGCTCTATTACTAAGGTAAAATCTCTTTTAATTTTCATTCAATTATATAAAAAACTGCTAAAACAATAACCGTATGTTAAAAATTTATATCGTAACGCCATTACTTATTATAGGTGCGTTTCTGGTCACGTTTATCATCATTCCTAAAATTACATGGATTGTAAAAAAGTTAAAATTAACAGACAAGGCAGATACTAGGAGTTCTCATAAAAATGCGATACCTACCATGGGAGGTTTTTCTTTTTTTATCGCGATAATTTTAATTGTATTTTTTATTAAGAGATGGGATACCGAATTAATTGCAATAAATTTTATTACATCTATCACCATTATTTTTATGATTGGGTTTAAAGATGACTTGGTATTATCTTCTCCCAAAGCCAAAGCTATAGGGCAGTTAGTAGCTATTTTATTTCTATTTTTAAGTGGCCTATTTAAGAATATTAGCTTAGATGGTTTTTTGGGTATTTACGAAGTACCAATGGTACTATCATTCTTATTTTTAACTTTTATAATGTTAGCTATTATTAATTCCTTTAATTTAATTGATGGTGTAGATGGTTTGGCAGGTACTGTTGGAATTGTAATATTTATAGTATATGCAGTAATTTTTTTTGCTACAGGTTTCTATTTTTATGGGTTGTTGAGTAGTAGTTTGGTAGGAGTTTTAACAGCCTATTTAGTGTATAATTTTTCGGAAAGCAAAAAAATATTTATGGGAGATACAGGTTCTTTACTAATTGGATTTTGCATCAGTTTTTTTACTTTAAAATTTATATCTATGGATGCTTCTTATTTTTGGTATACTAATTTTCATGCACATGATAAATTATTGATCGCCTTTGTAATCTTATCCATTCCACTTTTTGATACATCACGTGTTATTGTAATTCGTTTATTACAAAAAAAGAGCCCATTTTACCCAGATAGAAACCATATTCATCATGTGTTAATTGATGCCGGCTTAAGTCATAAAAAAACAAGTTTGATTTTAGGGATTTTAAATTTAATTATTGTTGGGGTCTTTTTGCATCTGTCTACACGTTTAGACAATAGCTTTCAATTATTATTTATTTTAATAGGCAGCTATTTACTGCTTTTAGTCCCATTTTATATCTTAAAGCAAAAAACTAGCAATAAAAAACCTTTTAAGTATCAGCTTAAAAAGTAAAGAATATCATTTAATATGGTTAAATAAAAATATAAATAGCAAAAAAAAAGTAATGAAAAAACAGTATTATAAGATCTTTGTAACAACAGGGTTATTTTTCTTTTTAACTTCCTGTGTGTCCTCTAAAAAAGTCCTTTATTTTCAAGATAATGAGACACCAATAAGTAAAGAAAATTTTCAAATTTTTGAGCCTAGTATAGGTCCAGATGATTTATTAACCATAAATATTGCCACAATTGATACAGAAGCAGCTTTGCCTTTTAATTTGTATGAAGGTATGCAGGGTGCTGGAAGTTTAAAACCGTTGCCTTATCTGGTAAATAAAAGAGGGGAAATAGATTTTCCTGTAATAGGAACTATAAAAGTTGCAGGTTTTACAACCGATGAGTTAAGTGAGAGAATAAAAACGCTACTTAAGGATTACCTTATAAAACCAACCGTAAATGTTAAACTGGTGAATTTTAAGGTGACTGTAATGGGCGCTGTAAAAAAACCAGGTTCTTATACCATATCAAGTGAACGCATTACAATTATTGAAGCGTTGGGTTTAGCAGGTGATTTAGAACTACAAGGTAATAGAAAAACGGTACTATTAGTTCGCGAAAAAGAAGGAGAACGGATCTATGTAACAATCGATTTAACCAATAAAAAACTATTTAGTTCCCCTTACTATTATTTAGCACAAAATGATGTGTTGTATGTAGCACCAAACAAGGTGAAAATTAATTCGTCTGGGGTTGGTTCTAATACAGGGGTGGTTATTTCATCTATTTCAATATTAATTACTTTAGTAGCTTTATTAATAAAATAAAATATGATAAACGATAATAATAAAGCCATCTATGAGGATGCCAATACTATTAATTTTAGAGAATTTTTTGAAAAGTTTGCATTTCATTGGAAATGGTTTTCTTTAGGGATAATAACCATGTTAGTACTTGCCTTTTTATATTTAAGGTATACGCCAAGACAGTATAAAGTATCTGCAACTATTTTGGTGAATGATAAGAATTCTGGAGAGCTACAATCAGAGCTTTCTGCATTTCAGGATTTAGGAATTATGAGCGATGTGAAATCTTCCTTTAATAATGAACTAGGAATTCTTAAATCTAGAACTTTGGCAATGCAAGTTGCGAAAGATTTAAAACTCAACATTAGCTTTTATCGAAAAGATTTTATGAAAGTAAATGAAGTTTATAAAGATAAATTACCATTTAAAATAAAGTTTTTAACAAATGATACTATTTTAAATGTAACATCTCTTTCATTTTATATCCATCCAATTTCTGAAACTCAATTTTTATTAGGAAATGCAGAAGAAGAATCTTTAGGCAAATTCACTTATGGAGAAACTGTTGCTATGGGTTCAATTGATTTTATTGTGACACCAAGCATATCTGGTATACCAATTAGTGATGAGCACTATAAGGTTGTTATTCTACCCATTGAATTCGTTGCGAACCAATTTAAAAATATGATTAAGATTGCACCAGTCGATGAAAAATCGAGTTTAATAGATTTAAGTATTGAGTATGGCGTGAAACAAAAGGCTGAACATATTCTCAATAATTTGGTGAAAATTTATAATCAAAATGCAATAATTGATAAAAGTACCATCGCTATAAAGACAAATGATTTTATAGGAGAGCGATTGGTTGTTATTTCAAAAGATCTTTCTCTTCTAGATAAAAGTGTTGAAGCTTTTAAGACAAACAATAAAATTACAGATGTTAAAACAGAAACTGGAATCATTTTGTCTTCTAGTTCTGAGATAAATGAAAGCATTATAGCATTAAATACACAATTAAAATTAGTAGACTTTGTCGGTTTGTATATCAACGATAATTCAGAGGATTTAATTCCTGTGAATTTAGGTTTATCTGATATTTCCTTCAGTGAATCTACAGGAATCTATAATGAAATATTATTGGAACGAAAAAGAATTTCAAAAAGTTCAAGTACTAAAAACCCAGTACTCATGAATTTAGATGAACAGTTAAAAAATAGAAGGGCAAGTATATCAAAGAGTTTGGTAAATCTAAAGTCTACGTTGAACATTTCTTTACAGGATTTAAAAGCGAGAGAAAAACGGATTGATTCAGAAATACAATCTGCACCTAAGCAAGAGCGAGAATTTGTAGAAATGAAACGTCAACAGCAAATTATAGAGACTTTGTATTTATATTTGTTAGAAAAAAGAGAAGAAAATTCTATTACTTTAGCGGTAACTATTCCGAATTCAAAAATTATAGATAGTGCATTTGGTAGTAATATGCCAATCTTCCCTGTACCTAGAAAGGTCTATTTTTTAGCAATCCTAATAGGAATGGGTATTCCTTTTGGTGTTATATTTCTTATCGGTTTATTTGACAATAAGGTACACACATATGAAGATTTGGAGCGGGAACTAAAAATACCAATAATTGGAGACATACCTATAATTAAATCGGGAGAAAGGCTTGTTTTTGAAGAAAATGAAAGAAACTTATATGCAGAAGCATTTCACCTCTTACGCACCAATATAAACTTTATGTTGGCTGGAATAAAAAGTACTTCTAAAACAATTTTTGTAACATCTACTATAAGTGGAGAAGGAAAGACATTCACAGCCATTAATTTGGCTGCTTCATTAACCTTGTCAAACAAAAAAGTGTTGCTAGTAGGGGCCGATATTAGAAATCCAAAATTAGCAGCGTATTTAAATGTGCCGTTGGAAAAAGGATTAACTCATTTTTTAATGGATACTGAATTGCACATAGAAAGTGTGATACAACATATAAAATCGACTAATTTTGACATGATACAATCAGGTCTCAATGCTCCAAACCCATCTGCACTATTAATGAATGACCGTTTTAAGGAGGTAATGGCTTATGGAAAAAAACACTATGATTTTGTTATTTTTGATACACCTCCTGTACACGTAGTGGCAGACACTTTATTATTAAGTGAAAACAATGCTGATTTGGTTATTTATGTGGTACGTGCCAATTATTTAGACAAACGATTATTGAAAGTTCCAAAGAAAATGTCCGATGAAAAACGCTTGCCAAATATGGCACTAGTTATCAATGGTACAGCGCCAAAAAATGGTTATGGCTATGGTTATTATGGTTACCTTCAAGACGACAAATCAAAAAGACCTTGGCATAGAAAAATATAGAGTTCTGTAGCTTGTTTTTAACGTAAATAAATATATTAAAACACGAAAATAGTAAACAAGACGAAATTAAAAAAAAGGGGAACGAATTGCATAATTAAAGTTTGTAAAGGATTTTCTGTAAACCATAATTTCAGTTGTGCGCAAGCTAAAAAAATGAAACATAATGAAAAACACTACGATTGACATAAACGATTCTACTATTAAAGAGTATGTAGAATCTTTACGACCTGAAAACATTGAAGTTCGTAAACAAGTGGATATCGGGTATTCATATGGCGGAAAAGTTATAATTCTATTTGAAATCAGACCTGAATGGGACAACCCAAAAAAAATGGAACAAATTGATTTTGCAAAAATTAGACATTATAAATCCAAAAAAAAATGGAATTTATATTGGATGAGAGCTAGCGGAAAATGGGAAATATACAAACCTTTTCCTGAATCTACTCATTTAGGGGAAATCATAGAAATCATAAAAAAAGATGAACATGGATGTTTTTATGGATAATTCAAAACAAAGTATAGTTAAAGAAATTACGCAAGAATTAGATTGCGGAAATGAATATACTACAATTTGAAAACGAACGAAATTATAGCAATTCCCAATTTTTCACAAATTTAAGACGGAGAAAAATTTAAAGAGACTTTCCAAAGGGATTTAGAAAAAAGAAGAATTTATAAAAATTGAGATACTAGAAAGTTTCGAATCATTTAAAATAATAGAACGATTTATCAAGCAGTTAAATGACCAAAATTAAAAGTTCTCTTACAGCAGAAAAAACTTTTCAAAATTTTAAGTAAAAAATAGACCATTCAAATTTTCGATAATCTTGGTTTGTCTTTAAACAAAATGAATTGGAAAAAATAGTAAAAAATCAATTAAAATAGGAAAACCACATGCAAAACAACATTTATTAAAAATTATTATATTTAGCTAAACTAAAAAGATCGGTGCGTTTTTGTATACTGTTAGTTTTCCGTAGGAAACCCTCACAAACAAAACGGCAATATTCAATACACAAACATGATATAGATATCACTACTGGAGTCGACTTATCAAAAAAAGTAGTTGCCCGAAACATTGAAAAAAGATCATAATGTATAAAATAGTTCGCCTTTTACGTTTTATTTTTCATGTGGACAAAATGGTTGGGTTATTTTCTCGTAACTTTATTGTGATGCACTTTATATTGTAAAGCCATTTTACTTATTAAGCTATTGAGTATTGTTGCTTTAATTTGTGAGCAATTTATTCTGAAACAAAATTCATTAAAATAGCTGTTTTTATTAAAGTCACTTTCCAAAGAATAGGTTATTCTTATCCAAAATTTCAATTGATGGATCATCGTAAGAAGCGCTTTAAAGTTCATACCTACATTACTTTCAATGTGTTTAATATCATAGGCATTAGCAATGGGTCTGTTCCCCTCCAATTATCAGTTATTACTTTAAACTTCTAGACTTATATGGTTCATAAAATAGACTGTAAAGAACTCTCTGAAAAATCTTCACCTCTCATCCCATACATTCTTATTACTTTTCCTTCTTCAGTAAGTTCAACCGCAGTGATAGCCTGATTTTATTTGTATTATAAATTCTACTACCTTATCTTTTTCTCGTCCTCCAATAACAAATTCGTCAATATGAATAATACTAGTCATAGGATTATTTCCGCTACTTCTCATAGCTTTTCTAGTTTTAAGTATGCATAAACGAGCTGTTTTTTCTGTCATATCAAAACAAACAACAGCATAGCTTGCTGAAAGGCTTTTGGTACTTGTACTCACTTGAAAAACGATAAAAAAGCTTTTCTAACACCAAACTTAACCATGTGAAAAGAGTCTTTGAAGTAGCCGATTCTTAATGAGAATAAATATTACATGTTCTTGAAGAATATTTCCTTATTTGAGACTTCTTATGCGCATATTTAACACATTGAAAGCCATCTTTCCGTTTAATATCCGCCAAGTATTTCTTACAATTATCATCCGTTGTAAACCAATCAGAAAACTCTAGAAAGTTTTGTCCTTTAGAAAAATTCATAATAACTTTATTTTTCTTTCTTTAATTAATACATCATCATTTCTAAGTATGTCTTTTAAATCATAAAAAGAACCATCAATTATGTTCTTTGTGTTTAAAATATTTAATTCATAATTATCATACCATGTAAGTAGCAGCGTGATATTTGTATTAAGCCTTCTATATGCGCTTCTAAGCCGCATATAAATAAAGAACTTTACGTATTTAAAGATTGATAATTCGCTCATTAAAAAGCTTCTCCTCTTAATAAACCACCTCTTTAATATCCCTTCAAATAATTCTTTAGCAGTGTTTTTTAGCATAATTACATACATCTTCAAATCAATGGAAGTATGCCCTTTTTTATTTATAGTTACACCTCGTCTTATTGAAAAAACTTAATGAAATTGACAAAATTGAACAAGGAAATCATTAAAATATGCTCCAAAACTATTTAAAACACAGATAAATTAAAACAATTATTAGCCTGGAGTAGATTTTTTCTCCGTAAATACAGCTGTGAATGGACTGAAAATCAAACTTAAAAGGGCTAAAATACTATCCGAACGATATCTAAGTTTAGAAAAAACTACAAACTATGCCAAAATTTATCTTGTATCTATACTCATACAGAAGATAAAAACTCTGGTTTAAGTAAGACCGTAAAGTAGTCTCAAAAAGTGAGGCAAACGCAGTTTAAAAGCTTCAATAGCATATCTAGAAGAATATATCTAAACATCCTCAACTATTTTGGCAATGGAGGTACAGATACTTCTGCTGAATATTTTAACGCAAAAATGAAAGCTTTTAAAGTACAATTTAGAGGTGTTAAGAACATAGAGTTCTTCCTTTTTAGGCTTACAAATGTGTTTGCATAATTATATTACAAATTTTAGACTTGATTATTGATGACTATATTATTTGATAAAATACAGAAAGATTACATTCTCGTTTAAGACATCTCTCACCTCTAGAAATAAAAAAAAATGAGAAGATTTTTTAAAAAAGTACCTTAAGAAAATAGTCACAAATTTACTAGGTGGTCCAAGATAATAATTAACCTTTAAAAGTGGCTGTTTTTAGTTAGCTGTGCATCTTCATTATTAAAACTTAAAAAAGATAAATTATCCAAAAACTACTGCAAAACCTTATATAGTTTTACAGTAAAAAATGGATTTTTAAGACCTAGAGAAAAAACTATCCTAATATATAGTGAGTAGAATTAAAAACAGATTTAATACAGGTTTCTATTTAGAAATTATTGCTACAGGTATAATACTACAATTCACAATTATCAGAAAAGCTATAATAACCTCCACTTGTTACAATAATATGATCTAATAACTTTACATCTAAATATTCTCCTGCCGTTTTTAATTTTTTAGTTAACGATTTATCAGCTTGACTTGGTTTTAAATTATTACTTGGATGATTATGGGCAATTATAATACTTGCAGCGTTACATTTTAATGCAACAGAAAATACAAGTTTAGCATCTACAATAGTTGCAGAGGTACTACCTTTAGATAAAGAATAAATTCCTAAAACCTGATTACTTCTGCTTAAAAGTAAGATTTTAAATTCTTCCTGTAACTCAATAATATCTTTATCCCAAGAATCTAAAAAAGCTTCATAAGAAGTCTGACTGCTTGTTATTTTAAAATTGTTTTTATTATCGTTGGTATAAGAAACTTTAATTTCTGAAATCTTCATAATTTTAAATTTAAAAAAGAGATGTTACTTAAAAAGCAACATCTCTATAATTTAATTACTCTGCATGTTCTAATATGCCATTTTGAGAAAACACATTTGCATTAGCAATTACATTATGTTCTTGCTTTACAGGTGCTTTTTGCTTTACAACCTCATCTGTGGTGTAAACCCATCTATGATTTAAAGTTACTTCTTCACCTGTTTCTTTGATAGTATATGTAAAGTCTTCACAAGTTTCTTTAATAATTCTACCATCCATTTCTGTTCCTATTAATGCTGAACACACCTCTTCAGTAAATGTTGAGGGTATGTATGCTTTCTTGGCTGTTGCATAGAAATTGCCTGTTTCTTTGGACTTAACCATTTCAATGCCACCTTGAAGTTCCAGAACAAAAAATGCTGTTCCGTCTTCTTTGTTTCTTTCTTTGTAACCAATAATTCTAACCATTGTTTTAAGTTTTTGAATTTATAAAATAACCACACAAAAAATAAATTATCTACAGAATATAAATCTCAACTATCACCTTGAATTTATTATTTCTGCCTGAAAAATTTACTTGTATATAAGTGGTGGGGCGGAGTTTCCTTTCCCAGGCATATGTGAGGGTTTTTATATAGGTAATCAGAGAACTCACAACCTTTTGAAAATTTTTTATTATAATTTTTTTTACCAAAAAATTTTGAAACCATTTTCTTACATTTGAGAAAAAAGCTATTCTATTAAATTTACTTCAAACCATGTCCTTATTTCAAAATACAGTTATTACTAAATACTTAAAGTCTCAAAATAAAGAGGAAATTTCTATAAAATGGAATCTCTTTAAAAATCATTTTCAGAATCCTACTATTCAAGAGAATATTAGAAATAGTAAAGAAGAACAATATCAAGGTGGTTTTATAATTGACCTTTTTGTAAATGTATTGGGTTATACTAAAAATCCAACTCCAAATTTTAATATTACTACTGAATACAAGAATGTAAAGGATAGTAAAAAGGCAGATGGGGCAATTGTTGTAAATGATGAGGTAAAGGCTGTAATTGAGCTAAAAGGGACAAATACTACAGATTTAGGCAAAATAGAAGTGCAAGCTTTTGGATACAAAAATAATCAACCAAAATGTACTTATGTAATCACTTCTAATTTTGAGAAAATAAGATTTTATATAGATAATGCTATAGAGCATATTGAGTTTAACCTATTTACTTTAACTGAAAAGGATTTTGAGCTTTTATATCTCTGTTTAGGATATGAAAATTTGAGTAAAGACGTTGCAAATAAAATTAAAAAAGACTCTTTAAGCGAAGAAGATGTAATTACCAAAAGCCTATATAAAGATTACTCTTTGTTTAAAAGAGAATTGCATCAAAATTTAATACAATTAAATCCACAATATGACAGCTTAACTTTATTTAAGGAATCTCAAACTTTATTAGACAGATTCTTGTTTTTATTCTTTGCAGAAGACAGACAATTGTTACCTCCAAATTCTGTACGTTTAATTTTAACGCAATGGAAAAAATTACAGGAATTAGATGCCTATACTCCTTTATTTGATCGGTTTAAAAAGTACTTCGGATATTTAAATACTGGTTTTAAAGGAAAACAATATGATGTTTATGCCTATAATGGGGGTTTATTTAAACCAAATATCGTTTTAGATACTGTTATCATTGATGATGATTTATTATACAAACACACTTTAAAATTATCTGATTATGATTTTGATAGTGAGGTTGATGTTAATATTTTAGGACATATTTTTGAAAATTCATTAAATGAATTGGATGAGGTTAAAGCCGAATTAGAAGGACAAGTAGTTGACAAATCTAAATCTAAAAGAAAAAAAGATGGTGTTTTTTACACGCCTAAATACATCACAAAATACATTGTAGAAAATACAGTAGGTAAATTGTGTGTTGAAAAGAAAGTTGAACTTCAATTAATTGATGAAGATTATAGTACAGATAAGAAAAGACAAAAGAAAACTATTAAGGGTTTAGTTGATAAATTAACTACCTATAGAAATTGGTTATTGCAAGTAACAATCTGTGACCCAGCTTGTGGTTCCGGAGCATTTTTAAACCAAGCTTTAGATTTTTTAATAAGTGAACATAGCTATATAGATGAGTTACAAGCCAAATTATTTGGTGATGCAATGGTATTAAGTGATGTTGAAAAAAGCATCTTAGAAAACAACTTATTTGGTGTTGATTTAAATGATGAATCTGTAGAAATAGCAAAACTTTCTTTATGGTTAAGAACCGCGCAATCTAATAGAAAACTGAATGATTTAAACAATAATCTTAAATGTGGAAATAGTTTAATTGATGACCCTGAAATTGCAGGAGATAAAGCGTTTAATTGGCAACAAGAGTTTCCACATATATTTGAGAAAGGTGGCTTTGATGTTGTAATTGGGAATCCTCCTTATGTAAGACAAGAATTATTTAAAGAGATAAAACCATATTTAGAGAAAAATTATAAGTGCTATAATAGTGTAGCAGATTTATATACCTATTTTATTGAAAAAGGGATTAATTTAATGAATGAAAAAGGATTGTTTTCTTTTATTCTACCTAATAAATTTTTAAAAGCAACTTATGGAAAAGAAATCAGAAAGGTTATTAAAGAAGAGGGAAATTTAGAATTAATTTATGACTTTGATGACTACTCTGTTTTTGATGATGCTACTACATACCCAATTATATATGTGTTAAATAAGAATACTGAACATAAAGCGGACTCATTTTTATATTCAGAAATAAATAAAAGAGAGAATACTCATGACCCTATCAATAGATTAAAAGAAAAAGAAGTAAAAGTAAAATATTCTTCTTTAGGTGATGAATATTGGCAATTTCAAAATATTAAAAGTGCTGAATTACTTCAGAAATTATATACTGATACTAAATCATTAAAGGAAATTGTTAGTGATAAAATATTTAGAGGAGTTTCAACTGGTAAAAATGAAGTTTTTATTATAGAAAAAGAAACTTATGAAAAGCTTATTAATGATAAGAATAAAGAATTTATTAGAAAAATTGTAACTGGTAAAGAAGTTAAAAGAAACTCATTAATATTCAGTGACTTATACCTTTTGTTTATCCCTTGGGAATATGATTTAGAATTTGATGACAATATTAAAAATTATCTTATTAAAAATAAAGAGATTTTATCTAAAAGACCAGAAGTAAAACAAGGAAGGTTTAATTGGTGGTGTTTGAGCAGATATGGTAGTAAAAATGCTGATTACTTATTTAAACCTAAAATAATTTATCCAAGAATTAACAATCAATGTAATTTTTATTTTGATTCATCTGGAGAGTTTTCATTATCAGACAATAACTTCTTTATATCTACTGATGATAAATTTCTTATACCAATATTGAACTCTAAAGTTGTGTTTTTTTATTTAAAGTCTAAAGCATCTACGTTACAAGGAGGGTATTTAGACTTTAGAAGACCTTACATAGAAACAATTCCGATAAAAATTCCAAGTTTTCAGCAACCCTTTATAGAGAAAGCGGATTTAATGCTTTTATTAAACAAAAATTTGCAAGAAATATCCTCAAAATTCCAAAGAACATTACAAAGAGAATTTGAGCAAATAGATAAGCTATCTAAAAAACTAGAATCTTGGTATGAGTTGAATTATGCAGATTTTTTAAAAGAACTTAAAAAGAAAAAAGTAGCACTTTCACTTTCTCAAAAAGCAGAATGGGAAGATTACTTTTTAAAAGAACAACAAAAAGCAATAGAACTCAAAACTAAAATAGATACCACAGATAATGAAATTGATGCAATGGTTTATGATTTGTATGGTTTAACACAAGAAGAAATTGAAATAGTAGAGAATAGTTAATAAAGTAAGTTATTTAAAATAACCTCAACAATTAAAATAGAAGTAAAATTTAATAAATAATAAATCTTAATTTTTTATTAACACTTAATGTTAATAAAAATATATATATTTGCATGAAAATTGAATTCAATACTAATAAACTAAAAAAATATGCCAATGATGATAGCTTGGCTGTTAAAAAGCTTGGAAAAAGACAATCTGAACTTTACAAACAAAGGCTTGATGATTTAACAGCAGCAGAAACTCTTGAAGATGTTAGGTACTTACCAGGCAAATATCATGAGTTAGTTAAAAATAGAAAAGGGCAATGGGCTTGTAATTTAGTTCATCCTTACAGATTAATTTTTGTACCACTGGAAAACCCAATTCCTTCTAATGATGATGGACAGTATATTTGGATAGAAATTAAAGGAATTGAAATTATTGAAATTGAAGACTATCATTAACTCCCAAAAAAAAATAATATGGCAACATTAACGCAATATTACCCTCAATCAGTATCCCACCCAGGTACAACCTTATCAGAGATTTTACTTGAAAATAATATGGGTCCTAAAGAGTTTGCTATTAGAACAGGTAAACCAGAAAAAACTATTTCAGATGTATTAAATGGCAAGAGTAATATAACTTCTGAAATGGCAATATTATTTGAACAGGTTTTAAAAATTCCTGCACATTTTTGGGTGAATAGACAAAGAAATTATGACGAGTATTTAGCAAGAATAGCTTATCAAAAAACCATTGAAGAAGGAATTGAATGGTCTAAAAATTTTCCATATGCAAAAATGGCTTCATTTGGCTGGGTTGAACCAACATTAAAAAAAGAAGCTAAAGTTATAAACTTATTTGATTACTTTGAAGTATCTAGCACTAAAGGGTATTATGATTTTTACTTTAATCAGAAGCTTTTAGTTAATTTTAGAATCTCCTTAAAAAACAATGAAAATGCTGGAGCAATAGCTGCTTGGTTAAGACAAGGTGAAATTCAAGCTAAAAACCTGGTTGTTGGAGAGTTTAATAAAAGTAAATTGATTAAAATAATTCCAGAATTAAAGGAAATAATGGCTAAACAACCAGTTGATTTCTTTTCTAAAATTCAAAAATTATGTATTAGTATTGGATTAAAAGTAGTTCATACACCTTGTTTGCCAAAGGCACCTATTCATGGTTCAACTAGATGGTTAGGTAATACCCCATTGATTCAGTTAAGTGGCAGGTTCAGAAGGAATGATATTTTTTGGTTTACTTTTTTCCATGAAATTGGTCATATTTTATTACATGGTAAAAAATATATATCTATAGAAAATATTGAATATGATGGGGAAAATCAAGCTTATGAAAATGAGGCAAATGAATTTTCTGCTAATGTACTTTTAACCAAAGATGAAGAAACAGAAATTTTAAAAAACAAGCCATTAACTGAATCAGATGTTGTTTACTATGCTAATAAATTTAAAACACATCCTGCTGTTATAATTGGTAGATTACAGCATTTAAAATTAGTGCCTTTTGGTTTAGGTAATAATCTTTGTAAACCTATTAATTTTAATATAAATAAAAAAACACCCTGTAATTAAACAGGGTGCATCACTCAACTCAAAAACCAATGGTGGTTAGAATCTCCATTGATAGCTTTCCCCAATCCTTTTGTAAAATCAAAAGCATTGACGTTTCTTGACAGAAAAGAGTCTATATAGGAGCTCTTATTAGCTCCTGTAAAAAGATTATAAACATTCCACAAGTTAATATCTCCATTGTCATTTCTACAAAAGCTATTATCTAAATAATAGTCTTTAGCTACTGTAGAAATTTGTCCATCATTCAATAATAATTCTGGAATTAGAGATTTCTCTTGTTTAGGTAAATAATTATATAATCTTGTTCTACCAATAAGTTGAGCAAATTGTTTTTCAGATAAATTCTTTTCGGATAACTGCTTCATTTCTTGTAAATGATTTTGAGCATTATATCCTTGAATTAATTCTAAAATTTTAGACTGTAACTCTAAATAATTGCCAACTCTCATTTCGTCTTGATAACCATCTGTAGAAATACACATATTACAGCATACCATATTCTGGAAGCCAATGAAGAACTTAAATTTCTCAAATGTTTTTCTATTGTAGAGGTTTTCTTGGTTATAGCTTCTAACACCACCAACAGTTAATGCAACATCATTTCCGTTGATGTTTTCTGTAATAGATGGTATTCTAATAATAAACGCCATTCTTTCAAAATACTGTGTCTTTTCATGGTCTAAAAGTTCTTTTACTGGTTTATAAATAGCATCAGCAGTTCTTCCCTTGATCTGATGTGAAACCCTAACTTCTGGAGCATCAATAATATGATTAGAAAACACTTTACTTACACAGTTTTGAGCTATTTCTATAAATTCTTGATGTGCCAAAGTTTTTTCATTATCCTTGCTAAAAACTGGTATTATACAGTCATTTTTTAAAGTAGAAAGATTAATACTTTTAGTATTAGCTTCTATAAAAGGATTGTGTTTATACTCCTTATTTGATGATAATACCTGTAAGCCAAAATCTTCATATATACTATTTGAAGATTTTTTTACTACAGGTTTATTGCTTTCTTTATTAACTTGTACTAACTCCATTGCTACTAAAATTTTGAGGTTTAACTAATTGTTCTAACTGGTCTTTTTTACTTCTAAACTGAGGTTCTAATGGTTTCTGAAAAGAAGGGTTTTCATTATACAGTTTTGTTAATGCAGATATAGATAATGAGGAATTTATCTTTTCTAAAACTTCTTTAATTGTAATAGGTTCTGCATTGCACCATTTTAACAATCTCTCTCCTGTTTTTGAAGTGACTATAAATTCAGGTTTATTCATGAAAAGTCCTGTTCTGTCTTTACTTGCCTTGATTAGGTGTTGGTCATTTATTAATTCAAAGTTCACAGTCAACTCATACTCAAAACCTTCACGAGTAATTTCTTTAGTTCCATGCTTAATAACTTGAGTTCTTCCATTGCCAACAACATCTAAAGAGTAATCTGTTTTTCTTCTAGTTGTGGTAATAACATGGCAAGAAGATTGTAAGATTTTATCTATAAAATTTTGATGAAGAGGTGTTACATTAGCCCAATCCTGAAATCTACCTCCAAGTTTAGAATGAATATCTAAACAACCTCCTGTACCATTCCACTCATGGGTTATTGAATCGATAATAATTACCTCTATATCTGCTTTTTCACACAGCTCTATTGCTTCAATATATCTAGCTGGGCTATAAGGAGATTCTAAGTCTAATACGTTATAACTACCTAAATGGCTATAGAGAGAGCTACTTGAATTTTCAGTATCGATAATTGCTATTTTATTCCAATCTTGTGTCATTCCATAAGCAAGTAATAGTGCTGAATAACTCTTACCAAAACCCGAGGCACCAGAGATTCCTAATCTTAATTTTACATTTTGTCTTTTACTCTTTTTTAATTCCATAATCTTAAATTTTTAAAGGTTAATTTTTAATTGAATTATTTTTAAATTTTTTGTTTACCGTTACACTCAATAATGAAAAAGACCCTCAAATTAATGAGAGTCTTTTTAAGAATTTTATGAAGCATATTTTAGTCTGGGTTCTTCCAATAATTTACTCATTGCATCGTCTATAACCTCATCATCAAACTCTTTAAGGTAGGCTTGTGTAATACTCACATTAGCGTGTCCCATAGAACTACCAATTAAATCTGTAGAGATTCCTGCAAACTTTAAATTAGTGGCGAAACTATGTCTAATTACGTAAGAAGTGACATTTTGCGCTACTCCTTGAGTCTTGGCAATCTCTTTGAGTTGTTTATTGAATTTACTCAAGGTTTTGTGCTTTCTATTCTCAATCTGCATAGGAGTCAAATTATCTTTTAATAAGATTGGAAACACATAATCTGTTCCATTATTTTGAGTCTTGTAATAAGCTATTATTTTTTTTACAGGTGATAACATTTTTACTGAAAATCTGCCTTTAGTTTTACTACGGATATATAAAATTCTATCTCCTTGTATGTTCTCCCATTTTAACTTCATAACATCAACAAAGTTCATTCCGCCCATATAATAACTAAACAACATGTAGTTTTTAGCATCAATTAAATGTGGGTTTTCAGCAGTGCTAATGGCTTCCATTAACTTCATTTCATTTCTTGTCAAAGCTTTCTTAATACCTTTTCCTTTTAACTTAGAAACTTTATAAATCTTAAATGGATAGTACTTCTCATCTACAACATCTTTCTTAATCGCATCATTAAATAAGGCTCTTAATTCTCGCATTTTTACACCTATACCACCATCAGTATTATTATTACTTCTTAAATAAGTTTCATATTTATCCAATAAAGTAGGTGTAATTTCTCTAAACACTAAATTCTTATTTTCATGGAATTTAAAGAACGAATTATAAACGTCTTTATAGGCTCTTGCATTTCCTGTTCTTCCTGCACTATTTAAATCTGAAATTTTTTCCTTCCAGAATTCAGATACTGTTATTTTAGAAGATTTCTTACCTCTAAATTTTGTTTCAAATTGATTGAGTGTAAAATCTATATCTTCTAATTGAAATGATCTTATAATCTCAAAAGCCTTTACTTTTAGTTTCAAAAGCATTTCGTTTTCTACCTGATAACTTGGGTGGTGTTTTGTAAATGATTCATTTATAAAATGCTCTTTTTTACAACAGAGACCTAAGCTAATCTTCTTTCCTTTTCTATCTTTTAATATTCTTAAATAAAGTGCATATTTACCATTAGCCATCGGTTTCCCATCTAGCATTAACTTAATTGTTGCTCTTATCATATGTTTTGTTTTAAATTTTGAAATAAACTGCCCCAGAATAGAGGCAGTTATTACATTAGTTGCAGTAATTACATCGTTACATTATAGCTTTTTGTATTTACCTACGCTTTGCTTAAAAATAAGTCTTCTTTTTTGCCATTGTACCAATTTATCATCTATTGTTCTTTTAGGTACGCCATGTTTTGCACCAATTTCAACAGCTCTTTGTCTTGTAAAAATAGTGGTTAAATCATCTAAAATAGTTTCATCTTGAATTGACAAACCTCCTCCACTTTCAACTGAGTTAAAAATAAATTGACAGTGCCTTAATAAATTTTTCATTAATCTTGTCGCAATTATAAAATCTAAGTTAGAACAATACAGTTTTTCTCCTTTATTCATATCTGATTTATTTCTTAAAACAGTTAATATCATTGCAATCCTAAAAAGAATTAATCCATGTCTATGTAAATTAGATATAAATGACTGTGAGTGATTATCTATAATGTCATCTCTTATAGGTCTAATCATGTCTAAAAAGCTCTTTTTTTGACTATCAGTAAAACAAAATTCTATTTGTTTTTTTAGGTCTACTAATTCTCCATATAGCTTAAATATTTCATCTCCAATCTTTTTAAATACTACTTTAGTATTATTGTTTTTTGTGGCAAATACATCTTTAAAACTTGTGATTTCATCAAAGCTATAAATCATGAACCTTGAGAAAAGTCCATTTTCTCTAGACTTCATTAATGGCATTAACTGGTCTGGTGTTCCAGAAATTACCATCGCTAACTTTGGTTCTTTAATATCTACAAATACTTTCTCTGACTTTCTACTAATTGAAATTGGCTCGTGGTGAAATGCTTTGCGCAAAACGTCTGAATAATTACTCCAATCGTTTTTTAGCATATTACTTAATGTATCGGCTTCAGATTCCATAATCAGCATGCCATATTCACTAGATTCTAAAAAAGAATGCATTTCTGCACTACTAATATTAGCGGGTAAAATCTTAGCTTTTATATCTGGACATTTTTCAGTATCGTTTTTCTTTTTAGCTTCTTCACAAACCAAATATTCAATCTTACTTTCGTTAAATACCTTATCATGAATCTGGTCGATTAATAATCTGGAATAATTCATTACGCCTTTCCCAGAAGCAGCAGGTGCAATTACCATTAAATATAGATGCGGATATATAGTATCTCCATCATATAAACCATAAATATTAGGCAAACAATTACTCAATACACCAAGGCTTGAAAGTAGAACTATATCTTTTTCTCTATTTTCAAAAGGTTCCGTTAGTTTTTGTAATGTTTCTGGTAGATTTCTATAAATTTTTTCTTCAATTTGTTCTCTTCTCATTACCATTTTTGTTTAAGTGATTGAAAACGCTTTCTTCTAAAGCTCTTGCACTAGTTGTTTTAACCTGTAGCATCCAATTGTCCAAATCTGACTTTTTGAAATAGATTTTACCTCCGTTTGGTTTAGTAAACTCAATTGCTTTCTTTGAAGTCAATTTGTATAAAAAGGATTGGCTGACGTCTAAATAAATTAGTGCTTCTTTAAAACTTAGTATTTCCTTTTGTGCAATTAATTGCATCACCTGAGAAAATTCAAGTTGTTCAACATTTTTTTTCATTTGTTTAAATTTAATGATGTCTTGCGCGCATAAAATTTAGACATCTGTTATGCCGCAAAACTAAATGTTAAAAAATGTAGAATGTTAAAAGTGTAATTAAGGTGTGAGAAAAAGTGTGAGATTAATTCTAAAAATTATTCTTAAAAAAATGTTTAACCTTTTTAATATTAAGAGTAAGTTCTGGCTTTTTAGCCCTATTTAAACTAGATTGATAATTATTAACTGTTATAATTTTACTAGCTTTTTTTGCTCCAGGTTTAGTTAAAAATCTTGCTGACTCTTCAATTCTTTTTCTTGTTAAGTCTGTAAAAAGTAGTTTCACATTATCAAGAATATTAACTATTACTGGTGTTTCACAGTTAAATACTAAAGTTTGATTTGTTTTTTCTTCAAAAAAAACTGAAACAAAATCATCAAAGGAATAAATTTCATCATCTAAAAATAACTCTTCAGTAATAAAAGTATAAATCTTTTTTAAATCGATTTTTGTGTATTTAGGCTTTATAGTAAAAAAAGATACCCCTTCAAATAGAGACAAAGAATCGTACTGATATTTATTTTGGAGATACTCTATTATTGTTTCTTGAGGTTTGTAGCAAACTGGAAACAAATCAAAAACAGTTGTATTTCTAGTCTTAATGTAATCAAACGAAATTGAGATAGATTGCCAGTATTTTGTTTTCTCTTTATTATTTAATAGAGCGTTAGATAAATCTATTTCAGATTTTATGTTATTAGTAATGCTCCATAATTCTTCTTTTAAAAAGTCTTCAAATTTTGTAGAAACTAAATCATTTTTATAACTGTCATAATGATATAATATTCCTTTTTCATAATCAATATTTTCAGGTTTATCTTCATTACAAAAATTTCTTTTTATAAAATTAGTTTTTAACCTTTCAATGTTTTTATCAATGAGAAAGTTTTCTAGTTCAATAATTGCTACAGGATTAAATTTGTCCATTATGTAAAATTAGTGAATTGTTGCCGATATGTTGCAGGCAAAATAAAAAAGCACCTACAATAAAATTGTAAGTGCTTGGTTTTAAATGTGGTCCCACTTGGGCTCGAACCAAGGACCACCTGATTATGAGTCAGGTGCTCTAACCAACTGAGCTATGGGACCAAAATTATTGGGTGCAAATGTACTATTTAATTTAATAATCTTATAATAAAAATTAAAAAAATTAGACAGATCTATTCATTAACCACAAACCAAAATCTTTAAGTCCCTGTTTATCTGAGTCTTTAATGCTCATTTTAGACAACGTATTAAATGCTTTTTCTGTATAATTGGTTATTTCTTCTTTTATTAAAAAAGGAATATCATTTAATTGAAAAACCCTTCTTACATCTGCTATTTTAACCGTATTTTCATTTAATTTCTTTCTGTAGAAATACTTCAACTTTCCTTTGTCTTCTTCGCTTGCAACCTCTAAGGCCTTTAAATAAAGATATGTTTTCTTATTTTCTATAATGTCTCCTCCCACTTGTTTTCCGAAGGTTTCTGGGTCACCAAAAGTATCTAAATAATCATCCTGTAGTTGAAAAGCCAATCCTAGATTTAAACCAAAATCGTAAATTAAATTTGCGTTTTCGTCATTTGTTTCAGCAACAATTGCTCCCATTTTTAAAGCTGCGGCAACCAAAACAGATGTTTTTAGACGAATCATATTAATATATTCATCAATAGTAACATCATTTCTAGTTTCAAAATCGACATCTAACTGCTGTCCGTCGCAAACCTCTAAAGCTGTTTTACCAAAAAGCACTGCTAATTTTTGAAAAATTATGGGATCATAGTTCTCAAAATATTGGTATGCAAGAATCAACATAGCATCTCCAGACAGAATTCCTGTATTCAGATCCCATTTTTCATGAACCGTTGCTTTTCCTCTTCTTAAAGGTGCATCGTCCATAATATCATCATGAACTAGTGTGAAATTATGAAAAACCTCAACCGCTAAAGCTGCCGGTAATGCTTTTTTAAAATCTCCAGAAAAAATATCTGAAGCCATTAAAGTTAACACCGGTCTAATTCTCTTTCCTCCTAGTTTTAAAATATAATCTATCGGTTCATATAAGTTTTTAGGCTCATGAATCCAGTTTTTTGATTCTAAATAAAAAAGAAATTCCTTTTGATAATGTAAAATGTCCAAATCTGTAATTTTTTGTAAAAATAATGTAAAGAAATTCTTCTTTCAACATCTAACGTTAAAAATAAATAAAACTTTGGAAACTATTTTTGTTTCTAAAGTTTCCTTTTGTACATTTGCACTCAAATTATGAGAGAAAAGATAATAGAAAAATCGAATGAACTCTTCTTGAACCTAGGTTTTAAAAGTGTTACTATGGATGAGATTGCGAGTTCACTTGGAGTTTCAAAAAAAACAATTTATAAGTATTTTAAAAATAAAACAGCGCTTGTAGACGCAGTAACACATCAAATGTTTGATACAATTTGTTTTGGAATTGATGGTATCTGTGAACTAAAATTAGATGCTATAGACGAGCTTTTTTCAATAAAAAGGTTGGTGATGCAGCATTTAAAGGACGAAAAATCTTCACCACAATATCAACTTCAAAAATATTACCCTAAGATTTATGCATCTTTAAAGCAGCAACAGTTTCATGTTATGCAAGATTGCGTAGTAAATAATCTTAAAAAAGGAATCGCAACTAAATTGTATAGAGAAAATATAGATTTAGAGTTTATTTCTAGAATTTATTTTAACGGCATGATTGGTATTAAGGATAAAGATTTATTTCCATTAACAAATTATTCTATGAATAGTTTAATGAGCACCTATTTAGATTATCATCTAAGAGCAATAAGTACACAAAAAGGATTACAACAATTAGAAAACCAATTAAAACTGAAATAAAAAACACATGAAAAAATTAATTTTGGCATGCATAAGTACCTGTTTTTTCTTACTTTCAAATGCACAAGAAAAAACACAACAACTTACTCTTAAAGAAGCAATAAAGTTTGCTATAGAACACAGTTACAATACAAAAGTATCGCAAAACGACATTCTTTCTGCTCAAAGAAAGGTTTGGGAAACCACTACAATTGGTCTTCCTCAAATAGACGGAAAAGTAGATTATCAAAATTTTATAAAGCAACCGATAACACTTGCAGATTTTGATCAAGATGGTACCAATGAAGAATTTATTTTTGGGACCCAACAAAACATGAATGCCACAGTAACTTTAAAACAGTTGCTGTTTGATGGTTCTTATTTGGTAGGTTTACAAGCTTCAAAAACGTATTTAAAAATTTCTGAACAGGCCAACGAAAAAACAGAAATGTTAACCAAAGAGGCTGTTATTAATGCGTATGGTAATGTTTTGGTTACAGAAAATAGCATTACTATTTTAGAAAGTAATATAAAAATTCTTCAAAAAAATTATAATGATGCTAAAAAAATCTACGAAAATGGCTTCAATGAAGAAGAAGATGTAGAGCAATTAGAAATTACATTGGGTAATTTGAAAAATCAATTAAACAGTGTTCTAAGAATGAAAGGTATTGCCTACCAAATGCTAAATCTTTCTATAGGAAACCCTATTGAAACAAAATTAATTTTAACAGACTCTTTAGATTCTTTAGCAGAAAGCAATATTAGTTTAGCGCTGGTTGCAAAAACTTTTAATGTTAATAACCACATCGATTTTAAAATTTCTGAGAACGATAGAGAAACAAAAAGATTGATGATGAAATTAGAGCAAAGTAAAGCTTTGCCTACATTAAGTGCTTTTTTAAATTATGGTACTCAAGCAAATTCAGGTTCTTTTTCGTTTTTAAAAAGCAACCAACGTTGGTTTGATTCTTCTCTTTTAGGGGTTAGTCTAAATGTACCAATCTTTAGTAGTTTTGGTAGAAAAGCAAAAACTGCTCAAGCAAAAATTGCTTTAGAAAATGCAGACATAAGATTAGAGGAAATAAAACAAAGACTTTCTTTAGAGGCTCAAAAGGCAAAAAATGATTATCAAATAAGTATTGATAACTATCAAACTTCAAAGAAAAATGTTGGTTTAGCAGAACGAATAGAAAAAAAACAACGTATTAAATTTTTTG
This sequence comes from Polaribacter sp. IC073, assembly GCF_007997075.1. Classification (GTDB taxonomy): domain Bacteria; phylum Bacteroidota; class Bacteroidia; order Flavobacteriales; family Flavobacteriaceae; genus Polaribacter. The sequence goes on from NZ_VORS01000006.1 coordinate 271,142, forward strand.
AAGGAATTTCTTCTAGTTTCGATTTGTTACAAGCACAAAATCAATTGTACACACAACAACAAAATTACATTCAATCTATGTTAGATGTAATTGCTAAAAAAGCAACTTTAGAAAACGCATTAAACTTACCAACAATTTAATTAAACTATTATGAAAAACATATATTTAACACTCTTAACTGCGCTAATCTTAATTTCTTGCGGAGACAAAAAAGCAGTTTCTGTAGCAGGTGTATTAGCTACAAATGATGTCGCTCAAATAAAATCTAAAAAAGCAGCATTAGATGCGAAACAACAAGAACTATCTGCTGAGCTAAAACAGATAAATGATCGATTAGATGATTTAAACGAAGATAAAAACATTCCTTTAATAACAACTTTTAAAGTAAAAGAAGAAGTATTTACACACTTTATAGAATTACAAGGAAATGTGCAGACAAAACAAAATGTTCTAATATATCCTGAAATGCCAGGTATTTTAAGAAGTGTTTTTGTCAAAGAAGGTCAGAAGGTTACAAAAGGGCAAGTTTTAGCTAGAATTGATGATGGCGGGATGTCGCAACAATTAGCGCAATTGAACACAAATGCACAATTGGCAAAAACTACGTTTGAACGTCAGAAAAGATTATGGGATCAAAAAATTGGATCAGAAATTCAATTTTTACAAGCAAAAACATCTTATGAAGCACAAAGCAGTGCCGTAAATCAGCTGAAAAGTCAGTTGAATAAATCTACCATTAGAGCTCCTTTTTCTGGAATTATAGACAATATTTTTAAAGAAAGAGGAACTGTTGTTGCACCGGGTCAAGGTTCAGAAATTTTTAGAATCCTAAACCTTTCTAATATGTATATCGAAACAGAAGTACCAGAAACCTATATTGGTAGCATTACAAAAGATAGGTCTGTAGAAGTAAATTTTCCTGTACTAGGTGAAACATTAGATTCTAAAATTAGACAAGTTGGTAATTTCATCAACCCTAATAATAGGTCTTTTAAAATAGAAATTGGTGTACCTAATTTAAAAGGAACAGTGAAACCAAACTTAACTGCAAGATTAAAGTTAAATGATTACACAAATGCAAATGCCGTCTTAATACCACAAAGTATTATTTCTGAAAACTCTAAAGGAGAGCAGTTTATCTACATCATAAAAAATAAAACAAAGAATAATGAAGCGGTTGCAGAAAGGTTAATTATTGAAACAGGAAGAACACAAGGAGACTTTATTGAAGTAACTAAAAATCTTGCTGCAGATGCTGAAGTAATAATGGAAGGCGCAAGAAGTGTAAATAACGGACAGGTTGTAAAGGTGATTAATAAATAGTAGAAAAAATGGCGAATAAAAACAAACAAGTAGATAAAGAATTTAAACTTTCTTCTTGGGCAATAAATAACAAGACTACTATTTACGTATCGATGTTTTTAATTCTTTATTTAGGAATTTCTGCATACTTTTCAATGCCTAGAGAAAATTTTCCTGAAATAAATGAAACAAAGATTTATATCAGTTCTGTATATCCTGGGAACACAGCAGAAGATATAGAGAAATTAATTACAAACCCATTAGAAGACAAGTTAAAATCTGTTAGTAATGTCATAGAAATTACCTCAACTTCACAAGAAGACTATTCTATTATTACGGTAGAATTTGATGAAAGTATTTCTGTTGACAAAGCAAAACAGAAAGTAAAAGATGAAATAGATCAAGAAACTGCGGGCGAGGATTGGCCAACATTTAATGGTGCAAAAGTTACACCTAATGTTTTTGAACTAAGCATTTCGGAAGAAGTACCAATTCTAAATATTAATATTTCTGGAAATTACCCAGTTTATAAATTAAAAGAATACGGAGAATATTTACAAGACGAAATTGAAGATTTAACCGAAATTAAGAAAGTAGACATTCGTGGTGCACAAGATAAAGAAGTAGAAGTTGCTGTAGACATTTACAAAATGATGGCTGCAAAAGTTAGTTTTGACGATATTACAAATGCTATAAACCGTGGTAATGTAACCATGTCTGCAGGTAATTTTATTACCAGCCAGCAAAGAAGAACTGTTAGAATTGTTGGTGAAATAGACAAACCATCTGATTTGGAAGAATTTGTAATCAAAGCTGAAAACGGAAACCCTATATACTTAAGAGACGTTGCAGAAATATCTTTTAAAGACAAAGATAAAACTACCTACGCAAGAGAAAGTGGCGCCGCAGTTGTAATGCTAGATGTTAAGAAAAGATCTGGAGAAAACATGGTTGCTGCCGCCGACAAAATTGGGGTTATTGTAGAAAATGCGAAAGCAGATCATTTTCCGCAAGACTTAAAAGTAACGATTGCCAATGATCAATCTCCAAAAACAATTGGTCAAGTAGATGATTTGGTTAACAACATTATTTTCGGAGTAATTTTAGTGGTGATTGTTTTAATGTTTTTTCTTGGTTTTAAGAATGCAATATTCGTTGGTTTTGCAATACCAATGTCTATGTTTATGTCTTTAATGATTTTAGGCGCCTTGGGGTATACCTTAAATACAATGGTTCTTTTTGGTCTAATTATGGGACTAGGTATGTTGGTAGATAACGGTATTGTAGTTGTTGAAAACGTATATCGTTTAATGGACGAGGAAGGAATGACAAGAATAGAAGCTGCCAAAAAAGGTATTGGAGAAATTGCGTTTCCTATTATAATTTCTACTGCAACAACAGTAGCCGCTTTTATTCCTTTAGGTCTGTGGCCAGGAGTTATGGGGCAATTTATGGTGATTTTACCAATTACACTTTCCGTAGTTTTAGGATCTTCTTTATTTGTAGCAATTTTCTTTAACTCGGTTTTGGTTTCTCAATTTATGAGCATAGAGGACAAAGATATGCCAATAAAAAACATCATTAAACTAACAAGTATTATGGCTGTTGTTGGCTTGTTAATCTTCTTCTTTGGCGGAGAATATAATGCTTTAGGAACTTTAATTTTATTTACAGCAGTGATGTTGTGGGTGTATCGATTAATTTTGAGAAAAGCAGCAAACTACTTTCAGAAAAACACGTTAGTTTCTTTAGAAAACTGGTATGAAAAACAATTGAAAACAGCACTTTCTGGCTGGACTCCTTATGTTTTAGTTGCCGGTACTTTTGTACTTCTATTTATAGCTTTTGCTGGTTTTGGTTGGTCTGTAGGTGAACAAAGAACAAAAATTGAATTTTTCCCAGACAATAAGCCAAATCAGATTATTGTTTATATAGAATATCCAGAAGGTACAGATATTGAGAAAACAAATCAAATTACAAAAGAAGTAGAACAAAAAGTATACGGTGTTTTAAATCAAGAGATGTACACCGATGGCGATTATAATTTTATGGTAGAAAGCACCATTTCTCAAGTTGGTGAAGGTGCTGGAAATCCGCAAACAGACGGAGGTTCTTCCGCAGAAATGCCACACAAAGGGAAAATTACTGCATCTATGCGTGAGTATAAATTCAGAAAAGGAGAAGACAGTGAGGTGCTAAGACAAAAGGTACAAGCTGCTTTGGTTGGTATTTATCCTGGGGTTTTAATTTCGGTGGAAAAAGATGCCAATGGCCCACCAGCAGGTTCACCTATTAATATTGAATTAAATGGTGAAGATTACGAAGAGTTGATTTTTACAGCAGAAAGAATGCGAGATTATTTAAATACACAAAGTATTACTGGTGTAGATGAACTAAAGATTGATGTAAATAAATCTAAACCAGGAATGCAGGTTTTGGTTGACCGTAAAAAAGCAGGAGAATTAGGGGTTTCTACAGGGCAAGTAGGGCAACAATTAAGGTCTGCTATTTTTGGAAACAAAGCGGGTATTTACAAAGAAGATGGTGAAGATTATGATATTTACGTGCGTTTTAACAAGGAAGACCGCTACAATAAAAGTGCTGTTTTTAATCAGAAAATAACGTTTAGAGATGCTGCATCTGGTAAAATTAAAGAAATACCTGTTTCTGCAGTAGCAACACAGAGCAATAGTTCTGGCTTTAGTGCGATAAAACACAAAGATGTTAAAAGAGTAGTAACCGTGTATTCTGCATTATCTCCAGGAGAAACGGATGCAGGTGCTGTGGTGGCAAAAATACAGAATTCTATGAAGAATTTTAAAGATTTGCCTAGAGGAATTAAAATTGATTATACAGGTCAAATTGAAGAGCAAAATAAACAAATGACCTTTTTAATTGGCGCTTTTCTTACCGGTTTAATGCTCATTTTCTTTATTCTTATTTTCCAATTTAACTCGGTTTCTAAACCAGGTATTATTATGTTGGCTATCTTTTTAAGTTTTATTGGTGTCTTTGGTGGCTTGGTTATTTCTGGTGCTCCGTTTGTAATTATGATGACCATGGTTGGTATTATTTCTTTGGCAGGAATTGTAGTAAATAATGGTGTGGTTTTACTAGATTATGCAGAGCTATTAATTAGTAGAAGAAAAATACAGGACGATATTTCTGAAGATGATTATTTACCATTAGACAGCTTATATGAAACGGTTGTAAAGGCGGGTAAAGCGCGTTTAAGACCCGTTTTATTAACTGCAATTACTACTATTTTAGGATTAATTCCGTTGGCAATTGGATTAAATATTAACTTCTTTACTCTATTTAGCGAGTTTGATGCAAATATTTATATGGGTGGAGATAACGTTGTTTTCTGGGGACCTTTAGCAAAAACCGTTATTTATGGTTTGTTCATTGCAACTTTCTTAACGTTAATAGTTGTACCTATCTTATTCTTTTTGGTTACGAAGCTTAAAATGAGAATTAAAGGGTTGTTGCCACATCAATTAGAGGAAAGAGAACTTACTTATAATGAAGACCAGAGAATTGATGAGAAAAATCAACTTTAATAATTTTCTTACAAATGTTTTAAAACCTTGTAAGTTTATACTGTATTTTATTTCATAGAAAAAAAGGGTTGAAATTATAATAATTTCAACCCCTTTTTGTATTTTCGAGATAATGTTTGAAAAAAAGAAAAAATCTTTTACTGTTAATGAATTGAAACGTAAGTTAGAAAACTATTGCGTGTATCAAGATCGCTGTCATAAAGAGGTAGAACAAAAAATGCGCGAGTACAATTTGATTCCTGAAGCTAGAGAATTGATTCTTTTAAGTTTAATGAAAGATAATTTTTTAAATGAAGAGCGGTTTGCTAAAAGTTTTGCCAGAGGAAAATTTAGAATTAAAAGTTGGGGAAAACAGCGTATTGTTAGAGAATTGAAGTTTAGAGATATTTCTCCCTATAATTTAAAAACGGCACTAAAAGAAATTGATCCACAAGAATATATTGCCACTATTTATAGAATTACAGAAAATAGAAATGAAGTAATTTCTGAGCCTAATATTTACAAGAGAAAGAAAAAACTCATTGATTTTTTAATGCGAAAAGGTTTTGAGAATGAATTGATTTATAAAGTAGTGAACGAGGTTGTTTCCTAAACATCTGACTTTAAACACAAGTATTTGTACCAGTTTACTAATAAAGTATTGACTTCCCTTTTTGTATAATTTTCATCTACTTTTGCAGTTTTAAAACTTACACAATCATACAATAAAGTAATACATAAAATAAAACAATTGTTTTTTTATATGCATTTATTGGTATTATGGCTATTTTGCCTTAATCATTTCTATACTTTACCTGTTCTTTAAGCCTTAAATCGATGGCTCTTTTAGAGATACTGTCTATTCTTGTAGTATCTAAACCAATAAATTTAACGTCGATATCAATTTCATTTTCGAAATTATTTTTTGTTAAGATTGTATTTATTTTTGTATTCACATCAGAAAAGGCACTCATTGTTTTGTCTACTTGCGTATTTACTTCTTCTGCTTTTATAGCTCCTATTTCTGTTAAATCTGCTAACCTTAGTACTTCACTATACAAAATATTAATTCTTGCCTCTAAAGACAGCATCCTAAATTTCTTAGGCTTTACGCTATCTTTTAAACGCTTAATTAAATCTTTTAATTCGATGGCGTTGCTTAATGCTTCATTAGGAGAAATTTTTCGAAACTTCACAAAAAAAGAATCTATGGCCTTTAGTTCTGTCCAGTTTTCTACATCTTTTAAAAAAGGATGGTTTACATTTTCTGTTGTACTATGAGTCTTCACCAAACTCATTAAAGGTTTTGGCTTTTCTTCGCTTTCTTTTTCTTGTTTATTTCCACAAGAAATAACAAAAATACTTAGTAATAAAAGATATATATATTTCACAATTTAGTTTAAAAGGTAAAAATACATAAATTAATAGTTCTAATTTCTCTTTTGTGAAAACGATCACAAAGCCCGTAAAACTTACTTAAAATTATTGAATAATTATTCAATCAAAAAATAATTAAGGATACTTAAATTAAGTACCTTTGCCGCTGATTTTAATTCAATTTTAGTGATGAGTGAAACCATTTTAATTTTAGGCGCTAGTGGCCAAATTGGGAATGAACTAACGCAAGAACTGCGTTCTATCTATGGTAACAGTAGTGTTATAGCTTCTGATATTAAAGAAGGAAATGAAGAAATGATGTCTTCTGGCCCTTTTGAAATTATAGATGCAACCGACAAAGAAACCATTTTAAAAATGGTTAAAAAGTATAAGGTTTCTCAAGTATATTTACTTGCTGCAATGTTGTCTGCTACGGCAGAGAAGTTTCCGCAAAAAGCTTGGGACTTGAATATGAGTTCTCTTTTAGGAGTTTTAGAATTGGCAAAAGACAAACACATAAAACAAGTCTATTGGCCAAGTTCTATTGCGGTATTTGGCCCAACAACGCCAAAAGAAAATACACCACAAAAAACCATTATAGAACCTAGTACCGTTTACGGAATTAGCAAACTCTCTGGAGAATTTTGGTGCAATTATTATCATGAAAAATATGGCGTAGACGTAAGAAGTTTGCGTTACCCAGGTGTTATTTCTTGGAAAGTAAAACCAGGAGGTGGTACTACAGATTATGCTGTAGATATTTATTTTAAAGCCGTAGAAGAAGGTAATTATGAGTGTTTTGTCTCTAAAGAAACCCGTTTACCAATGATGTATATGAATGATGCTGTAGCGGCAACAATTCAATTAATGCAAGCAAAACCAGAAGATGTAAAAATTAGAACTTCTTATAATTTAGCAGCAATGGATTTTACACCAGAAGAAATGGCGGTAGAAATTAGAAAACATATTCCGAATTTTAAGGTTTCTTACAAACCAGATTCTAGACAGGAAATTGCCGATAGTTGGCCTTCTTCTATAGATGATTCTGAAGCTAGAAAAGATTGGAATTGGCAACATAAATTTAACCTAACATCTATGACTTCTGATATTCTTAAAAATATACAAAACTAAAAAAGCTCCTTGTAAGTTTTTAAAGAATCTTCGTCTAAAATTTTAAATTCAGTATTTTTATTATGAAAGAAATTATAGAAAATAGCTTAGAAAAAACAATTTCATACACAGATTATAGAACATTAGTACATACATTATTAGCAGCAGGTAAATCTACTGGCCCTGAGCAATCTAAAGACTTAACAAATTATAGTTTGTTAAATGACAAAAGAATGAAACGCTTAGATAAAACCATAAAAATTTCTGAAGCAACTATTAACGCACTTCAGGAAATTGATGGGCCTCAAACGTGGTTAGTAATTACAGAAGGTTGGTGTGGCGATGCTGCACAAAACCTGCCCGTTCTTAATAAAATTGCAGCAATTTCAGATAAAATCGATTTAAAAATAGTACTAAGAGATGAACATCTAGCGCTAATGGATTTATTTCTAACAAATGGTGGTAGGAGTATTCCTAAATTAATTGCTTTAGACAAGGCTAACAATGTAATTTATTCTTGGGGACCAAGACCAACTGTAGCCACAAAAATGGTGGCAGATTATAAAGCAGCACATGGTAGTTTAGATGCTCAATTTAAAGAAGATTTACAAGTTTGGTATAATAAAGACAAAGGCCAAAGTGTGCAAGAAGATATTGTAACCTTAGCAACTAAGCTTTCTGTTAAAGAAGCTTAGCCTTTTTAAAATTTATAAAAAACCGCAAACTGATTTTCAGTTTGCGGTTTTTCTTTTGGCTATCTTTGCATCGTAAATAAAAAACAATGTTTGTAGATTTTAAAGAAATACCAGAAGACGCTAAAGTTTGGGTGTACCCTTCTAGCAGAAAATTTTATCCGAATGAAATTGAAGCCATAGAAGAAAAAGTAAAAACCTTTGTAGAGAACTGGAAATCTGATGATGATAGCTTTAAAGCTTCGTATCAATTTTTATACAACAGATTTATTATTTTAACGGCAGATGATGTTGCCACAGAACTTTCTAATAGCGATATTGATGCTTCTGTTTCCTTAATTCTAGGTCTGCAAGAAACCTATGAAGTGGCACTTTTAGATCGCATGAATGTTTGTTTTAAACAAGGTGAACACGTACAATACAAAGATCTAAAAGACTTTAAAAAACTACTTAAAAACAAAGCCTTAACGGGCAAAACGATCATTTTTGATAACCTAATTACTACAAAACAAGATTTTGAGAATTTCTGGGAAATACCTATCGAAGAAAGTTGGTATAATCGTTTTATAAAATAAGAATTATGAAATACGATTTTATTATTGCAGGTGCTGGTTGTGCTGGTTTAAGTTTGTTGTACAAGATATTACAAGAACCTACTTTGCAAAAAAAATCGATTTTAATGATTGATAAAGACACCAAAAAAAACAACGATAGAACTTGGTGTTTTTGGGAAAAAAATGCAGGTTCGTTTGAGTCTATTGTACATGCAAAATGGAATACCTTAGAATTTCTTTCCACAGATTTTGAAAAAAAATTAGCCTTGGGTTCTTATACGTATAAAATGATTCAAGGGATAGATTTCTATAACTTTGTACTTAATTATGCAAAGAAATTTACCAATGTTACTTTTTTACAAGAAAATATTGTAGCCATTACTTCGGATGCTTTTTCGGCCACGGTAAAAACAACAGATAATTTACACACAGCAAAAACTGTTTTTAATTCTACAAATCTCTTCAACCCAAAAATGAACGAAGAGAACTCGCTATTACAACATTTTAAAGGTTGGGTCATAAAAACAGCGCAACCTAAATTTAATCCAGAAATTGGAAGATTGATGGATTTTAGAGTTTCGCAAGAACATGGCGCTACTTTTGTGTATGTTTTACCAACTTCTACTACAGAAGCTTTGGTAGAATATACGCTCTTTACTCCTACTATTCTAGAAAAAGAAATGTATGCTTCTGCCTTAAAAAAATACATTAAAGAAGAATTAAAAATTAAAGACTACAGTATTTCGCACGAAGAATTCGGAGTAATACCAATGTCTTTGGCGAAGTTTGAAAAAAATCCGAAGAAAAATATTATCAATATTGGTACCTCTGGCGGTTTTACAAAAGCAAGCAGTGGTTATACGTTTCAGTTTATACAAAAGGATGTTACAGAAATAGTAGAAAACTTAAAATTAGGTAAGAATCTTAACTTAGCCCCATCTTATAAAGACAAATTATACAATTGGTATGATCGTACTTTAATTGACGTCTTATTATCTAAAAAACTAACCGGAAGAGCTGTTTTTTCTAGAATATTTAAGAAAAATTCTCCTGAAAAAATATTGGCTTTTTTAGGAAATGAAAGCACGCTCTTAGAAGATATTGCAATTATGAAAACATTGCCATTAAAACCATTTTTAGTTTCCGGCATCAAACAACTTCAGAATAAAAACTAAGTTTAAGACAAAAAAAAGGATAGACTTTAAAATCTATCCTTTTAGGTATAAACCATAATCCCCCAATTATAATTTATACTTTGCTTTTGTTTCATTTAATTCTATGCGTAAATCATCAAACTTTTTATTTAACTCCTCTAAGTTTTACTTAACATTATTTGCTGGTTTATTGCTTTCTATTTCTGTTCTTTATCACAAGAAATAAATAGTACACTTGTAATTGCTAAAATAGTCATCATTTTCATTGTCATCTTCCTCTTTTTAACTTTTAAGTTCACAACAAAACTACAAGAATAAAAGGCGATATATTAGCGCAATTACAAACCACATTGCCTCATATAAGAATTATTTAAAGCTAAACACCTATCCATATAAATATAAGCATAAAAAATAAGATAGCTTTTAAAAGCTGTCCTATTCTTAAAAATTGTTAAAAAAAGATAAATTATTTATCCTTCTGCAACATCTCGTCTAACTTTTTAATCTCTTCATTGTATTCTTTAAGAGCAGCATCTATTTTACCTTTATTAATTTCCTCATTAAATTCTTCAATAGCATCTTCATTAATTTTGGTATATTCTTTTACTGCTTCATCTAACTCTTCTTTTAAATCATCAAATTTTTCAGAAAGTTCTTCTAAATTTTCTTTCATTTCATTTTCAGATGCGTTCGGATCTTCAATTAACTCTAAATATTCTTTTTGAACATCTGCAACGTCTTCCATTACTTCTTCTGTCTTTAACCAAGCCGGAACTGTGTTTGCCAAATTAGCCATTCTAAAGTTCATGTTTTTTATACGCTGAGAAGTCGTTACAAATTTAGATTTTCTCATTTGGGCTAATTCAGAATTTACAATCGTAAAATTAGACCAATCATCAAAACCAGCAATTCCTTTCGCATCTAAATTGTAAACAATGGCAGTACCATCTTTCATTTTATAGGTACGCGTTTTTACGTCCTCTTCCATTTTCATTTCAGTTTCAGCTGCCTCTTTATTTATATCATCTTTAATCTCTAGAATTTCTTTTGTAACATTTGTTTTTTCCTTTTTATTATTGTCACAAGAAACTAACATAAAACTAGAAACGGTTAATGCGGTTGCAAATAATTTAATCGAATTCATTTTTATACTTTTCATACTATTGTTTTTAGTTCGCCACAAAACTAAAGTATAGTTAAACCAAGAATTAACGCATACAAAATTTATTTTAACGCTTTTAACAATTGCCAATCTAAACGCACTTTCTTTATTTTTTATTGATAAACTAACTATCTTTGACATTAATTCTAATTTATATTGAAACACTTTCTACCTTTTAAAACTACTATTTCAAACATAGAACTTCCTAAGAAATTTACATTTCCGTTTTATTATGAACCGCATCTCTTAGCAAAAATTGCGACTACAGAATTGCAAGAATATTTAAAGAATCAGACCGATTTTAAACATAATTTCGGACTGTTGGAAAGTTCAGATACTCTTGCTATTGGAAAAATGTTTGGCGTTTTAGTGGTAAAAAACAACCAAAACGAAATTGGTTATTTGGCTGCTTTTTCAGGAAAATTGGCAGATAAAAGCTTGCCCGAAAAATTTGTTCCGCCTGTTTTTAACATGCGTACAGAAGGTAGTTTCTATATAAAAGGTGAATTAGAAATTGATGCCATTAATACACAATTAAGTGTTCTAAAGAAGAATGAAGATTATATAGCCTTAAAAAAATCAGTAAAAAAAATTACTAAAGAAATTGATGAGGATTTGGCTTTTCAAAGAAAGCGGATGAAGCTTTTTAGAGCTGATAGAAAAGTACAAAAAAAGAAAGCAGTTGCGACTCTAAATGACTTAGAGTTTAAAAAATTGACAAAAAAACTAACTCAAGAAAGTTTTAATAATCAGTTTTTTATCAAAGAATTACAAGAATATTATTTGGTTAAAATTGAACGAGTAAGTAAAGAGTTTATCATTCTTGAAGCCAAAATTGCATCCCTTAAAAAAGAACGAAAAGAAAAATCTAATTATTTACAACAGACATTATTTAGTAAATATGCTTTTTTGAATCAAGAAAAAGAGTTAAAAAATTTATTAGCTATTTTTGATAATCCTGCAATTAAACCACCTGCGGGTTCTGGTGAATGTTCTGCACCTAAGCTTTTACAATATGCATTTGCCAACGATTTAACGCCAATTACAATGGCAGAATTTTGGTGGGGAATTTCGCCAAATTCAGCCGTTAGGCAGCATAAAAATTATTATCCTGCTTGCCAAGGCAGATGCAAACCAATTTTAACGCATATGTTGGCTGGTGTACAAATGGATGACAATTTGTTGTTAGAAAATTTATCAGAAAAAAAAGCCTTAGAAATTATTTATGAAGATGCCGTTTTAATTGTAGTAAACAAGCCTGCAGAGTTATTATCTGTTCCTGGTAAAGAAATTAAAGATTCTGTGTATGCTAGAATAAAAGAGAAATATCCCGCGGCAACCGGTCCGTTAATTGTGCACAGATTAGACATGTCTACTTCCGGAATTTTATTGCTCACAAAATCAAAAGAAGCAAATAAAGTTTTACAAAGTCAGTTTATAAACAGAACCGTTAAAAAAAGGTATGTGGCTTTATTAGAGGGTGTTTTAACTGCAGATAACGGAAAAATAAAGTTGCCTTTGCGTGTAGATTTAGATGACAGACCAAAACAATTGGTAGATTTCACCCACGGAAAACCCGCGGAAACAGATTGGAAAATCATTCATATTAAAAACGGAAAAACTCGTGTTTATTTTTATCCTATTACAGGTAGAACCCATCAATTAAGGGTACATGCTGCTCATAAAAACGGATTAAACACGCCTATTGTTGGTGATGATTTGTATGGAAAAAAAGAAAAAAGGCTGCATTTACACGCTCAATTTATCGAGTTTTTTCATCCTTCAACAAATAAAAAAATGAGTTTTACGGTGGAATCAGATTTTTAAAACAGGTTCTTAAAATTATAAAAAAAATACTTTTAAAAAACAATAACGTCTGTCTTTTTTAAATACTTCTTTAAAAAAAAATCTATTTTCTGAGAAATTAGTCTTATTTTTAAGGAATTGCTAAAGAAAATGGAAAAGCTAACTACACTTTTTTTGGAAGAAAGAATTCATAGAAAATCTTCCAAAATACTTATTAAATTTAATTTTAATAAAAAATTACTTGCCTTTATTAGGTCTATAAAAGGGATGTATTGGAGTGCCACATTAACAGCATGGTACATCGAAAAATCTCCTGAAAATTTAGAATTAATTTACAGTAGTTTTAAAGGATTGGCAATTATTAATAACGATAAATTAAATAATAATACAAAACAGCAGCGCAACTTTAATGAAGGGCAGAAACAACTTTTAAATGGTTACTTTAAATACTTAAAAGGAAAAAGATACAGTGAAAGCACTATTAAAACCTACACTTTTTTTGTTGCAGATTTTATAGATTTTCATGCTACAAAAGAATTAGTTGCACTTACAAATAGAAGTGTGGAAGAGTTTTTAGAAGTTGTTTTTATAAAAAGAAACTATTCTGTAAGTAGCCAAAGACAATTTATTAGTGCTTTAAAGATTTTTATTAATTATTGCCCAGAAACTAATATTAATGATTTGGTGTTAGAAAGGCCTAAAAAATCTAGAAAGCTACCAAGTGTTTTATCTCAAGAATAGGTTGTAAAAATCTTACAAATCACAAAAAACTTAAAGCACAGAGCTGTTTTGGCGTTAATATATTCTTGCGGATTGCGGATTAGTGAGTTGATAAATTTAAGGTTGAAAGACATTAATTTAGAAAGAAAACAACTTTTTGTTTCTGAAGGAAAAGGAAGAAAAGATAGATATGTTAGTTTGGCAGACAGTTTTTTACCATTATTTTCTAACTATTTTAATTCTTATAAACCAATTTATTATTTTGTAGAGGGGAGAACTAATAAAAAATACTCGGCAGAAAGTGTGCGACAATTTTTAAAAAAGAGTTGTAGAGAGGCCTCTATAAATAAAAATGTTACACCACACACATTAAGACATAGTTATGCTACACATTTATTAGAAAACGGGGTAGATATAAGGTACATACAAACGTTGCTTGGTCACGCAAGACCAGAGACAACGATGATTTATACGCATGTTAAGCGAAAGGATTTAATGCAAATTAATAATCCGTTAGATGTGGCATTACAGAAGATAAAAAATGCTGAGCAATCAAACAAAAACATTCTGTTATCCCGTAATAGTATATGAAAAAAACATATATTAGCTTGGATATAACCAGTTGGCAGTAATATTAGGCGACATCGAAATTCGAGAAAGTTTGTCCTTTTAACTCGATACAGTCAACTTTAGTTTTCTTAAAAGCAACGCTATGATTTTTAGAAACATAGCTTATTATAATGTCTA
>NZ_VORS01000041.1 GCF_007997075.1 Polaribacter sp. IC073
GTTATAATTTGATTCGCTGTTGCTGTCTCGCCATTTCCATCACTTATTACATAAGCAAATGTTGAACTTCCATTGTAATTCGCGGTCGGTGCAAAACTAATTGCCCCACCTGAAGTTACTGTTACAATTCCGTTTGGAACTGTAATTGTCTGTAATGTTCCTGGTGTTAATGCGGTTCCGTTGATACTTGTGATTGTTAAAGTATCTCCATCAACATCACTATCTCCTGTTAAAGGTGTTAAAGTTACTGACGTATCTTCATTTGTTGTATAATTGTCATTTACCGCTACTGGTGCATCATTAATAGGATTTACGGTAATGTCTAAGGTAGAATTTGCCGTATTTGTTCCGTCACTGACCGTATATGTAACTTGTGGTACGGTTCCGTTGAAATTTAATACTGGTGCAAACGAATAACTACCGTCTGTATTTATGGTCAAC
>NZ_VORS01000007.1 GCF_007997075.1 Polaribacter sp. IC073
TTGTAATAAGCTTTTAAAACAGGCATTTGCAATCGCCAAATCTGGGTTAATATATGACGATACTTTCAGAAGTGTGTTGGTGAAAAATTAAGTGAATTTTACTTGTTTTTTACCACAGTACTTTGTTTGGCTCTAATTAGTTTCTTATGATCTCTATTTTCCATCACTATAAAATTTGCTTTTTTTAAGGTCTTCTTTCTCCATCAATTCTTTAATTTTCTTTTCCTCCCAATCATTTCCGAATCCTAAAGGTTTAAATCCGAAAACACCTAACCAATGAAAAAACATTCCTATTCCCCAGAAAACCCATGTAGAATACACTCCAAAATTAGAAAAAGCATCTTCTATATTATCTCCGCTTTTTGTTAAGCCAAAAATAATAACGCCACTTATAAAAATGTTTGCCAATATGTAAACCAGAAAGTGAACATAAAATCCTTTAATGGCTTTTACTCTCTTTTTTGCTCTAATAAAACTAGTTTCTTGTGTATAATCTTGTTGCATCTTCTTATTTATTTTCGTTCATAAATTCTCTAATTTTCTTCTCTTCCCAGTTTTTTCCAATTCCTATTAAATTGAATCCGAAAACCGTTAACCAGTGAATAAAAAGACCTGTTCCCCAACCAAAAGCAGAAAACCAAAACCAATGAAAATGGGGTTCGAACTTTAAGTTAACAAAAATAATAACAGGTATAACAACACAATAAATGCTTAAATGTGTGTAAAACCCTTTAATATCTTTTACTCTTTTTTGAGCTTTATAGTAGCGTTGTTTTTGTGTGAAGTCAAATTCCATTTTTACCTAATGTTATTTTGTTCGTCCATAAATTTCTGAATCTTTCTCTCTTCCCAGTCTTTATTCATGAATAAGCTGAGCCCGAAAGTATTTAATGCCTGAAAAGCAATTCCTATTCCCCAAAACAACCAAATCTTATAATTATGATAATCTGAAAAAGCTTCATAAAAAGTGTCTCCGTCATTTATATCTCCTGCAATAAATATAGCACTCAAAAAAATATTTATAATTACATACGTTGCCAGATGTTTATAAAACTTGCTAATTTTTTCAACCCTTTTTTTTGCTAAAATAAATCGCTGTTCTTGTGTTCTATTCGTTTCCATTATCTGTACTTTTTTTGCTGATTTTCTTTCTCCATCAAATCTTTAATCTTTCTATCTTCCCAATTACTTCCTAAGAAAATATTGTAATTATTTACTTCTAAAAAATGAAAAGTCAACCCCATTCCCCATCCGAAGATTGGAAACCAAAACCAATGGAAACCTGGTGAAAACCTTAAATTTATAAATATTAAAAACGGAATCACTAAACAATAAGAAGCTAAATTCTGATAGAATTCTTTTAATTTCTCTACCTTTTCTACTGCTTTAACATATTTGCTATTTTCTAAATCTTCTGAGTACATTGTATTGTTCATTTTATATAAGAGCGGTAAACTCACCCTAAAAGTTTTGTTATTATTTTCTATTTTCACTCCTTTTTGAGTGATCAATCCATATCTATCAGCAATGTTTTGCAAACCAACTTTGGTACTCTTTCCTATTGCTTCTTTTGGGTTGACATTGTTTTCTATAATTAAATAATTAGCTTCTTCGTAAATATGAATCGTTAAGGGTTTAGAAGTAGAAACTACATTGTGTTTTACGGCATTTTCTAATAAAAGCTGCAAAGACAACGGTACTATTTTTAATTCATTGTTGCTTATTACATCAGGAATATTAAATTGAACGGCATCTTCAAAACGCATTCCTAACAATTCCATATACGTTTTAGCAAACTTTAATTCTTCTTCAATTGGTACTAAATCTTTATTCCGTTGTTCTAAAACGTATCGATACACTTTAGAAAGTTTTGTGGTGAATCTTTCTGCTTGCGCAGGATTTTCGCCAATTAGACTGGTTAATACATTTAAACTATTAAATAAAAAATGCGGATCTAATTGGTTTTTTAAAGATTCAAATTTGGCAGTTTCTGTTTTTGCTACAATCTGCTGCTGCGTACTTTCTTGTGTCATTGCAGCTTTCCAGTTGATCATAAATCCTCTGGCATGCAAAAAGGTTGAAATTCCTAAAGAAAGAATAATATAAAATAAATGAATCCAAAAGTAGTTTCCTTTAAAAAAATCACTAAAAGCTACACCATTTAAAACAACAAATACTACATAGTCTATAATTAAAACTACCGGAATTGTATAAAGTACCGTTGCTATTATCCCAAACCAGACTCGTTGATTTGTTAATGTAATCCAATCCCATTTAGAAGATAAATAGTTGTTTATAAATATGTTTCCAAAACCAATCCCAAAAGAATACATTCCAGAAATTATAAAAGTCCATATAATACTTTCTAAAGTTCGTTGCCCGAACACAAGACCAAACAGTAAACCAAATATTACGGTTAGTTTTAAGCATAAAATTGCTGCTTTTTTCAAACTTCTCATAGTGTAAACTTCTTGGTGTTTCATTATATATTCTTTGATATAAAATGTTGTATGGCTCGTAATTTACTAAAATTTAAGATCTAATTTCATATTTTCATCTTTCAACATAAATTTAGCACCTTCAAATGTTGGTGGTGCAAAAGCCATTACATTATTAGAAGCACCATAATCTTCTAAAGGCATTCTATTTGCAGAGAAATCCATTTTACCATTATTATTTTTATCATGGTAACAAATAATAGCATACTCTCCTGAAGGAACATTTTCGAAAACTACAGTACTTTTACCATCTATAATTTTACCTTCTTTACCCTGAACAGGTATGCTGTTAAAATTTTCTTTGTTGTATAAAGCAAAACCTACTTTTCCTTTTTCTGAAGATACATTTACAACAGTTGCCGTTATTGAGTTGTTTTGAGCTGTTACGCTGTTTGTAATTGATAACATTGCTGCGACTAAAATAGATAGTAAAAATTTCATAATGTTTGTTTTAATTGTTATTGATGGTTCAAAGATGCAACACAACCAAGGTTTTTAAAATTAAAGAATACCCAACTGTATTTTTTTTAGGATGAATTGTAAAAATTAGATTAAAAAGGATATTTCCCTCCCGAAACATAAGGTTATCGAATTTCTTGATAAACACAATCTATAAAATCGAGTGACTTAAAAAAGTGTTTACTAAAGATTTGATAAATAATAAATTGTTTTTTTACTAAATTGATAAAAGTTAAAAAAAAAGCTTCTTTTTTCAGCTTCCATTGAAAAAATAATATACATTTACAATATGTTTACTACAAAAAATAAAACAAATACTATGGTTCCCAGGTTGCGCTTTCGCAATGCAATTCGCTAATGCTATATGTAGCAATAAACTGAAACCATAATTTTTTATTTTTTTATCATGTACCAATCAAAAAAACTTAAAAGCTCACAAATCAATATTATTTTAATAGATAATACAAATTCTGTACGCCGCTTTTTCTCACCTCGCCCTTTGGGTGTTTAAATGATTATGGAATTAGGTGAGTCCAATTCTGCACTTCAAAGCAAAAAATTAAATACATTCAACTTTAAAATATCAATACAATGGAAATTGTAATTGCTAACACATCACATACTATTTACGCAGATATTATCTGCAAAACAATAGAAGATGCTGCTCAAGTAAGAGGAACAGGTATCGCCAAAAGAAAACCAGCATACATTGCCACTAAAATGGAAAACGGAAATGCTGTTATTGCATTGGAGGATGGTGAATTTGCTGGATTTTGTTATATAGAACAATGGGGTCACGGCAAATTTGTTGCCAACTCTGGTTTAATTGTACATCCTAATTTTAGAAATATTGGGCTAGCCAAAAAGATTAAACTCGTAATTTTTAACCATTCTAGAACCAAGTTTCCAGATGCTAAAGTTTTTAGCATCACTACAGGTTTAGCGGTTATGAAACTAAATACAGATTTAGGATACAAACCTGTTACTTTTTCTGAACTTACAGACGACCAAAGTTTTTGGGATGGTTGTAAAACGTGCCGAAATTTTGATATTCTAACAAGAACAGAAAGAAAAATGTGCATGTGTACAGGGATGTTATTTGACCCTAAAAATAATAACAAAGAAGCCTCTAAAGAAGTGAAAGAGAGCGTTTTTCAAAAACTAAAAAATATAAAACAGAACTTGTTTCTAAAAAAAGATAAATAATGAAAAAATTAGTAATTGCTTATAGTGGTGGTTTAGATACTTCGTATTGTGCCGTAAGTTTATCAAAAGAATATGATGTACATGCTGTTAGTGTAAATACTGGCGGTTTTACATCAGAAGAAATTAAACAGATAGAAAGTAATGCTTATAAAATGGGCGTTTCTACCTATAAAAATATTGATGCGGTTTCAACATTTTACAATAAAGTAGTAAAGTATTTAATCTTCGGAAACGTATTAAAAAACAGTACGTATCCGCTTTCGGTTAGTGCAGAAAGAATTATACAAGCCATAGAAATTATTGAATATACAAAGAGTATTGATGCAGAATATATTGCTCATGGAAGCACTGGTGCAGGAAACGACCAAGTGAGATTTGATATGATTTTTCAAACATTGGCGCCTAATATTAAAATAATTACGCCAATTAGAGACGGAAAATTAACAAGACAAGAAGAAATAGATTATTTAAAATCTGAAGGGATAGATATGCCTTGGGAAAAATCGAAGTACTCTGTTAACAAAGGCCTTTGGGGAACTAGTGTTGGTGGTGTAGAAACTTTAAAATCTGAACTGCCTTTACCAAGTGAAGCCTATCCTTCTCAATTAGAAAAAGAAGGCGAAGAAAAAGTAACATTGACTTTTAAAAATGGTGAATTTGTTGCTTTAAACGGACAAGCAAACTTACCTGAAGTAAATATTGAAAACCTAAATAATAGTGCTTCAAAATTTGCAATTGGTAGAGATATTCATGTTGGTGATACTATTGTTGGTACCAAAGGAAGAGTTGGTTTTGAAGCTGCTGCTGCTTTAATTACGGTAAAAGCACACCATTTGTTAGAGAAACATACGTTAACAAAATGGCAATTACAACACAAAGAATATTTGTCTAGTTTCTACGGAATGCATTTGCATGAAGGTCAGTATTTAGATCCTGTGATGAGAGATACGGAAGCTTTTTTACAAAGTTCTCAAAAAATGGTTTCTGGTAATGTAGTGGTTTCTTTAAAGCCGTATCATTTTTCTTTAGACGGAATTATTTCTGATCATGATTTAATGTCTAGCGCATTTAGTACGTATGGTGAAGAAAATAAAGCTTGGACAGCAGATGACGCTAAAGGTTTTATTAAAATCTTAGGCAATCAGAATAAAATATACAGACAAGTAAACTCGTAAAATAAGTAATGCAGACCTTAAAGGTTATAAAAACCTGTGAGGTCTCAAAACATTTTTAAAATGAAAAAATTAGAAGTAGGAATTATAGGTGGCGCAGGTTATACAGCAGGTGAGTTAATAAGGTTATTATTGAATCACCCAGAAACAACGATCAATTTTGTGTACAGTACTTCTAATGCTGATAACAAATTGTATAAAGTGCACCAAGATTTAATTGGTGACACAGAAATTGATTTCACAAGTGAAATTAACACAGCTGTTGATGTCTTATTTTTATGTTTAGGTCATGGAAATTCAACAGCTTTTTTAGAAAAAACTACTTTTTCTGACAAAACAAAAATCATCGATTTAAGCAATGATTTTAGATTACTTGCTGATAAAAATTTCCAAGGAAAAGATTTTGTGTACGGTTTACCAGAATTAGACAAAGAAATTATAAAAACGGCTAAATATATTGCAAATCCTGGTTGTTTTGCAACCGCTTTGCAATTAGCAATTTTACCTTTGGCAGCAAATGGTTTGTTACAAAACGATGTTCATATTAATGCGGTAACCGGCGCAACAGGCGCAGGAACGTCATTATCTACAACGACACATTTTACATATAGAGATAATAATTTTTCTCATTATAAAGCATTTAATCACCAGCATTTAGGGGAAATTAATCAGACAGTGCATCAGTTACAACCTAATTTTAATTCAGAAATTAACTTTGTACCTAATAGAGGTAATTTTTCTAGAGGAATTTTTGCAACTACCTACACCAAGTTTGAAGGTTCTATTGAAGAAGCAACAAAAATGTATAAAGCCTATTATAAAGATGCCGCTTTTACTTTTGTTTCTGAAAATGAAATTCACATGAAACAAGTTGTAAACACTAACAAATGTTTAATCCATTTAGAAAAACACGGAAATAAATTACTCATTACAAGCACCATCGATAATCTATTAAAAGGTGCTTCTGGTGCCGCAATTCAGAATCTAAATTTAATGTATGGGTTTGAAGAAACGTTAGGGTTGAATTTAAAAGCAAACTATTTTTAAAAACAGGAGTTAGTAATTAGTCGATAGGTATTAGTGCCAATCACTAACAACTAAACACTAAAGACTAACAACTAAAGACTAGCAATTATGAAAGCAGCAATTATTGGAGCAGGAAGTTTAGGACAATCTATAGCCAAAGGTTTATTGAAAAATAAAACGGTGACATCTCTTTATCTAACAAAGCGAAATACAGATTCTATAAAAGCTTTTAAGGTTTATGATGAAGTAATATTGACCTCGGATAATGAAGAAGCTATTCAAAATTCTGATATTTTAATTTTTGCTGTTCAGCCAAGGCATTTAGAAGATATTTTAAAAAACGTAAAACATCTTTTAAAGGATAATCATGTTTTAATTACGGTAATTACAGGTTTTTATATAGCTAAAATTGAAGCTATTGTTGGCGTTGATACCTATATTATTCGTTCGATGCCAAATACCGCTGCTGCTGTTGGACAATCTATGACGTGTCTTTCTCCGAATACAAAAGGGAAAGAAAAAGTAGAACTAGCAAAAACTATTTTTAATAGTTTGGGCGAATCTATGGAAATACCAGAAGAACAATTACAAGCGGCCACGGTTATTTGTGCAAGTGGAATTGCTTTTTGGATGCGTTTAATTCGTGCAACAACACAAGGTGCGATTCAGTTAGGTTTTGAAGCTGATGAAGCCCATAAATTAGCGATGCAAACTTGTTTTGGCGCTGCTACTTTATTAAAAGAATCTGGCAATCATCCAGAAGCAGAAATAGACAGAGTTACCACTCCTGGAGGTTGTACTATTGAAGGTTTAAACGAAATGGAACATCAAGGTTTAAGCTCTTCTCTAATTAAAGGAATTAATAAATCATTTGATAAAATAAGTCAAATAAAAAACTAATACATAGGGTTGAAAACCCTTGATAAAATAAAAGAATATGCCATTATTTAACGTTTATCCACTGTACGATGTTACACCAGTAAAAGCAAAAGGAATTTATGTTTATGATGAAAACAACACGGAATATTTAGATTTATATGGTGGTCATGCTGTAATTTCTATTGGTCATGCGCATCCTAAATATGTGGAAGCTATTACGAATCAGGTAGAGAAATTAGGTTTTTATTCAAATGCGATTCAGAATCCTTTACAGGTTGATTTGGCTAATAAATTAGAGGTACTTTCTGGTTGTAAAGATTATCAATTATTTTTATGCAGTTCTGGTGCGGAAGCCAATGAAAATGCCCTAAAATTGGCGTCTTTTAAAACAGAAAAATCTAGAGTTATTGCTTTTAAGAATGGTTTTCACGGACGTACTTCTGCTGCGGTTGCCGTAACTGATAATAAGAATATTATTGCGCCAATTAATGCACAACAAAAAGTTACGATACTTCACTTGAATGATATTGATAGTGTAAAAACAGAACTAGAAAAAGGAGATGTTTGTGCAGTAATTATTGAATTTATACAAGGAGTTGGTGGTTTAGACGAAGCTACTGCTGCATTTTTTGAACAAGTTGATGTACTTTGTAAAGCAAACAACACCATGTTTATAGCTGATGAAGTGCAGTCTGGCTATGGACGCTCTGGTAAATTCTTTGCATTTCAGCATTACAATGTAACGCCAGACATTATTTCGATTGCCAAAGGAATGGGAAATGGTTTTCCTATTGGAGGCATATTAATTCATCCAGATATTGAAGCAAAATTCGGAATGTTGGGAACCACTTTTGGTGGAAATCATTTGGCTTGCGCTGCAGGTTTATCCGTTTTAAATGTAATTGAAACAGAAAACTTGATGGACAATGTAAATGAAATGTCTGCCTATTTCATCAAAATTGCAAAAACGATTCCACAGATAAAAAAAAGCAAAGGAAGAGGATTAATGCTCGGTTTAGAATTCGATTTTGAAGTTGGAGATTTACGCAAGCAATTAATTTACGACTATCATATTTTTACTGGCGGCGCAATGAATAAAAAATTATTGAGAATTTTACCTCCTTTAAATGTAGAAAAAAAACATATAGATCAGTTTTTTAAAGCATTGGTTGCTGCTTTGGATGAATAAATAAAAAGAAGGTTCATAAAAACAACCAAACAAAATACTATGCAAAAAAAGAAACGCATTTTACTAAAAGTAGGCTCTAACACGCTTACGAAAGAAACCGATAATATTTCGAGAGGAAAAATTGAAGATATTGCAAATCAAATTGCTAAACTTCAAGATACTTGCGAATTTATTATTGTGAGTTCTGGTGCTATTGCGGTTGCAAAACAGTTTGTAAAGTTAGAAAGTAAACAAGAAGAAGTCTTTGTAAAACAAGCTTTGGCTTCTATCGGTCAGCCACACTTAATCAGAATTTATCAAGAAATATTTAGAGAATATGGCTTGTTAAGTTCTCAGTGCCTCCTCTCCTATTCAGATTTTGAAAGGCAGCAAAGCAAAACCAATATTGTAAACACCATTAATGTGTTGGTAAACAATAACTACATTCCTATTATCAATGAAAATGACACCGTTGCAACCGATGAAATTCAATTTGGCGACAATGATAAACTAGCGGCTTTAACGGCGACTTTGTTAAATGTTGATTTGTTGATAATTGCCACAAACACTAACGGAATTTACACCAAAGAGTCTTTCAATAATAACAAGCCAGAAACGATCTTGGAGGTTCTTAATTTTGATGACTTGAAAAATGAAGTTGTAAATTCTAAATCTACTCACGGAAGTGGTGGAATGGCTTCTAAAATTGAAGCCGCAGAAATAAGTAAAAACGCGAATATAGAAACTTGGATTGTAAACGGTTTGGAAGATAATTTTATAGTGAATGCTATGCATAATAAAGTTCCGTTTACAAAAATAAAGTAACAAGAGGTTCAAACCTTTTGCTTAAAATAAAATAAAATGAAAAATTACACATCTATAAACGACATTGAAAATATAAATTCTTGGATTGAAGAAGCTAAAGAGATAAAGGAAAATCCTTTAAAGAACATCAAATTAGGAAAAAATAAGACATTAGGATTGTTATTTTTTAACTCAAGCTTACGGACACGTTTAAGTACACAAAAAGCGGCTTTAAATTTAGGAATGGACCCGATTGTAATGAACGTTTCTGGTGATGCTTGGGGAATTGAATTTGGAGATGGAACGGTTATGAATGGCAATACCGCAGAACATATTAAAGAAGCTGCTGCTGTAGTTTCTCAATATTGTGACATTATTGCTGTAAGAGCTTTTCCGAGTTTAACTGACAGGCAAAAAGACGAGTCTGAACACGTTTTAAAATCTTTTGTTGAATTTGCTTCTGTACCAATTATAAGTATGGAGAGTGCCACTGGGCACCCTTTACAAGGTTTAACAGATGCCATTACAATTGCTGAAAACACCACAAAAAAGAGACCAAAAGTCGTTTTAAGTTGGGCGCCGCATGTAAAAGCTTTACCACACGCAGTTGCTAATAGTTTTACACAAGCAATGCAAAAAATGGATGTTGAATTTGTGATTGCAAATCCAGAAGGTTATAATTTAAGTAAAGAAATCACCAAAGACACAAAAATTTATCACAACCAGTCAGCCGCTTTTAAAGATGCCGATTTTGTGTATACAAAAAACTGGAGCTCTTACGAAGATTATGGAAGAGTTCTTTGTACAGATCCTACTTGGATGATTACCAAAGACAAGATTGCAAATGCTAAATTTATGCATTGTTTGCCCGTAAGAAGAAATGTTGTGGTGGAAGATGCGGTTTTAGATAGCGATGCTTCTTTAGTTATTGAACAAGCTAATAACAGAACCTATGCTGCTCAATTGGTTTTAAAGAAGATTTTAGAAAACAACTAAAGTCATTGCTAGAAGGAAGCAATTTGTTAAAGAATCGAGAGATTGCTACATGCCTCGCAATGACAAATACACAGAAAATGGAAAAACTATCAATCATAAAAATTGGAGGAAATATTATTGAAGATGAAACTTCTTTACATGCTTTTCTAAAATTATTTTCTAATCTAGAAGGGAAGAAAATTTTAGTGCATGGTGGAGGAAAACGTGCCACAAGTGTTGCTTCAAAGTTAGGTATTGAATCTAAATTAGTAAATGGAAGAAGAATTACAGATAAAGAAACTTTAGAAGTAATTACTATGGTTTATGGTGGTTTGGTCAACAAGAATATTGTGGCTAAATTACAAGCTTTAGATATTGATGCTATTGGTTTAACAGGTGCAGACATCAATAGTATCAAATCAGAAAAAAGACCTGTAAAAGATATCGATTTTGGTTTTGTGGGTGATGTAAAACAAGTAAATTCAAGTGGAATTGATAAATTAATGAAAGCTGATTTTACGCCTGTTTTTTGTGCAATTACACATGATGGAAATGGACAATTACTAAACACAAATGCAGATACAATTGCAAGTACCATTGCCGTTGGAATGAGCGAAATCTATGAAACATCAATTTATTATTGTTTTGAATTGAATGGTGTTTTAAGAGACTTTAATGATCAAGAATCCGTCATAAAAATCATTAATTCTAAAACCTATAAAGAGTTGTTAGATGCTAAAATTATTACTGACGGAATGATTCCTAAAATAGACAACTGTTTTGATGCTTTATACAATGGAGTATCAAAAGTACATATTGGAAATACTTCAATGTTGACAAAAGAAAACGAGTTTTTTACAACTATTACAACCTAAAAAATGAATATCGAAAAATTAACAGAAAATGCCATTTCTCTTTTAAAAAATTTGATTGAAACCCAATCATTTTCACAAGAAGAAGAAAATACAGCGAAATTAATAGAAGGTTGGTTTATTGAAAATGAAATCCCTTTTAAAAGAACAAAAAATAATATTTGGGCAACCAACAAGCATTTTGATGAGAGCAAACCTACACTATTGCTAAACTCACATCATGATACGGTGCAACCAAACTCGGCTTATACTAATGATCCTTTAAAAGCATTTGTAGAAGACGGAAAATTATACGGATTAGGATCTAATGATGCTGGTGGATGTTTGGTTTCTTTAATAGCAACCTTTACCAATTTTTACGCACAAGAAAACTTAAAATATAACATCGTTATTGTAGCTTCTGCAGAAGAAGAAAATTCTGGTCCTGATGGATTGAATAGTATGTTAGCAATTATTCCACATATTGACGTGGCCATTGTTGGCGAACCAACTTTAATGAATTTAGCCGTTGCAGAAAAAGGTCTAGTTGTTTTTGATGCTGTGGTAGAAGGAACTCCAAGTCATGCAGCACATCCAAACAGTAACAATGCTATTTATAATACCATTGAAGTTTTACAATGGTTTAAAGACTTTAAGTTCGAAAAACCTTCGGTAGCGTTAGGTGATGTAAAAATGACCGTTACTCAAATTGCTGCTGGTTCTCAACACAATGTGGTACCTGCACATGTAGATTTAGTAGTAGATGTTCGTGTGAATGATGCCTATTCTAATCAAGAAATTGCAGACATTTTACAAGAAAAATCACCTTGCACAAAAATTACACCGAGAAGTTTGCGCTTAAATTCTTCTTCTATACCTACAAATCACGATTTGGTAAAAGCAGGAATTGAGATGGGAAGAGAAACGTATGGCTCTCCAACCTTGTCTGATCAAGCAGTTTTAACTTGTCAATCATTAAAATTAGGCCCCGGAGACAGTACGCGTTCGCATTCTGCCAATGAATTTATCTATCTTGCAGAAATTGAAGAAGGAATTAAAATTTATGTTGAATTGTTGAATCGTGTGATTAAATAGAGAAAAAAGAATCAAGAGACAAGAAACAAGACTTACTTATTTAGTCTTAATTCTAGTAGTGAAACAATCTAATATCTTGATTCTAAATTATAAAAATAATCGTCATAACGAGGAAATATGACGAAGTTATCTTTTTATTAATTAAGAGATTGCTTCGTTCCTCGCAATGACAATAAAATATAGAGAAATATGAAACTTTGGGATAAAGGATTTTCAATAGATCAACAAATAGAAAAATTTACAGTGGGTAATGATAGAGAAATTGACATGCATATTGCAAAATATGATGTTCAGGCTTCTTTAGCACACGCAATAATGTTAGCATCTATTGGTATTATTACTGCTGATGAATTGAAAGATTTGAAAAGAGGTTTGCAAGAATTGGCAGACGATATTGAAAACGGAACCTTCGTTATAGAAGCTTCTTTTGAAGATGTGCATTCTAAAATTGAATGGGAATTAACGAATAAGTTAGGTGAAGTTGGTAAGAAAATTCATACGGCTCGTTCTAGAAATGACCAAGTTTTAGTTGCTTTACAATTATATTATAAGGAGAATTTAGCAGTTATCAATAATAAGACAAAGACACTTTTTGATACACTTTTAGGATTGGCTAACACACACAAAGAAGGGGTATTACCTGGTTATACACATTTACAGGTTGCAATGCCATCATCATTCGGGTTGTGGTTTTCTGCATACGCAGAGTTGTTAATTGATGATGTATATATGTTAAATGCAGTTGCTAAAGTTGTAGACCAAAATCCTTTAGGTTCTGCTGCTGGTTACGGGAGCTCTTTCCCTATCGACAGAGAGTTAACAACCAAAGAATTAGACTTTGCTACCTTAAAATATAACGTAGTTGCTGCGCAATTAAGTAGAGGAAAAAGTGAGCGTTCTATTGCTTCTGCTTTAGGCGGATTGTGTAATACCATGGCTCGTTTTGCAATGGATGTTTGTTTATATATGAGTCAGAATTTTAATTTTATTTCTTTTCCAGATGAATTAACAACAGGAAGTAGCATTATGCCGCACAAGAAAAATCCTGATGTTTTTGAATTGATCCGTGGAAAATGTAATAAAATTCAGGCTTTACAAACAGAAATGATATTAATTACGAATAATTTACCAACGGGTTATCATAGAGATTATCAATTATTAAAAGAAAATATTATCAATGCTTTTGAAGACGTTAAAGATATTTTAGACATTTTTAACTACTCTATTCAGCAAGTAATTGTAAAAGATATTGATTTGGAAGATGAAAAATATCAATATTTATTTACAGTAGATAGCATCAATAATTTAGTAATTGAAGGCATGTCTTTTAGAGAAGCGTATCAAAAAATTGGTGGTCAAGTACAAGAAGGAACTTA
This sequence comes from Polaribacter sp. IC073, assembly GCF_007997075.1. Classification (GTDB taxonomy): domain Bacteria; phylum Bacteroidota; class Bacteroidia; order Flavobacteriales; family Flavobacteriaceae; genus Polaribacter. The sequence goes on from NZ_VORS01000007.1 coordinate 13,510, forward strand.
CAAACCAGATTTAGGTAAACAACATTCTCACGTTGGAAGTATTCATAATTTATCTTTGGATAAAATTAGAGCGAAATATCCGAAGTAAGAAATAAACTAATTATATCGATGTAAAAAGCCTAGTTTACTTATTGTAACTAGGCTTTTTAATAATCTAAAACTTAAGTAGTAGCTATTAGAGATAAACATTAACACCAACAGACAAACTAAATACATCCTTAAACTTAACTTCACTTGATGTAATTGCATACCATAAATAAGATTCTACAGTTCCTACTTCAAAATAAAAATCAGCTCCTTTTAAAGCTTTAGAATTTACAAAATCTTTATGAAGCATAGCACCACCATACAGCGTAAAGTGAAAGGCATTAGGTATATAATAACCATCTGGAAACCTATTTGGAAGTGAAGTAAATGTAGTGGTACCAATATCTAAAGTTGTCGCAAAACCTGCTATTGGAGTTAAAGTTAAATTCTCTCCAATTTTTTTTCTATAAATAGGAAATGTATTTTTTATTGTAATTAAGTGAATTTCATCGGCTTCAGAAACAGATTTTGGTACAAAACCGTATAATAATTCTGTATATAAAACCTTATTAAATAACTGATAACCAGCACCAACAGATATAACACCTATGTTTCCAGCAAATTGCGCTTTTACATAATCTGGAACATACCAGGATTTATCTTTGTTTAAATTTGCTTCTTGTGCGTAAAAATTTGTGGTAAGCAATAATACTATGAATGCTATAAAAATATTTTTAATTTTCATTCTAATTATAATTCAATAAGTTCAATATTAAACGTTTTATTTTCTACAGTAATAATACCATATTCAGGGTCTTTAAGAGCTGGTATTACTAGATAACTTACAACCCCCTCTTCATAAGAATAACTATGTGTATGACCGTGTACAGAAAGTGAAACATTATTTTCAACCATTAAAGATTTATATGTTTCTTGCATCTCTGGTGTAATGTCATTACTAATAGTAGGAATATGAGCAAATGAAAATACTTGATCAAATTGCTCGTTATCACTTAACGCTAGTGATAACCAATCAAAATCTGGTACTTTTTTACTTTCTAGAACGATATCATCAAAAAGTACAAACTTATTATTATTAAATACAAAAGAGTAATTGTAGTCACCAAACATTTCTCTATAAATTGCACTTCCGTTTGCATTATAATCATGATTTCCAATAACAGTAAAATAAGGTTTTTTAAGTGTTTGCATTATATCATAAAAAATCTCATACTCTTTTAATAATGCTTGGTCTGCAATATCACCACCAAAAATTACAAATAAAACATCCTGCCTTTTGTTAATATCATCAACTACTATTTTAAGGTTATTATAGAAATAATGAACATCTGTAATAAAAGCAAATTTAAAATCTTGAGAATCTACTTGAACACTCTCTAATAATTTTAAGTTTTTTGCAGTTGTGTTTTTTTGCGCAGTTTGTACATCTGCTTCATACACACTAAATTCAAATAAATTATCGCAACTATTTAAAGTTAACATGATGGCAATTGATACTATTATTTTTAAAAATTTCATTTATTTTTCTCTCTATTTAAATATGATACAAATTTATTGATAGTGTTGACGATAAAAAAATATAACCTTACAATTATAGCATAAAAACCAAGGTTAATCCTTCTTTTTATCGCCATTAATCAATAAAAAAAACAGCGGTAAATACATTATTTGTACTTCTAAGCATTATTGATAATCAATACATTATTAAAAGCTCAAGTTTTCTATAAAAAAGGTAAAGTAGCCGCAATATTATTGCAGTTAAAGAAATCTATTTAGAGAAGTAGTAAAAAGTAAAATTAGAAGAATATTGAATTTTAGAAATTATTCTTTAGTACTAGAAACGTGTATTAAACAAGAATTGATAGCGAATGAACTAGGTAATTCTATAAAATAAGAAAACAGTTATTTTTAAAAAAAATAACTGTTTTCTGTACACTATAAAATAGCTTATTTTAATTTTGGCTTTCTAAAGTATTTTAAAGGCACAAAGAGCATTCCGAAACACTGGCTATCTTCTTTCCCCATATTTTTGTGGTGAATTTTATGTGCTTTTCTCAATCCTTTTAAGTAACTATTATTTGTGTTTTTAAACCATTTAAATCGTTGGTGAATTAATACATCATGAATTATAAAATAAGCCAAACCATAAAATAAAATCCCCAAACCTATAAAGAATAAATAGGTGTATTCTGTGTAGGTTCCAAAATAGAATAATGCCATACTTGGTATTGCAAATACTATAAAAAACGCATCATTTTTTTCGAATACGTTTGGGTAACCAGGCTCGTGATGATCTTCATGCAAAAACCAGCCAAAACCATGCATTACAAATTTGTGTGTACACCAAGTGACACATTCCATCAATAAAAAAACCGCTAAAGTTATTAATATAAACATAAATTTACTGTTAGATATCTGGTCGAGCGCAGTCGAGACCTTACTGTTATTCGCTTAATTTTAAGAACCTCTCGAGAACTGCGTTCGCTACTTTCAATCAAAAGATATTTTGACCTCAGTAATGCTCGAAGAGACTTTTTATTAAATAATATTTAATTTACATTTCACGTAGCTTCTTGCCAATAAATTTATTTTCATAGGATTAGAAATTCGAACTCTAGAGTCCATAATTTTTTCTGATGGAACCATTTTAAGTTTTTTAAGCAATCTCCTATAATATCGAAACGCTGTGTAGACTCCAAATTTAGCCTCCACAGGCAATTTTAAAATACCGTTAGTGTAGGCATAATCAAAATCCGCTTCAATTTCATCAATAATTAGTTGTTTTGAAGTCGCATCTAATTTACCTAAATCTATGTTCGGGAAATAAGAACGATTCAACACTTCAAAATCATCTTTTAAATCGCGTAAAAAATTTACTTTTTGAAAAGCAGATCCCAAACGCATTGCAGCAGCTTTTAACTCTTCATATTGATTATCATCTCCATTTACAAAAACCTTTAAACACATTAACCCAACAACATCTGCAGAACCATAAATATAGGCATCATACTCTTCTTTTGTGGTATATTCTGTTTTGTGCAAATCTGCTTTCATACTTTTTAAGAAAGCTTGCACCATTTCATCCGGAATTTTATATTTATTTACCGTTTGTTGAAAGGAGTTTAAAATAGGATTTAAACTAATTCCTAGCTCTTTTGAAAGATAATAATCTCTTTCAAAATGGTCCATTAATTGTTCTTTATTATAATCGTGAAAGGTATCAACAATTTCATCAGCAAAGCGAACAAAACCATAAATATTATAAATATCTGTTCTAATTTTTGGAGATAACATCTTTACAGCCATTGAAAAAGAAGTACTGTATTTTTCAGTAACCAACTTGCTACAATCATTAGAAACACTATCAAATAATTCTTTCATATTACTATTGATTTTTAATGATTAACTCTGATGCTATTTTACCAGAAATTAATGCTGGCGGAACTCCCGGTCCTGGAACTGTTAGTTGCCCTGTAAAATACAAATTATTTACCTTACTACTTTTAATTTTAGGCCTTAAAAATGCCGTTTGTAAAAGTGTATTTGCCATTCCGTATGCATTTCCTTTATAAGAGTTGTACTCTTCTTTAAAATCATTCACACAAAACGACCTATTAAACAGTACGTGTTTTTTTACTTCTTGGTTTGTCAATCTCTCAAATCTATCTAAAATTTTATGGAAATATGTTTCTCTTAAAGCTTCTGTATCTTCAATTCCTGGTGCTAAAGGAATTAAAAAGAAACCTGCTTCTTTACCTTCTGGCGCAGATGTTTTGTCTGTCATAGAAGTAAAATTCGCATAAAACAAAGGATCTGTTGGCCATTTAGGTTTGTCGTAAATTTCTTCTGCGTGCAAATCAAAATTTGTATCAAAAAATAAAGTATGATGACTTACATTTTCTATTTTTTTGTCAAAACCAACATAAAATAATAATGATGATGGTGCAAAGGTCTTTTTATCCCAATATTTTTCTGAATACTGTCTTAAGTTTTCATCCAACAAAGTTTCTGTATGGTGATAGTCTGCACCACTTAAAACCAAACTCGTTTCAATTTCTTTTCCGTTTACAACTAACCCAGAAACATTCTGATGACTATCTGTGGTAATTTTTTCTACGTTTGCATTCACCTCAAACTTAACCCCTAAATGCGTTGCCAAAGAAACCATTCCTTCAATTACTTTATACATTCCGCCTCTTGGGTGCCAGGTTCCTAGACCAAAATCTGCATAATTCATAAAATTATAAAATGCGGGAGTGTTGCTTGGTTTTGCTCCCAGAAACAACACAGGGAATTCTAAAATCTTAATTAATTTATCACTTTTTATATTTTTTCTAACTTGTTTTCTTATCGTAGAAAAAAACTGAGTAACTCTTGCTACTGTTGTTGTTGTAACTAATTCTAAAGGAGATATACCAGGCTTGTATACCAAATCTAAAATTGCAGTTTCATAATTTGACTTTGCAGAATCTAAAAAAGTTTTTAAGTGTTTTGCACTTCCTTTTTCTTCTGCCTCGAACATTTTGTAAATGTCTTCTAAGTTTTCAGAAATTTTTAAAGAAGAATTTTCTCCAAAATAAACTTCGTAACCAGGACTTAATTTATCTAGCGTGTAATAATCTGAAGGTTTCTTCCCAAAATCTGCAAAAAAACGTTCGAAAACATCTGGCATCCAATACCAAGAAGGACCTAAATCAAACGTAAACCCGTCTTTTTTATACTGTCTTGCTCTACCGCCCAAAGTATCGTTTTTCTCTAAAACAGTAACCTTATAACCTTTTTTGGCTAAGTAACATGAAGCCGATAAAGCCGAGAAACCAGAACCAATGATATGTATTTTTCTATCCATTTATTATTTTGTTTAACAAATATACAATAATATTAAACATATTAAAATATATCAACTAATTTACAACACTTTTAACAAATCTGAAACTGAAGCGTGAAAAGTTATCTTTGACGAAAAATTGGCCGTGTTTAGTAGGTTTGTCTTTCGTCCTACAGCAATCATTTGATGATTTGTATTTTCTAAAATACTTTTTATTTCATCAAAATACGCTTCAATTTTGTCATCAAAAGGCATAATTGTTAACGAAGTTATAAAACACACTTCTTTATTACTCTTAAAGAAATAATTTAAATTGTCTAACGGTAAACTCTGCCCTAAATATATAGTATGATGTCCTCTTAGAACCAATTCGTAATTAAGGTATAAAAGTCCTAATTCATGAATCTCGTTTTCTGGTAGAAATAATACGTACGTTTTTTCAGAAGGTTTAATTCCGTATTGCAAACTCTCTGTACTTATGTGAATTTTTTGAGCAATTAAATTTGATATAAAATGCTCATGAGCAGGTAACAACGTATCTGTTTGCCACAACAAACCAATATGATTTAAAAACGGAATAAATACATCTCTAAAAATTTCTCTAAAACTTTTTTGATGTAAAAGCTTGTCATAAGTTGTATTAAACAACACTTTGTCAAACTGTAACATTGCCAATTTAAAAGCGTTAATTGCTTCATCATTTATAGCCATCGAAAAAGCAACTTCTCTAGAATGCTGTAAAATCTCTTCTTCAGACATTATTGCTATTTTAGATATTTTATACTTGTTTTTAGTCAGCAAAACAACGTTTAGTAGTTTTTGTAAATTCTGATGAGAATAATATCTAATGTTGGTATCTGTTCTTTGGGGTTCTAATAAATTATATCTTTTTTCCCATATACGTATGGTATGGGCTTTAATCCCTGATATGTTTTCAAGGTCTTTAATGGTGAAATCTTGCTTTATATTGTTCAATGTTTCTAATTTATTATTCAACAAATGTAAATGTTTTTAACTCAACAAAATATTTTTTATAATAATTGTAACATTTTATATATTTATGCTACTAATAATTAACTAACCTATATTGAAATTGCAGAAAGATTTAGAAAAAAAATTTTTATCAGATTTTGAAACAAATCAAAATATAGTGCACAAAATTTGTAGAATTTATACTACAGATAGAAATGCTCATAATGATCTATTTCAAGAAATAACCATACAGGTGTGGAAAAACTACGCAAAGTTTAGAGGAGACTCTAAATTTAGTACGTGGATGTATCGAGTGGCTTTAAATACCGCAATTTCATTATATAGAAAATCGACTAGAAAGGTAAAAACACAAGATTTTAGTGATGTTGCATACAAAATTAAAGCGACCGATTATGATGATACCGAAGAAGTACAGTTAAAAGCTTTGTACAAAGCGATTCATAAATTGAATGATATAGATAAGGCGCTGATTTTTTTATATTTAGAAGACAAACCTTATAAAGAAATATCGGAAACATTAGGAATAACAAGTGTAAATGCAAGAGTGAAGATGAACAGAGCAAAAGAAAAGTTAAAAAACATTTTAAACCCATAAATATGGATTTATTAGACAATTATAAAAAAGCCTGGGAGAATCAACCAGAAGAAGCATGTAAATTTTCTACAATAGAAATTTACAAATTGGCACAATTAAGATCATCCTCTATTGTAAAATGGATCTTTATTATTGGTATTCTAGAATTTGTAATCTTAAATTCTCTCTACTTTTTTGTAGACATGGATGAAGCGTATGAAGAGTATAAAAAAATAGGATTAGAAAATTTTATTTATTATTCTCAAATTTTAGCATATCTAATTCTATTTTACTTTTTAGTCATGTTTTATCTAAACTATAAAAACATTACTGCTATAGATTCTACAAATAAGTTGATGAAAAAAATTATTAAGACTAGAAAAACAGTAAGAAACTACGTGTTGTTTAACTTAGGTTATATGGCTTTGTTAATGATTATTGTTATGGTCGCAGAAATAAATCTACAAATTGAAGATTTAAACACCAAACAAATTATTCTAATTATTCTTTTAACATTATTAGTTACAGCAGTTGCATTGGGAGTTTTATGGCTTTTTTACCAACTCCTTTATGGTTTTTTATTGAAAAAATTAAAAAGAAATTATAAAGAATTGGCTAAATTAGACAGCGTAAACTAAAGAGACTACTTTATGAAAAAGGTGCTATTATTTGTTTTTCTAAGTTTTTCATTCATTTCATTTTCTCAGAAATCAAACTTTTGGGAACATGTGCAATTCGGTGGAGGTTTTACTGTAGGTTTTGGGAACCAAACTACTATTGGTATTTCTCCAAGTGCGATTTATAATTTCGATAATGGTTTTGCTTTAGGAACAGGATTAAACTATTTATATTCAGAAATTAACGATTTTTCTACGAGCGTTTATGGCGCTAGTTTAATTTCCTTATACCAAACTAATTTCGGTGTTCAGTTTTCTGGAGAATTTGATTACAATTTTGCAAAACAAAAAGATCAATTTGGGTCAATAAACACCAACTTCCCTGCACTACATTTAGGTATTGCATACAACCAAGGTAGGTTTGCAGTTGGTGTTCGTTATGACGTTTTGTATGACAAGAATAAAAATATTTTTGCGTCACCTATTTCGCCTGTTATCCGTTTCTATTTCTAAAAGTTTTTTAGTTCCATTAGTAATTTTTCTAACATTTTATTTGTAAAATCTAAATGCGTTACAATTCTAATTCTGCCTTCTCCCATCGGAGATAATAGAATGTTTTTTGCTTTCATTTTTTCAATAAAATTAGCAGCACCTACTTTTTCGTCCACATAAAAAATAATGATATTCGTTTCTATTGGTGCTACTTTTGTAACATAACTGCAAGATTTTAAAACATCTCCTATAATTTGTGCTTTTTGATGATCTTCGTCTAATCTTTCTATATGGTTATCTAGTGCATAAATTCCTGCTGCTGCTAAAAAACCAACTTGTCTCATGGCACCCCCTAATAATTTACGAATACGCAATGCTTTTGCTATATCTTCTTTAGACCCCAATAAGATAGAGCCAATTGGAGCTCCTAATCCTTTAGAAAGACAAATCGAAATCGTATCAAATAATTTTCCATATTGTTTCGGAGTTTCTTTTTTAGCAACCAAAGCATTAAATAAACGTGCGCCATCTAAATGAAACGCTAAATTATTTTCTTTTGATATTTTCTGAAGCTTCTCTAATTCCGAAAAGTCCCAACAAGCGCCTCCTCCTTTATTCGTTGTATTTTCGATACAAACCAATCTTGAAAACGGAACATGAATATCTGAGCGTCCAGCAACTGCTTCTTGTAACTGTGCTGCTGTAAACATTCCTCTATCTCCGTCTATTAATTTACACGTTACACCAGAGTTAAACGCAGCTCCTCCGCCTTCGTAATTATACACGTGTGCATATTTATCACAAATTAATTTATCCCCGGGTTGTGTGTGTAATTTTATGGCCGTTTGATTCGCCATGGTTCCTGATGGAAAAAATAAGGCATCTTCCATTCCGAATAATTTTGCCGCTTTTTCTTGCAATTTATTTACGGTCGGATCCATTTTAAAAACATCATCACCAACTTTGGCGTTCATCATTGCTTCCAACATTTCTGCTGTTGGTTTGGTTACTGTATCTGAAATTAAGTCTATTATCATTTTATTTTTTGTTGAAACTAATTTTACTTATTACATCAAAAAATGTGATAAATAAAAATAGCGAAATTCGTTTAATTCATGTCTAATAATCACTTCCAATTGGCGAACCATCTGGAATTTGTGGTGCTTTTGATTTCTTAAATGAAATTGGATTTTTAATAAAATCATTAATTATTTTCACCATTGCATTGTCATATATTTTCTGAATTCCTTTTGAATTTTTATTTTTTAAGATCAATTTGATTTCATCCAACTGAAACAACACAATTGCATTTACTTGTTGGTACTGATTCTTATATGCAGCCAAATAAAATAATTGCTCTAAAACAGTTGTATTTATTACATTTTGTAATTCTTGATAATAGGTATCTTTATGTGTTTTGTTGATGGTTTTAGAAACCAATTCATCAATTAGTTCAACCAAACCTAACTGATTTTTATTCAAACTTTTATGTGCAATTAACCTGGATGCTCTTTGCGGATTCAATAATAAATTCAACGTCATTTCACTAGCTGTTTCTACTGCCCCAAAAGCATCAAATGCTACGCCTAAATCACTTTTAAAAGATTCTCTACTTCTACCATAGCCCATTGCTCTTGGTGGAAATAAGGCTAATTTTTCTTTCGGAATAGCAATTTCTTCAACATTTATGGTTTGCAAAACTGCTTGTAGCGCAATTCTTTCTGTAGTACCAGAAACTCTTTTTACAATGGTTTGGTTATCTCCTTTAATTGCATATGAATACTCTAATCCGCCAATTAATTTTACAGTTGCTTCTGTTTGAAATCTGTGGAAAAAATACAACGGTACAAACACATCTTCTAATACAGAATATGGTTGATTCGTTTTTATATTGTCCGTAGAAAAATTAGCAATCGCTTTTTTTCTAATCTTTAAAAGATTGTATAATTCATCATGAATATTGCCGCCATTGTCCCATAAATGTGCAGAAGCACTTGCACTTCCTTGAGACCTTGCATCTGAATCGGACAAGTATTTTAATCCGTTGGCAGCAGCATTTTCTAAAATTTTGTTCAATTCATTTTCTTCCTTATTCTCAAAATCCTGATAAAAATAAGCAACCGTTACTTTATCCCAAGGTCCAATTTTAGTATCATAGGCATCAGAAAAATCAATTTTACCGTCTTTTAAGGTAAACTTCGGATGCGGATAATCCATCACAGAAGACCTTCCGTTTGTACTTGCTGCGAAATTGTGCGCAAAACCTAACGTATGGCCTATTTCATGTGCAGACAATTGTCTAATTCTTGCAATTGCCATTTGCAAAGCAAAATCATCCTCTACAGCATTCTTTTTATAAGGTGCTTGCAACGCTTGTGCTATTAAAAAATCTTGACGAATTCGTAAACTTCCTAAACTTACATGCCCTTTTAAAATTTCGCCCGTTCTTGGGTCAGAAATACTGCCACCATAACTCCAACCACGCGTAGATCTGTGCACCCATTGCACCATATTGTACCGAATATCTAAAGGATCCGCGCCTTCTGGTAACATTTTCATCTGAAAAGCATCTTTGTAACCAATCGCTTCAAAAGCCTGATTCCACCAACGTCCGCCTTCTAATAACGCAGAACGAACTGGTTCTGGCGTTCCTCTATCTAAATAATAAATAATAGGTTCCTTAGCTTCTGAAACGGCAGCATTCGGATTTTTCTTTTCCAAACGATGTCTAAAAATAAAACGTTTTGTAATTGATTCGTTTACGGGTGTTGCATAATCTAAATAAGACATTGCATAACCTCCAGAACGGGTATCAAATTTTCTAGGTTTGTAGTTATTATCTGGTAATTTCACAAAAGAATGATGCTGATGTACAGTCACCAAACTTGCATCTGGCGTTACACTTCTTATATTATATCCTTTCGGTGCACCTTTAAAAGTAAGCATTACGTCAAATTCTACGTTTTTAGGAAATGCTTTTGTTCTTTCTAAATTAAAAGCCGATTTACTTTTGTCTAAACTATAATTCCCTTGCTTATTTCTAGCTAAAGTGCTTGTAACACCATGCGCATCTCTCATAAAAAAATCGGTTGCATCTACTAAGAAGCTGCCATTTTTTTCTTCTTTGATAACAAAACCATGTAAAACCGATTTTGCAAACGCTTCTTTTACAGATTGTTTTTCTTCTTTATTATCGGTAATTGCTCTGTAATCTAAATTAGGTTGCATCAACATTAACTTATTACCTGCTTTTTTAAAATGAACAACTACTCCACTGCCTAATTGCCCTCTGTCTAAACCCAAATCATTAGAACCAACACCTTCAGAAAGTGAACGCACATAAAGAAACTCTGCAGCTATTTCATCAATTTGAAGGAATAATTTATCAGCAGTATCATCATAATAAAAGGTAAAATACCCTTCATATTTAGTAATTCCTTTTTGTAATTTGTTTCCCGTTTTCTCTGTAAAAAACTGCGAAAATCCATCTACAGAAACGGTAATAAAAAATAGAATAAGTAGTAATTTTTTCATGTTTGGTAAATTTTCTATAAATCTATACAATAACAATCAGCTTTTAAAACAAGAAATCTTAAAATTTCATTTATTTTTGTTCAACTTATGATTACACAAGACCAACTTAAAGATATTGCCGAGAGAATTGAAAAGTTAAAATCTTATTTAGAGATTGATAAAAAACTGATTGAAATTGCTAATGAGGAAGAGAAAACGGTAGATCCAGATTTTTGGAACGACCCAAAGGCTGCAGAAATCTTCATGAAAGAATTGCGTTTCAAAAAAAAATGGGTAGAAGATTATAACAAAACCATCACTTTAAATGAAGATTTAAATGTGTTGTATGATTTTTACAAAGAAGGTGAAGTTGAGGAAACTGAAGTCACCGAACAGTTTGAAAAAACAGGTGCTTTTTTAGAAGACTTAGAGTTTAGAAATATGCTTTCTGAAGAAGGCGATTCTTTGTCTGCAACGGTACAGATTAATGCTGGCGCTGGTGGAACAGAAAGTTGCGATTGGGTAGAGATGTTGTCTAGAATGTACACAATGTGGGCAGAAAAGCATGGTTTTAAGTTAAAAACACTTAATTACCAAGCTGGTGATGTTGTAGGAATTAAAACAATAACCATAGAAATTGAAGGCGACTACGCTTTTGGTTGGTTAAAAGGAGAAAATGGCGTGCATCGTTTGGTACGAATATCACCTTTCGATTCTAACGGAAAACGGCATACAACCTTTGGTTCTGTGTATGTTTTTCCTGTGGTGGATGATTCTATAGAAATAGAAATAAACCCTGCAGATATAGAAATTGTAACGGCGCGTTCTAGTGGTGCTGGTGGACAAAATGTGAATAAAGTGGAAACTAAAGTTCAGTTGACGCATAAGCCAACCGGAATTCAGATTTCTTGTTCGAACTCACGTTCTCAGCACGATAATAGAGCAACTGCAATGAAAATGCTAAAGTCGCAATTATATGAAATTGAATTACAAAAACAGCAAGCCACAAGAGACGAAATTGAGTCTGGAAAGTTAAAAACAGAATGGGGAAGCCAGATAAGAAATTACGTAATGCATCCTTATAAGTTGGTAAAAGATGTAAGAACTGCACATGAAACAGGGAATGTAGACAATGTAATGAACGGAGATATAGATCCGTTTTTAAAATCTTATTTAATGTTAAATGGACAAAAAAACGATTAAATTTCAACCTTTTTAAGAATATCAAATAGAATCATAAGAAGCTATTTCCTGCTTTTCATTGTATCTTTTTTTAAGAAAAATAAAAAAAAGGATGCCATTTCAATCAGGGCTAGATTTTTTTGCAAACACACCTCAACACTAAAAACATCTAAAAATGATTAAAATATACCACAATCCGCGTTGTTCTAAATCGAGACAAGGTTTAGAAATTTTAGAAAACTCTAAAAAAGAGTTTAAAGTAATTAAATATTTAGAAGAAATTCCATCAGAAAAAGAATTAAAAGAAATTATTAAATTATTAGGCATCACTCCTATTCAATTGATTCGTAAAACAGAAAAGGTTTGGAAAGAAGAATTTAAAGGAAAAGAATTGTCTGATACTGAAATAATAAAAGCGATGCTAAACCATCCGAAGTTAATAGAACGCCCAATTATCATCAATAACAACAAAGCAGTTATAGGAAGACCTCCAGAAGCTATTTTAGCTATCATATAATTTAACTAAAACTATATTTTCTTTAACTTTTATTTAACTAAATGTAATTAAACTAAGAGGCAACTTTGCAGTCTAAAACTAAAAAACAAGGTCTTGACTCAAAAAATTACACTCTTTATTTGTTGCTTATTTACAATAACAACATTGTTTTCTCAAAATTCAAAAAGCACCAACACTATCAAAATTTATGGTAAAGTTATCGATGCAAACAGCAATCAACCTTTAGAATACGCTACTATTATTATTAAAAACACTGAAAATCAGAAAATTTCTGGTGGTATTACAGATTTAAATGGTCAGTTTTCAATTGATATTCCAGCCGCAACTTATGAAATAAGCGTAGAATTTATTTCTTTTAAATCTATAAAATATCCTTCAGAAAAAATTACATCAAACAAAAATTTAGGGACTGTTAAGTTAGCTGAAGATACTAATAGTTTAAATGAAATTGTAATTGTTGCAGAAAAATCTACCGTAGATATTCGTTTAGATAAAAAAATCTACAATGTTGGTAAAGACATGACGGTAAAAGGTGGTACCGCATCAGATGTTTTAGACAATGTACCTTCTGTAGATGTAGATCCGCAAGGAACCGTTAGTTTAAGAGGAAGTGAAAATGTACGAATTTTAATTAACGGAAAACCATCTGCTTTAGTTGGTTTAAATGGTGCAGATGCATTAAAACAATTACCTTCAGACGCTATAGAGCGTGTAGAAGTAATTACTTCTCCGTCTGCAAGATATGACGCGGAAGGAACCGCAGGGATCTTAAATATTATTCTTAGAAAAGGAAAAGCTACAGGCTTTAATGGTTCTGTAAACGTAACCGTTGCAGATCCTAGAAATTACCAAGGCGCTGTAAACTTAAACATGCGTTCAGAAAAAATTAACCTATTTTCTAATATTGGTTATAATGATAGCCGTAGTCCTGGAAATTACCTTTCAGACATTACCTACCTTTCTAACGGCAGTATTGATAGCTTAAGAACAGAAAATAGAAATTTCGACAGGTCTAGAAAAGGTTATAATGCTAATGTAGGCATAGAATATTTTTTAGATGATAAAAGCTCTCTTACAGGTACTATCTTTGTAAGAGATTCAGAAAACAAAAACTTATCTACAAATAAGATTAGCTCTTTTAATCCTTCTGGTAACAACTTGTACAACTCTACAAGAATACAAAATGAAGATGAAAAAAATGAGTCTCTACAATTTTCGTTAAATTATACCAATAATTTTAATGACAAGGGGCATAAATTAACGTTAGACTACCAATACAATGCAAGTAATGAAAATGAAGCTGCAACGATTAGAGATATAAATTCTGAATTTAACGCTACCTATGAAATTTCTGTAGACAATCTTTTTCAAGCAGATTATGTGCTACCAGTAGGAGAAAATTCTCAATTTGAAGCAGGTTACCGAGGTAATTTTCAAGATTTAAAATCAGATTATTTAGTAATTGCACCAAATTTAGATACAAGATTTAACCCATCTAATAACTTAGAGTTTATTCAGAATGTAAATGCATTCTACACGCAATTTGGTAGTAAAATAAACAAGTTCTCTTATTTGTTAGGTTTACGTGCAGAAATGACAAAGCTTAATGTAAATCTTTTAACTACAAATGAAACCTTTACTAAAAATTTAACCGATTTATTTCCTACTTTAAACTTAGGATACGAGCTTACAGAAGACCAAAGTTTTACTTTAGGATATAGTAGAAGATTAAGAAGACCCAATTCTTGGTATTTAAATCCGTTTGAAAACAGAGCTAGTGAAACGGTTATCTCTAAAGGAAATGTAGATTTAGACCCTACCTATACAGACTCTTTTGATTTAGGATATTTAAATAGATGGGGCAAACTAACCTTAAACTCATCTGTTTATTACCAACATTCTACAAACAACATTGTTCGCGTGAATAGACAAGAAGTTAGAATAATAAACGGACAAGAAACTAATATTTTAGTAAGACAACCAATAAATTTGGCTTCAGAGGACAGAATGGGTTTTGAGTTAAACGCAAACTATAATCCGTCTAGAAAATTACGTTTTTCTGGTAGTTTTAACTTCTTTCAGTTTGAAACAGATGGAGAATACTCGTATGAATTAACAAACCCTACCACAAATACAATAACCAATGTTACTCAAATTTTTGATACAAAAAACACCTCTTGGTTTACACGTTTTGATGCAAGAGTTAGTCTTCCTTTAGACATCGAATGGCAAACAAGATTGTTTTACAGAGGCCCAAGAAGTGATGCTCAAAGCGATACAGAAGGTATTTTTTCTGCCAATTTAGCTTTTAGTAAAGACATTTTAAAAGACAAAGGAACCTTGGTTTTAAACGTAAGTGATGTCTTTAACTCTAGAAAATATAAAACAAACGCTTTTGCTCCAAGTAGAGAAAACCCGACTAATATTACCGATCAATCTTTTCAATGGCGCGTTCGCCAAGTTTCATTGAACTTTACATATAGGTTCAATCAGAATAAGAATCAGAAAAGTAGAACACCAAGTAGTAGAGAAGATGATGGTGGTGGCGAATTTTAAAACAACATAATTATTAAAAAAATTTAACAGCGTTTTCTGAATCGTTCTTTTTTCTAAAAAGCGATTCAGAAAATATTTTAAAAACAGCGTTTTCAAAACATCAATAAAATAGTATCATTTAAGTAATTACTAACGTACATACTAAGCCCATAAAAAAACTCGTTCAATTTCTTGAACGAGTTTTTTTATAAAATATGTTTTAGAAGAACTACTTTCCTTCCGCAGCTTTCTTTGCTTCTTTCTTTAATTTCATATTCTCCCAAATAGTTCCACCTATCCAATAAGGAACCACAAATGTTAATAAGAATATTAACAACCAGAAACCAGCTGTAAAAATAAACATGAATAAAACTAATCCTGAAAATTGTGAAAAATCTAACATTTATATCTTTTGAAAAATTATTAAAGCAAAAATAATACTTATTTTTAAAAATTACTATCAAAATCCATCTTTTTTCAATACTATTAACCTATTGTTCATAATATTTTGGCTTACTTTTTGTAAATTTGTGGTATCTAAATTCAATAAAAAATGTCAAAATACAGAATAGAAAAAGATACAATGGGAAATGTAGAAGTTCCTGCAGATAAATACTGGGGAGCACAAACAGAACGTTCTCGCAACAATTTTAAAATTGGTGCTGCCGCTTCTATGCCTCTAGAAATTGTCTATGGTTTTGCATATCTTAAAAAAGCTGCTGCCTATACAAATGCAGAGTTAGGCGTTTTAAGTGAAGAAAAAAGAGATTTAATTGCACAAGTTTGTGATGAAATTTTAGCAGGTAAATTAGATGATCAATTTCCTCTAGTAATATGGCAAACAGGTTCTGGTACACAATCGAACATGAATGTGAACGAAGTTGTTGCCAACAGAGCACATGAGATTGCTGGAAAGGTAATTGGTGAAGGAGATAAAACCATTCAACCAAATGATGATGTAAATAAATCGCAATCATCAAATGATACTTTTCCTACAGGAATGCACATTGCCATTTATAAAAAAATAAAGGAAAATACAATTCCTGGAATTATACAATTAAGAAACACTTTAAATGACAAAGCTATTGCTTTTAAAGATGTTGTAAAAATTGGAAGAACGCATTTAATGGATGCAACTCCATTAACTTTAGGTCAAGAGTTCTCTGGCTATGTAGCGCAGTTAGATTTCGGTTTAAAAGCATTAGAGAATACATTGGCACATTTAAGTCAGTTAGCTTTAGGAGGAACTGCTGTAGGTACAGGATTAAATACACCAGCAGGTTATGATGTTTTAGTTGCAAAGTATATTGCAGAATTTACAGACTTACCTTTTATAACGGCAGAAAATAAGTTTGAAGCTTTAGCAGCACATGATGCTTTGGTAGAAACTCATGGCGCTTTAAAGCAAGTTGCCGTTTCTTTAAATAAAATTGCAAACGATATTAGAATGATGGCTTCTGGACCAAGATCTGGAATAGGAGAAATTATGATTCCTGCAAACGAACCAGGAAGTTCTATTATGCCAGGTAAAGTAAACCCAACACAAGCAGAAGCAATTACAATGGTTTGTGCACAAGTAATGGGGAATGATGTTGCGGTAACTGTTGGTGGAACTCAAGGCCATTATGAATTAAACGTTTTTAAACCTATGATGGCTGCAAATGTTTTGCAATCTGCTCAATTAATTGGAGACGCTTGTGTTTCTTTTGACGAAAATTGTGTTGCAGGTATTGAACCAAATCATGCTAGAATTACAGAATTATTAAACAATTCTTTAATGTTAGTAACTGCTTTAAATACCAAAATAGGGTATTATAAAGCTGCAGAAATTGCAAATACAGCACACGAAAACGGAACCACTTTAAAAGTAGAAGCGGTTCGTTTAGGTTATGTTACTCCAGAACAATACGATGAATGGGTAAAACCAGAAGAAATGACTGGAGGTTTAAAATAAATTAAAAATTACACTATTCAAAAAGCTGTAATTAATTTTACAGCTTTTTTTATTAAAACAATTATCAAATGACAAATCACGAAGAATTTATGAGTGAAGCAGTAAAAGCTGCTTTGAAAGGAATGCGTAATAATGAAGGGGGACCTTTTGGCTGTATTGTTGTAAAAGACGGAGAAATTGTGGGTCGTGGAAATAATAAAGTTACGTCTACAAATGATCCTACGGCACATGCCGAAGTTACTGCCATTAGAGATGCTTGTAAAAATTTAGAATCTTTTCAACTAGAAGGTTGTGTTGTGTACACTTCTTGCGAACCTTGCCCTATGTGTTTAGGTGCGATCTATTGGGCAAGACCAGATAAAGTATATTATGGCTGTAACCAGCAAGATGCTGCAGATATTGGTTTTGATGATGCATTTATTTACAAAGAAATTCCGCTTCCTTATGAAGAAAGAAGTATTCCTTTTGAACAAATAGGTCACAAAATTGCATTAGAACCTTTTCAACAATGGGCTAAAAAAGAAGATAAAACAGCATACTAAATCATTATAATCCGGAGTTTTAACTCCGGATTATTTTTCAGACACGCTATGCTATTATTTATAGATAACAAAAAAAATTCCTTTCTATGAAGTCATAAAGCTGTATTTTTACCGTCTCAAAATATAGAACATGACATTGACGGATTTTAGTCCCATTATAGAAACTATTGAAGAAGCTTATGAAATTCCGCATTTAAGTGCAACAAGAAGAATTTCTGCATTATTACCTCACGATTATTATCAAACAGACAAAAAATACCCTGTATTATACTTGCAGGACGGACAAAACTTATTTAATCCCATGTCTCAATACGGAGACTGGGCAATAGATAAATCTTTAGCAAAATTAGCAGAACATGCTATGGCAGATGTTATTATCATCGCTATAAATCATGGAGAAGAAGAAAGAATTAATGAATACCTACCCTATTATCACCCAAGATTCGGACAAGGAAAAGGTACCTTCTATATTCAGTTTATGACGGAAAAGTTAATACCGTATATAAATGAAAAATACAGAACACTTACAGATTTTGAAAACACTGGCATTGGTGGTAGTTCTATGGGGGGTTTAATTAGTTTACACGCAGGTTTGTCTAACCCTGGCGTTTTTGGTAAATTAATGATTTTCTCTCCGAGTCTTTGGATATCTAAAAAAATATTTAAAAGTACCAAAAGCTTTTCTCCACTTGAAAAAGCTAAATTATACCTTTATTCTGGCGGAAGAGAAAGTGAAGAGCATTTACCAAATGCTAAAGAATTAGGTACTATTATTAATGAAAAAATGGAAAAAGGACATCAAATAGATTTTCATTTCTCTATAAATGAAGAAGGAAATCATTCGGAAGTTCATTGGCGAAAAGAGTTTCCAAAGGCAATTAAATGGCTATTTTATAACAAATAATTATGAGTTACAAACACATACAAGAATTAGACCTTTCTAAAGACTTCATTTTACCATGTAAAAAGGATAATTTAGAGACTATAAAACAATTTATTTCGATTGAAAAACCAGATTTTGATGGTAGCTTTTTAAGTGATCAATTAATCTATGGAAAAGATGGAAATAGAATTTATTTGGTTGGTTTAGGTGAAGATAAAAATGCTACTCAAATAGAAGCTACTTTTAGAAAATTTGCTTTCGAAACTCAAAAAAATTGGAATTCTGAAATTCAACTCTACGCTGAAAATCTAGATAATATTGCGGTTCAAAAAGCAATTATAGGTTTAGAAATGGCACAATATAAAATTGGCGAATTTAAATCTAATAAAGAGGCTCAAAAAGAAGTATCCGTTTTAATTGCTTCCTCAAAAGAAATTAAAGAGTTTATTCTCGAAGGAAGTTTTACTGGTAAAACTATTAATAAAATTAAAGCTTTAGTTGATGCTCCACCAAACGTAAAAACACCTGAGTATTTAGGTGAATGGGCGCAAAAATCTTCTAAAGAAGCAAAATATACTTCAACTGTTTTAAAGGTTAAACAATTAGAGAAACAAGGTTTTCATGCAGTTTTAGCTGTTGGAAAAGGGAGTATACATCCGCCAGTTGTAATTATCAACGAATACAAGGCAAAAAAGACAGATGCAATAGATATTGCTTTAGTTGGTAAGGGAATTACATTTGATTCTGGAGGGTTATCTATAAAACCATCTACCAATTTACACTATATGAAAAGTGATATGGGTGGTGCAGCCGTAGTTTTAGGAGTGGTAGAGTTGGTTGCAAAATTACAATTAAACATCAATATTATTGGGGTGGTTGCTGCTGCAGAAAATGCGGTAGATGCAAATAGCTACAGACCTGGAGATGTTATCAACTCCTATGCTGGTAAAACAATTGAAATTATTGATACAGATGCTGAGGGTAGATTGGTCTTAGCAGACGGAATTAATTTTGCTATTAAAAAATACAATCCAGAATATATTATAGATTTAGCGACTTTAACAGGAAGTGTGGTTAGAACTTTTGGCTATGCTGCTGCAGGAATGTTTACCGAAAACCAAGAAATGGCAAATACCATGTCTAAAATTGGTTTTGATGTGCATGAGCGCGTTTGGCAATTGCCAATGTTTGAAGATTATGAAGCTGATTTACAATCTGACATTGCCGATATTAAGAACTTTAATGGCAAACCAATTGAAGGTGCTATAAATGCTGCTAAATTTTTAGAGTCATTTACAGAAAATCATAAAAAATGGATGCATTTAGACATTGCTGGTGTTTCTTTTGGTGCTTCTCAATATGCTAAAATGAAAAGTGCAACTGGTTTCGGAATTCAATTAATTACAAATTTTATCAAAGAAAAAGCAGGTAATTAGGTTTTAGTATTTATCTTTTGAATTTATCCGGTTTAAATTAGCCACCAATTCACGAATTAATTAATTCGTGAATTGGTGGCTAATTTTTTATAAAAAATTTCCTTGTAAATAAAGTTCTATTTTGTAAATTCATAAAAATAAAAAAACTTATGATTATGGCAGAAACATCCTTCAATTTTCTTTGTATATCCACCTACTTTAAAGGTGAAGATTTTTTAAAAAGTTGTAACGCAGATGGCAATAAAGTCTATTTGTTGACAAAAAAAAGTTTGCAACATGAAGATTGGCCATGGGAGGCTATTGAAGATGTTTTTTATATTGAAGATTGGGTTCTTGAGGATGTCATAAAAGGGATTGCCTATAAATTTAGAGAAATTAAATTTAATCGTTTTGTAGCATTAGATGATTTCGATGTAGAGAAAGTGGCCTTATTACGCGAGCATTTTAGAATGCCAGGTATGGGAAGTACTACTTCTCATTATTTTAGAGACAAACTTGCTATGCGAATGAGAGCAGTAGATAAAAGTGTAAATGTACCCGAATTTACTTCGCTTTTTAATAATGAAGATATAAACAAATATGCAGATAATATTCCTGCTCCTTGGTTATTAAAACCAAGAATGGAGGCTTCTGCAACAGGTATTAAAAAAATTAATTCTAAAGATGAATTATGGCAAATTGTAGATCAACTAGGCGATGAGAGAGATAATTATTTAATAGAAAAATTTGCTCCTGGAGATGTTTTTCATGTCGATTGCCTAAATGTTAATGGTAAAGTAGTTTTTTCTAGAGTTAGTAGATATTTAGAGACTCCTTTTGAAGTGGCACATAGTGGAGGTATTTTTAGATCTGCAACTTTAAAAATTGGTACTAAATTAGAAAAAGGATTGCAAAAAATGAATGCACAAGTTATGAAAGCATTCGGTATGCAAGCTGGTGCTTCTCATACAGAATTTATTCAATCGAAAGCTACAGGAGAATTGTTCTTTTTAGAAACTTCTTCTAGAGTTGGTGGTGCTAACTTAGCAGAAATGGTAACATATGCCTCTGGTGTTAATTTATGGGGAGAATGGGCTAGAATTGAAGCTGCGACCTTAAGAAAAGGAGTTTACAAACTTCCTAAAATTAATAATAAATATGCTGGTATTGTAGTCTCTTTAAGTAGATTCGAATACCCTGATACTTCTAGCTTCACAGATAGTGAAATTGTTTGGAGAATGGACAAAAAATGGCATATTGGTTTAATTGTAGTTTCTAATTCTAGTGAACGTATTCTAGAATTATTGGAACAATATACACATAGAATAGCCTCTGAATTTCATGCAAGTATACCTGCGCCAGATAAATCATTATAAAAAATAAAAATATTATAAAATAAGAAACCTTCAAATAGTGCAATTTGAAGGTTTTTATTTTATAATAAGTTGATAAACTTAGTCCTCAAAAAAACCAGTACTACCACCAACCCAAGTTTTGTCTTTGTTATATTTTACTCCAACCATTTCACCTTTACTTATGCGAATTAAATTACTTGCAATTTCTGTTTTATTTGTTTTAGAGTTGTGAATTAGCATCATTCTAACTTCACATTTTGCAGGAACATCCATGGTTTCTATAATAGGTTCATAGGCAACTTTTTCTTGCAAAAGATAATTTGCTTTATTGGTAACAGCATCAATCATTTTGCGAGTTACATGAATCTCTACTCCTGCTCCCGCAAAAGAATATAAAGGTTTTAAAACGTAATTTTCTAAATCTTCTGGAATACTCTCTAATTTGTCTAAATAATAAGATTTTGGCACATAGTCTCCTTTTAATAAAGGCATTGTAAATTTACTAATTCTATAAAACCAATTCGGATGACCAATCCACTCTACATCAACTTCATCTAAAAAACTAAACTCAGTTTTTAAATCTTTTCGTTGGTCTAATTCGTCAAAAATTATACGATTATAAATTTTTAAAATTCTTATTTCTTTACCTTGTTCATCAACATAAAAAAGTTTTTTTTCTTTTTTTATCAAACCAGAAATACATAACACTTTAATTCCTAATGCTTTTTCAGTTGCATAAAAATCAATAGCTGTGGCTTGTTTTTCTGGTGCTATTTCTAAAAGAATAACTTGTTTAGGATTTGTACCTCCTACAATTTCTTGTTTTAATAAGTTTAAATATTCTTGAGAAGATTTTCCGTTTATATGTTGAGAATAGTTTTCTGGTATTACATTTCCAAAATGCTTACGATACATCCCCCCCAACATTTCTTGAAAGAAATACAAGGATGGAAACCCCTGTAACTCTATCAATTTAGGAACTAATTCTCCGTTTTTATTTTTACATATTCCGAAGTCTAATTGAAGGAACTTTGAATTATTATCTTCATTTGGGACAATTCTATCTTCATCAAAAAAAGCGCCATTTGTTAATTCCTTAAAATTTGGCTGATTGATAACAGACATAATATCGTTACACGCATCTACCAATTTAGTTTTTAATTCTTTAGGAACAAAAACAGGAGTTTCAGCAATTTTAAATGGAGGTTTATGATTGAAAGTATTTACAATTTCATCTAAAAAAAGTTGGTACTTTTCTTCTGTAAAATTCTGGTTATATAATTTCCTAAGTTGCTGTATCATCTTAATTTAAGATAGTATTGGTTGTTCTATTGTAGTAATTGCATTGGTAATAAATTTAGGTAAAATAGTATTATAGGTCATTGCTAACTTATCAGAGTCATCCATCCTATCCATCATTTCATCATATTTATCTTCACCAAAATTATTAATTACTACTTGTTTATTCTTTTCTAATGCAAAATAAGACTCCATACTTACAGGATCTGCTTCTGGGTGAAATTGTGTTCCTACAAATTCTTTAGAGAAGCGAACCGCCATAATTGCGCGTTCTAATTCTACATGTGTTCTAATTTTCTCTAAACTTAAAATTGAAGCTCCGTGTTCTTTAAACACTTTTAATCTTGGCTGAACAAGTTGCCAATCCCTAGAATCTACTGCATAGAAAGGATCATTTAAGCCTTCTAAGAGAATATCTTTTTGTCCGATTTTAGTTTTATGAACGCGTAGAATTCCAAAAGAAGTGCTTTTTCTCATTTTTAATTCACCTAATTTAAAATAATGACACATTAATTGAAAAGAGTAACAAATAAAAAATGCATGTTTTTTTTGATAAGAATTTTTATTAATATCCCACAATTCTTGCATTAACTCTACATATGGCTTTCGCCAAGTTCCTTCGTCTAAAGGACTTCCTGGTCCACCACTAGATATATATATATCGTAAGAAGTGTCTGGTAATTCGCCTTTTGCTCTTACATTAAAAACAGTAAAATCTACTTCTTTATTAAATAAACCAACAATTTCTTTTATACAACGCAAACCCTGGTTTGGTTGGTTATTATTCATATCTAAAACGGCTAATTTTAGTTTTTCTTTTACCATATATAAATTTCTTATAAACCTAAAATAGTTTGTTCTGTAATATAGTCTACTACTTTTATTAAATCTTTTGTTTCTTCATACACTTTTAGTTGTCTGTCTGCACCGGTTCCGTTTTCTAACATTTTAAAAATGTATTCTACTTCTTCTCTAGAACCTAATTCATCTAAGACATCGTCTAAAAAATCTACAAATTCTCTCATTAAAAGTTTTGTATCTACTTCCTTTTCTTTTCCAAAATCAATCATTTTACCATCAATTCCGTAGCGTCCCGCTCTCCATTTATTTTCGTTAATTAGGGCTCTATGGTATACCATAAAATTAAGGTTTTGCATTCTTAATTTATATAATTTGGCAACCAAAGCTTGAATTAAAGCAGCAATACAAATAGTTTCATCTACTGTTAAAGGAACATCACAAATTCTAACTTCTAATGTGGGGTACACAGGGTGAATACGAATGTCCCACCAAATTTTCTTAGGATTGTCTATACAGTTCGTCTTTACTAAAACATTTAAATAGTTTTCATATTGGGCATAATTATCGAAAACACCGGGTATTCCGGTTCTTGGGAATTTATCGAAAACTTTAGATCTAAAAGATTTAAAACCAGTATTTCTTCCTTCCCAAAAGGGTGAATTTGTAGATAATGCATACAAGTGAGGTAAAAAATAACGCATTGAATTTACCAAATGAAGTGCCATATTTTTATCTTCCATACCAACATGTACATGCAAACCGAAGATTAAATTAGACCTTGCTGTGTCTTGCAATTCGTTTATTATCTCGTCATAACGAGGATTTGGAGTGATGCGTTGGTTTTCCCATTTAGAGAAAGGGTGTGTCCCTGCAGCTCCTATTTTAAAACCTAGATCATTGGCTATATTAGAAATTGATTTGCGAAGATATTTCACTTCTTCTCGGGCTTCTGTAATATTATTGCAAATTTTTGTACCAACCTCTACAACAGCTTCGTGCATTTCTGCTTTTACCTGTTCATTTAAAATTTTTTCTGCATT
Source organism: Polaribacter sp. IC073 (assembly GCF_007997075.1). Lineage (GTDB taxonomy): Bacteria > Bacteroidota > Bacteroidia > Flavobacteriales > Flavobacteriaceae > Polaribacter. The sequence continues at coordinate 38,098 of NZ_VORS01000007.1, forward strand.
GGTAACAATTTGTTGATCATGAGAAATTAATTCTCTAGTTACAGGATCTATAACTTGGTACTCTTCTTCTATGCCTAATGTGAATTTCATCTTAAAAAAGGATTGGTTTATAATACCTGGCTGTTATGAACAACCAGGTATAGAGTTGTCTACTTTTTTGTTGCAGCTTTCTTAGCAGGTGCTTTTTTAACAGCTACCTTTTTTGCTACTGTTTTTTTAGCAGGTGCTTTTTTTATCGCTTTCTTAGCAGGTGCAATTTGATCTGTTACAAAGCTACCCCAAGTAAGATTCATTTGTCCTTTCTTATACTGTTTTGCTTTTTCAATAGCCATAGTAGCAGCATTTTCTACAATCCACTCAAAATTCTCTTCACCCACAGAATTAATGTCTGCATCTGGTGCAGGGTTACAAAAATCAATTGCATAAGGAATACCATCTTTAACAGCAAATTCTACTGTATTAAAGTCATATCCTAACGCTTTATTTAATCGAATACAATAATCATGTACAGTATCTAATATTTTTTGATCTACAGGATCTCCATCTAAAACATAACGTAAATGATGCGGATTTCTAGGTTCGTATTGCATTATATGAACATTATCTGTACCAAGTACGTAGCATCTAAAGTATTCTTTAAAATCTATTTCCTCTTGCAACATCATTACTAAATGCTCGGTTTCACCATGTTTTTCCCATAAATCTTCAGGGCTTTCAACTCTATAAACGCTTTTCCATCCACCGCCATCGTGTGGTTTCATATAAGCAGGAAAACCAACGGTGTCGAACATTTTATCCCAATTAAAAGGGAATTTCATGTTTCTAAATGAATTCTCATCAGTATCTGGTGGTCTTAGAGAAGATGGTAAAATAAATGTTTTAGGAACAGGAACTCCTACTTTTTCTGCTAAAGCATTGTTGAAAAATTTTTCATCTGCACTCCACCAAAAAGGATTATTGATGACTGCTGTACCTGTTATTGCAGCATTTTTTAAATAAGCTCTATAAAAAGGTACATCTTGAGAAATTCTATCTATAATTACAGCATATTCATCTGATTTTGCTTGCTCTACAGTGTCTATTAGTACTGCTTCTGCCATCATATCTTTAATACCTTCTGCTGCGATTTTCTGATTAACTCTGTCTATAAAAGCTTGTGGAAAAGTGTTTTCTTGTCCATATAAAATCCCAATTTTTTTCATAATAATTATTTATTTAGTTGTTAATTTTTTTAAATTTTCGATAAATAATGTGGAAACATTTCCCTCCAAATTGGCCAATCGTGTTTTGCCCATTTTCGTTCATCAAACCAAAATGGAATGTTTTTATCTGATAAAATTTTAGCTAAATCTTTATTCGCTTCTAAACAAATATCCCATTCTCCCACTCCTAAAATAATGTTCATATTCCACAAATCTGGATGGTTACTTTCTGGTAAAAAATCTACCGGATTATTAAAGAAGACATTGTCATCATAATAGCCATCTAAAAAAGATTTAATATCAAAAGAACCACTTAAACTAAACATATGGCTAACTCTTTCTGGGTGTTTAAACGCAAAGTTTGCAGCATGATAACCGCCAAAACTTACACCAGCAATCGCTAATTTTTGAATTCCTCTATCCTGACATATAGGGTTCACTACTTCTTCTAAAATAAACTTGTCATACCAAACATGATTTTTCACACGGTCTGCAGGATGAATTTCTTTGTCATACCAACTTAACTCATTGATACTATCCGGACAATAAATTTGCACCAAACCTTCTTCTAAAAACCATTTTGCAGATGCTATTAGTTTCATGTTTTTGCATTCAAAAAAACGCCCCATAGTTGTTGGAAATAACACAACAGGATACCCCGCATGCCCAAAAACCAACATTTCAATATCTTTATTTAATGTTGGCGAATACCATTTATGATAATCTTCTCTCAATATAGTAAAAATTTATTTATTTCTAAAATTAATTCGCAAAATTACACCATTTCAAGCATTTAACTTAAAAAAGTGTACGAATTACAAATTATGCTTTTTTAGAGCTATAATTTTATAAAAAATTTATAAATACCTCTCTTTAACTATGTTAAGATGATGAATTTGATGACCAGAGAATAAATATCCTAAAGCTCTAACAGACATATTATTATTAGACGCAACACCAATTCTTAACAAAGCTTCATCAGAAAAACTTTTATATAATTGAATGGAAGATTTTCTTAAGACCGCCATTTCATCTAATAGTTCATAATAATCTCTCTTGCTAACATTGTCATTAGCAACAAAAATATCTTGATCGAAACCAGGCAAAGAAGTTTTGTCATTTCTAGCAAAACACAGCGCTCTATAACAAAAGATTCTTTCTGTATCTATTACATGTTGTATCAATTCTTTTAAGGTCCACTTACCTAGTGCGTAAGAAAAATTATGCTTCTCTTTAGTTAGATTTCTTAACAAATTATCAAAGTCTTTTTGAGAACTTTTTAAATTTTCAATAATAGATGTTTCATTTATAGAAACTAATTGAATGTATTGTTCAAAATAAGGAGCGTATTCTGTTTTTGAAATCATGCTAAATAATTTTTATTTTTTTGGTTTAAAGTAACCTAATAATTTAGAGAAAAAACCTTTACCCTCTTCATTGTCATGATAGCCATAACTATATTTTCCGTAACCATAGCCGTAGCCGTAGCCATAACCATAGCCGTATTTACTTTTTATAGAAAAATCATTTAATACATAACTAATATTAGATACTTCTTTGTTTCTGTATTTGTCATCAATCATTCTCATCATTCCTTTTTCGGTATAATTCTGACGAACAACATAAATTACAGCATCTGAGTATTTAAATAATTCTAAAGCATCTGAAACTATACCTACAGGTGGTGTATCTATAATAATATAATCATATTCTTTTTTTAGCTGTTTAATCATTTCATCTGCTGCGTTATTTAATAGCAACTCAGAAGGATTGGGAGGAATAGGTCCTGATAATATTAAATCTAAATTTGGAATTTTTGTTTTAGAAATAACCTCTTTTAGTGTTTTCTGTTTTATTAAATAATTTACAACACCAACATCATTTGGTAAATCAAAATCATCATAAATCCTAGGTTTTCTTAAATCTAATCCCAATAAAACAGTTTTCTTTCCACTTAATGCAAAAACAGTTGCCATGTTAATAGAAATCATGGTTTTACCTTCTCCACTTACACTAGATGTTAAAATTAATGTTTTTGCTTCATCTTCTTTGGCGTCTTTAAATAAAAACTGAATATTAGATCTTAATGCTCTAAAAGACTCTGATACCGAAGATTTTGGTCTTTCAAAAACAGCTAAATTATTCTTTCCTGTATTTTTTCCTACAACACCTAAAACGGGTATTGTATAATTATTCTGAATTTCTTCTGCCGTGTGTATTTTATTGTCTAATAATTCTCTTATAATGATATAAAATAGTGGAAAAACCGTACCCAACATTATAGCTACTAAATAATTAAAACTAGGTAAAGGGTAATTTGGTCCTTGTCCTAAATCTTTAGCAGTATCTATAATTTTAACATCAGAAACATTGGCGGCAATTGCTGTACCTGCCTCATATCTTTTTTGTTTTAGATAATTGTAATTCGCTTCAGAAAGTTCATAATCTCTTTGAAAACTTATAAGCCCTTGTTCTTTTTTTGGTAATTTTTTTTTTTTAGATTTATAAATACTTAGATTAGAATTCACTTTTCTTAACCTATTATTATTTACTCTTTGAAGAGAAGAGATGTTTTCTATTAAGTTATTTTTAATAATTTGAATTTCTCTAGACAACTGAATAACATCTGGGTGGTTGTCTTTAACCATATTGCGTAAACTTTCTCTAAAACTAGACTTTGTAACCAAGTTGCTAATTAACCCTGCTATTTTAGGGTCTTCAATAGCAAGAGAAGCAGGTACAAGGTTATCTCTATTATACTTATTATTTGAATTAATATAACTTCCTAAATTTACTAAATAATCGTTATAATTTAATAATTCTTGTTTTTCTTTTTCTAAATTAATGGCTTCTCCGAAAATTTCTGTTCCCTGTGAAGAGAGGTCAAAAATATTATTGGTTTCTCTATAATCGCCAAGGTCTTTCTCTAATTTTCTTAATTTTTTTTCTTCAGCATTAAACAACGTGTCTATGTATGCTTGCGTTTTTACAGCATATTCTATTTTCTGAACTTTCTTAACAGAGTCTAAAACTTTTACTGTAGCATTTAGATAATCTTCTATTCTTTTTTTATTACCACCTTGCTTGCTTAGCCTTAACATAGAGGCTGCATTTGTAATACTACTTACATTAAGACCTCTATTACCTGCCACAGTTCCATCGAAACTAGCAAATTGTATAAAATACTTTTCTCCCACTTTAAACGGACTAATTTGTTTTATTGAAAAATGAAGAAACGGTGTATTGATAGTATCCTTTATATGGTATTCTTTAGAAAAATTTAATTCTTTAGATGGTAAATTAATAATACTATTTGTATCGTAATTTATTAATGAATTACGACCAGATTCGTTAAAATCAAAAGAAATTTTAAAAGTATCTTCTCCGGTTAATTCTACACTAATTAATTTATTATATAATTGCGGTTTACTAGTTTTTAAATTGACAACAAAAGGAGTATATCCATATTTATCTTCATTTCTAAATCGACCTTCTTGAAGATAATTAATGTAAAAATTTAATCTTTTTACAACAATTTCATTGTGAGATCTAGACTTCAAAATTACTTTTACGGTTTCTAACTCGTCACTTGAGCCACCCCAGTTAAAAGCAATATTAGTTCCAGTAGAAAATAACGGATTATTCTCTTCTTTTACAGAAATAACAGTATCTAAACTGTACACTTCTTTCATGTAACCATTCATAAATTTGGCAACAATAAGGCCAATAACAATGGTAACTAAAAACAACTTCCAGTATGCTAAAACTTTGTAAATGTATTCTTTAACATCTATAGCACCTGCTGCAGAAGTTTGATTACCTTTTAATTGATTACTCATATATTTTTATAAATTTCTAGCTAAAATTATGGTAGATGTAATTAATGTAAAAACAGATACAATAGTAGATAAACTCTGTAGCCCTGTTTTACCTGTACCCCAAGATTTTTCTTGTAAAGGTTTTATATTAATAATATCATTTGGTTTGATATAAAAAAAATCTGAATTTAAAACATTAACGTCCGTTAAATCTAAAGTGAATTTTTCTGTACCATTTATAGAGCGCCTAATAATTTCTATTGCCTTTCTATTGCCAACATCTGTAATATCTCCTGAACTTGCAACAGCATCTATTATAGAAACTCTATTTTGATAAATTACATTGGTACCGGGTTGGTTAATCTCTCCAATAATGGTATATCTAATTCCTGATAATTTCACAGAAACAAACAAACTCTCATCATTTTTAATATATTCTTCTCTTAATTTACTTTCAATTTTTTTTCTGACTTCAATTTCGGTGTATCCCAAAACATTAATCTCTCCTAAGGTTGGCACTCTAATATTACCATAATTATCAATACTATAATCAGAAAAGTAACCTTGATCTCCTTGCGATCCTCCACTACTTCCAGTACTTGAATTCCCTTTTTGAAAAACATCTACAATCGTTGCTTTTTTAGACGTTATGTTAATCTTTAGAATGTCATCTATCTGTAATTTATAAGGCGTATTATTAATTCTTTTAATTTCTGAATTAGAAATAGGTTTTCCTTGAAGGTATGTTAACTCTTTATTAGAGACACAAGCACTTAATGAAGCTAATATTAATATTAAAAATAAGTATTTTTTCATGTTTAATTTTAAAGACTATCACAACAAATATACTTTTTATAAGTGTAAAGCTATAATTTTATTTTATTTTCGTTTTTCATTTTTAGATAATGTTATATCAACAGAGAAAATACCTTCAATTTTTATTAAAAGCGAGCAATCAACATGGCGTTCATTCCCCTTTTGTGTATCAGCTTATTACAAAATGTTTTTACAAAAAAACACCTAAAAATTTAGCGAAATATTTCCTAAATATTAAACAACATTTATTAAACAATAAAAAAACAATAGAAGTCACAGATTTTGGCGCTGGTTCTAAAGTATTTAAAAATAATACCCGTAAAATTGCTCAAATTGTAAAAGTTGCAGGAATAGCTAATAAAAAAGCAAAACTGCTCATTAAAATTGTAACTTATTTTAAACCAAAAAACATTCTAGAAATAGGAACTTCAATAGGTTTAAGTACTACTGCCATTCAAATGGCAAATAGTAATGCATCAATTATAACTTTAGAAGGTTGCCCAGAAACCAGTAAGGTAGCTAAGAAATTATTCGAGAAAAATAATTTTAATGCTATCGAAGTAATTACTGGCGACTTTTCGAAAACACTTCCTAAAGTTACAGAAAAAGCAACATTCGATTTTATTTACTTTGACGGAAACCACACCAAACAAGCCACTTTAAAGTATTTTAAAGAGTGCTTAAAAACAATTCACAATACTTCTTTTTTTATTTTTGATGATATTTATTGGAATGCAGAGATGCAAGAAGCTTGGGCAATCATAAAAAATCACCCAGAAGTTACAGTTACGGTAGATCTTTTTTACTTCGGAATCGTTTTCTTCAGAAAAGAACAAGCAAAAGAACATTTTAAGATTAGGGTTTAACAGTTTATTAGAAAATAAACGTTGTAACTTTGATACTTTCGAACTTTGAACTAAAATAAAAATGAAAATATATACAAAAACTGGCGATAAAGGTACTACTGCCCTATTTGGCGGAACAAGAGTAAAAAAATACAATTTACGCATAGAGAGTTATGGTACGGTAGACGAATTAAACTCATATATAGGTTTAATTAAAGACCAAGAAATAGCACCATATATAAAGGAAACACTCTTAAAAATTCAGAATGAATTGTTCACTTTAGGAGCTATGTTAGCAACTCCTCCAGAAAAAGAGACTTTAAAATCAGGTAAAGAACGTTTGAACATTCCTAAAACAGATGAAAATGCCATTCTTTTCTTAGAAGATGAAATCGATAAAATGGATGCAGAGCTTCCTCAAATGACTCATTTTATTCTTCCTGGAGGACATCAAGCAGTGTCATTTTGTCACATTGCAAGGTGTGTTTGCAGACGTGCAGAACGCTTATCTGTAGAATTAAATGACCAGGAAACAATAAATAATGACATCTTAAAATACTTAAACCGACTTTCTGACTTTCTTTTTGTGTTGGCACGAAAATTGTCTAAAGACTTAGAAATAACCGAATTTAAGTGGATTCCTAAGAAAAATTAATACGTTCTTTTTTTATCGAGCAGAAGAAATTAAAATTTTATCTTTTTATTTAAATAGCTGATTTTAAGTAACTAAGAAAAAATAATAATTACTTCGAAATAAATTTCTTAAAAAAGACTTGCATAATTCAGCAAAAAAATTATTTTTGCACAAAATTAAACAATAAGAAATGTATTGGACATTAGAATTAGCATCTTATTTAGCAGATGCGCCTTGGCCAGCAACCAAAGACGAGTTAATAGATTACGCTATTAGAACCGGATCTCCTTTAGAAGTAGTAGAAAACCTACAAGACATAGAAGATGAAGGCGATGCGTATGACTCAATTGTAGAGATTTGGCCAGATTATCCGACAGAAGACGATTATCTTTGGAACGAGGATGAATACTAAACATAACAATTAAATATAAAAAGTCTCTAAAGAGGCTTTTTTTTTTGTTTTTATTTTAAAAGAATAAGAACACTTTTTTATAGTTTGTAAAAACCTGATATACAACCAAATAAAATAGCTATTTTTTTTTAGCTGACATAAACATATATATAATGAATATTTTAAATTCAGTAATAAAACTTTTTGTGGGTGATAAACAACAAAAAGATTTAAAAATTTTACAACCAGTTGTAGAGGATGTAAGAAAATTTGAAACAGCGTTTTCTAAATTATCTAATGACGAATTAAGGGCAAAAACTGTTGAGTTTAAAGAGAGGATAAAGACCGCTACAAAAGAGTTTGATGATAAAACACTTGCACTTGAAGAAGAAGCTGTAAAAGCAAATATCGATAGACAAGAAGATATCTACGCAGAAATAGACACTTTAAAAGATGAAGCTTACAAAATTTCTGAAGCTACTTTATTAGAAATTATGCCAGAAGCTTTTGCTGTGGTAAAAGAAACCGCAAAACGTTTTGTAGAAAATAAAGAAGTAGAAGTTACTGCAACTGCTTTTGACAGAGAATTGTCTGGTGAAAGAGATCATGTTATATTAGAAGGAGAGAAAGCTTTTTGGGCAAACTCTTGGGATGCCGCCGGTAAACCTGTTACTTGGGACATGGTACATTATGATGTTCAATTAATTGGTGGTTCTGTTTTACATCAAGGTAAAATTGCAGAAATGATGACTGGTGAAGGAAAAACATTAGTTTCTACTTTACCTGTATACTTAAATGCATTAACAGGAAATGGTGTGCATTTAGTAACGGTGAATGATTATTTAGCAAAACGAGATAAAGCTTGGATGGGACCAATTTTTGAGTTTCACGGCTTCTCAACAGATTGTATCGATTATCATCAACCAAATTCAGACGCTCGTAGAAAAGCATACAACGCAGACATTACTTACGGTACAAATAACGAATTTGGTTTCGATTATTTACGTGATAACATGGCAAGTTCTAAAGACGATTTAGTACAAAGAGCACCAAATTACGCAATTATTGATGAAGTAGATTCTGTTTTAATTGATGATGCAAGAACACCGTTAATTATCTCTGGCCCTGTTCCTCAAGGAGACAGACATGAGTTTAATGAACTAAAACCTTTGGTAAGTGATATTGTTGGTATTCAAAGTAAATATTTAATTGGTGTTTTGGCAGAAGCTAAAAAACTAATTGCAGCTGGAGATACTAAAGAAGGTGGTTTTCAATTATTAAGAGTTTACAGAGGTCTACCTAAAAATAAAGCCTTAATTAAGTTTTTATCTCAAGAAGGAAATAAACAAATTCTTCAAAAGACAGAAAACTATTACATGGCAGATAATAACAAGTTAATGCCAGAAGTAGATGACACTTTATGGTTTGTTATTGAAGAGAAAAATAATCAGATTGATTTAACTGATAAAGGGATTGCTCATTTATCAGAAAAAACCGACAATGATAATTTCTTTATTTTACCAGATATTGGTGTGAAAATTGGTCAAATTGATACTTCTGAAAATTCTGCAGAAGAAAAAGCAGTTAAAAAAGACGAACTATACAAAGACTTTAGTATTAAAAGTGAACGTATTCACACCATGAATCAACTTTTAAAAGCATACACTGTTTTTGAAAAAGATGTGGAATATGTAGTGATGGAAAATAAGGTAATGATTGTTGATGAACAAACGGGTCGTATTATGGACGGGCGTCGTTATTCAGACGGATTACATCAAGCCATTGAAGCAAAAGAAGATTGTAAAATTGAAGATGCTACGCAAACTTTTGCAACGGTAACGCTTCAAAATTACTTTAGAATGTACCGCAAACTTTCTGGTATGACAGGTACTGCGATTACAGAAGCTGGCGAGTTATGGGAAATCTATAAATTAGATGTTGTAGAGATTCCTACAAACAGACCCATCCAAAGAGATGACAAAGAAGATTTAGTTTATAAAACTGCGCGTGAAAAATACAACGCAGTAATTGAAGATATTGTAAAATTAGTTGAAGAAAAAAGACCTGTTTTAGTAGGTACAACTTCTGTAGAAATATCAGAATTATTAGGTAGAATGTTACAAATGCGTAAAATTCCTCATAATATTTTAAATGCAAAATTACACAAACGAGAAGCAGATGTTGTTGCAGAAGCGGGTAAACCTGGTGTGGTTACTATTGCAACAAATATGGCGGGTCGTGGTACCGATATTAAATTAACCAAGGAAGTTAAAGAAGTTGGTGGTTTGGCAATTATTGGTACAGAAAGACACGATTCTAGACGTGTAGATAGACAGTTACGTGGACGTGCAGGGAGACAAGGTGATGTTGGGTCAACACAATTTTATGTTGCTTTAGATGACAACTTAATGCGTCTTTTTGGTTCTGATAGAATTGCAAAAATGATGGACAGAATGGGGTTAAAAGAAGGTGAAGTAATTCAGCATTCTATGATTTCTAAATCTATTGAAAGAGCACAAAAGAAAGTTGAAGAAAATAACTTTGGTATTCGTAAACGTCTGTTAGAATATGATGATATTATGAACGCTCAGCGTGAGTTCGTTTATAAAAGAAGACGTAATGCTTTAGATGGTAAACGTTTGCAAGTAGATATTGCAAATATGATTTATGAAACTTGTGAATCGATTATTAACAATAATAAAGCAGCGAAAGATTTTCAGAATTTTGAGTTTGAGTTGATTAAGTTTTCTTCAATGACTTCTCCTATTTCTGAAGAAGAATTTAATAAATTAAATGAGAAGGAAATTGCAGACAAGTTGTTTGATATTGTTTCCGAACATTACAAAGATAAAATTGAAAGAAATGCCGTTTTAGCGTTTCCGGTAATTAAAGATGTTTTTGAAAATGAAGGAGACAAATATGAGCGAATTGTAGTTCCTTTTACAGACGGAAGTAAATCTTTACAAGTGGTTACCAACTTAAAGGAGGCTTACGAAACTGAAGGAAAAAGTTTGGTTAGAGATTTTGAGAAAAACATTACGCTAGCAATTATAGATGAAAACTGGAAAGAGCATTTACGTAAAATGGATGAATTAAAACATTCTGTACAAAATGCTTCTTATGAACAAAAAGATCCTTTATTAATCTATAAGTTTGAAGCTTTTGAATTGTTTAAGAAAACAGTAGATGAAATTAATAAAGAGGTATTGTCTTTCTTATTTAAAGGAGAATTGCCTACTAAAGATGCAACTCAAATTTCTGAAGCGAGAGACCAAAGAAAAGAGCGTTTAAATGCAAGTAAAGCAGATGTACAGAACTCAACTGAACAAGCTATCTCTAGTTCTAAACCAAAAGCTGAGCCAGTAGAAACAATTGTAAGAGACCAACCTAAAGTAGGTAGAAACGAGCGTGTTACTATTAAAAATGTAATGAGTGGCGAAGAAAAAGAAGTAAAGTTTAAACAAGCTATTCCTTTATTAGAAAAAGGAGAATGGGTTATTTTAAATAACTAACATACATCTTATTTCTGTTTAGGTAGAAATTTATAATAAAAAAAAACCAGAATTTTCTACATTAGAATCTTCTGATTTTTTTTTATATTGTAAGGAATCCTAATAAACAAAAAACCGTTTAGAATAAATTTCTAAACGGTTTTTTTATATTTTTAAAATTCTAAATTCTTAGAATTTCGTGTCCATTTTTAGATATTCTAAAAACTCTCTTTTTGTTTCTTTATTTTTAAACTTTCCACCAAATTCTGAAGTTACCGTAGAACTTTCGATGTCTTTAATTCCGCGGGAGTTTACACATAAATGTTTCGCATCAATAACACAAGCAACATCTTCTGTTCCTAGAGCTTCTTGCATTGATTGTACAATTTGCATGGTTAAACGCTCTTGTACTTGTGGTCTTTTAGAAAAGTACTCAACAATTCTATTCATTTTAGAAAGTCCGATTACTTTACCATCAGAAATATAAGCAACATGTGCTCTACCAATAATTGGCAATAAATGATGTTCGCAAGTAGAATACACAACAATGTTTTTTTCTACCAACATTTCACCATACTTATAATTATTGTCAAACGTAGATGCTTTCGGCATGTTTTTGGGATTTAACCCCATAAACAATTCATTTACAAAAGCTTTTGCAACTCTTTTAGGAGTTCCTTGTAAGCTATCATCTGTTAAATCCATTCCTAAAGTGATTAAAATATCTTTAACACTTTCTTGGATTTTTGCTATTTTTTCTTCGTCAGAAATATCAAAAGCATCTGGTCTTATTGGATTTTCCGCAGAGGTTGCCACATGATTTTCTCCTATTACTTCAATTCTATCGTCATTCATTTTGCTGTTCAATTCAAACATTTCATTCTATATTAAAGTGCAAATTTACGTGTTTGCAACGTAATATTTTAGTTTTTATATCAATTATCGTTATTGTTCAATAAAATTCTGCAAGCTTCGTTCTAGACTTCGACAAATGTTATTTATAGACCAACATATTCAGGAGATATTTTTATATGTCAATTCATTTAACATCTTTTAAATGAAGCTTGCAAAAACTATTTTAAATTTACTACTAATTCGGATAAAGAACAATTAATTTGTTCTCCAGAACTCATATTTTTCAATGTAAAAACATCGTTTTCTACTTCAGAAACTACAAATTCTATTTCTCTTGTCGCAACATATTTCCATTGTCGTTTTTGTGCCTTATTACTTTCACCTAAATCAGGATAAAACTCTGATTTGATCTTATTTGCTCTCAAACTTTTAACCGCTTTCATTTTTGCAACATCTGTAGCTGCATCAAAGTTTAAGAAAATCACTTTCGGTTTAGGCAAATCAACTGCTTTAAACAGACTTAATTCTTCTAGTACTAAATAAATTCTATCCAATCCGAAAGAAATTCCAACGCCAGAAACATCTTTTAATCCAAAGATTCCTGTTAAATCATCATATCTACCACCACCACCAATAGAACCCATTTTTACACCTGCTGGTGCTGCTACTTCAAAAATAGCTCCTGTATAATAATTTAAACCTCTTGCCAACGTAACATCTACTTCTAAAGTTGCCGTTTCTAAACCTAGCTCTTCAATAGCATTTATTACAAAGCGCAACTCCTCTACACCATTTTTTCCTTCTTCGGAAGTTTGCAACAGCTGTTCTAAAGAAGCTAATTTCTCTAAATTAGAACCTGTAAAATCAAACAAAGGTTGTACTTTTTCGATGGCTTCTTCTGTAATGCCTTTAGACAACATTTCTTTTACAACACCTTCTTTACCAATTTTATCTAACTTATCTAAAGCTACCGTAAAATCGATTAACTTGTCTTGTGCACCAATAGCTTCTGCAATACCAGAGAGTATTTTTCTATTATTAATTTTGATGTTTGTTCCCGCTAAACCTAAGGTACTAAAAACAGCATCATATAACTGAACAAACTCTACTTCTTGCCATAAAGATTTACTTCCAACAACATCTGCATCACACTGAAAAAACTCTCTAAAACGCCCTTTTTGCGGTCTGTCTGCTCTCCAAACAGGTTGTACTTGGTATCTTTTAAAAGGAAATGTAATTTCGTTTTGATGTTGCACAACGTAACGAGCAAAAGGAACTGTTAAATCGTAACGCAATGCTTTTTCTGATATTTGAGAAGTAACTTTTAAACTATCTTTTTTAGACAATAATTTCTCCTCTGCTTTTTTTAGAAAATCACCAGAATTTAAAATCTTAAAAATTAAACGATCTCCTTCTTCACCATATTTCCCCATTAAGGTGGATGAATTTTCGAAACTCGGCGTTTCTATGGGTTGAAAGCCGAACGTTTCAAAAGTAGTTTTAATCGTGTTCATAATGTATGTACGATTTGCAACTTCTGTTGGCGAAAAATCTCTAGTTCCTTTTGGTATGCTTGGTTTCATATAAATTTGTTATCAGTGTTCTTTTATCAATTATCATTTTTAACTATTCGTATTATAACTTATTTTTCATTGATACATGATCATTAGTTATTGATAATTGAAGCAACAAATATCGTGAAAAAGTTATAATTTTTTAGGAGTTATAAAACTTTTATTTCGTCTTCTTAAAGAGTAAATAGACGCGTTTAATTCAAAGCCAAGTAAGAGAATAATTGCATTCAGCCAAATAAATAACATCAATATTAAAAGTGTTCCTATAGAACCGTATAACTCGTTGTATTTTGCAAATTCATTTACATAATAGCCAAATAAATAGAACGTTAAGATTGACAGAATTGTAGTAAAAACAGCTCCTGGAGAAAAAAACTTAGAATGTTTCGCTTCTTTAACACCGTAATGATACAACATAGAAACGCTGATAAAAATCATCAATAAGAAGATCAAACCACGTACTAACTGAATCCAAATTAAATTTTCTTCTAACCAACCTAAAGAAACCATGTCTTTTAAAATCAACTCGAAAAAGATAATTAGCGTTACCGTAACTAGTAAAAAAGCCACAATTACAATAGAAACCAACATGGCTATAAAGTAAGCTCTAAATACATTTCTAACTTCTTTTACATGATAGGAGTATTCAAAACCACCAAAAATAGCGTTTACACCGTTTGTCATTAAAAAAATAGAACCAATAAAACCAAAGGAAAGCAAGCCACCATACTGATTTTTAATAATATCTACCAAAACAGAATCTACTGCTTCGTAGGTTTTAGGTGGTAAAATATCTGAAATTATAGACAATAAACCTTCTTGCGCGCCTTCTATTGGTAAAAAAGGAATTAAGGTTAACACAAATAATAAAAAAGGAAAAATTGCCATAAAAAAACTGTACGCAATTCCGCCTGCTCTTGTGGTTAATGCACCTTCTATAATACCAATAAAATACATTTCTAACACGTCATATAAAGACATGCCTTCTAAACCGGGAATCTTAATTTTCTTCCCAATTTTAACCAAAATATTTACGATTGGTATTTTTTCTAGCTTGTCTTCTATTTCTTTTGTCATGATACGAGATGCAAAGTTATATCTAATTGCTACTTTGTGCTTTTAAGTATTTTATTACTCAATTACAATCTTATAATCTAAGAGCAATCCTGCAAGGTTCTCTTTACCAAACTTTGCACCTTTTAAACGGTTGTTTTCTGGGTTGATGTTAAAATTAAAAGCGGTTCTAAAATCTGATTTCTCTAAATTTGTTCCTTCGAAAATTGCTCCTCTTAAATCTGAATCACTAAAAAAGCTACCGTTTGCGATGGCTTCTGTAAAATCTACTTCCTCTAAATTACAGCTTATAAAATTTGTTTTGGCCATTTTTAATTGATAAAATGAACTAAAATTTAACTGACATTCTTTAAATGAAATCTGTAATAAAAACGGATTCACCTCATTAAACTTCACTCCTATCATTTTACAATTGCTAAAATTTACATCTTTAAAAGAACTATCTGCCACAATTGCATTGCTAAAATTACAGTCTATAAATTCACATTCTACAAATTGAATATTCGAGGCATGAATGCTCTCAAAATTGCAATTTAGAAACGTACAATTATCATATTCTCCTTTTTGGATTTTCGTTTTACTGAAATCTATTTTAGCGTATGCTTCGCTATCGAAATAAGTATCTGTCATTTATAAATTTACTTTTTGCTTTGTTAATTTATAATTTAACTCACTTTCAATTTTGTTTCCATCAATATCTAACAATTCTATAAAATCATCTCCAATTTTATATTTAAAAGGCGATTTCTCTAATTCTAAAGTTATTTTTCCATCTTCTACAAAGTATTTTCCTGTTTCCTTAAAAACACGATCCTCCCCTTTTCCATTGTAAACAGTTTCTAATAGAAAAGTTCCATCAGCATTTAAGGTCATTTTATTGTCTATTCCGCTACAATCTCCACAAGGAAATTCTCCTTGATAAACGCCTGTAATATCTTTTACTTCGTTGCTTTTACAAGCTGAAAAAAGAATACAAACGATTACTAAAATTTTAAAAATTTGATTCATTTAGGTTGCTATTTTAATCCTCTTGCTTTTAACATTGGTGTTGCTTCAGGATCTCTTCCTGCAAAGGCTTTATACATTTCTGCATACTCCATTGTGTTTCCTTTAGACAAAACTTGCTCACGAAATTTCTGACCGTTTTCACGCGTTAATAATCCGTTCTCTTCAAACCAACCATACGCATCATGACTCAACATTTCTGTCCATAAATACGAATAGTAACCCGCAGCGTAACCACCGCTAAAAATATGTGCAAAATACGTAGAACGGTATCTTGGCGGAATTTCAGACACATTTAATTTCATGCTTTTTAAAGCTTCAGCTTCAAACTTAGCTACATCTTCAATTTTATCGTTTGCAGAAATGGTGTGCCATTTCATATCTAAACTAGAAGAACCTAAGTTTTCTATCATAGAATAGCCTTGGTTAAAAGTACCTGCGTCTTTAATTTTCTTCAATAACGCTGCAGGAATCACTTCTCCTGTTTTGTAATGAATTGCATAATTGTTTAATATTTCTGGATGCGTAGACCAGTTCTCGTTAAACTGAGAAGGGAACTCTACAAAATCTCTTGCAGTACTTGTTCCAGAAATTGAAGCATATTTCTGATTTCCGAAAAAACCGTGTAATGCATGTCCAAATTCATGAAACATAGTTTCTACTTCGTCAAAACTGATTAGTGCAGGTTCTCCTGCTGCTGGTTTTGGTGAATTACACACGTTATAAATTACTGGTTTTTGGTTGCGTAACTTAGATTGTTTTACAAAACTACTCATCCACGCGCCACCACGTTTGCTATCTCTTGCATAATAATCTCCAAAGAATAATCCTAATTTACTTCCGTCTTCTTCAAACAATTCGTAAACCACAACATCTGGGTGATACGTTGGTATGTCTGTGCGTTTTTTAAACGTAATTCCGTATAATTTTGTAGCGGCGTAAAAAACACCTTTTTCTAAAACGTTGGTCATTTCAAAATAAGGTTTTATGTCGTCTTCATTTAAATTGTACTTCGATTTACGCACTTTCTCTGCATAATGATTCCAGTCATATCCAGCTAATTTAAAATCTTCTCCTTCTTTATTAATTTCTTTCTGAATTTCTTTTATCTCAGCACCTGCTTTCTCTAAAGAACCCGGAATTAAGTTTTTAAACATGTCAAAAACTTTATCTGGTGTTGCCGCCATAGTTCCTTGTAAACTCCAACTTGCATAATTTTCAAAACCTAGTATCTGTGCTTTTTCAGCTCTTAACAAAGCCATCTTCAAAACTAAATCGCTGGTATCATAAGCACCATTATCAGCTCTGTGTATCGATTTTTCGAATAACTCTTTTCTAGTTACCCTATTTTCTAACGTTTGTAAAGCTGATTGTTGTGTTGTATTTACTAACTGAATTTCATACTTCCCATCTTTTTCTAAAGAACTTATTTTTTCATCAGAAAAACCTTTTAATTGTGCTTTGTCAGTAATTACAAGTCCGCCTTTTTTACTCGCATCTAATAATTTCTTTCCAAAATCATTTGACAAACTTGCTATTTCAGAATTTATCTCTTTTAATTTCTCCTTTTTTTCTTCGGATAAATTTGCACCTGCTTTAGAAAAGTTCTTAAAATATTCTTTTACCAAATGTTTCGATTCTGCATCTAAATTAGCATCCGATACATTATTATATACTGTTTTAATTTTCTCAAACAGTTTGGTATTTAATAAAATATCATCTGAATGTTTAGAAAATTTTGGAGCTAATTCTTTCTGATTGGCCTTTATAGTATCATTTGTATGCGCACCTGCAAGTCCAGAAAAAACCGAATTCACATCATCTAACTTCTTGCTACTTTCTTCTAAAGCTAAAATGGTGTTTTCAAAAGTTGGCGTTTCTGTGTTCTCTGTAATTTTTACAATTGCTTCATTTTGCAATTTCATCCCTTCTAAAATTGCAGGTAAAAAATGCGCCGTTTTTATTTTAGAGAAATCTGGCGTACCATATTCTAAAGTACTTTTAATTAATAAAGGATTTTTCGAAATATCCATTGTATGTTCTTTTTTCACCTCTTTCGTATTACAAGAAATCACTAATAATAAGGAAGCTGCTATTGTTATATATTTTTTCATTGTGTACTGAATTAAATTAATCAATTGCTTTTAAACTTAAATCTAAATTATAAACCGAATGTGTTAATGCGCCAGAAGAAATAAAATCTACGCCACATTCTGCATATTTTCTAATGGTATCTTCATTAATTCCGCCAGAAGATTCTGTTAAACAGGTATCGCCAATTAAAGCGACTGCTTTTCGAGTGTCTTCGTAATTAAAGTTGTCTATTAAAATTCTATACACACCTTTATTAGACAAAATTTCTTTAATTTCTTCTAAACTTCTTGCTTCTACAATAATCTTAATATCTAGTTTTTTCTCTGCAAGATATTTCTTTGTTTTGGTGATGGCAGCCGTAATTCCGCCAGCAAAATCGATGTGATTGTCTTTAATCATTACCATATCATACAAGGCAAAACGATGATTTTCTCCACCTCCAATTTTTACAGCCCATTTTTCTAACGCTCTAATTCCTGGAGTTGTTTTTCTGGTATCTAAAACTTTTGTTTTTGTTCCTTTTAATAAATCAGCAAAAAAAGCTGTTTTTGTTGCAATTGCAGACATTCTTTGCATTGCATTTAGCACCAAACGTTCTGCCATTAATATCGATTGCGATTTTCCTGAAACATGAAAAACAATGTCTCCATACTTTACTTTTTCGCCATCTTTTATAAAAGTTTCTACCTCTAAATCTTTATCTACGTATGAAAAAACTTGTTTAGCGAATGCTACGCCAGCAATAATTCCATCATCTTTTACTAATAATTTTGCTTTTCCTTGTGCATCTGCAGGGATACAAGAAAGAGACGTGTGGTCTCCATCGCCCACATCTTCGCGAATTGCATTGCTTATTATAAGTTCTAATTCTTTTTCAAATTGTTCTTTTGATATCATAATTTCTGAATTCTGATGTAAAAATAACAATGATTTTCAACTTTTAGTAACTTCTGTTGAATTTATGTTTTAAAACTGATAAATTTGTGAAAATTATAATTAGAAACTTCTCGATACAATTTTCTCTTAAAATCGGAAATCACTCGAGGTGACAACCATAGATCAAAAATGAAAATCAAACTTTTAGCCATTGGTAAAACAGATAATAAACACTTAATTCAGTTGGTTGCAGAATATGAAAACCGACTAAAACACTACGTTAAGTTTGAATTGGAAGTGATTCCGGATATTAAAAATGTAAAGAATTTAAGTGAAGTTCAGCAGAAAGAAAAAGAAGGAGAACTGATATTATCGAAATTGCAAAATACAGATCAATTGGTGCTGTTAGACGATAAAGGAAAGCACTTTACTTCTATTGAGTTTTCGCAATATCTTCAGAAAAAAATGAATTCTGGTATTAAGCAATTGGTTTTGGTTATTGGTGGGCCTTATGGTTTTTCTGACGCTGTTTACACAAAATCTAGCGGAAAAATATCATTATCTAAAATGACATTTTCTCATCAAATGATTCGTTTGTTTGTTGTAGAGCAACTATACAGAGGTTTTACAATTCTTAAGAATGAGCCTTATCATCATGAGTAACTACCACTACATTTTCTAAACTGACTTTTTCATTTTTGAAGCAATTCTGTAAATTAAAATAATCTCGAAAATTTCAACAATAAATTGAGTAACAATTGCAATTGGAGACAATAGCACAAGCAAAAGGCAAATTCCAGTTATGATCTCAAGAACTCCAGTCCATTTTGCTAAGTCTCCAAAATCGGTTAACCTCATAATTGCGATTCCTACGATTATACTTAAAACTCCGTACGCAATTAGTTTTGAAAGACCAAAAACACCTAAAAAGTCTTCCCAAATATATAATGAAGTTATATCTAAAACAGCAAAAAACAATGTGAAAAGTATAATTAAAAAAGCACTAATTTGTAATAAGTAATTTTGAAACAGACCACCAATAATTACAAAGCCTCTAAAAAATAAAAACAAAGAAACAACTGCTAACAGTTTAATTACAATATAAATACTTTTAAAGGCATTACTTTCTTTCTCAAAACTTAATAAATCTGCACCAACTTCAAAAAAGCCAACTATAAAATAAACAATTCCAAAAATCATAGCAATAGTTAGTTGCTTATAAATATTGTCTTTATTAATTCCTAAAATAGAATCGAATTTTCCTGGAGTATATTTTTTCTCAAACACTTCTTCATAATCAAAACCCAGAACCTCTAAAATTGCTTTTATCGTATGGCTTCTTGGTGAAACATTACCTGCTTCTATTCGTTGAATTGTGCGCACATTTATATTACATTGATCTACCAATTCTTCTTGTGTAAATCCTTTTTGTTTACGAAGTTCTAAAATCTTCTTTCCTAATGCTGGTTGTTTCATTACAAGTATATTTTTAAATTCCATACAATGTTAATGCAGTAAATTAAGTTAACAAATTATTTGAGTTCTTTTTAACCCGACATTTCCACGACAAACCAATGATAACGGTACTTTTGGAGTTTTATAGTTTTTGCAATCTACATACTTTTATTCATTTTTTAGCTGTCCAAATCTTAAAAATTAATGTTTAAAATGATTACATTTGTTCAAAATCAATATGTTTTAATGAAATTAGTCTTCGCCACCAACAATCTCAACAAATTAAAAGAAGTACAAGAAATGTTATCAAGCTCAATAGAAATAGTAAGTTTAAAAGACATTAATTGTTTTGATGAAGTTGATGAAACGGAACCTACTTTAGAAGGAAATGCAAAATTAAAAGCAGACTATATTACCGAAAATTTCGGGTACAATTGTTTTGCAGATGATACTGGTTTAGAGGTAGAAAGTTTAGATGGCAAACCAGGTGTATATTCTGCTCGTTTTGCTGGTGAACCAGCAAATTCTGAACATAATATGCAAAAATTATTAACGGACTTAGAAGATAATAAAAATAGAAAAGCACAATTTAGAACAGCCGTTTGTTTAAATTTAGACAACAAACAATACCTCTTTGAAGGGGTTTGCAAAGGTGACATTTTAAAAGAAAAACAAGGCGAAAAAGGTTTTGGATATGATCCTATATTTAAACCAGCAGGATTTTCTGAATCTTTTGCTGAAATGAAATCCGAAGAAAAAAATAAAATTTCTCATAGAGGAATTGCAATTCAGCAATTGGTTGCATTTTTAAAAGAGAATTATTCATAAAAACTTCAAATCCCACAGGTTTTGAAAACCTCTAAGGTTATTTTACCAAATGGAACAAAATTCATACAAAAAACACTTTATTATTTTAGCAGTATTACTGCTTGTTTTGTTTGTGCTAAACATTAGTTTAGGCTCTGTTTCTATACCTTTTAAAGACATTTTTAATACGTTAATTGGAAATTCTGCATCCAAAGAAAGTTGGCAAACCATTATTTTAAATTTTCGATTGCCAAAAGCAATCACAGCAATTTTAGTAGGCTCTGGTTTATCGGTTGCTGGTTTGTTAATGCAAACTTTATTTAGAAATCCGTTAGCAGGCCCTTTTGTTTTGGGTATTTCTTCTGGCGCAAGTTTGGGCGTTGCCTTGTTAATTTTAGGTTCGTCTCTTTTTGGTGGCTTTTTCTTAGCAAATTCAATTTCTAGTTGGTCTTTGCCAATTGCTTCTAGTTTGGGTGCGTTTTTAGTATTGTCTGCGGTAATAATTGCTGCAAATAGAGTGAAAAATACCATGTCTATTTTAATTATTGGTTTGATGTTTGGTAGTTTAACATCGGCAATAATTAGTGTTTTATCCTATTTTAGTGAAGCTGCACAGATTCAGCAATTTATATTTTGGAGTTTTGGTAGCTTAGGAAACCTTTCTTGGAATGAACTCTCTATATTCATCTTTATTTATTTAATAGGAATGTTGGCAACATTATCTATCATAAAACCTTTAAACAGCTTTCTTTTAGGTGAAAATTATGCCAAAAGTCTAGGAATAAATGTGAAGAAAAGTAGAAACATTATTTTATTAATTACAAGTGTATTAACAGGAGTTATTACTGCTTTTGCAGGTCCTATTGCTTTTGTTGGGTTGGCAGTTCCTCATATTGCTAGAATGCTTTTTTCAACTTCGAATCACAAAACATTAATTCCGGCAGTTGTTGTATTGGGGGCTATTATTATGTTAATTTGTGACGGAATTGCACAGCTACCAACCAGCGAGTTTACACTGCCAATAAACGCAATTACCTCTTTATTTGGTGCGCCAATTGTTATTTGGTTGCTCGTTAGAAAAAAGAAGTTGTTTATTTAAGTTAGTGGTGCATTAAATGATCGTATTGAAGTAAAATAGAAAGCTTTGAATCTAAAATTGAAATAAAATCGAACAGAAAAACAAACATATCGTCTTAAAAACCGAACATCTAACGATTGGTTATCAGCAGAAAAAAAAGGATAAAATTGTTTTATCTGATATTAATTTATCTATAGAAAAAGGAAAGTTAATTAGTGTTTTAGGTAAAAACGGTATCGGGAAATCGACGCTTTTAAGAACGCTTTCTAGGGTACAAAAATCAATTTCTGGTACTATTTATTTTGAAAGTAAAAACCTAAGTGAGTATTCTGAAAATGAACTTTCTAAAAAACTGAGTTTGGTGCTAACAGAACGCTTACCAGAAAGTCAGTTAACGGTTTTCGAATTGATTGCATTAGGAAGACAACCTTACACAAATTGGATAGATACCTTGTCTGAAACCGATTTAGAAAAAGTAAATTGGGCAATTGCCCAAACAGAAATCACCCATTTAAAAGACAACCGGTTTTATGAATTGAGTGACGGCCAATTGCAACGTGTTTTAATTGCTAGAGCTTTAGCGCAAGATACTGCGGTTATTATTTTAGATGAACCAACGGCACATTTAGACATGCATCAAACTATTAATATTTTCTCTTTGCTTCAGAAATTAGTACAACAAACCCAAAAGACCATTATTATTTCTTCCCATGAAATAAATTTGGCACTGCAACTTTCCGATGAAATTATTTTACTCACAGAAAACAACATTCAGTTTGGTACAACAACACAATTAATATCAAAAGACGCATTTGAAAACTTATTTCCCAATAACTTGTTAAAATTTAACAAATCCTTACAACAGTTTGTAATTAACAAGGCTTAATTTTGATGATATGGTAACTTTCGTTACTTTTGAATACTATTTACAACAAATATTTACAACAAACAAAACACTTTTTACATCGATGAAAAAAATTCTTTATGTTGCTAGTGCAGTCGCTTTTATGGCCTGTGGTTCTAGCAAAACGGCGTCTAATGAAGATGCTAACGTAGATCAGGCTGCTAAATACGCAGCATCAATTACTGCTAAAGATTTAGGAAAACACTTATTTATTTATGCTTCAGATGAGTTTGAGGGTAGAAATACTGGTGAGCCAGGACAGAAAAAAGCGGTTGAATATTTAAAAAACTTTTATGTGACCGAAGGAATTGTTTCTCCTTTGGGTGGTGATGATTATTTTCAGGAAGTTCCTGCAGAATGGATTAATAAAAATGTACGTAGCGGAAAATTTAAAGATTCTGAAAATGTAGTTGCTTTTATTAAAGGAAGTGAGAAACCAGATGAAATTGTAGTAATTTCTGCACATTTAGATCATGAAGGGATTAAAGATGGTGAAATTTACAACGGTGCAGATGATGATGGTTCTGGTACAGTTGCAATTTTAGAAATTGCACAAGCTTTTCAAATGGCAGCAAAAGCAGGAAAAGGACCAAAACGTTCTATTTTGTTTTTACACGTAACTGGTGAAGAAAAAGGTTTATTAGGTTCTAAATATTACACAGATGTAGATCCAATATTCCCTTTGGCAAACACTGTTTGTGATTTAAATATCGACATGGTAGGTAGAGTTGATGACAGACATAAGGCAGACCCTAATTATGTTTATTTAATTGGTTCAGACAAATTAAGTACAGAATTACATAATGTATCTGAAGCTGTTAATAAAAAATATACAAACATTAATTTAGACTATAAATATAATGACGAGAATGATCCTAATAGATTCTATTACAGATCTGACCATTATAACTTTGCAAAAAACAATGTGCCAATTATTTTTTACTTTAATGGTACGCATGCAGATTACCACAGACCTTCTGATACACCAGACAAAATTAATTATGAGTTGTTAGAAAACAGAAC
Organism: Polaribacter sp. IC073; assembly: GCF_007997075.1. Classification (GTDB taxonomy): domain Bacteria; phylum Bacteroidota; class Bacteroidia; order Flavobacteriales; family Flavobacteriaceae; genus Polaribacter. Next base: position 62,040 of record NZ_VORS01000007.1, read on the forward strand.
TCGTTTGGTTTTTCATACCGCTTGGGAAGTTGCAAACATGGATAAAAGAATTGTTGCTGATAAAGCTGAAATTAAAAAAGAAGAAACTAAATAGATGTTTTCTTACACAGTATACCAAAAACCGAGCCTTTGCTCGGTTTTTTTTTGTTTAAAATGGTTGTTTATACTTGATGCCTTTCTCCTTAAAAAAATATATCTTAGCTAACACTTATATAACTCATTCTAATGACAACATATTAGTGTTTAAATTAGCTGTAATTACATAAAAAAAAACCACATAAAAGAAGACCGAAACCCTGTTTAAAATGGGAGAATATTAAAACACGATCAAGTAAAAAAACCTAATAGTATGGAAAATATAGTAAAATTAGCACAGTTGGCTGTAGCAATATCGGTTGCTTATGTATGGATTTTTAGATTTCATAATGTCCTTAAAGAATTTAAACAATTCGGATTAAGTGATTTAACTCGAAATTTAATAGGAGCAACAAAAATATCTTTAGCTACTTTGCTTGTCGTGGGCATTTGGCATTCAGCATTCGTATTTATTCCATCGGTTCTTATGGGGCTGTTAATGATAGGCGCTCAATATTTTCATTTTAAAATAAGCAATTCGTTTATAAAACGTTTACCCTCTCTAATTCTTTTAATTTTATGCGCTTTTATAGCATTCTTATCAATTCAATAATCAAACATGGATATAGATACAATATGCATTTTAATATCAAGTTTATCCTTTTTTGCTTATGTCCTCTCCTACTTCATCTCACCGTCTATGAAAAAAGAATTTAAACGGTTTGGATTAGAAAAAATTGGTTTATTAACAATAATATTACAATTGATTGGAGCTACAGGTTTGATTGTAGGACTTAAATTTAATTCAATTTTAACAATTTCATCTTTAGGCCTTGCACTGCTTATGCTATCTGGTCTTATTGTAAGAATAAAATTGAAAGATAGCCTTTGGATATCTTTGCCAGCTTTATTTTATATGGGATTAAATACTTACATCTTTTGGGAATCAATAAATTAACAGGTCATCTAGAGTTGTAGTTCCGTTAAATTAGGATTATTTGAAAAGTAAACTGATGAAACTAAATTATTAGATTCTAAGCGTTGTGCTCATTTTTTTAACTACCAACTAGCTATTCGTATATATCTAACGGAAAATAATGTGCCAATTATTTTCTGTTTTAACGGTGCACTTGCAGCTTACCACATACCTCTAAATACTCCAAACAAAATTAATTATGGGCTATTAAAAAACAGAATACATTCGGTTTTTTACACAATTCGGGAAGTTGTAAAACCTAGACAAAATAATTGTTGCTGATAAAACTGAAGTTAAAAAGGAGGAAACTAAATAGTTATTTTCTAATATAGTATATAAAAAACCGAGTCTTTGCTCGGTTTTTTTTGGTTCAAAATGGTTGTTTTGCTTTTTGAATCTGTTATTGAAATAATGTAAATTGGCTTCATCCATTCTCTTTTAAAATAAAAATAGTATCACTAATTTCTTTATGAAAAAACTATTAATTATTGGGATCTTATTCCTCTATTCAACAAATATTTCATCACAAATAAACCCAAAATATTCAACCGTTCAGGTAGTTGCATATTGGTCAAAATTAGAAAAGCAATCTTATAATATCTCTTATGAAAAACTGAAAATTAAAAATAACGATACAATTTCTAGAGAAATAATGAAATATGAAGTAGATATAAAAGTTATTGATTCTACGAACAATAGCTACACAAGTGAATGGTTCTATAAGAACTTTACAATTGACACAGATTACGAATTAGTAAAAAAACTAACGGCAATTTCTAAAGACATTTCCGTAACGATCAAAACAGATGAACTTGACACTTTTATTGAAGTTGTTAATTGGGAATAAGTTAGAGACTATTTTAGGAAGGTGGCTAAGAAACTTAGTACAGAACTTAAAGACATTCCTAATTCTAAAAAAATAATTGAAGATATTATGGAAATTTATTCCACTAAAGAATCTGTAGAAGCAAATGCAATTAAAGATGCTCTTCAGTTCTACTCTTTTCATGGTGTAAAATATAAACTTGGAGAAGAATTAGAAGGGAAATTAAAAGTAGCTAATAATTTCGGAGGAAAACCATTTGAAACTGATGTAAGTTTCAGTCTAGATGAAATAAATTTAGAAGATGGTAATTCGGTAATTAGAATGAAACAAAATGTAAACTCTGAACAATTGACCAATGAAACTTATAATTACTTGAAAAAAATAGGAACTTTTGGATCAAATATTCCTAAACGAAAAGATTTTCCTTCATTAACTAATGAAACTTGGACAGCATCTAGGGTTCATGGAGAAACTGGTTGGATTATTTAAAGTATTGAAACAAAGGAGGTAAAGGCTAAAGAATTAACAAAAATTGAAGAAAGAATAATAGAAATAAAGTAGCTTTAAATCACTTAAATTTTAGAACACAAATCTGTGATAATTAGTTATTACAAAAAACTTTAAGACAAAAAAAAAGCAACTTCTTCAAGTTGCTTTTTTAATAACTAAATATGTAGTATTTAATGATTTCCTTTCTTCAATAATTCTGGAAACTTCTTTTTAAATTTATTTAATCTTGGTACAGAGACCGCTTTTACATAACTTTGGTTCGGATTTCTTCTTTCAAAATCTTGGTGGTACTCTTCTGCTTTGTAAAACTTCGTGAACTCGGTAACTTCTGTAGCAATTTTACGTTTGTACTCTTCTGCACTTAATTTCTTAATTGCATTTTCTATAATATTTTTTTCATTTGCTGTTTTGTAAAAAGCAATAGACCTGTATTGCGACCCGTAATCTGGATGTTGTCCGTTTTTAGTTGTTGGGTTATGAGAACCGAAAAACACGGTCACTAAAGTCTCAAAACTTATCTTTTTAGGATTGTAATACACAGCAACTGCTTCTGCATGTCCTGTTTTTCCTGTTCCTATTTTTTCATAAGTAGGATTTAATGTTTTTCCGCCAGCGTAACCAGAAACAGCTTCCTCTACTCCTTCTACACTCTCAAAAACAGCTTCTACACACCAAAAACATCCGCTTGCGAAATACGCTACCTGAGTATCTTTTTGCGGAATAAATGCTGCTTTTACAACCGCTTCTTTTTTGCTTTCTTCGGTATTGGAAAAACCAAAACAGGAAACCAATAAGATTGAAAAACTAACTATTAAAATCGATTTTATAATTTTCATACTGCTCTTTTTAATATTTATAATAAAAAATTGTACCAAAAATAAATTTATAACTTTTGATACAATTTTCCGAACTTTTAATTCAAAATAAATAAAATTCTGAATTACTTGATTGGTCGTAAAATTATGCTTCTTTTTACAGATGTTTACAACTTTAGCATTTTGTTAAGAAACCTGTTTGTATAAAACGCAATAGATGGTTATTTTTGTTAAATAATTTAACAAGAAAATTCTTGTCTACTTGAACTTGCAGAAAGGTTTATTTTTCGATTGCGCTCAAACAGACATTTAATCTTATTTAATCTATTATAAATGGAGCATTTTATAGTATCGGCACGTAAATACCGTCCAAAAAACTTTGAGGATGTTGTTGGGCAACAAGCCATAACAAATACGTTAGAAAATGCTATAAAAAACAATCATCTAGCGCAAGCTTTATTGTTTACGGGTCCTCGTGGAGTTGGTAAAACTTCTTGTGCTAGAATTCTGGCCAAGAGAATTAATCAGCAAGATGCAGAAAATGCAGAAGAAGAAGATTTTGCTTTCAATATTTTTGAACTAGATGCTGCTTCTAACAATTCTGTAGATGACATTCGAAGTTTAACAGACCAAGTTCGCATTCCGCCACAAACTGGTAAATACAAAGTATATATTATAGATGAGGTGCACATGTTGTCTCAAGCAGCATTTAATGCGTTTTTAAAAACGTTAGAAGAACCGCCTGCACATGCTATTTTTATTTTAGCAACTACAGAGAAACATAAGATTATTCCTACTATTTTATCTCGTTGTCAGATATTCGATTTTAAGAGAATTGGTGTTTTAGATGCAAAAAACTATCTAAAAATAATTAGCGAGAAAGAAGGAATTACAGCAGATGATGACGCTTTGCACATTATTGCTCAAAAAGCAGATGGCGCAATGCGAGACGCTTTGTCTATTTTTGATAGAGTTGTGAGTTTTTCCGGTAAAAACTTAACCAGAGAAGCCGTTACAGAAAACTTAAACGTGTTAGATTATGATACGTATTTCGGAATGACAGATTTGTTGTTAGACAATAAAATACCAGACGTTTTAAATGCTTTTAATGTTGTTTTAGGAAAAGGGTTTGAAGGGCATCATTTTATTAATGGTTTGGCAAGTCATTTTAGAGATTTATTGGTTGCCAAAGACAAAGCTACTTTAGAGCTGTTAGAAGTTGGCGACAATGCAAAAAAGAAGTATTTAGTGCAAGCTACCAAAGCAAGCATTCCTTTTTTAATGCAATCGATACAAAAAGCAAATGAATGCGATTTGAATTATAGAGCTTCAAAAAATCAGCGATTGCTGGTGGAATTAAGTTTAATGCAGATTGCCTCTATCACTTTTGATGGAGAAAAAAAAAAACCAGCTAACTACATAATTCCAGCCACTTTTTTTCAAGCACTTTCACCTGCAAAAAAGAAAACTACAGAAGTAATAGCTCCGAAGACCGAAACTGCAAAAGCACCCGTTGCTCCTGTTGTTACAGCACCAAAACCTGAAACGCCAAAACCTGTTTTAAAAAATATGGGGCGTTTGAATAAACAACCCAGTAAATATTCTTTAAAAGGTTTTAATCAGCAGAAAGATGTAAAAAAGACAGTTGTTCAAGAAAATTTTGACCAGCACCCGAAAGACATTTTTAAAGAGGAAAGATTGCAAGAACTTTGGAAAGAATATGTAGGTATTTTAATCTCGAAAGGAGAAAGAAGTATGGCTTCTATTATTGGTACAGACATTCCTAAACTAAACCAAGGCTTTCAAATTTCATTTACAGTTCCTAATAAATTAATGCAAGATCAATTTCACAAAGGGCGCCCTAAATTATTGGTTTTTTTAAGAGAAAAATTAAATAATTATGGTATTGTTATAACGGTAACCTTAAATGAAGCTGTAGAAAAGAAGTTTGCCTACACACCAGACGAGAAATATAATAAACTGAAAGAGAAGAATCCGTTTTTAGAAAAATTGCGTCAGACTTTTGAATTAGATTTGTAACAAAATATTGTTTTTCGCTACTTATGAGTATCTTAAATAATAGTACACATGTTATTATGTAGATTTTAATTTCAATTATGAACTATTTCTTAGGAATCTCATTTATTTTAATTCTATGGTTTTTAATCAGTAATTACCTGTACAAAAAACGGTTGCTAAAATTAAACGCAAAACTATACAGTAATTGGGGACAACCAAAAAAGAAAGAATACTATAATTTCTTTGTGATTGGTAAATATTTTGAAAATAACGCACACAAGGAAAATGCCTATCATATTTTATCAGAAAAAAGTAAAATTGATCTTGATATCGATGAAATCTTCAAATTTATAGACAGAACCTCCTCTAAAATTGGTCAGCAATATTTATATTTTAAGTTAAGAACAATCGGTTCTATTAATGATTTATTAAAGTTTGATGAACTGACTTTATTGTTTCAAAAAAACAAAGAATTAAGTATTTCTTACCAGTTAGAATTATCGAAACTAAACACTTCTAACTCCTATTACCTAGAAGAGCTTATCAATGGTAAACAAGTTCACAAACCAAAGAATTTATGGGTTGTGCAATTGTTAACTATTTGTTCCATTTTATCTATAGCGCTATCCTTCCTTTCTCCGATTTTCATTCTTCTTATAGTACCCATTTTTGCAGTAAATTCTGTTTTTCACTATAAAAATAAAGGAAATGTACATTATTATCTTCAGGGCGTTAATCAATTATCTAAAAGTCTTAAAGTAGCAAAAAAATTATCTAAACATTTAGCAATAAAAAAACATTTTAACGATTTTTCATTTATAGAAAAAATAAGTACAATCTTGTTAAAATCTAAATTTATTGGTTTTGAAAAAAGGATTAATAATGATGCACTTTTTTTTATTTGGCTTTTTGTAGAGCTTATTAAAATACTTTTTAATGTAGAATATTTAGTTTTTTATAGCTTTTTAGAAACCATTACTAAAGAGAAAAAAAGTATCGAAAATATGTTTATTTTTATAGGTAAAATTGATGCTGCAATCTCAACGGCTTCTTTAAAATCTGGAAACTTAAAAAATTGCACACCTAAGTTTAATAAAGAAAATGAGTTGAAATTTAGCGAAATATTTCACCCCTTAATAGAAAAATGCGTTACTAATACTGTAAATCTATCAGACAAAAGTATGCTTTTAACGGGGTCTAATATGTCTGGAAAAAGTACTTTTATAAGAACCGTTGCTGTAAACAGTATTTTAGCGCAAACCTTACATATTTGTTTCGCAGATGCATATACTGCTCCTTTTTACAAAATATATTCTTCCATAAGAATTACAGACGATTTGATAGAGAACAAAAGCTACTATCTGCAAGAAGTATTAACTATAAAAGAGTTAATTGATGCCTCTATAGATGAAAACCCTTGTTTATTTGTTTTAGATGAAATTTTTAAGGGAACAAATACAATAGAGAGAATTTCTGGCGGAAAAGCCATCTTATCCTATTTAAATCAGAAAAAAAATACTGTTTTAGTTTCTACACATGATATAGAGCTGACAGAATTATTAGAAAAAGAGGCGTATAAATTGTATCATTTTAGCGAAGATATAGAAAATAACAACCTCTTTTTTGATCATAAAATTAAAACGGGCAAATTAAAAACTAGAAACGCCATTAAAATTCTAGATTTATATGAGTATCCAAAAGAAATTATTAAAGAAGCCAAAGAAATAGAAGAATCTTACTTTTCTTAAATTACCGATTTCTCTTATAATTGATATAAATCTAAATCCTCTTTAGCCTCATCCATCTTTTAAAATACTATTATTAAGTAAACTCCGCATCACCTTTTTAATAGACAAAGTAATCGATTTTTATTCCTTGAAAATGCCTCTAAAACGTAACTTTATACGGTTCCTGTATCAATTTTAACTCTGTAATTGATGAAATAATGTATGGCTTCACTTGAATATATAGCATCCACATGAAATGAACAAGTACCTTATTCTTCTATAGTTTTATTACTTTCTTTGTTCTCCTCTAAAGGTTTTCCTAAATAAACCAGCGTGCAATTTTCTTGCGGTTCATCTAACTTTTCAAACTCAGGTATTAGATAAATATTTTCATCTTTTTTAATAAATAATGGAACAGATCTTGATTCTTTAAAAAGTTTAGAAATTAAGGTATTGTACGCATCATTGGTTTCAATTTCTACCTCGTAAATTTTAGGATTGTCTCTAAAAGCTTCACTTAAATTAATATAGTCATCTTTTGGTGTCAAATACTTTCTTTTATTATCGTCTGACTTGTTCTTTATCTCTTTAGAAGTTGCCAACCTATAAGCACCATGCTCGCCAAAAGTTTTCTCAAAATTATTAATAGCATATTGATTTACAGCTTCACTTCCTGTCATCGCTAAAAGATATCCAACATCATTCAATTCTATATTATCCGTTAAATCCTCATCGTAAATATTAATTGTATAGGCTTCTAGCCCCATATTATTGGCTTCTAAAATAAAGTTTTTATTCGAGTCGATTAAAACCACTCTTTTATTATTTTCCTTTAAATAGTGTGCAATTAACCTAGCCGGACTTGATGCTCCAATAATTAAAATTGAATTTGACCTTTTTAAGAAAACACCCACCATTTTAGCAAACATTCTTGCTGTTGTTGCATTTAACAAAACGGTTCCTAAAACAATCATAAAAACCAATGGTGTAATGTACTCTGCACCTTCCACGCCTTGTTTTAACAACTTGCTACCAAATAAAGAAGCAATACCCGCAGCTACAATTCCTCTTGGACCAACCCAACTTATAAACAGTTTTTCGTTTAATTTTAATTTGGAATTGTATGTACTTGCAAATACCGCCAAAGGTCTAATTACAAAAACTACAATTGCAAATAAAATAGCAGTTTTCCATGTATACAATAGCATTAGATCTTCAATATTGATGTTTGCAGCTAATAAAATAAATAGAATTGAAATTAATAATACACTTAAAGATTCTTTAAAATATAGTAATTCTTTCAGGTTTTTTAATTTTCCGTTACCTAAAACCATTCCCATTACCACTACTGCTAAAAGACCAGATTCATGTGCAAACATTTCCGACAATACAAATACTAATAATACAAAAGATAAAGAAACTACGTTTAATAAGTAATGTGGAATCAATTTTTTGTTAACAGCATATGCTAAACCATGTGCAAATGTGAATCCGAAAGTAGTTCCGAATAAAATAATTTTTCCAAATTCCATTAAAGCCGTTTTTGTAAAACCACTTCCACCACCAACACTAATAAATTCAAAAACCAATACAGCAACCAGTGCTCCTATAGGATCTATTAAAATCCCTTCCCATTTTAAAACGGTAGAAATGTCTTTTTTAAGCGGAATATTTCTTAAAATTGGTGTGATTACCGTTGGACCTGTTACAATAATTAAACCGGCAAAAAGAAACGAAAGATCCCAACCTAAATCAAATATATAGTGCGCTAAAATTCCAGATCCAAAGAAAGTTATCGCAGAACCTAAAGTTATCAACTTTGTAATTACAGGACCTACGTTTTTAATTTCGCTTCTTTTAAGTGTTAAACCTCCTTCAAAAAGAATAATACTAATTGCTAAAGAAACAAAATAATACAAACTTTCTCCTGGAAACAAGCCCTTTGTACCATTCCAAATTGGTTCTATCCATTTAGAACCGTCTTCACTTAAGTATGCTGCAGCTATAGGACCAACCAGTAAACCAATTAAAATTAAAGGTAAAATTGCTGGAATTTTAAATTTCCAAGCAACCCATTGTGCCAATATCCCTAAAATGATAATTCCTGCTAATTCAACCATTGCTTGTCTTTTAATTAAAAAAAAGTAAATCTAAGAATGTTTCATCAACTGGAAAATAAATTTTATAGTTTTTTTCAATAGTATAAAATTTGTTGTATTGTTTTATTATATTGTGCAGATAACTCAAATTTTAAACCGACTTCTTGCAAAAAATTCATAAAATATTAATTGGTATTGCATTTTCCCCCAACTTAAAACCTAATTTATTTGAAGCCTTTAGAATTGCCAACTTATTTAATGCAGAATTAATTGGGGTTCATGTTGGTGAAAAAACCACAAAAAAAGAAACTGATTTAAATAAAATTATTTCCGAAGCAGACACCTTAAATAAACCGCTAAAAACAATCTGGCAACAAGGAGAGCCTGTTGCTGTAATTTTAGAAACTGCGGCCCTTCAAAACATAGATTTATTAATTCTAGGTGCCTTACAAAAAGAGAATTTATTAAAATATTATGTAGGTTCTATTGCTAGAAAAATTACAAGAAAAGCTCCTTGCTCTATTTTATTAATGATTAAACCATCTGTTGAGAAAAAACAATGCAATCACATAGTTGTTAACGGACTAAAAGACGATAGAACAGAAGAAACTATTAGAACTTCTATCCATTTCTCTAAACATTTACTATGCAAAAAAATGACAATTGTTGAAGAAATTAATCAGAGTGAATTGCAAGTAAGAATTAACGATGATAAGAGTTTAAGAAAAGCTACTATTGCAAAAGAAAGATTAAAAAACAGAGAAGACCAACGTGTAAATACTATTTTAAAAGATATTAGTTGCGCAGATATTTCTATAAAAACACAAAGTATTTTTGGTACAAGAGGATATTCTATTGGTCATTATGCAAAAATAAAAAGAGCCGATTTATTAGTAATGAATGCCCCAACCAAGGTCAATATTTTAGATCGAATTTTTCCGCATGATATTGAATACATTCTTTCTGAATTGCCAACAGATGTTTTAATCGTAAAATAAATGAACAAAAAAAATACTTTTAAAACATTTTTAAGTGAAATTCCGCAAAACCTTTTTTCTGGGTTTGTAGTTTCTTTAATTGCACTTCCTTTAGGCTTAGGATTGGCTTTAGCATCTGGTGCACCACCCATTTCTGGAATTATTGCTGCAATTGTTGGTGGTCTTGTGGTTTCTTTAATTGGTGGTTCTAATGTAACAATTACAGGCCCTGGAAACGGTTTGGTAGTTGTAATCCTTTCTGCCATTACCATTTTAGGAAACGGAGACATGTATCAAGGCTATTTATTTACACTTGCGGCTATTGTTATTTCTGGTATTTTATTGATAATTTTAGGATTTTTAAGAATGGGAGCTTTGGGAGACTTCTTTCCTTCTTCTGCTATTCAAGGAATGTTGGCCGCCATCGGAATTGGAATTTTCGCCAAACAAATTCACGTAATGTTTGGCAACTTAGACGCCAAGGGAAGCATTATAGAACTACTTATGCAAGTTCCTAAAGGAATATTCAATTTTATAAATTCTGCAGGTACAAGCTCATTTTACGCAGGTTTAATAGGTATTATCAGCTTATTGATTATGATTTTTTACAGTAAAATTAGAAATAGATATTTTCAATTAATTCCTGCTCCTATGTGGATTGTGGTGTTAAGCGTTGGTTTGTATTATTATTTCGACCTATTTACCACTGCTAAATATCCTATAGACAATAGTTTATTAATTAATTTGCCCAATGATGTTTTAGCTAATTTTGCATTTCCAGATTTTGGAAAAGTCTACCAATCTGAGTTTATAAGCGCAGTAATCTCAATTACATTAATTGCTAGTATCGAGAGTTTACTAAGCATAAAGGCAGTAGATAAATTAGATCCCTTAAAGAGACGTTCTAACGTAAATAAAGACATTAGAGCTTTGGGTTTGGCAACTGTAATTAGTGGTTTTTTAGGAGGCTTAAATGTAGTTACCGTAATTGCAAGAAGCTCTGTAAATGTAAATAATAAGGGAAGTAATAAGTCTTCAAATTTCTTTCACGCATTGTTTTTGGTCGCTTTTATTTTACTTTTCGCTACTGAACTGCGTAAGATTCCGCTTGCTGCTTTGGCTGCTATTTTAGTGTTTACTGGCTACAAATTAGCGTCTCCAGAGAACATAAAGAAGGTGTTTAGTATTGGCTCTGAACAGTTAATAATATTCACAGTAACACTTTTAATAACAATAGCTACAAGTCTGATTACAGGAATATTATCTGGTATCATTATCACATTCGCAATTCATATAATCATCAATAAAAGTGTCCTTTTATTTATGAAAAATATTTTAAAACCAAATGTCTTAATGTTTACCGAAGATGGTAAATATTACGTAAGTGTAAAAAACTTTTCTAGCTTTTTAAATTTCACAAAACTAAAATCTAAGTTAGATCAAATTCCAGAAACAGAAGAGGCCATTGTAGATTTTTCTTTGTGTGATTTTGTAGATCATTCTGTGATGGAAAACATGAACAACTACTCTGAAACTTTCGAAAGAAAAGGTGGCCATTTTGAGGTGATTGGTTTAGACGATTCTAAATCTGGTAGCGAGCATCCTTTTGCGCTTCGTAAAATATTACCAAAACAAAAAGTTCCTAAAGAAGGCGTTTTAACTAAAAGGCAAAAATCTATTCAGAAAATTAGCGAAGAAATGCAGTATTCTTATGATGCTTTTCCTGATGTAGTAATTGAAGAACTAGCCGGTTTTGGATATTTTAAAACACGAAAAATTGATAAAGTATCAAATGTTTTATCGAAAAACAATTGTACTATTTTTGATGTTCAGTTTTCTGAAGGAGAAATGATTGCGAAACAAGTGATAAAAGCGACCATGTATCACATTCTTACCACAAAAAAGCTTCCGAAGTTTACCTTAGACCAAGAAGGTGTTTTTGAGTATATTTTACATTTTGCTGGTTATAAAGACATTGACATTTCTGCGCATCCAGATTTTAGCAAACGTTTTTATTTATCAGGAAAAAATGAAGAAAAAATTAGAGCCTTTTTTACAGATGAACTAATTTTGTTTTTAGAAAGCAATAAACAGTATCACATAGAAGCTACAAATACTGGTCTTTTAATTCTTAGTAATGAAAGATTGGCAAGCGTAAAAGAAATTAAAGCACTCGCCTATTTTGGCGCTAGTTTGCAAAAAATTATAGAAAAATGTTAGGATTACAATTTGAAACAGCAACTTCTTGGGCAGATATTGCCAAAGTAAATTTAGAGCAAATATTAACAGATCACGCTTTTTTAGAGCAAAAAGCAGCATCTAATGCCGTGTCTATTATTATTAATTATTCTGAAGAAACAGAACTCGTAAAAGAAATGAGCAACATTGCTATTGAAGAAATGCAACACTTTAAGATGGTGCATTTATTAATGGTAAAACGAGGAATGGTTTTAGGACGCGAACAGAAAAATGATTATGCAATTAGACTTCAGAAGTTTTTTAACAAAACAAAAGACAGAACGAATGCTTTGGTACAGCGTTTGTTAATTGCTGCCTTAATTGAAGCCAGAAGTTGCGAGCGTTTTAAAGTTTTCTCTGAAAATATGGAAGATGAAGAATTGTCTAAATTTTATCAGAATTTGATGGTTTCTGAAGCAAACCACTACACAACTTTCTTAAGTTTTGCTCGAAAATACCAAGATAGAGCCATTGTTGATGAAAAGTGGAACGCTTTATTAGCTTTTGAAGCTGAAATGATGCGTGAACGCGGTAATGTTGCTAAGATACATGGCTAGAATTAGTGCTTAATTATCATTAAGAAACACCATAAACAATAATGATAATTGACAAAAAAAGTAATTGATAATTGATTTAGATGTTTAGCAAAGAAGAAGCTGCTGTATTAAGAAAAGAATTTTGGACAAGCTTTGGAAAGTCTTTTCCGAGGAAATGGTTGTTGTACAACACAGAGGTAAAAGGGTTCTCTTTTAAATTTGTTGCTGGTAGAAAAAATGCTGCCGTGTGTTTAGATATCGAAAATCCGGATGAGTTGGTAAACCTACTTTACTTCGACCAAATGTTGTCTTTAAAAGTTTTGTTAGAAACAGAAATTCCTGAAGTAATTTTTGATGCAGTATATGAACTAGAAAGCGGAAAAAAAATTCATAGAATTTACGTTCCGTTTGATGGTAAATTTAGTATTCACAATAAAAATACTTGGCGGGATTGTTTTGAGTTCTTTATGGAAACAATGCCAAAATTTGAAGATTTTTACCATGAATATGAAGATGTAATTAAGAACATATAGTTTTTATTGTACGGAGTTCACAGATGATTGTAACCTTGAAATACTGTTGCGCAGAGATGCAAAGAGAAACTCAGAGATTCACAGAGTTTCACAGAGTTTCACAGAGTTTTATGTATTAACGACTTACGAGTAAACATGTTGAAGTTATCTGTTTCTGAAATAAAACACTACCTTCTTGAAAATTATATTTGATAATAACTATATTTAATTTTAGAACTCTAAAAACGCATTAACAAGCCTGCGTTAAGGATTGAAGCATTTGTTTGAGCTCTTTTGCGAAGTATGAGCCAAAAGCGAGTGCGGAAAGCCTGACCTGAAAGGGAACGCCCAAATGAACAGCCTCTTACTGTAAGAATTTTATACTTAAAGGATATTTAGGTTCTTGATTATTACTTACTCTGATAGCATTAATAATTGGAAAAATAAGGTAGAATATACCAATTATAATAAAACCTACAATGCCTAAACCAAACAGAAAAATTAGCGGAATACACAACAAAAGATAAATAAACATAGAAATTCTAAAGTTTAGAATCGCTTTTCCGTGTGCGTCCATTCCATAAATTTCATCTTTTTTTGTGAGCCATAAAACTAATGGCACGATGAAGCCACCAATACCGGTTATGAAATCTAATAACTGACTTAAATGGGTAATTACCAGTAATTGTTTATCTTCTTTCATTTTTATATAAGGTTTTAGTTGCGTGCTTATTGGACGCTATTTTACTCGTTTTGTTACAAAAACCAAAATACTAACAATATTTTAAATCTTCATTTGAGTTAAGAAGGAAACTGTTTGAGCAAAGGAAAAACTAAGTTTGATTGTAACTTTGTAATGAATTTAAAACACATAACAGCATGAATTACTTAAATATAGACAAAGACAAAGTACTACCAGTTGTAACAGAATTAAATGTTTTGTTGGCAGATTACCATGTGTATTATCAGAAATTAAGAAATTTTCATTGGAATGTTTTAGGTAAGAATTTCTTTGATTTACATAACAGGTTTGAAGAAATGTATGATGATACAAAGGTTAAAATTGATGAGATTGCAGAACGAATTATAACACTAAAATACCATCCTATTAGTAAACTATCTGATTATATTGAAGTTTCTAGAATTAAAGAATCTAGCCCATTATTAACAGATGTACAAATGGTTGCTACTATTATAGAAGATCACAAAACGCTAATTGAACAATTAAGTAAAGTAACTGACAGAGCAGAGAAAGCTAAAGATGAAGGTACAATAGATTTGATTGGCGCTTATATTAGAGCGTTAGAAAAATCTACTTGGATGTTGTGTGCATGGTCTAAAGATACTAAAGATGAATTAAATACTAGTTTTGTTGAATAATTTATGCTTTCTTTAATCGTTTTTAGAATATTAAATTAACACAAAATAAAACATGAATAAAGTAGTTAGTAAATTACAAGACTGGAAAGATATCTTCATACAAAACATTCCCAACATTGCCATTGCATTAGTGGTGTTATTTATTGCCTATTTTGCTTCTAGAGCAATGAATTCTATTGTGAATAAAACGATAGGGAGAAAAATAAGTCAGAAATCTGTTAGAGATTTAGTATCTAGAGTTGCATCTGCTATTACTATTTTAGTAGGTTTGTATTTAGCAATGACCGTATTAAAATTTGACGACACGTTAAAAACAATTGTATCTGCCGCTGGTGTATCTGGTATTGTTGTTGGTTTAGCGTTACAAGGAACATTATCGAACACAATTTCTGGTGTTGTTTTATCTTTTAGAAAAAACTTAAATATTGGTAATTGGATAGAAACAAATGGTTTTTCTGGTGAAGTAATAGACATTAATTTAAATTACTTTGTTATTAAAGAATTTGACAATAATATGGTGGTAATTCCTAACAAAACTATTTTAGAAAGTCCGTTTAAGAATTATTCTTTAACTACAAAAATGAGAATTGCTATAGAGTGTGGTGTAGAATATGGTGCGGATTTAGAAATGGTTGAAAAACTAACTATAGAAACAATTCGAAACAATTTTAACCAAGACGATATTGGTAAAAAAGTGGAGTTTTATTACACCGAATTTGCAGATAGTTCTATTAATTTTCTTTGTAGATTTTGGGTTGATTCTGAAAATGCCTTAGAAAAACTAAAAGCAAAAAGTAAAGCTATTATAGAAATTAAGAAAGCATTTGACAAAGAGAATATTAATATTCCATTCCCGATGAGAACTTTAGAGTTTTCAGACAACCAACGATTGAATATTAAAGAAGTTACCAATAGTGAGGGTTCTGTAAATTAACCTTTATAATTCCCCCGACTATTGCTCGGAAAGCTCAACACTTTTGTGTTGGGCTTTCTGTTTTTGTATAAAATCTTATGTATTTTTGCAACATGATTCAAAACGATACTATTATTGCTTTAGCGACTCCTTCTGGTGTTGGCGCAATTTCTGTAATTAGACTTTCTGGTGAAAATGCTATTTCTTTGGTGGATGCCAATTTTAAATCTATCAAAAAAAATAAAACCTTAAAAAACCAGAAAACCCATACCATTCATTTAGGTCATATTATAGAGCACAACATTCTTTTAGATGAAGTTCTGGTGTCTGTTTTTAAGAATCCGAATTCTTATACAGGAGAAAATGTTATTGAAATTTCTTGTCATGGTTCTAGTTTTATTCAGCAAGAAATTATTCAGTTATTTCTACAAAAAGGATGCAGAATGGCAGATAATGGTGAATTTACTATGCGTGCTTTTTTAAACGGAAAGATGGATTTGAGTCAGGCGGAAGCGGTTGCAGACGTAATTGCCTCTAATTCTGCTGCGAGTCATCAAATGGCCATTCAGCAAATGCGTGGAGGAATTGCAAATGAATTGAAAGAATTACGTGCGCAATTATTAGATTTTGCTGCTTTAATTGAATTAGAGTTAGATTTTTCTGGTGAAGACGTAGAGTTTGCCGATAGAACAAAATTTAAAGAATTAGTGGCGAAAATCACTTTTGTTTTAAAACGATTAATAGATTCTTTTTCTTTTGGAAATGCCATGAAAAATGGAATTCCGGTTGCTATTATTGGGGAACCAAATGTTGGGAAATCAACCTTATTAAACACTCTTTTAAATGAAGAAAAAGCCATTGTTTCTGATATTGCAGGAACCACAAGAGATGCCATTGAAGATGAAATTATTATTGATGGTGTTGCTTTTCGATTTATAGATACTGCAGGAATTAGAGAAACGGAAGATGTTATAGAAAGTATTGGTATTAAAAAAGCCTACGAAAAAGCAGACAACGCACAGTTGATTATTTTCTTAATTGATTCTAATAAATTTTCTCATTCTAGTGCAGATTTTTTGCAAGAGATTCAAACGATAAAAACTCGTTTTCCTACGAAACGATTATTAGTAGTCGCTAATAAAGTTGATACTTTATCTTGTCATGATACTTCTATCTTAGAGTCTGAAATTGATGATTTGATACTATTATCAGCAAAAAGCAAAGCAGGAATTGATGCTTTAAAAACGGAATTAACTTCGCTTGTTAATATTGGTGCTTTGAGTAATAATGAAACGATTGTGACCAATTCACGTCATTTTGAAGCTTTAAATAATGCGTTAATGGCAATTACCTCTGTTCAACAAGGAATCGATTTAGAAATTACTACCGATTTATTTTCTATAGATATTCGTGAATGTTTGCGTCATTTAGGTAATATTACCGGAGAGTATGATGTTGACAAAGATATTTTGGGTCATATTTTCGGGAACTTTTGTATTGGGAAATAATAAAGGACGCCAAAGGAAGCTATTGAAAATACTATTTGGCATAAACAACAAGAAGAAAAATGCAAAAGAATTACAAAGGTTGAAAGATGAAGAACTATCTAAATTTGAATCTCTTTTCCTTACAGCAACTAGATGGCATAAATCTCAATATATTAGGAATTATATTCAAGAATTTGAAGCTTTTATCATCAAATCAAACAATTTAAATACTAAGGAAAAAGAATGGATAGATTGGGCTAAAGAAAAAGCTGATTGGTATGACCCATTTATTGAAAAAAAATAGGCCTTTTAGAAGATATTAATAGAGATACTTTAAAAGAAAAAAGTCGCTATAGATATTAAACCACAGCTAAAAAATATACTAATTTTTCTGACTTATATATTAAAACCTAATAACTCAAAATAAAATTTGGGCGATAAAAACAAAATTATAGCTCAAATTATCATTATATTTGAGCTATAAAAACCCTATTTATAGCTCATGGTATATAAAAATTGGAATTGGCTACACAAAGAATGGCCTAATTTTACTTATAAAAAAGAGACTCTTGAACAATTAGAAATGCAATTTTCTAAAAACTCAGGGCTCGTATTGGGTGCCATAAAACATATAGAAGGGGTCTCTAAAGATGATTTATTAGTAGAAATACTTAGTGAAGAAGCTATAAAAACTTCAGAAATTGAAGGAGAAATTTTGAACAGAGAAAGTGTGCAATCTTCCATTAAAAAAAATCTTGGTTTTGCTACGGACAAAAGAAAAATAGCACCTGCAGAACTTGGCATTTCTAAAATGATGGTCGATTTGTATCATAACTTCAATAAACCATTAAGTCATGATCTACTATTTGATTGGCATAAAATGTTAACCAATGGTAGAAGAGATTTAGCAAATATTGGTAGCTATAGAACACACACAGATCCAATGCAAGTTATTTCTGGAAGATTGGATAGACCTATTATCCATTTTGAAGCCCCTCCATCGGACAAGGTACCTATTGAAATGGAACAATTTATTCTATGGTTCAATAAAGTTCATCATCCAAATAATACAAATATATTACCACTTGCAAAAGCTAGCATTACGCATTTATATTTTGTCTGTATCCACCCTTTTGAAGATGGAAATGGAAGAATTGCTAGAGCATTAGCTGAAAAATCTATTGCCATCAGTTCTAAACAGCCTACATTAAGTTCATTATCGCATACCATAGAAGGTAATAGAAAAATGTATTACACATCACTTGAAATCAACAATACAACATTAGAAATTACAAACTGGTTACAATACTTTAGTGAAACTATTTTAAATGCTCAAGAAAATACTTTAAAACGTGTAGATTTTATTGTAGAAAAAGCTAAGTTTTTTGAACGATATAAAAATCAATTAAACGAACGACAACATAAAGTGCTGTTAAGAATCTTTGAAGCTGGGCATACTGGTTTTATAGGCGGATTAAGTGCCGAAAAATACACCAAAATTGCTAAAATATCTGCTTCTACGGCTACAAGAGATTTAAAAGATATGGTGGATAAAGGAGTTTTAACAAAAACAGGAACTTTAAAAAGCAGTCGTTATGAATTGAATATAAAAACCATTTAATTTCATATTTGCTTTCCTTTAGTTGATTTCTCATTATCTGACAATTCTCAACAAATACGACAGCGGCATTATTTATTCAAATAAGATATCTTATTATGAATCTTTAAATTCAGTTATGTAATATGACTGTCAAAGGGTTGCATTCTAAATATAAAAAAATCCTATATCCATAATTCGGAAATAATTTAGAAAAGAAACAGACAGAATATTACACTCAAATGAAAAACATTCTTCTAGTTTGAGATCAGGTGTGGTTTTTAATCCAAGAGATTTTAATGAGAGTTGATTTAAAACAAGTTTCGGATACGTTATTTGTTACATGAACTCCTGCACCAACCGTATTAAAACATCAAAACCAATAAAAAATACTTTTAAAATGGAGAAATATACACCATTAATAAAAAATTGAAGAACCAAAGTGTTAAGAAAGCAGATAATCCTGTTTTAATGCTGATAAAAATATAACAAATTATACTTTCTCTAATAAGACAATCTTAAATTCTGAATTTACACTTACTTTTCCGTCTTTCACTGCTACAACTTGAGAAGAATAAAAATCACTCAACTTGTCACCATTATTAAAAATTGAAGAAACATCAAGCGTCTTCTCTCCTGCTGGTAATTTAATTCCAATAACTACTTTATCTTCATTTCTAACTCTTGAAAAAATCAATCCGTTTTCATCTGAGATTAAAGCATGTCTTCCTGCGCCTACTGCCATGTGATTTGCTCTAAACTGACCTAATTTCTGCCAGTGAGCTAAAATCTTCTGAGTTTCTTCTTTAGTCTGAATTTCATCCCAATTCATAAAAGAACGCAACGTTGCATCACCAACAGTTCCTTCGATTGTTAAGTTTCTTGCAGATTCGTCTCCATAATAAACCTGAGCAGTTCCGGGTGTTAAAAACAACATGGTCGCTGTTTTGTATGACATTTTTCTTTCTTTATCAAAAGGTTGTCCGTCATCATGAGACGTCATATAATTTAAAATTCCGTAATTTTTTAATTCAGTATTTAAAATTGAATCATATTTGTAAAAAACAGCTTTTTCTTCCATTTGCTTCACATTCCATTTTAGTTCAAAATTGATCAAACTATTGAATGCTTTGTCAAAATAATTGACTTTTTTATCCCCAAAACTATAAGCTTTTCCGTTAGAGATCGCATAATTATACACCTCTCCAACCAAATAGAAACTATTATTATCTAACACTTTATCCACGTTATTTTTCTTGTAGGTTGCAAAAGCAACATCACATTCAGCTTTAAATTCTTGCCAAACAAATTCTTCTGTATGTTTTACAGTATCCACTCTATAACCATCAATTCCGAATTCTGTAATATAATCTGTAAGCCATTTCATAATATAAAAACGAGGCGCTCTAGGGTGTCCTGTTCGTTCAAAAAAGGCCTCTAATTCTTTCAATTCTTGCGCATAACGTCCTTCTGCTTTCCACTTTGCAACCAATTGAGGAGGCAATGCGACCGCTTCGTTACTTTCCGTTTTAATATCTGGTAAATTTTTTACCAACGTACACGTAATCGTATTTTCGTAATTGTCATGAGAACACTCCGGACCAGTTCTTACCCAATCACTTGGCCAAACAGGGTCTTTATCTGTTACAGGACCTGTATGATTGATGACTGCATCTAATAAAATACGAATTCCGTTTTTATGAGCAATTGTAACCAATTCTTTCAAATCTTCTTTTGTTCCAAAGTTAGGGTCAATACTAGTCCAATCTTTTGTCCAATAGCCATGATATCCATAAGAAACACCTGTTCCTTCATCTGTTTCTCCATGAACTTGCTCTACAACAGGCGTCATCCAAATGGCATTAATTCCCAATTTTGTAAAATATCCTTCTTTAATTTTTTGAGTAACCCCTTTGATATCTCCTCCTTCAAAACCACGTAATTCTCCCGTTTCTTTGGTTCTCTCAAAATTGATATCATTCGAAGTATCGCCATTATTAAAACGATCTGTTAACAAGAAATAGATATTTGCTCCTTCCCAAACAAACTCTTTTGCTTCCATTTTTGCTTCTTTTTTGGTTGATGTCTTTTCTTGACAACAAATTAAGCTTATTAAACTGATGATAAATATGATATTTTTCATAATAGTACTTTTTACTTCTTAACTTTTAAAATGAACGACTCTAAAGGTTGTAACTCAACTCTAAGTTTTGCTTGACCATTTTTAACATTTAACACGGTTGTATATTCTTTGTATAATTGATCTTCTAAATGATATTCACCATCTTTAAAATTCCATTTTTTTATAATTTCTGAAGGTATTTTTAATTGAAAATCATATATTTCTTTATCATCAAAATTAGATATAATTATTAATTTTTCATTTTCTGAATAGCGAACAAAAGATAAAACTTTAGCATTATAATGCTCTGTATTTTTTCTATTATATCGATGAATATCTTCATATCCCCCCATTAAAGCATCACTTTTAATCGTAAAATTTAACAAGCGTTTGTAAAAATCTCTTAATTCTAATTCTTCTTTGGTCGATTTTCCGCCATCAAAATTTTTATTGTTTACCCAACGTTGCAAAGCAGGAACTCCCACATAATCGAAAATTGAAGTTCTAGACGGCGTTCCAAAACCTGCGTTTTCAGAACCATCCTCACCAAACTCTTGTCCGAAATAAACCATCGTTGGCGCTGTAGAGATTGTGGTAGAAACAACCATTGCAGGTTTTCCTTTTAAAGCATTTCCGGCAAATTCCGGACTTGCAATTCTTTGCTCATCATGATTCTCTAAAAAATGCAACATATGGTGCTCAATATCTTTTAAATCTTTTTGAATTGGCGGAATGTTATCTGTCAAACCCTTTCCTTGCATTACATTTTTAATCGTATCATACAACTGAACTTTATCATACAAATAATCCATTTTTCCTTTTTTGATATACGCTCTATACATTTTAGGATTGTACACCTCAGCCAATAAAAAAGCAGCTGGATTTTCCATTTTTATGGACGAATTCATAAAACTCCAAAATTCCACAGGCACCATTTCTGCCATGTCATATCTAAAACCATCTACTCCTTTTTCGATCCAATACAACGCAATATCTCTAAATTTAATCCAAGAATTTGGCACTATTTTATCTTGCCAAAAAGCAAAATGTTTTTTATAATCTTCATTTTCAAAACCTACAGGTAATTCATCAAAGTCCTTTTTTCCTTCAGGAGAAACCCCATAATTCACTTTTACAGTTTCATACCAATCATAAAAACCTGGCTTTGGAGAACGTGAACCATTTCCAGTCCATTTAGACGGATTCTCATTAAATTTACCATCAGATAAAGGATTCTTTTCTCCTCCTAAAGGCAAATAATCATTTAAAAAATCTGGAACTTGAAAAGCTTTATTAGGTGTATAATAAAAATTATTATTTACAGCATACACAACAGAAGTATTATCATCTGTACCAAAATCTTTAGTTCCTTCCGGATTTGTTAAACTTTGGTAATTTCTTGCAACGTGATTTGGCACAATATCAATAAGTACTTTCAAATGGTTTTTATGAGAACGTTCTATTAAAGCCTCAAACTCTTCTAATCTCTTTTCAACATTTACTGCCAAATCCGGATTCACATTGTAATAATCTTTAACCGCATACGGCGATCCTGCTCTCCCCTTTACAACATCAGGATCATCATTTGAAATACCAAATTCGGTATAATCACGAATTACATCATGATGCGGAACACCTGTGTACCAAATATGAGTAACTCCTAAACCTTTAATTTCAGTTAATGCTTTGTCTGTAAAATCGTTAAATTTACCAACACCATTTTCTTCAATAGTTCCCCAAGGCTTATTTGTGGTATTTGTATTCCCAAACAAACGTGTAAACACCTGATAAACAACTATTTTTTTCTTTGACGTTGAAATCTCCATTTTATTTTTTGATGTTTTTTCTGCTGAACAACCAATTAATATTGATAAAATTAAAACAGGTAAAATGCGGTATACTTTTCTCATAATTGGTCTTTATTTTAATGATACTTTCACTGTTATTTTATCTTTTACATTCCATTTAAAGGGAATTCTAAGTATCTTTTTCTCTGATAAAATGCGTTTTCTTTTCCCATCAACCTTTACCTTTTCAGGATTCCAATTCATGTTGTGAATTACCAGAGTAATCTCTTTATTTTCTGCCTTCCAATGCTTTCCAAATTTAGCTTCAAAATCAATTTTTAAGAAACGTTTTGTAATTTCAGCTTCAAATGCTAGTATTTCAGACTTCCCTTTTTCGAAAGCTTGCGAAAGTAACCCGTTATCATTATACATTTTTCGTCTACTTTCCTTTGTAGAAGCATCAAAATAATAATGAATTTCTAAATGATTACCATCATAATTATCTGTTGTTTGCACCAATTTTGTCATCGGAATAAAAGAACCACCTCTTACATAAGTAGGTATTGAATTTTCTTTAACTTGTATTATTTTCGTTTGTCCCCCTTCAACTTTTTCGTCCGTATAAAAATTAAACCAATTCCCCGTTTTGGGAAAATAAATTGCTTTCGTTTTTACTGAATCTTTTAAAATTGGCGTGATCAAAAAATCTTTCCCCCAAAAATAGGTCGTTGAATTACTCATTAATTTATCGTTATCTTCTTCAAAGAAAATAGGACGCATTAATGGCGTTCCTTTTTGATTGTTTTCGAATGCTAAATTGTAATTATAAGGCAATAATTTATAGCGTAATTCTATCGATTTTTTTGCTTGTTTTTTTGCTTTTTCACTTCTATAAACAGGCTCGCTTGGTACATCTTCTTGTGCATGAGGTCTAAATATTGGTTGAAAAACACCATACTGCAACCAACGTGTGTATAAATTATCATCTAAATTAGCGCCTGCAAATCCGCCTAAATCAGAGTGCATATACCCCAAACCTTGCATGCCCATTTGTAAGGCAATTTCTGGTTGTGATTGCAAACCGCCCCAAGTTCTATTAACGTCTCCAGACCAAGGTATCATACCGAATCTTTGCGAACCCGCTGCACCAGCACGCATTAAGATAAAAGGCCTTTCATTTGAAAATTCTTTTGTATATCCTTCAAAAATTAAGCGCGCCCAATCGTGCCCATATATATTATGGATTTCATCTGCTTTTTTATTCTTAAAATTCACCCAAGAAGGCAACACTTCTGGCTCTCCTAAATCTCCCCAAAGTCCTTTTGCCCCAAGATTAATTAGTCCTTTATAAATATTCCAAAACCACTCCTTTCCTGTTGTTTTGTAAATATCTACAATACCTGTATTTCCGAAATAGAAATCATATTTTGCAGCGTTTCCAATAGAATCTGTCGCTAAAACTTCTTTCTCTACTGCTTCGTTCCATTTTTTAGAATTCGAGACTATAAAAGGCTCAGTAATTAAAACGGTTTTAACTCCTTTGTCTTTTAAACGCCCAATCATTCCTTTCATATCAGGAAAAGAATCTTTGTCAACTTCTAAATTCCCCATCGTTCCTTTCACCGTTTTACCAAACCAATACAAATCTAAAATAATAGCATCTACAGGAATTTCTTCCTCCTGAAACTTTGCAATTGTAGCTTCCGTTTCTTTCTGAGAATGATACCCAAATCTGCTGGAAAAATTACCGAAAGTCCATCTAGGTGGCAAAGGTTGCTTTCCTGTTAAGTCTGTATAATTATTTACCAAATCTAACCAAGAATCACCAACAATAACTTGATACGTTTTACGACCAGAAATAGTTTCATAGGTTAAAGAGTTATCCTTTTTACTATCTAAATCTAGATATCCTATTGGGGCATTGTCAAAATGAAGCATGTATTTTTTGGAAGAAATTACAATTGGTAAAGTAAAATTCATCAATTCTGCATGTGCTTCGTAACCATATTGTGCTCTGTTATATAAAGCTAAACGATTTCCTCTTCTATTCATTCCTAAAGCCCTTGCTCCTGCCCCGTACAAAACCTCATCTGATGTTAAATTGAATGCTATTTTCTCTGTTTCTTCAGTTACAATATTTCCTTTAACGAGTTCTAAAGGAATATGCTTAGACTTAAAATACCCTTGTTTTTCTGAAGTAATTTCTGCTCCTTTATAGAAGTAAGAGATTTTAAAAGGTTTTTTTTGAATTTTTACTACTATTCCTTTTGAAGTATAATCTACAGAATTCAATGTTTCATTAAATTTAATATCTATTGCATTTGGTTCTAAAACTACCGCGTGAGAATTCACGTTAAACGTTTCTCCATTCGGAATGAAAGACGTTTCTATAATTTTAGAATTGTAGAATTTAATTTGATAAGCGCCATCATTTACTTCAATATTTAAGACCTCATTACTTTGTAAAGAAGCATTTTTAAAAATTCTATTTGAATTTTGTGCAAAGGATAACGTTGAAATGAAAAGGAATAAAAATAATATTTTGGTATTCTTCATATTAAGTATTAAAGTGTTCTCGATACAATTCTAATAAAAAACCAGTGTCATTCGAACTGATAGACGGTTATAAAAAGGATTCGGTTTTAACTTATTTTTTCAATAAAAAAGTTAATGGAAAGTCTAATCTTTTTTGCCAAGACAATTCTGAATGATCTGTTCCTTCAAAAAATAAATTTTGAAAATTTGAAGCATTATATCCTCCTTTTTTAAAGATTGAATCTACTTTTGGCGCATACTTTGGATAAAAAGCATCCAAGGTTTTATTCCCATAATCAAAATACATTTTGTGTGATTCCGCAGCTGGTAAATTCGCCTCTAAATAGCTAAAAATTGCTGCTGGTAAAGGGTTTTCTTCTTTTGGTGTTCCGCCAACCCAGTGGGTAGAAAAGCAAGCTGCTCCTGCAAAAATTGTTGGGTATTCTGCTACTGCATACATAGACATTAAACCGCCCATTGAGGAACCTGCAACAAAAGTATTTTCTTTATTTGAATGCACAGAATAGGTATTATCTATGTATGGTTTTAACTCTTCAACCATGAATTTCAAATACTCATCTCCTTTTAAATCAGTACTAAAACTGTTCTTTTTTGCTTCTGAATAAATTGCATCTTTATCTTCTTTTGACAGGAAATCCATGGCTTTTTCTGGAAATAAATCTTGCCAACGAATTTTAGGTATATTATGAATTGCAACTACAATAAAGTCTCTTGTAATGCCTTCTTTCATTAATTTTGAAGCTACTTCGTCAATCATCCATTCTTGTTTATTCCACGTTGTAGTTGCATCAAATAAATTCTGACCATCATGCATGTATAAAACTGCATATTTTTTTTCTGACGAATAATTTTCTGGCAACCATACATCTACTGGTCTTGGCACAATGTTTTTAGATGGAAAAGAGGCTACCCTTATTAATTTTCCGCTCGCTAAAACTGCTTTTTCTAAGACGGTTGCTGTTATATTAGCATAACTGTTCTCTTTTGGTTTTACTTCTTGTTTTTGTGTTTTACAAGAAATTATTAGAAGTATTAGAAATAAAAATAGTAGCTTTTTCATGTTTGGTGTTTTTATTCCTCACAGGTTTTAAAAATATGTGAGATTTTTTCTTTTATCTAAATTACTTTTTTGTGGTTAATAGAATACTTCCTTTTTCCGATAAATGCATTTGATTTCCCCAAACAAACTCTTCTCTAGTAATTATATTTTTCAACGTTTTTCCCTGCAATTCCATTTCCGAATAGTGCTTTAAATCGATGGTTATTGGTTTATCATTTTTATTAATGATATTTACAACAATTTCATCTTCTAAAACTCTAAATAGAAAGTAGGTTCCTTTAAATGGTGCAAAATGAACTGTTTTACCTTCATGAATTGCTTTCGAGTTTTTACGATAATTTAAAACCTTTTTCAGATAAGATTGCATGTTTCTTTGCTTTGCACTTAAACCTTCACCTATAAAAGCATTCGTTTTATCATCTTTAAATCCTCCGGGGAAATCTGTACGAATTAAACCATGATCTCCAGGGTTCTTAAAATCTTCCATCAAAACCTCTGTTCCGTAATAAATTTGCGGAATTCTAGGCAATGTTAAATATAAAGACAACGCCATTTTTGTTTTCTCGATATCTCCTTTTAGTTGCGTATAAATTCGGCTCATATCATGATTGTCTGCAAAAATCAACATATCTTTTGGTGTTGCATAATGAAAATCATTTGCCAAACCTTCGTATATTTTTACCAAACCTGTATCCCAAGTTTCTTCCTCATTTAAAGCGTTTACAACATTTTGTTGCATTGCAAAATCCATCGTAGACTTTAAATTAGACTCATAACCGTCTTTATTATTTGCTCCTTTTTGCCAGTAACCAATTAATAACGGATTGTAACTCCATTCTTCTCCTACTATAGAAAAATTAGGATATTCATTCATAATGGAACCTGCCCAATTACTCATAAAGTCTTTATCAGGATATGGATAGGTATCTTGCCGAATTCCGCTTAACCCAATGGTTTCAATCCACCAAATACTATTCTGAATAATGTATTTTGCCATAAAAGGGTTTTTCTGATTCAAGTCTGGCATTGTAGACACAAACCAACCATCTGACATTCCTTTTTTATCTGCTTTAGAAGCATAGATATCTTGATTCGAAGTTCTTCTATGATTTGAAGTGATTAAATCGCCTTTATTCTCGAAATTCTCTTGATGATTTACCCAGTCTTTAAAAGGCAAATCTTTCATCCACCAATGTTCGCTACCACAATGATTGGCAACTTGATCCATAATTAACTTCAATCCTTTTTCTCTTGATACATCCGCCAATTCTCTATAATCGGCTAAGGTTCCAAAACGAGGATCTATTTCATACAAATCTGTAATTGCATACCCATGATAGGATTGTTTTGGCATGTCGTTTGTTAATAAAGGGCTAGACCAAATTGCAGTAAAACCCATTTCATCTATATACGCTAAATGATTTGTAATTCCCTTAATATCGCCACCATGTCTGGCATAATCATCTGTTCTATTAATGGTGTTTTCTTTTAAAAAGTGAACAGAAGTTCCCTTTTCATTCTTTTTTGTAATTCTATTATCAACATCATTTGAAGTATCTGCATTTGCAAAACGATCTGGTGTTATTAAATAAATAGCATCAGAACTATCAAAACCAATGTAATCATTCGCAGATTTTTCTCTTGATTTTAATTCGTAAGTGTGTGCTTTTTTTGTTCCATCATCAAACGTAAAAACGATATCGAATTTACCTGCTTTTGTTGACTTATCAATATTTAAATCTAAAAACAAATAATTTTTACTGTTCGCTTTGTTTACTTTTTTTATAGAAACTCCTGCATAAGAAATGGAAGGTTCTGAGTTTCCTATATTTTCTTCCTTTACCAATAATTGTAGCGAAGTGTCTTTAAAACTAATCCACCAATTTGGCGGTTCTACTCTTTCTATAGAAGTATTTGAAATTGAAACCTCAGAAACATTTTTTTTGGTTGCTGTATTGCTACAAGAAATAAAAAAGAAAATTGATGATAAATAAAAAATGTTTCTGATATGTTTCATAATACCTGTTTTAAACAGTTAATAAATTATTCGGAGAGACTGTAACAGCTTCACCGTTTACTAAAATATTGATTTCTTGTTTTCCCTCTAACTCAAAATGAGTTTCGTTTTGAGAAACATTTACAGTAATCACTTGATGTCTAAAATTTACTTTAAATGAATACGACATCCATCCTTTAGGAATTTTTGGCGAAAAAGAAAGGGTGTTATTCTGCACTCTCATTCCTCCAAAACCTTCTACAATACTCATCCAAGTTCCTGCCATAGAAGTGGTATGTAAACCTTCTTCGACTTCGTGATTGTAATCATCTAAATCTAAACGAGAAGTTCTTAGATAGAATTCATACGCTTGATCCATCCTACCCAACTTTGCTGCTTGAATACTGTGTACACAAGGAGAAAGAGAACTTTCGTGCACTGTAAAAGGTTCATAGAAATCGAAATGACGTTCTAATTCTTCCGTAGAAAAATCACTTTCAAACATATAGAAACCTTGTAACGTATCTGCTTGTTTTATATAGGGTGAACGTAAAATTCTATCCCAACTCCATTTTTGATTGATAGGTCTTTGACTCAACTCTAAATCTGCAACGGTAATTAATTCTTTGTCTAAGAAACCATCTTGCTGTAAGAAAACATTGTGCTTTTCTGAATATGGAAAATACATAGTGTCTGCAACTTTCTTCCAACCCATTAATTCTTCATCAGAGAAATTTACTTTTCCTTTAATTCTGTTATATTCTGAAGCATGCTCTTTTTTTACAATTTCAATATTTTCTAATGCATAATTTATACACCATTTTGCAATATAATTTGTATAAAAATTATTGTTGATGTTGTTTTCATATTCATTCGGACCAGTTACGCCCAAAATCATGAATTTATTTTTATTTGTTGAAAAAGTTGCTCTTTGATGCCAAAAACGTGCAATCGCAATTAAAACTTCCAATCCTTTTTCTGGAATGTAAGAATAATCATCTGTAAAACGATAATAGTTAAAAATAGCAAAAGCAATGGCTCCGTTTCTATGAATTTCTTCAAATGTAATTTCCCATTCATTATGGCATTCTTCCCCATTCATAGTCACCATTGGATATAATGCTGCTCCATTTTTAAAACCAAGTTTCTCCGCATTTTCAATCGCTTTCCCTAAATGATTGTACCGATATTCTAACAACGTTCTTGCAACCGACTGGTCTTTGGTAGCCATGTAAAAAGGAATACAATAGGCTTCTGTATCCCAATAGGTACTTCCTCCGTATTTTTCTCCTGTAAAACCTTTAGGGCCAATATTCAAAGAAGCATCAGTTCCTAAATACGTCTGATTTAGTTGAAAAATATTAAAACGAATTCCTTGTTGTGCTTTTACATCACCTTCTATGGTAATGTCTGACATGCTCCAGATTTGTGCCCAAGATTGCTTTTGCATTGCTAATAATGCATCAAAACCAAGACGAACAGCTTTGTCTAAAACTTCTTTTGCAGCAGCAACTAATTCACTTTTATCATGATTTCTATCCACTACATAACCTCCAAATTTATGAATTGTGTAGGTTTGATTTTGTTTAATTTCTTGCTGATAGCTGCAAGATGTGTAATTTGAAGTTTGCTCATTATTACAATCTGTAACAACTGCTTCATTATTTATAAACAAACGAGATTCCATAAAGGTACACGTGTAAAAGTGTGTTTTCATGGTTCTTGCTTCAATATAAGATTGCTTATTATTTTGAGAAACTTCTAAAACATCCCAAAATTGGTCATCCCAATTGGTATCTTCATTCGTAATTCCTGCATCTATATAAGGAATATAGGTGATTTTTGCATCCGAATTTAAAGGCGTTACACTATAACTAATCGCCCCAACCTCATCTAACTCTAAACTTAAAAAACGCTTGGCCTCCACTTTAATTTCGATTCCGTTTTGTAAAAAAGCTTCAAAACTTCGAGACAACCAACCTTCTTTCATGTTGAGTTCTCTTTTAAATTTAGAAACCTCTTTACAAGTATGTAAATCTAGTTTTTCATCATTTATTAAAACGTTAATTCCTATCCAATTAGGTGCATTTAAAACTTTTGCAAAATACTCTGGATATCCGTTTTTCCACCATCCAACACGTGTTTTATCAGGATAATAAACACCTGCAATATAATTTCCTTGAAAAGTTTTTCCTGTATATTGTTCTTCAAAATTAGCACGTTGTCCCATAGCACCGTTACCAATGCTAAACAAACTTTCTGAAGATTTTACCTTTTGAGCATCAAACCCCACTTCTAGGATAGACCATTCATTGGGTTGTATATAATCTTGATTCATTTTTTTATTTTTTGAGAGAAAAGAATAGAGAGAAAAGAATATTGAAGTTTTTAAACTGTCTCTTGTCTTGTTTCTATCTTCTCGTTTCTTATTACCCTTCTATTAACTTTTGTATAAAATTATTACTGATTTCTGTAAAATCTGTAAAATTAAATTGCGCTTCAGAAAGCACATTTTCATCTCCAATACCTATGCTAATCATGTTTGCTGTATTTGCAGCTTCTACACCTGCAACTGCATCTTCAAAAACAACACAATCTTCTGCTTTAACATTTAATTCTTTCGCTGCCAACAGAAAAACTTCTGGGTCTGGTTTTGCTTTTGTCACATTATTCCCGTCTACGATCGCATCGAAATAGTGTATTAAATTCACTTTTTCTAAAATTGGTCGTGCATTTTTACTTGCTGACCCTAGAGCAATTGGAATGTTATTTGCTTTCAAAAATTGTAATATTCTAGGAACATCTGGCAGAATTTCTGATGCATCCATATTTTCTATGTACGCTAAATAGTCTACATTTTTTTCGACCATCCAAGTATCAAATTCTTCTTGTGTTGCCTCTCTATTTCCTATTTCTAACAAAATTTCTAAACAACGTTTTCTACTAACGCCTTTAAACAATTCGTTCTGTTCTTTGGTAAAATCGAAACCTAATTGGTTTGCAAGTTTTTTCCATGCTAAATAATGATATTTGGCAGTATCAACGATGACACCGTCCAAATCGAATATAAATCCTTTTGTCATTCTAAATTTTAATTTTATTCTTGGTAACTAATTGCATTTTTATTGGTAATAAGTAAATTACATAAGCCTGCAATTATTAAACTAATTCCTGCAACTGTCATGGCATGAATAGCTTCTTCACCTAATAAACTCGATACATAATTGATTCCTCCTAGTGCAGCAATAATTTGCGGAATTACAATAAACATATTAAAAATCCCCATAATTACACCCATTTTCTTTGGATCTACGGAACTCGATAACATCGCATAAGGCATTGATAAAATACTACCCCAGGCAAAACCTATCAATACAAAACAGTATTTTAAGTTTTCTGGCGAAGCATAACTCATCAATAAAAACCCGATACCTCCAACAATTAAAGAAAACATGTGTACGTATTTTCTGTTGATGTTTCTTTTTGAAGTATATAAGGTTAGTAGTAAGGCAAATACCATTGAAGATAAACCATAGATTCCCATGGCAGAACCAACTGAATTAGAAGATTCTTGAAATTTAGTATTGGCAATTTTAAAAGCTTCTGCTTGTACAGTATCTGCCATATTAAAAGCAGTTTCTATTGGTGCAGGACTATGAAAAACATGTTCTGTTAAAGCAGGGTTTGCCAAAGACCACATGGTAAAAAAAGCAAACCAAGAGAAAAATTGAATCACGCCCAATTTCTTCATGGTCATTGGCATACTACCAATATTTTCTAGAATATCTGGAATGAAGTTGTTCTTCTTTGCTTTCTCTTGTTCGAACTCTTCCATGTCTTCTGGCGGATATTCATCCGTAGTAAAAACGGTATACAAAATACTTGCTAGAAAGACAAAGGCTCCAATTGCAAAGGCCACCTTTACAGACATTGAAACAACACCAGCTTCTCCTGTATTACTAATACCAAACTGAGAAACCATCCAAGGTAAATTACTTGCAACCCAAGTTCCGATTCCTATAATAAGTGTTTGAACAACAAAACCATAAGATCTTTGAGATTCTGGTAATTTATCTGCTACTAAAGCTCTAAACGGCTCCATAGATATATTTATAGAGGCATCTAAGATCCATAAAAAACCAGCGGCAACCCATAAAGCAGGAGAATGCGGAACAAAAAATAATGCTAAAGAGCTTAAAATCGCTCCTACTAAAAAGTAAGGTCTTCTTCTACCCCATTTTACACTCCAAGTTCTATCACTCATATAGCCAATAATTGGTTGTACAAGTAAACCTGTTAAGGGTGCAGCTATCCAAAGCAAAGGAATTTCGTCTTTCCCTGCCCCTAGATCTTGAAAAATTCTTGACATAAATCCACCTTGTAGGGCGAATCCAAATTGTATACCTAGAAATCCGAAACTCATGTTCCAAATTTGCCAGAAGCTTAACTTACGCTTTTCCATTATCGAATATTATAAATGAATATTACGACAAGTGCTTAGACTTATCAATTAATAAATTTTGTGGAATGTAATTTATTGATAAATCTTAATATGGTAACAAATATATGTTTTTTTTACATAGTTGATAAAAAAACACGCTAAAATCTACGACGACGGTTTCGTAGATTCTCGTAACTTTAAGTCGCTAGAAATCACAATCTTTTTGGGTTTGTAAACTTCAGATTCATTTTCTATTCTTTCTATTAAAACCTCAACAGCTTGTTTTCCCATAGTAAAGCCGTGTTGTGCAATTGTAGTGATTGATGGCGATGAATATTCTGAGATTAACCCATCAGTAAAACCTATGATTGAGATCTCTTCAGGTATTTTCAAACCTTTCTCTTTTGCTATTCTCATTGAGTTTGCTGCATAAATTTCATTCACTGCAAAAACGGCATCAATGTCTTGTTCGAAGACTTTTTCTATTTGTTTTTTAATGTCTTTTTTTTCATCAATCTCCATAATTAAACTTTTGTCTGTTTTAATATATTCTTCAATTAATGCTTTCTCATACCCTTGCCTTCTTAAAGCGCCAACATTCACATGATTTGGAGTTGTAATTAAAGCAATTCTTTTTCTACCATTTTCTAACAAATGCTTTGTGGCCTTGTAACCAGCGCCAACATCATCTACAACTACTTTGTCGCACATAATTTCATCTACAACTCTATCAAATAAAACAAAAGGAATTTCTTCTGAAACCAATTCTTTAATATGATTAAAGTCTTTATTTTTAAGTGTTTCACTAGCTACAGACATAATAATTCCGTCTACACTTCCGTTCGATAAAACCTTTAATGTTTCTACTTCTTTCTTATAAGATTCATTTGAGAAACAAACCATTATGTTGTATCCTTTTTTATTAGCTCCTTCTTCTATTCCCATAATTACTGTTGAGAAAAAATGATGCACTATTTTAGGTAGAATAACTCCGATCACTTTTGTTCTTTGGTTGCGTAACTGAAGCGCTAAATGGTTTGGTTTGTAGTTATAGAGGTCTGCATAGGCCTGAATCTTTTTTTTAGTTTCAACACTAATTTCATGACTATCCTTTAGAGCCTTAGAAACCGTTGAAGTAGAAACACCTAATTCTTTGGCGATTGTTTTTATGGTAATTTTTTGCTTCATATTTTATTAAAAGACAAATATTAAAGTTAATTTTTATCAATATGATGATTTTTAAATAAAAAAGTTGTCAACACGAAACCGATTTCGTAGTTTTTATCATATTGGAAATGTATCCCTTATATATATATTTACAAAGTGGAATGTAAATTTATTGTTAAGTCCAAATCCAAATTTACAGTTATTATTTAACAAATTATACATGAAAAAATTTAAATTATTCTTAATAGGAATTCTTTTAACCTCATCATTTACAATGTTTGCACAACAAACAGTAAAAGGGGTTGTAAAAGAAAAAACAACAGGCGAACCTTTACCTGGTGTTAGTGTAGTGGTTAAAGGCACAACAAGAGGAGCTGAAACCGACTTTAATGGAAACTTCTCTATTGATAAAGTAAAAACAGCAGATATTCTTGTATTTAGATACTTAGGGTATGCAGATAAAGAAATTGTAATTGGTACTAACTATAACTTAACCGTTTCGTTAGACCAATCTACAGAACAACTAAATGAAATAGTTATAGTAGGTTACGGTACAACAACCGTAAAAGATGCAACAGGCTCTGTTGAATCTATTACGGCAAAAGATTTTACAAAAGGAAATATCGTAACACCCGAAAACTTATTAAGCGGAAGAGTTTCTGGTGTTAATGTTACTACAAGTGGTGCGCCAGGTTCTGGGTCTCAAATTACAATTCGTGGTGGCTCTTCTATTGGAGCTTCTAACAACCCATTAATTATTATTGATGGTTTACCTATTGAAGAAAACGGAGTTGCAGGATCTAGAGGTGTATTGGCTAGTATTAACCCAAGTGATATCGAATCTTTTTCGGTTTTAAAAGATGCTTCTGCAACGGCTATTTACGGTTCTAGAGCTTCTAACGGTGTTATTATTATAACGACTAAGAAGGGTAGAAAAGAATATACTTTAGATTTAGACATGCAATATACTTTTGGTGAAGTATTAGACAGAGTAAATGTTTTTTCTGCCGATGAATTTAGAAATTTAATTACGCAAAGAAGACCTAGTGATGTTGGTTTATTAGGAAGTGCCAACACCAACTGGCAAGATCAAATTTTACGTTCTACAGTATCTTCTTTGTACAACTTAACTGCTAAAGGAGAAATATTTGGTGCAATACCAACAAGGTTATCTTTAGGTTTTGCAAATCAAGAAGGAGCGGTTTTGACTTCTCAATTTGATAGAAAAACAATTTCTCTTTCTATGAACCCGTCTTTATTTCAAGATCATTTGAAAATAAATTTAAACTACAACAGGGCTTTTGAAGACAGTCGTTTTGGTGATTCTGGACAAATTGGTGCAGCATTGCGTTATGACCCTACGCAACCCGTATACGATGCTAGTTCTCCTTTTGCTGGGTATTTTCAGCACAGAAATGGAAATGTAGTTTCTAACGGAACACAAAACCCAGTAGCCTCTTTATTGTTAGCAAATAACACTGGTTTCAACTTTAGACAATACGGAAATTTAAACTTCGATTATCAGTTTCATTTTTTACCAGAATTAAGAGCCGTTGTAAATATTGGCTTTGATAAAACAAAAGGTTCTACAGAAAATTTAAATAGATTTCAAATAGGTAATGCAGATTTAATAAAGCAATTTGCTGGTTCAGAATCTAGCGGAACTCAAGAAAGATCTAACGAATTATTTGATAGTTACTTTAATTATGTAAAAGTATTAGAAGATCTTAAATTAGATTTAACAGCTGGTTATTCTTACCAACGCTTTAAAAATTTTGGAGGTAATACAGGGAACATAAGAGATGCAGATTCATTTGCAACAACATTTGCAGACCCTGATGTGGTAAATATTGGTTTCTTTGGTAGAGCTAAATTCTCATATCTTAAAAAGTATTTGTTAACGCTTAACTTTAGAAGAGATGGTACTTCTCGTTTTAGTGAAAACAATAGATGGGGTAACTTTGGTGGGGCTGCAGTTGCTTGGAATATTAGTGATGAAGATTTCTTAAAAAATTCTAAAATAGTTTCTAACCTAAAATTAAGAGCTAGTTACGGTTTAACTGGGCAACAAAATCTACCTGGGGTTAATGACTTGTATTTAGATAGATATCGTTTTGGTAATGAAAACTCTAGATACTTATTTGGCAACAACGCAGTACAGTCAACAATTCCTTCGGTTGTAAACCCAGATTTAAAATGGGAACAAACAACTACTATTGAGTTTGGTGTAGACTATGGTTTATTTGACGATAGGTTTAGCGGTTCTGTAAGTGCTTTTAGAAAAATATCTGATGATTTATTATTTAATGCTGCTTTAGCCGATGGAACAAACTTTGGAAACAGCGCAATTCAGAATATTGGACAACTACAAATTAACGGTTTAGAATTTACCTTAAATGGAGATATTCTTAAAAGTGAAGACTATAATTGGAACTTTACCTTTAATGCTACTTATTTAGACAGAGAAATCACAGAACTTGCAAACAATCAAGATGTAAGAACTGGTGGAACTTCTGGTGGTACAGGAAATACAATTCAACTATTAAGAGAAGGTTTTGCGCCTAATTCTTTTCATGTATACAAACAATTATACAACGCAGCTGGTGAACCAATTGAAGGTGGTTATGCAGATTTAAATGGTGATAATATTATAAATGATGATGATCGTTATTTAAAGGAAAATCCGAATGCAGATATTACTTTAGGTTTCCAATCTAGCTTTAATTACAAAGATTTCGATTTGGCTTTTAACTTAAGAGCAAGTCTTGGTAATTATGTTTATAACAATGTAAACTCTTCTAGAGCTCAATACGAGTTATTACAAGATAATGCTGTTTTAGGAAACATACCAACTGCTGTTTTAAATACAAACTTCTTAAGAACTTCAGATGTTATTAATTCTGATATCTATATAGAAAATGCTTCTTATTTAAGAATGGACAATGTTACATTAGGATACACCTTTAACAACCCTATTAAGAAATTTTCTTACAGTAATATAAGAATATGGGCGGGTGTTCAAAACGTATTTACTTGGACAAACTACTCTGGTTTAGATCCAGAAGTATTTAACGGGATTGATAATTTAATTTATCCAAGATCTAGAAACTTCTTAGTTGGAGCTAATATTAAATTTTAATATAAAACAAGATGAAAAAATATATAAAAACAATCAAAAATCTATTCGTTGTTGTTTTGTTAACATCAATAGTTACTTCTTGTACAAAAGATTTAGACATTGTACCAGAAGATGATCAAACTGTTTTAAGTGATGCACTGTTTGAAGATGAAAATGCTTATTTAGACGTTTTAGCAGGAGCTTACGCTAACCTATCTTTAACAGGAGTTGATGGACCAGGAAGTTCAAATATTCAAGGATTAGATGCAGGTACTAGTCAATATGGTAGAACATTACTGTACCTACAAACACTTTCTGCAGATCAAATGATTTGGTCTTATGAAAATGATCCTGGTACTAGAGAAATACAACGTAATATTTGGACGGCTCAAAACCCAGTTATATTAGGAATGTTTAGTAGAGCGATGGTTTCAGTAGCATTTGCAAACAATTTTTTACGTGAAACAACTACAGAAAAATTAGATGCAAGAAATGTAACAACTGCTACAAGAGCAGAAATTGTAACATTTAGAGCAGAGGCAAGATTATTAAGAGCTTTATCTTACTATCATATTATGGATTTATATGGGAAAGCACCTATGGTTTTAGAAACAGACCCAATTGCTGGTTTCAATCCCCCACAAGTTGGAAGAGCGGAATTATTTACTTTCATAGAAAGCGAATTATTAGCAATTGAAGGAGATTTAATGGCTCCGAAAACCAATCAACACGGTAGAGCAGACAAAGCTGTTTCTTGGATGATTTTAGCAAAAATGTACTTAAATGCAGAAGTTTATATTGGCGAAGCTAAATACACTGAAGCTATCGATAACTGTAAAAAAATTATTGGAGGTGGTTATTCATTAGCAACCAATTATGCACATCTATTTATGGCAGACAACAATACAAATTCTGCAAATAACGAAATCATATTTCCTTTAATTTCAGATGGTTTAATTACACAAAGTTACGGCCCAACAACTGTTATGATAAATGGTGAAATTGGCAGTTTAGAAGCTAACGGTGAAGCTTTAGGTGTTGGTGCTGCTGGCTGGGGAGGCGCTATAAGAGTTAGAAAACAATTTGCTCAATTATTTGATGGCGGCATCTATTCTGGAGATTCTAGAAATACAATCATTTCTGGAACCAGAGATATTAATATTACAGATATTTCTGATAAAGACCAAGGGTATATCATCGAGAAATATTCGAATGCAACCTCAACAGGTACATTTGGTGCTGATCAAACTTTTGTAGATACAGATTTTCCTTTATTTAGATTGGGAGATGTATATTTAATGTATGCTGAAGCACATTTAAGAGGTGGTTCTGGTGGTTCTAATGCAGACATGGAAACTTATATTAATAGCTTAAGAACTAGAGCGAACAATCCTCAAGATAACTTCACTGCTGCAGACATCACTTTAGATTTTATTATTGATGAAAGAGCAAGAGAGTTACATTGGGAAGCTCATAGAAGACAAGATTTAATTCGTTACAATCTATTTACAGGAGGTAATTATAATTGGGCTTGGAAAGGAAATGGTAGCAACGGTATTTCTTTGCCTGCACACATGAAATTGTACCCAATACCCTCTGCAAGTTTAGCTTCTAACCCTAATTTAACTCAAAATGTTGGTTATTAATTTAAAAAATAAATTACAAATGATGAAAAACATAAAAAGATTTTCAGCAGTTAGTATCATTGGACTAGTACTTTTATGCTTCCAATCTTGCAATGACACTTCTGATACATTCACAATATCAGAACCAATAGCCCCTGTTTTAGCAGAATTAAATTTTGCGAAATTAGAACTAGACGCTGTAAATACTTCAAACCCAGCTTTAACATTAAACTGGGATGAAGCAAATTACGGTATTCAAGCTGCTGTAAATTATGCCATTCAATTTTCTAAAGATGATACTTTTACAGCCCCTATAACTGCTTCAACTATTACAGGTCAAACTTCGGTTACGTTATCTATTAGTGAAGTAAATGCAGCTGCTGGTAACGCAGGAGTAAATCCTTTTAATTGGTCAGACATTTATATCAGAATTGTTGCTTCTTTAGGAACACAAAATAATACAACTGCTGCCTCTAACACCATTCAATTTAGTGTGTACCCTTACTTTAATTACACTTTTAAAGATTATTATATCATTGGGAATGCAACAGCCCCTGGTTGGGATAATTTTGAAACAGGAAATAACCCCGCTTTATTTAGAGACGAAACAGATAGTAATACTTTTTACTATACAGGTTATTTTGAAAAAGCTACTGCAGATGATGGTGAAGGTCGTTTTAAAGTAATTGAAAATAAAGGATCTTGGTCAGACCAATGGGGAACAACATACCCAGACAACGAAGACCCAATAGAAACGGAAGGTGACATCGCTGGGAATCCAGGAACACAAGAAGCAGATCCAGGAAGATTTGGTGTAAATGCTGCCGGTTTTTATACATTTAAAATAAACTTTGCTTCTAAAAAGTTTTCTATTAAAACTTTTGATACCGCTGGTATTACAAGTCCAACATCATTAGAAATACAAGGATCTAGTACTGCAAATGTGGCAATGACTCCTTTAGCTTTTGATGGTCATATTTGGTTTGCTACTGCAATCCATTTAACACCAGGTAACCTAGAGTTTGTAACAGATACTAGTGCTAATTGGGGAAGTTCAACTTCTTTTACTGGTGTGGCAACCGATGGCGGTGGTGCAATTCCAGTAATTGTAGAAGATGATTATGATGTTTGGTTTAATGACTTAACAGGTCGTTATATCTTAATCCCTTTAAATTTATAATATCAGTTTAACTTATAATAGATAAAATATGAAAATTTATTTAAAAAGAGTAAGCTTCTTATTCTTGTCACTAATACTATTATTTGGTGCTTGTGATACCGAAGAAAGCTTAACAATAACTAGTCCAGATCCTGAATTTAAATTAATTGCACCAGGAATTAGTAATGTGTTTTTAAACTTTGCTTTACCAGACAATCCTGCATTTACAATTACTTGGATTGATGAAATTAATGCATCTGCAACCTACGCCGTAGAAATGTCTGTAGAAGATACTTTTGCTGCTCCTATTCAATTAGGAAACACAGATAAAAAGAACTTTACAATGACAGTTGGAGAGTTGAACCAAAAATTAGACAATGCTTCAGTAAAATCTTATTCAGCTACAGCTATTTATGTAAGGTTAAATACAGGAAGTTCAATTTCTAATGTTGTTTTATTTCAAGTGTCTAAATTTGCTGTAAAACCTCCTGTAATTACAAGTCCAGATACTTCTTTCTCACAAGTATTGTCTGATGTTAATCCAGATGATACTGCGTTAACAATCTCTTGGAATGACCCTGAAATTGGAGCAACAAGTAGCGTTAGTATAACTTACGAAGTAGAGATGGCCGTTGAAGGAACCGATTTTGCTTCTCCAACAAATATTGGAACAGCTACCACTACTACATTTGAAATTTCTCATGATAATTTAAATGACTTGGTAATTGCTAGTGGAGCAAAAGCAACTATTGCTTCAAACTTAGATTTTAGAATCAAAGCAATTGCGAAATCTGCATCGGGTGATTTAACTAGAACTTCAGATCCTATTACAATTTCATTAACCGCATTTAAAGCAGCAATACCAGATAATTTATTCATGGTAGGTGCTCATAATGGATGGAATAATGCAGATGCAACGCAACAGTTTTTTAATGACGGTAATGGTGTATTTGCAAAAGTACAAGCTTTTACTGCTGGAGAAGAATTTAAAATGATTCCTACTTCTGGTGCTTGGGATGGAGATTATGGTGAAGACAAAAATAATCCTGGTAAAATAGTACAAGATGATGAACAAAACATCAAAATAGCTACTACAGGGAATTATGTTGTAATAGTAGATTTTAATACCTTAAGTTTTAAGTTACAAAACATAGACACTATGTTTATGGTTGGTGCTCATAATGGTTGGAATAATGCTGACGAAACTCAACAATTCTTTACATCAGGAAATGGAGTGTTTATAAAAGTGCAAACGTTTACTCAAGGTGAAGAGTTTAAAATCTTACCTAATTCTGGTTCTTGGGACGGAGATTGGGGTGAGAATAAAACAACTCCTAATAGATTAGAGCAAGATGATGAGCAAAACATCAAAATAGATGCTACTGGTACTTTTATGGTTTCATTAGATTTTAACACATTGTCTTTTAACCTTACAGAAGTTCCTACAGATTTACATTTGGTTGGTTCTCCTAATGGTTGGGACAATACAACAGCACCTGCTTTTACAAAAATCTCTGAAGGTTTATTTGAACTAACTCTAACTTTAACAGCTTCTGATGAATTTAAATTTTTACCTGTGCAAGGTTCTTGGGACAATGACTGGGGAGAAAGCAAAGTATATTCTAGAATGCTAACTAGAGATAATGAAAACAATGTAAAATCTCCAGGAGATGGTACTTATAAAATTACGGTAGATTATAATAAAGGAACTATAACTATTCAGTAATCTTATTAATTTATACAAAGGCTGCCTTTCTTAGGTGGCCTTTGTTTTTTAAAAATATCTTTTATGAAAAAAATTACTTTTCTATTATTACTCATAACCTCTTTCGGATTTAGTCAAGTTACTATTACTCCAAGTTCTTTTGAAGTAACACAATCAATTACTATAAGTTTAGATGCCAACAGTACAGCTACAGATTGTAACGGGCTAAATAATCCTACAAAAGTATACCTGCATTCTGGTGTTGGAACTGACACAAATGCTTTTGGCACCAGTGTAGTTGGTAATTGGGGACAAGACGATGGCATTGGGGAAATGATATTAAATACATCTAATAATCGTTGGGAAATTACTTTAATACCAAAGACATATTATTCTTTAACAGACGCACAAGCTACTAATGTTACAAAAATAGGGTTGGTTTTTAGAAACGCTGCTGGCTCAAAAGAAATGAAAGGGAATGGTTGTGCCGATTTTATATTTAATGTTGGTTCTTTTCAATTAACATTAAACACTCCCTCTACGACAACAACAGTTTTAAACTCAGGTGAAACAGTATCAATAAGCGCTTCAACATCACTAACAGCAAATTTTACTTTAATCGCAAATGGAACTGTTATTGACCAAAAAACAAATATTACAACATATAGCTTCTCTCCTACTGTTACAGAAAACACAAATTATACTTTAGAAGCTACAAATAACGGAGAAACTAAAAGCACAACATTTAATGCAATTGTAAGACCCACGGTTACTCAAGCTTCAATTCCTTCAGGAATGAAAGATGGAATTAACTTAAATCCGTCAGATAACACAAAAGCCACTTTGGTATTTTATGCACCCGGAAAAGATTTTATTCATCTTATTGGAAGCTTTAATAATTGGGAAATAAATGACACCTATCTACTAAAAAAAGACCCAGTTGAAAATCGTTTTTGGATAGAACTTACTGGTTTAACAGCACAAACAGATTACGCTTATCAGTATATTATTAATGCAGATTTAAGAGTTGCAGACCCATACTCTACTATTATTCTAACAGAATCTAATGATCAGTATATAGATGCTACAACATACCCGAATTTACCAAGTTATCCCTCTGGAAAAACAAACCACGCAGTAACTTTATTAAGAACTGGTGATGCAGCTTATAATTGGCAAACAACAAATTTTCAAAAACCAGCAAAAACAGACTTGGTTATTTATGAGCTTTTAATTAGAGATTTTGATGCGCTACATAGTTATGATGCTGTAAAAGCAAGGTTAGATTATTTAGAAGAGTTAGGTATAAATGCCATAGAGTTAATGCCAGTAATGGAATTTGATGGGAATGAATCTTGGGGGTATAATCCTTCGTTTCACATGGCTTTAGATAAGTATTACGGCAATGCTACCTCTTTTAAACAGTTTATTGATGAGTGCCATAGAAGAGGAATTGCTGTTATTTTAGACGTTGCTTTTAATCATGCAAGTGGCCAAAATCCATATTATAGAATGTGGAATTCAGACAATGGTGGTTACGGAGGTCAAGCAAGTGCAGATAGTCCGTTTTTTAATCAAACAGCAACGCATTCTTACAGTGTTTTTAATGATTACAATCACTCTAAACAAGCTGTAAAAGACTATGTAAAAAGGGTTTCTCAATATTGGATTGAGGAATATAAAATTGACGGATTTAGATGGGATTTAACAAAAGGCTTCACACAAAATTGTGCTTCAGGAGAAGCTTGTACAAATGCATATCAGCAAGATAGAGTTGATATTTTAAAAGCATACGCAGACAATCAATGGGCAATCGACCCTAATTTCTATATTATTTTCGAACATTTAGGTAGTAATAATGAAGAAACTCAATGGGTAAATTATAGATTGAATGAAGGAAAAGGAATTATGGTTTGGGGAAACCACAATCATCAATACAACCAAGCAACAATGGGCTTTGGCAGCGATGCAGATTTTTCTTGGATTTCTTATAAAAACAGAGGTTGGTCTGTTCCTGCAAATGTTAGCTACATGCAAAGTCATGATGAAGAGCGATTGATGTATAAAAACCTTCAATTCGGTAACTCTAATGGAACCTACAGCGTAAAAAACATAGATACGGCTTTAGAAAGAATGGAATTAGCAGGCGCTTTTTACTTTACTGTTCCTGGTCCTAAAATGATTTGGCAATTTGACGAATTAGGGTATGATATTTCTATAGATCAAAATGGTAGAATTGGTAACAAACCTATTTTATGGAACTATTTAGCAGATGAAAAGAGAAGAAAAGTAAAAGAAACTTGGGCTAAATTGATTCAACTAAAACTACAGTATGATATTTTTGAAACATCAGATTTCACTATGGATGTTGGGAACTCAAACGGGTTAAATAAAATTC
Organism: Polaribacter sp. IC073; assembly: GCF_007997075.1. Taxonomy (GTDB): domain Bacteria; phylum Bacteroidota; class Bacteroidia; order Flavobacteriales; family Flavobacteriaceae; genus Polaribacter. The sequence continues at coordinate 105,861 of NZ_VORS01000007.1, forward strand.
ATTTGACTCATACTTCTTCATCAGAAATACAATATGTAACCATTATTGGTAATTTTGGACTCACAACTCAGAATATAATTCCTAGCTTTCAGGAAACAGGAACTTGGTATGATCTATTAGAAAATAATGCCGAAATAATTGTCAATAATACAAATTCATTTATTAATCTAGCACCAGGAGAATTTAAAGTGTATGGTAATAACGCAGCAACACTTTCTACTGATGTTCTTTTTAATACAATCGATAAAATAGTTACCTACCCTAATCCGACAGAAAATTCATTTAAAATAAATAAGGAAACTAACCATTTAAAAATATTTGATATTACTGGTAAAAAAGTAAAAGAATTTAAAGGTAATTTCAATAAATCTGCTACTTTCTCTATAAAAAATTTACAAAAAGGGGTTTATTTTATAAAACTAGAGGGATTAAATCACGCGCTAAAAATAATGAAAATCTAGATTTTTTTTTATCAGCATTTAAAAATAGGTAACAAAAAAAACGTTGCCTATTTTTTTTGGTTAATACATACCGTTTCGCCTGTATATAAAATACTAAATCATGTAAAAAAGAACTATTTTCACTTCTTTTAAAATTAGTTTTTAAAGTAGAAGGTTAAATTATTTTTATCTTCTTAAGACATTATCTACTTTTGGCAATTCAACTTAAAAAGGACGTTAAAAATGAAACAACCATTATCTAATTCAGTATTGTATTTAATGAGTATTACTGCTGGTTTAGTTGTCGCAAATTTATATTACAGTCAACCGCTTTTACACCTTATTTCTGTTGAATTTAACGTCTCTGAATCTGCGGTTAGTAATGTTGCTTTATTTACACAGTTAGGATATGCACTAGGTTTATTATTTATTATTCCTTTAGGAGACAAAATATCTAATCATAAAATATTAAAATATGATTTTCTATTAATGATTACTGCCTTAATTGCCACAGCTTTTTCAAACTCCTTATTCCTATTAATTCTTAGTAGTTTTTTTGTTGGTTTTACTTCTGCTATTCCCCAACTATTTGTACCAATGGCTGCTCAATTAAGCGATGCTAAGAATAGAGGTCGTGCAATTGGCGTTGTAATGAGTGGTTTATTAATTGGAATTTTAGGTAGTAGAATTATTAGTGGTTTTGTTGGTGAAATTTATGGTTGGCGTGTTATGTATTTTTCCGCATCAGCAATTATGTTTTTTTTATTTTTGATTCTAATGCTAAAATTACCTAAACTATCTCCTAACTATAAAGGAAGTTACGCTAGCTTAATGCAATCTCTTTGGTACTACTTCAAAAAAGAACCTTCACTAAGATTGGCTACTTTAAGAGGTGCTTTGGCTTTTGCCGGTTTAAGCGCTTTTTGGACAACCCTAGTTTTTTTAATGGAAGAAAACTTTAACTACGGAAGTAGTGTCACTGGTGCTTTTGGCTTATTTGGTATTGTTGGAGCTTTGGGAGCAACCATTGTTGGAAAACTAAATAACACAGTTGGTAAGAATAAGATTATTGCTTTTTCCGCCATTTTATTAGTCATTTCTTGGATTATATTTCTAGTGTCTGAAAACTCTTTAATAGGTATCGCAATTGGTGTTGTTTTGGTAGATTTAGGTTTACAAGCCCTACATGTAACCAATCAAAATATCATTTTCTCTAGAAATGAAGAAGCTAGAAATAGAGTAAATACTATTTATATGGTTGGTTTTTTTATTGGTGGTGCACTCGGCACAACTTTAGGTGCAATGATGTGGCAGCATTTTAAATGGACTGGTGTTTCTACTTTGGGAATAATCTTGTCACTATTAATATTTATTGTTCATCAATTCTCTAAAAAGTTATAAATTAGTAGAAAACTAGAGAAAATGGAGAAAGCAGTTTGGAATGTAAAACTATATGGCGGAAGAGGTTCTACTCCGGTTTGTGAATCAGATTTTCAAAAATATGGAGGGAATACAACCTGTATTTACATTGATTTATTAATTAATAATCACAGTAAATTGATGGTTATTTTTGATGCAGGTACAGGAATAAGACAGCTTGCAAATGATATTGAAACAGGTAGTATACCAAAAGCAGATTTTATCCTATTAATTTTTACGCATCTCCATTGGGACCATATTCAAGGCTTTCCTTTTTTCTCACCTTTGTATAATCCAAATCAGAAAATTGGAGTTGTATATCCGAAGAAAAATCTTAAAATTAAGGATGTTGAAGATCTTTTTGCGCTACAAATGCAAAAGGAGTTTTTTCCCGTTCAATTAGAAAATATGGGCTCCGATTTACAATTTATAAACTATAAAGATGCAGAAGCTTTATTAAGTGAAGATGGTTTGGTTACCTTCAGTTTTAGAGAACACAATCACCCAGGTGGTGCTTTTAGTTATAAATTAGAAGCTGGTGGAAAATCTATTGTTATATCTACAGACTTAGAACATGGCAAAGAGATTGACAAAGATGTTGTTGATTTCTGTAAAAATGCAGACTTATTAATTCATGATGCACAATACACGGATGAAGAACTAGCACTTTATGAAGGTTGGGGACATAGTAGTTTTAACCAAGCAATAGAAACTGCAGCATTAGCAAACGTTAAAAACCTTGTACTCACACATCATGATCCTTCACACGATGACACCTTTTTATCTGCTATTGAAAAAGAATGTAAAAGTAAATTTAAAAACTCACAACTCGCAAAAGAAGGAATGGAGTTTAATATTTAGTATTTACAGCTCCCAACCAAAAGAGGTTTGAAAAACATAATCATACTTATTATTTAAATTTACAGAATTATTGTCATAATTTACAGTAAACCCTAATTTTATAAAAAAATCTAACGGCAAATCATATTTTACATCTACATTTCCGTCAAAACGAAAACGCCCAGATTCTGAAATTCCTGGATATGTAATAATTTTTGTCAAAAGACTTAAATCATCAACATTATAGAGGTTTAATTCGGAACCAATAAAGCCCTCTAAACTATTTTGAGTCTTGGCATCATTCAAAGTAAAACGTTCATTATTATAAGAAATACCTGCTTGTAAACCCCAATATAACTTATTTGTTCTAGCTAAATATTTTCCGATTCCTAATTTAGAAACAGTTCTTAACTTAATATCTTGCTCGGTGTTAGACAACCAATTTATTTCTACCAATGGAAACCAATCGTGTTTTAAAAAATAGTGATAAGACAAAGCAGCATCTGTTCTTTCAATAGGTGCTGTGTTATTTTGATTCGATGAAATTCCGTTATAACTTGTCTGAATAGACCAGTTTTTAGATTCGTATAAGAAATTACTTCTCAAACTAAATTGTCTAAAATTATTAGATTTAGTAAAGTTAAAACCTAAAGCAACAGACGCCGAAACTCTATCCCAGAACTTCGTTTTATATGTTTTAAAATGAACAATGTCTTTTAAAGTTAAGCTAGCAATAGTATCATTTATAACATAAACAAATACCTTATTACTAGTTAATACTCGAAACTCACCTTCATAACGGTCACCTTTATCTGTAGAAATTATAAATTTAGTTTTAGAGTATAATTGTTTTATCTCTTTCCATTTTATAGAAAAATCACTATCACTATATCCCGTTTTTATTTTTAAAATGCCTTTATTCATTCCTTTAATTTCGCCAATAATCATGTCGTTATTATTAGCTACAATGGTATCATTTTGAGCAGCAAGCCAAAAAGAGTTCATTACTATGAATAGTAATAAAAAAGTACTTTTCTTTATCAAAAAATAATCTATTAAAAATTAGTTTACAAATATACAAACTATACAAAAGTATGCGAATATGAAAACCACTTTTTAGAATCTAAATATTTTTAAGAGAACTTTAATACAGATTAGTTCGTTTAATTACGAACTAAGTGTATTTTTACATTCTAAATATATATATTAAATGTCTAAGTCTAAAAATAAAGAGTTATTAGAACTAATAGAAAAATTAGGATTTGATATAGAAGAGCGTCTACGCCTATCTCCCCTAGCGTCTAGAATTTATGCTTTATTAATTCTATCCTCTTATGATGGTGTAACTTTCGAAGAAGTAAAAGAAACCATAAAAGCCAGTAAAAGTTCTATATCTGTAAATATAAATGTATTAATACAACTTGGGTATATTACTTTTATAACAAAACCTGGAGATAGAAAAAGATATTTTAAGATTGCAAAATACTCTTCGATACTCTCTTTAGAAATCTATCTACAAAGTATAGATAATGAAATGAAAATAGTTAATAGAATTAATAAATTCAATCAAGAATACCATCCAGAAAAATATATTAATGAAAAATCTCTCGGTAATATATTTCAAAACTACTTAGAACAAAAAGAGCAATTAGTTAAAGAAACCATTCTTAAGATGTCTAACTTTAGAAAGTTAGACAAATAATACTTATATTTTATGAGTATATTGATATCTTAGAACTTTAACAATACTTTAAATATTACTAGTTCGTTATGTTGTGAACTAAACATATATTTGCGGTACTATTAATTAAAAAACTATTTATGAAAACTAAAATATTTTTATTCTCATTATTAGCAACAACAATAATGAGTTGTAATTTAGGTAAGAAAACAACTACAGAAACAAATAGCAAAAATTCATCAGAAAAAATGTCAATAGAAAACACAAAATGGATTCTAAATTCATTTGAAGGTGAAAATATACAGGCTAACGGACAAGCTATTTATTTCTCCTTAGATTCAAAAACAAACCGTATTAGTGGAAACTCGGGGTGTAATACTTTTATGGGGACTTATAAGTTAGAAGAGAATAACAGCATTTCTTTTACTAAACTAGCGTTAACTAGAATGATGTGCCCAGATATAGCAATTAACGAATCTAAGGTTATAAGTATTTTTGAATTAGCTGATAATTTTACTATAACAAATGGCGAATTAGCACTAAATAAAGCAAAAATGGCACCCTTAGCAACATTTAAAAAAGCAATAACTTCTAACAACCAAATTGTTGAGAAATACTGGAAATTAAAAACATTAGAAGGTAAGGATATTAAAATGGCAGACAATCAAGAGCGTGAAATTTTCTTTACTTTAAAGACAGATGAAAATAGAGTAACTGGTTTTGCAGGTTGTAATGCTATTTCTGGAGATTATACATTAGAAGACGGTAATAGAATCCGTTTTAAAAACATGGCAACCACTTTAATGGCGTGTCCGGATGTTGATGTGAATGAAAGTGACTTTTTAAAGATTTTTGAATTGACAGATAATTATACAATTAATAATGATGTTTTATCATTAAACGCAGGTAGAAGAGCTCCTTTAGCTGTTTTTGAAGCTGTTTACATGCAATAATATCAATTGAGAAAGAAGAATTAGAACTACTAAACGCATATAGGAAATCATATTATTGGTTGATTGTGGTTGGTTAATACCATTTAAGTGATTTCTGTTTGGTAGTTCTTTTTAATACAAATTATTTCTAAAATAGGAAAGACTAGTAACTCTCTAGAAAAAAGTCCTCTTATGTTAAAGACAAAAATTTTAATTACTGGTGCTTCTGGTACCGTTGGCTTTGAAGTCTTAAAACAATTATCTAAAAAAGAATCTTATCATCTTACTATTTTTGATAAGAAAACAAAACTTTCTCTTGAAAAGTTAAAACCTTTTGAATCTAAAATCGATTTAATTTATGGTGATATTTCAAAGAATATAGACTTAGAACAAATAAAAGGGATAGATGTAGTAATTCATTTGGCTGCAATTATTCCGCCATTGGCAGACGAATTACAAGAGTTGGCTTATAATGTAAATGTTTTAGGCACTCAAAATTTAATTAGACAATTAGAATTACACTCACCAAATGCTTTTTTAATGTATAGTTCTAGCATTTCTGTTTACGGAGATCGTATTAAAAAACCTTATATAAAAGTAACAGATAAATTACAACCAAGTGATGGTGATGCTTATGGAGAAACAAAAATAACCGCAGAAAAATGTGTTTCAGAAAGTAATTTAGATTGGTCTATCTTTAGACTTGCAGCTATTATGGGCAATCATAAAATGTCTAAATTAATGTTTCATCAACCTTTAAATACGGCTTTAGAAATAGCAACTCCAAAAGATACTGCAAGAGCATTTGTAAACGGTATTGAAAAACAAAAACAATTATCTAAACAGGTATTTAATTTGGGTGGTGGTGAATCTTGTAGAATTAGTTACCAACATTTTTTAGAGCGTTCATTTGCAATTTTTGGGTTGGGAAAATTAAACTTTCCTAAACATAGTTTTGCTGATAAAAATTTTCATTGTGGTTATTATGCTGACGGAGATAACTTAGAAAACATCGTGCATTTTAGACAAGATAATTTAGAAGATTATTTTAAAATGGAAGCAAAAAAAGTAACATTCATCAAGAAATTTGCTGCATCCGTTCTTAAAAAACCAATTAAATGGTTTCTATTAAAAAAATCTGAACCGTATGAAGCCTATAAAAATAAAAATGTGAAACAGATGAAGCATTACTTTAATTAATAATACAAAATAATGAATAGTATTTTTTTATACATCGCACTTTTAACAACAATGTTCTCTTCTAATAATCCGCAGTTAACGCTTCATATTTCCAATATTGAAAAGATGGAAGGCAAGATAAGAATTGGTGTATTTAATAAAAAGGAAGGCTTTTTAAAAGAAGGAAAATCATTTAAAGCTTACTTAATAGAAGTTGATGAAAATTCAGAAACTATCATAATTAGAGATTTACCAAAAGGAGCATATGCTATTTCTTTGTATCATGATGTAAATTCCGACAATGTGTGCAATCGTAATTTCTTTGGCATTCCAAAAGAAAAGTATGGTTTTTCAAATAATATCAAACCAAAATTATCAGCACCAAAATACAAAGACTGTAAATTTTTACTTAAAAGTGATACCATTTTAGATATAACATTATTAAACTAAGATTAACTTAAAACAAATTAATTATGGACTCAGCATTTCTAAAAACAATTAAAAACACTATTAAACATTGGTATATTCCTTTACTAGTGGGAATTTTCTTTATTATTGTTAGTATTGTTTCTTTTACAGCACCCCTAAATTCTTTGCTTACATTATCTATTTTATTTGCACTATCATTTTTGTTTGGTGGTCTTTCAGAGATAATTTTTTCTATAGCAAACAAACATCAATTAGAAAATTGGGGGTGGTCTTTGGCATTCGGAATTATTACTTTCTTAGCTGGTTTTTCATTAGTAATTCATCCCGCTTTATCTATTAGCATTCTAGCTTTTTACATCGGTTTTACAGTATTGCTTAGATCTATAGCTGCTATTAGTTTTGCATTAGACATTAAAAGTTACGGTAATAAAAATTATGGTACTTTACTAGTATTCGGTATTTTAGGTGCATTATTTTCATTTATATTAATATGGAATCCTGTGTTTGCAGGCATGAGTGTTGTTATTCTTATTGCTATTAGTTTTCTATTTGCTGGCTTGTTTAGCATCTTTTTAGCTTTTCAATTAAGAAAATTACACAAATCTTCTAAGACTATTTCTACCAAGTTAAAAGCAAGATATGATGATATATTAGAAGAGATTCATAATGAATGGAACGATTGATATATAAAAATGAGGAAGGACAAACTTATAAAAGGTGCCATAACGAATGGGGTTATTAACGGAATTATAAATGTCGGAATTCAATATTTTTTATTAAAAGAGAGTGCTCCTATTGCTATTTCTGTAGACTCAATAACAAATACAGCACATACCGTTTTAGGTGAAGCCGTTTTTCTAGCAATTACATTGGCTTTAATAACTACAATAATTGGCTATTTTACTATTAAAGAAGAAAAAGTACCTTTCTTCCCTACCGCATTTTGGTTGACTATTAAACATGGTTTTTTTACTTTTGGTGTGGTAACTTCTTTGGCTGTTTTATGGCAAAAATATTTTGGTACTGTTGAAGTTTCATTAATAACAGCTTTATTTATTATAGGAGCAATTGCCAGTATCGTTGCTGGTGTTGTAAATTATTTAACCTTAAAAAGTAGTTTAAAATTAAGCCATGGCAACAATTAATAAAGTAGTTTTAAAAGATTTAAACGATATTTTAAAAATAGAAAAACATGTATTTAAAACAGACAGTTATCCGCCTTTTGTAATTAGACAATTATTTGACATTTCTGGCAATTATTTTATTGCTGCCAAAGAAGATGGTGAAATTTTAGGATACGCAATTGGCGGTATTAAAACAGCAGATAATCAAGGTTGGATTTTATCTCTGGGTGTGCATGAAAATGCGAGAGGAAAAGGACTTGGAAAACAATTAACAAAAAAATTAATTGAGATTTTAAAAGAACAACATACAACACAAATCTCCTTAACCGTATACCCTACAAATGCTTCTGCAATTAAAATATATAAAGACTTGGGCTTTGTAGGCAATGAAATTTTAGACAATTATTTCTTGGATCATGAAAAACGAATTGTAATGACATTAAATACTAATTAATCATGAAAAAACATATAATACTATTGCTTCTAATTTTTATAGGTTTATTGATAAATGCTTGTAAAAAAAATAAAGCAGATACTAGAGAAGAATTTACGACTCCTTTTTCAAAACAAAATACGGATGATGAAATGTCCAAAAAAATTAAAACTTTCTTAACTACCAAATTTTTAACAGCAGCAGATGTAAGGGCTATTGATAATAATCAAAGAAAATTTCAATTCTATAAAGTAGATTTGAATAATGATGGAAAAGAAGAAATTTTTATAAAATTGATGACCTCTTATTTTTGTGGATCTGACGGATGCACACTTTTACTTTTAGATAATAATCTTAATCTAATCAATAGATTTAGTCCTACTCAAACATTTTATATAGATGAAAACATTGAGAATGATTGGAATATTTTAATAACAAAAACCGAAGGGAATTGGAGAAAACTAGTCTATAAAAGTGGTGCTTACCCATCAAACCCGACTTTGGTAGAGAAAATAAATGAAAAGCAGCGTAAAAACGGACAAATAATATTTGATAAAAAGAATAACAAAGCAAAAACATACACCTTTTAAAAACCAACCAAATATGAAAAGAATACTAACCTTGTTATTCGTTACATCTATTTTACTTGGCTGTAAAAACACAGACAAATCGGTTAACCAAACAGGACAACTGTTTTTTAATGGAGACATTATTACCATGGAATCTGAAAATGCAATTTATGCAGAAGCTGTAGTAGAAAATAATGGTAAAATTATTTTTGTTGGAAGTAAAAAAGAGGCTGAATCTCAATTTTCAAAAGCTAAAAAAATTGATTTACAAGGAAAAACATTGTTGCCAGGGTTTATAGATACTCACAGTCATTTTGGGATGGTTTCTAATACGATGGGACAAGTAGATTTAAATCCAGAACCTGTTGGAACTGTAAAAAATATTGATGATATTTTAACGCTTTTAAAAAAATGTAAAGAAGAGAATAACATTGCAGATGGCGAATGGATTTTTGGTTGGGGGTATGATGACGGTCAATTAGTCGAAAACAGTCATCCAACGAGAAAAGATATTGATAAAGTTTTACCAAACAATCCAGTGTATTTACAGCATACAAGTGGTCATATGGGCGTTGCAAATACTTTAGGGTTAGCAGAATTAAAAGTTTCTTCGGAAAGTAAAAACCCTGATGGAGGAACCATCGTTCGTTTTAAAAATACGCAAGATCCAACAGGTTTGGTTCAGGAAACAGCAATGTACCCTTTTGTACGTTTAATGATGGAGAAATTAGACTCTAAACAAGCAAAATTCTTTGATACCACACAAGATTACTACGCTTCAAACGGCATTACAACTGCCCAAGATGGAATGACAAGTAGAGAATCAATCAAGTTTTTTCAAACGCAAGCAGATGCAGGTAAATTTAAAATTGATTTAGTTGCATTGGCAGGATATTCTGAATTAGAAAACAATTTAAAAGATACTTCACTTGTTTTTAAAACCTATAAAAACGGATTCAAAGTTCAAGGAACAAAAATTGTTGCAGATGGTTCTCCGCAGGGGAAAACTGCTTTTTTTAGCAAACCTTTTTTAACAGAAGTTCCTGGTTGTCATCACGATTGTAGAGGGCTGCCGAGTCTAACGCAAGAAGCCATTAATAATTTATTTGTAATAGGGTATGAAAAAGACAATCAACTTTTTATTCACTGTAATGGCGATGCAACGGTAGATATGATTATTGAAGCGCATGAAAATGCCTGTAAAATTTTAGATCAACCTTTAAATAAAGACAGAAGAACCATTATTATTCATGCTCAATTTGCAAGACCAGAACAATTAGAAACATTTAAAAAATATAATATGGAGCCTTCATTTTTTACAAATCACGCTTTCTTTTGGGGAGATATTCATGTAAAAAATTTAGGGAAAGAAAGAGCTTATTTTTTAAGTCCGATGGCAAGTGCTATCAAATTAGGTTTAAAACCAACCAATCATTCAGATGCTACAGTAACACCAATCGATCCAATTTTTACAATTTGGACAGCCGTAAATCGTGTTTCTAGATCAGGCGAAATTATTGGTGAAGCAGAAAGAATATCCCCTTATCAAGCAATTCAAGCCATTACAACAAATGCCGCTTATGAGTTATTTGACGAAGATTTAAAAGGAACTTTATCCGAAGGAAAATTAGCAGATTTTGTTATTTTAGATAAAAATCCGTTAAAAGTAGCAGCAATGGATATTAAAAACATCAAAGTTGTAGAAACGATAAAAGAAGGTAAAACGGTTTATAAAAAAGTGAATTTTTAGACGTAAGATTAACTGACGTAAACTTAAAGACGCTGTTTAATTCAACCATAAAGGTTCATTATTTTCAATAAAAACTTAAAGATTTATGTAAAACAGTCATAAATCATCACATAAAATCATCATTTAAAAAAAAAACAATATGGATACATCAAAATTTTTCGATTTAAAAGGAAAAACAGCTATTATTACAGGTGGCGCAAACGGAATAGGAAAAGCAAGTTGCGAAATACTAGCCGCTTATGGAGCTAAAGTAGTTGTTTCAGATTATAATTTAGAAGCAGCAGAAAAAACAGCCAAAGAAATTAATGATAAGGGAGGAAAAGCTATTGCAATAGATTGTAATGTTCTAGAAGATGATGCTTTGGTAAATTTAGTAGACCAAACCGTTAAAGAATTCGGTAGTATAGAAATTTTGGTAAACAATGTTGGTGGCGGTGGCGCTGGCAAAGAAAGTCCTTATGATATTGAAGTAGCACAATTTAAAAAGGTTTTTGATATGAATGTTTTTAGTATGTGGAGATTATGCCAGTTGGTTGCACCACACATGAAGAAAGCAGGTTATGGTAGTATTATTAACATGTCTTCAATGGCATCTATAAATAAAAGTCCTGCAATTAGTGCGTATGCATCTTCAAAAGCTGCCATTAATCATATGACCCGAAATTTGGCGTACGATTTTGGACCTGATAATATTAGAATGAATGCAATAGGGCCTGGTGCAACAAAAACAGCTGCTTTAAAAACTGTTTTAACTCCAGATTTAGAAAAAGCAATGTTAAAACATACACCAATTAAAAGATTAGGTGAAGCAGAAGATATTGCAGGAGCAGTATTGTATTTTGCAGCACCAATTTCTAGTTGGACGAGTGGGCAAGTTATCTTTATTAATGGAGGTGGCGAGCAAACTTTAGATATGTAGAAAAACGGCGTTTATGAATTCAATTTTTCTTATATTTGAAAGAATTAAATGTTTGCTTTAAAACTAAAAGATCTTTAGTTTTAAAGCAGGAAACACTAGAATATTTTACAAAAGCAGCTATTTTTTAATAGCTGCTTTACTACTTTTAAATTATGATGAAATTTTTAAATAACAAATGGTTTTTATTATTTGTAATCGCATTAACTTGGGGAAGCTCATTTATGTTGATAAAAAAATCTTTAGTGGCTTTTACACCATATGAAATAGGTGCAATACGCGTTGTAGGATCCGGGCTTTTATTCGCTTTTATTGGTATTCCTGCTTTATTTAAAATGTCTAGAAAAACAATTATTTGGGTTACAATTGCTGGTTTTTTCGGTAATTTTTTACCCATGTTTTTATTTCCAATAGCACAAACAGAGGTAAGTAGTTCTTTGGCTGGTATTTTAGATTCTTTAGTTCCTGTTTTTGTAATGGTCTTTGGTTTTTTACTCTTTGGAATTAAAAGTAAGAAATCACAAGTAATTGGTGCAATTATTGGTTTTTTAGGAGCTACAAGTTTAATTTATTTTTCTGAAGGAAATACAGAAGATTCTAAATTTTGGTATACAATGCTAGTTGTTTTAGCGGGTGCCTCTTACGGTGTAAATGCTGTAGTTATAAAAGAACGAATTCCGAATTTAAATGCCATAAAATTAACAGCTGCAGTGTATTCTATTTGGGCAGTTCCTGCCTTGGTTATCTTATATTTTACAGGGCTTGTTCAAAATTTTGAGATGAAACCAGCATACACAGAGCCTATCGGTTATTTAGTGTTTTTAACATTTTTTGGTACTGCCATCGCGATGTTATTATATTTTAAATTAATACAAGATACCTCTGCCGTTTTTGCAAGTACTGCAAGTTACTTATTGCCAATTGTTGCTGTTATTTGGGGTGTTTTAGATGGTGAGATATTTTCATTTTGGTATGTTTTTGGTGGCGCTTTAATTTTAATCGGAATTTATTTAATCCGTGAGAAAAAGAAAAATCCGAAATTAGTTCCTCGTGGATAAGTTATACCAGTATACAGCTGTTTTACAATCAATAAAACAGCTGTATCTATCGTATTATTCGATGTTATTATTAGTCAAATCCCTATAAAAACAGTATCTTTGTAACTTCTGGAAAAACAACCTTCATTCCATAGAAAAAGCATTTTTAATACTGCTTAAATTCAATCTAAATGGGTTTTGTGTTATTTCCTATGCTACAAAAACGTAGCTACATACTAAAATTATAAATGAACAATTGTTTGTGCTATTTTCTTTAAAATTAGCATAAGCTAAAAAAACGCATACATATTATGGATATAAGTAAAAAACGCGTAGCAATTATTGGTGCAGGACCAAGTGGATTAGCACAATTAAGAGCTTTTGAAGCTGCTAAAAAACAAGGTTTAGAAGTGCCAGAAGTTGTTTGTTTTGAAAAACAAAGCAATTGGGGTGGCATGTGGAATTTCTCATGGAGAACAGGCGTTGGTAAATATGGTGAACCTGCTCATGGAAGTATGTACAAATATTTATGGTCTAACGGCCCTAAAGAATGTTTAGAATTTTCTGATTATTCTTTTGATGAGCATTTTAAGAAGCCTATTTCTTCATACCCACCAAGGCCTGTTTTGTTTGATTATATTCAAGGGCGCATCAAAAAAAGTAACGTTAGAGATTACATTCGTTTCAACACAACTGTACGTTGGATAAATTACAATGAAGACACTAAGAAGTTTAAAATTGTTTTAGACAATTTAAAAATCGATAAAACATATTCAGAAGAATTTGATTATTTGGTCGTGGCTTCTGGTCATTTCTCTACTCCAAATATGCCTTATTTCGAAGGAATAGAAGAATTTACTGGGCAAGTAATGCATGCACATGATTTTAGAGGCGCAGATCCTTATAAAGATCAAGATTTATTAATTATTGGTAGTAGTTATTCTGCCGAAGATATTGGAGTTCAATGTCATAAACATGGCGCAAAATCGGTAACATTAAGTTACAGAAGCAAGCCTATTGGTGTAAATTGGCCAGAAGGAATTACAGAAGTACCTTTATTAAAACATTTTAAAGGAGATACTGCCTTTTTTAAAGACGGTACTTCTCAGAGATTTGACGCCGTAATTATGTGTACAGGATATCAACACAAATTCCCGTTTTTACCAGACGAATTGCGTTTAAAAACAAAGAACAACTTATATCCAGATCATTTATACAAAGGTATTTTCTTTAATGACATTCCGAATTTAATGTATTTAGGAATGCAAGATCAATACTACACCTTTAATATGTTTGATGCACAAGCTTGGGTTGCCAGAGATTTTATGATGGATCGTTATAAAATACCAACAAAAACAGAAAGACGCCTAGACATTAATAAATGGTTAATTGATAATGAAAGACTAAAATCTAGTCATGATCACGTAGACTTTCAAACAGCTTATATTAAAGACTTGTTGGCTTTGTCTAATTACCCAAACTTTAATGTAGAAAAAGTTGCAGAAATGTTTAAAGAATGGTTAAAAGATAAAGATGATAATATTTTAACATACAGAGATAAAACGTTTCAAAGTGTGGTAACGGGAACCATGGCCGAAACGCATCATACAGAATGGATGGACGAATTAGATGATAGTAAAGAGCGTTATCTATTTGAAGATCAAAAAGAAGAAGCTTTAGAAGATAAAGAAGAAGAGCTTATTTAAATTTTATTCTATTGATAAATCTTTACATTTAAACCCCACAGATTTTAAAACCTGTGAGGTTTTTTTTTATCAAATTTTATAGCTAAATTGATGTTTCTTACAGGAATAAAAGCACTCTATTTTAAACCTATATAGTAAGTAACAAGTTTGGTTGGTTATTCTTTAAAGATTTAAAATTATTCATTTTGAAAAAAATACGTTTATTTATTCTCACTTTTTTATTAGTAACATCTTGCATCACAAGTAAAAAAAATAAAGAACAAACAACCGCTACAGAAAAGCCCAATATCGTACTTATTATGTGTGATGATATGGGGTTTTCTGATTTAGGGAGTTATGGTGGCGAAATAAAAACACCAAATATTGATGTTTTGGCAACTCAAGGCATTCGTTTCAGTCAGTTTAAAAATACTGGGCGTTGTTGCCCAAGTAGAGCCGCTTTGCTTACTGGTCGAAATCAGTTTGCTGCAGAAATGGGATGGATGACTGCTGTAGATGAACATCGGGAAGCATATCGAGGTCAACTTTCTGCTACGATTCCTACAATTGCAGAAATCTTAAAAGACAACAATTATTACACCTATTTATCGGGAAAATGGCATTTAACACTTGATGATTCGTATAAGTTAGGTGCTGTTAAACCCAATGGGAGTTGGCCTTTTGAACGTGGTTTTAACGAATCATACGCAGGATTACCTGGTGGTGGAAGTTACTATAAAGTAAATGGTTTGGTAAAAAATGAAACTGTTATTAAAGATTTTCCAGCCAATTATTATTACACAGATGCCATTACAGAAAATGCGGTTGGTTTTATTAAAAAACACAATACAGAAAAACCAATGTTTTTGTATTTGGCGCATTATGCACCTCACAGACCATTGGAGGCTCCTAAAGATAGAATTGATAAATGTCGTGAAAGATACCAAGTTGGTTATGACGTTTTGAGAGCGCAACGTTATGAGAATTTAAAGAAAAAAGGATTGATCTCTACACTAGAAGGATTGCCAATTCATGAACGAGAATACCATAATAAACGTCCTTCTTGGGTTTCTTTACCTAAAAAGAAGAAAGAAGAATGGATTACTGAAATGGCAACCTATGCTGCTATGATAGAAATTATGGATGATGGTATTGGAGAAGTAATTAAAGCAACCAAAGAAAAAGGAATTTATGAAAACACCGTGTTTCTTTTTTTAAGTGATAATGGCGCTACTAAAGAAGGTGGTGATATTTCACAACTTACGGCAGATTTGAGTAATACACCCTATCGAGATTATAAAATATCTACGTATATGGGAGGCACTAGTTCTCCTTTAATTATACATTATCCTGAGAAATTTGCTAAATATAAAGGTGAAATAAGAACAGATTTAACACATATTACAGATATTCTACCGACTTGTTTAGACATTGCAGGAATTGAATACCCAACATCCTTTCATCAAAAAAAAATACCTCAATTTGAAGGGAAAAGCTTAATTACCGTATTAGAAAAAAACAAACTAGAGAAACGTGATCTTTTTTTTCAGCATGAACAAAGTTGTGCTATTATATCTGATAATTGGAAACTTGTTCGTGGAAATATTTCCGAACCTTGGGAGTTGATCAACTTGACAAAAGACTCTTTTGAACAATACAATGTTGCTGCAAATTTTCCTAAAAAAGTCTTAGAACTCGAAAAAAAGTGGAATATTTGGGCTAAAGAAAACAACGTATTGCCCATAGAAAAAAGAGCTTGGTCTGCTAGAATAAAACATTATAACGGATTAAATACTGACAAAAGTAAGATTAATTAACCCTTATAATTCTTTTATAAAAATTAATAATTTTACTAACCTATGCCCTACTTTTAATTTGTTTATTATTTTAAAACTATTATTCTTTACTTTCGATAAGACTGCTGTGTAACACCCCTGTTTTGTTATAAAACCTAATTATGAATTGGATTATTGCTTTACAAATCACCTATATACTCTTAATAATTTTAGTTATTGTAAGAGTATTATACGATACCAGAAGTAGTACAAAAGCTTTGGCGTACATACTATTTATTGTGTTTGTTCCTATTATTGGTGTCTTATTTTATTTTTATTTCGGAATTAATTATCGCAAAAGAAAACTGTATTCTAAAAAAATTGTACAAGATGCACCACTTCGAAGACTCATAAAATCAGAAATAAAAACGTATTCAGATGCTATTTCAAAATCCAATTTGGTTGATCATAAATATCAAAATTTAATTGAATTTCTTCGGAATTCAGGTAATAGCCCGCTCACCACAAATGCTGAAGTAAAATTATTAATAAATGGTGAAGAAAAATTTCCAGAATTATTAAAAGCCTTAAAAAAAGCAACTTCACATATTCATCTAGAATATTATATCTACGAAAATGATATTACAGGAAATGAAGTTGCAGCGATCTTAATAAGAAAAGCAAAAGAAGGCGTTGAAGTCCGCTTTATGTATGATGATTTTGGCAGTCATTCATTAGGAAAAAAATTCATTAAAAAATTAAATGCTGCTGGTGTTTTAACTGCACCTTTCTACAAAATAAGATGGTATGCTTTTGCGAATAGAATTAACTACAGAAACCATAGAAAAATTGTAATTATTGATGGCGATACATGTTTTATTGGTGGCATAAATATGAGTGACACTTATAGAAATGACTTAAATAAAAAAGAGCATTTGTATTGGAGAGATACACATTTAATGATCAAAGGGCAAGCCTCTTCTTACTTGCAATACTTGTTTTTATGTGACTGGAATTTTTGTAGCAATTCACCTTTAGAATATTCCGAAATATATTTCCCTATCAATTCAAAACAAGCAACCACACAAAATGAGGTTGTGCAAATTGCAGCTTCTGGGCCAGATAGCTCGCATCCTGTTATTTTCTATTCGTTATTAGAAGCAATTAGCGCTGCCAAAAAAAGCATTTATATTACGAGTCCGTATTTTATTCCTGGAGAAAGTTTAATGGACGCATTAATTATTGCCATTCAAAGTGGATTGGATGTGAAAATAATTATTCCTGGTATTTCCGACTCTAAAATGGTAGACGCAGCTGCGAGTGCTTATTACACCGAGCTATTAGAATGTGGTGCAAAAATATACAAGTATAATAAAGGGTTTGTACATGCAAAAACAATGGTTGTAGATGATGATTTGGCCATTATTGGTTCTGCAAATATGGATTTTAGAAGTTTCGATTTAAACTTTGAAGTAAATGCGATGCTTTACAGCAAAAGAATTGCAGAACAATTAAAAGAAGCCTTTAACAACGATTTAAAAGTATCTCACCAAATTAATGCCATAACTTGGTTAAATAGACCAAAATACATCCATTTATGGGAAAAATTAGTGCGTTTATTATCTCCTTTTTTATAAACAATCATAAGTATTAATAAAATTAACGTAAATTTATTAATATTTGGTTCGTTATGTTACGAACTAATTGTATTTTTAAATATTATTCAAAATAAAGGAGATAACTAATTAATATAAACCTGTATTTCTAAACAACAGAAAACGATATGAATATTTTAAACAAAACGGGTATTGTACTTTTAGCTCTATTGGGTTTAAGCAGTCAGATTGTATCTTCACAAGAGATGCCAAAACGCAGCATGACCATACAAGAGCTTGCTAAAAAGGTACAAGATAATAATATTCAATTAAAAATAGCAACAATATCTGTTGCTATCGCAGAAGCAAAAATTGAAGCAATAAAAACCAATAGACTACCAGATATAAGTGCAGACGTAAGTGCTTTTTACTTGAGTGATGTTCGTATTTATGATACTAGTTTTAAAAAATTACAAACGGTAAATTTGCCGAATTTTGGAAATCAATTCAATCTAAATGCAAATCAATTAATTTTTGCTGGCGGCAAAATAAATAAATCAATTGCACTTTCTGAACTTAGTAAAACACTCAGCGAAAACCAATTAGACAACACTGTACAAGCAGTTAAATTAAGTGCCACAGAGTTATATATAAATCTTTACAACCTTCAAAATCAAAAGAAAATTTTAGAAAGTAATAAAGATTTAGCTATCGAACGTACAAAAAACACAAGACTGTTTTACAAACAAAATATGATTACTAAAAATGAGGTTTTACGTGCCGAAGTTTTAGAAAGACAATTACAACAAAGTATTTTACAAGTTGAAAATGCGATTTTAATTACAAATAAAAATTTAACCCTTTTTGCCGGTATTGAAGAGACCGTTTTAATCATTCCTGATGTAGAGAATATTAACCATAGTATACGCAAGCAAGATGAAAACTTCTATCGCGAAATTGCGTACGAAAAAAACCCACAATTAAGTGCAAGCGATACACAAATAGCTATTGCAAACAAAAATTTAGAACTTACAAAATCAGATAGAGCACCAATATTAGCTGCCTTTGCTGGTTATAATGCAAATAGACCACAGACTTCTGGCACACCTGCAGACTTATATTCGAATACCTACCAAGCAGGGTTGAGCCTTTCGTATAATATTGAATCCATTTTTAAAAATCGAAAAAAAGAGGCAGTTGATAAAATTTTAATAGACCAAGTAACTTTAGCCAAAGAAGCTGTTAGACAACAAGTTGAAGCAGACGTAAATGCTGCTTATAAAAATTACCATCAAGCAGTTGAGCAGCGTGAAGTAAGTGTTAAAAACAAAAATGCTGCAGATGAAAATTATCGTATTAACGAGTTAAAGTACAAGAACCAGTTGGTTACGTACATAGAAATTATTGATGCAGCAAATATTAAATTACAAGCAGAATTGCAAATGCTCGATGATCAAACAAATATTATTTTAAATTACGTGAAACTTTTGCGCATAACAGGACAACTATAACAAC
This sequence comes from Polaribacter sp. IC073, assembly GCF_007997075.1. Taxonomy (GTDB): domain Bacteria; phylum Bacteroidota; class Bacteroidia; order Flavobacteriales; family Flavobacteriaceae; genus Polaribacter. The sequence continues at coordinate 125,180 of NZ_VORS01000007.1, forward strand.
CATTACTTAAAAAAAATAACATGGCAGCACAGGCACCAGAATCAACTTCAACAACAAAAGTTAAGAAAAAAAACAAACTGTATTTAGCTCTTTTAAATGCCTTTGTTTTTATCATAACACTACTCGTTATTTGGTATGTAATTAAAAATTACTTACATATTAATGACGATACTTACGTAAGTGATGCACAAGTAAAAGCATACATAAGTCCCATAAACTCAAGAGTACCTGGGTATATTAGTGAAATTCATTTTGAAGAACACCAAAAGGTAAAAAAGGGAGATACACTTCTTATACTTGACAAAACAGAATTTAAAATTGCAATTTCACAAGCTGAAGCAGGCTTAAGTCAGGCTAAAGCAGGAAAAGCAGCAACTATGTCTTCTGTTGTTAGGGTTGGTAGTGGAGAAAGTACCGTGCAGGCAAATATGTACGGAGTTAAAGCTCAATTAAACAACGCTAAAGCAGATTTAGCGCGTTACAAGAATTTATTAGAAAATGATGCCGTTACGCTACAACAATATCAACAAATTGAAACGCAAGTAAAAACTTTACAAGCACAATATAATGCATTAAGTAAACAGAAAAACACCGCTAAGTTATCTACAAATGAAACTGAGTCTCAATTAGCCATAAGTGATGCACAAATTAAGGCTGCAGAAGCTGGTTTAGAAAGAGCTCAGTTAAACCTTAAATACACTGCAATTACCGCTCCGGAAGATGGTGTAATGGGAAGAAGAACAATTACCGAAGGGCAATACATTCAACCAGGACAACAAATTTCTGCATTGGTACAAGAAAACACAAAGTGGGTAGAAGCTAATTTATTAGAAACTCAAATGCCATTGGTACAAATTGGCGAAGTAATTAAGTTTACTGTCGATGCGATTGGTAAAACAGAGTTTGAAGGAAAAATAATAGCTATTTCTGCAGCTACTGGTTCTCAATATTCTGCAATTCCAACAGATAATTCTGCAGGAAACTTTGTAAAAGTTCAACAGCGCATTCCTGTTAAAATAGAATTTACAAAAAATAATGATAAAAAATTACTCGAAAAAGTACGTGTAGGAATGAATGTTGTTATGACTTTAAAGGACTAAAAATGTATAATAAAGGCTTGTTTGCAGATTGGGTGCCAAAACCCTTAATGTTGGTTTTAACTCTTGTTTTTCTACTGCCTATTCTAGTGGTGAGTGGTGTTTACACAGGAAACTTAAGCTATATGGTAAGTAGTCTTGGTACACATAATGAGTGGATTGTTTTTGCAAATTATGCAGGTGTGGTTGGTATGGGAGTGAGTATGCCAATTATCTTTCGTTTTAAATTGCGTTTTCATACCAAATTTTTAATGGTTAGAACGCTTTTGTTTATGGCATTAGCTAGTTTTATGATTGGTACAACAGATAATAATTTAGTGATTGTTTCTTGTGCCTTCTTCATTGGGTATCTTAAAATGTTTGCATTGATAGAGTTTATTATGCCTACCATGTTCATGATTAGTCCCGATGGAAATCGGCCAAAATTTTACGCTATATTTTATCCTTCTGCAATTGTGTTTCCTCAACTAGCTGGCTACCTTATGGCACATTTTGGATTTTCTACATATTGGCAAAATGCAAATTTTATTATGGCAATTGTTATGTTGTTTTTAACTGCGTTAGCGGTAATTTTTATGCATAACCAACGTTACGATAAAAAAATCGACTTAAAAGGAATTGACTGGACAGGTATGTTTTTATTTACATCTGTATTTTTAGCATTGGCTTATGTGATTTCTTTTGCAAAGCAACAAAACTATTTTAGATCCGATAATATCATGCTGGCTCTCGGAATTATACTTGTTGGCGGTATTCTCTATCTCATAAATCAAAAACTTAAAGACAACCCTTTTATTCATTTTAGATTCTTTAAAAACTATAGTGTTATTCATGGAAGTTTAATGCTATTAATGTTGGGGTTTTTCTTGGCAGGTAGTTCACTACAAAGTAAGATTACAATTGGTATTTTAGGATTTGATTCTGTAATGGACAATTCATTTAACCTATGGATGATTCCAGGATTATTGATTGCTATTATTTTTAGTATGAAATGGTTGGTAAAAGATAAATCCTTAAAAATATACATTTTAACAGGTTTCTCAGCATTCATTTTTTATTACATATTTATGTATTTCCTAGTGTCACCTGGTTTAAGCTATGAACAATTAATTATGCCAAATATATTTAGAGGTTTCGGAATGGCTGTTCTATTTATAGGTGTTTGGTTGTATGCTTTAGGTAACTTAAAACCAGATGCAATGCTTGGTGCCGCCGCAGTTCTAATTATTGTGAGAACAATGATTGGACCAGGTTTATGGAGTCTTGCTTTTAATTATATAGATGGTATTTGGAATTTAGAAGCCTTTACCAATATGGCAGGAAAAATGGACAGATCTGCAATGTCGCAACAAACGGCAATGGGTTTTTACAAAAATATTAAACTCGACGCATTAATGATATCCACTAAAAGAATATACGGAATGTTGGTTTTATTAGGTGGTGCTGTTATAGTGTACGTTTCCTTCCTTAACCTAGAAGGATTAAATAAACGAGGCCTTATTTTATTACGCAAACGTTTAAAAGGACATGATACTAAAGGTTATGTGCGTGAAGTAACCTTAGATAAAGAAGAAGAACAAGAAGAAAAAATAAAAGCAGCAAGTGCTGTGGCCGTTTAATTCTATAAAAAAGCTATCAAACACATATATTTATCAGCTTAAAATCATACTTAAAACTCAACAATTTTTATATTTTGAAAACATCTATTTATTCTAATAAAAAACAACAATAATATACAGTTATAGCGTAGAAATACACTCTAAATTTTTATCTTTGAAAATCAACCTTTACATAAAGAAAACATATGATAAACAGAGTACTTCTAACACCATTACAAAAATTTGTAAAGATTGAAGGATTTAGTGGAATCCTATTATTATTAAGTACAATAATTGCCTTAATTTGGGCAAATTCTAGTTTTGGAGACAGCTATACTTATCTATGGGATTATGAAATTGGAATTACAAGTGAAACTTTCGAACTTAAAAAACCACTAATACTTTGGATTAATGATGGTCTAATGGCTATTTTCTTCTTTTTAATTGGTTTAGAAATAAAAAGAGAAGTATTAATTGGTGAGTTAAACACCATGAAAAAATTAGCATTCCCTTTATTTGGTGCAGTTGGCGGTGTAATAGTTCCTGTAGCATTGTATATGCTTTTAAATCAAAACCCAGATACTTTTAAAGGTTGGGGAATTCCTATGGCAACAGATATTGCTTTTTCTTTAGCCGTTTTAAATGCGTTAGGAAAACGAGTGCCGTTAAGTCTTAAAATATTTTTAATCGCTTTTGCAATTGTAGATGATATTGAAGCCGTTTTGGTCATTGCTATTTTTTACAGTGGCACCATTAAAATGACACTTTTATTGATTGGTTTAGGCTTATTAGGTATTCTATATCTCTTATCTTATAAGGGGTATTACTCAAAATATATTCTATTTTTTACAGGAATTATTGTTTGGTTACTTTTCTTAAAATCTGGAGTACACCCAACAGTTGCTGGAATTTTATTAGCCCTTTCTGTTCCTATTAGTCAGAATATAGAAACTTCTACATTTATAAATCGATTAGAAGGTATCTTTAAAGGTATTAAAAACGCAAATGTTTTAAAGAAACCTATTTTATCGAAACAACAAATAGAACAGATGGATGATTTAGAAGGTTGGTCTAATAAATTTCAATCTCCTTTACAACATTTAGAACATAACCTACATGGTTGGGTTGCCTATTTTATCATTCCCTTATTTGCATTGGCAAACGCGGGTATTTTAATAGATAGTTCTGTAGACATAGAAGTTCCGTTGGTTATAAATATTATACTTTGTTTAGTTTTAGGTAAAGGTTTAGGAATTCCTTCTGTTATTTTCTTAGCCAAGAAGTTAAATTTGGTTCAAATACCGTCAGACGTTAATTTTAAACAAATTATTGGTGTTTCATTTATAGCAGGTATCGGTTTTACAATGGCTATTTTTATTGCTAGTTTAGCATTTGCATCAACACCAGAATACATCACTTCAGCTAAAATAGGAATTCTTTTAGGCTCACTTATTTCTGCAATTATTGGCTACTTTATTTTAAGAGTAAGTACGAAAGAAAATGTAGTTTAACCCCCTAAATTATGTTGCAAAACTTACTGTTATTTTCTGGATTTGCCGGTATTACCGTTTTTATTGGTGGTCTTTTAGCTAATTTTTTTAATCATCATATTAAAGAAACACCTATAAAGTATGAGATTACACATACCATGATGTCCTTTGGTGCAGGAATAATATTGTCTGCTGTTGCTTTGGTTTTAATACCTAAAGGATTAGAAGATTTAGATGTTTTACCAATGGCAATATCATTTACCGCAGGAGTTTTAATCTTTCTATCTATCGATAAATATTTGGCTAAAAAAGGCGGAAAGAATGCTACATTATTGGCAATGCTAATGGATTTTATTCCAGAATCTATTGCCTTAGGCGCTACTTTTGCTGTCGAGCCAAAAATGGCCATTTTACTAGCGGTTTTTATAGGACTACAAAATTTACCAGAAGCTTTTAACTCTTATAGAGATTTGGTAGCAAGTGGTTTTACAGCACAGAAAACATTAATTATTTTTTTCATTTTAAGTTTCTTCGGCATTGGAGGTGCATTAATTGGGCATTATTTTTTAACAGATTCGCCTATTTTAACGGCACATTTAATGACATTTGCAAGTGGAGGAATTCTTTATTTATTAATAAATGATATTATTCCAGAAAGTAAGTTAAAGAATAATTACTTAACCTCATTAGGCGCCACTTTTGGATTTCTAATTGGTGTTATTGGTGAAAAATTAATTTAATGAGCATATAAATGATAGATTTTTTAGAAAAATATAAACCACTTCTTATTTACGTAGCAATTGTAATTTTAGCAGTAGTTGTTTTATATTTTATTACGCGTTTTATACATCAATGGTTATTAAAAAAAGAAGAAGCCAAATTTCCTGGAGAGAAATCTACTTCTTTAAAATTATTAAAAACAGTATTAAATACACTTTGGCTAGTTCTAGGCATTATTGCTTTGAGCTTTATTTTTGTCGAAGAAGAAAGCTATGGTGAATTAAAATCTGATTTTAAACTAGCGCTTTATCTTGGTTTTTTAGCAGTAATTACAATAATTACTGCAGCCACAACCAATCTCTGGTTTAAAAGAAGTATTCGAGAAAAAATTAAGCAAAATCAAGATCCAACGAATTTAAAGTTTTTAAGATATGTAGCCGTTTTTTCAATATGTTTTATAGGAATACTTTTTAGTTTATTAGCATTTCCATCATTAGAAGGCATTGCACAAACGGCTTTAGGAGGTGCAGGTGTCATTGTAATTATTGCAGGTGTTGCCTCTCAAGAAGCACTGTCTAATTTGATTGGCGGAATTTTTATCATCTCTTTTAAACCATTTAAAATCTATGATATAATTCAAATTACAGATAGTTTAGTAGGCACTGTTACAGATATTACGTTAAGACATACAATTATTAGAAGTTTTGATAACAAAATGATTGTTATTCCTAATTCTGTAATAAACAAAGAGCGCCTAATTAATTATAATTTAGGCGAATTAAAGAATTGTAAATTCGTAGAAATGAACATCTCTTATACTAGTGACGTTAAGCTTGCAAAACAAATAATGCAAGAAGAATGCGAGAAACATCCTTTGATTTTAGACAATCGTTCGGCAATAGAAAAATTAGATGGTAAGCCTATTGTAAAAACTGCACTAACAAAAATAAACGACTCTACAATGACCATTCGTGCTTGGGCTTGGTCTAAAAGTTTTGTAGATTCTTTTGATTTACAGTGCGATGTAAACGAAACCATAAAAGCTCGTTTTGATGCTCATGCTATTGATTTGGCATACCCTACAAGAACCATAATTATAGAAAAAGATACTGAATAGTTTTCTATACTTAACAAGAACTTTCTGTTTGTACATTTTCTAAAATAATAACAACTTTAAAAATCCGTATTGGTACACAAAATAAATATTGAAGATTTAGTTGGCAAGTTTCAAATACTTGGCAGCAACCAAGATGAAACTGAAAATTCTTATAAAGGAATTTTGGATGTATCTTTAGACGAAAATAATAGAATTGTTGCAACATGGCTCATTAATAAAAGTCAGCAACAATTTGGAACCGGTTTTTTTAAAGATAATATTTTGGTAATTAATTTTAACTATCAAGGAGATGAAAACACTATTTATAAAGGTGTTGTAATTTACAGATGTATTTCTAAGGATATTTTAGACGGATTTTGGTCTGAAAAATACGGGAATCCATTATTTTTAGGTGAAGAACGTTGTTTTAGAATTAAAGAAAACGAAGTTATAAATTAAGTATGATTTGCCCTTGTAACCCAAAAGTTTTATACAAAAATTGTTGTAAAAAAGCACACATAAATATTGAAACAGTTGTTTCTGCAGAAGCATTAATGCGTTCTAGGTATAGTGCTTTTGTTTTGGCAGACACCGCATATTTACATAAAAGTCATCATAGTACTACAAGACTTTCTAAAAAAGAATATGAAGAATTAGAAACCTGGACAAAGTCTGTAAAATGGACCCAACTAGAAATACTAAATTCCACAGAAAATACTGTTTACTTTAAAGCCTCTTTTATAGCAAACGGAATCTTAGAAGTTATAGAAGAACACTCTGTCTTTTGTAAAGAACATAATTATTGGGTTTACTTAGATGCCAAATAAGAATTCTATTTTGTTTGATATTCGGTAAAAATTTCTAATTTTCAAAATCTAAATTTTTAGATACTTTTCCCTATTTTTGTTTAAAGCGCTTACTACTCATTAAAAGATCTTTCTATGAAACAGATTATAATTATATTATTATTAATTATTGCTTTCTTTATTGGCTATGGTAAATACAACCAATACAAAAGATATACTTCTTCTGAAGTGAATTATAAGGTTGATAAAAAAATTGATTTAGAATACCACAATCAAGAATTGGTCATAAAGTATTATAAAGCTATTGAAGACTTAAATAGTTTTGTAATGCTTCAATGGACTGCAAATGATATTGATGTTAGAACACCAAAAGATGATGCTACTAAAACTAAAGATGCTGTTTATAGCTATGCTGATAAATTAGCAATTGTAAAATATTTTGAAAATAAATTAAAAAAAGCTGCTCTACTGAAAGAAAAAGGACTCTCTAACGAAGAAATTAAATTTTTAGAAGACACAGGTAGTAATTTAAAAAACCATCAAAAAAAGATAGCTTTAAATAAGATTAAGAGTTTGTTTGACGCATCTAAAACCATGAGATACGGTGAAAAGAGTCCTTTAATTTTTGAAGTTCAAAAAAAATTAACCTCACAGGGTTATTACCTAGCAAATGATGGCATTTTTAAAAAAGAAACCATGACTGCAATAAAAAGCTTTGAAGAAAAAAACGAGTTATTTGCTGATGGTTATTTAGATGTTTTAACTTTAGATGCTTTGTTTAAATAAAAAGGTGTTTATATTTTCAAAACACCTTTAAACTATTCTTTACTTTTCTTTACTTTTTTTGAAGCTTTTGCTTTCTTCTTTTTCTTTGGCATTTTTCCTTTAATTCGATCTTTTTCGATATTAATGTCTGCCATGTATTCTGAATTAAACGTGAATTCTTTTGCTAATTTTATAAAAACTAACGCTTTCTTATAATCATTTAATTGCTCGTATAAATTTGCCTTTTTTAGATATAAAACGGCCTTATCAGATCCTTTTACTGTTAAGCCAAAGTCTATAAATTCTTCTGCTTCTTTATAATCTTCATTCCATAAAAGTGTATTAATGTAGGGTGTATAAACCTCAAAAGCGTGAACATTCTCTGCTAAAGCTTGTTTAAAATAGACAATTGCCTCTTCATATTTGTACAATTTTTCTGAATACACTCTGCCCATTAAAGTTAAAGCCATCGTGTTTTTATCATCACTAGACAGCGCATAATTTAATGCCTCCATAACCTCTTCTAAGTCATAAGGATAATTCTCTAATGCTTTAAAAATATAGTTATTTGTTAATGTTCCCATATTATTTTATTTATTATTTATTGTGAGAAAAACGAAATCAACTCTTAAAAAGCACTTCCCTTTTCTTCGCAATAACACATTGCTGCTTTTTTTTAAAATCTTATTTAGGCTGATTTCTCTTGCTCTTAAATGATTTCTATTTTTTGAACTTGTTTAAAATCTGTTCTTACAAAACTCAAATGGGATTTACTCTTTGAATTTATTGATAATTTTTCCAAAGATTTTTTTAATTTCCTTTCATTTGTTCTCTACTATAATTTACGACTTTTTCTTGAAATCTCTACATCGTATTTTTTGATACATATCTTTACTTTTTTCGCAACTACAAAAGTACGCCCTTCCTATCCTTTTCTGGCGGATATTTGTATTGTTTTTTGTTTCATTTTTCTTGTTACTATAAGATAACCTAATGAGATTAGAAAACACTATTAAATCTAATATCTTTCTTCTATTTTATGTTTTAAAATGCGGTTTTATTTTAGCTTTTGATGTTTTACTAACAAAATTGTACGCGTTAGGGATTGAAACGGCATCCTTTTTGTTTTTTACAAAAAGATATAGTGAAAAGCCCGTTAAAACGCCCAAAAAATAATTTAGCCTTTTCTATCTGCGGAAATTGCAGGTCAAATCATAAAAAGAAGTCAACACTCTTTCTGTATTATTGTTAATGAAACAATTGACAAATGTATTTCGGTTTTTATACCAACATTATGAGTTTAGATAACTTTTAAAATTGTTGATAGGTTGCTATAAAAGACAAGGTGTCTTGGTATTAATAAAAAGCATAAAAAAAACGCCCAAGACATATCTTGAGCGTTTATAAATTAATATCCCCCGATATTGTTTTTATTGTTTGATAAATTTTGCGGTTCCTACGGCGTCTTCAACGGTGTATTTAATTAAATAAATACCAGCACTTAAATTAGAAACATTTATAATTTTAGATGTATCATCTACAGAAATTGTTTGTACAAGTTTTCCTAAAATGTTATAAATACTTGCTTTCTCTATTCTTTTATCCGAAGATATATTTAAGAAATTTGTTGACGGATTTGGATACAAACTTACACTTGCTAAAGTATTATTATCAACACCTGCAGTTGCTGCTGTGTATAAATAGATGTTATCTACAAAAGCAGTTCCTTGGGTACCACCTGTTGCTGAACCCAATAATAATTGAATCTGACCTAAGTTTGCTTTTCCTGTTAATCCTGTAAAATCTGCTATTGCAAAATCATGACTTACCCAAGCGCCTGCTGTTTGAGAAGTTGAGCTTTGAACTTCCATTTCAGAATCATCTGCATTAGGATATTCATCCATATTATCTGCTCCAAAATCTTGAAATTTAATTCCGAAAGCATTTGCTTCTGGCGTCCAAACATCAATATGAAGGTGCGTGTAATTAGCTAAATCTACGGTAGAAGAAAGTGTGATTGCTTGAAAATTTAAAGCTGAATATTTCTTCATATTGTCAGATTCTACTGTAAAATCTGCAACAGTACCTTCTCCCCAAGCTTGTGTATAAGAACTTGGTGCATTATTTGTATAAGTATCACTAAATAAAGAATACACATTTGCTACTGCAACTGTTGGTGTTGTTGCAGATGCTGCTGGCGCTGTTAAAACCACTGCATCATTATGAAAATAAATATTGTCGATATAAATTGTTCCCCCTGGATTTTTAGATAAAATATACTGCGCTAAATTTGTTTTTGCTGTTAAACCAGCGAAGTTTGTCAATGGAATATCATAACTAATCCATTGACCAGTTTCTGTTGAAGCGTACACAATTTCGTGTTCTGAATCATCTCCTCCTTGATATCCTTTATCTGCACCGAAATCTACAACCTTTACTTTAAAGTTATTCGCGTCTGGTGTCCAGATATCCATATGTAAAGTAGTCATTGCAGATGCATCGATTAAATTTGCTCCTAAAGTTTCTATCCCTACATAATCTAAATTAGAATATTTTTTTGTTGCATTTCCTTCAATCATTACATCTTCTAAGGTTGCACCATTACTAAAAGAAATAAAATTATTTACAGCTACATCTGTATAAGCATCACTATATAAAGAAATTACATTACCAGCCGCTTGTACTGGTGTTGGTGCTGCAACAACAGGACTCGTTGGTGCCGTAACTGGTGCTGTTAACATTTCTGCGTTAAACTTAATGTTGTCTATAAAGATGGTACTGTTTGCTGCTCTATCTGCTTGACCTTGCGTCCAATCTACAAAAACTACCATTTGATTTATATTCGTTAAATCTCCATTAGGATTTATACCAGAAAGATCCCAAGTTAAGGTTTGCCATTCATCTACAACTGTGTTCCCAACATTTTGATCTGTTATCTGAAATGAAGTTCCACTGGTATTTGTTCCCATTTTAATACCAACGGTACCAACATAGTTTTTATTTACATCGATACTTAAGGTTAGGTTGCTTGCTACACTCATGTCTAATTTCCACGTACCAAATTTAGAATCTTGCCATTTATTGTTTACACCTGCATAAAAAGCATTTCCAGGCCCTACAACTACTTTTAAAACTTTAGAAGCCGTATTATTTACACCGTCTAGATCTGGGTTGTCTACAACCTCAGCAGCAGCGGGTTCATTATCGAAAGTATACCAATTAGAAGCTGTTCCGGAAGGAGTTCCATCTTCAAAATCTAAAAGATATTCTTGTTGTTGCGCATATCCTAAAGAAGTAACCAAAAGGATAATTAGTAAAGTAATTTTTTTCATGTGTTAAATATTTAAATGTTAATTACTCAATATTAAAACTATACTTTGCTATTTCATTAAAAAAGACCACAACAAAAAACATACATCATAATAAAATAACTAAAAATTTAAATAATTCATAGAATAACTCCATAAACACAAGAAACACTAACCCTAAAAAATATGGACTAAAATCTGTATTAGCCTAAATAAATAAGTTTTGTATGGGTAATGTTTGGTTGGTTTTAACATAATATTTTTAGCCAAAAATATGTAGCGATAGCCAACTATAAAAGATACTGAAAAAGAGCCTTTTACAAAAAATAACGATCATTATGAAGTGTTTTTATTGCAATATAAAAGAGCAACTACAGAAGTAATCGCTCTTTTATTAATTTTAATTGTGCTGTAAATACCTAAACTATTACTAACCTCTATACAGGTTTAGCATTTGAAATAGCTTCACACTATATATTATCTATGAGTATTCTTTTCTCCCTTTATCTCATCTGTGGTTCCTGTGGCTCTTTTGTCTAATTCTAGTATAATTTCTCTTGCTTTTTCTTCCGTTAGATCGTAATCGCGCATCACATATATTGCTATTAATGTTCCTAGTATTGGAAATACAGAAAAGAAAATGCGCAATCCTGTAATTGCACCATCTGGTTGGGTTGCTAATTCTGGATCAAAACCCACAAAAAGCATAATTAACGCGCTTAATCCTCCTGCAATTGCAAAACCAAATTTTACCATCCACCAATAAATAGCTCCGAAAATACCTTCTCTACGTTGCCCAAAATTAAGTTCATCTAAATCACAAATATCTGCTGTCATCGACATCATTAAGGTAAATAAAGCACCAATACCAAATGAAAAGAATGGTAACGCTAATAAGATCATAAATGGTTTTCCTGGAATAAATAAAAACCATAACAAAACATAACCAATGATAGAGATACTTTGAGATACTATAAAAGCCTGCTTTTTGCCCATTTTTTTAGACATTCTTGTCACAATAGGAATGACCAAAAAAGTAGTTACCAAAGCCCCAACACAACCAAAAAGCGTTGGCCATATCCATGAACCATCTGGCCCAGTTACCCCATTAAATAAATAGTAAACAATAATAAAAAATGAAAAACCGGCAACAGTATTGAAAGCATTGTATATAAAAAAAGTGGAGATACATAGCTTTTTAAATGGTTTAATCTTGAATGCCTCTTTAAATCCTTTTAATATTTCTTTTAAACTTCCGCCAATATTTTTAAACGTTAATGGAGAGTATTCTTCTTTTAAAGTTGATTTACTTTTAATAAATATAGCAGGAACCATTGCACAAAGCATAAAAACCAAACCTACCCAAATGGCTAATGTTCTTGTTGCTGCTTCTACTGTTGGAAACCAAGTTTGATCATACATAATTACCCAAAACCATGGCGCAATTACCCAAGCCCACTGCCCTATCCATTGTGCTACAGCCATTATATTTGTGCGCTCATGGAAATCATCACTCATCTCATATCCCATAGCAACATAAGGAACACTAAAAATTGTTAATCCCAAATAGAAGACCAACGACCAAAGAAAAAAGTAGGTAAAATTATATACCAAACCATCATCTTTATACAATTGCCACATAAGAATATAAGAAATACCCATTATTATTGCGCCAATAAATACATAATGTCTTCGTCTTCCCCATTTAGACTTGGTATTGTCTGAAATAAACCCCATAATAGGATCTGTAAAAGCATCTAGAATTCTAGGTAAGAAAAATAAAATAGCATACATCCAAGTAGGAAAACCCAAGTTTTGAATTAATACCACCATAAAAATACCCAAAGCTGCAGGAAACATTTGGTTTGCTAACATACCAATTCCGAAAGCTATTTTTTGTCCAAATGGAACTTTTCCCTTTTTTAACACCCTTTTTTGTGACATATTTTTATCTTATTTTTGATGGAATAATTATGGTTTGAATAGCTTGTGCATTTATTTTTACTTTTGTTGATGTTTCATTTAAGGAAAGTATAAAACTTTTTGGTGACTTACCTTCATTAAAAATAACAACAGCAATAGATTCATCAGTATTTTTTGCAGCAGTAACCATTAATTCTTTATCAGAATGAGCAACAGAAATTATCTTTGCTTCTGGTCTAATGTATTTGCTAAAATGTGAGAGGGTATAATAAATTGGTGTAAAATAAACCTCATCTTTTTCTGGATCTACTATTACTGGCGCAACACACCAATTTTTAAACCAATTTGGGCCACCTTGTGTGTCTAAAACCATGTTCCAGTCTATCCAACCATCAACATAATTATTTAAACAGCCAATAATGTCTCTCGCATATCTAGTTACGGGCGCATATTTTGGGTGCAAATATTTGTCCTTTTCTGACGCCCAATCCCAACCCCAATCTGTTGCTTCTTTAGACCAATACCAAGCATCATCTTGCCATTTTGGTATTTCTGAATCTACACAAGCCTCTGACTGAATTAAGTATTTGTCTGGTGCTTTTTTATGAGCATATTGTAATTCATTCGGAAAATAATCATACGTACTTGCGTACCAATGAATTGCAGTTCCATCAAAATATTTTGAAGTTTCTTTGTTTTTAAATTGAGCATCTACCCACTCATTTAAATGTTCTCTATTTTGATCATATCCTAAAATCTTAACATTATGCTTATCTGCCTCCAATTTCGGGCCTAAATAATTTTGAACAAAATTTGTCATTTCATCAGGAGAAAAATGCATACTTTCCCAGTTATTTCCATTTCCTAAAGGTTCATTTTCAACAGTAAAACCCCAAATATCTATTCCCTCTTCTTTATAAGCAGTAACGTATTTAGAGAAAAACAAAGCCCAAGTATCGTAATATTTCGGAAGTAATTTACCGCCAACCCAATTGTTATTGTTCTTCATCCAGGGTGGAGCCGTCCAAGGAGACGATAAAATCTTAAAACCGTCTTTTGATACTTTCATAGCATCTTTAATCATCGGAATGATATCGTCTTTATCTTCTTCAATAGAAAAATGATTTAATACGATATCACCTTTTATGGGCGCGTATGAATACTGACTCAGTGAAAAATCACATGAATTCATATGCGTTCTTGTTAAAGAATATCTTGCCCCAGTTTCCCCGAAATAAGCTTCTAAAATAAGATCTCTATTCTTCTTACTTAGATTCTTTAAAAGAAATGCTGATGATTCTGTAAACGAACCTCCAAAACCTGTAATTGTTTGAAATTGTACGTCTGGATTTAGTACAATAGTTGATACATTTTCTCCTATTTCAAAAGCTGTAACTTGTGTTAGTTTATGTCCACTTGCAGAAGTTTCATAAACCACTACAGATAATTTTTCTTTATTATTTACACAACTCATCATTAATAAAACTAAAATAAAACACAAGCTTTGTTTGTATCTTCTCATGCGCTTTCTTTTAATTATTTTGTTCTTTTAAATACAGTTCTTTTACAACACCAAATGCTTCTTTCTTTTTTCTATCAATTGTTACGATGCCCCAAAACTCTTCGTTCGGAGCACCGTCATAAGGAACACCAGAACTATTGGGCGCCCAACCACCAATATCTTGTATTGTATTGTCTCCTGCTTTCCACCAACCATCTGTAAAAGAGAATAACGCCACACCACTAGAAATTTCTTTGTTAGAAAAAACACTTTTTACTATTTTTGAAGTTGCAACTGCTTGTGCTTTTTCATTTTTTCCTTTTTCGAAACCCGCTTTTGTAATTGTCATATAACTATCTCCGCCCGCTTCAGATAAATACATCGGTTTATTACTGATTGTTTTCCATTGAGAGAAAATTTCTTCGGGATTGTCCCATCGGTACACATTCATTCCCCATACATCTATATTCGAAGACATTTTAAGTGCTAACGCATCTGGTAATTCTCCATGAGCTGTTGTTGTGGGATGATTTTTATCCGTATTATGAATCATTTTTGCTGCGGAATTCATTGCAGCATACCAGTTCTTTATATCATTTTCAAACCATTCTGGATGATAATTATATTCGTTCCCCAACTCCCACATTAAAATGGCATTGTGATTCTTAAACTGATTTACATAATCGATAAAAGTACCGGATAAAATGTCATTTTTTCCACCTTGATTGTACCCAAAACCAATAATTACTTTCATTGAAGCTTTATCCATTGCATCTAAAACCTTTACGTCTTCAATAGGTTCATAAACTCTAATCGTATTAATTCCTGCTTCTTTCATCAAAGCTAAATCTTCTTTCAAATTGCTAAAATCTCTTGAATCACTTCCTTTAGGAACTGGGTGATAACAGATTCCTTTTATTAAATACGGATTTTTATTTATCAATATTTTTCTATCAGAAATAGATACAACATCACTCTTTAATTCTTTAATACAAGAAGTAAAAACAAAGGCAAGTAGTAAAAAAACAATGCAATTTTTCATTTTTTAGAATTATTTTTTATTTGGAGGAGACATTACCTCTTTTAGCAATATATCTATCTCTCCATTGTATGTTTTTGTAATTTTTTCACCGTCTCTAGTTAATCCATTAAAAATTCCTTTATCAACCAAACTCCAAAGTGGGTATTTAGCCTCCCCTTTCAAATTAATCAAACCAAAATGATTTTCTGAACCCAATTCATTTTCTGCATCCTTCCATTGTTCATCAAAAACTTCAAAATAAAAACAAGAAATATTTTCTTCATTTGTCCACGCTCTCATCAACTTATAATAAATAGCTTCTTTATATTCATCTGTGGCTTTAGAACCAGATGCACCATAATGTTTGTTAGATATTGATGCCCAACCAGTTTCGCCAACATGAATAGGTTTGTTGGCCCCCACACTTTTCATATATACTTTTACACTGTTGTATTGAGAAACAGCATATTCTTTAGCTCTTAACATTGTAGCAGCTATTTTAGCTACCTTAGAAAATTCTTTTTCAGTTTCTAAGTTCCCCCAAAAAACAGGGTTGTAATGTGTGTCATGCATTGGGTAAGTATGCATCGAAATAAAATCTACCGCATGAATTAATTTAGTTAATTCTTCTACATGATATTCTTCACTTCCACCACCCCAAGAAGCAAAATTATCTGAACTCGTAATCCATAAATTTTTTGGTAATTCTCCAGATTTTTTTAATTCTTGTAAATAATTCACCCATTTTAAAATAATATCTGGAGTTACATAATAACTTGTAGCCCATTTCACCATGGCTTCATTACCAACAGCAATCACTTTTACAATACTTGGGTATTTTTTTGCCAAAGAAATGGTTGTAGCTATTTCAATAGAATTTCTTTCACTTTCTTTTGTGTGAATAGGCTTTCCTGTTTCAGAATTAAAAGCATTTTTGCAATCTATCCAAGCACCTAACATTACGTACATTTCAAAATTCGCATCCTCTTTTTTAAGTTGATAAATGGCTTCTAATAAATTTGAAGCTTGTGCTAAATGAACATTATAGGTTCTTAAAATCTTAATATTCATTGCAGACATTATTCTTAAATCTTCTTTTAATTGTTGAATAGTAGGTTGAATATCCCTTGTCTTCTCTCTATAACCACCATAAGAAATGGCTAGATAATCTTTATTTCCTAAAATTTCTGAAGCAGAACGATTTCTATTCTCTTGTACTTCTTTTTTAGCCTGATCTTTGCAAGAAACCATAAAAAACAACAGCAATACACATAGATATTCTATGATGTGAAGCTGTTTACTTTTTATGGTTTTCATAATTAATTTATTTTAAATATTTTAAATTGATACTTTAATATGATTCACTTTATTCGACCTTTTAAAGAACTCATTACTTGTTGGTATATCTAACGCTAGTGTTTCAAAAATTGTAGAAGTTGCATCATTAAAAAACACTTCTACTTTGTTTGTAGCCCTTTTAGAATACACAATTGGCACTTGGCAATAGGTAAAACTTAGCTCGTCTTTTTTAATTGGAAGTATTTTTGGTTCTCCTAAAACATCTACATAATGAAAGGTTTTTGCTTCTTTTAGAAACTCTGTTTGCTTTAATAAACGCGGGTTAAATACAATCTTTCCTTCACTTACAAAAACACCTAATTCTCCAAACCTGCTTAAAATATCTTCTTTTACTTGCCCTGTCATTCCTGGTTGTTGCGCACCTTTTCCTGCCGGCGTATGAGAATATGCATCTGTTGGAAAAGCACCGTATAATCTTGGCGATTTATGTACACCAATTCCTGCGTGTATTTCATAATAATGATCTAAAAGTCTGCCAATAACCGCTTCACTTTCTCCTTTTTTCACAGCCAACAAACAGTTTTCTTGAACCGACACCAATAACTTAGAAACCATGTGCCAATAAATAGAACCTAAACCTTCATAGCCAAAGAAAGTTCCCGAACGACCTGTAAACGATTTATGATCGAAAATTTCTTCAAAAATTGCTAAAACGGCTGTCTCATCACTCTTAATTAATGCTCCGTATTTTTCTTTAGAAAGGTTTTTTAACGCTGCTTTTAAACTAGCTGCATTGTTAAAATTTCCGTTGAAGTGATAATTTCCTAAAACATCTTGCTCTATAACTTCTCTATTTCCTTCTTGTATTAAAGTTGCTAATAATATTGAATTTTCAACTTTATCTTTAGCAATATTATTCTTCTTTGTAAATCTTGGTAATTCTTTATTCGGATATAAAATATAACTGTATTGGTCTGCTCTAAAAAGTGCGCTATTCTTTAAACCATCTAGTAAAGCCAAAGCCTCTTTTGGCTCTAAATAACCAGCACTTAGCACAGCAACCTGCCCTTCTAACATTTCTGATAAGTAAGACACAGAAACCTCATTTGTACCGTTAATCGTCATTAAATTATACGCATGATACATGTTATCTGAGCGTTTGTTTGCTTTAATAGCATGTTCTAAATATGCTTTTGTAGTTGCTAAAAAATGTAACAAGGCTGTTTTTGAGATTGTTTTTTTATGAGTTGAAAATCCGTTTTTATAAATTTCGGCTCTATAAATACTTGCTGGAATTCCTAAACCGTCTAAAACCACTTTTCGTTCTTTATCTGTAAAACTTCTAGATAAAATATGCTTGTTATTCTCTAATGTTGAAACAACTTCATTAAAAAACTCTTTTAATTCTGATGAGATTTCAATTTCTGAAATGGTCGCATCTTCAACTAAATTCTCATAAAATTTAATAAATCTTCTTAAATAATATAAGGTGACCATAGAAACACCATTGCCAACTAACGCGTTGTTTGCATCATTCCATTCTGGTCTTTGTGTGTTTAGCCAAATACCGGCTTCAGGTATAAAGTTTGCTACTTTTGCCAACACGGTAACTAATAATTTTTCTATTAAATTTACTTTATAAATTCCGTTATTTTTTGCTTCCATTAAAGCTCCATCAGCTCCTAAAACTGCTCTTTTACCATCAATTTCAGCATTTAATTTGTAATCAAAATCTATGGTATCTTTCGGGTTTTTAAGAATATCTTGATACGATTTTATCTTATAAGGAACATTCGCATAGACAAAAATGTCTTCTGTAAATAATTTTGCTAATTTATTCGGATAATGCTTTTCTGCAAATTCTAAAAACTTCAACAAATAAATAATTTGATGATCTCCCCAATACCCAATATAAGACCATGGATCATTTTCTTCTATAACCTCCCAATCGAAACCATCTTTTGTAACTCTATAAGGATTGTAACCTTCAAAAGTTGTTGCGTTTAAGAATTTATGAATCATGTTTTCTATAAATTCTGGATATGAATGAGCCAAAGCTTCCCAATTCTGGAAAATATCTCGCCAATTTCCTTCGTAATCTAGCACTTTAGAACCATCTATTTCATTTTTAGTGTTGATTGAAAACTTGTTCCAAGGTCTACTCGGATCACCATGTCTTCTACTAAATTTTAATGGTAAGTATTCTAAACACAATCTTTTAAAATCTTTATCTCTGCTAGAATATGCTAATTTCTTAATATCATTTAAATTAAAAACAGTAGCTAAATCTTTTAAAATTGCTGTATTAGATTCATATACTGCTGAATTCGCTTTCGATAAATATTTTGTGAAATCTTCTTTTTCAATCGTGTAATTATCATCAAAAACACCGCCCCTCATTATATTAAAAAGTGTGTTTGAAAAATGTCTTGTATTTACTAAATTATCTTCTGTAAGTTGTATACCATCTGCAGAAGCTGTTAATTTTATTAAGTTTTTTGTTCCTAAATCAATATCGTTATTTAATAATTCTTCAATATTTTTGTTTGAAGTAATCAGATCGGATACTTCTGTTATTTGCGTAATAGACTGATTTACGTTTGCTATTTGTCTCCAGTATTTTTCTGAATTAGCCGCTAACGTAAAGTTAAAACTTGTTAAGTACGCTCCTTTTTCTGCTTTTACATCTACTTCTTCTTCTAAAGAAATACCTCTTCTAAAATTATTTATTTGCAGCGACGATAGTAAATAAGTAGCATTTTCAATCCCTAAACACCATACAATATTTGCTTTTAGAGCTTCACTAGGTGTTGCTTTATCCACAATAATAGCACTTAATGCATAAATACCTAAACCTGCATCTTTTTCTAATTCACATTTTTTATAAGCATCTGCTAAATTACTAATATTTGCCTGTAATTCAGACCCTATACCATAAGGTATAATATCTTCAAAACCATCTAAAGCTTCTATAGAAAGTACTTCTGATGAATTGTTTAAGAGCGTTGCTTTTCTAACAAAACCAAATTTATCACTAGAATTCCATTCATATTTAAAAGTAACTTCTAAATCATTATTTATTTCTTCAAATACAATCTTATTTCCATAAATATTTTTATAGATATTTCTTGTAATGCTATAAATACCTGCTTGTCTATCTGAAAAAGGTTCCCATAATTTTATTTCATTATTCTTCTGAATTCTAAAAATGGATTTACAACCGGTAGTTTCTGCCAAAGCAGTAATTTTATCGTCTGTATAGTAAGGAAATAAGGCATATTGCGCATTTATTCTTCCAGCAGTTAAACCTCCGTTACTAGAAACAAACATCCAATGGTTTGAATCTGAGACAATGGTCATAAAAAACGGACGCATCGTATGCGTGTTAGATATCTTATAAAAAGATTCATTGTCTATTTTTACGAATTCGCCATTATTAGCAACTTGAGATTTATCTAGGATGTTTTTTTCTGAGGAAACAGTATTCATTTAATTTGAAATTTAACGGGTGATATTCTTTTTCAAGAGAGAATTTGCTTCAAAAAAAAGCAAAAAATAATTCAGCAACTTTTAAAAAAGTTGAATTTATATTTAAATATATTTTAGATTGGGAGGTATTAAAAAGGTCGAATATTTAATTTACTCGACCTTTTCATAAAATATTATCGACTATTGAAAAACTTTTATATAATCAATTTCCATCATATCTTCTGTAAATGCAGGGTCAACTGTACCACCTAAAGTACCCCCCATAGCTACATTTAAGATAAAAAAGAAATCTGCGTTAAAAGGTAAGGTAGCATCATTTGGTAAAGTATGATATACTTCATTATCAATCGCAAATTTAATTTCTGCTGCAGACCATTCTACCGAATAATTATGAAATTCTGTTGTAGAAGTTGTTAATTCTTTAGATTGAGATGGACCGCCGCCACCAAAGTTACCCGGATAATGAAGTGTACTAAATACGGTATTCTTGTCATCTCCTCTTTGCTCTAAAATATCAATTTCACCAGAAGCTGGCCAACTAACTTGGCTAAAATTTGCTCCTAACATCCATAATGCAGGCCAAGTACCTTGGGATGCTGGTAATTTTGCTCTTATCTCAAACCTACCATAAGTAAACTCTCTTAATCCTTCAGATTTTAATCTGGCTGATGTATAACTAGAACCATTTGCTTTGGCTTTAATTTTTAAGCTTCCCCCTTCTACAATTACATTTTCTGCATTATTTGTATAGGTTTGAAGTTCTCCATTCCCCCAACCACCTGCACCTAAATCATAGGTCCAGTTTGCTGCATTTGGTGCACCATCTGTGTTAAAATTATCTTCCCAAACTAAATTTGTAAAAGCAGTATTTAAAGCATTGTCTGCTGGTTTTACTGATGTAAATTTCAAATACCAAACTAAATTAGGGTCTGCAGCGTCTAACGTTCTAACATGCATTTCTGTTTCTGAAATCTCTAAAATTTCGTAAGTTGTTGAACTTACATAATATCCCATAAACCCATTATTTGTAAAGTTTAAAACAGTTCCTCTAGGAGTAAAAGCTGGATCTTGTACCTGTGACCAATCTTCTGAAGTAGGAGAAAGAGACACGGTACTTTGTGCTGATGCATCAAAATCGAAGCATTCATCTCCGTTTGCACCAGAACCACCTACTACGGTTTGATGTGCTGCGTTTCCGTTAAAAAATGTTTGCCCTTTATTATCTAGTACATAGGTTAAGCTTCCGTCTGCATTTTTTGTAAAAGTCAATTCATCATCAGTAAAACAATCATTTGCCGTACCTGCTGGTGCTGCAAAAAATGCTGGAAAATAATATTGTGTAGGACTTCCATTAATTTGAATATCAAAAGCTAAAGATGGCCCCACACCTAACGCTCCAGTTTGATTTTTAGCTATATACCACGTTTTAGAAACGGGTGCAGCAACGCCTATGATATCATTTCCGTCACTGTCTTGTGTAATCGGCGCACTTGATAAAAATGATTCTGCTTCTACATCTGAAAAAGAGCTAAAAACTTCCACCTCTAAAGTTTTACTCGAAGAAACACCTCCATTACCATTGGCTTTTATAGTTATCTGGTATCTATTTACACCAACTTTAGTAAACCTTTTTGTAGTCATACCAGAAGGAGCAGTCTCTGGAATATCATTAAAATAATATACATAAGAACTTGAATTGTCTGCTGTTGTTGTAAAGTTTACAAAACCAGAACCGTCTCCGAATGGATTGTTTTCATCTGCTCCAACAATTTCTACACTTACATTAATATTTGAGGGTGCTACAATCTGGCCGAATTCGTACTCATTTTCTTGACAACCGAAAAAGGTAATTACCAATGAAAAGAATAGTGTATAAATATTTTTGAGTTTTTTCATTTTACTTTATTTTTTGAAAATTATTTTTTTTTATCTAGAAAATGTTTTGAATTTAATTACTAGATAATGAAACATCATCTATATTCACAACTCCTGTTTCTGCACCTAAATCAAAAAGAACTCTGGCGTCTGTTGCTCCAAAATTATCTGAAGATAATGAGATCGTATATGTTGTTCTTGTTGCCGTAATATTTACAGGTTTCGAATCGCTAGAAAAATCACCTCCGCTTAAACCTATTCCTGCAATGATAGATCTTTCACCCTCTGACCACGCATCAAAAGTTAACGTGTATGAGCTTCCTTGAATGATTTCTAATTTTTGACTAAGATTTACATCATACGAATTACCAGCGGCAGTAACATCTACAGAATAATAAGTATTATCTCCATTAGTTACAACTGGCGCAGGTGCATTATCATCTACACCTATAAGCCACGAATCGTTACCGTTTTCGAAATTACCATTAGTTACAATATTTCCTGTGCCTATTATTAACGATACATTATCGATATTTACCAAACCTGTTTCTGCTCCTAAATCAAAAAGAACTCTAGCATCTGCTGCTCCAAAATTAGTAGAAGATAGTATAAGGGAATATGTTGTTCTTGTTGCGGTAATATTTACAGGCTTTGAGTCGTTAGAAAAGTCGCCTCCACTTAAACCAATTCCTGCAATTATTGATCTATTTGCATCTGACCAAGCATCAAAAGTTAACGTGTATGTTTTTCCTTGAAGAATCTCTAATTTCTGACTTACATTCACATCATACGAATTACCAGCAGCAGTAACATCTGCAGAATAATACGTATTCCCTCCGTTTGTTACAACTGACACAGGAGCGTTATTATCCACTCCAACAATCCAAGAATCACTTCCATTTTCAAAATCGCCATTTATTAATAAACCATCGTCAAATGATGAAACTGTACTTGCCTTATAAAAATAAAAATTAGCGATATATACAATACCTGCAAGTCCATCAGAATCTATTAAAATCTGTGTTATTTTATTTTTATTTGCAAGATTCCCTCCATCAAAAACCGCCATATCAATCTCTATACTTTGCCAAGAACCGCCAGCAGTTGTACCTAATGAAGCAACAGCTTCTCCTGAATCTACTGTGTTTACAATTTTAATAGACAATTCATTGGTAGTTTCTGTTGGTACCCAATAATCGATATGTAATTTCTCCATAGAAGAAATATCGATACCGTTATCATAATTAGTAACCATTCCTAAGAAGTCTAAATTTGATAATTTCCATACATTATTGTTTTCAATCGTAGTCGCATCAAAACCAGTTAAAGACCAACTTGTAGGCAATTCATTTAAAGTAACATTTGTGTAAGCATCACTAAAAATAGAAATTACATCTGCAGCGTCTCTTTTAGGAGGCGTTGGTGCAGCTTTTAAAGGTGCTAATATTTCAGTAACTTCAAAATTAACCGTGTATTCTGCAGTTGCTATAGCGCCACCTTTTGCAACTACTTTTATATCATAAGTGCCTGCTTCTTTGTATTGATATTTTAAAACTTCACCAATATTTACTGTTGCTACAGGTTGCGATACATCTGCCTCACCAGAATAAAAATCGTACATAGCAGCAAAATCTGCTGTTGCTTTTATATTTAATTGCTTAGATACCGAAGCATCATTAGCTACAGTAACCATTAAGTTTTGTGGTGCCTGAAAAGAAACAACTAAAGGTTGAATAAATTCAGCTGTTTTACCTACTGAATTGTATGCAACAACTTTTACATCATAATTCCCTTCTGCATACGTATGCACTGTCTTTTTTCCTTGCTCTAATTTTACGGATGTTGCTGTTGCATCCCCATAATAAACATCAAAAGAAGTTGCGCCCTCTGCGGTTGGTGTAATCGTTACAACCCCAGTATTATCTTGCGAAATGTTATAGGTCGCTGCAATATTTGTTGGTACAGGAATGTTGTCTAAAAAATCTAGATTTTCACTTTCTGTACAAGCACTCACAAAAATTAATAGGATGATTGCTTTGTAAATCGTTTTTAAATATTTCATATCTATATATTAATATGTTTAATTTGTATAGCCTTTATTCTGAGTCCATTTTCCTTGTGAAAATTGTATTTCTTCTATCGGAATTGGAAAGAGCTCATTTTTATTCGTTGAAAATCCAGGTATTTGAGTTCCTCGGCCGGTTCTTACCAAGTCAAAAAATTGATGTCCTTCTCCTACCAACTCTACTCTTCTCTCTTGATAAATTGCATCTGTTAGAGCTGTTCCGCCAGTAGTAATTTCATTATTTGTGTTTCCAAATGCTCTTGCTCTCACTCTATTTAAATACAATCTTGCTTTTGTATCATTAGGCGTCGATTTTCTATTGTTAGCTTCCGAAGCCATTAATAAAACATCTGCGAAACGAATTGCTCTATAGTTATTAGGATTTGTTAAATTTAAATCTCCTGCTGCATTTGCACTTCTAACTCTAGGTATGTATTTTTTATTAAAAAAACCAGTATGCTCATATCCTAAAGTATATCTAGGAAAATCATCATCGTTATTTGGATCACTGTCTGCTAATAATTCTTGTTTTCTAACTTCAACAAAAGCATCTATGTCTAATATTGCAACTTCTTTTCGGTTGTCTCCTGCTTCAAACTGATCTACCATTTCTTGAGTTGGTACATTAAAACTAAAGCCATAAGTATAAGGCTCATGTTCTCCAGAAGTAAAACGTACTCCTTGAAAACCAACAGCGACATTTCCTTCACTACACTGTAAACAATCGAAACTTGCGCCTTCTACATCTGTGTATTGCACTTCGAAAACTGCCCCAACACCATTCTCTCCTGCAGCTTCGAAAATTTTATTGTAATCTGTTTCTAACATATAAGGCCCTTTTGTAATTACATCTTCTAAAACTGCTGCTGCTTCTGTAAATTTATCTTGATATAAATACACTTTACCTAACAAAGCTTCTGCAGATCCTTTTGTAGCTCGACCAACTTGCGGAGTTGTATACGATAAATTAGAAACTGCATATTTTAAATCTGCCTCTATGAATGCATATACTTCTGCTTTGGGAGATCTTGGAATTGTTTTCTCATCACCAACACCAAAACGACCTTCTGCCTTAATAGGAATTGCACCAAACCATTTTACCAATTCAAAATTGTAATATGCTCTTAAAAAACGCGCTTCACCAATGATAATTTCTTTACCAATAAAATCTGTTTTATCTTGAAACTCTATAATGTAAGCGGCTCTATTTACACCACCAAACATCAAACTCCAAAGGCTTTGTAATTCTGAATTTACAGGACTGTGAATCATGTCATCAACTTGCTGATAACCCGGAACATTTGTTGCCGTTTCACCACCACATAATGTGTTATTAGAAGCTATTTCTCCCATTAATACATTAATATATGTAGATTGTAAAGGATCATAAGCTGCTACTAATGCACTGTAATAATCTGCTTCTGAATTAAAAAAGGATTCAGAATCTTCTGCATACACCTTTGTATTGTCTAAATAATCATCTGAACAACCGTTTACAATAAATAAACTTGCAATGATGATAATACTTGTTGCTATATTTTTTGTTCTATTTTTCATTACTTGCTTTTTTAAAATTCTACGTTTAATCCTAAAATAAATTGCTTTGCAGAAGGATAGTTTCCTGAATCGATACCCGCTCCTATTGCGCCTCCGTTAATTGTTGGGTCATAACCCGAATAATCTGTTAGCGTGAATAGATTGTTAACACTTGTGTATATTCTTAACTTTGCAACACCAACTTTTTCTAAAGTACTTACATCAAAATTGTAACCAACTTGTACGTTTTGTAACCTTAAGAAAGAACCATCTTCTACAAAGAAGTCTGAAAATAATTTATTATTAGTTGCTTCATTTGTTAACCTAGGAATAGAGTTGCTTGTTCCTTCACCAGTCCATCTGCCTAAATAATAATTAGGCTTATTTGAATTTGGTAGAAAACGTTCATAATTTCTAACAATCTCTTTTCCTAATTCTGAATATAAATACATGCTAAAGTCCCATTTTTTATATTTTCCAGACACATTGAATCCCATGAAAAAATCTGCTTGAGGTTTACCAATATTTGTTCTATCGTTAAAATCGATAACCCCGTCTTTATTCATATCTTTATATCTAATATCTCCCGGCGAGGTAACAGTTGCACCCAAACCATTTTGAGAAGGATGTGCGTTTACTTCTGCTTGGTTTTGAAAAACACCATCAGTTTGCAATCCATAGAAATAACCAATTGACTGTCCTACTTCCATTCTAGAAGGCGCCAAATTACCAATGGCAAAAGAACCTCCTTCAATAAAGGCACCACCAGTTACTTCTGTAACTTTATTTTTTACATACGTTACATTGTATGCAAAATTTAAAGATGTATTTTCTGTATCTAATGCTTTATAATTGATTGCGAATTCACCACCAGTATTTTTAGAGGTTCCTGCGTTAACTGTTGGATTTCCTCCTCCAGGAGCAGATGTTCCTAAAATACCAGATACTGGAAAATTCTCTATTAATAAGTTTTTTCTACTTTCTTCAAAGTAATCTACAACGATAGAAACTTTATCATTAAATAGGTTTAAGTCTAAACCAATATCTAATTTTTCTGCAGTTTCCCATTGTGCCTGCGGATTCGGAATTCTTCCTTGCGCTGTTCCATCGACCAAAGCTCCGTCTAAGACATACGTTCCTTCTCCACTTAAAAAAGATCTATTTAAATTGTTACCAACTAAGTTTCCTAAAGTACCAAAACTTGCTCTTAATTTTAAGAAATTAATTGTTTTGCTATCTTTTAAGAAGTTTTCATCAGAAATTTTCCAACCTGTTGTTGCAGACCAAAAATAATCTGCTCTTAAATCCTTATCAAAAACCGATGCAGCATCTCTTCTTACTAATCCAGAAAATAAATATTTTCCTTTATAATCATATTGTAATCTAGAGAAGTAAGAAATTAATCTTAAATCATTAAAACCAGAATTTAAATTTCTTTGTTCGTTTTGTGGATCTGTTAAACTTAGATCTGCAAAATCATAAGAATTATTTGGCACGTTGATACCGGTTGCATAAATACCATCAAACAAATCGTTTTGAACACTTGTACCTAACGTAAAAGTAGTGTTATGATCTTTCGCAAACGTTTTTTCATAGTTTGCAAATGTTTCCCAAACAACTCTTGTAGATGTTTGTTTATATTGATATACCGAACTCTGTGTCGTGTTAAAAACTTTACTTGCTCCGTAATTTTGTATCGGCGTAAAAGAACGCCCTTTATCATTAAAAATCTTGTAACCAACTCTAGAAGTAATTGTTAAATCTTCTATTGGGGTATATGCTAATTTAAAATTCCCTTCAATACCGCTACCATTATAACTCCCAAAAGTATTTCTTAATTGACTTAAAGGATTAATTATTTCTATTCCTAAAAAATTGTTAGTATCATCTTCATCTATTGCAAATGTTGGCGCATAATTTAGCCCATTAAACAGCACTGAACCAGCAAAACCTTCTGAAGCTGTAGTAAAATAATTAGCTATTACAGAAAAGTTTAATTTTTCAGAAATATCAATTCCTAAATTTAATTTGATATTATTTCTAACAAAATTCGAATTTTCTTTTGCAATAATACCATCTTGCTCGGTTCTAGAAGCACTTATAAAGTACCTAGAATTTTCTCCACCTCCAGAAACACTTATATTGTGATTCATTAATAAAGCGTCATTAAATAATTCTTCTTGAAAATCTGACCCAAAGCCTAATTGCCCAATATTACCAAACGGTAACGATTGTCCGCTAGCTGCATACGCTTCATTTAAAACCAATGCGTACTCCGTAGCATTTAAGTAATCTAATTTACGACTGGTTTGCTGAATAGCAGCGTAGGTATCATACTTTACTGTTGGTGCTTTGTTCTTTTTACCAATTTTTGTCGTTACCAAAACAACCCCATTTGCACCTTTAATACCGTAAATGGCAGCCTGCGCATCTTTTAAAACCGTAATAGATTCTATATCGTTCGGGTTGATACTATTTAAATCACCTTCATAACCATCTACAATAGTTAGCGGTTGATTGTTGGTATTCGAACTTACACCACGTATTAAAATGTTCACTTTAGCACCAGGAGCACCAGAAGATAAATTCACAGCAACACCAGAAGTTGTTCCTTGTAATGCTGTGGTTGCATCTATTGGCTTCAGAGCCTCTAGTGTTTCTTCACCAACTAAAGACACAGAACCTGTAACATCTTTACGTTTCTGTTTTCCGTAACCAACAACTATAATTTCATCTAAAGCTTCTGTTGCAATTTCTAAGGAAACATTTAAAGTTGCATTTAAAACGGCAACCTCTTTTTGTTTATACCCCAAATATCTAAAAACTAAAATATCTCCAGCATTTACATTCATTAAGTTATAAACACCATCAAAATCTGACTCTGTTCCCTTAACAGTTCCTTTAATAACAACACTAACCCCAGGAAGTACACTTCCGGAAACAGCTTCTTTAACAACTCCTTTGACATTAATAGTTTGAGCAGTCGCACAAAAACCTATTAAAATAAAGAATAATAATGTGATTTGTTTTCTCATGAATAAAGAGTTTTAATTTTTTTATAAATTTAACCTTAAATAATTGTTAAATCAATAAAAAACACCTCAACAAAAAACATACATGATAAAAAAAAGCTGATAATTACGGTAATTTCCTATTGATATAACACTTCTTCGTTAAAGAAAAAAAAAGAAAAAAAAAGAAAAAAAAATTACTTGTTGTGGTTATGTATGGGTAGTATATACATATGATGTGCTGTTATATTTCTAAAATATAATTTGTTAAGTTCGCGTTATGATCTAAATCCATTTTTTTTCTCAATCGATACCTTTTTACTTCAACACTTCTAGGTGAGATATTTAAAAGCGGAGCGATTTCTTTAGAAGACAGATTTAGACGCAAGTAAGCACACAATCTAAGGTCATTTGGAGTTAAACTTGGGTGTTTATCTTTCACCTTATCTAAGAACTTTTTATCTGCATTGTTAAATGCTTCTTGAAACATTTTCCAATCGTCTGTATTGTTCAAGTTTTTATCAATAACCTTAACAACATTAGAAATATTCTTTTCTTTACCTTCTAAAAGCTCCTTTTTTATGGTACTTAAAAACTCATTCTTTTTAATAATACTCATTGTTGAGGTTGCTAACTCTCTATTTTTACTGGCAATATCATTTCTTAGTTTGTCATTATTCAATTTTATAATCTTCTGGGAACTTTCTAATTCTTTTAATTCCAATTCTTGTTGAGCTCTCAATAAAAGTTTCTTCTGCTTATTATTATAGTACTTTTTTGAAAGGAAATACCAAGTAAATATTAGCAATAATAAAACGAAAGTGTAAAACAAAACGGCAAGGTTAGATAAAAACCATGGTTTTTCTACTCTAAATTTAAACTCAGAAAGATTGTTGGTTAAAATTCCAGAGACTAAAGCTCTTACTCTAAAGTTATAGTTTCCAAAAGGTAAATTTTCGAATAAAATTGAATTGGATTTACTAAAATCACTCCATTTACTATTATAACCAGCAAGTTTGTATTGGTACATGATGTTAGATGTTTCATCAAATTTTGGTACGCTATAGAAAAATGCTACACTATTTTCTTTATTTCTAAAATTTGCTTCTTTATTTAAATTGATGTTTTTTGAAGGTTGATCTAATTCATAATTTAAAATTTGAGTAATATTTATTTCGAAATTTTTAGGAATACCTATTTTATTTAAATCTACAATTAGATACCCATTTATTGTTCCTAAAAGATATTTTTCATTCTCTAAATGAATAATGTTCTCAAAACCAGAAGCTCCTTTAAATAATGATTTTTTAATAGGAATGGTTTCTATAGTTGGAGTATTACTTAGTTTCCCTGGTGTTAAAAAGCGAAGTCCCTCACTTGTAAAAGACCATAGTTTATTAGCCTTTTCATCTGAAATTAGTTTTGCTGATACAAATGTGTTTTCAGAAATCAACCTGCTATAAACACTATCTAAACCAAAAGTATTTTTCTCGAAATTATATTTATAAACCCCTTTTTTAGAAGCATAAAAGACGTCTTCCTTATATTTTAAAAGACTCGAATGAATTCCTTTTTGCACAGAAGTATCTTTTTCAATTTTTACTATGGAAGAATAAGAATCGTTTATTTTTAACTTAAAAACACCTTTATATTCATGGTTTACAAATATTCTATCGTTTTCTAAAATGATAAAATATCTACTAGAGTTCTTAAATCCTTTTATTTTATTCCGTAAACGCCATGTCTTATTTTCTTTTTCTAAAACATACAAACCATCATAAGTACCTTGAATAATTAAATTCTTATCTAATTTCTTAAAACCCCAACTTCCTTGAAGATTGAAAATTAAATCTGCCTCATTATTCTTTATAATAAAAGTACCAGAATCATGACCACAAAATAAAGTACCATCAATAACTTCTAAACTCCATACTTGGCCTTGTGTTTTTTTAATAAATGTAAAACCACTCTTAGCATCGTGTTTTTTAAAAAACAAACCTTGATTGGTTCCTAAATAAAGATTTCCATTATAAATAGTCGATGTGTAAATTGTTCCTAAGAAATCTTCTTGATTTACAAATATTTTAAGAGGAGATGTAAAATTAACAAGGTTAATTCCGTTATCTAAACCAAGCCAAATATTCTTATCAAGATCTTCAAAAACAGATAATACCGTATTATTACTTAACCCAAAATTCTGATTTATCTGATAATCAATATCTCCTGTACTTGTTAAATAAATAACACCATCAGAAATTGTTCCCAAAACCATAGCATCATCACTAAGTATTTCGGCACTATATATGGTTTTATTTTCTAAGTAGCTATTAGCAGAAATTTTCCATTTCTTAAGTTTGTCATCTTCAAAAAAGTAAAATCCAGAATTCTGAGTTAAAAAAAATAGCTTATCGTCTTTATAAAAGATAGCTGTAAGCCTCTTGTTTTTTAGAACTTCGTGGTTAGAAACTAATAATGATGCTCCGTTTTCTATTTTAAACAATCCGTTTTCTAGATCTTGAAAATAAACAACATCGTTTACTTTAGATACCTTCGTAAGCACATTAGTGCCTTCTATAATTTTTAAAGAATCATTTTTTAAATTATATAAATAAATTCTTTGAAGAGATTTAAATAAAACCCAACCATCTAATTCTATAATTTCCCAAATCTGTTCATCTTCAAACATTTTAATTCCTTTCTTTTCTACAATAGAATTAAATTCTAAAAAACCAAAATCATTTTTTTCCCAAAAACCAAAATCCCTAAAAAAACCAGTAAAAATGGTATTATTAATACATTTTACCGATCGCATTATCGTTTCATTTGGCGTTGGATACAAATGCCATTTCGCACCATTATATTCTAACAAACCTTTATTGTTTGCTACATAAATATATTTATTAGTTGCCTGAGAAATAGACCAATTTTGATTTCCTCCTCTATAATCTTCAGTAGTAAAAACTTTTATTGGAGGTAATTCTTGACCGTAAAAATTCAGGGAGCTAAGTAAAATTGTAACTAATAAAGTTATTGTATGTATCTTTTTTTTCATTGGAGAATTTTGTTTGGTATTGAGATATTACAAACATATAATAATGAGTAATTTACATAATAAATAATAATAAATGTATTGTTTTTATAAATTAAATTTAAAGATGTTATGATTGCTAAAGTCTTTTTTCACTCCTCATAATATGTAAGTTTTAAAAACTTAGACATCACTGAAGTTTAAGTTCCAGACTAGGAGTAAATAAACAATTGGAATATATTTCCTAAATTAAAAAAACTAAAAACCCGAAACAATTAAGTTTCGGGTTTTTAGTTTTCATCAAACAGTACAATTTCTATTTTGTATTGTTCGAAATAATTTTAGAAAAATATTTCAAATTAATTAAATATAATCTCTTGTTTTGGTTTACGCTTTTTTAATATAAGACCCAGATTCTATATAGGTTTGCTTTCCTTTTTGATATTTGCTAATTCCAAAACCATCATGAATACAGAAACACCCATATTCTCCTTTTTTATTGATGGCTACATAACCTACCTGAAAATTATTGTAATTAGGATTCGATTTTACAATTCTCTTAACACCTTCTTCACATGCTTCTTGCGGTGTTCTACCTTGGCGCATTAATTCTACAATTAAATAACTTCCAACGGTTTTTAATACTTCTTCTCCCATTCCGGTTGCAGTGGCGCCGCCAATTTCATTGTCTATAAATAATCCTGAACCTATAATTGCAGAGTCTCCTACTCTTCCTGCCATTTTATAAGCCATTCCGCTTGTAGTACAACCACCAGAAATATCTCCATTTTTATCAATGGCTAACATTCCAATAGTATCGTGATTTTCTATATTGATAATCGGTTTGTATTCCGCTTTTACTTTCCATTTTTCCCAAGCTTTTTTAGAAGCTTCCGTCAACAAATTTTCTCTTTTAAATCCTTGCTCAACAGCAAATTGTTCAGCACCTTTTCCTGCCAATAATACATGTGGGGTTTCTTCCATTACCTTACGTGCCACAGAAATAGGGTGCGCAATGTTTTCCATACAAACTACGGCACCATAACCTCCGTTTTTGTTCATAATACAAGCATCTAGCGTTACATTACCATCTCTATCTGGCGCTCCACCGTTCCCAACTGTTGTGTTTTTTAAGTCAGCTTCCTCTGTTCTACAACCCGCTACAATCGCATCAATAGACTCGCCACCTTTTTCTAATACTTCCCACGCAGCTGTTGTTGCATTATGAAAACGCCAAGTTGCCACAACAATAGGAATTATAACTTCTCCACTTACTACTGCTTTATTTTCTTTTTTTTCTTCTGTTACACAAGATGCAATTGCTGGCACAACCGCCAAAGCCAAACTAGATACCGATGCCTTTTTTAAAAAATTTCGTCTTTTCATAATTACTTAATTCTAATTTCAGTTATAAACAACCATCTTCTTACATCGTGGTTATGATCTAAATTAATTATAGAAATTATTATTTGTTAAGATAAAATAACTTCTATGCATTTCTAATTTCCTATAAAATTATAAAACGTCATTTTTCTAACTTTATAACGCTCTATTTTTATTGATCGCTAGATTGTAAGCTCTCAAATAAATGAGTTTAAACTTTTTGCTACAAAAACAAATGTATATAATAAATTAAGTATTTATATTTTTTACTCAAAAAACATTGCTTTTAACTTTACGGAATTTAAAAAAAACAACTAAAAAGAACATTATTAAACACATTATCATCAGTTGGAAAATTATATTTTTTTAGCTAGATTAGCAAGGTAACGATAATCAATCAATTATAAAATGGGCATTTTTAGACGAACAACACAAACTTTAATATACACAACTTTAGTTTTACTGCTAACAGCATGTTTTAAGGATAATAAAACTCCGGTTACTCCTTCAATAATTCCAATTCCATCAGAACAAATTATAACAAAAGGAGTTTTTTTACTAAATAGTGATACAAAACTATCTTTTGATGAAGAATTAAAAGAGGTATCAAATCTTTTTAAAAGTTATATTGAAGGTGGTAATAAAATAAAACTAAACAGCACTTCTAAAAATACGATTCATTTTAAAATTGATGCTTCAATAACGAATATCGAGGGGTATCATTTAAAAATAACACCAGAAGAAATTTTAATTTCTGCAAAGTCACAAAAGGGTGCTTTTTATGCTTTTCAGTCATTAACACAACTGTTACCTATAGATACTGAAAACGCTAACAGAAGTGAAATTGCAATTCAGTGTTTAGAAATTAAAGATGCGCCTCAATTTAAATATCGCGGAATGCACTTAGATGTTGGCCGCCATTTTTTCTCTGTAGATTTCATTAAAAAATTCATCAATATTATGTCGATGTTAAAAATGAATACATTTCATTGGCATCTTACTGAAGACCAAGGTTGGCGAATTGAAATTAAAAAATACCCGAAACTTCAAGAGATTGCTGCTTTCAGAAATGAAACTTTAGTTGGTCATTACTCAGAGCAACCTCATAAATATGATGGTGAAAAATACGGTGGGTTTTATACACAAGAACAAATAAAAGAGGTGGTAAAATATGCTTCGGAAAGACAAATAACCATAATTCCAGAAATTGAAATGCCAGGTCATGCGCAAGCTGCAATTAGTGCTTACCCTGCATTAGGTTGCACTGGCGAACAAGTTGAAGTTGCTACAAAATGGGGTGTTTTCGATGATATTTACTGTCCGACAGAAACAACTTTTAAGTTTTTAGAAGATGTAATCGACGAAGTAATAACATTATTTCCTGGAAAATACATTCATATTGGTGGAGATGAAGCTCCAAAGACAAGATGGAAAGAATGCAATCACTGTCAGAAATTAATTAAAAAAGAAGGTTTAAAAGACGAGCATGAATTGCAGAGTTACTTTATCACTAGAATGGAGAAATACATCAATTCTAAAGGAAAGCAAATTATTGGTTGGGATGAAATTTTAGAAGGTGGTTTGGCTCCAAATGCAACAGTAATGTCTTGGCGAGGAACAAGTGGCGCTGTAGAAGCTGCAAAGCAAAAACACAATGTAATTTTAACTCCGAATACTTACTGTTATTTTGATCATTATCAAGCAACCAATGAGAATGAACCTCTTGCCATTGGGGGCTTTCTTCCATTAGAAAAAGTATATAGTTTTAACCCTATTCCAGAGGAATTAACCAAAGAAGAAAGTAAATACGTGTTGGGTGCACAAGGGAATATATGGACAGAGTACATGCAAACTTCTGACAAAGTTGAATATATGGCTTTCCCTAGAATGGTGGCTTTAAGTGAGGTTGTTTGGAGTTCTGCTGAAAACAAAAACTATGAAGATTTTAAAAAACGTTTAATTTATTTTCAAAAAACACTAGATAAGTTAGACGTAAATTATGCCAATCATTTATATGAAATTAGCGGTAATGTTACTTATAAAAATGATGAATTGTTGTATACTTTAGAGGCTTCATCTAACGATCAAAATATTAGGTTTACTACAGACGGAACGAATCCTACATTAATATCTAAAATATACACGCAGCCAATTTTAATTGAAAAAAATACCGTTATAAAAGCAGCTAGTTTTAATGAAAAAAAAATTATAAGTCATGTTTTTTCACAAACAATTAAGAGCCACAAAGCTACTGGAAAGAAGATTTCTTTAAATGTAAAACCTAATGAAGCGTATAATGCAGGAGGTATTAAAGCTTTAATTAATGGTGTTTCTGGAAGCGATGAACGTTATGGAGATAAAGAATGGTTGGGGTTTAATGGCGATGATGTTGAAATAACAATAGAGTTTGATAACCCTACCGAAATCAACTCAATTGCTACACGTTTTTACAACGGAAACGGACAATGGATTTATGCTCCTAAAGATTTTAATTTACAATTAAAGTTAGAAGACGGAAAGACAATTATATCAAAAAGTAAAATCGAAAATAGAGACTCTTTATTAGTTAATTTCAATTTAGATGTGTCTCAATTTTATCCAAAAGGGGAAAGAATAAAATCTACATCTATCAAAATTACAATT
Source organism: Polaribacter sp. IC073 (assembly GCF_007997075.1). Lineage (GTDB taxonomy): Bacteria > Bacteroidota > Bacteroidia > Flavobacteriales > Flavobacteriaceae > Polaribacter. The sequence goes on from NZ_VORS01000007.1 coordinate 160,834, forward strand.
CCAAATTACGGAATAATACCAAAAGGAAAACAAGGCAGCAGTAACAAAGCTTGGACATTTATTGATGAGATTATTATAAAATAACTTTGGCAATCCTACGCACACAGGAATGAATTTTTAGAGAAAATAAATATTAATAATAAAATTCTTTCCTTCATAATAACCACATAAAGCATGAAATTAGAAATTTGCGCAAACTCATACCAATCTGTAATAAATGCTGAAATGGGACAAGCAGATAGAATTGAACTCTGTTCTGAACTTTCTGTTGGAGGAATTACACCTTCTTACGGACTCTTAAAAAAAGTTTCTGAAGAAATCACGATTCCTGTTCATGTACTAATTAGACCGAGAAGTGGCAATTTTTATTACACAGAAGATGAATTTCAATTGATGAAAAGCAACATTAAACTCTGTAAAGAACTAGGTTTTAATGGCATTGTTTCTGGTGTTTTAAATACCGATAATTCTATTGAAATGGATAGAACGAGTGAACTAATAGCACTTGCAAAACCATTGTCTTTTACCTTTCACAGAGCTTTTGATTGTGTATCAAATCCTAAAAAAGCCTTAGAAAAATTAATAGACTTAAAGGTTGATCGAATTCTAACTTCTGGCTTACAAGCAAAAGCCGAAAACGGAATTATGCTACTTAAAGAATTACAAAAAATTGCAAAAGACAGTTTAATTATACTTCCAGGAAGTGGTATTCATGTAAAAAATGCACACCTTTTTAAAGATGCCGGTTTTAAAGAAATTCACACTTCTGCTTCAAAAATTAGTAGTGAAGAAAAAAGTATTTTCTTCGGAAACAATCCGCAAACGGTATCAGATACTAAAACAATCAAAGAAATTTTAAAAGTGATTATAAATGCGTAATATTTTTTTTTACTTATCAATTCTTTTTTTATTCGGATGTAATACGTTAGAAAAAGAAGTGCCTCTAAAAATAACCTTAAATGATAATTGGCAGTTTAAAGGTATTGATACTTTAGAATGGAAAACCGCTGTTGTACCTGGAAATATTTTTACAGATTTATTAGATCACAAGATTATTGAAGATCCTTTTATAAAAAACAATGAAGAGAAGGTACAATGGGTTTCTGACAAGAGTTGGGAATACAAGACAACTTTTAAACTATCTGATGAAGTTTTAAAAAAGAAAAACATAGTACTAAACTTTAATGGTTTGGACACCTATGCTAAAATTTATATCAACGGAAAACATCAATTAAACACCGATAATGCTTTTAATAAGTATGCAATATCATTAAAAGAGATTCCAATAAATACGACAAATGAACTAAAAATTATTTTTGAAAAAACAAGTGTTTTCGAAAATTCTGCAAAATTAAACTCCAAATATAATTTACCTGAAGATAAACGAATATACACTAGAAAAGCACAGTTTCAATACGGTTGGGATTGGGGACCAAAACTAAACACTGCTGGTATTTGGAAAGGTATTTATATTAATGCTTGGGATGATTTAAAATTTGACGACATCTTTATCAAACAGAAAAAAATCACTGAGAAAAAAGCACTGTTATCTGTTGAAATTATAATTGAAAGTGCATCTGACAGGGATGTAAACCTTTTTACGAAAATTAATAGAGAAATCATATCATCAAATATTTCTTTAAAAAAAGGAAAACATACCTACAAAATCCCTATAGAAATTTCAAATCCTAAATTGTGGTGGACACATAATCTGGGAGATCCTTATTTATATCATTTCAAATTTCAGCTAATTGCTGATGGTCAAATAAAAGATGAGAAATATATCAAAAAAGGACTAAGAACCATCAAATTAGTTACAGAAAAAGACAGTATTGGAGAATCTTTTTATTTTGAATTGAACGGTAAACCTGTGTATGCAAAAGGTGCAAATTACATTCCGCAAAATAGTTTTCAAAATAAAGTAACCGATACACATTATGAAAAATTGCTAACCGATGTTGTAAAATCGAACATGAATATGTTGCGTGTTTGGGGCGGAGGAATCTATGAAACTGACCAATTTTACGATTTATGTGATGAAAAAGGAATTTTAATTTGGCAAGATTTTATGTTTGCTTGTGCAATGTATCCTGGCGACATTGAGTTTTTAAAAAATGTACAGAAAGAAGCAGAACAACAAGTAAAACGTTTAAGAAATCATGCTTCAATTGCTTTGTGGTGTGGCAATAATGAGAATTCTGAAGGATGGAAACTTTGGGGCTGGCAGAGAAATAGAAGCGAAAAAGAGAAACAAGAAATTTGGAAAGATTATTTGGTGGTTTTTGATACTATTTTACCTAATACCGTTTCTAAGTTTAGCGATACTAACTATTGGGAAACTTCCCCAAAATACGGACGAGGAAATAAAAAATACCAAACAGAAGGTGATGCGCATGATTGGTGGGTTTGGCACAATGCTGCACCTTTTGAATATTTTGAAGAAAGAGTTCCGAGGTTTATGAGCGAATTTGGATTTCAATCTTTTCCTAGTTATGAAACGTTAAAATATATCAATCAAAATAATAGTATCAATCTAAAAACGAATGCTGTAAAGTCGCATCAAAAACACGATAGAGGTTTTCAACTGATGGAAGATTACATGAAGCGTAATTATAAAATCCCTACAAATGATGAAGATTATGTGTATGTAAGTCAGTTATTACAGGCCAAAGGAGTTGTTATGGGAATTGAAGCGCACAGAAGAGCAAAACCTACCAATATGGGAACACTCTTTTGGCAATTAAATGACTGTTGGCCAGCAATTTCTTGGTCTAGCATCGATTATTTTGGTAATTGGAAAGCATTACAGTACAAAGCAAAAAATGCTTTTGAAAACGTATTAATTTCATCAATTTTAGAAAATAGTACCGTAAAAACCTTTGTTGTAAATGATACTTTCGATAATATAAATGGAGCTTTGAAATTAAAAATAGTAGATTTTTATGGGAACGAAATTTGGTCTAATTATAAAAGTATAGAAGTTCTAAAAAATAGTAGCAAAGCATATTTTAGTTTTGAGATTGATACAATTGATAAAAAAGCTACAGTTTTAATTACTGAGTTTAAGAATGAAAAGTCTTATTTCTATTTTGCAAAACCTAAGGATTTAGAATTACCAAAAGAAGAAATAAAAAAAGAAATCTCAAAAACAAAAAATGGTTTTCTAATTACTTTAAAAAGCACAGTTATGCAAAAAGACGTATTTCTGTATACGGAAGAAAAAGGGCATTTTAATGAAAATTTTTTAGATTTAGAACCAAATGAGACAAAGACAATCTTATTTGAAACTTCTGCAAAATCATTAACCGATTTAAACATTAAAACGTTGAATACAATGAATGCTACTTACTAAAAAACTGCGATTTTAAAAAACCTAATCCATATCCTAGAAACTGCGTAAAAGATGTTAAAATGCTTAAAAAAGCAACATATCCGTTTTTATTCTGAAGCAAAGAATCTATAAATATCAATAGAAAATAAAAACCAAAGAAATAAAATAATTGTGGGTAGCCAAATAAAAAAAATAAAGAACTTATACCAAACCCAATAATTAACAAACTCGGAAACCAATACGTAACCTTAGACGTTTTCGGGTATTTTTCATTCAGAATGGGTCTTGCTGTTCCAAAACCATAAGTTTGCTTAAAAAATTGCTTTATACTGCTTCTCCGTTTATGATATACAAACGCTTTTTCTATGAGTTGTGTTTCAAATCCATTTTCCCAAAGCCTAAAAGTTAAATCGATGTCTTCACCGTTTTTCATTTTAGAGAAACCTTTTGTTTTTTCAAAAGCTCTTTTAGAAAGTCCAAGATTAAAACTTCTTGGTTGAAACTTACCAACAGCTTTCTTTTTTCCACGAATTCCACCAGTGGTTATAAAAGCAGTCATTGCATAATTTATTGCCTTTTGTAAAGAAGTAAAACTCTCATGTGCTGCATCTGGTCCACCAAAAGCATCTGTAAAGTTATTTTCTAAAGCTTTTTTAACTTCAGAGACATACTGTTTCGGTACAATTACATCAGAATCTAAAATAATAAAATAGTCTCCAGAAGCTTTTTGCATTCCGAAATTTCGACTTGCTCCTGCCCCACTATTTTCCTTAAAAAAATATTTTAAGTCAAGCTGATTTTTATATTTGTCGACAATAACTTCGCTTTTTTGAGTAGAACCATCTTCAATGATTAATACTTCAAAATCATCAGAAAAATCTTGTTTTGTAAGACTTTCTAACAACTCTTCAATTTCATTTGGTCTGTTGTAAACGGGTACTATTATGGAGAATAAAAACTTCATTAAAACAAAGGTAAATAAAAAAGCACTCAATAAATTGAGTGCTTTAGATATAATTCAATATAAATTAAAGGATGCTTATTCTTTAATAATTTTATAAGTTTCTGTTTTGTTCTTAGATGCAACTTTCAAAAGGTAAACACCTTTACTAAACTTAGAGATATCTATTTGATTTTTACTTGTATTGCTTTTAAGTATTTCTTTGCCAGCAACGTTATAAAATATAATCTCATCTACTTTAGAAGTAGTGTTAAAAGATAAAATATTTTTCACAGGATTTGGAAAAAAAGAAACACTCGCTAATTCTTCTTTATCTGCACTTAATACAGCCGTTTCTTCAATTTTAATAGCATCTAGACTTAAATTTGCTCCATCTAATCCGTTGTAATTAAAACTTAACTTTAAATTATTCTTACCTGCAAATGGCGTTAAATCTAACGTAACTTTTGTCCAAATGTAATCATTAAAAGCACCTGCATCAGCCTCAGACCATAGCACTGTTGTCGTAGTTCCATCAATAATACTAACTGTGAAGTCGTAATTATTATTTGGGGCTACAGACCAGAAATAACTCATTGCAAAAGAAAACTCTAAGCTAGGTTTAACTGCAGAAGTTAAATCTATATTAGGAGATAATAACGTTTCATTTTGTTGTGCAAGTCTTTCATCATAGGTAACTTTAGCACTATTTGTTCCAGAAGCGGCGGCTTTTGCATCTAAAGACCAAGTTTCATTAGTATTTTGGGTTGCTAGAGACCAATTTACTGGTGGGAATGTTGAGCTTTCGAAGTCTTCTGTGAAAATTTGTCCTGAAACGGATAGATTGCATAAAATCATGGCAAGAACCATGGTCATTTTTAAGGGGGTTTTCATTTTTTAGGGGTTTATGAAAATTAATACATGGTGAAAATATACTTTTTATTTTATTCTACGAACAAAAAAAGTAGATAAAATACAACTCGATTATCACTATAGACATAATATAATGATTTTTAACGCTCTATAAATAGGATCAATTATCAACATTATAAGCCAATAGTAATAAAATAAGTTCTATTCTATATTAGTTCAATAACTCTTTGGCATGCGTTAGCGCAGAATCTGAGATGTCTTTTCCACTTAGCATTTCTGCAATTTCTATAATACGTTCTTCTGTAGATAATTCCTTTAAGTTAGTTGTAGTAACTCCTTTAATCTCCTCTTTGTATACTTTGTAATGATTGCTTCCTTTTGCGGCAATTTGTGGTAAATGTGTAATTGCAATTACTTGCATATTATTACTCATTTGTTGCATAATCGCTGCTATTTTATTAGAAACTTCCCCAGAAACACCGGTATCTATTTCATCGAAAATTATGGTTGGTAATTGGGTGTTTTCAGACAATACTTTCTTTACAGATAACATAATTCTAGACAATTCTCCACCAGAAGCTACTTTTTTCAGCTCACCAAAATTACCACCTTTATTTGCTGAAAACAAGAATTCTAATTCATCTTTTCCATTAACAAAATAATTTTTAGTTGGTTTTATTATTATTGAAAAACGAGCGTTCTCCATTCCTAAATCAGTTAATAAAATTTGTAACTCTTTGGTTAATTTAGGTATTGCAGTAGTTCTTGCTTTTGTTATTTTTTCTGCAACTGAATCTAACTTTTCTGAAACTGAATCTATTTCTTTTTGTTTTTTATTGATAAACTCATCAGCAGATTCTACTGCGACCACTTTATCTGAAATTTCTTCAAAAACAACGATCAATTCTTTGTTTGAATTTACAACATGTTTCTTCTGCAAATTGTATAATAATTGTAATCTATCGTTAATTTCTTCGGCTTCATTCGGATTGAAATCTACGTTTTCATTCGCATTTTCTAATTCTGCAACAATATCATCTATTTCTATTTTTACAGAAGTAACTCTTTCTGAAATTTCTTGATATTCTTTAGAAAACGAAGAAATTTTTGTCAATCTATTTTCCAAGGTATTTAATAAATTCTGAATTCCGATTTCTTCATTAACCGTGAGCTCTAACGCTTCAGATAAATTATCTTTAATAGCTTCTATATTGTTAAGCTTCTCTAATTTTTCTTCTAAAACTTCTTGCTCATCAGCAATAATTTTAGCCTCTTCTAATTCCTTAAAAAGGTGCAAATTGTACTCGTATTGCTGATTGGATTCTTTTTGTTGAGCCTCTAGTTTTGATAGTTCTTTTCTTAATTTATTTAATTGAACAAAACCTCTTTTGTAAGAGTCTATTCTAGCTGCGTTTTTAGCCAAAGCATCTAAAATTGTAAACTGAAAATTGTTATCAGACAGTTTCATCGTTTGATGTTGTGAGTGCACATCAATCAGTTTTGTTCTTAGTTCGTTTAAAACCGATAACGTAACTGGTGTGTCATTTACAAAAGCTCTCGATTTACCAGACGGAAGAATCTCTCTTCTAATAATTGTTTCTGCTTCATAGTCTAAATCTACAGAATTAAAAAAATCTTGCAAATTGTAATTAGAAATCGCAACTTTTGCCTCTACAACGCATTTTGTAGTGGTATCTTTTAATGAAGACAAATCTGCTCGATTTCCTAAAACCAAACCTAATGCACCTAACAAAATAGATTTTCCCGCCCCCGTTTCTCCAGTAATAATGGACAAACCAGAAGAAAAATCGATACTTAAATGATTGATTAATGCGTAATTATTTATAGATAATTGTGTAAGCAAATTGACTAATTTTTAGAATATAAAATTAGTGAAAATTTAGTTATTATTAAACGAACTCTTTCCAAAAATCACCACAAAGATTTAATGATTTAAAATTGGTATTATTGATCTGTTTTTTGCTTTAATTAAAATGAAAAATTCAAACCAATAGTAAATTGTCTTGGGCGTAAAGAAAATCTAGGTTCGGAAACAAAGTTTGTATTGCTCTGAATAATTGGGAAAATTTTTCATTAAAAACATTGCTAAATGTAGCTCTTACAAGTATTTTTTTTAGGAAGTTGTAATAAAAACCTGTATTAAAAAAAGTATTCTTATTACTTAAATTACTTGAAGAGAAACTTGAAAAGACTGATTCGATTTCAAGGTTAATACTTGTTTTAGATGAAGTATAAAACTCTAAGTTATGTTTCAAAAAAGAATTTGAGAGGTTACATCCATTAGATTTACTGCTCCCAAACCTTGGTAATCCTTTATATTTGAATCCGTACCAAATGCTCTTGATACAACAGAAACACATCTGCTAAAACAACCAGAAGATATAGCTAAATAATTTGAAGGACAAGCATTTGCTGTTTTTGCAACTTCTTTTGTAATGGTTATGCTGTTTTCAATCGTAGTAAAAAAAAACATAAAAAAACAGTAAATAATAATTAGATTTTTTTCGTTGTAAATTTGTGCTAAGATAAACGCGACTATCAATAGCGTAATATTTTCATTTTAAAAAGCATTTATTAATTCATATTTTAACGATATCTTTTAAGACACTCATACTTTCATAACTACCATTGCATAGATTCTGTAAACATATAAAGGATATAATACCTTGTCATTACACAAAAGTTATAAATCATTACTTTTTAGAGTCGTTGAATTCAGTGACTTTAAAAACATACTGTTTTCAGGGATTCTAAGATCTTTCTTAATCCTCTAATTTTACAAAAAAATGTTATCCCCCTAACGCATATTAATGTAAATGGAAAGTATAATTGAGAAAAAGATCAAAGCGATTACAATTAAAAGAAGGAACTTAAGAACACAAAAAAAACATTCTCAAGAATACGTTGGAGACCGGCTAGGGATTAGGCAAATTGCTTACCATAAATTAGAAAATGGTAAAACTATTCTAAAAGTTGAAATTATGTTAAAACTAGCAGTTATCTTAGGAGTAGGTGATAATTATTTTATGGAAGAATGCGTATATGTATTTATTAACGGAAAATAAATCTACCATCTATTTCATTAAATCCTATAAGGTTTTAGTGAAATATACATTTTAGAGAAATAATACATTTTTAGCTTGTAAATTAGCTCTCGATATGATTCCGTAAAAAAGTAGAATCGCTCGAACTGGCATTATATTTTCTAATCTAACTTTCTCCACTTAGCATTATTATTCGGAGAAATTTTTCGAACTATTTGTATCAAACGCTGTTTACTTTTTGTTTGCGTTTCTTCAGAATACATCCTTACAATTTCGTCTGCTTTGGCATTAAAAAATAGTCTAATTAAATAATTACCAACTGTTTTATTATAAATACTCTCTAAAGCAATTACACTATCTTCAATACGCTGCAGAGCAGAGGCTTTTGAACCTACTAAATTATCGAAACCATTTCTGTGATAATTGTACAGTGTATTTCTAAAGGCTTTCAATTTAGGAGACATCAAATTATCTATCAACAAATACCTATTTTGTTTACCCACCACATTTTGCCAAGAAGAAAGGCCGCTTTGTTGTGCTTGCAACATTACATTTTGTGCTTCTTTTAATTCCGCTTCCCCTCCAAATTTAGCAAAAGTATCTGCGTCTATTCCTAAAATTACATTTGCATAAAAAACAATGGTAGAAACTAAATTGCTATCAAAAGAATTTTTGTTGTAAATTAAAGGGTCAAATTCATTGTATTTAAAATTGAATTCATTGTCCTTTATATTTAGTATTGGCGTTGCATAACTAGAACCGTAAACGGGTCTTGTAGACTGAACTTGTAATGTTGCTGTAAAATTATTATTATTTCTAGACGTAATAATAATTGTCATTGCACAATCTACGCGCTCCTCTTGTTTTACAACTCTATTCGTCCATTTTGTTTGATTGATATACTCGTTCAAAGACCTTTGTAAAGTTGTAAAAACTTGTTTATTAGAACCTGTAACTTGATCTGAATTAACAGTAACTAAACAGTTTAATTCTTGTGATTTTAACACAGAGACTGAGAATAATAAAAAAATAATTAAGGTTTTTTGCACTTCTTTTGTTTTTATTGTCTAGTTCAGCGCAGTCGAGACCTTACTTTAAACCTCTCGACTGCGCCCAAGGAGACAAGGTTATTAAGATATCCGTTTTACTATTTCATTCATAATATCTACAGCAACCTCTTCCTTCGATTTTAGATCGAATGGCTTTTCATTCAATTCTTTATCAATAATAGTAATTTTATTTGTGTCTGTAGCAAAACCAGCACCTTTATCTTGTAAAGAATTTAAAACAATTGCATCTAAATTCTTTCTTTTTAGCTTGCCTTTTGCATTTTCTAACTCGTTATTGGTTTCTAAAGCAAAACCTACCAAAAATTGATGCTTCTTTATTTTCCCCAAAGAGGCTAAAATATCTTTTGTTGGCGTTAACAGAATATCTAACGAAGCAGCTGTCTTTTTTATTTTCTGGGAAGCAATATTTTGTGGTTTATAATCTGCTACAGCAGCAGAGAGTACAGCAATATCTACATCTTTAAAATATGTATGAGCAGCAGTGTACATTTCTTCCGCAGAAACCACATCGATTCGATGCACTAAAGAATGTTTTATTTGTTGATTGCTTGGACCAGAGATTAAATAGACTTCTGCACCTAAATTAGCAGCAGCATTTGCAATTGCAAATCCCATTTTTCCTGAAGAATGATTTCCTATAAAACGTACAGGATCTATCGCTTCATACGTTGGACCCGCCGTTATTAATACTTTTTTTCCTTTTAATGGCAATTTTGATAAAATATCATTTTCTATAAATGATACAATATCTTGGGGTTCTGCCATTCTGCCTTCACCGACTAAACCACTCGCTAGTTCACCTGAAGTTGCAGGAATTAAATTGTTTCCAAAATTTTGTAATTTTTCTAAACTTTCTTTGGTTGATGGGTGCAGATACATATCCAGATCCATTGCTGGCGCAAAATAAACAGGACATTTTGATGACAAATACGTTGCTAACAACAAATTGTCGCAGGTTCCGTTTGCCATTTTAGACAAGGTATTAGCAGTTGCTGGTGCTATGACCATGTAATCTGCCCAAAGACCTAAATCTACGTGGTTATTCCACATTTCATTTTCTGCTTCTTTTTTATAAAAAGTAGAATGAACAGGATTCTTAGAAAGTGTAGAAAGTGTAAGAGGTGTTATAAAATCTTTAGACGCAGGAGTCATAATAACTTTGACTTCTGCGCCTAATTTTATAAATAAACGAACTAAACTAGCCGTTTTATATGCTGCAATGCCAGCAGTTATTCCTAAAAGAATCTTCTTTTCTTTTAAGACAGACATTACTCTGTTTCTGGAGTTCTGAAATATACTTTACCGTTTAACCATTCTTCAACAGCCATTGCCGTTGGTTTTGGCAATCTTTCGTAAAATTTAGACACTTCAATTTGTTCTTTATTTTCAAATACTTCTTCTAAAGAATCATTATACGTTGCAAATTCATCTAACTTATCTACCAATTCTCTTTTTAAATCAGAATTAATTTGATTAGCTCTTTTTGCAATGATAGAAATTGCCTTGTAAATGTTTTCTGTTGGCGCTTCAATTTCATTCTTGTCGTAAGTAATAGTACTTAACGGTGCTTTTGTATCTTTATAATCCATCTCTAAATAATTATTTCTTTTGTAAATTTTCGAATGCTTTTTGCTTTGCAATTAAAGCATCAATTCTTGTCTTTTCGGTTTGTAATGTTGCTAACATTAAATTTGAATCTTCCATATATTCAGATTCTGGAAAACTTTTCTCTAATTTCTCATAAGCCTCAATAGCATCTTCTATTCTTTCTGGCTTTCTTCTGTCATAACTTTTTAAAACAAAATCGTGTGCTGCTTTTAGTCTAAAATACAATGCTTCTTCTTTGTATTTTGTTCCTAAATAATCTTCTAATAAATTATCAAACGCTTGTATTGCCGCTTTGTAATTTCTTAAATCGTAGCCTGCAGTTCTATAATATGTTTTCGCAATTTCAAAATACTTCTTTTCTAACTTCTCTCTTAATTCCGAGTAATATTTATTGGCTTCTTCTATTTTATCTGAAGCAGGATATGTATTTATAAAACTTTGAAAAGACTCTAAAGCTTTATTTGTATCTGTAGGATCGATGCTAAAACGAGGAGAAGCTAACTTATAACTATATGCAGATAAAAAGGCTGCTTCTTCTTTTTTAGAACTTTTAAGATAGTTTTTTGTAAAACGATCAAAATAATACCCTGCAATGCTATAATTTTTTTCGTTAAAGTTAGATTGCGCAATCATAAATGATATACGTTCCATTTGAGGTTTTCCTCTATAAGTAGGTGTAACTTTTTCGAATAAACGCAAGGCTTTACCATATTCCTGGGTTTCGTACATTTTAACAGCCATTTTATACTGCTCTTCAGAAGTACCTTTGTTTAATACTTTTTGGTATTCACCACACGAAGAGAGTAGCAAACTAAGTACCAAGAAATACGCTAAATTTTTAATTTTTTGCATCGGGCAAAATTAGTGATTAATTATGGATAAATAAAACGATTTTTCACACAGTTAATTGTGTTGTGTAATAATCATTACAAAACAACAACAAAATGTGTAAACTGTTACTAAAAGTTTGTTAATATTATACAGGTTCTTCTGCAACTGTTACTAACTGCTTAATATCATTATCAAAAAGATAGAAACCACTTTTGTCGTCGCCAATTAAACTAATTTTATCTAAAATATTTCTAGCCAACGCCTCTTCTTCAATTTGCTCTGAAACATACCATTGTAGAAAATTATGCGTTGCATAATCTTTTTCCTGTAAACAAATATCTACTAAATCGTTTATAGATTCTGAAACGGCAACTTCATGGTTAAACAATTCTTGAAACATTTCTTTAAATGACCCAAATGCAATTGGTGGCGCTGCTAATGGAGAAATTATAGCATGACCTCCTCTTTCATTTATAAATTTTACCAATTTTAACATGTGCATTCTTTCTTCATCAGAATGTGCATACATAAATTGAGAAACACCTTCAAAACCCTGTGTTTCTGCCCATGAAGCCATGGCCAAATAGGCTTGAGATGATTGTGCTTCTATTGTTACTTGTTTATTTAATGCGTCTTGAATTTTTTCTTTTAACATTGTCTATGAATTTTAAATTTTATAAAACCTAAAAGTTTGCTGCAAAATTAGCGATTTTTGTTTGAAGTTCTGCACTTGCTTTCACTAAAGGTAAACGAACTTCATTTCTACAAATTCCTAATTCCTGTAACACTGTTTTTATGCCTGCTGGATTGTTCTCTTCAAAAATATAATCTATAATAGACATCATTTTAAAATGAAGTGCATAACCTTCTTTGTTTTTCCCTTCTAATCCATAATTAATTAAAGTAGAAAATTCTTTGGGATACGCTTGTCCTATTACCGAAATAACACCAGAACCACCTGCTAAAGCTATTCCTAAAGCCAAATCATCATCTCCAGAGATAATTAAAAAACCTGCTGGCTTATTTTTTAACAATTCTAAATATTGCTGCATATTATTACCAGCTTCCTTAATTCCTACAATGTTTTTAAAATCATTTGCCAAACGAATGGTCGTTACGGCATCCATGTTTTTTGCGGTTCTACCAGGAACATTATACAAAATTATTGGTTTCTCTGTAGCTGCTGCTAATGCTTTAAAATGCTGATAAAAACCTTCTTGGGTTGGTTTACTATAATAAGGTACCACAGACAAAATACCATCAATATTACTTAAATCTGCATTTTTTATATCTTCTACAACTTGTAACGTGTTATTACCACCAATTCCTAAAACTAAAGGAACTCTACCAGCATTTGTTTTTACAATAAGAGCTATGATTTGAAGTTTTTCTTCTTTACTAATTGTTGCACTTTCTGCAGTTGTACCATTTATAACTAAATAGTTTGTACCATTTTCTATGTTGAAATTCACCAACTTTACCAGCGCATCAAAATCGACACTTAAATCTTCTTTAAAAGGGGTAATTAAAGCAACTCCTGTTCCTATAAACTTTTGCATTCTATGAATATTTAGATGTACAAAACTACACTATTAAGGTTGATTATTTTTAGGATATACGAAGGAAAAGAAAGAATACACAACTTTAATAGGAAAGTTTAATTTTATAGTTTTTTAATAATTTGAAGATATTTCTTTAACTCGGAAGTAAAGGCGGTAACATGCGCTGTTTTTTCTGATATCTCTATTTCGTACAGCTTAGCATTTACTTCTGAAAAGCCCACTTTAAATTGCGCTTTCGACTGCAAAACAGCACTTTCTAAAAAGACATCATTTGTAGAAAAATACCCAATTAGCAAATCTAAAGGTTCGTCTAAAAAGCTTTTAAAATTGGTTTGCGAAAATGCGCCCTTCCAATTAATATCTTTTTTCGTAAAATGTTTGTAAGAAAACTCATCTGCTTTATTAAAGTCACGTAAACTGTAAATTTTCACATTTCTTACTCCTAAAATAGTTTCTATTTCTTCTTGTAAGTTTATTTTTGATGTAATTTCACTGGTCGTAATAACACCTACAGTCTGTATTATTTTTGAAGACGAAGCGCTAATAGCATTCTCTTTAAATAATAACTTCTTTAGTTTTTTCTTTAAAATACGTTCTTTAAATCCTTGAAAAATCATTTCTAATTGAATTACATCTGATAAAAATAGTATTTATTTTATTACCATTTCTAATAAAACAAACTGATTTAAATACTTACCATACATTAAAAAATGATCCTGTGACACAAACAGTAATATGTGTCACAAAATAATAGAATTCACAACATCTTTTACAACTGAAAACCAACTAACTATAGCGTTTAAAAAAATGAGTTGCACTTTTTTTTCCCTATTTTCTTTAATAATCTTTTCTTAATAATTCCGAAAAACATCCTTTTGGTAAGGAATCTATTTTTGTAATTATATTATACACTGATCATCTAAAAATCTAAATCAATAAAAATGAATAGAAATTTATTATTTGCTTTGAAATTAATTGTCGCTATAATAATGCTACAAACTTTATTTTACAAATTTAAGGGAGCTGAAGAAAGTATTGACTTGTTCACCAGATTAGTTGGAGAAAATGAAGCTTTTGTAAGAATTGGAACCGGCGTTTTAGAACTTATTGCATCTATTTTATTGTTTATTCCTAAAAAAATAGGATTAGGTGCTCTTTTAACCGTTGGCTTAATGGGAAGTGTAATTCTATCTCATTTAACAATTATTGGAATAATCCACAACAATGATGGTGGTTTACTTTTTGGATCGGCTATACTTACTTTTACACTAGGTTTTATTTTACGAAAGAAAAAAATCACCTTTTATAGGCGAGAAGCTTTAACAATAAGAGTTTATATTTTGCAACAACTTTTACTCTCTAACCATTTCTAATAAAATAAACTGATTCAACTGTTTGCCATACACTTGAAAATTATCATCTGAAACTAATAACAAAGATTGATTTCCGTTTTCTAAAATAGGTCCGAAAGTAATCCCTTCAATATTATCAATAATTCCATCCGTTAATTTATCTTTTAAATCTTCAAAATTGATGAGTAAACGTTTCTTTAATGGTGCAAATTTTGAGTCTTTTAAAGAGTTTACATTCAAAATATTGGTAGTTTCTGTTGTAATTTCTGCATCAAAAACCCGAACAATATTGCCATAAGAACCATAACCACTTTGGTAGGTTCTCTCAATTATGAAAAATTTATTTTTATCGTATTCTAAAATAGCTGTTACTCCATTTAGATTCACATTCCCTTTTGCAGGTTTTGTAATATGCTCTAATTGATATGCAAATTGCTTTGTTGCTTTTTTTGTTTCGGCATCGTAATACGTAATTCTAACAGGAGATTGAGTTTTAGAAAATGTTGGTTCTTGTCCGTCATTTTTTAAAGGAGCTTCCATAATAGACCAAAAACCTTTTGTATTCATGCTTTTAGAAGATCCTTCTAAAGCACCGTTGTGTTTAATATTTTCTATATTTTGAAGGCTTTTAGGCAGTTGATATTCAGAAATAAAATTGCCGCTAAAATCTGTCGTAAAAATGATTGGCCTCCTTCCTTTAGCAATAGAACCTTCACTAGAAAAATTGATTTCTTGTTTTTCTTCATCAACAAAAATAGATTCTAGGTCTAAACTATTTTCTTTGTAATAATTGGTTGTAGTGTCGTTCAAAAAAATAACATCGTCGAAATTGATACCCGTTATTTTTCTCTGATCGATCGTAATTCTAGCTTTTAAGAATCTAGGTTTTCTTGCATCGTCTACAACAAAATAATAAAACCCATTACTATAATCTACGCCAGAAAGACCACCAATTATGGTGTTTTTAAGCAAAACAGAGTCCTTTACAACAAACTCACTAACAAATTGTAAATCAATATTTTTCTCTCTACCACAAGAGTACAAATTAATTATCAGCAACAAAAAAATAAATATTTTATACATTTATGTAATTATTTAACATTTTTTTTATTATAATTGTAATGTAGATTAGTGAAAAATCACTAATTCACAATAAACCCCTAACAGATAAATAATTTTTTTTTACTTTTTTTTGCCCTAACAAATAAACGTAATTTATATAAAAGCATTTATCCCTATACAAAAAGCAACTACACTTGTAGTTGCTTTTTTAGGCTTTGAGAATCTTTTACTACCATTGCTTTACATATTAAATATTGAGCAACAATATAGGTAACCATAATACTTATTCCGTATATTTCGCTAGCTTCATAAAACTTATTAATTGCCAGCAAACTATCTGATACTATAAAAATGAAGGCGCCTAAAAACAACCATAAATTTTCAGTGGTTTTTTGTTGCACATAATTCAATAAAGTAAGCGTACCAAAGGTGGCAATTACAAGTCCATAAATTATTACTGGAACTAACATATCCCCCAAATTAGCTCGTATTAAATAAACGATGCTTCCAAAAGCAATTACAAACGGAATTGAATATGTAATAATCTTTTTAAAGCTTATTTTCTTCAAATAGTTCGAAGAGATTTTTATGTATAAAATATGGGCTATTAAAAAAGAAACAAGTCCAAATAAGAAAAAGGCTTCTTTAAAAAGCAAAAAAGTATCTCCCCAAAAAGAGAAAAATAATGCCGAAACATACCAAAAACTAACTTTATTAACGGATAGCAAATAAATAACAACTAAAGAAATTGTTATAAATGGTTTTGTTAAAAAAGCCAATTTATCATTATATAAAAGTCCTAAAATATGCAATACAACAATCGCAAGAAAAAAAACGGACGCGGATACTACTTTGGTGTTTTTCTTCATTGTTATAATTTTCTTCTATTATCGTCAGACTTTGTGTCTATTAATTTATTGTAAGGATCTATCCCTACTTCAATAGGTTTTTCAGCTACAATTAAAGTAATCTTATTGTTTATTTGTGTGATTTTGTGTTTCTTAAAATACAGTTGCTTTTCTTTCTTCTTCCCTTCTACTTCTTCGCTAGAAAAGACACCAATATCTATATAATCTGCCAAAGGAAGCGATAAAATTGGAGCACTCATCTTCTCCGTTTTATAACTTAAAGTATCGCCTACTTTTTCACCATAAAATTTCTTTCCTTTTTCATCATTTCTATATTTAGAAACTTCAAACTCAATATCTACTTGGTAGGTACCATTTTCTAATTCGGTAGATTCTACCGCTACAATTCTATTTTTATACAGCGTAATCGTCTCAAACATATCTTTAATTACATATTGTAACGAATCTGGCGTTACTTCTCTAATATAGTTAACCATCTCGATAGAAGTTGTGTAAGGTGGCTCTTGAAATTGCACTTTTTCTACATATTTTTTCAGCGCTCCGTTTAATTTTTCTTCACCGATATAATCACTTAAAGCATATAAAACTAAAGACCCTTTTTGATAACGAATATAACCTTGTCCATCATTATACATTAACGGTTTTTCTCTTTTAGTTTCAAAAGTTCGCTGCATTAAATAACCGTCTAAAGCTTCTTTTAAAAAGGTACGCATCTTCGGTTTACCGTGTTGGTGCTCTAAAACCTTTAAAGAAACATATTCAGACATACTTTCAGAGAGCATGGTTGCCCCTAAAACATCTGCCCCAATTACCTGATGTGCCCACCATTGATGCGCAACTTCATGAACTGTTACAGCAAACGGATAATCTACACCGTCTTCATTTTCTTCATCTACGTCGGCAATAAAACCGAAACCTTCTGAAAACGGAATTGTATTAGCGAAAGCTTGTGCAAAAGTACCAGCAGTTCTTGGAAACTCGATAATTCTTAATTGTTTGTGTTGATACGGACTAAAATTCTTCGCATTATAAGCAACCGAAGCTTTCATTCCTTTCATCATTCTGTCTAGGTTATAATCATGCGGTTTGTGATAATAAATTTCTAAACTAATACCGTTCCACATTTCTTTCTTCACTTCATATCTCGCAGAATTAAATGCGTAAAAATTTAATATTTTACTATCCATTTTATAATGGAAGTACTTACGATTTCCTTCCGTCCATTCTTTTTGCAAATACCCTGGTGCAATTGCAGTTTGATCTTCGGATGTAGAAACTGTTGCTTCAAAATCAATCCAATCTGAGTCTTTAGAAATATACGTGTTCCCTAAAGCTGTGGAATCTGATGGATGCGGACGTAAATTATTGACCGATAAATTGTATTTTTCACGCGTCTTATTATCTGTCAATTCTCCTCCAGATGAATATCCTAAAGTAGGAAACATTGAAGAATTATTGATAAATGTTCCGTTTTCTCTGATGGGAGATTTCTTTTGAAACATGGTATTTTCTTCACTTTTTACATTGATTGTAAGTTGCAAAGTATCTCCTGGCTGTATCTTTTTATCAAACTTGTAAATATCAAAATTAAAAACCGTGTCTTCTAAAACGAGATTATTTGGTTTGTTAAACTCAAAAGTATTTTCCAACGAATTATGATTCAAGAAAATACTATCTATTGCTTTATCCGTTTTATTTATCAGCGTATAAATGGCACTTGCTTCATAAGATTTTTTCTTCGGAAAAATATGTACATCAGCATTTACTGCAACCACTCTAGGTTGCTTATAAGCCTCATACTTTTTATACGTTTTTTCCCATTTCACAGCATTTAATTCTGCTTGTTTAGATGCTGAGTTTTTACTGTCGGATTTTGTTTCTAAATAAATAGTAACTCCTAAGCTTAAAAAAGCGACTAAAACAACGATAAAAGTAATTTTATACGGCGTTTTAAATCGTTCTATTGCAGTATTTAATCTTTCTGCAAAAGAACTTGGCAAACCTCTTACCCACATTAAAATACTAAGAATTAGTAATAAGGTTCCACCTAAAATCCAATATAGTTTATACCATAAATATCTTGACAATGCAGAACCATATCCATTCATATCAGAATAATTATAACCAGGTCCTTCATTGTATTTAAAAATTGATAACTCTATTCCTATAAAAGATAAAAAAGGGGTACCAATGGCAATTATCAATAAAATAAAAAACCCTAAATATTGATTTTTAACCAATGTTTGAATAAAGATTGATAACAATGCCCAAACTAAATAATTCAAGAATTTTAACCCAAATAATTCTTTTAAATAATGACCGATTTCGAAATCATAATAGCCTCTGTAAATTTGAAAAAGCATACCAGCAACCATAATTACCCCTAATAAAACCAATTGCATTTTAAGCAAAGCAATTAATTTTGAGAATAACAACGTCCAATTTGGTATTGGTGTGCTATCTACTAAATGACTTATTCTTGCAGTTCTTGCTCTTTGCACTAACATACCTGCATATAAAAAAGTACATACATTTATTACAAGCAAACTAAAAACGTTACCACCACCCAACATTTGCCACGTTACAGGAAGTGTGTCTGTCCCAAAAATTTCACTAGAACTAAACAACGTTCCTAACAGCATTAAAATACCCACAATTAGAATACAAATAAATGGCAAACTTTTATAAATGTATTTAAAATCGATGTTAGATAATTTCCACATCGTTTTTAAATTCTGACTAAAAGAGTAATCTTGCGTTACTTCTGGTAACTTAATTCTTGTAATTCCGCTAAAATTAGTCTTGATTACTCTTTCTCCTTTCGCCTTTTTAAAAGAAATAGAAATGGCATTCTGACTGAATTTAAAGTACTTAAAGACCAACCCGAAAATTAAAGAAGAAATAGCCAACCATAACAACCTGTTGTATATGATTAAGTCTTTTATGGGTACTTGTAATTCATTTTGTTCAGAAACGGTCCAGTATTTAGTATAATAATCTGAAGCCGAAGACCCGAAAGGATCTAAAATTGCTAATAAACCAGCTTGTTCTGGTTCAGAAAAAATACTTGCTATTGCTCCTTGCGCAAACATTAAAATGATTACGGTAATAAAACCTGCTGCAATATTTCTAGAAAAAGTGACTACCGCAAAAACTACAGCACCAAAAAACAACACATTTGGCAAAATGTACACCAAATACGTTTGCAAATAAGTCATAATATTAAAATTACCCACAATTTCTGAATTGGTTCCCGGAAAGCGAAAACCAATCATCATACCAATAGCAATTCCCAAAACAATTGCAGACACCACTACAATACCGCTAAAAAACTTTGCGAATAAATAATTAGCCTTTGTAAACGGATACGAATATAAAATGGTGTGCATTTCACTTTTAAAATCTCTATAAATAGAAACGCCAATAATTGATGGAAATAAAAAGAAAATTAAAACCGTAAAACCGTTAAATAAACCATTTACGTTAATTGGCGAATTTACGATTCTAGAAGAACCTGTAGTTCCTGTAATACCGTCCCAGATACCAGCAGATGTTGCAGATAAAAAGAAGGCTAATAATAAAAATATTGCTGCGTATATATAAAATAAAGGTCTGTTAAACCAATATTTTAATTCTTGTTTAAATATTGTTGAAAACATTTTTTTTGATTGTTAGATGATTAGAACGTTAGATTTTTGATGGTCAAATATATTTTCTTGCCAACTTTTACACCAACTCTGGTTCATCTTGTTTTAATGCTATAAAGTACACGTCATCTAATTGCGGCACTGCTGCAAAAAAGTCCTCTGATGGTTTTTCTGCGGAATGTACTCTAATATTTAATGTGTTATCTTGGTTATAGTTTGAAGATAAAATATTGAAGCTTTTTTCATTCGCTTCCAACTCATCTCTAGAAATAATTTTTGTCCAGATGGTATTTTCTAATTCTTTTGTAGCTTGTTGTGGTGTTGAATGTTTTAATATTTTTCCACCATTTAAAATAGCCATTTCATTACACAATTCTTTTACATCTTCTACAATGTGTGTAGAAAAAATAACCGTACAATTGCTACCAACTTCGCGTAAAACGTTTAAAAAACGATGTCTTTCTGCAGGGTCTAAACCAGCAGTTGGCTCATCAACAATTATTAACTTTGGGTTGTTTAATAGCAGTTGTGCAATGCCAAAACGCTGTTTCATTCCGCCAGAATATCCTGCAACATTTTTATGCCTTACGTCATATAAATTTGTAATTTCTAAAACCTCTTTAACAATAGCTTTTCTTTCTGCTTTATTTGCAATTCCTTTTAAAGTTGCCAAATAATCTAGTAATTCTTCCGCAGACATTTTAGGATACACGCCAAAAGATTGTGGTAAATATCCCAATACTTTTCTCAAAGACATGTTGTCTTCTAAAACATTAATGGTACCAAAAGTAATTGAGCCAGAATCTGGACTTTGCAACGTTGCAATGGTTCGCATTAATGATGATTTTCCTGCGCCATTAGGCCCTAACAAACCAAACATTCCTGTACCTATTTCGATACTTAAATTATCGATTGCTTTTACGCCGTTTTTATAAGTCTTTGTTAAATTTTCAATTACTAACTTCATATGCTTGGTTTTAGTGTTTTCTCTTTCGTGATTAGTGTAAAAGTAAGGAGTTTTGTTACAATTTTTTGTGATTTTTTTAATGGAATTCCTAAATAATCGCATTATTTTTACATACATTAAAGAATAACGAACATTAAGACACATATAGAATGCCAAAAAAATCAATATTAAAGAAAGAATCACTTACATTTTTAGAGAAATACTTAAATAATGCTGCACCAACCGGTTACGAATGGGAAGGTCAGAAAATTTGGATGGACTACTTAAAACCTTATGTAGATACTTTTATTACAGACACCTATGGTTCTGCTGTAGGAGTTATAAATCCGGATGCAAAATACAAAGTTGTAATTGAAGGACATGCAGATGAAATTTCTTGGTATGTAAATTATATTTCAGATAATGGGTTAATTTACGTGATTAGAAATGGTGGTTCAGATCACCAAATTGCAACAAGTAAAATTGTAAATATTCATACTAAAAACGGAATTGTAAAAGGTGTTTTCGGATGGCCAGCAATTCACACTAGAGATAAATCAAATGAAGAAGCACCAAAACCAGACAATATTTTTATAGACACCGGTTGTGCTACAAAAAAAGAGGTTGAAGCTTTAGGTGTGCATGTTGGTTGTGTAATTACGTACCCAGATGAGTTTCATATTTTAAACGGAGACAAATTTGTTTGTAGAGCTTTAGACAACAGAATGGGTGGTTTTATGATTGCTGAAGTTGCGCGTTTATTAAAAGAAAACAAAAAAGAATTGCCTTTCGGCTTGTACATTACAAACTCTGTGCAAGAAGAAATTGGTTTGCGTGGTGCAGAAATGATTACACAAACCATAAAACCAAACGTTGCTATTGTTACAGATGTAACGCATGATACCACAACGCCAATGATTGAGGTGAAAAAATCGGGTCATTTAGAAATTGGTAAAGGTCCGGTTATTGCGTATGCTCCAGCGGTTCAACAAAAATTACGTGATTTAATTACAGAAACGGCAACAGCGAATAAGATTCCTTTTCAGCGTTCTGCACTTTCTAGAGCAACCGGTACAGATACAGATGCTTTTGCCTACAGCAATGGTGGTGTTGCTTCTGCATTAATCTCTTTACCATTAAGATACATGCACACAACTGTAGAAATGGTGCATAGAGATGATGTAGAAAATGTAATTAAAATGATTTATGAAACATTATTAAACATCAAAGGCGGAGAAACTTTTTCTTATTTTGAATAAAAAAATAAAGCGTCATTACGAGGAACAAAGTATTCTTATTTAATTCTTAAAAAGATTACTTGGTCATTCTTCCTCGTAATGACAATTATTTTCTATGGACGAACTCATCGATATTTTAACGCCCGAAGGAAAACCAACAGGAAAAACCGCTTTAAAATCGGAAGCGCATAAACATGGTTGGTTTCATGCCACAGTTCATATTTGGTTATTTACTTCAGATAAAAAAATATTGCTTCAAAAAAGAGCATTGACCAAGAAAGTGTTTCCTGGTTTGTGGGACATTTCGGTTGCCGGACATGTTGCTGCTGGTGAAGAGATTTTAGCTTCCGCAAAAAGAGAAGTTTTTGAAGAAATTGGGTTGAAACTAGAAGATAAAGACCTCATTAAAATTGGTACAAGAATTCATCAAGTTAACCATAAAAACGGAATTCAAGACAACGAACACCATCATGTTTTTGTCGCTGAATTAAAAGTACCCATTTCAGAATTAAACATTCAAATAGAAGAAGTTGCGGCAATTAAATTATTCGACTTAGACATTCTTCAAAATACAGAAAATTTCGAAAATGTTTTATTATCGAGATTTCACGAGTATTATTGCTCGGTTTACAATCAAATTACAACAATCAGTCAAAATTTACATCAAAATGAAAAAAGGTAAAGTTCTAAATTTATATGAAGATACTAATCTCAATCAAAATGCAAAAGAAAAATATTCTACGTTATTAGAGAAATTTATTGCACCATTTACAACGTATTTTGAAGAATTTGAATATCATGAAGATATTTTTGAATTTGCCATAAATTCTTGGAATCTTGGAAACATGAAGTCCATTCTAAACGAGAAAGAGTTTGAAGAAATAATTTCCACTGCAAAAGATGATGATGAGATTAATTATCCTTTATTTAAAAAGATGATTTTATATAAAGTGTCAAATTTTAAAGAATTTACTGATTTTATAGTTGATTTCGATGTTAAACTAACTGATAAAATAATGTCTATAACAGTAGCTACCGAAGAGGAAGATAATTATATGACAAAAATGCTCCTCGGGGAATTAGATACAGAACTAATAACCGATGATTTTGGAGAAAATTTTGTAAATAGATCTGCAATTTCTTTAAAACCCGCGCAGCCCTTTATAGATTGGCACAATACTATTTACCCAGACTCTAAGATTAGTGCGTCTGACTTAGATGAAGTAACAACTTATTTAATTGACAATGGCAACTCTGATGATATAGACGCCTATTTAAAAAAGGATTTTGATCGATTTTTTATGACGGAACTAGAAGGTTGGTATACCGATGAGAATGATTGGCCCAAAAAGCGTACTTATAATATGTTTAAAAAATGGTTTCAAATAGCTACTTCTACTGCCGTTTATGATTTAGAAAAAACGCCGTTAAGTAAAGGTGATTAAAAAAAATTACTTAAATTTTAGTACAAAAAAAAACGTAGACCTATATTTATCTCAATATTTTTGAGAATATGATTGCTCGGTTTACAATCAAATTCATCAACCAATAGCATAAAGATGAAAAACACAATTTCAGAACGCGTTTATGATTTTTTAAAGAACTATCCGCCTTTCAATTTATTACCTGCTACTAAAATATTGGAAATTTCTTCCGAAGTAAAAATTATATATTTAGAAAAAGGGAAAGTTCTTTTCAATCAAAATGACACCAATCACAAACATTTTTACATTGTTAGAAATGGAGGAATTAGTTTGCATAAAAATTCACAAAATAAAAGAACGCTCATAGATATTTGTGACGGTGGAGATATTTTTGGTCTAAGACCCTTGATTAGTAAAGAGAATTATTCGCTAGATGCAATTGCTAATGAAGAGTCTATCGTATACGGAATTCCTATTACTATTTTTGAAGCGGTTTCTGAAAACAACTTTAAAATTAATAAATACCTCTTAACTTCTTTTGCTTCTACCTCTTTTGATCCCTATACAAATGAGCAAAACAACAACATATTTACAGATTATATTTCAAAAGACAATTTAGAATATTCTAATTTACATTCTGTAAATTACACCAAAAAACCTTTAAAATGTACTGTAAAATCGACAATTAAAGAGGCTGCTATAAAAATGAGCGCTCAAAAAATTGGCTGTATTGTAGTTGTTGATGACAAATGTCTTCCTAAAGGAATTATTACAAATAGTGATATTAAAAACAAAATAGCAACGGGCCTTTTCTCAATTGACACTTCTGTGAAAGAAATAATGTCTTCACCGGTAATAACACAGTCTAAAAACCTGACTGTTTTAGACGCCCAATTACAAATGATTAAACACAAAGTTGGTCATTTATGTATTACTGTGGATGGCACTAGTAATTCTAAATTAATAGGTATTTTAACAAACCATGATGTACTCGCATCTTTAGGAAACAACCCAACGGTGATCTTAAAAGAGATTAAACGCGCTAAAAAAACGAAAGAAATTCGCGAAATTAGAAATAAAGTAAACCTTCTTTTAAAGTCTTATTTAGAACAAAACATACCGTTATCTCATATTTCTAAAATTATTTCTGAAATTAATGACAGCGTTACCATTAGAGTTATTGAGCTTTCTTTAAAAAAGATGGATACTCCGCCACCAGTAAAATTTTCTTGGATGGCATTGGGTAGCCAAGGGAGAAAAGAACAACTTTTATACACAGACCAAGACAATGCTTTAATTTTTGAAGACACAACCCAAGAGGACTATTTAGCAACCAAAAACTATTTTTTAAAATTAGCGGGTCATGTTACAAAATCGCTTCATAAAATAGGATACGAATATTGCTCTGCAGAAATGATGGCGAGCAACCCAGAATGGTGTATGTCTTTGTCTGAATGGAAAAATCAATTTAACGATTGGATTATTAATATTGATGAAAAAGCCATTCTATTATCTTCTATTTTCTTTGATTTTAATCATGTTTATGGTGATATTACAATGCCAAAAGAACTGACCACGAATATTTTTAAAACCCTAAATAAAAGCAGTCGTTTGTTTACTTTTTTAGGGAAAGAAGCCATTGCAAGTCCTTCTCCTTTGGGCTTTTTTAAACAGTTTTTAGTAGAAAACAACGGAGATCATAAAGATTCTTTTAATATAAAAACAAGAGCTTTAATTCCGTTAATTAACGCTGCCAGATTATTAACCTTGTCAAATAAAATTTCAGAAATTAACAATACCGCACAACGTTTTGAAAGATTAGCAGAAGTAGAACCTCAAAATAAAGAACTGTATCAATCTTGCTCCTATGCTTTTAAAGCGTTGTTAAAATTTAAAACAAAACAAGGAATATTACATAATGACTCTGGTAAATTTATACAGTTAGAGTCTTTAACTAAAGAAGAAAAGTTAAAACTAAAGAGATGTTTTAAGCCGATTAGAGAAATTCAAGAGGTACTTTCTATAAGATATAATTTAACGATATAAGAGAATTATGATATTTAATTGGTTTCGTAAAAGAGAACAGCTGCTGTTACCTAATTACTTTTTAGCGTATCAAGAAAGTATTGCCAATACAAAAAAACTCCCTATTGAAGAAACAAGGTTCGTTGTTTTTGATACAGAAACAACTGGTTTTTTAAGAAAAAAAGACAGAGTACTTTCTATTGGAGCCATCTCTTTAAAAGATAATATTATTAATGTGAATGCTTCTTTTGAAGTTTATGTAAAACAAAAAATTTTTAAAGCAGAAACAGTTCCTATCCACGGAATTTTAAAAGAAGGCAAATTTGATAAAATTACCGAATTAAATGCTTTAAAACTTTTTTTAAAATATATTGGCAATTCGGTATTAGTAGGACATCATGTAAATTTTGATGTACAAATGATGAACGAAATTTTAAAGAGAAATAAATTACCTAAACTCTTAAATAAGACGGTAGACACGGCACTTCTTTATAAAAAATCGAAACACACAATTTATCAAAATGAAGAAAAACATTATTCATTAGATAACTTGTGTGATGAATTAAATATTTCTAAAAGCGATCGTCATACCGCAAGCGGTGACGCCTATATAACGGCAATCGCTTTCTTAAAAATACTTTCGCGTTTAAATAAAAAAGGGGATCTTAAATTTAGAGATTTACTAGCTTAACTGCTAATTTTTAGGATTAAAAAAAAAAGGAATCTGCTATCTTTCCTTGACTAATTAAAAGCAAAGTGAATTCAGTTGCAAGTTTTGCTGGTTCAGTTGGCACTCCTTTTTTATCGGTTTTGTACCCAGTAATCTCAGAAGGTAAAATCAATCCATTTACGTTATTCCATTTATTATATTTAATTACATTAAATTGATCACTTGGTTCTTTAGAGTTAAATGTTACCGTATGTAATTATCATCTGGTGAAGCACCAACATTTGCATTGTAAGAGATTTCATAACCAGGATATTTTGTTCCTTTAAAAAGTAAATCAGCTATTTTTTCATAAACAATTCCGTTATCTGCCAACACAAAAGGCATTGCATAAAAATAGAAATATAGATTATGATAAAAAGAAGGATTTCCTTTAAAAGTTCCTTTTGCTACCTCATCTAACCAAACTTCTTTTCAGTTGAAACCTAGCGAATATTTTGACGTATTTATGACTGTTTTCCTAGATTTTAAATCTATAGGATGTACTTCTTCTCCTTTGTTAAGAGAAAGAACTTGTGCCTTTCTCCAAGTATTAATTCCGCCATGAGCTTCAAAGACCTTGGCTAATTCTATCGGATAATTTTCTTTTTTAACGGCATCATTTATTTCTTTTTTAGCTTCATTTTTACAAGAAAAAGTAATTACCGTCAACAATAATAAAAGTACTTTTTTCATAAATTTGGTTGTCTTAATTTTAGTGATTTATAAAGTCGTTTTTTAAAAAAATTACATCAATAAAAATTAAGCCTTAAATTTTAGATTGATACGTGTACAAATCATAGTATCTCCCTTTGGTAGCAATCAACTCATCATGCGTTCCTCTTTCGGCAATACTTCCTGCTTCTATCACTAAAATTTGATCTGCTTGTTTTATGGTACTTAACCTGTGCGCAATTACAATGGTAGTTCTATCTTTTACTAATTCCGATAAACTTTTCTGAATTAAAGACTCACTTTCGGTATCTAAACTAGAAGTTGCTTCATCTAAAATAATAATTTTTGGATCTGCTAGAATGGCCCTTGCAATTGCCAAACGCTGTCGTTGTCCGCCAGACAATTTCACCCCTCTTTCTCCAATTAAAGTATCTAAACCATCATCAAAACGATCTGTAAATTCATTTACATACGCCGCTTTTACAGCATCTTGTAATTCTTCTTCGGATGCATTTGGTCTTGGAAACATAATGTTTTGCCTAATGGTACCTTCAAATAAAAATTCGTCTTGTAAAACCACACCTAAGTGCTTACGATAGCTAGATAGTTTTACCTTAGACATGTCTTGATTATCGATTGTAATTGTACCCGATTTCGGATTCAAAAACGTGGCAGACAAACCTGCAATAGTAGATTTACCAGAACCAGAACTTCCTACCAAAGCTGTTACAGAACCCGATGAAACTTTAAAATTAATATTCTTCAAGACTTCTTTTCCTTCTTCATATTCAAAAGAAACATCATCAAAAATAATTTCTCCTTTTATCTCCTCTAAATCAATGGTTCTGTCCTCATCATCTTCTTCTGCTGTCATATTCATTAACTCTTCTGTTCTGTCTAAACCTGCCAAAGCTTCTGTTAACTGACTACCAATATTACTCATTTGTACAATTGGCGCAACCATAAATGCTAATAAAAATGTAAATTGAATAAAGTCACCAAACGTCATGCTGCCTTGTATCATATAATATCCTCCAATTCCCATAACACCTGTAGTTGCCAAACCAATTAAAAGGGTTGACGAACTGGTCATGATAGCAGTTGCAGTCATACTTTTTTTAACATTGATAAAAATATCTGCTACTCCTTTTTCAAATATTTTACTTTCTTGCTCTTCTGCATTAAAAGCCTTAATTACGCGAATACCTCCTAAAGTTTCTGTTAAACGTCCTTTAACTTCTGCATTAATTTTTCCTCTTGCTCTAAATATCGGTCGGATGTATTTGAAAGATTTCAAGGCAATAATTGCAAAAATTGATAAAGGAACAAAGGTGAAAACCGTCATCCAAACATTCATTTTTATCAGAATAACTAACGTTACAATTGCTGTAAAAGAACCACCAATTAATTGCACTAAACCAGTACCTATTAAGTTTCTAACACCTTCTACATCTGTCATAATCCTAGAAACTAAAGCCCCAGATTTTGTATTGTCGAAAAAACTAATAGGCAAAGACAACACTTTTCTTTGTACTTTAGCTCTTAATTCTGATATTAAATATTGTGCCTGAATGCTTAATACTTTTGTTAACATAAAAGAAGTAATAGCTTGTACTAAAATAGCGCCAATAACAATAAATATTAAGTTATATAATTGACTGTAATCTTTATTTGGTACAACCTCATCCATTAATACTTTACTCTGCATTGGCAAAACAAAGCCAGATAAACTACGAATAATTATAAGGACTAAACCTAAAAATACTAAGTTTCTTCTTGGCCAAATAATGGTTTTAAAAGCTTGTTTTAAAGTAACTTTAGGTTTGGTTTTATCTTTTTTTGAATCTTTAAGATGTTGCATAATTTATTTTAAGAATGTAAGTACAGACTGATTGTCAATTTACATGCCACACAAAAAAGATGACACATTAACAAAGGTAATACTATAAATAAGTCTGTCAGTTTAAAGTTTTCAAATTTATAAATACAATACGAACCGTTTTTAGCAGCAATTAAGATGAAAATTTCGCAAAAAAAAACTCCAAAATAAATTTTGGAGTTTTAGTAATTAATTTTCTATAAGAAGTCCTTTAAAGACCTTTCGTTTGATTTCTCTATAGTCTTTTAAATGATTTTGATACAAGTCTCTATTTTTCTTATGCTCATTATGATAAAATAAATCACAATCTAAATCGATACATTCTAAAAACTCACCTACTGTATTTTTATAAGTTAAGAATGTATTATTCGTATTTGTGTTTGTATCCATAAATAACAATAACTTATCTTTTAAATCTTTACCATTTATTCTATTAGATAAAATTTTAACTAAATAACCACATTCTTCTGTAATATAATTTAGATGGTCTAACCACATGTTAATTTCCTCTAAACTTCTATTTTGTAAAACCTGGCTTTCAGATTCATTATTAGATATACCATTAGATTGCTTCATAATTATTTTATTTAGTTACTTTGGCTACTTGTACCACATTTACTACTTTTAATTCTTTTAAACCTCCAGGAAAATCCCACAAAATAGCATCTTCTTTAGCATAGCCCAAAACAGCTGTTCCCATTGGCATCAATAAAGAGATCTTA
Organism: Polaribacter sp. IC073; assembly: GCF_007997075.1. Classification (GTDB taxonomy): domain Bacteria; phylum Bacteroidota; class Bacteroidia; order Flavobacteriales; family Flavobacteriaceae; genus Polaribacter. The sequence continues at coordinate 190,659 of NZ_VORS01000007.1, forward strand.
CTCTCTGCAATGTTACTATCTGAAGGCACAACCAACGTAAACGTTTTTTCCCAAGCACTATCTTGAGAGCTCACTGTTACAATAGAATTTAGCCTTACTACATCTTTAGGCATTTCATTTTCAGGAACAACTTTTGTTGCATTTCTTAACTCATCTTGTAGCTTTAAAATGTGGCTTTTAGCGGTTATTGATTCCGCTATTTTATTTAAATTTAAGAGCTTTTCTATTATTAAGAATTCCTTTTCTTCAATAATTAATTGATCATACTTCATTTTTATACATTTATTTCTATGGAAAAACACCTCTTTGGATGTACGTTCTCTCTAACCTTTCTATTGCTAAAACGTAAGCAGCAGACCTCATATCCATTTTTTTAGTTTCAGAAACTTTTAAAACCTTAAGAAAAACCTCTTTCATTTTTTTATGAAGTCTTTCCATTATTTCATCTAATTCCCACAATTCTCCGTTTCTATTTTGTAGCCATTCAAAATAACTACCAATAACTCCACCAGAATTACATAAAATATCAGGAATAATTGCAACACCTCTTTCTAATAGTAATTTTTCTGCTTCTACGGTTGTTGGTCCGTTTGCACCTTCTGCTATTAAAAAAGCTTTTATTTGATGTGCTTTTTCTTCCGTTATTTGGTTTCCTAAAGCTGCAGGAATACAGATATCACAATCTAAACCAAAAAAGTCTTCTTTGTCTCTATTTTCTGAATTAGGAAAACCAACAATACTTCCTTCATTATTTTTTGTGTAATCTAATAAATTTTCAACTACTAAACCTTCTTTATTTATAATTGTACCAAATACATCTTGCACTCCTACCAATTTAGCTCCTTCTTTTTCTAAAAAATGAGCAGCCCAATACCCTACATTACCAAAACCTTGAACAATAAAAGTTTTATCTTTTAAATGTACATTTTTTTGCTCTGCCCAAAATTTTATATTAAGAAAAACACCATATCCCGTAGCTCTATCTCTACCTTCTAAGCCACCAGAACCAATTGGTTTTCCAGTAACAACGTGTTGATTTTTTGATCTTTCTGATGGCTTTTTAGTAGACATATAAGTATCTGCTATCCACGCCATCGTTTGAGCGTTTGTATTTACATCTGGTGCAGGAATATCATGTTCTGGCCCAATATTATCTCCTAAAGCATACGTAAATCTCCTAGTAATACGCTCTAATTCTCCTAAAGAATATTTTTTAGGATCCATTTGAATTCCTCCTTTAGCACCACCATAAGGCAAACCTGCTAAAGCTGTTTTCCAAGTCATCCACATTGCCAATGCTTTTACAGCATCTATATCTATTGTTGGGTGGTATCTTAAACCTCCCTTATAAGGCCCAAGTGCATTGTTATGTTGTACTCTATATCCTTTAAAAATTTCTACATCTCCGTTATCCATTCTTACAGGAAAATGAATAATTAATTCATTGTTTGTTACACTTAAGATTTTTTTAATGTTAGGATTTAAGTTTACCAATTCGGCAGCATGTTCAAACTGCTCCATTACATTCTCTAACATCCCTTGTTTAGAATGTTTCTTTTGTTTTACCTCTTTTATCAATGTCGTCATAATTAAATTATTTCAATTCCTTTTTCACTTTCTGTGAAACTAAAATTTGGTGTTAAAATAGATGTTAGGTTCGTGTTTTTTAAAGTCTCTTCTTCATATTCACTACAAGACCAAATAAAATTTTTATTTGATGTTAAGTTGCAAGAACTTGCATGAAGACATGTATTACATAAACTATTACAATTGATTATCATCATTACATTTTTAATTACAAATGTATCTTTGCAATCGATATGCCAACTCTTTAAAGGAAAAGTAAAAAACACTCTAAAATACTAACATCCATATTTTTATAAGCGTATTTATTTTTACAACAAAAAAGCAGTTGAGGAAAAACTCCTCAACTGCTACTATTCTACTCGTTTTTTAAATAAGACTTATTTTAATTTTTCTCGAAGTGTTTTTCGATCTATCTGAAGAATATTTGCCGCTTTCGTTTTATTATTATTCGCAGCTTGAAGTACCTTTAGAATATAGGTTTTTTCATATTCTTTTAATGATACTAATTCTTGCGTTTTAGAAAAATCTATCTGATATTTTATATGTTCTGGTAAATGTTCTACATCTACAAGGCTATCACACATAATAATAGCTCTTTGAATCACATTTTCTAACTCTCTTATATTACCTGGCCAATGATAACTTTTAAGAATAGCTAAAGCATTTGGCGTAATTTTTAAAAATCGATCCTTATATTCTATTCCGTATTTAAATAAAAATTTAGCTACCAATAACGGAATGTCTGAAAGTCTCTCTAATAATGATGGTACCTCTATCTGCACCACTGTTAACCTGTAATACAAATCTTCTCTAAAACGTTCTTTTTTAATAAGCTCTTTTAAATCTACATTTGTTGCTGCAATTACTCTAACATCAATTTTTTCTGGCTTTTGAGAACCTACTCTCACAATTTCCTTTTCTTGCAAAACACGCAACAATCTTAATTGAGTTGATAAAGATGCGTTGCCAATTTCATCTAAAAAAATAGTACCATTATTTGCTGCCTGAAAAAAACCTTTTCTATCTTTTTCTGCTCCTGTAAAAGCCCCTTTTAAATACCCAAATAATTCAGACTCTAATAAGTTTTCTGGTATGGCGCCGCAGTTTACAACTATAAAAGGTGCTGAGGAAAACTTCCCCATATAATGTATAGAACGTGCAACCAACTCTTTTCCTGTACCACTTTCTCCATGAATAAAAACAGTTGCTTTGTTGTTTTTTAAGCGCTCTATAACTTCCGTTACTTTTTTCATTGCAGGAGACGTTCCTATTAATTCTCCGTACGGTTTTGGTGAAGTTTCCTCTAGTATTTTCTTAACTTTAATCGCTTTAGGTTTTGAATCTAAAGATTTTAAAACAGCCATTTTTAACTCTTCCTTTGTAAAAGGCTTCGTTATATAATCTGCTCCACCAGATTTCATGACAGCTAAAGCACCTTCTATAGACGGAAAGCCGGTTACTACTAATTTTGGAATTTTAGAATAATGTTCTGATGCGTATTTTATCAATTGTAAACCATCTACACTTGGCATTTGTAAATCTGTAATTAATAAATCGATAGAAGTATCTTTTAAAATTTCTAAAGCTTCTTTTACAGAAATTGCTTTGTATGTGTGATAATTTAACGACTGTAAATGTCTTTGAATCAATTCTAAAATATGAATATCATCATCTACAATTAATATGTTTTCTTTATTTAACATGTTTTAATTTTTAGGAAAACAAACAACAAAAGTAGTTCCTTTTGGTACATTTGGTTTGTGTATTATTGTCCCTTTATGACTTTTAATAATTCCGTGAACAACACTTAAACCTAAGCCAGAACCTTCGCCAACGGGTTTTGAGCTGAAAAAAGGATTGAAAATATTTTCTGAATTTATAGATTCAATTCCTTTGCCTTCGTCAGAAATTTCAATTTGAACCACATTTGGTTGCTCATCAACAATAATATTTATTTTACCATTTACAGGTGAGAAATAAATAGCATTGATCACTAAATTAAAAATTACTTGTGTCAACTGTATTTTATCTACCTTTAAGTTAATTTGATCACTTGAATATAGTACGTTTAAGTGTATATTTTTTTTCTTGAAATTAGGTTTTAGCAAACTGATAGATTCATCTATGGTAGCATTTATATTAATTGAAGCCATTTGTTGCGGCATCTCGCAAGAAAAAAACATTAATTTTTTAACAACTTCTCTAGAATAAATAGCACTATTTATCACTTTTTCAAGATCTTCTCGTCCTACTTTATCTTCTTTGTAGCGTTCTTTCAGCAATTCTGTAAACCCTAAAATATTAGCCAAAGGTGTATTTAATTCATGCGCTATACCTGCGGTAATTTCTCCCAAAATAGTAAGTCTACCGGCTCTTTCTATCTGCCTTTTAGCTATTTCTTCTTTTTCGTTTATTTCATTTCGCTCTAAAAAATCGCCAATTTCCGAAGCCACTTTCTTTAACAATAATTTCTCTTCATTTAAGAAGGTGTTTTCAGAAAACTTTTGTCTTGCATAACCAACAGTAATTGCTCCTTTTATCTTTTTAAAAGATTTTATTGCTGAAATAAGAAAGATAGCATCCTCTATTTTTTCTCCTGCAATAACAGAACAATCACCTATTTTAATTTCTACAAATGCTTCTTCTGGAAATCGAATTGCTTTCCTTACACTAACAGATATTTGTTTTAATAAAGACTTTGTGCTTTTAAAATTATCGTTCCGTATGAGAGAACTAACTTTATACAGACAGGTTAATTCTTTAATGCGTTCATTTAACTTATCTTCTATTGAAATGAAATTATCCATCTAACAAAGTTAAATAATTACAAGTTATTATCTTTAATACTTTATAATAGTTATCGTTTTAATAATGTTAAAAGATCTTAAATTTATTACGATACAGACTTAAACACCTATCATTTTTTTTTATTTTCACATTACTTTCTCACAATACATTCAATCACTCGATAATTAGTATTACAGATTGTAAGTGTATCTAAAAATAGAAAATTATATTTGCTACATGAATCTTCAGATTATTTTTGAATCCGTTTTGAATAATTGGCATATTATTTTACTTTTTTTTACAGTCGCCATTTTATACTCCTCTGTTGGTTTTGGCGGTGGTTCTAGTTATTTGGCAATTTTAGCTTTATCTGGAATTATTTTTACACAAATTAGAGCAACAGCACTTCTATGTAATATTGTTGTGGTTCTAGGAAACGTTTACCTGTTTAATAGACAACAAAAAATCGATTGGAAAAAAATAATGCCGCTTGTTTTATTAAGTATTCCGCTGGCATTTTTAGGAGGAAAAATTAAAATAAGTCAGCAATTATTTTTCATTTTATTAGGATTCACCTTATTATTTGCAGCTATTACAATGTGGCTTTCTCGAAAAATTATTGCCTCAAATAACTTAAACAACAACTCAAAACCCTTTAAAAACGGAGGTTTTGGCGGAATTATAGGCTTCATTTCTGGAATGGTTGGTATTGGAGGCGGTATTTTCCTGGCGCCATTATTACATCTTGCAAACTGGGATACCCCTAAAAAAATAGCCGTAACCGCAAGTATCTTTATTCTAGTAAACTCTATTGCTGGTTTTATTGGTCAATATTCAAACCCAGATTTTGTCATTGATTGGAACTTAACATCCGTTTTATTATTGACCGTTTTTATTGGCGGGCAAATAGGAAGTCGTATTAGTACTAACTACTATACTCCTATTCAATTAAAAAAGGCGACTGCAATTTTGATTGCATTTGTGAGTCTAAGAATTTTATATAAGTATCTTTTTATTTAGTTCTGTTTTGTAACTTATTTGTAATAGCCTAAAAGTAAACACTGCAACTTTTTATTATTTTGATAAAAAAAATATTGTGTACTAACTACAATCGAAATATCTTTGAAATTATCAATTAAAAAAAAATAAAAATGTTAGAAATTATTTTCACATTAGTAATGTTGGTCTTACTGCAAGCTGTTCTTGGTTTTGACAACTTACTTTATATTTCTTTAGAGTCTAAAAAAGCGCCAGAAGCAGATCAGAAAAAAGTTAGAAAAAACGGAATTTTAATAGCAATCATATTAAGGATTGTGCTATTATTTGTTTTAGTTTCTATCATCGATCTTTTTCAAGAGCCTTTCTCTTTTTTATCAGCAGAAATAACAGATGTTGTGAAATTTGCATTTAATGGTCATAGCATTATTGTTTTATTAGGTGGTGGTTTTATTATTTACACTGCTATTAAAGAAATTTGGCACATGATTTCTACTAAAGGAATGGAAGTTTCGGATATGGCAACAGATAGAAGCACAAAGTCTTCTAAGGCAGTTATTTTTAGTATTGTTCTAATGAATTTAGTTTTTTCCTTTGATTCAATTTTAGCAGCAATTGGACTTACAAGTGAAATAGAAAATACAACAACCGCATTTATTGTCATGGCAATTGCCATTGTAATTAGCGGATTATTAATGCTAATTATGGCTGATAAAATTTCTATTTTTTTATCAAAAAATAGAATGTATGAAGTTTTGGGCCTGTTTATCCTTTTTATTGTAGGAATAATGTTGGTCACAGAAGGTGGGCATTTGGCACACATTAAAATTTTTGGTGAAGAAATTGTGCCAATGAGTAAAACAACGTTCTATTTTGTGTTGGCCATTTTAATAATTGTAGATGTTGTACAAGGAAGATATCAAAAGAAATTAATGATAGGAAAGTAAATAAAGCTTGTTTTAAGTATAATAAAAAAGTCGTTGTATTTAATTACAACGACTTTTTTTATTCTACTTCAGAAATACTGTCTTTTATTCTTTGCGAAACAATCTGTAGAATCCTTCTATTCATTTCAGATGATTTTTCTGAATAAAACGCAAATTCATCTTCAGAAAAATGACCTATAATAAAACCTAAAGTCATGTTTTTGTAATTATTATCTGTTTTAAAGATAGAAGAAACTCTATTTCTTTTTTTCTTGTCTACTAAAATAGATAAATCAATTTTTCTCTTTTGAAGATAATTTTTAAAGGATGTTATTAATAAATGATGTTGCATTTTTACAACAGGACGAATCACTTCATTTTGGAACTTTTCTACATCTGAAGTTCCATCATTTACTAAATCTGATAAAATTGGTCGTTCTTTTTTATTCATCTTTCTAAAGTTTATTTTAAGGTGTAATTAATGTGAAGGAAGAAAAACAAACTCTTTTCTGTTTTAAGGCTATATAAATGAAACCTTAAGTATCTAACAATTCGTCTAATTCTAATTGCAAATCGTACTGTAAATCTTCGTGTAATTTTTCAATCGCTTTTTTAATCATTCTAACCTGCGTATCAAAAGTACTTTGCAATCTAGTGCTTCTATATATTGAAGGTCGAAATTCTTTCATTTTCTTACAGAAGTACAATAATAATTCTGCTTCTGTTTCTTTCTTTTTAGAATAACGAATGTGTTTTTTTATGGATGTTAATATTTTACGAGTACTCTTTCTAATGTAAAAAAAGCTCTTTGTATTAATCTCATCAAACTGAAGATCTACCTCTTCTTTTATGGTTTGAATGTAAGCTTCTTCATCATGAGATTCAAACAACAAATAGGTGAGTAATTCTTTATTTTCTTTTTTAAACCGAGCCAAATGCAAGCACAACTCTTTTAAATCTGCAGCAGATTTATGAGACAATTCATCTTTAAGTTGTTTTATGGTTACTGCTTTCAATCTTTCTTATAATTGCTAAAAAGACCTCACAAGTTTTAAAAACCTATGAGGTCTCCATGATCTTAAAAATTACTTTTCACTAGGAATTGTAACTACTTCATTTACGTCTTTATCATAATCTACACCTGGTACTTTAAAACCGAATAAGCTAAAAAACTCATTGCTATATCCTTGTAAATCTCCTATTTCTGGTAAATTTTCTGAGGTTGCTTTTTTCCAAAGTTCAGCAATTTCTGCTTGTACATCTTCACGCATTTCCCAGTCGTCTATTCTAATTCTTCCTTTTTCATCTAAAGCTAAATCGCCACCAAATAAACGTTCGCTATACAAACGTTGAATTTGTTCGATACACCCTTCATGAATTCCTTTTGCTTTCATAATTTTATACAACAAAGAAATGTATAAAGGAATTACAGGTATTGCAGAACTTGCTTGTGTTACCAATGCTTTATTTACAGAAACAAAGGCTTTTCCTCCAATCGATTTTAAATCGTCTGTAATGGTAAAAGCGGTTGCTTCTAAATGATCTTTTGCTGCACCAATTGTTCCGTTTCTGTAAACGGGTCTTGTTACATCTGGGCCAATGTAAGAATATGCAACTGTTGTAGCACCTTGAGAAAGTAAATTTTCAGCTTTTAGTGCATCCATCCACATTTTCCAATCTTCACCTCCCATTACTGTAATTGTATTTTCTACATCTTCTCCTTCAGCAGGGTTTATAGATATTTCTGATACTTTTCCTGTATGGAAATCTACTGTTTTATTGGTAAAAACTTCTCCAATTGGCTTTAAAACCGATTTGAATCTTTTTCCTGTATTTGGGTGCGTTCTTACTGGCGATGCTAAACTGTAAATTACCAAATCAATCTGGCCTAAGTCTTCTTTAATTAAGTCTACAACTTGTTGTTTTATTTCGTTTGAAAATGCATCTCCATTAATACTTTTTGCATACAAACCTTCTTTGTGCGCATGTTTTTCAAAAGCTGCTGTGTTGTAATAACCTGGTGAACCTGGTCTTCCTTCTGTTGCTGGTTTGTCAAAAAACACACCAATTGTTGCTGCATCTGAACCAAATGCACTTGTAATTCTCGATGCCAATCCGAAACCTGTAGAAGATCCTAAAACTAATACTCTTTTAGCGCCTTCTATTTTTCCTTTCGATTTTATATAGTCTATTTGATTTATTACGTTTTGCTCACAACCTGTTGGGTGCGACGTTAAACAGATAAATCCTCTTGTTCTTGGTTCTATTATCATGGTAGTTTGTTTTGTTAAAATTCGTTATTAAGAGGAAACATGACGAAGTAATCATTATATTAATACTAAAACTGATGAGACTGTCACGTTGTTCCTCCTCGCAATGACATAACTCGTTATTTTATTTTTTTAAAAACTGAAGTACATTCTTTTCAATTCTATGCATTACCTTTTCTGTGGATGCTTTTACAAAAGCTTCACCAGTAATTTGCTCGTATAATTCGATATATCTATTAGAAATTTCGATGACTTTTTCATCAGACATTTCTGGTATTTGCTGGTTGTCTTGTCCTTGAAAACCATTTTCAATTAACCATTGTCTTACAAATTCTTTAGACAATTGTTTTTGAGATTCGCCTTTATCTTGTCTTTCTTGATATCCTTCCGCGTAAAAATAACGAGAAGAATCTGGAGTGTGAATTTCATCAATCAACACAATTTTTCCTTCTTTCGTTTTCCCGAATTCGTACTTCGTGTCTACCAAAATTAATCCACGAGAAGCTGCAATCTCTGTTCCTCTTTGAAATAACTTTCGAGTATACTCTTCTAAAACAATGTAATCTTCTTCAGAAACAACTCCTGTAGATAAAATGTCTTCACGTGTTATATCTTCATCATGATCACCATTCGCTGCTTTTGTAGAGGGCGTTATTAAAGCTTCCGGAAATTTATCATTTTCCTTTAAACCTTCTGCCATTGCTACACCACATAAAACTCTTTTACCAAGTTTATACTCTCTTGCAGCATGACCAGACATGTAACCTCTAATAACCATTTCTACCTTAAAGGGTTCGCATAAATGACCAACAGCTACATTCTCATCTGGGTTTGCAAGCAACCAATTAGGAACAACATCTGCTGTTTCATTCATCATTTTTGTTGCAATCTGATTTAAGATCTGACCTTTAAACGGAATTTGACGCGGTAAAACAACGTCGAAAGCAGACAATCTATCTGTTGCAACCATTACTAAAAGTTCATCATTAATATTATAAACTTCTCTTACTTTACCTTTGTAAACAGACTTCTGATTAGGAAATTGAAAGTTCGTTTCGTTAATTGTATTCATTATTTGTTGTGTTGTTGTGAGCGCAAAAATAAACTAAAGACTAGTTATTAACAACTAAAAACCTATTCCGTTTCTATACGTTTATAAGCACCTATAATTTTTCTCACCAATTTGTGTCTTACCACATCCTTATCGTCTAAATAAACTTGCGCAATTCCATCAATATCTTTTAAAGCCAATAAAGATTCTTTTAAACCAGAAACTTGCTTTCTTGGTAAATCTATTTGACCAGGATCTCCTGTAATAATAAATTTTGCGCTTTTACCCATTCTAGTTAAAAACATCTTCATTTGATTGTGCGTTGTATTTTGTGCTTCATCTAAAATTACAAATGCATTGTCTAAAGTTCTACCGCGCATAAACGCCAAAGGTGCTATTTGAATAACGCCTTTTTCTATATAAGACTCTAATTTTTCATGCGGAACCATATCTCTTAATGCATCATATAAAGGTTGCATATAAGGATCTAATTTCTCCTTTAAATCTCCAGGAAGAAACCCTAAGTTTTCTCCAGATTCTACTGCAGGTCTGGTTAAAATAATTTTTCGAACTTCTTTCTCTTTTAAAGCTTTTACCGCCAAAGCAACCGCAGTATATGTTTTACCAGTTCCTGCAGGACCAACTGCAAACAACATATCATTCTTCCCCATTAAGGTAACCATTTTACGTTGGTTATCTGTTTGTGGTTTTATCAATTTACCACCAACACCATGCACCAAAACATCTTTAATCTTTCTAGAAGCAGTTGTTTTTTCTTCATCTCCGTTAGATGTTAAGATGCGTTCAATACTATTATCATCTAACTTATTATAACGGTTGAAGTACTTTATCAAACGTTCTAAACGAATTTCAAACTCGTCTAAAAGATCTGGTTCTCCATAAATTTTCAAATTAGAGCCACGAGCCACAATTTTAATTTTAGGAAAATATTTTTTTATCTGCTCTATGGTGCTGTTATGCGTTCCAAAAAAGTCGTTCGGGTTAATTTCTTCTAAGGCTATAATGCGTTCGTTCAAGTGTTTATTTTTTATAGGTTATTGTCTTTTTTATTTCAATTAAAAATAGCGAATTAAATTTCAAAATTGATTAGATTTGCGTAAAATAATCAACAATTTTTCCACACTTAATTAACAGCTATAAAATTAATGTCTCTAATTACTTTAACCTCAGATTTCGGAACGAAAGATCACTTTGTAGGTGCTGTAAAAGGAGCTATTTACTCTGAGCTTTCAGATGCAAAAATTGTAGATATTACGCATGAAATTTCTCCATTTAATATTACGGAAACTGCCTATATTTTAAAAAACTCTTATAAAAGTTTCCCTAAAGGAACCATACATATTGTTGGTGTGGATTCTGAATTAAGTGAAGAGAATAAACACATTGCTTTAGAATTAGATGGTCATTTTTTTGTGTGTCCAGATAACGGCATCATCTCTATGATTGCTTTAGAAATTAAACCTACAAAAATCGTAGAAATTAATATTCACGACAGAGTAGAAAGTAGTTTTCCTGTGTTAGATGTTTTTGTGCAAGTAGCTTGTTTTATTGCTAGAGGTGGAAATTTAACTGTTATTGGAAAAGAAATTGAAGAATTTAAAACAAATGTTGAAATTCAGCCAAAGGTAGATCACGAACAAAATCAAATAACGGGTGGTATTGTTTATATTGATAATTATGGCAACGTAATTACCAATATCAGTAAAAAAATGTTTCATGAAGTTGGTAAAGGAAGAAACTTTAAAATAAACGCAAGAAAGCATTCTTTCTCTAAAATATTTGCAAAATATAATGAAGTTGCTAGCAATAGCACATACAGCCATCAACAATATGAAGGCCATAAATTAGCCTTATTTAATTCTGCAGAATTTTTAGAAATAGCCATTTATAGAAGTAATTTAGACACCGTTGGTGGCGCTTCTTCTTTGCTTGGTTTAGCTTATAGAGACACCGTTACTGTTGATTTTATTAACGAACCTGAATAAAAACTTAACCTTTAAATAAAAGCATGTTTGTAAGAATTGTAAAGATGAGTTTTCATCAAGAACACATCGCAACTTTTGAATCGATTTTTGAAGAAAAAAAACAATTTATTAGAGCTTCTAAAGGTTGTAATTTATTAGAGCTGTATCAAGACAAAAATAATCCTGAAATATTTTTCACTTATTCATACTGGGAAACACCACAAGATTTAGAAAATTATAGAACCTCTAAGCTTTTTACCACTGTTTGGGCAAAAACAAAAGCTTTATTTAATGCCAAGCCAGAAGCTTGGAGCGTTGATAAAAAGTGAGTTTACAATAAAAATTAAGCAAATATTATATATAAATGGATTTCGATTTTACTACTTTTCCTGTTTTAGAAACAGAAAGATTAACCTTAAGAGCGTTAAACTTAGAGGATACAAAAGCAATCTTTGGTTTAAGAACCAACAAAGAGGTTAATGAGTTTATTGATAGAAGAACCCCTAAAAATCTTTCTGAAGCAAGAGCTTTTATTGATCTTATTACTAAGCTAGCTGCAAATAACAAAGGTGTTTTTTGGGTGCTAGAATCAAAAAACAATCATCAATTACTTGGAACTATTGGTTTGCGTAATTTTGAAGATGAGGAAGATTATGCAGAAATTGGCTATGAAATACACCCAGATTATCAAGAAAGAGGCTACATGAATGAAGCGTTTGAAGAAATCTTACAATACGGGTTTAAAGAAATGAGCTTAAAAACGATTGAAGCTTTTACACACAAAAATAATACTGCTTCTAAAGCGTTGTTAGAGAAACATGCTTTTGTTTTTCAACCAGAAAGAACAGATGAAGGTTTTGTGAATAATATTGTTTATAGATTAGCAGTAAGCGGTTCTTAAAATTAAACATATTGCGGTATTCAATTAAAAGAGTTATTAAACACATCTACTTTAAAATGCAGCGCCTATAAAACTTGAAAACCAAATAAAAAATACTCATTGATAGCCATTTTAAAAAAAGAATTCAACTCGTTTTTTGCAAGCCCGATTGCGTATTTAGTCATTGGAGTTTTCTTGTTGATTAACGGTTTGTTTTTATGGATTTTTAAAGACGATTTCAACATTTTAAATGCTGGTTTTGCAGATTTAAATCCTTTTTTCTTTTTAGCGCCTTGGGTATTTTTATTTTTGATTCCGGCCATTACCATGAAAAGTTTTGCTGATGAGTTTAACAACGGAACCATCGAACTTCTAAAGACAAAACCAATTTCTAATTGGCAGATAGTTCTAGGCAAATTTTGGGCTTCACTCCTATTAGTTCTTGTTGCTTTAATACCTACGCTAACCTATGTCTATACCGTTTATCAATTAGGAAACCCGATTGGTAATATCGATTTTGGCACTACAATTGGTTCTTACATTGGTTTATTATTTTTAGCAGCAACTTATACCGCTATTGGTTTATTTACTTCAACAATCTCTAAAAACCAGATTGTTGCTTTTATTTTAGGTGTTTTTATCACCTTCTTATTGTTCTATGGTTTTGATGCCATTGCGAATTCATTAGACAATAGTTTAACAATTAAAAAACTAGGAATCAACGCACATTTTAAAAGTATTTCTCGCGGAGTTATAGACACAAGAGATCTTATGTATTTTATAAGTGTAACCATCTTCTTTTTATTCATCACTAAAACACGTTTAGATAATGAATAAAAAAATAAAAAAAATTGCCATTTTAGTTGTTATTTTGGTGGCACTAAACTTTGTGAATCAGTCCTTTTACAAACGTTTCGATTTAACGGAAGACAAACGTTACACACTTTCTGAAACCACAAAAAACATTATTTCTAAGGTTGATAAATTTCTATTTGTAAATGTTTATTTAGAAGGCGATTTTCCTTCAGAATTTAAAAGATTACAAGTAGAAACACGGCAATATTTAGAAGAATTAGCAGCAGAAAATCCGAAGATAAAAATTAATTTCGAAAATCCAGACAATCAACGAGAAGCATTGATTAAAAAAGGAATGATGCCCAGTCAATTAACCGTTGAAGAAGATGGTAAATTATCTGAAGCAATTATTTTTCCTTGGGCAGAAATAAATTATGGTAAAAAAACAGCCATTATTTCTCTTTTACCAAATTCTATTGTTGCGTCTCAAGAAGAGCAATTACAAAAATCGATTGAGAATTTAGAATATAGCTTTTCGAATGCGATTCATTCTGTTTACCAAAAACAGCGTAAAAAAGTAGCAATACTTACCGGAAACGGAGAATTAGAAGACATTTATCAATATAGTTTTTTAAGTGAAGTTGCAAAAAAATATAGATTGGCTAAATTTACGCTAGATGCTGTTGCCAAAGATGCAGCGCAAACGTTAGATGATTTGTCTCAGTTAGATTTGGCAATTATTGCAAAACCAACAGAAAAATTTACCGAAAAAGAGAAGTTTGTTTTAGATCAGTTTATTGCAAATGGTGGTAAAACTTTGTGGATGTTAGACAATGTGCAAGCAGACCAAGATAGTTTAGGAAATACTGGTAAAATGTTGGCATATCCTAGAGATTTAAGTCTTACCGATGTATTATTTACATACGGAATTCGTATAAACACCACCTTGATAAAAGATTTATATGCAGCACAAATTCCTGTTGCAACTGGGCAAGTTGCCAACCAACCACAATTTAAAAATTTAGATTGGTTTTACCATCCTTTAGTAAACGGAAACCCGAATCATGCAATTACAAAAAATGTTTCTCCTGTAAGGTTACAGTTTGCAAATCAGATTGATACTTTAAAAAATAACATTAAAAAAACACCTTTATTAGTTAGTTCTTTATTAACTCAAAAAGTTGGAACTCCTAGAATTATAGAGCTACAATCTATTGCGGAAGAAGTTGTTGAAAAAGATTACAATAGCGGAAGTCAGTTATTTGCTGTTTTATTAGAAGGTGCATTTAATTCTGCATACAAAAACCGAGTACACCCCTTTGAAACACCACTTTTTAGAGAACAATCATCAAAAAATAAAATGATTATTATTGCGGATGGTGATGTTGGAAAAAATCAGCTACTAAAAGAACAACCCTACGATTTAGCGCGTGATAAGTGGACGAATCAGCAATTTGGAAATAAAGACTTCTTACTAAATGCGGTAGATTATTTATTAGACGATTCTGGTTTAATCAATCTAAGAAACAAGTCTTTACAAATAAAAATATTAGACAAACAAAAAGCGTTTAAAGAACGTACTTTTTGGCAGTTTTTAAATGTGATTTTGCCTTTGATTTTCTTACTTTCTTTTGGATTTGTTTTTAATTACTTGAGAAAACGGAAATATAGTAGGTCGTAACACAGAGATTCACAAAAGAAACACAGGGGTTCGCAGATTTTTTTTTGAAAAAAATAAAGATTTAAGTTTTATATTATAATATACCTAACGATGTCATTTCGAAATGAGCTTTTTCAGCGATTGAGGATTGTAACACAGAATTTCGCAAAAGAAAACACCGCGGTTTTTTCTACTAAAAATTTTAATTTTTAAATTTCACATAATAATTCCTCTAACGCATGTCATTTCGAAATGAGCCTTTTCAGCGATTGAGAAATCTCACATAAAGCTTGCAATCCTAAATAAGATTATTCGTTAAAATAATTCATCAGAATCACATTTATCACCTACTAAAATGCTCCTTCAACGAAGAAGTTCTCAATACATTTTTCGTCATACTTTAGAAAAACACTCAAACAGACAAACGTGCTGTCATTTCGAAATGAGCCTTTTCAGCGATTGAGGATTGTAACACAGAATTTCGCAGAAGAAAACACCGCGGTTTTTTCTACTAAAAATTTTAATTTTTAAATTTCACATAATAATTCCTCTAACGCATGTCATTTCGAAATGAGCTTTTTCAGCGATTGAGAAATCTCACATAAAGCTTGCACTCCTAAATAAGATTATTCGTTAAAATGACATCCGTCTGCAACACTACTATTCTAAAACTCTAACAAATCATCATGAATAAAAGTATAGTCTAAAACACGTTGAACTTTCTCTGAAGAAATTATTTTCCATTCATACACCTCATTCTCTTCAAATTCTGGCGCCTTAAAGTCGCTACTTAACTTTGCAAGTGTATAAAACTCTCTTCTTGTTGGGTGATGATTAGAACAAGCATTAAAAATTGTATTCCAACAATTCTGAGCAATTACTTCATGTATAATTTCTATGCAATCTTCTCTATGAATCATATTCACAAAACCGTTTGGTTGCGGTATTTTTCGGCCATTTTTAAACCAATTCGCAGGATGTCTATCGCCTCCAAACAAACCAGAAAAACGAATTATAGTCGTCTCAAAAAAAGTATTTTCTTTAAATAAGTTTTCAATTTCTGTCAACGGATTTTTTAAAACAGCATCTTCTTCAGTCATAACTCTATTTAACTTACCATAAACAGAGGTAGAACTTATAAAAATCACTTTTTGCACAGAAGATTCTTGAATCTGAGCAATTAGACTTTCAAAACCATCTACATCTTTAGAAGTAATGGCAATTATTAAAATGTCTGTATCTAAAAAAACATCAAATTCTTCATATTCAGAAATATTAACCAAATGCGTTTCAATACCCAAAGCCTGCAATGTTTCAACTTTTTCTTCTGAAGTTGTAGAACCTTTTACCCAAAAACCATCTTCTAACAATGATGTTGCCAATGGTTTACCTAACCAACCACAACCTAAAACACTAACATTTTTCAATTTAAAATATTTAGAAATTAACAATTTTGCTTTATTCAAGCATCTTTTTCTTTTATTAAGCTTCACTAAAACATAAATAATTATTATAACAATTAAAAAGCAACTTTGCTATTCGTTCTATTAATGTCTGTTATTGCTAACGGTTCACAGAAAATTAAAGAAAAGCTTTCTATAAATCCTGAAATTATTTTATGAAGTGATGTACAAAGATACATCCCTTTATTTTAAGATATTGTTAACATTTAGCGTTTTCTGAAATCGTAATTTTGATTTCATTAAAACATACTAACAACCAAATATCATGAAAAAAATTATATTAAGCTTATTTGTACTTGCAACTACACTTGCTACAAATGCACAAATTGAAACACCAGCACCAAGTCCGTATCAAAAAACAGAACAAAAAGTTGGTTTAACAGACATCACTTTAGAATACTCTAGACCAAGTATGAGAGGTCGAGAAATTTTTGGAAGTTTAGAAGATTTCGATAAAGTTTGGAGAACTGGAGCAAATGAAAACACAAAATTAACTTTCTCAACCGATTTTATGGTTGATGGCAAAAAATTAAAAAAAGGAACGTATGCTCTATACACAATTCCTGGTAAAAAAACATGGGACATCATTTTATATTCGGATGCTACAAACTGGGGAAATCCTGCAAAATGGGACGCGTCTAAAGTTGCTGCAAAAGTAAATGTGGAAGCACAAGATATGCCAATGGATATCGAAACTTTTACAATTACGTTTGATGATTTAACAAACAGTTCTGCTGTTATTGGTATTATGTGGGAAAACACGTATGTTGGTTTAAAGTTTGAAACACCTACAGAAGAAATGGTTTCTAAAAATATCGAAAAAATAATGAGCGGTCCTTCTGCAGACGACTATTACGCTTCTGCTAGTTATTATTTTGAAAGTGGAAATGATATTAATAAAGCACAAGTTTGGATTGATAAAGCGGTAGCAATGTCTGCTGAGGCCCCTAAATTTTGGTTTTTACGCAGACAAGCTTTAATTCATGCAAAAGCAGGAAACACTAAAAGTGCAATTACTGCTGCAAAAGCATCATTAAAATATGCCGAAATAGCTAAGAATGCTGCTTACGTAAAAATGAACAAAGCTTCTTTAAAAGAATGGGGAGCAATGTAATCTTCATTTTATTTAAAATATTAAAAATCTCAAGTGAAAGCTTGAGATTTTTTTGTTTCTACACAATTTTCATCTAATTTTGCCTTTTACTTTATACTTAAAATTGCATAACAAGTGAAACTTAAAAGGAGAAGAAAACTAGTCTCATATTCTAACATCTTAGACCAACCCATAAAATTTAATCCGTTTGTTTTTAATCGTACTTTTGTACTTTGGGCAATCGTTGGTTTAGTAGGTGGAGTAATTGCAGGTATTTATTGGATTGTCTTAGAGTTTCTAATTCATAAAATTGCGTTTTTTGATGGCTGGTTAGTAATTCCTGTAATGTCTATATGCGGTTTACTAGCAGGGTTAATAATTCATTTTATTGGAGATCCCGGAGAGATTCATTTAATTGTTGATAATATTCGTTTTAATAAAGGAAAATTAGATCCAAAGAACAATCCTTCTATGATACTTTCTTCTTTACTATGTGTTGCATCTGGAGGAAGTCTTGGTCCTGAAGCACCATTGGTTCAAGTAACAGGTTCTACAGGTACTTGGTTAGGAAAAATATTTAGATTAAAAGGAGAAGAGTTGCGCTCTTTAAGTATTGCTGGTATGGCTTCTGGTTTTACAGCGCTGTTTGGCGCTCCATTAGGAGGTAGTTTGTTTTCATTAGAAATACTGCATCATAAACACGCAGTAGCATATTACAAAGCTATAATTCCTGCATTAGTGGCTAGTTGTTTTAGTTATATTGTTTTTGCTTTAATAATGCATTTAGGCTTAGGAGCCGTTTGGGAGCTACCAACCTATGAATATTCTGGAACTTTTGATTTTGGTTTGGCTGTTTTACTAGCAATAGTTGCCACCATTGTTGGTTGGATATTTATTTATTGTACAAAATTCTTAAAATCGATTTTCGAAAAAATTAAAACAGCCATTTATATTAAGACCTTAATTGGCGGAATTGTTCTTGGTGTAATCTCTTATTACTTTCCTTTAACAAGGTATTTTGGTCACGAAGAAATTAACTCTTTATTAAATATTGAGATCTCTATAAAGGGATTATTCTTAATATTAGTTTTTAAAATTTTAGCAATTTCAGTGACAGTAACTTCAGGTTGGCGAGGTGGTTTTATAATTCCTTTATTTTTTATAGGCACAACACTTGGCTTAATTATTCATCATTTCTTCCCTTCAATAAATCTATCTTTAGCAATAATTAGCTGTATGGCAGGTATAAATGCTTGCGTAACAAGAACTCCAATGAGTACAACTATTTTATTAGCGACATTAACCGGTTTTTCATACTTTATACCCATTTTATTTGCAAGTTTAACAGGTTATTTTCTAGCTCCAAAAATGCCTTTTATTGGTTCTCAAATGGATAAAACAGAATCGCCCTAAAAAAATAAACTTAAATACCTCTAATTTTAAAAAGAAACACCGCTATTTAATTGAAATTGATCATTAAGTTGGGTCCTTTCATCATACTATTTTGTTATTCATAAATAATTTTAAAACCTTTATTTTACATACATTTTACGCTAACTTTGCCTGCTATTTGTTAACCGTAAAGAAAAAAAATAAATGGTAAAGAAGAATCTAAAAAGAAGCTACAGGATTACTAAATATGTAATTTATAAAGAAACTTTAGTTGATTTTAAAGAAAAATTCTGGTCATTTCTTGGTGCTTTTATTGGTATAGGAATTATTGCTTTTATTCAATCTTTATCTTTACCTAAAATAGAAAATATTTTCTTAATAGGTTCATTTGGTGCCTCTAGTGTTTTAATTTATGGTGCAATACAAAGCCCGTTAGCACAACCAAGAAATTTTATTGGCGGACACGTTTTGTCTGCTTTCGTAGGAGTTACTGTTTTAAAAGTTTGTCCGGATATTATTTGGATATCTGCACCTTTAGCAGTTTCTCTTGCTATCATTGTAATGCAATTTACAAAAACACTTCATCCTCCCGGAGGAGCTACTGCTTTAATACCCATTCTTGGTTCAGAAAAAATTACTTCTTTAGGTTATTATTATGTTTTTTCTCCTGTTTTAACTGGTGTTTTAATCTTACTTTTTATCGCACTTATTTTTAATAATATGACCAAAAACAGAACCTACCCTACAAATAATACTTTTACTAGAAGGTTTAAGACAAAAAAACGTCTTGCTAAAATACTTGTTAAATTAGGGGTAAAAGAAACTACAGAAGCAGGCACTTTAAAAAATTAAGTTCTCAAACTAGTTTTAGAGTATTGAAATTAAAATTACGGAAATATCATTCCATAATTTTAATTTCAATAAAACAGTTAATCAATCTTAAAAACAGATGCTAAGAAAGTGTTTCATATAAGTTGCATCTAAATGGAGAAGCATATAAACTTTATCACGGATTATTATTCTTCAAATAAACAACAAAAAAGACTTTCTACACAGTTTGAAGCTCCATTATAAGGTGTAAAAAAGCAAGAATTAATTCAATAAAAAAATCCATTTAAAAAAGTTTACTTTTATTTCCTGAAAACTGTCACAAATTAAAAACAAATTTGTCTCTAGAATAGAAATGTTTTATTGGAAATTAACCAACCACATATAACCAACCTTTTAGAAAGTTGCAAAAAGCAGGATAAGAATGCGCAGCTAGAATTGTACAAATGCTATTATAAAGCAATGTACAATGTTGCATATCGTATCTTAAAAGACGAATTTGAAGCTGAAGATCTTATGCAAGAAGCCTTTTTAACGGTTTTCACAAAAATGCAAACGTATAAGGGTGAAGTTACTTTTGGCGCGTGGTTAAAGAGAATCGTCATCAATAAAAGTCTAACACAATTAAAGAAAAATAATAAATATCAAGAAATTAAAATGGAAATAATTCCTTCCGATGAAGTGGAAGATGAAACCGTCAATTACAAAGGTTTTAAAGGAAGTACTGTTTTAAAATGTTTGCAAAGTTTAAAAGAAAATTATAGAATCGTTTTAAACTTACATTTAATTGAAGGATACGATTATGAAGAGATTTCTCAAATTTTAGAATACACTAATGAAAACGTAAGAACAACCGTTTCTAGAGCTAAAAAGAAATTAAAACAGGTTTTACTTGCAGAAAAGATACAATCACAAGTTTATGGAAGATAAATTACACCCTTTTTTTTCTAATAATGAATTCGATTTTAAAGAACCTAAAACAGGTCATTTAGAACGTTTCGAACGCAAGTTAAATGCACCAAAACAAAACCAAAAAACTTCTTGGACATGGTTAAGTATTGCTGCTTCAGTCGTTTTAATTTTCGGATTTGGGTTGGGTAGCAATCATCAAAAAAGACAAATAGATTTGGCAGATATTTCTCCTAAAATGGAAGAAGTTCAGAACTATTTTGTGTCTACTATTCATCAAGAAATTAAAACTTTAGAAAAAAACAGAAGTTTAGAAACAGAAACCATCATAGAAAATGCTTTAGAGGAATTAGAAGAATTAGAAGATAACTACAAGGTTTTTGTGAAAGAACTTACTAAAAATGGCAAACATAGAAGGGTAATTAGTGCTATGATTAAAAATTATCAAAGACGTTTAGATATTTTAGACAAAACTTTAAAACAGATAGACCAAATTAAAAAACCTAATAGAACACAAAATGAAACCTATATATAAAATCACTTTTTTATTACTGATGTTTCCATTTATGATAAATGCGCATACTGATGATAAAATACACGAGAAAACAAAAACGATAAAAAAAGAATATGCAGTAAATGCAGACGCTAAAGTTATTCTAGATAATAAATATGGCGATTTAAACATTACCACTTGGAATAAAAACCGTGTTGAAATTGAAGTATCAATTACTGTAAAAGGAGATGATTTAGACGACGTTGAAGCTAAGTTAAATTCGATAAGAATTGAATTTAATGCCAATAATTCTTTGGTTGAAGCAACAACTATTTTTGGTAAAAAAAAGAGTAATTGGTCTTGGTGGGGGAAAAGTAAAAACACCAACTATAAAATAAATTACATTGTTAAAATGCCAAAAACAAATGCTGTAGATTTAGACAATGACTATGGAAGCATTTATTTAGGAAACTTATCTGGCACAGCAACTATTAATTGCGATTATGGAAAAATTTCTGTAGGAGAATTAACTGCAACAAATAATACAATTACATTAGATTACTGCTCTTCTTCTTCTATCGCTTCTATGAAAAGTGGAAGTATAAATATTGATTATTCTAAGTTGACAATAGACAACTCAGAAGACATCAAAGTAAACGCAGATTACGCTACTTTAAAGTTTGACAAGGCTGGTGAAATTAATTATAATTTAGATTATGGTGCTATTACAGTAAACGATGTTGAACGTATTTATGGAAACTCAGATTATGTAACCTTGCGCTTTGGAACTGTTAGAAAAGAGTTCGTGATAGATACCGATTACGGTTCTCTAACTATTAAAAATTTAATAAATGGTTTTAATAAAGTAGATATTACGGGTCAATATACCACTATTAGAATTGGTGTAGAAAACGGAGCTTCTTTCAATTTTGAAATCGATTTACAGTACAGTAGCTTTAAAAGAGATAGTGATAAAGTAGAGCTTTTTAAAAGTATCGAAAAATCTACAAAAAAATATTACGAAGGTAGATACGGACAACAAAAAACAAACTCAATTTTAAATGTAAATTCACAATATGGAAGTGTTAGAATTGAAGAAAATTAAAAAAAAATCAACTTAAACCTAAAAAAATGATCACAAAAAAAACACTTTTAACAGCCTTATTACTTACACTAACTTTTTCGGTAAGTGCACAAAGCGGGTTTGGAAACAGTGAGAAAGTTAAAGGAAATGGAAATGTAGTTACAGAAAATAGAACAACAGAAAATTATCGTGGTATTATGGTCGGCGGTTCTTTTGATGTGGTTCTAATCAAAGGAAGAGAAGGTAAAATTACCATGGAAGGAGAAGAAAATATTATTCCTTTTATTGAAACTGAAATTAACGACGGAATCTTAAAAATAAACTACAAGAAGAACACAAATATTAGAACAACCAAAAAATTAATTGTTACCGTAACTTTTGAAACTATTGAAAGTGTTGCTTTAGGTGGTTCTGGTAATATTTCTTGCAAAGAAACCATAAAAGCAAATCACTTTAATGTGAGTTTAGGTGGTTCTGGTAATATTGATTTAAAAATAGATTCTGATACTGTAAACTCTAATATTGGGGGTTCTGGTAATATTGAATTACATGGAAGTACAAACAAATTAAAAGGCTCTATTGCTGGTTCTGGTAGTCTTAAAGCTTATGATTTAACAACCAAAGAAATTACGGCAATAATTGCTGGTTCTGGAAACATAAGTACAACTGTTAAAGACAAAATTAACGCAAAAATAGTAGGTTCTGGTAGTGTTTACTACAAAGGGAACCCGAAACACATAGACAGTAAATCTGTAGGTTCTGGGAGTGTTGTAGAAAAAAATTAGCACTTTTTATTCCTAAAAAGAATGCGACACTTAAAAGTTATAAAACTAAAAACCGTAAAATGAAGTTCATTTTACGGTTTTTTAATATATTATCTCTAACAGTCTATAAATTTAATAATTACGATACTGTTTTGTTGCTTCAAAAACATGATCTAGAATTTTTTGATCTACTTCTTCAAAAGGTAAACTTTTCCGTTTTAGAACAGCTGTTGCAACTTCAGACACTTTATTCATTTGAAAAGTTGTAAATCCCGATGCTCCTCCCCAACTAAAAGAAGGAATAAAGTTTCTTGGAAAACCTGTTCCAAAAACATTTACACTTACACCAATGACTGTTCCTGTGTTAAACATAGTATTAATTCCGGTTTTAGAATGATCTCCCATCATTAATCCACAAAACTGTAATCCTGTCTTTGCAAAACGTTCTGTTTCATAATCCCACAGTTTTACTTCTGCATAATTATTTTTTAAATTAGACACATTTGTATCAGCACCTAAATTACACCATTCTCCTAAAACAGAGTTCCCCAAATACCCATCATGTCCTTTACTTGTGTTTCCTAATAAAACAGAATTATTAATCTCCCCTCCTACTTTACAAGAAGGTCCTAAAGTGGTGCCTCCATAAATTTTAGTGCCCATTTTTACAACTGTACGCTCACCCATAGAAAACGGACCTCTAATTGAAGAACTTTCCATAATTAAAGCATCTTTACCAATATAAATTGGTCCTTTAGATGCATTTAAAGTAGCAAATATAATTTCTGCACCTTCTTCTATAAAGATATTTTCTTTGTGAATTACCCGTACACCTTCTGGTATCGGTTCAGAAGTTCTACCCTCTGTAATTAAATCAAAGTCTTGCTGAATAGCTGTGCCATTATGCGTAAAAATATCCCATGTGTTTTTTACCTGAATCAATTCTTCTTCAAATTCAATTTGAGAATAGGTATCAAAATTCACTTCTTCTTGGCTGTCGGTTGTAAAAAATGCAATAACATCTTCCCCTTTAAAAATTGCTTGGTTTTTAGAAAGCTTTTTTATTTGGTCAACTAAAGATTCCGTAGGACAAAAAGAAGCATTGATTAGAATGTTTTCTTCCATTTCTACCATCGGATATTTTTCTTCTAAATATTCTTGAGTAACCGTTGTTGTAGTTGCCCCTAAATGCTTCTCCCACTTCTCTCGAATAGTTAAAATTCCTATTCGAATATCTGCAACGGGTCTTGTATAAGTAAATGGTAATAATGACTGTCTTACATCACTATCAAATAAAATATAATTCATTGTGTGCTTTTTTAAAAGTGCACAAATTTACTTTAAAATGCTTATAAAAAGATTATTTACTTTAATTATTTATAAATTACAGATATTAAATCTTCCTTTTGGGTAGAACTTTAAAGACATAAATAACTTTATATAAATTGTTTAAAATGAAAAAATGCTAAATAATTAGATATCTACTTAAAATTAGATTTGTATTTTTGAAAAATGAAAAAAATTATAGGAGTTTTAATTGGTGCCACGATTATACTAACCGTTTTGTATTATCTTTTTATTTACTTTGTAACGTACAGTACTGGTGTTAGATCTGGCGAGCTCATAAAAGTTAGTAGAAAAGGTGTTCTTATAAAAACTTGGGAAGGAGAAATTAGTCAAGGAATTTCTGGGGCACAAATTTTTACATTTTCCATAGAAGAAAAAGATAAAAAAGTTATTGAAAACTTACAGAAATACCAAGGTGAATATGTAAAACTAACGTATAAAGAACGGTATGCAACTTTCTTTTGGTTAGGAGATACCAAGTATTTTGTGACCAAAGTAGTACAAGAAGATTCACCACATTTTAGAAGTAAAAACCTTACAGATGATTAAAAAATTTAAAAGTATTAAAGAATCTCAACTAACAATTACAGAGTTAATG
Organism: Polaribacter sp. IC073; assembly: GCF_007997075.1. Lineage (GTDB taxonomy): Bacteria > Bacteroidota > Bacteroidia > Flavobacteriales > Flavobacteriaceae > Polaribacter. Next base: position 215,567 of record NZ_VORS01000007.1, read on the forward strand.
CTGCCTTCGCATTCTAATTTTAGTGGGAAAATTCATGGCGGACATATTTTGAACCTAATGGATCAAATTGCATTTGCTTGCGCTTCGAAACATTCTAGCAACTATTGTGTTACCGCTTCTGTAAACAAAGTAGATTTTCTGAATCCGATTGATGTTGGCGAGCTTGTAACCTTAAAGGCTTCGGTAAATTACACCGGTAGAACTTCTATGGTCGTTGGTTTACGGGTAGATTCTGAAAACATTAGAACCGGAGAAACGAAACATTGTAATTCTTCTTATTTTACAATGGTATCTAAAGATGATAATGGAAAAAGTACTCCTATTCCTGGAATAATTTTAACTAATAAAGATGAGATAAGACGCTATGCTAGATCTATTACGAGACAAAATGAAGGTAGAAATAGAACGTCTAGATTTAGTAGTAAAGTATTTAAAGTTGAAGATTATATGCATCTTTTAGAAGGAAGCAACTCTATAATTGAGTTGAAAAAATAGCTTTTTATTTATTTTAACGTTGTAATAAAGTGTATTTTACTTTAAAAATAGCCGATATAAATCATCCTAAAAAACACTATTCACCTTAAACGTTTGTAAAAAAAAAGCCTTCAATTTCTTGAAGGCTTTTTAGGCTGTAAATATTAAAAATTCTTACTTAGCCATTACAACACTATCAATTGCGTGTATAATTCCGTTTGAAGCGGCAACATCTGCTATTACAACCTTAGACATGTTTCCCTTTTCATCTTTCAGCATTACGTTTGCTCCATCTAAAGAAGCAACTAACTTACCACCTTGTACAGTAGTCACCTCAAATGTACCATTATTCGCTTTTATTGCCGCTACAACTGCTGCTGCATTAAATTCTCCAGCAACAACATGGTAGGTTAAGATACTTGTTAAAGTAGCTTTGTTTTCTGGCATTAATAAAGTAGCTACAGTTCCTTCTGGTAATTTAGCAAAAGCATCGTTTGTTGGTGCGAAAACTGTAAACGGTCCATCTCCACTTAACGTTTCAACTAAACCTGCAGCTTTAACGGCTGCTACTAATGTTGAAAAATTTTCGTTTCCAACAGCAACTCCTACTATATTCGGAGTTTGTGCTACTTCTTCTACTTCAACAACTGCTACTGTTGCTTTCTCTTTTGCTTCTTCTGTTTTTGAAGCTTTACATGAACTCATTGCAAAAATTCCTACAATTGCAATAGCCATAAATACGTTTTTTGTTTTCATTATTTGATTTTATTTATTGATTCACATCAAAGATAATAGATATTCATGTGAAATACGTTATTTTTTGTTTAAAGTTTAGTTAAATTTATTAAACAAAAAAAATCACTCCTAAGTTTTTAAAATTAAACATAAAAAAAAAGCATCCAATTCTAACTTAAGAATTGGATGCTTTAATAGGTATCAAATATGTTCTATTTACTTAAATACATTTTACGTCTAGCGTATAGATCATAGAATTGATCATCTTTTAAACTGTCAATAAACAAAATACTTTCTCCAGTAGATTTCATTTCTGGTCCTAGTTTCTTGTCTACGTTAGGAAACTTATTAAAAGAGAAAACAGGTTGTTTAATTGCATATCCTTCTAACTGCGGATTGAAATTAAAATCTGTAACCTTATTATGACCTAACATTACTTTCGTTGCATAATTTACATACGGTTCTTTGTATGCTTTTGCTATAAAAGGAACAGTTCTAGAGGCTCTTGGGTTTGCTTCAATAATATAAACTACATCATCTTTTACAGCAAACTGAACATTAATTAGTCCAATCGTCTTTAATTCTCTTGCAATTGTATGTGTATGATCTTTAATTTGCTGCATCACTAAATCACCTAAATTAAATACTGGTAACATCGCATTAGAATCTCCAGAATGAATTCCACAAGGTTCTATATGTTCCATAATTCCAATGATATACACATTTCCATCAGCATCACAAATTGCGTCTGCCTCTGCCTCTATTGCACCATCTAAATAATGATCTAACAATAGTTTATTACCAGGCATTCTTCCTAATAAATCGACAACATGCTTTACCAATTCTTCTTTATTGATAACAATCTTCATTCCTTGTCCTCCTAAAACATAAGAAGGTCTTACCAAAATAGGGAAATCTAATTCGTCTGCCAACGCCAACGCTTCATCTGCAGTTTCTGCAATTCCGAATTCTGGATACGGAATGTTATTGTTTTTTAACAAAGTAGAGAAACTTCCTCTATCTTCTGCTAAATCTAAGGCTTCAAAAGAAGTTCCAATAATTTTAATTCCGTATTTGGTTAACTTTTCCGCTAACTTCAAAGCTGTTTGTCCACCTAATTGTACAATAACACCTTCTGGTTTTTCATGACGAATAATGTCATAAATATGTTCCCAAAAAACAGGCTCGAAGTATAATTTATCTGCCGTATCAAAATCTGTAGAAACCGTTTCTGGGTTACAGTTAATCATAATCGTTTCATAACCACACTCTGCAGCTGCTAAAACACCATGCACACAGCAATAATCAAACTCAATTCCCTGTCCGATTCTGTTTGGACCAGAACCTAAAACAATAATTTTCTTTTTATCGGTTACAATACTTTCGTTTGCAATGATAATTTCGCCATCTGCAGTTTCAATTTCGTTTTCAAAAGTTGAATAATAATAAGGCGTTTTCGCTTTAAATTCTGCAGCACAAGTATCTACTAATTTAAATACACGTTGTACTTTTAACTCTTCCCTTTTTGTATACACTTCACTTTCTAAACAACTTAGCATGTGTGCTATTTGTCTGTCTCCGTACCCTTTTTGCTTTGCTTCTAGCAATAAGTCTCTCTGAATTGTATCTATTTTATACTTAGAAATTTCTTTTTCAATTTGAAACAACTCTTCATATTGTTTCAAATACCACATGTCTATTTTTGTGATATCGTGAATTTGAGATAACGGAATTCCGATTGCAATTGCATCATAAATAGCAAAAACACGGTCCCAACTTGCATTGGTTAATTTCTCTATAATTTGGTTGTAATCGGTGTAGCCTTTTCCGTCTGCACCTAAACCATTTCTTTTAATCTCTAAAGATTGTGTTGCTTTGTGCAATGCTTCTTGAAACGAACGTCCAATTCCCATTACTTCACCAACAGATTTCATTTGTAACCCTAAAGTTCTGTCTGAACCTTCGAATTTATCAAAATTCCAACGCGGTATTTTTACAATTACATAATCTAAGGTTGGCTCAAATAAAGCAGATGTAGATTTTGTAATTCCGTTTTCTAATTCATCTAATGTATACCCAATTGCTAATTTAGTAGCTACTTTTGCAATAGGATATCCTGTTGCTTTAGACGCTAAAGCGGATGAACGAGAAACACGCGGATTAATTTCAATTGCAATAATATCTTCTTTTTCGTCAGGTGAAACTGCAAACTGTACGTTACATCCTCCTTCGAAGTCTCCAATAGAGCGCATCATGTGAATTGCCATGTCACGCATTTTTTGATATGTTCTGTCAGAAAGTGTCATTGCTGGTGCAACTGTAATAGAGTCTCCAGTATGAATTCCCATAGGATCCATATTTTCAATAGAACAGATAATTACAACATTATCGTTTTTATCACGCAATAATTCTAACTCATATTCTTTCCAGCCCATCATCGCTTTGTCAATCATCACCTCATGAATTGGTGATGCTTCTAAACCGTAGCTTAATAAATTATCAAAATCTTCTGCTTTGTATACAATAGAAGCTCCTGCGCCACCTAAAGTATAAGAAGATCTAATAACTAAAGGAAAGCCAAATTCTTGTGCAATTTCTTTTCCTTTTAAAAATGAAGTTGCTGTTGCTTGGGGCGCCATTGGCACACCAATCTTAATCATTAATTCTCTAAACTGCTCTCTATCTTCTGTAACATTAATAGCGTCTATATCTACACCAATTAATTTTACATCAAAATCTTTCCAAATTCCTTTCGCATCTGCTTCAATACAAAGATTTAATGCAGTTTGCCCACCCATTGTTGGTAAAACAGCATCAATTTGTGGATGTTCTTTTAAAATTTGAATAATAGACTTAGTCGTCAAAGGCAACAAATAGATATGATCTGCCATAGACGGGTCAGTCATAATTGTTGCAGGATTAGAGTTGATTAGAATTGTTTCTATACCATCTTCTCTTAAAGATCTTAAAGATTGTGAACCAGAATAATCGAATTCACATGCCTGCCCAATAACAATTGGTCCAGATCCGATAATTAAAACAGCATTGAGGTCTTTTCTTTTTGGCATTATAAGTTGTTGTGTTGTTTAGTTTTACAAAAATAGTTGGTGCTTGGGTATAAAAAAAGGTGTTACTTAAAAAAGTAACACCCTATATATTAACAATTGTTAATCATTTATTTTTTTGGTCTAAATTCTGAAGATACAGAAACTTTCTTTCTTCCTTTAGCTCTTCTTCTAGCTAAAACTTTTCTTCCATTAGGTGAAGCCATTCTTTCTCTGAAACCGTGTTTGTTTCTTCTCTTTCTTTTCGATGGCTGGTAAGTTCTTTTCGGCATTATATGTATTTTTAAATATCTTCTTGATTACTTTGTGATTGCTTCTAGAGTTTTACTTCTTTTTAAGCGTGGGCAAATATACAACTGTTTTTATTTTTAACAAACACTATTTGAAAAAAAAGTAAAAATATTTTTAATCATCAATTATTTTATCTTTTTCAACAGTTTTTTCATCGTTTTTTCACCTAAATTATAAGAGTCTGTATGGATTGAAGCTGGTTTAGGACGAATTTCTCCTGTGTACATATCTTTATTTTCTGGGGTAGAAATCTCACCTTTACAGTTCATTTCTAACAAAATACCTCCATTTTTTAAATCAATAATTTTTACAAAAGACATTGCACCAGAAACAGAGTCATAAAATCTACCTTTACTATTCTTAGGAAAATCAACATCATTCAAATCTTTTAAATATAACGTTTTTGTTAAAATCACGTAATCTAAGGTCGTATTTTCTTTTAAAAATTCAATCTCTTTAGCTGTAATATCGTAACCTGACAGAAAAGGAATAATTAATTTGCCCTCTTTATTTTTGAAATCTTTCTTTAAAGTAAGGTTATTTCCTAATTTATCTTTAAAATAGTTGATTACATATTCTAAATTACCAGAGTTATTAAAATCTGAATCACTAAAACTGGTTGGAAACAGCAAATACCGTTCATTGTTATAAACTAATCTTTTATTAAAAGTTTGATAATTGTAACTATAATTAGCGGGGTTAAAGGTTATACCTTCAGGAAAAAATACAGAACATGAAGTTAAAAATAAAAAACTAATAATTAAATATTTGTATCTCATAACTAAAAATTATAACCAATTCTTAAATGCAAATCAACAACTAATCCATCAGAATCACTAAAAATGCTATATTTTTTATTTACATAAGAAAGGTAACCAATACCTAAACGCACTTCATAATTAGAATTTGAATTAATCTTTCTTCTAATTCCTCATTTAGGAATAATCGTAAAACTATTTTTCAGCTCTTTTTAAATAAAAATTAGAAATTTTAGAAAGACTAGATCTAAAATTTGTTCTTAAGGTGAAAAAGTTTGCTGCATTATTATAAATATTTAATTTTTTAGAAGCACGTTTTTTTATATTGTAATACCACCTTGATTCTAAAGTAATTTCAGGCTTCATGAAAAATCCAACTCCTAAAACTATTTCTGCATATAAACCTAATTTTGTTCTTAATGCAAATTCTTCAGACAGTTTTATTTCATTATTTACCCAAGCTCCTACTATACCTATCTGAGCAGTAGTAATCGATTTTTCTATTTTAACCTCAGTGTTTTGAGCGTAAGATATAAAAAAGATAAATCAACATATTACAACAGCATACTTTTTCATTTTTCTTTTTTTATCAAAGATGAAACAACAAAAATAATTTTGTAAACATTTTCACCTTTTTTATTTGACATAAATTAAAGAGTTAGTACTTTTGCGCAAACCTAAGAACACCATGAGTAATACTAAATACGTTTTTGTCACAGGAGGCGTAACTTCATCCCTTGGAAAAGGAATTATTGCAGCGTCTTTAGCAAAACTATTGCAAGAAAGGGGCTTTTCTGTAACCATACAAAAATTAGACCCATATATTAATATAGATCCAGGAACTCTAAACCCTTATGAACATGGAGAGTGTTATGTGACTGATGATGGTGCAGAAACCGATTTAGATTTGGGGCATTACGAGCGTTATTTAAATATCCCAACTTCTCAAGCGAACAATGTTACTACAGGTAGAATCTATCAATCTGTAATAAATAGAGAGCGTAAAGGAGAATTTCTAGGAAAAACAGTACAAGTTATTCCTCATATTACCGATGAAATAAAACGTAGAATTCAGCTTTTAGGTGAAACGGGCGATTATGACATTGTAATTACAGAGATTGGTGGAACCGTTGGTGACATCGAATCTTTACCTTATGTAGAGTCTGTTAGACAATTATTGTGGGAAAAAGGTTCTGAAAACGCCATTGTTATTCATTTAACTTTAGTGCCTTATTTAGCTGCTGCTGGTGAGTTAAAGACGAAACCGACACAACATTCAGTAAAAATGTTGATGCAAAGTGGTGTGAGTCCAGATATTTTGGTGTGTAGAACAGAACATGAAATTTCAGACGACATCAAACGTAAATTAGCCTTATTCTGCAATGTTAAACAAGAAGATGTTATACAGTCTATAGATGCGGAAACCATTTATGATGTGCCAAATTTAATGTTAGCACAAGGTTTAGATACTGTTGTTTTAAATAAATTGAAACTTTCTTCTAAAGGAGAACCAGAATTAAAAGTTTGGAATGCTTTTTTACAGAAACATAAAAATCCGAAGCACGAGGTAGAAATTGCCTTAATTGGTAAATATATAGAATTACACGATTCGTATAAATCAATTACAGAAGCATTTATTCACGCAGGTTCTTCTAATGAAACCAAAGTAAAAGTACGTTGGGTACATTCCGAAAGTTTAACACCAAAAAATGCAGAAAAAAAATTAGAAGGTGTGAACGGAATTTTAGTTGCCCCTGGTTTTGGTGATAGAGGTATTGAAGGAAAAATTAGAGCCGTTAAGTATGCAAGAGAAAATAACATCCCTTTCTTCGGAATTTGTTTAGGAATGCAAATGGCCGTTATTGAGTTTGCTAGAAATGTTTTAGAGTTAGAAAATGCAAGCTCTACAGAAATGAATAAAAGCACAAAGCACCCTGTTATCAACTTAATGGAAAGCCAAAAAGAGGTTACAGAAAAAGGTGGAACCATGCGTTTAGGTGCTTGGGATTGTGAATTGAAAAAAGATTCTAAAATATATAAAGCTTATAAATCTGAGTTAATTAGCGAGCGTCACAGACATCGTTATGAATTTAACAACGATTATTTAGCACAAATTGAAGCTGCAGGAATGAAAGCTACAGGAATAAACCCTAAAACTGGTTTGGTAGAAGTAGTAGAAATTCCTTCTCATCCTTGGTTTGTTGGTGTACAATACCATCCAGAATATAAAAGTACGGTGTTAAAACCGCATCCTTTATTTGTAGATTTTATTAAAGCTGCTTTAAAACAATCTAAAAAATAAGGTACCATAATGTACGTTCGAGCGCAGTCGAGAACTATTAAATCTAACAAAAAAAAGTGCCAACTCTAATAAAGTTGGCAATTTAAAATTAGGAACACTATTTGAACTACTAAATATAGTAAGAATAACAGTAGTAAAATCAATTTAAATACATACAGTTTTGCTACATTTGTCGCTTTTTACTTTTAACAAGAAGTCTAAAAATGACAAATTGACATTTTAAAAAAATACAATGGAACAAAAAAAATTCGACTTAAATTCTTTTATTGGATTGATCTTATTAGGAGGTATTATTTTCTGGTGGATGAGCACACAAGAGCCAGAAATAGATGCAGCTAATGATGCCACTAAAACTGAGGTAATAGATGCTACAAAAATTACTACACAAGATAACTTTACAAACAACACACCAGTAGTAAACGATTCTTTGAAACAAATTGCCCTTAAAAATGAATTAGGTGCTTTTGCCCAAAGTGCAATGAATGCTTCTGAAGGAGTTTCTGTTTTAGAAAATGACGTTGTAAAATTAACAATTGATAATAAAGGTGGACAAATTAAAGAGGCTTTAATTAAGAATTTTAAAACCTACGATTCTCTTCCTCTATATATGATAAAAGATAATAATGCGTCTTTTAACATTAATTTTGGAACAGCAGACAATAGAATCTTAAATACTAAAGACTTATTTTTTGAACCAACAATTACAAAAAATGGAGACAACCAAGTTGTTTCTATGAAATTGAAAGTTTCTGAAACGCAGTATTTAGAGTACAGATATGAAATGAAGCCAAAAGAATACATGGTTAATTTTGCTGTTCGTTCTCAAGGCTTAAGTAATGTTATAAACACTTCGAACCCTATTAGTTTAGATTGGTCTTTAAATGGGTATAGACATGAGAAAAGTTTAAAGACAGAAAACACAATGTACACGCACTTCTACTACAAAGCAGAACAAGAAGTGGATTATATTAATGGTGGTAATTCTGAAATTTTAAATGATGTAGATTGGGTTGCTTACAAACAACACTTTTTTACTTCAAACTTATTGTCAGACAAACCTTTTAACAATGCAACAATAACTTCTACAGACCTCGTTTTAAATGAAGAAACAGATACAGTTTTCACTAAAAAGTTCGAATTAAAAACGCCTTTAGAATTGTCTAACGGAGAGTTAAATTACAATATGAAATGGTTCTACGGACCAAGTGATTATAATTTACTTAAAAAGTATGAAGGCACAGATTTAGCTGAAACAGCAGATTTAGGTTGGGGTATTTTCGGATTCTTAAACAGAACGGTTTTTTATCCTGTATTTAATTTCTTAAAAGGACTTTTATCAAACTACGGATTAATAATTATTTTAATGACTATTGTTGTTCGATTAATTATGTCTCCTTTAGTATATAAATCTTATTTATCGAGTGCAAAAATGAAGGTGATTAGACCTGAGTTAACTGCCTTGAATGAGAAATATCCCGGTAAAGAAAATGCAATGAAGCGTCAGCAAGAAACCATGGCAATTCAGCGAAAAGCAGGTGTTAATATGATGTCTGGTTGTATACCCGCTTTATTACAGATGCCAGTATTCTTTGCCTTGTTTAAGTTTTTCCCAACAAACATCGCTTTAAGACAAGAAAACTTTTTATGGGCAAACGATTTATCTTCTTATGATACCATTGCACAACTTCCTTTTACCATTCCTTTTTATGGTAATCACGTAAGTTTGTTTCCAATATTAGCTTCTGTTGCTATTTTCTTTTATATGAAAATGAACCAAAGTCAGCAAGCAAACATGCAAGCTCCAACGCAAGAAGGAATGCCAGACATGAGTAAAATGATGAAGTACATGATTTACTTCTCTCCTATTATGATGTTGTTTTTCTTTAACAACTATGCAAGTAGTTTAAGTTTATACTATTTTGTTTCTAACCTGTTAACCATTGCTATTATGTTAGTAATTAAAAACTATGTTATTGATGAAGATAAGATTCATGCACAAATAGAAGAAAACAAGAAACGTCCTGAAAAGAAAAAGAGCAAGTTTAGAGAAAAAATTGACTCTGCAATGAAACAGGCGCAAGAGCAACAAGCACAACAAAAGAAAAAGTAATTTTCTTTAAAACACAAAAAACCGAAACGTAAAAGTTTCGGTTTTTTTTGCTTTAAAATAAACAGCTTATCATAAGTTGAATATTTGTTTTTTTTTACAACAACTTTTTTAGTTTTGAAATTGTAACATCTAGTTCTTCTTTCTTAGTGAATTTAGAAAATGAAAAACGAATGGAAGTTTTATCTTCTTCTCCATTAAATAACAATTCTGTTAATACATGAGATCCCTTATTGCTTCCACTCTGGCAAGCGCTTCCGCCAGAAACAGCTATTCCAGCCAAATCTAAACTAAACAGTAGCATGTCATTTTTCACAGGGAAACGCACACTTAAAATAGTATATCCGCTATGCTCTAAGTCTTGTGAAAGACCATTAAATTGAATATTTTCTGATATTTTTTTTAATTCAGAAATAAAATAAACCTTTAAACTTTCTATATAATTTTTATCTTTTTGAAGTGTGTTATACGCAATTTCCAAAGCTTTCTCCATTCCTAAAATTGCATGTACATTTTCTGTACTAGATCTTGCTCCTTTTTCTTGATCGCCACCATGAAGCATTGGTAAAATACCAAATCCTTTTCTAAAAAAAGCAAAACCAACTCCTTTTGGTCCGTGAAATTTATGTGCACTCGCAACAATAAAATCTGCCTTTATTTTTTGTAAATCAATCGGGTAATGTCCTATTGCTTGTACTGTGTCTGAATGAAATAAAGCATTGTTTAACTTACATAAGTTAGCAACTGCAACCATTGGCAGTAAGTTTCCAATTTCATTATTAAGCATCATTAAACTTACCAACGTTTTTTCTTCGGAAGCTTTTAATAATGCTTCTAAATGAAGCAGATCAACAGTACCAAATACATCAACATTTACATATTCTACCGTAATATTGCTACTTTTTTGTAAAAAGTTACACGTATGTAAAACAGCATGATGTTCTATTTTTGATGTAATAATTCTAGTAACGCCAAGGTTTAAAACAGCATTATGTATTATTAAATTATCGGCTTCAGTGCCGCTAGAAGTAAAAATAATTTCGGCAGCAGCAACCTTAAAATGTTTTGCAATATTTTTTCGTGCAGTTTCTACAGATGATTTTGCTTTTCTACCAAATTGATGAATCGAAGAAGGATTCCCAAAATTTTCTGCCATAGAAGTTTGCACTATTTCTATAACCTCTTTATCAATTTTTGTGGTTGCAGCGTTGTCTAAATAAATAGCATTCATACAATTAAAATATTTTTTTATGATCCTATATTTTGAAACACATAGACTTCTGTGGCTCCTAGACCATATTGTTTATAAGAAGCATCATAATGTTTAACAGGATATTTGTTTAAAAGAGCTTGTAATTCAGATTTTAAAATCCCTTCTCCTACTCCGTGGATAAAAACAATTTTAGAAATTCTTTTCTGAATTGCAAATTCAACTTTTCTTTTTGCGGTATCTAATTGAAGGTTTAGCATATCATAATTATCCAATCCTTTTACAGACTTTGTAAGTTTACTTATATGTAAATCCACCTCCATTATTACCTCCTTTTTTTGTTTCTTAAAAAGGCTCTTTTTTGCTTTGGGTAATCCAATTTTATCTTTTAAGAAACCATTGTTAATGTCAGAAAACTTTGTTAATTCATGCTGTTCTGTTTCAATTTTAACCAATTCATCCTCATTAAAATTAAAAATCATTCCATCTAAAGTTTCAATAGAAATTAAATCCTTTGCAATAGCAATAACAACCCCCTTTAAAACATCGTCTAAAACAGCTACTTTGTTACCAACTTTAAAACCCTTTCTTAACATTATCTTAATTCAATTTTAAATATAAGCTTCTAACTTTACCACAAAAATAAGCATATGTCTAAAACTTCTACCATTTCTACAGAAAACTTCTTTAAACAAGCTTCAAAAAAAGTGAGATTACCGGAAGATAGAAAAAAAATACTTTTAAAAATTTCTGAAACGATTGCTAAAGAATATGTTAAAAGCAACGTTGTAAACTTAAATTTTATCTGCACACACAACTCAAGAAGAAGTCAATTAGGACAAGTTTGGGCATTTTACGCTGCACATTATTTCGATGTAAACATACATGCTTTTTCTGGCGGAACGGAAGTAACTGCCTTTTACAGAAACACAGTTAAAACATTGCAGTCTGTTAGTTTCGATTTTAATGTGGAAGATTTTTCTCATCAAAATCCAAAGTATTTAATTTCTTTTGATGGATGTAAAAAAACGATTTTAGGTTTCTCTAAAAGGTTTGATCACGAAATGAACAAAACGCCTTTTATAGCAATTACAACCTGTAATAATGCAGATAAAAACTGTCCTTTTATACCCACTGCCATCGAAAGATTTCACTTGCCTTTTGCAGATCCAAAAGTTTCAGATAATACACCAGAACAAACAGCAGCTTATTTGAACACGAATGAACAAATTGCTGCCGAAGTATTTTATATTTTTGCTGAAGTTAAAAATTTAGTCAATTAAATTTCTAAATCTTTGTCATAAGGAATGCTGTTTAAAACGTGGTTAATTACGTTAACTCTAGCTTCTGTTTTTCTATTTGCCCGTATTACCTTCCAAGGAGAAATTTTTGTGTTTGTCTTTTGAAACATCGCATTTTTATATTCTGTGTATTGTTCCCACAAAATCTGCGCTTTCTCATCTAACTTGGTCATTTTCCATTGCTTTAACGGATTGCTTTTAATATCTGCAAAACGTTTGGCTTGTTCTTTTTTTGAAATAGACATGTAAATTTTAACTAAATGGATTCCAGATTCTAAAATCATTTTTTCAAAACCATTTACCTGATTCATAAAAATATCATATTCTTCTGCCGTACAAAAACCATTTACAGGTTCTACCACAGCCCTGTTATACCAACTTCTATCAAAAAAAACAATTTCACCCGCTTTAGGAAACTGCTCTACGTATCTTTGAAAATACCACTGTGTCTGCTCATCTTCTGAAGGTTTTGGTAAAGCAACAATTCTCATGTGACGTGGATTAATACGCTCTGTTAACCTTCTTATCGCCCCCCCTTTTCCTGCAGCATCTCTTCCTTGAAAGACAATAATTATACGTTCGTTATTATTAATTGCCCAAGTTTGTAAACGAATGAGTTCTACTTGTAATTTTTTTAATTTTTTCTGATAATCTACATACCTTAAACCTCTTTCTAAACTTAAAGGAGATTTAGACAAAAGTGCTAAAAGACCTTTTTTTGTAGTTAACTTATTTAAATCTTGTGTTGTTAATTTTCTGTCCATACCATTAATCGATGTTCCTGTTAGATCTATAATAACGCATTACAACGTTGGGATCTGGTGTTAATGTAGTTTTTGCTTCTTCTTTTCCGTCATAATCAAACTGAGAGATTACGTGTCTTATTGCCTCTAATCTTGCTACTTGCTTGTCGTTGGTTTTTATCATCATCCAAGGACTGTAAGCGGTATGTGTTTTAGAAAACATTTCAGATTTATAATGGGTGTATTCATCCCAAAGTGTTTGTCCTTTTTTATCTACCGGACTAAATTTCCAACGTTTTAAAGGATTTTCTTTACGCTCTTCGAATCTTTTTAATTGCTCTTCTTTTGTAATTGATAGCCAAAATTTAATAATAATAACGCCATCTTCATACATCATGTGCTCAAATTCTGGTACTTGTACCAAAAATTCTTTGTATTGTTTTTGGGTACAAAATCCCATTACAGGCTCTACAACTGCTCTGTTATACCAGCTTCTATCAAAAAAAACAATTTCTCCAGGGTTTGGTAATTCTTTTATATAACGCTGAAAGTACCATTGTCCTTTTTCTACTTCTGTTGGTTTGTTTAAAGCCACTAACCTACTAGATCTAGGGTTTAAATGTTCCATAAACCTACGAATATTCCCTCCTTTTCCTGCGGCATCTCTACCTTCAAAGATAATGGCAACACGCTTGTTTTCTTTAGAAATCCAACGTTGTAACTTTACCAACTCTATTTGTAAAAGACGTAATTCTTCTGTGTAGATAAGCGTTTTCTGAACTTTCTTGAATAAACCGCTTTTATTTTTAATTAACTCAAGAAGATCTTTATTACTTTCTAAGTTTTCAAAATCTTCTGCAGTAAATGTATTGCTTGTACTCATGTGTTTTTTTTCGAAAAATAAAAATATTACTTTTTTTTCTAAATAAAGTTAAAAAAACATGAATTTAAGTAACTTATTTTATATTTGTTTTTCTATGAAAAAAAATCTTTTATTTTTATGCTTATGCTGCACATTTGGTGTTTTTTCTCAAGAAAAGTTTTCAAAGGAAATAAGCTTCGTTACAGAAAACGATTTATACACTTCTGCTTATGACGATCGCTATTATACCAACGGAATGTTTTTGTCTTTTAAATATTTATCGAAAGAAAAAAATGAGACTCTCGAAAAAAAAATATTTGCATGGGAAATTGCACACGAAATGTATACTCCTAATAAATCGATCACTACAGATTTAAACAATCACGACAGGCCTTTCGCAGGTTATTTATACGGTAGTTTTAGCATTGATAGAATTTATAAAAACAACCAATCTTTTAAAACAACTTTACAAGCAGGCGTTATTGGCCCAAACGCATTTTCTAAAGAATTGCAGGGGGCTATTCATAGTTTGTACGGATTTGAAGAAGCGGTTGGTTGGAAACATCAAATTAAAAATGCATTTGGCTTAAACTTTAATACTCATTTTAATAAGTTCTTAGCAAAAGATAAAACAAATCATTTTGATATTTCTTGGATTAACTCTGGAAAATTAGGAACTGTTTATACCAATATTTCTTCTGGTTTTTTAGCAAGAATTGGTTTTAAGCCGCTACAATCTTTAGCAAACTCTATTGCTTTTAACACCAACATCAACAGTAAAAACACCTCTTTTTACAGAGAAATAGAGTCTTTTATTTTTATAAAACCAACTTTAAGATATGCTGTTTATGACGCAACATTACAAGGCAGTTTTTTAAATAAAGGTAGTGAAGTTACCAGTGAATTAAATCCGCTTGTTTTTAGTGTGGCAATTGGTTTTAAATTTACTGCAAATAGATTCAACTTTGGTTATACGCTTAAGTATAATACCAATAAATCTAAAGGCCTAAAATTTAATAATGGGCATAAATATGGTTCTATTAACTTGGCGTATGTATTGAAATAATAATTAGTGGTTGAAAATTAAAAAAAATATCATTTGGCTATGAATGAAGAAAAACATCAACACCAAAACTTCTTTCTTAAAATAAAGAGTTTATCTCTTTTTACTAACTCTAACGTCATTTCTTAAAATAAAAAAAGAACACATGGGCAAGATCTCTTAGTACCCTTTTCTATATGTTATTTTTAGTTTTTGAAAATTTACTTCAGAAAAAAGTCATCTTTAAAACCAATTAAATACAGCTTTTCTTGTGCTCTTGTAATTGCAGTATACAACCATCTAAAATATTCTTTAGAAACACCATCTGGCAAATAAGGTTGTTCTATAAAAACAGTTTTCCATTGCCCTCCTTGAGATTTATGACACGTCATGGCATAAGAAAACTTCACTTGTAAAGCATTAAAATATATGTTCTTTTTAATCGCCATAAACTGCTTATACTTCGATTTTTCGTGTACGTAATCTTCCTTTACTGCTTGGTATAATTTATTGGATTCCTCGTAGGTTAAAGACGGACTCTCACTCGTTAAAGTATCTAATAATAAAACGGTCTCAAAAGGGTGCATTTCAGGATAATCTATCATTCTAATTTCTACTTCAGCAAATTTAAAACCATACAGTTCTTTGATGGAGAATATTTTTAAAACTTCACAAATATCTCCGTTTGCAATAAAACCTGCGGTAGATGATTCTGGCAACCAGAAATAATTATTCTTTACAATCATAATGTAATCTCCTGCAGAAATTTCATTTTCTTGTCCCCTTATATTATATCTTATTTGTTGATTGTATTGGTTCGCGCGTTTGTTAGAGCGCACAATAAATGCAGTGTCTTCTACACCGTCACTTTCATAGGCAGTTACAATTGCATCTTCTATATCATAACCATCTTCTAATCTTTTAATGTCTGCGAAATCTACATCAAACTGAAAATTATCGCCCTCATTTCTTAACAACAATCTTAAAGCAGTTGCATTGGCTAAAATACCAGAGTCTTCATGCTGTCTCATCACTTCATCCAACTCAATTTCCGTTACTTGCTTGTGATAATCATACGTTAAAGTATCGTGTTCTAAAGCGGGTGAAACGTCTAATTTTACTGGCGGAAGCTGCGCTGTATCCCCAATAAAGATCAATTTACAATTTACACCAGCATAAACGTAGGAAATTAAATCATCTAAAAGAGAACTAGAGTCAAACAACTGTTGATTCTGTTTTCCATCCGGAATCATAGAGGCTTCATCAACAATAAAAATAGTATTGGTGTGCTTATTGGGTTGTAAAACAAAAGCGACAGAACCATTAGATTGTTTTTTAGGAAAATATATTTTTTTATGAATGGTAAACGCCGGCTTTTTAGAATACAGTGCAATTACTTTTGCTGCTCTACCCGTTGGCGCTAACAAAACCGCTTTTTTACCAGCAGCGCCTAAAGAATTTACAAATGTACTAATGGTTGTTGTTTTTCCTGTACCTGCATATCCTTTTAAAAGAAATAAAGCATCTTTATCTTTATTGAAAATAAAATTACTTAACAACTCTAATAACTTGCGTTGCTTAATGGTAGGCTGATGGGGGAATTTCTTTAATAATTCTTTGTTAAAATCTGCGGGTATATCTATCATATATTAATTAAAGTACCAAAGATACGGTGAATTGTAAATAAAAGTTTTTATCATTAAAAAAAAATTGTAGATTTGCGATAGGACTATTAAAAAAAAACATTAAAAAATGGGATTATTAGGAATGATTTTAGCTGCAGTTTTAGGTGCAGTTCTTATAGCTATCGTTATAGTTAAATACTTACCTTTAAAATTAAGATGGATAGCTTCTATTCTTTTGTTATTCTTAGCAGTATTTTTAGGATTTAAAATATACAATGGTATAATGGAACCTATTAATTTTAACAAAAATAAAGTTAAAAGATACTCTAAAGTAGTAAGTAATCTTAAAATGATTAGAGATGCTGAAGTAAAGTTTTACGAAGCAACCGGTACTTATACAAAAGATAAAACGTTATTAATTAAGTTTGTAGATTCTGCTAAATTAGCATTAACTGTTACCAAAACTATTGTAGAAACGGTTAACAAAGGTGGTGGTATTACAGATGAAGTAGAAAGAAGAGTAATAGACACAATTGGTTACGAACCAGTTTTAAAGTACTTTAAAGGTAGAAATTACAAAAACATGTTTCAAGTTCCTGGTTTAGAAGGGATACAGTATGAAATTGAAATAGGTACTGTAGAAAAAGTACAAGGTTTAATTGTACCTACTTTTATGGCAAAAACAGCTAAGAAACCTCTTTTAGAAGGAATGAATGAATCTTTAGTGAAGCAAGAATTAGAAGTTATGGCGTCAGATCAAATTAAAGGAGAATACATTTCTGTAGGATCTTTAGACGAAGTTACCACAGCAGGAAACTGGCCACCTTCTTATGATAAAAAAGAATAGTACTCTTTGAAAACAATAAAACAAAATAGATTATCCATCCAATTTAATTTGGATGGATTTTCTTTTTCTATCTACAACACCACATCTAAAAAAGACGTGTATTTCTGCGAATATCACTTTGAGAGTTCTCAAACAACACCAGAAAAACTGTTATTTAAAATTGAAGAAATTTTTAAAACAGATACACGTTTACAAAACGATTTTGAAGCAGTTACAGTAGTTCATCAAAATAATTTATCTACACTAGTACCTACTCCTTTTTTTGATGAAAAAAAATTAAACGCTTATTTAGATTTTAATATCAAAACATTCCCTACAGATTTTATATCTTTTGATGATATAGATGTCATAGATTCTAAAAACATTTATGTTCCTTATGTGAACATAAATAATTATTTATTCCAGAATTTTGGCGAATTTGAATACAAACATCATAGTAGCGTTTTAATTGAAAAGCTTTTAAAATGCAACACTGTTAAAGAAAAAACAATGTATGTAAATGTTTCTAAAACTACGGTAGATATTGTAGTACTAGAAAATAACAAATTGGTTCTTTTAAATACTTTTTCTTACCATACTAAAGAAGATTTTATCTATTATATCTTATTTGTAGCAGAACAATTAGACTTAAATGTTCGTGAATTTCCGTTATATTTTACGGGAGAAATCACTCTTAACACAGATATTTATAAAATAGCATATAAATACATTAAAAATGTGTTCTTTTTAGAAAGTACAAATGTCATTTTTAATGATTTAAACATCCCTTTACATTCTAACTTTATACTATTAGGCTCATGAGAATTATTTCTGGAAAATTAAAATCAAGACGTTTATCTGCGCCTAAAAACTTACCCGTTAGACCAACAACAGACATGGCAAAAGAGTCTTTGTTTAACATCTTAAACAATACGTATTTTTTTGATGCCATTTCTGTAATCGATTTGTTTTCTGGTACAGGAAACATTAGTTATGAATTTGCTTCTAGAGGCACAAAAACAATTCACGCTGTTGATGCTCATGTTGGTTGTATTAAATACATAAATAGCACTGCAAAAGAGCTAGATTTAGATATTAGTACATTTAAAAGTGATGTCTATAAGTTTCTAGAAAAAACACCTTTAAAAGCGGATGTTATTTTTGCAGATCCACCTTACGACTTTGAAGAAGAACAATTTTTAAAAATTGTTGATTCTGTTTTTGACAGAGAAATTCTGAATGAAGATGGTGTTTTAATTGTAGAACACTCTAAACATACCGATTTAACTAAACACGCAAAACACACCTATGACAAACGTTATGGTGGTAATGTTTTTAGTTTTTTTGAAAATACTTCTGAAGAATCTGAAGAAGACTAAATAAAATGACAGATTTGTCTATGATTTCGTTGCGTGTTTAAGCAACTAATTTAGCAAATACAAACCGAATAGAAAATCCGCGAGGAATTATACAAGGTTGTAAAACGTTTTTATAATTCCGATTTGTATAAGTTTTCAATATTTTTCAGCAGTCGACCTAATATTTTTTCGGCTTCTTTTTGTCCGGTTGCTTTTTGTTCGGTTGTCAGTTTATTTTCTAATTCCTGAATTTCCTTAACAATCTGCCCTTATTAAAGGTCTGAAAAGACTCTTTTAAATTCGTTGAAAATCAAGAACCATTGATAACTTTTAAAATTGTTCTGTTCAACATCTGTTCCATCTCTTTACATATAGGCAAGGTTTAACCTCGAAGATGTTATGTAACCACTTTTCTGTAAAATTTCTTGGTTCAGAAGTTTCCCAAGTCGAATTGCCCATTCCAACATTTTATCAAGGTCTTTGTCGGTTCCCTTTCCTTCTTTGTAACAATTGATAACATTAAACATACAAGTTTCGTTTCCGTTTTCTACACATTTTAGAGCAAATGATAATGCTTTCTTGAAATCTTGTAGTACGCCACCTCCATAAGCCATCATCTTTGCGTACAGACCTTCATTCCAACCTTGTTCGGCTGATTTAAAATACTATTCAATCGCTTTTTCAGAATTTTGCTCAACACCAATTCCAGCTTGATAACAATAACCTAAATTATATTGAGATTCCGCATTTCCCAATTCCGCTGCTTGTTTTAGATTCGGAACTGCTTTGTCAAATTCTTGAATTTCTATAAGCTTTTTCGATTCTTCATTTAATTCCGTTGCGCTTTGTCTGAATGTGTTTAAGCAAATTAAAGTCAAAAATAAAAAGGTTAAAATTCTGTTTATCCGGCTTTTTTTAAAATGTTTTACAACCTATTATGTAAAACATAAATTCTCGATACTATATGCAATTGGCATACTGTATCGAGAATTTATTTTATAATAACGTTTGTTTAGTTTTTAATAATTACAACAAAGAATTAATAATATCTGAAACAGAAATACCTTCTGCTTCTGCTTTATAATTCTTTACAATTCTGTGAGATAAAATAGGAATTGCTACTGCCTTTACATCTTCTATGTCTGGCGAATATTTACCATTTACAGCTGCGTGTGCTTTTGCCCCTAGAATTAAGTTTTGAGACGCTCTTGGTCCTGCTCCCCAATCTAAATAGCTTTTTACCATTGCTGTTGCTTGTGCAGATTTTGGTCTTGTTTTACCAACCAAACCTACGGCATATTCAATAACATTATCTGCAACTGGTATTTTTCTAATTAATTGCTGAATTTCAACAATTTCTTTTCCAGAAAAAACAGCATTCACAGTTTGGTTCACTGTAGAAGTTGTGCTTTTAACAACCTCTACCTCTTCTTCAAAAGAAGGATATTCTAAGTTAATAGAAAACATAAACCTGTCTAATTGAGCTTCTGGCAAAGGATAGGTTCCTTCTTGCTCTATGGGATTTTGTGTTGCTAAAACAAAAAAAGGCAAGTCTAATTTATAATGATTCCCAGAAATAGTCACAGAACGCTCTTGCATGGCTTCTAACAGCGCTGCTTGTGTTTTTGGTGGCGTTCTATTTATTTCATCAGCTAGAATGATATTAGAGAAAATAGGTCCTTTTATAAATTTAAACTGTCTATTCTCATCTAAAATTTCACTTCCTAAAATATCCGACGGCATTAAATCTGGTGTAAACTGAATCCTTTTAAAATTCAATCCTAACACATCTGAAACGGTATTTACCAATAATGTTTTTGCCAAACCAGGAACTCCTATCAATAAAGAATGCCCTCCACAAAAAACAGATAATAAAGTAAAATTAACGGCTTCTTTCTGACCAATAATTACTTTTCCTATCTCCGCTTTTAGTACTTCAAATTTGTTTACTAAATTATTTACCGCTTTAACGTCTGACATTATTTACTTGTTACTTTTTTCCAATTTTTTTCAAAAGAACATTTTTTATAGTCTTCACCTAATTTAATATAAGTGTCTTTAATTTTATCTTTAGACCATTTTTCTATTGTTTCCTCTTTCTTCTTATTTAATGCAAGTGCTTGAACTTTTACATAATCTTCAACTAAATCTGCAGTATG
Organism: Polaribacter sp. IC073; assembly: GCF_007997075.1. Lineage (GTDB taxonomy): Bacteria > Bacteroidota > Bacteroidia > Flavobacteriales > Flavobacteriaceae > Polaribacter. The sequence goes on from NZ_VORS01000007.1 coordinate 236,425, forward strand.
AGTATCTGTTCTTTCTTTCATTAAAATGAATTTATACATTTTCTCTCCGCCTCTTGCTTCATCATAAAAAACGTCTGTAAATTCACCTTGTTTTAGATCATTAACTCTAGCATACATTGCAGGATCCATTCTTGTTAAATCGAATTTAGTTTCGCCTGTATAACTGTTTATAATAACGCCTCCGTTGTTTTTAGAATCTTTATCATCTGAATACTTTTTTACAGCTTCTTCAAAAGTGAGTTTTCCTTCTTCGATATCTCTTTTAATTTCTACTACTTTTAACTGTGTTTCTTTCAACCTAGCTTCCGGAATTTCTGGTTGCAATAAAATATGAGAAACGGTTCTTGTATTTCCTTTAATCTCGTGCAGTTGAATAATATGGTATCCAAAAAGAGTTTTAAAAGGTTTAGAAATTTCACCTTTTTCTAAAGAGAAAGAAACTTCTTTAAATTCCTTTATCAAACTAGATTCTTTGGTTACTTGCATTATACCTCCGTTTTGAGTAACTCCCGGATCTTTAGAATTAATAATAGCTTTCATTCTAAAACTTGCTCCGTCTAGAATTTCTTGTCTAATCTCTGTTAATTGCGCTATAACTTTATTATTTTCTGCCAAAGTTGGTTCAGAATTTATTACAATTTGAGCCAATTCTATTTCTGCAGTAAATTCTGGTAATTCACCTTTATCTTTTAAGCCGTTAAAATAGAGACGAACCTCTTCTGGTGTCACATCTACTTTTTCCGTAATTTTAGATTGTTCTTTTTCTACTAAAATATTTTCTTTCTGAACGTTGTACAATTCACTTTTTAAATCATCTAAGTCATTAAAACCATACGTGGCAATTGCTTTCTCTAAAGAACCATATTCTTGCGTAAAAAACTGAATACTTCTATCTACTTTACTGTCAATCTCTGCATCTAAAACAGTTACACTATCTACCACTGCATGATGAGAAAGTAACTTCTGTTTCATTAATTCTTCTAACATTTCACAATCTGAAATGGTAATTTTCCCTTCACTTCTTTGCACTACTTCTTGCTTAAACTTCGCAATATCAGAATCTAAAACGATGTTTTTTCCAATGACAACTGCGACTCCATCAATCTTAATTTTCTGGGCGTTTAACTGCAATGTTGTTGCTGAAAAAATTACAGCAATTAAAAGGAATTTAGTATATTTTAAAATTATTGTTTTTTGTGGCATCTTTTACTATTATTTTTTCAATCTCTCTTATTAACTCGATTTTACGTTTGTGTAAAATCATTTCTTTTATTGTTGGTTTAATATAGCTTAATGGCGCTATATCGTTTCTATTTAAAACGTCTTTTATAGCCACCAAATATAAACCTAATGAATCTTGTTTTTGAATGATTTTTGATTTTTTTAACAGATTTTCTTTAGAAAAAGGAAGATTTAACAAAATATTGTCCAATTCTATCCAAATAGAGTCATTTAACTGATATATTTTAAAACTTAGCTGCTGTCTTTCTAGGGCTTCTGCATCTTCAATTTTATCAGATTCAAATAATTTTATAATTTCTTTTTTCTCATTTATAGTATTGTCAAAATACAAATACTTAGATTTTACTAAAACTTCATTTAATTTAAAATTTTCGTTATTTGTCAAATAATAGGCTTCAATTTCGGCTTCAGAAATTAACGTATCTAATTGTTGTTTGATCAACTCTTCTTTATAATTATTTATAAGAAGGCTTTCTTTGTAATCTTGTACAAGATTATTTATGTTTTCTAAAGATTCTGATGTATTATTATTTGCAGCTGCTTTTAATAATAACTTCTTTACAGCCCAATCTTGAATAAAACTTTTTATCAATATTAAGCTATCTTCTCTAGCAAGATTTCTAGGTAAAACATCTTTTAAATCCTTTTTAAATAGTTTATCTGTATTTACAATCGCTACAATTTCAGACGTGTGAACTTCCTTTTCTTTCACTATAAAATAGTCGCAAGAAGTTAGTAAAAATACACAAAAACAGACCGTTATAAACCTCATTATTTATTTTCGTAAAATTTAATTAAATTATTTAGTTGTTTTTTACTCACTTTAATTTTACTTTTCTTCCTTAAGTTGGCAATCCAATTTTTCTCTAAAAAGTTCTGGTAATCATTCATTACTTCTCCTTTTATATTTTTTAATTCTTTAGAAGTATATGTCTCTTTATTCTCTAAAAAAAACGTCTTTAAACCTAACGTATCTTTAGAAGATTTGTTCCATATTTTTTGCTGCATTAACTCAAACAACAACAAGCCGTCTTCATATTCTTTTAAAATATGCGCATATTCTGGTTCTGTATAAACTAAATTTTCCTTGTAATAGCTTAGAATTTCTTCATTCTTAAACATCTCAAACAAAACGTAAACAGGTTTATGTCTTCTATTTCTTATGTATTTAACAAACGTTTCTTGCGAAATATTCTTATCATTAATACTTATCATCGTATTTTGAAGAGAATCTCTAGGTATTGCTCTAATATTTTTTCTATTTAAAATATTTTTAGCCGCTTCATTTTCTACTATTGTATAGTTGGCTTTTAATTTATTTATCACAGTTGTTTCAGACATTTGCATTCTAGAACTTCTCTTAATTCTAGTTCTCAATTCTTTTTCCATTTCTGCAAATGGTTTTGTAGCGTGTGTTTTTAAAAGCTTTACAATATGCCATCCAAAACGCGTTTTAAACGGTTTCGAATAATCACCTTCCTTTTCTATAGCATAAGCAGCATCTTCAAATGGCTTTACCATTTTTCCTATGCTAAATTTATCTAGCTTTCCTCCGCTTGCTTTAGAACCTTTATCATCTGAATATTCATTTGCTAATTTCTCAAAAGATTTTTTTTGTTGAAGTTTGCGGTACACTTCATCAATTTTAGTTTTACCTACATTAGTTGTGTCTTTAATTAATATATGTGCTGTTTCTAAGTCTCCTTTAGTTACTCTAAAAGCATCTACTTTAAGAATATGATACCCAAACTGACTTCTAAATGGCATCGAAATTTCGCCAACTTTAGTTGTGTACGCTGCATCTTCAAAAGAAGAAACCATTTTAAAAGCATTAAAGTATCCTAAATTACCATCGTTTCCTTTTCTACCTGTTTTAAGATCATCTTGTGCAGATCTATCTTCAGATGTTTCTGTTGCTAATTTTTCAAAAGTTTCACCATTAATAATTCTATTTCTAATTGTTAAAATTTTATTGTAGGCAACTAAGGTGTCTTTTGGTGTTGCATCTTTAGAGGTTCTAATTAAAATATGTTTCGCTTTTACTTCATTTTTGGTTCTGTAGTACATCTCTTTTACCAAATCTGAAATAAAAGTAGTGTCTTGTAAATAAGGTGCAGAAAGTTGATTCTTATAAGAAGCTATTTCTCTTTTATAAGACGGTAACGTATCTAATTTTAATTGATATGCCTCTTTTACCTTTAAGACGTAATTAATGTAAAGCGTTAAGTTTTTAGCAACATCTTTTGCTTCTTCAGTATCTATTACATCTAAATTTTTTTCATAAACACGCTTAAAATCAGCTACTGTTTTTTTCTCTTTATCTATGGTTACCAACGTTTTTTCTTTTTGCGAAAATCCGTTTATCCAAAATAATAGCATACAAATAATTAAAACTCCCTTTTTCATAAACTACTTATAATGATATGATTCCTTTTATTTTTTCTGCTTTTCTATAATACGCTATCACCTCATCCGAAGTTTTTAATTTTAATATTATTGAAACACTTACAAACTTACCTGTTTTAGATTTCTTTGTGTTAATTACTGCACCTGTATTATCAAAAATATTTTCTACCTCTATAACTTGATTTTCTGTAGTTGGCACAATAAATTTATACAAATATTCGGCAGGAAAATCTGTGGTAGCATCTAACTGAACTTTTAATTTCTCGTAAAAATCGTCTTTATTACTCATACTAATTGTTAATTATTTTCTAAACTATTTGCAAAAGGCAAGACACAAAACTACATTAAAAATTAGTTTTATAAAGGGAATGATTTATTTTTGTAAAATGCAGCAAAAAATTGTTCTTATTGGAGGCCCCGGAACTGGGAAAACAACTATTATAAATGAGCTTATAAAAAGAGACTTCTATTGTATGCCAGAAGTTTCTAGAGAAGTGATACTAAAAGCTAAAAAAGAAGGTATTGAACAACTTTTCTTAACAGAACCTTTATTATTTAGCAAAATGCTTTTAGAAGGCAGAGAAGCACAATACAACAATGCTATTAGCTTAAAAGAAAAAATTGTTTTTTTTGACAGAGGAATTCCAGATGTGCATGCCTACATGAATTATTTTGAAACTACCTATCCTGCTTATTTTGTAGAGAAAAGCAATGCTTATAAATACTCTAAAATTTTTCATTTTTCTCCTTGGGAAGAAATTCACACCACAGATAATGAGCGTTATGAATCTTTCGAAGAATCTGTAAAGATTGATGCTTTTCTTATAAAAGCATATTCTGAATTAGGCTACAATTTAATTTCGGTTCCTTTTGGTTCTGTTGAAGAACGGACTAATTTTATTCTTAATTCGCTTTCTGGCGAATGACTACTTCTCCAGAAAAAATATTAGAACAATATTGGGGTTTTACTTCCTTTAGAACACCTCAAAAAGAAATTATTACTTGCGTCTTAGAAAATAGAGATGCGATTGCATTATTGCCAACTGGTGGCGGAAAATCTATCTGTTTTCAAGTTCCTGCATTGGTAAAAGAAGGGGTTTGTATTGTTATTTCTCCATTAATTGCGTTGATGCAAGATCAAGTAGAAAACCTTAAAAGAAGAGATATTAAGGCAGTTACAATTCCGTCTGGTAGTAGTCAAGATGAAATTGTAACCCTTTTTGATAAAATTAAATTCGGCCGTGTTAAGTTCTTATACCTTTCTCCAGAAAGACTGCAGTCTTCTTTAATTCAACAAAAATTAAAAGAATTAAATGTAAATTTAGTAGCCATTGATGAAGCACATTGTATCTCTGAATGGGGACATGATTTTAGACCTTCGTACAGAAATATTAACGTTTTAAAAGAAATTTTACCCGAAGTAAATTTTATTGCTTTAACAGCTACCGCAAATAAAAAAGTACTTGCAGACATCTCAAACAATCTGCAACTTACCAACCACATCACATTTAAAAAATCTTTTTACAGAGAGAATCTAGCCTATCAAATTTTTAAAATTGAAGACAAATTAGATCGGTTACTTCAAATTTTTACAAAAACAAAAGTACCGGCTATTATTTATGTAAATTCAAGAAAAAAAACAGAAGAAATTGCCAATTTTTTAAAAGCGAATCAGTTTAAAAGCACGTTTTACCATGCGGGATTAACTGTTGTAGAAAAACAAACTGCCTTTAAAGATTGGATGACAGAAAAGAAACCAATAATTGTTGCAACCAATGCGTTTGGTATGGGAATAGACAAACCTAACGTTGGTTTGGTAATTCATTATAATTTACCAACCAGCATCGAAAACTACGTGCAAGAGACTGGTAGAGCCGGTAGAAATGAGAAGAAATCTTTCGGAGTTTTACTTTACAATGAACATGATATCTTTTTACATAAGAAACAGACAGAAAATTCAATTCCATCAATTTTAGAGGTTAAAGAAGTTCATAAAAAATTATACCAACATTTTAGAATTGCAAACGGAGAACTTTTAGAAGAAACTTTCTCTTTTAATTTCTTTGAATTTTGCAAAAAATATAATTTCCCTGTTTTAAAAACGGATGTAATTCTTAAATTATTAGTTAATTACGGCATTTTAGAATTAAATAATAGCTTCAATAAAAAATCGACTTTAAAAGTAATTGGAACACATTATACTGTTTTAAACTTCTCTAGAAGCAATACTGCTTTTAAAAATTTTATAAATGTACTTTTAAGAACGTATGGTGGTCTTTTTGAAGATGAAATAAAAATAAATGAATTTTTTCTCGCTAAAAAAGCAAGCATCACTTCCACACAAGTCATCAAAAATTTAGAAATATTAGAAGCTCAGAATTTAGTTGAATACAACCAAGCGAATGGCAATATCTCATTAAACTTCTTATTGCCTAGAGAAGATGATAAAACAATTAACCGTTTTTCTAAAGAAATAAAACAATTCTTATTTTTAAAGAAAGAAAAAGCAATCAATTTTATAAATTTTGTAACCGATAATACAGTTTGTAGAAGTGTACAATTACTTGCTTATTTCGATGAAAAAGCAACATCACCCTGTGGCATTTGCGATGTTTGTATTGGCAACAAAAAAAGGGATACTAAAAACCTTTCATCAGAAATACTTGCACTTTTAAAAGAAAAAGAGCAACTTTCATCCAAAGAAATTAGCCGTCTTTTAAATACTTTTGAAAAAGACATTTTAATACATTTGCAGACATTGTTATCGGAAGATAAAATAACAATTAATAATCAGAATAAATTTCAACTAAAAATATAAGTATGAGAGATTTGCGCATTGTTTTTATGGGGACCCCAGATTTTGCTGTAGCCATTTTAAAACGTTTGGTAGAAAACAACTATACAATTGCTGGGGTAATTACTGCACCAGACAAACCTGCAGGAAGAGGAAGAAAGCTAAATGAATCTGCAGTAAAAAAATATGCAAAATCTCAAGATCTTACCATTCTTCAACCAACCAATTTAAAAAATGATGCTTTTTTACAAGAATTAAAAGCTTTAAACGCCAATTTACAAATTGTAGTTGCGTTTAGAATGTTGCCAAAAGTAGTTTGGCAAATGCCCCAATTTGGTACGTTTAACTTACACGCATCTTTATTACCAGCATACAGAGGTGCTGCTCCCATACATTGGGCTATAATTAATGGAGAAACAAAAACAGGTGTTACTAGTTTCTTTATTGATGATAAAATTGATACTGGTGAAATTATCTTACAAGAAGAAATTGCGGTACTTACTAATGAAACCGTAGGTAGTTTACATGACAAATTAATGCATTTAGGTGCAGCCTTAGTTTCTAAAACGGTAGACTATATAAGTAAGGGAGAAGTTAAAACGACAAAGCAGCCAGATTTAGAAGAAAAATCTGCGCCAAAACTGAATCCTGAAAATACGAGAATTGATTGGTCGGATTCTTTAAACAATATCTATAATAAGATTCGTGGTTTAAATCCTTTTCCTGCAGCTTGGACAATGATTAATAATAATGACGAAGAAGTTTCTGCCAAAATTTACGCCATCAGAAAAGAAAGAGAGGCCCATAATTTTTCTATCGGAAAAATAATTGCGACCAAAAAAGAGTTGAAAGTAGCTGTTGATAAAGGGTACCTTATAATAGACGAAATTAAACTTTCTGGAAAGAAAAAAATGGATGCAAAAAGTTTGCTAAATGGCTATTCTTTTTCGTCAGATGCTAAAATGTTCTAAAGCCTTTATTAATGCGGTTTGTAGGGTTTTTTGATTTTCAATGCTTGGTTTATTAACAATTGGCATACTTTTATTAACAAAAAGGCACTTTTTTGCCCTTCAAATTTGCGTAAACCCACAATCCGTCTATATTTGTTAAGCTATTAAGCGAAAAATACAATTATTAAATAATTTTTAAAATCAATTTATTATGAACAAATCAGATTTAATCGATGCAATGGCTGCTGACGCAGGAATTTCTAAAGTAGCAGCTAAAGCAGCTTTAGAGTCTTTTACAGGTAACGTAACTTCTTCTTTGAAAAAAGGTGATAAAGTTGCATTAGTTGGTTTCGGAACTTTCTCTGTATCTAATAGAGCTGCAAGAACTGGTAGAAATCCTCAAACTGGAAAAGCTATTGAAATTGCTGCTAAAAATGTAGCTAAATTTAAAGCTGGAGCTGGATTAAGCGATGCTGTAAACTAAGAATCACAGTTTTAAATTATATAAAAACTCTCTTTTTTTAGGGAGTTTTTTTATTTAAAAATTTTCTTATATTTATTACAAAAAAATGAATGTCTAAATTACAACCTAAAAAAGGTAGATTACTCGTTGCAGAACCTTCTATTTTAAATGATAATTCATTTAACAGAGCTATCGTTTTGCTAACAGAACACACAGATAATAATTCTGTAGGATTTATTTTAAATAAACCTTTAGAATATAGTATTAACGATTTATTGCCAGACATAGATTGTTCTTTTAACATTTATCAAGGTGGCCCAGTAGAACAAGATAATTTATACTTTGTTCATAGAATACCACAGCTGTTAGACGACAGTGTAGAAGTTGCAAATGGCGTGTTTTGGGGCGGTGATTTTAAACAGCTTAAGAAACTATTAAATGAAGGAGTTTTAGAGGAGTCTGATATTCGGTTTTTCTTAGGATATTCTGGTTGGGACAAAGATCAACTTACAGAAGAACTCAAAGAGAACTCCTGGTTTGTTGCTGAAAATGATTTTGACAATATTTTTTCTAATGATGAAGAAAGCTTATGGAAAAATAAATTACTTCAAAAAGGTGGCAATTATAAACTTTGGGCAAATGCACCAAATGATTTTAATTTAAACTAAATTTCCTGCAATCTGCAAAACTTTTAAACTAGCGTGTAACTTACTTGCTAATTCTGTAGTAAAAGACTTCTTTTTATATTTAGTAACCGGCTGAATGCCTACAATTGCATTTGTAATAAAAACTTCATCTGCTTTTTGAATTTCAAAAGGAGAAATAGCCGTTTCCTCAATAGTAAAATCTTTATTTTTAGTTAGCATTTCTATCACCTTACTTCTTACAATGCCTTTAATACAACCTTCTGTTAGTGCTGGTGTTTTAACTACATTATCTTTAACTATAAAGATATTTCCATTGGCAACCTCTACAACCCCTTTGCGCTCATTTAGTAAAACACAATTGTCTAAGTCGTTTTCGTTGGCATAAATACTAGCCAAAGTATTTAGCATTCTATTATTTGTTTTTACGGTTGATAACAAACCAGAATAATTATAAAAGTCTTTAAACACATCTATTTCATAGGTTGTTTTCGTTTGATAATTAACTGCTGATGCTTCCAATAGGTAATTAATTTCATTGGTTTTAGGCGTGTACAAGCCTCCATCTTTTCTAAAAACATTTAAACGAACTCTAAAAGAAGAAGCTTCTTCTAAGACAGCAACTGATTTTAAAATTTCTTTTTCTAAAAACTCTAGCGTAAACTCCATAGGAATTTTCATACGAAGCATTCTCATAGAAGCCATTAATCTAAAATAATGATCTTCCCAAAAAATCACTTTTTTATTTACTACTTTAATTGTTTCAAAAATACCGTCTCCGTATTTAAAACCTCTATTATCTGTAGTTAATTGTACGTTTTCTTTAAATAATAATTCACCGTTAAAATTAATCATTGCTTTATTTTTAAGAGTTGTAAAAATAACATATTTCAATAGATTTTAGACATAAAAAAACCAGCAATTCTGCTGGTTTTAATTCTCTATAAAAATTGGTTTAAGCACCAATAGTATGTCTTAATTCTTCAATTTGGTTTTCCCAAAGTTGCTTAGATTCTTCTACCTCATCTTCGTCATCTGCAAAATCTGTAACAATTAAAGATACATCTTTAGTTAATGCATCTACTTGAATTTTAATTTCAAAAAAACTTTCATCGTCTTCGCTTTCTAACCACTTCCAACGCATTCTTTCTCCTGCTTTTTTTGTAATTAATTCTGCTAATTCTTCTGAGTCTTCCCAAACAAAACTAAATATTTTGCCTCTAGAGTTTACCTTATCGGCAAACCATTCTTGCAAATTTGATGGTGAAGAGATGTATTGGTACAGCATATTTGGCGATGCGTGAATAGGGATTTCTAGTTCGAATTTTACTTTTTCCATTGATTCTTTTGTTAGGTGAACAATATAGGTATTAATTCTATTTAAAAAAAATTTAAAACACTTGTTGCTAATCTATAAAAAGTGATTATATTTGCAGCCGCTAACAGATGGCGAGGTAGCTCAGTTGGTTAGAGCGCAGGATTCATAACCCTGAGGTCACGGGTTCAAATCCCGTTCTCGCTACAAATTAATACTTTATAAATCAACGGTTTAGGATACTTCTAAATCGTTTTTTTATGCAAAATAATCAAAAGTACACTAAAAAGTACACTTTTTTAAAGTCTAATTTAATGGCTAAAAAATATGCAATAGGGTTTTATACAGGCGGCGTAAACGTTGAAAATTGGGAAAACTTAACAGAAATAGAGCAAGAAAAAGCAATTTCTAAGAGTTGGTATCTTCGTTGGTCGTTTAGAAATCCTGAAAATGGAATCTTAGAAAGACAAAAAAACTACAAAGGCGGCGTTAATTATTTAAAAACAAAAGATGATCGTTTAAAGTTTTTAAAAGAATCAAAGAAATCATTAACGGAATTACTAAATGAAGGATATTCTCCTTTTGATAGCAAAGACGAAATTATCTTATATGATTCAGAAATTAAAAAAACTTTCTCAGTTAAAGAATCATTTGATTTAGCTTTAGAGCAAATAAAACAAACGGTTGCAACCGTAACTTATAAAGACTATAAAAAAACAGCAAACGGTTTCTTAAAATTCCTAGGTGACGAAAATCAAAAAAAAGAAATAAAACTAATTACAAAAAGAATTGTAATTAAGTACTTAAATGAGATTCTTACAAAAACTTCTGCAAGAACTAGGAATAATTATAAATCTGATTTATCAGCTTTGTTTTCTGTAATGGAAAAAAAACTACTACTAATTGATTATAATTTTATCAAAACAATTGAAAAAGAAAGAACCCAAGAAAAAAGAAACAGAACTTTAACAAATAAGCAATTAAAACAAGTCACGGACTTTTTAAGAGAAAATGACCCACTACTATTATTTGTTGTAAAATTTGTTGCTTATAATTTTCTAAGACCTGTTGAAGTTTGCCGACTTAAAATTAAAGACCTGAATATAGAAGATTCACTCTTGTATTTTCAAGCAAAAAACAAACCTTTAAAAACAAAACGTATTCCTTCTATTCTGCTAAATGATTTAAAAAAAATGAATTTAGAAAAGTATGACAAAAACTTCTATCTAATAACACCTTCTGGATTCCCGGGCAATTGGGAGGTTTCAGATTTGCAAAGAAGAACCACCATCACAAAGCGTTTTACAAGGCTAAAAGTAAAAATGAAAGAAGCTGGTATTATTTTAGAAAAAGGAGATAATATTTACAGTTTTCGCCATTCTTACATCACAAATTTATTTAGATATCTAAGAACCAAAGAAAATTTAACGTTTAATGAAGCGATAAAAGAGTTAATGCCAATAACAGGGCACGATTCAGAAAGTGGTCTAATCAACTACATTCATCAGATTGATGCAGATATTCCAAAAGATTGGAGCAAAAAAATAGAAATAGTTATTTAATTTTTGTATATTCATACTTTCTTTTTCATAGCAATTTTACACCACCTCTCTAAAGAAGTGGTGTTTTTTTAGTTTAAATTAAAGTTTTCTTTGCTTGAAAACAATTCTGTAATGTATTTCTTCATTTCATTAATAGAAGGATGCAGTAACAAGCTTTCGTCTTGCCATTCATCATCATAACTTTCGATTAAAATAAAGCGCATTGGCGTTTCTTGTTTTACATGCACCAAATAGCAAGGATCTTGCCTGTGCAATACATACATTTCATCGTTATTTTTATCTATTGAAACTAAGAATTTAGAAATAGTATCTACCGGATGATTTTCGTTTATAAGATTAATTGCTGCTGCTAAAATGGTGTAATTCTTTAAGTTTGGCGCATATTTTAAACCAAACATTCTACTAATATTAGATTGTGTAAATCCTGTTATTTCTGCCAATGCTGTTTGCCATCCGTTGCCAAATTTAGCAATTGCCTTTTCTCTTAAATTAGAAACGAGCAACTTCCATTGCTCGTTTTGTTCTTGTTGGTTTGGCATATTATTTATTAATTAAGGCTATTGCATAGCTGTGAGTATCGTGATAGAATGATAATGAGTGTTTTTTAATAGTCTCCGAGTAGTTTCCTTGGTATGAAATTACCACTTCTCCCTCCTCCATTTCTTCTATTTCTTCCCAAATTTCTTTTTTAGCTTCTAAAATTAATGATATAGCATCAAAACTAGCTGTATCTTCTAACAGTGGAGTTACTTCATTTTCGATAAATTCGGCTTCGTCCATTTTAGGAAATTCAGCATAATCATCTCCATAGTCTTCAGATGAATTTTCAAAAGACTTATACATCGAACCTTTATTTTCCCACAAAGACCAGCCGTCTCTTTGGTGTATTTGTATAATTTCTAAATTGTGGGTGGTTGCAAATTCTTCTACTTCTTTAAAGCTGTTAAAGTCGTCCACCATTATACAATTATATAAACCAGAAGGATATCCGTTAGACCCTGTAGTAATTTCTGATACTTTTAAATTGTTTTCGTTTGCTAATTCTCTTAAATCTTTCATAATAATTGTGCCGATTTTAATGACCTGCTCGAGTCTTTTAATTTTATATGCCTTATTGCATACACCAAAGATACACTTTTTTATCTAATTATATCACTTTTGATATAGTTAAATACATTAATCTACGAAACACTTTACGAAAACTATTTCACACCTAAAAATCAGATAATTTAAAATATATGGTTGTGAGGTGTTATCTTGTAGCGTTTAGGTGCTTTGGTTTCCCTTTTCCGTTATCCCAAAATATAGAATAACCAGCATTTGTTGTATATCCTAAACTTTCACTATAATAATTTCCTGTAAAAAATGATTGCAAATACATTCTTCGATGATCTATGCTATCATCAGAAACAATTTTAAAATTATCTCTTTGTTTAGCAGATAGCGTTTCTATAATGCTATGTAAATGACCTTCGCAAATAAGGTTGTAAACTCCCTGAATACCGTAATTTAAAATAATATCCGAAGAACTTCTCTTACTGATACCTAAATGACCGTGTAAATTAATGTGGTTAATTCCGTTTACTTTATGAGTTATAACCATAGAATTAAATTCAACTTCAAAACCTTTTAATTTTAAACCCCAGGCAATTAATTCTGCTGCACCTCCTTTTACATCTTCTTTGTTATTGCTTGTTAATCTGTCGTGATTTCCTGCTACTATTTTAATACTTCCTAAATTATCAATTTTAACGAGTGCTTTTTCTAACAATTCACAACATAACATAATAGAATTAGAACCTATTTTATTTTTGTCTAAACTCATCCACGAATTTATATGACTTAAACCCGTGAAGCTTTCAATTAAATCACCATTAATATGCACGTGTGCCTTACTAAAACCTAATTGATTAACATCTTCTACACTCTCTAAAAGTCCGTCTAAAAGAACGTCAGAATCATAATCAGGTGTTTTAATAAGGTTTCGTATGTGCGCTCCAAAATGCAGGTCACTCCATTTTATAACACCTTCAATATTTCTTTTAGATTTTTTTCTTTTATACGTGTAAGATTGTTTTATTTCTGAATTAAGAATTATTCTAATATCTTCAATATTAAATTCATCTTCGTTTAACTGCTCTTTAAAAACTATGTTATAAGAAGGCTCTTTGTAGTGGTATGGTAAAAATTTATAAGAGCTAACATTTTCAAAAGGCTGATTATATTTTTTGCAAAAATCTTCTATCCCTAGAATTGTTTTTGTTTCTTTACAATAGGCAGATAAAAAAAACTTTTCTTCCTTATAATCATTAGGCTTTGTTATGCTGCTATTTTTTACAACGCTTTCAATTATGCCTTTGTGTTTTACTTTGGTAATTTGCAACCATTGATTAGAATCTAAAGAGTAAGTAGCAGTAACTCTATCTTTAGAGTGTTTTTTAAGTTCAAAACCTAATAAATTTGCTTCTTCATCGGTTAATCTTCTTCTTTTTTTCGCCATAATTTAAAGTATTATCTTTTGAATTTAAAAACCAAATAACCAATTAAAGCAAACCCCACAACAAATGCAATCGCAATTGCAATACCTTTAAAATTATTGGTATCTGAAATAGCTTCTCCTTTTTCATTAATAGTAGAATTATCTTCCAATTTTTCTTCTGAATCTTCTTTATCTGCTATTTTATTGGTGGTTTTTGCTTCGTTCTTTTTTTTAATATTCAGTTTTTCTACGTTTTCATATTTCTTTTTGTTTCCCTTTTCATCGGTAACTGTAATTGGTTTTTTTGGATCCGCAACAAATAAAGTAAGCTCACTTGTATCTAATTGCAGTTGCTCATTTTCTACAATATTGGTAATGCTATTTTTCTTTGAACTAATAATATCTAATTTATTGTTTTTGACTTCCTTAGTAGATTTGCAGCCAACTAAAAGAAATAGTAGTAAAATGTAAATTATGTTTTTCATATTGAATGTTTTTCTAAGAATTAAAGCGAAAATTAGCAAGGTAAATGTGATGATGTAGTCTAACTTCTTCACCTGATATCATTAATATAAATAACCCACTCGTCTGGAGCAACATTTAACAAATTGCCCATCGTTTTAGTGCTATTCGTAACATCTAAGTAACCATCGTTATTAATATCAATTAATTCCTCACCAAACAATAAACAACCTCTTATGTTTGTATGGTAGTTTCCTTTGTGAATGAGAATGTATTCGCGCCCCTTTACATCCATTAATATAAAATGATCTCCGAACTTTGGCGAGTTTCTTTTTTTTACCGCATATCTGCCAGAGCAAATAGAACTAATACCTGTTTTATTTCCATTGTCTGCTAATTCTAACACAGCGCATTGCATTAACTTCTTAACACCATCATATAAAGTAAACCAGCCCAATGTTTGTTTGTCTTGGTAAAGAATGCGATTTAAAACTCCTTTTATTTTCATTTTTTCTGAATATTAAATTTCTTTGTGTTTGTCTACGTTTTCTAATATCTTATCTGCTAAAGGACCAGAAATAAAGCCTAGTAAATGAAGGTTCTTTATGATGCTTATAATTTGAAATAATAAAATAGGTACAATTACGGCTTCACTTAAAAATGAAGCGAACGGAAACCCCTTTTCTATAATTAAAACAGTAGCCAACAAAAGCCAAAAAATAACCAATGTTTTTACGGCTTTAAAAGCTTTGTTTGTTTCAAATTTTGCTTCTTTTAAAGCTTTTAGCATCGCTAATGAAGCATCTAATACAACAACGCAAAATATTGCTGCAAACTGCCATTTTTCGGTTAAAAATAAATCTATAACTTCAGAAAAAATAGCACCGAAAGAAAAAGCCGTAATGAGTATTTTTGTTTTCATATTAAAAAAAAAAGTTTTTGGTGGTTTATAACCATTAATTCGAAAATTTAAGGCATCGAAGAAAAAATAATGACCAACAAAAAAAAGCACTGCAAATAGGAAGGCGAAACCGTGTATTTTACATCTAATTTTTCTACTGTTCCTAATCCTGTGCTGTCTCTTTTTTCTTTAGATTTAGCCGCTAATAATGCCGTTATGTATGGCAGAAAAATTAAAGGGATAAACCAATAATTTACTGTTAAAAACAGCTTTAAAGTTGCTAAGATTAAGATAGCTGTGGCAGAACCAAGAAACGCCCACCACTTGTTTCCCCAATAATAATGCGCTAATTTGTCTGGTGCTGGTGTGTTTTCGGTTTGGTACTTTATAATTCGTTCTTGTAGGTTCATTTTAAATAGTTTCTTTAATTTCAATTAAACCAAGCTTTTTAATTTTGTATTGAATATCAGATTCTGTATCAGCTTCAAAACAATTATGAATCGTAGAAGCTGTACTTCCTGATTGAAATTTATCATTTAAAATAATGATTAAATCATTTTTCCAAATTAAACGAAATTCTTTTGTTAAATTTTTAATTGCCATTTTTTAAGATGTTTGAATAATTACAGTTATACCCGCATTTACTAGGTCTATATAATCTTGATTTGATGCGCCATTTGTGGGTACTGCGTTGCCTTGTATAAAAAGGTTAGTTAATTTACCTGATGGAATTAACGAAACGCATTTCGATAAAACAGAATCTACAGCACTAGTAATAAGTGAGTTACGATGAACATATAAAGTTATTAAATTAGTTAAATTAGACACATTGATGTCTGTTAATTGATTGTCGGCTAAGCTTATATAAGTTAAATTAGTTAAATTAGACACATTGATGTCTGTTAATTGATTGTCAGCCATACGTAAATCAGTTAAATTAGTTAAATTAGACACGTTTCCGATGTCAGTTAATTCATTGTCACTTATATTTAAATAAGTTAAATTAGTTAAATTAGACACGTTTCCGATGTCTGTTAATTGATTGTTATATAAACGCAAATCAGTTAAATTAGTTAAATTAGATACATTGATTTCTGTTAATTTATTACTATTTAGACGTAAAGAATTTAAACTAGTTAAATAACCCAAACCGTTTAAGACACTTAAACCTTGATTACTAAAATCAAGACTGGTAACCGAAGTAATTTCGCTAAATGTTTTTAAATCTGCTAAATTTGTTTTTGCTAAAATTTCAGGAGAAAAAAGATTTAATATCTTCTCTTCTTGTTCTGCTTGTAAAATATCATACTTTACATCTATAATTTGTTGTTCTGTTGCCATAATTATTATTTGTTAAATTGCTAAAATTGCTAGTAGTTTTGCTGTGGTTGTATTTGTGGCGTTAACTTGCTCTGCTGCTAATGCTCTGTTTCTTTCTTCACTAATACCCGTTGCGTTTGCTTCAATTAAGGGATTAAATTTATCAAAAGACAACTTCATAGATGCAGCTTTTAAATTATTATCCTTATCAAAAGTTGTGTTTTCAAAAGGAACATTCACATCGCTTTCAATAATTGTGTAAACAGGTGTAGTATCTATATCTTTTACAGAGATTGAAGTTATTTTGTTTGTAAGAGAAACAACTATTCCACCAAAATTAGAATAAGTTCCCGAAACTTCACAAGGATAAATTCCGTTTTCTGTTGGTGTGGGTGTGCTTAGATTTATTGAATTTTTAATTCCATTAGACAATCCGCTAATTGCATTCTTGTTAGCGACTACATCACTATTTAAACTTACCGCTTCTTGAAATCCTTCAATAGAAGATGGTGTTTTGTTATTTGTTAAATTTATTTTAAATTCTGCCATAATTGTTTTTTTTGTTTGTTTTTCTAAAAAATAAAAAGAAATGTGTTAGATGTTTTTCCATCAACAATGTTGTGACATATAATACTGTACCATTTGTCATATTGTTTACTTGAAGAATGCAAAACATCATCATTTCCTATAAAAGGCTCTCCATTACTTCCTACCATTGCTTTATTAACTAAAGTTGTTGAGCAATCAAAGTACATTCCATTAGATACTATCGATCCTGCGTAATTTTTAGAAGTATATGTTTTTCCGTGTTCATCAGGTTTTACTAAAGTTCCTGAATTTGTTGCCGATACGTATTCGTAATAATTTACACCTACTTTGTTTTTAGTGACTTCTTTCGTTACGTAATCTTGTTGTAAACCAAAATCAGATAATGACAATGGTAAAGTTCCTATATCTTGTAAGGTTCTTGTAACCCAACTCTCTGCTGTAAATTGAGAATATTCCATTCCATTTTCTCCCATAAACCAAATAATATCGCCTGATTTATTTCTGTAAACGAACTGAACAGAACCGTTAACTTCAAATAGTTCTAGTTGTTTTATTCCTGCTGAATTAAAAACCTCAAAAGGAATCCCAGAATTTGCATTTACATTAACTTTATTTTGATTGTTATCACTAATTATAGAGTTAGCTATTAACAATTCTGTTGACATATATTTAGATATTACTGCAACTGCATTTA
The DNA here is from genome assembly GCF_007997075.1 of Polaribacter sp. IC073. GTDB lineage: Bacteria > Bacteroidota > Bacteroidia > Flavobacteriales > Flavobacteriaceae > Polaribacter. The sequence goes on from NZ_VORS01000007.1 coordinate 254,206, forward strand.
TTAACTCGGTATTTATTAAACCACCTGAAATTAATGTTTCTCCTAAAGATGCCTTTGTTTCCATTTCCTGAAAACTAGCGTATCCCATGCCTTCGGCAATAGAGTCCTGCGAGTTATTAATCACTGAAATATCTTGTGCGTCTGCGTAATATTTAGCATCAATCAAAGCCTGTGTTAATGCATCAATTCTTGCTTGTTCTTCTGCTGTTACAATTCCGTCTGCATGTGCTTCTGCATTGGTTTGCGCTAAATTTGCTTCGGATTGTGCAACCGCAATCAAGCTAGTTTCCATATCCGTTACAATTCCATCTGCGTAAGCTTCTTGTTGTGTTTTTAATAAATTATCTTGTGCATCTGCATAATCTTTAGCTTCATCTCTTCTAGCTGTTGCATCTGCAATTGCTCTTTCCTCTTCTGCCGTTACAATTCCGTCTGCATACGCTTCTTGCTGTGTTTTTAATAGCGAATTTTGTGCTTTAGTATATGATTCAGCGGCTAATTCAGCGGCTTTTTTAGATGTCGCTATATTTATTTCAATGTCTTCTGGTGAAATATCCCAATCTGTAGAAATTTCCCCCAACTCTAATTGTGGTAAAGTGCAATCTACTTCGATATTATCTGCTTCATTCTGTACTTTTACAAAAACGCTTTCATAATCTGAAATTATAAAATCTGCAGTGATATGTAATCTTTTGGTTTTACTCTCTAATAAATCAACATCTTTATGTTTAATTAAAAAAGTATCTCCGTTCTCTTTTAAACCAATTAGAAAAATATAACCTGAAAAATTAGCAGGAGCAGTAGCATCAACCGATATCGAAAAAGTCCTTTCTTCATTAAAATAACGCTCTCTTTTATCTTCCGACAAAGAATAGTAAGCTTTTGTTTGACTGCTATTTAATATGATGTTTTTACCACCAATATTTAAAGTGCTAACTGTATTTTGTCTTGTTTGCTCTAGTGCAGGAGAATCATTTGTAAATGTTACGCTTGCATTAATTCTAATTTCTTCTTCTAATAATTCAATTACTTGCGCACCATTTCCACTTGTTAGTTTGTCTACCTTTATCTGTCCTGGTAATATTTCTGTAAACCCAAACATTTTAGCAAAACTTCTACCTCCGTTATACTCTGTGTTTAAAACACCTGTTAACAAATGATAATGTCCTAAAACTTCTTCTAAACCTATTGCCGTTTCAGATAAAGTAAAAACACCGCTATTTGTTGTTTTAGATGTTTTAGCATACACGTAATAACTTTTATCTGTTTCTGCTAAGAAAGTAGATTCATAGTTTTCAATATCCCATGTTTTGTAATTAGGATTCGGCGTTACTGCATCAATTCCTAATGTTAAATGTTGAAGTGTTTCCCCTTCAATTTTAAAAACTTTTGTAGACTCATTGAAAGAGAATATCAAAGGTGTTTCACTAAAAGCGGCGTTAACAAATCTAAATTGTAAAGATTTATCCCCAACCAATAAAGCCATTGTTTCAACAGTTATTGGACTTATAGATTCTTCAAAATTTAATTGCGCTGCTTGTAGTAGTTTTAATGTTTCTTTCGAATCTCTAAAATATCTTTTTGTAAAATCTAAAGAACGTTTGTAAATAGAATCCACCACAACTTCACTCTCTTTTATTTTATCTAAATCACTCGAAATTCCGCCACCCTGAATACTGTTTGATAATTCTATATCAGGTGAATAAGGATTATTTAAATAGTCTTTTACAGATGAAATTCTAATGTCAATTCCTGTTGGTTGAAATTTTGTGTCTGAAAAAGAAACAAAGCCACCTATTTTTATTTTACTACCAATATTAATCCAATCACTTTTAGACCAAATGCCATCTAAAACACCTTTAAAAGTAAATTTGCTTTCTTCGTTTTCGTAAAAGTATTTTACTGCTTCTTTCAGCATGTCCCAACTCGCACCTGTTTGGCTTGCATTGTCAGAAATATAAGCGTCTGGCATCATCATTCCAAAAACAGAATACGTATCTCCAATTTCAGGAATAAAAACATCATTTGGCATCGTAAAACCATCTTCTTCTTTCGGGACTAAAACAAACTTTCTCTCTGAATGTACATAGCCATTTACTACATTGTCGTCTTGAACAATATCAAATTCTCTACCTGCTAGTTTTCCGCTTTCAAAATAAATAGTAATTTTCTCACCATTCATTCTTAAAGTAGAAAAGTCTAAGTTTTCAGGAATAGAATTGTCTTTAAAATCATAGAAATTATTTTCCTCATCAACCACTACAACTTCCGAAATAGTACCTAATCTCTGTGGATAAAGATGCGAACAATCTAAACTTTCCTCTATTCTATTTAGGAGTAAAGCTCCTTTCTTTTGGATGCTTAGACCGTCCGCACTTGTTTTATAAATAGTACCTTCGTAGGTGTATTCTTGGTTTTTTGGCAATAACAATTCTCTGCTGCCATATTTTGAGTAATCTATATTTCTTTCACCACCTTGGCAATACAACACATTAAAACCTGCGTTTTGCCCATCATTACTTCTTCCTACTCCACTAACAAATCCATTGCCTTTTCCATAGCTTAATGCTAAAGGATTTTCTTTGTTATACTCAACTTTATTTAGGTTAATAATCTTACCTATTATTTCAAATTCTGTGCTAAATTCACTCGCAATCATTTGCAAGGCATCATAGCAATCTGTATGGTTGTAAGAAATTAGTTTTTCGTTGCCTTCAATATAATTACCAACACTCCATCCTGTGTCGTTTTTATTTAAAGTGTCAACCAATAACTTCACGTGTTCTTGCGGCTTTGCTGTATAAGGAAATTTTAAACGACCTTCTGTATCTTTTGCTTTTACATTAGATAATTTATCTTCATCACTTCCTAAAACCAAACTGTATTCGAAATTAGTGCTGTTAATTTCTCTTAAAGTTTGCGGCGTGTTTAAAGTGTATGTTTGCCCTTCGTAATTAATATATGAACCCAAAGAAAACTCGATGTATTCAGGTAACGAAAATTTAAGAGTAACATTATTATTACCCATTATTGCACGCAAACGATAACTACTATCATTTGGCGTTATATCTTTATATCCGTTTGACCAATTAATTCTCATATTGTCACTATATTTAATGAAAATTTGCACCATACTTTTCCCTCTGAAACAACTAAATCTGATATTTTAGAACTCTCATAATAAAAATTGTATGTTTTGCCATTAGCAACTAAAACCCTTGCATTTGGCTGTATTAAATTATATAAAAAAGCATTGTACCCTTTCAAAAAGTTAGCAGTACTTTGATTCATAAATAAATTTAATATTGCTTTATTTTCTTGTTTCTTAGAAATCTGTTCTGCTACTTTTACACCACTTGTGTAATTGCTTTTAATTTCTAATTTATCCTTTGTATTTAAGGCTCCCTCTAAACCATCTTTTGAGCCTTGTAATGGAACTATTCCATAAGTAGAGATATCTACATTATCTACAGTATAGTTATAACTAGAGGCTGTTAAGTTTGGCACTGAATACACGTAGTCTTTTAAAGGTGCATCATTTTCTAATTTCAATTTAATAAAACACTTACCTTGTATTTTCTCAATGTCCGAGATCCCCGAAAACCTTAATTTAAAAGAAGTGTTTAATTTTGAAAAATGATATACTCTGTACGTTTTAGCAAGTAAAAAAGTGATAAATAAATCTATCTTAGTTTCGTCTATTAATAGATTTAGATCGATACCTTTAGAATCTAATTTAGGACTTGACAAATCAACTTCTAATCCATCGTGTTCTGCCCAATCATTAGAAACAGGTTTTTTTATTTTTGGATACTGTAAAACAGCCTCCAACCCGCCTTGTAATAAGGTAGCTAAATATACTGTTGCTATGTTTACATTATCAATTATCATTTTACGATTGCGTTGTTACTTGTTGTAATTGTTAAATTTTCTTTTTCTCCTGATACAAAAACTACAGCGTAATTATCTGCAATTATCTGCGCTTTTGCTCCGTGCATTAAAATAACGTTGTACGCTTTTTCAGTATCATTATATTTTAAAATAGCATTGGTATTTCCTGCAACCAAAACAGTTTCTTTATTTTTAATCTCTATAGAACCTTCATTTACATAAATTCCTTTTTCCCTTAAAAATTCTTTGTCTGCTCTTTCAAAATCGTTCAAACTAGGGAAACCACTTTCTACACAAAATTCAATTCCTTTAGGTGAAAAAAGCAATGCAACAACTTCATCTAAACTTTCCTTTCCTGTGAATAATCCGCAAGTGTCAAGTTTTAAGTATTCTTTATGTATTTCGTTTACTACTGCCATTATCTTCTAACTTTTATTCCTTTATCGTTAATTTCTTCAATTCCAGATTTTACCGAATAGATATCGTTTTCTATTTTTTCTAACCTGCTTAAACTTGCTGTATTTGTTTCAATTCCTGCTAAGTGTTTCAACTGCATCGAACTGTTTAATTGAAGTGTTTTAATGCTTTCAGAAATCATAAAAGTATGAGTTTGCATCGCTGCAAATCGTCCGTTTAATTCATCTGCACTATCTTGGCTCATTTTAGAGAAACCACTTTCAGAAGCTTTTCTTACTGCAACTTCATCGACAACGTAGTCGTCTAAGGTTTCGCTTAAACCATTCATTTTATTAGCAATCGTAGCCTCTAAACTATCTAAAACATTTTTTTCAGCAACCGTTAAAATACCATCTTCCATCGCTTTCGCTAAATAGTTTGAAAAAGCTTCAACTTCACCACTCATTCTACTTTTTACCAATTCAGAAATAGCAGACTTTACCATGTTTCTAACAACATCTTTCATTGCCGCTGCCTTATCTTCGCCAGCAGACCAAGCGGCTACATAGGCATCTGAAAATTCAGATATTGCTTGCTGTACACTTTTACCATTTATGGCTTCAATCTGTTTACTTTCGCTTTCTTCTAAGGTTTCTTCAATATCAGAAATAGCATTTTCCCATGCTTTTATCTTATTTTTATCAGGTTTTTTCTTTCCTTGTTCTGCTATAATTTGAGCTTTAATGATGTCTTTTTGTTGTTTTAAAACCTTATCATTTTCTCTAATTAATTCAGCAGCACTAGAAGAATAAGCCTTATCAATCGATTTGCTTAGTTTGGCATAAGTTTTTTCTAAGCCTTCTAACTGATTTTGAAGTTTTTGTATTTCTGCTTCTTTCTTTTCATCGTTTCTTCTTGAAAAAACCTTTGCGATACTAGAAACTAAACCAATAGTTGCTCCAATAGCTGCACCAACGGGACCAAATGCTGCTCCTGCTTTTGCGCCTTCCATTGTTTCTGATGCAACACTCACAACATCACCTAAAGCTGCTCCTATTTCTTTTAACGCTTGACTGTCAAAAGAATCTCCTAAACTACTAATTGAATCTCCTAAGAAATCAACTGCATCTATAACTGCACCTACATCCGACTGAATTTCTCCAAAAGTCTTTTTAAATTCTTGCTCTGTTTGACCACCTTCAAATAATTCATCTAAATTATCCCCCATTCTACTGAAAATAGATTCAGTTTCTGAAATTGCTTTCTTTAGATTTTCTATTTGTTCTCTAATGGCTTTTAATTTCTCTACATTACCATCTGTTTTCGGTACGTCTTCATATAATTTTTCGGCTTCATCTATTAATTTTTTCATTTCTGAAATATTTAATTTACTTGTATCACCAAATAACTTGCCTATTATATTTTTATTAGAAAGTTTGTCAAACTCAAAAAGCACTTTTTCTATTCTTTCTTTTTCAGCTTTTAATTCTTCGCTATAATAAGTCTTACTTCCTTTTTCAGTTCCTAAAAACTCAATGTCTTTTATTTTTTGATTAGATTCTTCTATTAAAGATTGACGTTCTTTTTCGTGTGTTTTATATTGTTCTAATTGTTCTTTTAGAAAATTATCTGTAGCTTTTACGTTAATTTCTCCTTGTTGTATAATCGTTTTGTCCCATACGTCTGAAAATTCAGATATTTTAGCATCCCAATCAATAGTACTATTTGGGTTTTCTTTTGCATCTTCTTTTGCATCATCTTCTAAGCCTGAAATTGCATCTGCTTTTTGACGGTTTAGTAACACTAATTTACGCTCGTTTTCTAACCTTAAAATCTCTATCGATTTTTCAGAACCTTCTTTATCAATTTCAATCTGCCTTAAAGAACTCTTATACTTTTCATCTTCAAGTTTTCTATTGTTTTCTAATGCAACTTTTGCGGAATCGTAATTACTTTCCTTCTCTTTTATTGCCTTTGGTTTTTTACCTGAATTCGCTTCTAACTCATCTTTTAAACCGTCTAATTCTTTGTTATAATCGGATAGCGTTACTTTTTGAGCATCACTAAGTCCAGTTGCTTTAAATTTACTTTCAAGATTGTTTATTTCTATTTTCTTTGCAGCAATATCTTTTAAAACATCAGATTCAGAACGTAAAGATTCTGTTTCGTCTTTGCTTAATTTTATTTTCTCAATGGCTATATTATTATTTTTGATATTCTCTTTTATAGAATCTCTAATAATTTTATTAATCCCTATTTCATTTTCTTTTACTTCACCTAAACCGTCTAATTGTTTTTGGTATTCCTTATTTTCGTTATTCTTTTGCTCAATTTTTTCAATCTTGCTCAAAGAATCAAATTTAAGTTGCTCTTGTTTTGACAACTTATCTTCGTAAAGTTTTATTTTATTTTCTAGCTTCTCCTTATAATCATCTAGCTCTACATCTCCTGCCCCTAATAAATTAGCAATTCCTGCGCTAAAGTTTCCGCTAGAAAATTGAGAAGACCTTATAGCTGAATTAATTTTACTTACATTTTCAGGGTTTTTATCTACGTTTGCTAACTCCTCTCTTAAAGAGTTTAATTTGTCCTGGTCGGATAATTTATTTTTAACCTCTAATTCTTCATTAAACTTTTTCAAAGCATCTTTTAAATCTACATACTTTGCTTTTTCAATGTCTAAATTATCAAAATATTTAGGGTATAATTTTTGTAAATTACCCAAAGCTTCTTGTTTATCTAAGCGTGTTTTTGTTTCATCGTTTAAAACTCCTATATTTTCTTTTATAGCGCCTCTTTCTTCTTCTGCAAGATCAATTCGTTCTTGCATTTTATCGTTAAAATTACCTTGTGCTCTTTCTGCTAAAGTTTGTGCTGTTGCAAATTGATACATTACATACACCAATGTAGCTAATGCCGCAGCAGCCAATACATACGGATTCTTTAAAGTTGTTAGGTTTAATGCTTTTTGTGCTTTCTCGCTTAATACCAAAGCGTAATAATGTGCTACTTCCGCTGCTGTCATTCCAACGGTAGAAGCTGTAACAATTCCTTGAACTGCTGACGTAACAATTAAAGCGGCTCTATACGCTCCGAACGCAACAACCAACCCACCAATTTGCCTTCCTACTTCTTCGTAGTTTTCAACTAAATAGTTCGCTCCATCAATTGCTCCATTTATAATACCTTCATTTGATGTTCCGATATTGTTATACATTACATCAATCGCATCATTTAAGTTGGATATACGTCCTGTAATAGTAGAACTCTGTTTTTCCATTAAGTTCTCAAAAGAACCTCCTGCACTTGTCATGGTTCTAAACGCTTCTTCAACATCTTTAAATCCAATACGACCTGCAGAAACCATAGTAGAAATATCTGTTTCTGATTTATTTAAGTTTTTGGACAATTCAGCGATTAACGGAACACCAGCCATATTAAAATCTCTTAACTCTCTTCCTGTTAATTTAGCGGCTGTTTTTACTTGTCCGTAGTTAAGAATTAGACGATTTATAGGCACATTTAAACCTGCGGAAACATCTCCTAATGCCTTTAGCGTAGGTATAATCTTTTCCTGCTCTACTCTATACGCTAATAACTGCTTTGTTCCTCCTGCTACTTCTGTTAATTTAAAAGGTGTTTTAGCAGCGAAATCTACAACCTCACTCATTAATTGGTCGGACTTCTCTTTGTTTCCTAGCATTGTTTCAAAAGCAACACTTAGTTGTTGAAACTCACCTCTAATAGATACTATTTGTTGTGCAAATTGCGTTGCTTGTCTAATTGAAAAATAAGCGGCTGCACCTTTCATTAAACCATTCATAACACTTTGTGTCTTTGAACCTTCTAACTTTGCGCTGTTGCTCATTCCAACAAACTCCTTTTTCATAAGAAGCATATCTCGCTTCAATTGATTGATGTCAATTGAAGCTTGAAAACTTAAGGAACCGTTGTTGTTATTCATTTAATTTTATGCAAAAAAAAAGAGGTACAACGATTTCTCGGTGTACCTCTTTTTAGGTTTAATTTTCTCTATTATAATGCTAATTTACAACATTTTAATAAATTAAACCCTTGTTTTTATTTATATTTAACCGAACAACTCCTTATTTATTCTTTCGGCATTTTTGGGGTCATCTGCATTTATGACCTCATTGTCTTTTTCGTCTTTATCTTTTGGATTGTAAGAAGGGATTACGCTACTATACAGAGATATGTTTGCGTAACTAATATCATACAGTGCTTCTTTAAATGTTACCGATGGATATTGTTTTACAAAACCACCAATTATTGACCAGCTGCTGTCGTTTTTATCACTTTCTTGGTCGTCTTCGTTAGATTTACTTCTTTGAGGAAAGTGATAAGCATAAAAAAATCTTGCACCTGCATTAACGATATAATACGCACGTACTCTTTAACATATTTAGAAATTTCATAATGCATTATTTCATTTGTTAATTTCTCTAATTTATCAATCCTAAAAAAGCGATATATAAAATTTGTTTTTTCAATTTCTTTCGCACCTAATATCATAATCGCAAAAGACCTTGCAATAGCTCTACCATTTTCTACATTCTTAAAAACTTCACCTATAACATTATCTTGGTTTAATTTTTCTGATGGCAAATTCGCCAATTGTTCCGACACTAAAATTAACGTTGCTGTAGATGGCGGCTCTACTTTGTAGGTTGTTCCGTTAATTTCTACTTCTTCTTTTCGTTGAAGTATTGCGCTTGCTGTTTTTTGTTCAATCATTTTAAATAATTTTTATCTTCATATTTAACACCGTAAAAATTTAATCTTTCAATCCACTTTTTTTTACTTATAAAAGTTTCTAATTTATCAGCTGTTTTTAAGCACCTATTAGGTTTAACACTTCCGTGATGCCTAGCTTTATTATCTTCATCTATACAAATGTAATACGTTTCTACTTTTGGTTTTTTTATTTCCATTTTATTTAATTTTAAATCGACCCACCGTCAGCAATTGTCCATGAATAAACACTAATTAATCTATCCCTAGCTGCTGATGCTAATGAATTTGGAGTAAATTTTGAACCACCGAAATCAACAGATAAACCTGTATTCGGTGCTTGAGCTTCCCAACTTATAAGTGTCTTGTCGTAATCTTCCGTAGACATACCTGGGGAAGAGCCCAGTAAATTAGAAAGATTTGTAGCACTACCAATATCCCATTTATCTAAGCCCGTTATAACCATATCGTCCGCTTTAAAAAACAATGCGTTAAAGTTTTCTGTATTAGATACATTCCATTTAGAAACATTTAATTGTTTTATACTTGTGCATAAGTAAAAGCTGTAAGAAATATTGCTTGATATTAAGTAAGGGGAGTCTATTGCTGTAATGCTTATCTTAGTGCAGCGACTAAAAGATAAATATTCATTCATTTCAAATACACCCCAATTACTTATATTTGTTATTTTTTGAATATCTCCATCGTTATTAAATTTCCAACCTCTTAATTGACCACTTATCTTAACAGAGTAACTCCCCGAAGAAGGGAATGTGTGCGTTACCTCTGATTGGTTATATGACGTTATAGTATCTTTAGCGCTCCCATCACCCCAATCTACAATAGCTGTAGAACCGTTAAATGAACTAACTAAAGGTAATCTGAATTGATTGTCATTAGAAGTCCCTGCATTGTCTGTTTTAACTTCGAAATTAAAACTTTTAGACAACGCTCTTCCCGTGGCTTTAAACATATTTCTGTTTAATCCAAGTCCTAAGCCTATCATTAATTTTTAGTGTGATAAACTAGTAGCTTGCCACTTGCTACTACTATATTTTTAAATAAGCCTAACCTAGCTTTGCCTTCTAGTAATTGATAGCTTGTTTTAGACCGTATTCCAAGCTCACATTCATTGTCAAAGGAAAATACAGTATCTTCTTCTGCTTCTAAATATACATATCTATCTGTAGGTACTACTACATCTCCGTTAACTATTTCGTTAAAACCATACCCACCAAATGCTGTTTGGTTTGAAATACTATCAAAACTTATTAATTTACTCATATTTTTTATTTTTTATTTAAGAAAAATTTAATCTTGAAAAATTTCTAAAAGTTTCTACATTAAATGAAGTTCCTTGCTCATTTACCGCTTCGGATAGATTCATATTGAAGTCATTTTTTTGAAAAACAGACTTTAAACATATCACTCCCTTATCTAATGACATAGAATCGTAATACATTGAGCTAGAAGGTTGTTCAAATATAATAAGACCACTAACTGTGTCTGTTACAATTATGGCATCTGCTGTTTTAGTGAATTTTTTACTCATTTTTTTGTTTTTAGTTTAAAAAAAAGCCACAACTATAGTAGATGTGGCTTTTTAAAATGTGATTTACATTATGATGCCGTAAAAGGCTTCACTAAATTACCTGTTGTTGGCTTTAAAGCTTCAAACATATACTTCCATTTACCACCGTTTTCAGAATCCCATGTGTCTTCAATCGAAACCGATGCTTTTTCGATTAAATACCCTGTTAAAGTAGCATCCTCTGGACTTAATCTAATTGCATAGTTTTTTGTAATTACACCATCCGAATCTACAATTGGTTTATCTTCTCCTTTTTTAGCGAACAATTCACATTCAAGAACGTACTTACTTTTGTCTGTTTTGATGTCAATAGTTCCACCTCCTTCTTCCTTTGCTTCTCTACGAGTTCCTTTTTCAGGAGTTAATTTTGTAGAGTTTTCTACAGGAGTGTCTAATTCAATCCACGTAGGAGTTGTAGGGATTTCACCGTCTACTAATTCTACTATTTCTAATTTTGGTTTACCCCAACTTAATACTGCCATAATTTTTATTTTAAATTGTTAATCTTTTGTATTTTAATTTTACATTCACAAAGTGTTGATGTATATCATCTTCTTCGAATGTGTTAATTGTTTGTCCTAAAGTAAATTTGTATTCAGATTTTACCGTCCAATTTTCTGTTAACTGCAACATAAACGCTTCTAATTCGTTACATCTTGCAATATTCTTAACAGAATTAGAATTACCAATGTCAATATCAGGAACATAAATATTAATATTTAATGCACCTGTTTGCATTTGGTCATCAAGTCCTGTCATAAACGAAATAATAGCGTCTTCTTTATCTGAATTAATTGGTCTTGTACCTCTTAAATAGAAAGTTCCATTTATTTCTTCATTTATTAAATCTTTCCAAAGATTATAAATCTCATACTCTATTTGTCCGCCTGTTTTTTTCATTCTGTAAACCCTACTTTTTTCAACATTCTAGGAACTAGTCTTTCGGCTAATAATTCTGCCGAAGTAAGAACATTGTAATTTTTAGCTTCAACGGATGCAGCGTAATTCATACCAGCAACTACCACCAAAACAACCCCTTTATTGTACTTCGGAGTCAATTCTTCTAATAGTTTTTGACTTTTAGGTGCTATCTTCGATTTTCCTTGAACTTTACCGTTATATAAAACTACATAACCAATAGAAGCTCTTAAGTTTCCCGTTCTATCAATATAACTACCATTGTTTCTGCCTTCTGAAACACACTTATCACCTACGTATAAAAAAGACTGAATCATCTTGCCTACAAGACTATCTACCTTTCCTTTTAATAAATCTTCAACACTAAAATTTACTTTAATTGCCGATTTCATTATACGATTACTTTTACACGTTGTACTAAATCTAAAAATTCAGTTGTTTTTACTTCAAACTCCCCTATTACTTGGTTTCGGTTATTGGTTAATAAAATTCTTTTAGCATCAAAATCTTGCATTTCAAAGTAAACGGTATAAGAATATATTTCTTTACTTTTTATGTCGTTTAAAATGTTACAAGGTATTTTATCCCCCAAACTTTCTCCAGCTGGTACAGGCAACCCGTCAACCAAACCTCCGTTTGTTGATGTTTTAATCTGTATGTATCCGCTATCAAAAATCATTATCGAAATCTTACTTTAGGTTTTAACACCAATTCATTTTTTAAACCTAATCTTTTACATTCATTTGAATAGAACGCTTCAATATCTGCTTTCGATGCTCTTGAAATTGAAACACCACCTTCTGAAATAGAAGAAGGGCGTAACAATAAACTAGGTATTTTTAAAATGAACAATGCATAGAGTTGTTTTTGACCCTCTGAATCAACTTCACTTTCAATGTCTGAGATATTAAAATCAACAAAATCTGCTTCCGAAAGCAATATACCTACGGAAGCGAATTTTTGTTTTATGTAATTTCTCTTAGTCATTATACTAATAAAGAAGTGTCTATAATTGCAATCTTGTTAGGGTTTTTTAAGTTCGGAATCCATTCAGCTCCAAATTCAATAAAACGTCCTTCCTCTGTTCTTTGTGTAGAAATAAAGTGACCACCCTCTAAATTAGAATAAGACTTAGACGGAATAGGATCTGTGATTTCATACGGTGTATGAAACATCATTTTACCTAAATTATCACTTGGCAATAATGCGATTCTATCATCAGCAAAAGTATTAATACTTGTACCGTCTTCTTTAACCACATATTCTTCTACAATTCTAATAGTCGGTAAACCGATTCCTACTAATAATTGATTTGCCATTACATCTGTAATTAAACCACCTGCTACTGCAATTTCAGAACTACCTAAAATCATTTTGTATGCATTGGTAAAAGAAGACGTATTTACAATTCTACTATTAAAAGTCTTACGGTTCATTTCCATTACTGCAAACGTTCCAACGGTTGAGCGTAACTCCTCCACTTTTTCTTTTATGTAGTCTATAATTGTGTCTTTATTTCCTACTGCTGGCTTGTAATGAATTACAGGCAATTCCATATCAATCATTTCAATACCTTGTGCATTGTCACCTATTTTTACAGTTGCTTTTCCTGTACTTCTTAATTGACCAACTACGTAATCCATACGCTTGTGAGGTGCTAAAGTTACTTGTCTAATATCATCTGCTAAATAGTTGATGATTTCATTCATAACTGCTCCTTGTCCGTTTCCTGCTCCGTTAAACTTACTGATTAACTCATTTAAGGTATCTAATCTGTCGTTGTCTAATTGGTAAGCATTCCCCATAAATGCAACTTCACCAACCCCAGAGCCTAACGTTTTACGTTCTCTAATTGGTTTACCTGAGTTTCTGTCTATAACAGAACCCATCGTTACACCTGTAATGGTTCCTAAATAAGTTTTGAATAATCTACTTTTAGTTTGTTCAAACTGTAAGTATTTCTTCCAATAAATAATGTCTTTTTCGGTTTGATTAACTCTATCGATAATCGCCGAAATTATACCTGCATCGTTAAATAATGCGTTCAATGTTAAAATCATTTCTTTGTATTTTTTTTAGTTAAACAAACATAAATCTCGCACCCAAAGACGTTTTATCTTTATCAGATATCGCCAAGTACAATTTATCTTCTTGAATTTCAAAAGCTTGCCCTACTAAGGTTACTGTTGCGCCTGCTTCAACTTTTACTCTTGCATAGTTTAAGAAACCTGCAACGTTCTTCTGTGTTGTTCCACCTGCTGCTGTAGCTTCAAATAACACATCTCCTTCTTTTACTCCTGTAATTGTAGCAGCTAACGTTAATTCGTCATAAGCTTCATTCGATTTATCAATAGCAGAAATAGTTCCCCCTTTTGAGCCTGTTCCAATGTGCTGCCCAACGCTTACTAAAGAGCCTTTCGATATTTTTAAAGCTGTTGCTGAAATGTCTGCATACGCTTTTACCGATTTCACTACTTTTACTGTGTTTGTTGCTTTGTCTAAAGCTAACGGTGCTAAATGCGGTATGAACGTACCATTTTGTACGTCATTGTCAACAAGGTTTGAACCCCCCGCTAACCTGTAAATTGTCTTTTGATTACACAATTCACGCTCCACATCAAAACCTTTTAAATCATATTTGATTCCTGCTGGCATAATTTTAATTTTTAGTTTCTAATTTGTTATTTTCTACAATCTCTTTAGTACCCTGTGAAATCATACTTGCCAACGCTTCGCTTTCTTTTTCTAAGTTTGGCGTTCCTCCTTCTGGTGGCGTTGTATTTACAAAACCTGAGTTAGTGAGTTCTTGTTGGTGTGTTTCATGTCCTGCTGCAACTGCTTCTACAAACTCATTTAATTGGTTCTGGTCTTTAAACTCTCTACCTATCAGGTTGACTTTATAATAACTTTCAGGTACTTTTTTATCACTCATTTGAGCAATAAAATTATCTGTTAAACTTTGAGAAACTCTTGAAGATTGAAAGCCTGTAATAGTCTGCTGCATACTTTCCATTTTCTCTAATACGGATTTCATATACTCTGGCACCTCTACATTTGGTTTTGGCTCTTCTACTTTCTCTAGTTCGGCTAACCTCGCTTTTAATTGTTCTGCTTCGGTTTTGTTCTTGTCACTTTCTTGTTTAAAAGTGTTTACTCTACCATCTGCGAACGACTGAAACGATTTTAGCATTGTTTCCGCACCTGTTACTACATTTGCGATGTCTTCCTCTTTTGTTACAAACGTGCCTAATTGTGCTGCCACACCCTCAAGAACATCTTTATTAAACCCTAAATTCGAATACTTAGTTTTTAATGCTTCAAAGATTTTTGTTTTCATTCTTTTGTTATTATTTATTAATATTTGATTAAAAAAAAAAGGAGTGAATACCCTGCGCTAACAGTTCATTCACTCCTTTATGAGTTATTTCTTGTATAAAAAAAAAGAGTATACAAACAGTAATTAAACTATTTATATACTCCTATATGAGTTATTCTCTAAATTTGTACTATCGCTCTATCGTAACGTCCATAGAACATTTTCTACATCTTGTTACAATTACCTGACTTTTTAATAATATTGGTTTTATCTCGCAAATGAAGCCAAAGCATTTTGGGCATTTAACCCTTGTTTTGTCTTCGTAATCAATAATAAACTTCAACTCTTTATTCAAAAATTCTACATCGTTTAAAATACAATGTAAATATACTGTTTTATTTTTGATAATTGACTAAAAAATGTTAAAGTTTTTGTTTAGTTAATGTATTGTTAACTATTAAGGATTAAGTAGTTGGTTTATTTATTTGTTTTAATACTTTTCTTCTATCAATACTAAAACCCTGTTAAAAAATGCTCTTTGTTCATCCGTATCAGTATTTCCATATTCATCAGCCCATTGCCTTTTAATAGATTCCTTTCCTTTTAACCATTTTTCCCAATATATTAAAGTTTCTTCCTCGCTCATAATTTTTAGATTATTTATCCATACTATTTTATCCGTTACGTTGTAAGTAATTATTTTGCTACTTTTTTATCTATAAAGCTGCAAACATCACATTTAACAACGCATTTTTCTTTTTGGCTTCCTTCATCTTGTTCCCCACAAAAAAGCTCCTTACAACACTGCGTATAATTAATAGCTTTTTCAATTACTTGTTTAATACGGTTCTCCCTTTCTTGTCCTATGTATAAATCACCTCCGTGCCATTCACTGTATATTTCGTCTATTTCTAAAAATAATTGCTCTTTTGTCATTACTTATTTATTTTAAGTTTATGTTTTTATGCAAATGATTAAAAGCTTTCGCAAATGTTTTAAATTGCTCTTTGTCGGTTACTTGCTTAATGTATTTGTGTGAAACTATTTCTTTCTTTTTGTCATAGTGTATGCGTGCTTTATCTACTCCATTTACAAACAGTGTGTTTGGGTGTTTTCTCCATTGAATTAAAACACCGCTTTCAATCATTTCAAGTATAACCGTAGGAAAATACTCTTTTTCAGATTCAACATCTAAAATCTTGCCTTTCTCATTTTCAATAGCATTTTTTGTTTTCTCAATACTTTCCTGCAATGTTCTTAAAGAATCGTTTTGCTTTTCCCATTTGTTTAATGTTGCTTGTCCGTTTCTCTTATCGTTTAACGGTTGTCCGTTTGCTTGTTTTACAGTCTTAAAATGGTTCTGCAATTTTTCATCAAATGCAGTACTCTTCTTTATTAAAGAGTTTTCTAATATTTCTAGCCTTTTTGTTTTCATAGTTAAATTTATTAATTCTTTAGACTACAAATATACATTAAATAAATTAGATAAACCTTATTTTATTAATGTAAAGTTGATTTTATATATAAAAAAACACTATCTTTGTTAAAAGTTAAAATATATGACAGATATTAGCTCTATGAAAAGAGTACACACGAACATTGACTTATTAATGGATAAGCAAGAGATTAAAACCGATAAAGAATTTGCGGTAATTTTAGGATGGACACCTTCTGCATTTTCTCAAAGAGTAAACGGTAAACTTTCAATAGGAACATTAGAAACTATTGCAGATTATTTTGGAATAACGGTAAAGGAATTATTGAGATGAAGAACATAAAAAAAGTATTAATTGTATGTTGTTATATGGAAATAGGAACTACGACTTTAACTGATAACATTGCTGAATCAAAACTATCTGAACCAATAACTTACAGGATTAAAGCACAACCATTATTAGAAGATTACAATCCAACAATAATAGAATTAGAGCAATTACCACAAAAAATAAAGCATAGAAAAAAAAGAAAGTTTCACCATTAAATAATTGTTAAGATGACAAAAAAAGAACTGCTAGCAAAATACAGACCTTATCCAACCTATACGGCAATTGCAAAAGAAGCGTTTGAATTAGGTTTAAAAATAGGTGAAGAAACCAATCAAACGGATAAAGCTAAAAAAGATGCTATTGAGTTAATGAAAGTTAAAGCAGAATTAAAACACCTTTGGGAAACTTTAGAAGACCCGGAGAAGTGTGTTGAGTTGATTTGTGGAATGTAAGGAAGTTAAATAACTAAAGTAATAATTATATAACATTTTAAAAGAGATGGTAAAAAAATATACATTAAAACAACTATCAACTTCGATAAATATAGATGAAAGCCTACTTTCTAAAGACCAAGTTAATTTAAGGCTTAATGCTAGAAAGAAGCCAATTGAAGAAGAAAAATTATGTAAAACCTGCGGATTGATAAAAGACGTTAAAGATGATTTTAGAGTTAGACTGATTAAAAACAGTTACTACAGAGTTAATGCAACTTGTAGGGATTGTACGGCTAGAAAAAGAGGTGTTAAAGAAATTGGAAAATTAAAATTCGGAAAAGTTTTATTAGATAAAGGGTTAAGAAAATGCACAACTTGCCAAGATATTAAGCCATTAAATGAGTTTGGAAATAGTGAAAAATTATCTGGTAGTAAACAATTTTCTTGCCTAGATTGCAATAGAATAGACAAAGATAGAACTAAAAAAAGTGGTTTTAAATATATAACTAGCATTACTAAAAAAATAGGTTCTTATTGGAAAGTTGATGTTTGGCATAATAATAAACATAATTTTGTTGGTGTTTTTGAATTTAATGAAAAAGGTTTAAATAGTGCTGTGCAAGTGCGGGATAACTATTTAAAATCATTGAAAAAAAATATTATATAATTATAGGTAAAAATGCAATGACTTATGAGTAGAAGATACAGTAATACAAACGAATGGGAATTAGCAATTAAGCAAAGTAAGGCTTTAGAAATTGAAGATTATGAAACTTGCAAAGAAATAAAAGAAGAGATAGATTTTAGGATTAAAAATAAGACTATTAATAAATCCTTAATGCACGGTTTTAGATTTTGGAATCCAATAACAAATGAATTTGAAGGTGAACCAAATTACGGAAATGTAAATGGTTTGTTTGATTCTACAACCTAACTATTAACCCAAAGAAAACACCAAGTAAGCAATTCAGCAACTACAACAATAGCAACTAAAATAACAACTTCTTTTAAGATAGATTTTTTCATAAATCATTACTTAAATCAACCAAATCACCAACATTATATTTGTCCACCATTTCAAACAAATGTTTTTCGTGCAAATCTAAATTAAAATCTAACCATTGATTCCGGAAGTAAAAAGTACGTCCTTCTCTTTTGTAGATTTCGAGGTTTTTGTATAATTCCTCTTTAGGTGGTAAATTCAAATGATAAATTGGCTTTGGCATAACAACAAAGTTAAGTAAAAAAAAACAAGAAAATTAAACCATTATTTTAACAACTAAATTTATTGATTATGAAAATTAAAACACTATTAATAGTACTAATGACTTCTGTATTTCTAATGTCTTGTGATAGCTCTTCTGTAAGTAGCTGTAAAAGAGAATACAAAAGTTACCTTAAAAAAACACTGAAAGACCCATCTTCTTTAATAGTTTATAGTGAGCGAATAACAAGGGATGACAAATACCATGCGATTATAAAAGTTGATTACGGAGCAAAAAACAGTTACGGTGCGTATACTCGTAAAACCTCTGTTTTTCAATATGTTGGTTATTCTTTTCTTGTTGATGGTGAAATTATAGATTAATTCAAGTAAATAGGATTATCCTTTATAAAATACGGAACTGATTTAGCATTCGCTATTTTGGTTCTGTTTTCTTTTATCCATTTTGTAAACTTTGGATTTATATCCGTTGATCCTGCTTTTTTATCATTGAAAAAATCATCTTCGCTTTGCATTATTGGCACTAAATAACACCTGCAATTAGGATGGTTTCCAGACCAAACAAAGTTCTTCGGATAACTCCCTTTCATCATCTCGCAAATATCACAAGGAAAAGGGTTGTTACTACGTTTAATCTCATAACCAACAACAAACTTCATTTTAGACCATCTATCAATATCAGATAAACGGTAAGCCATATTAATTTCTGTACGTGCTAATCTTTGAGCATTTTTAAAAGAACTTCTATAAACTCCTTGCCCAGGTTTGTAGGCTTTTGCATTTTTAGATAATTGTAAAAGTCCGTTATTATCTTTATATCTTCTAAAAAGCTTGTCAGGTTCGTTTAAGTACTTCTTTATTTCTGTGGCTAATTGATTGGCTGGCTTTCCTGTTTTGATTGCCGTATCAATTGCCATTTCTAATTCCGTTCTTAATTGCATTGTGTTCTTCCAGACCTTATCGCTTAATTTTCTGTTTTTACGATTTCTAAACGCTTTTAATCCTTCTGCATTTCTTGTTGCAATTGGGTTGTATTTTTGCTTGTATCTTTTATTCGCTTTCTTCTCAAAAACATCATTCTTTGTTTGTGATAGTTCCCAATGATTAGCAACGTTTTTATCTATAATTGTTTCTACAGAAAAGGCGTGTTTTCTTAAAATACTATCAACTCTTTTTTGCAATGCAGGAAAAGAACTAAATTTAAACACATCTTTTGTTAAAACAATTGAAGCGGCAAATAAGCCTATTTCATTAACTATCTTATCGTACAGATACAATAACGCTAAAACGTCTTTTTCTGCTCTTAAATTATGTTTAATATTCCATTCGTTAAATGGTATCATATTCCTGTTGGTTCAAATAATGATTTGTTTTGTGCTTCTTCAATTTCTTTTAATTCCTCCTCGAACTTGTCGGTTAATCCAGCTAAAACAATACCTGTCTTTAAGGAAGCAACACCACCACTTACTGCGGTTACTGCATCTTGTATTTTCTCTGTTTGGTTGTCAATTGAATAAGGAACGATTTCTGTATCTATCATAATGCTTTCAGAAACTGTTTTCATTTTTGGGTATAAAGTACCAATTGCAGAAACTAAGAAATTAACACGTCTTTGTAAAAATTCTTCGACTACTTCTGCGTGATTGCTAACTGCCATATGTGTTCCCATAAACATAAATTCAAAGCTCTTACCACTTGGTGCATTCGACATTCCTTGTAGTTTTTCAAAACTAATTAAAGGCGTGTTTGTTAAATGGTAGGCTTTTTCCGTTAAGTTGTCAAATTCTAACTTCGCCATATCTGGTGACTGGTCCCACGTTAAGTAAGAAACCTGACCACCATCTGCAAGCTCTATAATTTCCGATGTTGTACCTCTGTTCTGAATACCTTCCAAATCACCAACCGAAACTAATTTCGGATAAAAATTATAATCTAAACAGTCTGCAAAATTAGAAAGTAATACCTCTAATCTATTTCTAATTGTTTTAATTTTATAGGCATACGGCTTTTCTCGATACATATACATTACAGGCATTTTACCAAATCCGTGAGCAAAAGTTTTTTCTATTTTATTTTCTATGTAAATAGTGACGTTTTTATCGTCTATTGTCATCAACTTAACTACATCATTACCTTTTGCATCTTTTACTTTGTATTCTCTTGAAAAGGCTATCAAATCACCAAAACCATCAAAGTAAGGAAATAATTTATCGTTTCTAAAAGGAGACCATATTGTAGATTTTAGTTTTCTTTTAGGTTGTGCGCTTAGATTTAAGAATTTTAACACACGCAACCACCAACCACTGTCTTCTACGGTATACCAATATTCTGCAACCTCGCATTCAGATAGCCACGAACGGACTATCTTTTTATTAGAATACTTAAGTTTATTCCTTTTGTAGATGTTTTTTACAATCTCTAAAAACGTTTGTTCTTGTTCGTCTTCTGTGTCGCATTTTAAAGTCGGTTCTTTTCCAACGGTAAAGGCTGTATGAATGTTCACAATATCCTGCTCTAATGGTAGCGCAATTCTATTAACGTCTTCATCTTTATATCTTGCAGGAAACTTAACAGAACCATCAACATTTAAAACAGCTTCTGTAACTAAAACTTTTCTTTTCTTTCGAATTTCAGTATTAAACACATCGTGCTTTTCAAAATCCCAATCTTTTAAATTGTCTTGCGTATCAGGTTCGTTAGTTGAGCGTTTCTTTAATTCTTTAACACGCTCACTAATATCTGTAATTTGGTTAATTTCTTCTATTGTCATAATTATATTGGTTTAATAAAAAACACCTGTTTTGTTTTGTTTTGTTCTTGAAATCTTTAATGTATTATTAATTGCCATCACTAAGCAATCTACTTGCCCATCTTGTGAACTGTTAGGAAACGTTATCATTTGACTAATAAACTGCTCATTCCAAACACCTCTAATAAGTTTAACTCTTCTAGCTTCACAAATAGGCGTTATATCATTTACTCTGGCTTCTTTGTCTTTAAAAGGCGGCGTATCTTCTTTTACGTTTAAAGTTGTATTTCTCTTTAATGTTTGAACTAAAGATTTACCACTTGCTTTCGGTTCTACATAAATCATCGACTTATGAGAATAACCGTGCAAAGAACTAAATGAAATCGTATGCTTTACCAATTCTGGAAATTCTAAATAATAACCGTTTGCATATCTAATTAATAGATCGTTATTAAATACGGCAAATTGTAAGTATCCGCTTTCATCATTGTTTTCTGTTGCTGAATATGCAGAATCAATCGCCGTGTGCCAAACTAAGTTGTTGAATCTTTCCATCCAATCAATAACTTCAAACCAATTCCTTTTTAAAACACCCCCTTCTGGTGGTGCTGATTTTTGGGAATATTGATTAGCATATCCGTAACTTCCTAAATCTCTCTTTGCTTCTGCTAAAACTTTTTCACTTAATCTATTTACATCTAATAAACCGTTAACGTATTTTTCTTTTAATTCCTTCGGCTTTACTTCTTCGGATATTTCCGCAGGTAAACAAATATGACGTACACTTTCTGACTTCTTAGATAGTAAATAACCTGTCACATCTTCTTCGTGCAACCTTTGCATTATTGTTAATGTTGGCGTATTTTCTTTGTCTACTTTTCTTGAAGATAATGTTTTTGTGTGTTCGTTTGCTGTAAATCTATCTGCTTTTGATGAAGATTGTGCAGGATTTAATGGATCATCACTAATTACTAAGTGTGCGTGTTTACCTGTAATTGTAGATCCTGTTGAAGTAGTATATCTCGCTCCACCATTTTCATTCTCATAGTTTGATTTCGCCGACTTATCCTTTCTTAATTTTACTTTTGGAAACAAGCGTTTGAATTTATCTGAAAATATAATGTCTCTTGACTTTGTCGATTGTTCAATACTCAAATCCATAGAATAAGAATTTGTAATAACTCTTATTGTATCGTCTAAAACCCACAACCAAACAGGAAACATAATTGTACAAATAGTACTCTTGGTTGTTCCGGGTGGAATATTAATAATTAAATCATATTCCTTTGGTTTTCTCTCAACTATATTTTTAGATATTCTCTGTAATTCATCGCATAAATATTCAATATGCCAATTGTAAACGGGTTCTTCTTTTATTATAACACCCCAAAAAGTCTTTACAAAAGAAAAAAACGATTTCTCGCAAAAATCCCGTTGAACTGAATCAAATAAAAAACTATCCATTTTTAGACTTTAACGATAATTCAAATAACAACTTCTTCTCTTCTTCCGAATAACTTGACAAGTCAATCTTGTTTTCGTTCTTGTTAATGGTTTCTATTTTGTCTGATTGCCCTAACTTCTGTTTACCTAAAAATATCATCATTGAAGTATTGCCTTCTGTAGCAGCTTCAAATTGTGCTTTTCTTAATACAATATTACCTAATTCTCCCTTTTGTCGTTTATAGTCAGTGAAACTCATTTTAAATTCCTCCTGTACTCTGTCATAAAAAGTGTTAGGATGCATGCCTAAATAAGATGCAATTTCAGTTCCCTCGCAAAATATAGCGAGCAACTTATCTACCTGTTTCCAGTCTATTGTTATCTTAGGTCTTGCCATTTATTAAACGAATCCTTTAACTGCATTTGTACCGAAATCTAAAGAAGGCAAGGTTCTCCCTGCTGCTTTCGTTTTCCTTGCGAGGTTTATAAACTTATACTTTCCACTTCCGCTATCTCCTTTTGCCATTTTGATTTAATTTTAATTAATAAAAAAAGAGGTTACAAGCCTTTTTATGACTCGTAACCTCTTTGTAGGTTTATTTATTTATATGTTGTTTACACTATTTTGTTATCGTTTCCCAAAGAGCCTTTGACCCTCCTTTTTGTTTCTTTTGATTAATCGTGTGAAACTTTTCTTTAATACTATCCATGTATTCTAAATTGAAATCATATAGACTTTCGTTTGGCTCAATCATAAATTGTTCAATGTTATCTGAACTCCTTAAATTTGCGCTTCCGTGAATTACTAATTTTTCATTTAAATGTGTTTCTATTAACGTTATTTTTGTATGCGTTCTGCATACCGATAACTGAAAGCAATCATCTATATTCAACTTGTCAAACATATATTTTACCAAATTATGTCTTTCGTGTGAATAGAAATAATCTGAAATAATCATATTCAATTTACCAATATAACCATTTGTAATTAAATTATGTAAACTATCTACGTTTTCTTGACTTAATGATAAAGTTGATATTGTTAGAACTTCTGCTTTTCTTTTATTCTCTACCAATAAAGCTTCTATGAAATCACCGAAAATAAAGTTACCAGATATAATGCAAAAATTCCTTGCTTCAATATCAACATCATTTGCCAACTGCTTAGCGTTCTTGTATTTTACTTGATATTCTTTTCTTGAGTTATGTAGCTTTGGTTTATGCACTATATTTTCATCAAATATATTTTTATCCATTCCGAGATCTAAGTCGAAATCTTCCAAATTAAAATCAAAGTTTAAATCAAGTTCGTTCATAATAACAAATATACGATTTTTTAAACTATTACACTAAAATAAAGTGCTGATTATTCGGCGTTTAGTCAACTTTACATACCGTATGGATAACCATTATCTATGCGTTATACCTTCAACACTTATACTCTCTTTGCTTCCTAAATAATTATTAGCACTTACAAAGTGTGTTCTGTACATTGGCTGCCCTATTATATCGGTTCCTATTTGGTAGGTTACTGTTAGCATAGCTATTTATTTTTAGCGTCTTCAAATCTCAACCCTCTTGCGTATGATTGATAGTTTATGTTTTCTTCTTCATTCTCTAAACTGTCTTCTAACCATTCTATAATTAACCCTTTTGGCTGCTCTGAAAAGATGTCAAAACATATATCTGATATATTAAAATATAAAACATCTCCAAAACTAGCCATCCCTGTAACATCATCACAAACAAAGTATTGAAAATAAACATCATGCTTCTTTTCAAATGCTTTAATTATTTTATATACCGATTTTTCTAAATCTTTCTTTAGCTTCATAGTTTAAAATTGTGGAGAAGGCTGGACTCGAACCAGCGACCAATGTCAATCAAATGACGGTTCTTACCAACTGAACTACTTCCCCTATAAATTATTTGTTTTTAACGTACAGAAATACACCCTTGAAGAAAGGTGTTTTTTAATTAATCTAATACGTTAGTGTGTGTAGCACTTGTAACTTAATACCCTCAAATATACGACTTTAAAACTTAAATAAATCAATAAACATTTATTATTTCATCAACTTTTATTAATATATGATCGCTCGTTAATCTGTTATAGCTAACATTTTGCCCGTAAATACCATAACTATTTCTAGCTTCATTATAACTTAGTTTTTTAAACGGATATGTACGTTTGTTTTTAAAATGTGGTAATTGCCATAGTTCACGTTTATCATCGCAAACTATGTGGGGGTAAAATTTAAACCTTGCTTTTATGTATATTTTTAAAGTGCTGTTAAACATATAGTTGTATAGTTTGGTTTGTGTTAATACTAGTTGGCAGTAATATTAGGCGACATCGAAATTCGAGAAAGTTTGTCCTTTTAACTCGATACAGTCAACTTTAGTTTTCTTAAAAGCAACGCTATGATTTTTAGAAACATAGCTTATTATAATGTCTA
>NZ_VORS01000008.1 GCF_007997075.1 Polaribacter sp. IC073
CAATACCTAAACCAACTAAAGTATTTGCGACCAAACTAGAAATCATTTTTCCAGAAATACGAGCGTCTCTGCCAATTACAACTTTTATCTTTTTCTTATCAGCATTTCTTGCTTGTATAAATGCACCATAAGACGCTGCAAATTTCACAGCGTCTATGGGTGTTAAATTGTCGCCCGTTTTACCTCCAATGGTTCCTCTAATTCCAGATATTGATTTTATTAATGTCATTCTTTATGATTTAAGAATTATTAATATTTCCATCTTACAAAAGCTTCCATAGCCGCATAATGAGACAAACCTAATTTGTCATATAATTCTGCAGTTTCTCTATTTCTATCTTCTGCACGTTGCCAAAATTCTCTACTATCTGCACCTTGAAAAACAACACCATCTTTTTGAGATTGATGTTTAAAGATTCCTTTTCTTTTTTCTAAAACCTGGTCTGGTCCCATTGGTACAGCCATTTCTATTTCGTCAATTCCCCATTCTTGCCATGCACCTCTGTACAACCAAACCCAACAGTCATTCATGAATTTTTTAGGTTTAAGTTCTTTTACAGCCGAGAAAATAGCATCTAAACAAACTTTATGCGTTCCGTGAGGATCTGCTAAATCTCCTGCGGCATAAATTTGGTGAGGTTTAATTTTTTCAATTAGGTCGGCGGTGATTTTTACATCAGCAACACCTATTGGGTTTTTTTCAATTGCGCCAGTTTCATAGAAAGGTAATTCCATAAAATGAATTTGAGCATCTGGTAAACCTATAAAATGACTTGTTGCTCTTGCTTCTCCTTTTCTAATCAATCCTTTAATGTACCGAACCTCTGAAGTATCGATTTCACTAGATTTTTTGTTCTTTAAAAAGGTAACTGCTTTTTTATAAATGTCATTTGCTTCGGTATTATCAATGCCGAATTTATCATTATAATCACAAACAAAACTTGCAAAACGCAAGGCTTCATCATCTGCAACAGCAATGTTTCCAGAAGTTTGGTAACCAACATGTACTTCGTGTCCTTGCTCATGCAATCTCTTAAAAGTACCACCCATACTAATAATATCATCATCTGGGTGCGGACTAAAAATTAACACACGTTTTTTAGCTGGTTCCGATCTTTCGGGTCTTTTGTTGTCGTCTGAATTTGGTTTCCCTCCAGGCCAACCTGTAATGGTATTTTGTAATTTATTAAAGATACTAATGTTAATGTCATACGCTGGTCCAGAATCTGCTAATAAATCGCTCATTCCGTTTTCAATATAGTCAGCATCTGTTAACATTAAAATTGGTTTCTTTAAGAAAAGAGCTAAACTTAACACCGCTTTTCTGGTAAGTGTGTCTGTCCATACTATTTTCTCTACCAACCAAGGCGTATTAATTCTTGTTAATTTAGAAGCTGCTGCTTGGTCTAAAACAAACATTGCATTTCTGTGTTCTTGTAAGTAAGATGCAGGAACTAAACTACTAACTTGGTCTTCTGTAGAAACTTTAATAATGTTAGATTTTCCTTCTCCCCAAGCCATTAAAATAACTCTTTTGGCTTCCATTATTTTCTTAACACCTAAAGTAATGGCTGTTCTTGGTGTATTTTCTAAACCTAAAAAATCTCGGCTTGCAGCAACTCTTGTAACATGATCTAAGGCAACCAATCTTGTTTTAGAGTTTTGAAGTGATCCAGATTCATTAAAACCAATATGACCATTTCCACCAATTCCTAGAATTTGTAAATCGATTCCGCCAAAGGCTTCAATTTTTGATTCATATTGATCACAATAATTTCTAATTTCGGCTTTAGATAAAGTTCCGTCTGGCACAAAACAATTTTCTGGTAAAATATCGATGTGATTAAACAGTTGTTCTTGCATAAAACGCACATAACTGTTTACAGAATCTGGTTCCATTGGGTAATATTCATCCAAATTAAAAGAAACCACATTTTCAAAACTTAAACCTTCTTCTTTGTGTAAGCGCACCAATTCTGCATACAATCCTTTGGGAGAAGAACCTGTTGCCAAGCCTAAAATACAAGGTTGTTTTTGAGATTGTTTCACTTTGATAAGGCTTGCAATTTCTTGAGCGATTGCTTTGGATGCCGATGTTGCTTCTTTAAAAACTACCGTACCAATATTCTCGAATCTTTTTTCGAAACCTGTTGCTTTGTCTATATTACTTTTTAACATAATGTGTTGTTTGTTTCTATGAAAAGTTTGTGTTGTTATTTGCTCCAGTTTTTTATTTTATGTCCCCAAATAGCAAAAAAGAGAACAATAGCATAACAAGGAATTAGAATCCAATAACTACTTGTAGAAGCAGTTGCCATTGCTTGTGCTTCTTCGATTCCGCTAGTCATTAATTCATGCTTGGCAGCATCTACAATTCTACCATATAAAGGCGGAATAATTGCACCCCCAGAAATTGCCATAATTAATAAAGCAGATCCTGTTTTTGTGAATTTTCCTAAACCATCTAAAGTTAAAGGCCAAATTGCTGGCCAAACCAATGCATTTGCAACACCTAATGCAGCTACAAATAAAATAGATGTAAAGCCGGTTGTGTTTAAAATACAGAAACTAAAAATGATTCCTAAAATGGCACTTATAATTAAAGCTGTTTTTTGTTTTACGTACTTCGGAATTAAGAAAACACCCAAAGCATACGTTGCAACCATTGCCATTAATGTATAAGTTGTAAAATATTTAGCTTCTTCACCTGTAAAGCCAAGAGAAATTCCGTAAGAAATAATAGTATCTCCTGCAATAACCTCTGCACCAACATATACAAATAATGCCAATACACCTAACCATAAATTAGGGAATTGAAAAATACTTGTTTTTGCAGTTTTTCCTGCTACTACTTCTTCTGTTTCATCTGCTTCAACATTTGGTAATGGTGCTTTTCTTATTAGAATTCCTAATACGAATAATACAATTGCCATTATGATATAAGGCATAAAAACACTGTCTGCCATGGTATCTAATAAAACATTTTTCTCTTCTAAAGTAGCGCCAGCTAATTTTTCTTTAGTTTCATCAATTCCAGATAATAGCAATGCACCAAAGATTAAAGAACCTAAAGCACCTGCTGTTTTATTTGCAATTCCCATAATAGCAATACGTTTTGCACCGCTATCTATAGGACCTAAAATGGTAATGTATGGGTTTGCTGCTGTTTGTAGAATTGTCATACCAACTCCTTGAATGAAAATACCGGTTAAAAACACCCAATATGTTCTTGCTTCTGCTGCCGGAATAAAAACCAGTGCACCAATTGCCATAATAATTAGTCCTAAAGACATTCCTTTTTTATAGCCAATTTTATTTAAAATATAAGAGGCGGGTAATGCCATTACTACAAACGAAATGTAAGAAGCAGAAGCTACTAAATAAGATTGGGCATCTGTTAATTCGTTTATGGTCTTCATAAATGGAATTAAAGCGCCATTGATCCAGGTTACAAAGCCGAATATGAAAAATAAACTCGCAATAATTATAATTGCTGTTGTGTTATTTTTTTGTTGCATGATTTTTTTGGTTTAAATTATGGGTGTAATTGATGGTTATTTTATTTTTATATTGATAATTTTTCAGAAAAACTTTCAATCAATTTAAATTGATTTTTGGCTCTATCTAAATTGTGTTCTTCATAATTTGTTTTGTAATAAACATCATTATTCAAATAATCTGTTAAAAACCTTATTGCCATTATAAAAATCATGGTTTTTGCTGCTAAAGGCAAGTATTTTAATTCCGTTTCAGATAAAGAATCTTTTGTCTTTTCTAGAAAACCTTTTTCATACGCTTGGTAATACTCTAGGTTAAATTCTACTTTAGACAACTCTTTTTCATCTTCTGCCGCAGTATTACAAATAGTTCTAATAGCATCACCAAAATCATAATGTATAATTCCTGGCATTACCGTATCTGTATCTATCATGCATACACCTTTGTTCTCTTTATCGAAAAGAGAATTTGAAATTTTAGTATCGTTGTGCGTTACTCTTACAGGAATTTTTCCTGCTTCTTTCAGTTCTTGTAAAATGTGCATTTCACTTTTTAAAGCTGCAACTATTTTTATGTATTTGGCGGCTTTAGTTAAACGCGCTTTTGAAGCACTTTGTATAGAAGAAGCGTATTGTTTATAACGAAAAGACATGTCATGAAAATTAGGAATGACGTCTATTAACTTGCTGCTATCAAAATCTGATGTTAAGTTAAGAAAATCTCCTAGAAGTTTACCGCCTTCGTAGGCTACTTCTTTCTCCTTTACAATTTCGTAGGTAATGCTATCATCAATAAAAATCATCACATTCCAAAAATCACCATTTTCATTATGATAATAAAAAGCGGTGTCTTTTGCTTTCACAAAACTTAAAACCGTTTTGTTTAATTCTTCATTAGATAAATTTGGGTATTTGCTTCTAATGTGATTGCTTGTTAAAACTTTGTTGTTTACCAAGCCAGGAACGTCTTTAAAAATTGCGTGATTTATTCTCTGGAGAATGTAATCTTTATTGCCGTCTGCTTTTATTAAAAAAGTGTCGTTTATATGACCAGAATTTAATTCTGAATGACTTACATAATTCGATTGGTGATCGAATTTGTTAAAAATAGATGTTAGAATTTCTGCGTTCATATTAGTTCCATAATTTAGTTGGATACACTCCGTTCTCTTTCAACTTATTGATTTCTTTTTGTGCTTTTTCTTTGTCTTCGCTATACGTAACACCAAACCAAATAGAGTCTGATTCTAATACTTTTACAGAAGCTTTTTTAGATGCTAACATTTTATTTACAATTGTAGGTAAATAGAATTCTGCTTTTAAGTTCTGAGTGTTTTTTTCTAAAAAGTCTAAGAATAATTCATCTCCAAACTCGAAACATTTTGGTGTAAAGCCCCAAAAGTTCATGGAAACAGTTGTGTTTATATTAATAGGAATCATTTTTCCGTTGTCATCTTCACTTTTTAAGGTTCCATCAATTTTTTCGATTCTAACTCTTTCAGTAACATCCGTTAAAAAGCCGTCTTTATTTACAGTACATTCTCCTCTAGAAACATAGCCATTGTCTGAAACCGTGTTTTTTAAAGAATAGGCAACCATACTAAAATTGTAACTATCTATATCTGTATTTCTTAATTGTTCTGCAATGGCATCAAAAGCTTGTCTGCTATAAAAATCATCTGCATTTATAATGGCAAAATTTTCTTTTATAACATCTTTTGTCATTAATAAAGCATGCCCAGTTCCCCAAGGTTTCACTCTTTCCGGGTTTCTGTATTTTTCTGGTACATTTTCTAACTCTTGAAATACATATTCAACTTCAACTTTACTCGCTAATTTTTCATTAAAAATGGCTTTAAATTCTGCTTGAAAACTTTTTCTAATAATAAAAACAACTTTTCCAAAACCAGCCTGAATTGCATCATAAAGAGAAAAATCTATTATTGTGTCTCCTTCAGGAGTAAAAGTATCCATTTGTTTTAATCCGCCATATCTACTACCCATTCCTGCTGCTAGAATAACTAATGTTGGTTTGTTGTTTTTACTCATAATAGATTGATTTTTAGATAGTTTTGTTTTTTATTATTGACTTGCTATCGCTCATCTTATCTACAAAAATATATAATTTTTTTTGTGTTACCAAGATGTTTTCAATAAAATGTGTTCGAACACACTTTATGAAACAAAAACATTATATTTGTCATAATGAAGAAATACACCATTAAAAATATTGCAGAGTTAGCAGGCGTATCTAAAGGGACGGTAGACCGAGTAATTCATAAAAGAGGCAAGGTTTCTGTAAAAGCTTTAGAAAAAGTAAATGCTGTATTAAGTGAAATAGACTACAAGCCAAACCTGTTGGCTAGAAGTTTAAAAAAGACCAAAGAGTATCATATTTGTGTGGTGTTGCCAGATTTTAATAAAGATCCTTTTTGGCGACCGTGTTTTGAAGGAATTGAAGCAGCTGTGCAAGAGTTTGCGTCTTTTGGTGTTTTTATTGAACCTTTCTTTTTTCATCCTAATGATGTAAATTCTTTTATAGAAATTAATAAAAAAGTATTAGAATTATCTCCGGACGCTGTTTTGTTAGCGCCTTTGTTTTATAAAGAAACCGTTGCTATTGTTAATAATTATGCGCTTGCAGATATTATTGTAAGTAAGTTTAACAATCAGTTAGAAACGGAAAAAACAAAAAACTTTGTTGGGCAAGATTTATTTAAAAGTGGAAGAATAGCTGCCAGCTTGCTTCAAATGATAATTTCTAAAAATGCTGCCATTGCCATTATTCACATTGATGAAGATTATAATAATTCGATTCACATGCAAGAAAAAGAAAAAGGGTTTCGGCATTATTTTAATGAATTAGAGGACGCTAATTATGTAATTAATACTTATAATACTAAACAGGCAGCACTTGAAAATAGGTTAGACAGTATTTTTAACAACACTTCTAAGGTTGAAGCTATATTTGTAACTACTTCTAAAGTTTATAAAGTGGCAGATTTTTTTAAAGCGAAGCATATTAAAAATGTAAAGATTGTTGGGTACGATTTATTAGATGAGAATATTCAGTATTTAAATGATGGTATTATTAATTTTTTAATTCATCAAGATCCTAAAAAACAAGTGTATTTAGGCTTGTCTTATTTGGTTGATTATTTTCTTTTTGATAAGGAAATTCCTGCTAAAAGTTTGTTGCCTATTGATATTATTACATCAGAAAATTTAGAGACCTACTTGTAAAAGATCATTATATTTAGAGACGAAGCAGATGGCCATCATAAGAAATCTAAATTATTTTATTTTACTGGTATTAAGTGTGGTAGGCTACCGATCTATAAAAATATAAAAACAAAGCTTATTAGTTCGGCGTTTTTTATACTTTTAACTTTTTATATTAAAATGCAATGCTACAGACAGATATTAATAATGCGTTATTAAAACGTATTGCAAATAATGACGTAAAAGCCTTCGAAGAAGTTTATGATAAATTTGCTTCTAGGATGCTTGTGTATGCCTTAAATATATTAGATAATAAACAGGTTTGCGAAGATTTAATTCAGAATATATTTATAGCTTTTTGGTCTAAAAGAAAGAAAAATGACATTAACAATTTAGACGCTTATTTGTTTCGAGCAGTAAAGTTTCAAGTATTTAAACATTTTAGAGACAATAAGTTTCCCGATAAAGATTTAACCCGATTAAATTTTATTAATGTCGCTGTTTCTTCTGAAAATACTTTAGAATATGCAGAATTAGAAAACGCGATTCAAACATCTGTTTCTAAACTGCCAACGCGTTGTAAAGAAATTTTTGAATTAAGCAGGTACGAGCATAAAACGCATAAGGAAATAGCAGAAACGTTAG
The DNA here is from genome assembly GCF_007997075.1 of Polaribacter sp. IC073. Taxonomy (GTDB): domain Bacteria; phylum Bacteroidota; class Bacteroidia; order Flavobacteriales; family Flavobacteriaceae; genus Polaribacter. Next base: position 7,365 of record NZ_VORS01000008.1, read on the forward strand.
GTATTTCTGTGCAAGCAGTAAAAAATCAAGTTTCAAAAGCGTTGTCTTCCATTAAAAATAACTTAGATAAAGAGGAATATCTTTTGTTCTTTACACTCTTTTTTATAGCAAACTTTTAAAATAAACACTAATTTTATCCTATATTTTATAAGGGTTTTACGCCCTATTATAAAAATAATGAAATTTAGACGTGTACCTATCTTCTTTTTTGGGTACTTAAGAATAAACACTTATAGTTTTTACTTTAATGAATACATCAGAAGCAAAAATACTTTTTACAAAATATACTAATAATCAATGTTCTGAAAAAGAAATTGAATTATTAGAAGCGTATCTAGACTCTTATCAAACAAAGGGTTCTAAGAATACTACTATCAATGAAAGCAAAACAAAAGTTTGGCAAAATATTGTGGGCACTATAGATACACAACCAAAGAAGAAGAAAAAGTTCCCTTTTAATACAAAAAACGTCTTAAAAATCGCTGCATCAATAACTTTATTATTTATTTTATCTGTGGTAATTAAAAACTACTCTAAAGAAAGTTCTTTCATATTTAGTGAAGAACCAATGGTAGTAGGTTCTGACAAGGCAACGTTAACTTTAGAAGATGGTACCGCTGTCGCTTTAGAAAAAGGTAAAAAATACGAAAGTAAAAACATAAATAGTAACGGAGTGTCTTTGGTATATGATGCAGCTTCAGAAAAGGTTACAGAAGAAATTGCGTATAACTATTTAACGGTACCAAATGGAGGTCAGTTTTTTGTAACACTTTCAGACGGAACAAAAGTTTGGTTAAATTCTGCTACGAAGTTAAAATACCCTGTTAAATTTAAACAAAATGCACCGCGTGAAGTAGAACTTGTTTATGGTGAAGCTTATTTTGAGGTAACTTCAAGTACAAAAAATAAAGGGGCAACTTTTAAGGTGATTTCTAAAAGACAAAATATAGAGGTTTTAGGAACCGAGTTTAATGTAAAAGATTACCAAGATGAAACAATAACTTACACCACTTTGGTTGAAGGAAAAATAGCCTTAAACACTAAAGAAGATAATCAAGTTTTAATTCCTAACCAGCAAGCAACTGTAAATATGAATACAGGTGTTATTGTTTTGCATACGGTTGATGTGTATAATGAGATTTCTTGGAAAGATGGTGTTTTTAGTTTTAAAGGTAAAAACTTAAAAGAGATTATGAAAGTGCTTTCTAGATGGTATGATTTAGAAGTTGTGTTTAATAATAAAGATTTAGAAACAACAAAATTTAAAGGGGTTTTAAGTAAAAAACAACCCATCGAAGAAATATTAAAAGCAATTAAAAGTGCAAGTATTATCACATCTTTTAAAATTGAAAATAAAACAATATATCTAGAGTAAAAAAAAGGGAATAAAAGAGTAGACCGTCGAAAGCTTTATCTAATATTCCCAAAATGTATTATAAATCAATTAAATGTCTAACCAATTAATAAGTATGCAAATTTATGAAAATTAACCAAACCAGTGTTTTTTTCAGTATCAGAAAAAAACTATTAATGAACATTATGAGAACTTTTGTTTTTTTATGCTGCCTTTCGGCTTTTAGTTTATCACCAAACAATGTGTTGTCTCAGAACGCAAAAGTGTCTATTAAGACCGTTAAAACGGTAACTGTAGATGAAGTTTTTGATATCATTATGAATCAGACAGATTATAACTTTATCTATCAAGAAGGTCTTTTTAACAGCTTTCCAAAAATCACCCTTAAAAAAGGAATTATTACAGCAGATAACTTATTAAGAGTAAGTTTATCTGGGGGTAATTTTAATTTTGATTTCCTGAATAAGAATACAATCGTAATTAAAGAAATGGCAGAAGTAGCTATTTCATCATTTGTGCAAACCAAACAAATTACGGGTAAAGTTTTAGATAAAACAGGGATGCCCGTAGTAGGAGCAACGGTTTTAGTAGAAGGAACTAGTAGAGGTAAGGTAACTAATTTTGATGGAGAATATAAAATTAGCTTAGGCGAAGATGAAAACGTATTGGTTTTTTCTTCTTTAGGTTATAAAACAGTTCGTACAGAAGTAGGTGCTAGAGCCATTGTAAATGTAACTATGGAAGAAGACTTTGGGCAGTTAGACGAAATAGTGATAATAGGATATGGTAAACAAAAAAGAGAAGATGTTACCGGAGCAGTTTCATCTGTAAAAACAAAAGATATTGTACAATCTTCTATTGGTAGTGTTGGTTTTGACCGTGCTTTAGGAGGATTGGTAAAAGGTGTAAATGTTTCTCAATCTTCTGGTAGACCAGGTGCTCCTGTTCGTTTAAATATTAGGGGTGTTACTTCTCCTTTGTCTGGTTTTGGTGGTCTAAATCAACCATTATATGTGATTGATGGTGTGCCTTTTAATATCGATGCATTAGGTGGTGCAAACCCATTATTAACAATAAACCCTGCAGATATAGAAAGTTTTGATGTCTTAAAAGATGCAGGAGCAACTTCTATCTATGGTTCTAGAGGTGCAAATGGTGTTATTATAATTAACACTAAAAAAGGGAAAAGAAACCAGGCAGCGTCTATGAACTTTTCTTACACTACAAGTCTTGCAAAACCTATTAACAGTGTAAAGGTTTTAAATGCTTCTCAATATAGAAATTTTTACGATATTTTAATTGGTAATACAGTAACGGCAATGAATGCTGGTCAAATAGATCCGTTTTTTGCTTTTGACTTAGATAATATTGGAGATGTACAAATAGATTTTTCAACATTCCCTTTTCAAGTAAATTATAACGGTTTAAGAGACAGTTATTTTGGCGATGCAGATACCGATTGGAACAAAGAAGTTTTTAGAAATATTGCCGTAACAAAACAAGCTAATTTTAGTGTAAACGGTGGTGGTGAAAACAACAACTATGCAATTAGTCTTGCTTTTATAGACCAAGAAGGATTAACTAAAAAAGACAATCTTAAACAATATACTTTAAATATGTCTTTAGATACCAACTTAAATAAAAATGTTAAGATTGGTGGTACGGTTAGTTTAGGTCATACAGAATCTGATTCTGGTGAAGATGATATTTTTGGTCAATATACGTTAAACAGTTCTATTGCAAAAGCAAGACCAGATTTACCTGTTTATGATGACAATGGTCAACTTTTAGGGCAAACAGATTTTTCTTACGGATTTGCAACTTTTGAGCCAAACCCATTAATGAGGTTAGAAAACAAAACAAATAGAAAAAACTATAATTTTATTGGAAACTCATATATTGAAGTAGAGCCAATTAAAAATTTAAAGTTAAAAGCAGATGTAAATGCAGCCGTTTTTTACAGTGCAAATAGAACCTTTGTTCCGCAAATTACACAAACAGATTTTGTGTTTTTTCCTAACCAATCTTTCTTAAGCGAATCTAGAAACTTAGTTTCTAACGTAACTACAAACTTAACTGCAAACTATAATTTTAGAGTAAATGATAATCGTTTTAGCTTTTTATTAGGTGCTGCTTGGGACAGAACTAATTTTGACAATAGTAGTCAGTTTTATATTGGTTTCCCAGATGACGATGTTCTTATTAATGGTTCATCAGCAGAATCTGTTGGTTCTTATTCTAGCAATCGTTTAGAATCTGGGTTAAACTCTTTTTTCTCTAGAGTTACCTATGGTTATAAAAATTTATACAACGCTACTTTAAACTTTAGAACAGATGTATCTTCTAAATTCGGACCAGGAAATAGAAGAGCTTATTTTCCTTCACTATCTACAAGTTGGAATATTTCTAACGAAGATTTCTTAAAGGATAGTAGTACCATCAATAATTTAAAATTAAGAGCAAGTGTAGGTGCTGTGGGTTCTACAAACATATCTGACTTTGCATACTTACAGTTTTTTAAATCTGCATCCGATGATTTGTATAATGGTAGTTCTGCTATTTTACCAAATGATAATTTTCCGAACACAAATATTGGTTGGGAAGAAACAAAAGAAGTAAACTTAGGTTTAGACTTTGAATTATTAAATTCTAGATTAAGAGGTAGTATAGATGTATATAGTAGAAAAACTACTGGCGCTCTAGTAAGCACGCCTCTGCCTTTAGAATTAGGTCCAAACAGTTACTTTGCTAACTTTATAGATGTAACTAATAAAGGGGTGGAATTAGCTATTGGAGGAGACATTATTAAAAATGAAAACTTTACGTGGTCTGCAAATGTAAACTGGTCTTTAAACAGAAACAAATTAGACAAACTAAATGGCGCAAACATCAACCAGTTTCAGTTAGATTATTTTGTTGAAGGAGAACCAGTAGGAACTATAAAAGGATACAAAGTTGTTAAAATATTTCAAGATCAGGCAGAAGTAGATGCTTTAAATACTGCATCTTCAACTGGTTTGTATGATCAAATTGCTACTAGTGTAGGAGATTATATGTATGAAGATTTAAACAATGATGGTAGAATAACTACAGAAGATAGAACAATTCTAGGAGATATCGAAGCAGATTATTTTGGTGGAATTTCGAATACATTCACCTATAAAAATTTAAGTTTATCTACATTAATGCAGTACTCTGTTGGAGGAGAGAGAACTTGGAATAACATTTCTTTTGGAACGTTAAATATTTTAGGTGAAAATAAATACAGTGAGTACGGTTTAAATACTTGGACCCCAGAAAACACAGATGCACGTTACGCAAGAGCTTTATATTTTGATGCATCTGCAAGTAGTAGAACATCAGACAGGTATTTGTATGACACTTCTTATTTAAGATTAAAAAGTGTGCAGTTAAGTTATACGTTCGACCATACTATTATGAATCAATATGGTATAAACAACGCAAGACTTTTTCTTACAGGAACTAATTTGTTAACATTTACAAACTGGCCAGGTATGGATCCGGAAACTTTTTCTGAAAGAGGAGGGATTACAGATCAAGTAGATAATGAAGATCCTTATCCGTTAGCAAAAGCATTCTCATTAGGTATTCAAGTTCAATTTTAAAAAAGAAAAAAATGAAAATAGATATTAAAATATTTAAGAATCTAGTTTGTGCATCAATCTTAGTGTTAATGACAAGCTGTAGTATAGATGATATTGAACCTCAAAACCAATTAACGCAAGAAAACACCATAAGAGATGAGATTTCTGCGCAACAGGTTTTAAATGGAGTTTACGATCTAGGTAGAGATTTCGATGTAAGCGCATTTCCGTTATATTTAGCTGCGTATGGTAATGAAGGTATTATTTCTGGAAGTCTTTCTGGTGGTAATGGTTTTAACACCAATGAAGTGCCAGTAAGTAATGTGTTTTTAGCAAGCTTATACAATGCTCATTATAAAATAATTAACTCTACTAACTTTTTAATTAAAGGCTTAGAAGATGGTAAAGCAGTTGGTATATCAGAAGAACGTAAAAACGGAATGATTTCTGAAGCAAAATTTCAACGTGCATTTGCTTATTTTAATTTGTTGCGTTATTTCGGTCAATTTTATGATGTAAACTCAAGTTTTGGTCTTGTTTTAAGAAAAGAATTTTCAACAGAACTTACGGCAAGCCCTAGAAATTCTGTGCAAGAAGTTTATACTTTTATAAAAGATGATTTAGAATTTGCAGCCGCAAACGGTCCAGAATTTATTGAACATTTTTATGCTGGTAAAATTGCAGCAAAAGCATTATTGGCAAAAGTAGAATTGTACACCGGTAATTACACAGATGCTGCAACATTAGCAGATGAGGTAATTAATAATACAGAGGGGTATGCTTTAGAATCAAGTTATTCAGCAATTTTTAGCAACAGTTTTAATTCTCAGGAAGTACTTTTTGCTCCTTATGCAAGTTCTGGACAAGAAGGTGGTAGTACAATGGATTTAATTAACAGAACTACTTTTAGTGATAATTTAAAAACAACTGCAGATGCACAAGTTGGTACTGCAACAGATGGAGATTTAACTGGAGCAGGTACTAATTACGATCCTCGTTTTAGTTTTGCGTACTCAGAGGGTACCAAAGGAGTTAATACACAAGGGAAATATCCGTTTATAAACAATGCTTCATCACAAAATAATACATTATATCACTTAAGATTAGCAGAGGTATTTTTAATTCATGCAGAAGCAGAAGCAAGAAGACCTGGTGGAGATTTAACAGTTGCTTTAGGAAGCTTAAACACTATTAGAAATCGTGTTTCTGTTACACCAAAAATGCTTTCAGACAAAGCAACTTTGTTAGAAGATGTTAGACAAGAAAAATTATTAGAATTGTTTTACGAAAACGGAGAATCTTGGTTCGATCTTGTAAGATATAGTAAATTAGGTGATGTAACAATCGCTTCTAAAAAAGCAACAATTACAACAGAAAGACAATTGATTTTACCAATTCCTTCGCAAGTAATTATTGGGAACAATAATGTAGATCAAAATCCAGATTATTAATACTTAACAAATCATATTATGAAAAATATTTTTTTTATAGCGCTTTTACTAATCACAGTAATGTCTTGTAGTACAGAAGAAAAGCCTAAAGATTATGCAGTTATTTCTGGTACAATTACAAACCCAATAGACAGTTTAAGGTTAAGGTTGTACGATGCCAAAAATAAAAAAACGGTAATGGTAGCTGTAGATGCTGCGGGTAATTTTAGAGATACTTTAAAGTTAGATGCACCGGTTACTTTTACTGCAGTTTACAAAAGTGTTTTTGGGTTGTATTTAGAAAACAACATGAATTTAAATTTAACTTTAGATAGCAAAGAGATTGCAAAGAGTATTTCTTTTTCTGGAAACGGCGAAATCGAAAATAACTTTTTAAGGTTTAAAACTAAAAAGGCAAGCGAACTTTATGGTGAAAATTATAAAGAGTATTTAAGTTTAAATGAAGCAGATTTTACAGCAAAAACGAAAAGCTATACAGAAGGAATTAGCAATGAATTAGAGGCTAAAAAAGTTGATTTCGATACTGCTTTTGTAAATAGACAGAGAAAAGAATTGGTGCTTTTTGAAAAGGAAAACTTAATACAATACGAAGAGCAGCAAAAAATAAATAAAGCTTTAGGAAAAGGAAATCCTTCGCCAGAATTTACGGATTATGTAAATTATAGAGGTGGTACTTCTTCTTTAAAAGACTATAGAGGTAGCTATGTTTATATAGATGTTTGGGCAACTTGGTGTGGGCCTTGTAAATATGAAATTCCTTTTTTAGAGAAAGTAGAAAAAGAATATCATGATAAGAACATTAAATTTGTAAGTCTTTCAATTGATAATTTAAAGGATGAGTCAAAATGGAGAGCCATGATTAAAGATAAAGACATGAGTGGTATTCAGTTATTGGCAGATAAAGATTATGATTCTCAGTTTATTAGAGATTATTTTATTTACGGGATTCCTAGGTTTATTTTAATTGATACAAAAGGAAATATTGTAAATTATGATGCTCCAAGACCATCCGAAGAAAAATTAAAAACACTTTTTAATAGTTTAGACATTTAGAAAATACTTCTAATTGTTACACCTTATGAGTATTTAAAACTAAAATCAAAGAACTTATAACCTTTGGTTTTAGTTTTAAATTATAAAAAAAATGCACTGTTCTAAGAACCCTTAGTTCTTCTACTTCAAATAACAAACAATCTTTTTACAACGATACAATGAAAAAATTAATCCTTTTTTTAGTCCTATTAATTGGTTCTAATCTGCATGCGCAAGATTTAGATTTAAACACACAACTTCCAACAAATAACATTGTTAAAAAAGGTGTTTTAAAAAACGGATTAACGTATTATATTTATAATACAGATGTAACCAAAGATGCTGCTAGTTATTATATAATTCAGAATGTAGGTTCGGTTTTAGAAAATGACAAACAACAAGGTTTAGCTCACTTTTTAGAACACATGGCCTTTAATGGTACTAAAAACTTTGCAGGCAAAGGTGTTTTAAATACGTTGCAAAAAGAAGGAGCTGTTTTTGGGCAAGATATTAATGCTTACACTGCTTTTGATGAAACAGTTTATAACATGAACAATATACCGGCAACGCCAGAATTAATAGACACTTGTTTATTAATATTGCGTGATTGGTCTAATGGTTTGTTGTTAACAGATGAAGAAATTGATGCAGAACGCGGTGTTATAAAAGAAGAATGGCGCACCAGACAATCTGGTGGAATGCGAATTTTTAAACAAAGCTTACCTGTAATGTTTAACAATACCATTTATGCAGAACGTATGCCTATTGGGTTAATGGACATTGTAGCTAATTTTGAATACAAAACGCTTAGAGATTTTTACCACGATTGGTACAGAACAGATTTACAGGCAATAGCTATTATTGGCGATGTAGATGTTGAAGAAGTTGAGGCTAAAATAGAAAAACTATTTTCTAATATTCCAGCAATTGAGAATCCAAAAGAACGTTTTATTGTAAACATACCAGACAACGAAGAGATGCTTTATGCATTGGTTCAAGATAAAGAAGTAACCACAGCTCAAATAGAATTTGGTATTAGACACCAAAGACCAAAAACATATGCTAAAGTTAAAGATTTAAAAGATTTCTTAATAGAAAATATGATTACGAGCATGTTTAGTGCTAGAATTAGTGAACTTACTCAAAATCCAAATACACCATTCTTAGGTGCTAGAATTAATTATAGCAAGAATTCTAGAGCAACAAGTTCTTTTTCAGCTTCTATTTCTCCAAAACCAAATCAACAACAAAAGGCTTTTAAAGCGACTTTAACAGAAATAAATAGGGCTGTAAAATTCGGATTCACGCAAGAAGAAATAGACCGAGCTATTGTGCAATTTAAAAATTACTACCAAACTCAAATATCTAAAGAAAGTGATAAATCTCACGCAGCTATTGTGTATGAGATTCAGCAAAATTATTTAGAAAACATCACAATGGTTGATATTTCAAAACAATATCAATTCATAGAAAAAATAGTTGCTAGCTTAAAAAAGGAAGACATACACCAAAGACTGAAACAACTTTATACAGCTAATAACAGATCTCTTATTGTAACTGGTGTTAATGGAAAAAATAATTTGTCTGAAGAAGAAGCGAAAAACATTATCAATCTGGTTGAAAATGACACTACAATAATCGCTTACGCGGATGCTTTTTCTGGTAAAACTTTAATTTCAAATGTTGATATTAAATCAGGTACAATTATTTCAGAAAAGAAAAATAAAGAGGTAGAAGCAACCACATTTAAGTTAAGTAATGGTATAAAAGTGCATTATAAATATACCAACAAGAATAAAAATGATGTAAAATTAGAAGCCGTTAGTTACGGTGGTTTATCGCTTATAAACGATGAAGATTTACCATCTGCGAAATACGCAAGCACTGTAGTGCAACAATCTGGTTTAGGAGATTATTCTGCAACCGATTTAACAAAAGTATTGGCAGGAAAAACGGCGTCTACTTACATAGATATTACCGCTTTAAACGAAAGTATAAATGGATCTTCCGTTACTAAAGATGCAGAAACCATGTTACAAATGGTGCATTTACGTTTTGTAAAACCTCGTTTCGATGAAGATGCATATAAAGTGTTTAAAGGGCAAGTAGATAACTATTTGATAAGAAGAAGTGAAAACATAAATGAGAAAATTCAGGATAGTGTAACGGTAGCTTTGTACGGTAAAAACAATCCTAAGAAAACTATTTTTAATACAAATTTTGCTAGTAAAATTAATTTTAATAAAATAAAGAACATCTATGCAGAACGATTTGCAGATGCGTCTGATTTTGAGTTTTTTATCGTGGGAGATATAGATGAGAATACACTAAAACCTTTATTAGAAAAGTATATCGCAAGTATTCCTACAAACAATACAAAAGAAGTTTGGAAAGATAATTCTACACCATGGTTGCACAATACAATCGATAAAGATGTGTTCTTAAAAATGGAAGATCCTAAAAGTACGGTAAGAATTTCTTATAAAAATGATTACAAGTACAGCTTAAAGAATAATATAATGGCACAAGCGTTGGCAGATATTTTAAGCTTAAGATATATGGATCTTTTACGTGAAGATGAAGGCGGAACGTACGGTGCTAGTGCTTATGGTAGTGTAACCAAAAGACCAAACGAGCAAGCAAATCTTTGGGTACAGTTTGACTGCAACCCAGATAAAGTTGAAAAGTTGGTTGCTATTGTTCACAGCGAATTAAAAAAAGTAGCAGCAGGAGTTATTTCTGAGGCAGATTTAGAAAAAACAAAAAATAATTATCTAAAAGAATACAAGCAGCAACAAGATTATAATAGCTACGAAATGAGTCTTCTAGTTAATTTTTATCGCGAAGGATATAATATGAATGCCTCTAAAAATTTCGAAGACATCGTAAAAAATTTAAAAGTAAAAGATATAAAGACGTTTGCGAAAAATTTAATAGCAAATGCAAAATCGTATGAAATAATTATCAAGCCATTAAAAGATCCGATTGAAAAAATGGAGTCTAAATAATATAGAGAAAGATGAAAAAAATAATTTTAATCCTAACATTAATTCTAAGTTTTAACACGTTTTCACAAGTGTTTAAACCTGTAAAATGGGCTACATCTGTAGAGAAACTGTCCGAAACTGAATATAATTTAGTAGCAAAAGCAACAATCGATTTTGGTTGGCACTTGTATTCACAGGTAGTTCCAGAAGGTGGACCAATTCCTACGGATTTTACTTTTGAAACGAATGAAAATTATGCTTTAATTGGTGGTGTTGTAGAAGATGAAGGGCATACAGTTGATGATCCTGTTTTTATGATGAAAATTAAGTTTTTCGAAAACAGTGCAACATTTCAACAGAGAATAAAAGTTGTAGATGCAACCCTTTCTAGTGTTATAGGAGAAGTAGAATTTATGGTGTGTGATGATACTAAATGTCTGCCACCAACATATGTAGATTTAGAATTTAATTTACAAAATGCAATTCTTAAAAAAGCAATAGTAGTAAAAAAAGGCAATGCAACTACCGTCTCTTCAGACAAAGCAGAAGAGATTAAAAATCCAAATAAAGAAAGTGACAATAAAGGCTTACTATCTATTTTCTTTATTGCATTTATTTCTGGTTTTGCGGCATTGTTAACTCCGTGTGTTTTTCCAATGATACCAATGACGGTTAGTTTTTTTACCAAACAAAGTAAAACCAAAGCAAAAGGAATTAAAAATGCTATTATTTACGGATTATCAATCATTGTAATTTATGTTTTATTAGGTGTTTTAGTAAGTCTTCTTTTTGGGGCAGATGCTTTAAATGCACTTTCTACAAATGTTTGGTTTAATGTAATTTTCTTTGTTTTGCTATTAGTTTTTGCGGCATCATTTTTAGGAGCCTTTGAAATTATGTTACCAAATTCTTGGGCAAATAAAGTAGATTCTCAAGCAGATAGAGGTGGTTTAGTTGGTATTTTCTTTATGGCATTAGCACTCGCTATTGTCTCTTTTTCTTGCACAGGACCAATTGTTGGTACATTGTTGGTTGAAGCTGCTGCTGGAGGTAGCCAAATAGGACCAATTATTGGTATGTTAGGCTTTTCTTTGGCAATTGCATTGCCATTTGCATTATTTGCTGCTTTTCCTGGTTGGTTAAATTCATTGCCAAAATCTGGAGGATGGTTAAATACCGTAAAAGTAGTTTTAGGGTTTTTAGAGCTAGCTTTGGCTTTCAAGTTTTTATCGAATGCAGATTTAGTTTTACAATTACACTGGTTAGAAAGAGAGGTTTTTATCGCTATTTGGATTGCCATTTTTGGTACATTGACCTTATATCTTTTTGGAAAAATTCAATTACCACATGATTCACCATTGAAACATATTTCTGTAGGTAGATTAGGTTTAGGGCTATTTTCTTTAACGTTTACCTTGTACATGTTGCCAGGATTATGGGGCGCACCGTTAAATATAATTAGTGCTTTTCCACCACCACAACATTACAGCGAATCTCCTTACGGCGTTGGATACATGAAATTAGGTTCTGGAGGCGCTTCTAATATAGACGTTCCTGATGGAGCACATTTAATGGCACCACACAATATTTTAGCTTTTAATGATTTTGATAAAGGTTTGGCATATGCAAAAAAGGTAGGCAAGCCCGTAATGATCGATTTCACAGGACATGCTTGTGTAAATTGTAGAAAAATGGAACAAAATGTTTGGGTTAAACCTAAAATTTTGCAAATGCTTAAAAAAGATGTGGTACTTATTTCCTTATATGTAGATGATAAAAGACCTTTAAAGGAAAGCGAAATAGTAGATTCTAAATTGAGACCAGGAAAAAAACTAAAATACATTGGTCAGAAATGGAGTGAGATGCAAACCATAAAATACAAAACAAATACACAGCCCTTTTATGTTTTAATAAATCATAAAGAAGAGGATTTAAACACTCCTGTAGGGTACACACCAGATGCAGAAGAATATTACAACTGGATGAAAGAAGGAGTAGAAAATTTTAAATAGTACTATTTGGATTAGTTTTTTATTCTTAACCCCTAATTATAAGGATAAAAATAAAAGGATTGTAGCAATACAATCCTTTTTTGATTTTAGACGAAAGTATGAGAAAAAAATCAACAGCATATTTTATACATTATAATCAGAAAAATATTAGCTAAAAACTCTTAACTTTAAAATTAAAGTATAAAATACCAGTGTGTAAAAAATAAATAAACTATTACAATCGCTAAAAGTAAAATAATGAAAGATTTTTTGATAACCTATAAAGGATATATGTATTGGGTGGTAGGAGTTCTAATTGCTGTAATTATACTGCGCTTTTTAACAAACTTACTGCATAATTGGCTGCTAAAAAAAGAGCTGGAAAAATTTCCAGAAGAGCAACCTAAAACAGTTAACTTAGTTAAAAGAATTCTAAATGCATTATGGGTTGTTTTAGGATTAATTGGGATGAGTTTTATTTTTGTCGGTGAAAATAAGTATGCCATTATTTTAAAAAATATAGAACTCGTTTTATATTTAGGTTTAATGGCGGTATTTACAATCGTGGCAGCTGCAACAACAAACATGTGGTTCAAAACATCTATAGAACGTAAAGTAAAACACAATGATGATCCTACCAGTCTACAGTTTTTGAGAAATGTAATTGTTGTTGTTATTTATTTTTTAGGAATTGTTTTATGTTTATTGGCTTTTCCATCGATGCGAGGTTTGGCTCATACTGCTTTAGGTGGTGCAGGTGTTATTGCTCTAATTGCTGGTGTTGCTTCCCAAGAAGCATTGTCTAATGTTATTGGTGGTATATTTATCATTTCATTTAAGCCTTTTAAAATAGGAGACTTAATAAAAGTAACAGATGACATGGTTGGTACTGTTACAGATATTACCTTACGTCATACTATAATTCGGAATTTTGAAAACAAAATGATTGTGATCCCTAACGCAATAATTAATAAAGAAAAATTAATTAATTACGATTTAGGAGAATTGAAGTGTTGTGAACGAATTGAAATTAAAATAGGGTTTGATAGCGATGTAGATGTTGCCAAAAGGATAATGCAAGAAGAATGTGAAGCACATCCGTTATTAATGGACAATAGATCTTTTCAAGAAAAAAAAGAAGGCAAACCTATTGCTAAAACAGCTTTAATAGAGATGAGCGAGTATTGTGTGACGTTAAGAGTTTGGGCTTGGGCACATAATTTTTCTGACTGTTTTCAGCTAAAAATTGATGTTTTAGAAACGATAAAAAAGCGTTTCAAAGAAAATAATATAGAAAGACCTTCACCAAACAGAACCATTATTTTTCAGGATAAAAAAACCGATTTAGAAACGACGTAATTCTATTTTTTGATGACTTATTGTCAAGATGATTTCATATTTTAAAACTAAAGAAGGATTGCACAATTGCAATCCTTCTTTAATTTTAAAAAGAAAATGTTATTTAATATCAACTTGTAACGGGTTGTTAATCTGTTTCGAGAATTTATTTAAATAATCTTCCCAGTCTTGTTTCGAAGTAAATTGTTTGCTTTTTAACCAACCAAAACCTGCATAGTAAACTACTTTATGATCCTTTACATTTAAATGAGCATATCCGTTGCTTAAATCTTTTGTTTCTACATCATATTTTTCAAAACCTTTAAAAGTGCTTTTGTCTGCAATAATTGCAGTTCCTAATTCTGAATCTGCATGAGGTTGCCAATAACTTACCCATCCATTTTTATCATTACCAGTAACTTCGCCGTCTTTTTCATGCAACGTTAAACCCGCAGAAATGGTGTCTGTTCCTTCAATATTTGTAGAAAATTTAGAAAAATTACTTCCTAAATCTAAACTAATTGTTTTAGATTCTGTGATGGTTTTACCAGCAGCATCCCAACTTTCATATTCTAAATAAAAACTAGTTCTAATTGGTCCCGTGGTAATTGTTGTCCATTTTGTGTAGTTTTTAGAAAGATAATAAGTGCTATCAACCTTAACAGCAATACCACCAACTCCACGACTCACACCAACATGAAAATCATCTAAACCTTCACCTGTATCTTCGTGATAGCTTCCTGTTTTGTCTACCATCGTTTCTTTGTACCACTTGTTAATTATAGGATATTCTACTCTTTTTAACCAAGCATCTACACCACTAGATAAAGTTCCTCCAGGAATATTGTCTTCTATCATTTTTTGAGCAACGGGTCCATACACTCTAAAAGCAACTTTGTTGTTTTCCCAAGTATAATCATCTGTACGTTCTGGTACAAAACGAGAGTAACAGAAGTCTTCTGCTTTCGGGTTTTCTGCAGCTGTAATGCTTACAACTTCGAAGCTTATTTCTGAATTTGCGGCCATTTTAGGTTGAAATAAAAGTTCATCCATAGCACCATCTCCATCAATATCTACAAGCTGGGTAACCTCAAGTTGTCCTGTTTTTACATTTTTTATTCCAACAGTAGAAAAATCATCAACCTTTAGAGAAGATTTGTTAAGTTCTACGGTTTCGAAAGTACGTTCAAAATCGAGCATATTTTTCACGGTAATAATTGTGTTTTTTTTCTCTTCAGAACAAGAAAACACAACGGTTACAATTAATAAATAGGATAGTTTTTTTAAAGTGTTCATTGTTTATTCATTTTAAAAATTAATGTTCTTGGATGCAAATAGGTTCGATGAATTTATAGTTTATAGGTCTAAAAATAGCAATAAGACCCCACAGGTTTTTAAAACTTGTGAGGTCTGAAAACTGTTATTTTTACTGCTATTAAAGACTAATCTTCGTTTGCAGGTTTACCAATAGTAGCTAAAATTCCGCCATCAACATATACTACATGTCCGTTTACAAAATCACTAGCCTTAGAGCTTAAAAAGATTGCTGCCCCTTGTAAGTCATCTGGGTTTCCCCATTTTCCTGCAGGAGTTCTTCCTACAATAAAATCGTTAAAAGGATGCCCATCTACTCTAATTGGTTCTGTTTGGCTGGTTGCAAAATAGCCAGGACCAATTCCGTTTGTTTGAATATTAAATTTAGCCCATTCTGTTGCCATATTCTGAGTCAACATTTTTAAACCTCCTTTTGCAGCTGCGTAAGCACCAACAGAGTTTCTACCTAACTCGCTCATCATAGAGCAAATGTTTATAATTTTACCACTTTTTCTTTCAATCATGCCTTTTACAACATGTTTAGAAACAATAAAAGGCGCTACTAGATCAACATCTATTACAGCTTTAAAGTCTGCAACTTCCATCTCTACTAACGGAGTTCTTTTGATAATACCTGCATTGTTCACTAGAATATCAATATGACCAACTTCTGCTTCAATTTTTGCTACATTTTCTTTTACAGCATTTTCATCTGTAACATTAAAAAGATACCCATAAGCATCAATTCCTGCTGCTTTGTATTCTAGAACGGCTTTGTCTAATTTTTCTTGTGAAGAGTTTCCGTTTACAACAATTTTAGCACCCGCGTTTCCAAGACCTTTTGCCATTGCCATACCAAGACCATGTGTTGCACCTGTAATAAGTGCTACTTTTCCTGATAAATCAAATAAGTTAATAGACATAATTTATTTTTTTAAGTTTATCTTAATTCGTTAATTTTACAATGATCCATGTCTCCATAATCTAAATTTTCACCTGCCATTCCCCAAATAAAAGAATAACTACTTGTACCAGAACCAGAGTGAATAGACCAAGGTGGTGAAATTACTGCTTGGTTGTTAGCCATCCAGATATGTCTTGTTTCTGTAGGTTCTCCCATAAAGTGAGAAACTGCTTGATCTGAAGCAATTTCAAAGTAGAAATATACTTCCATTCTTCTATCATGTACGTGTGCTGGCATTGTGTTCCAAGAGCTTCCTGGTTTAATGGTTGTCATTCCCATTTGTAATTGGCATACTTCTACAACGCTGTTTACAATGTACTTTCTTAATGTTCTTGCATTTGCAGTTTCAGGAGCTCCTAATTCTATCGTTTCAACATCATCTTTCCCTATTTTTTTAGTAGGAAAAGCTTTGTGAGCAGGAGTAGAGTTTAAATAAAATAAAGCGGGGTTGCTTGCAGACTCGCTAGAGAATTCTACATTTTTGTTTCCTTGCCCAACATATAAAGCTTCTTTATGCTCTAAAACGTATGCTGTACCATCTACAGTAACTTTTCCTTTTTGACCTACATTTATAATTCCTAATTCTCTTCTGTCTAAAAAATTTTCGGCTTTTAAAGGATCTATAGATTCTAATTTTAAAGTAGAATTTGTTGGTACTGCACTACCTGTAATAAAACGATCATAATGAGAATACACTAAATTAATAGTGTTCTTTTCCATTAAGTTATCTATTAAAAACTCTTCTCTAATTCTTGCGGTATCATAAGTTTTTACATCTTTTGGTGCTGCTGCATATCGTGTACTAAAGTTTGTTTTCATCATTATATTTTTTATTGAAATTGAATGTTTTTTCTTAATTATATTACAAAAGTAAGAAAAAAAACATTAAAATACAATCGATTGTATTTTAATGTTTTTATATTTGCTTTCAACTAAACAACATAATATGTTTAATTTAGTCAATGATAATTTAGAATTTTAATGGACAATACTGAGATAACGATACATGATATTGCTGAAATTTTAGGGATAAATAGCTCTACGGTTTCTCGAGCTTTGAATAATAGTTCTAGGGTCGCTCAGAAAACCAAGGATAAAATATTAAAAAAAGCAACAGAGTTAGGATATCAGCGAAACCATTTAGCTTCTAATTTAAGAAAAAGAAAAACCTTTACTATAGGTGTAATTGTACCAAGAATATCGCGTCATTTTTTCTCATCTGCAATTGCAGGAATTGAAGAAACTGCTTTTAAAGCTGGTTATAACGTTATTATTTGTCAGTCTTTAGAAAGCTTAGAAAGAGAAAAAAGTATTATAGATACGTTGTTAGCAAATAGAGTAGATGGTGTTTTAATTTCTATTTCTATGGAAACTAAAAATTATGATCATTTAAAGGGATTAAAACAAAGAAAGATACCGTTTGTTTTTTTTGACAGACATTGCGATATAGCAGAAAACAGTAAAGTTGTAATAGATGATTTTAATGCTGCATTTACTGCTGTAGAGCATTTAATTGAAAAAAACAGCACGAATATTGCTCATTTTTCTGGCCCACAAAATTTAGAAATTTATAAAAACAGATTTAAAGGCTACAAGGCTGCGTTAGAAAAACATAAGATTCCTTTTAGAGAAGAATTGGTTGTTTCTTCTAGTTTAATGGAAAAAGATGGTGCACAAAATGTACAAAAAATATTAGCGCTACCGTATAAAATAGATGGCTTGTTTTGCGCAAATGATGTAGTTGCTATTGGTGCAATTCAATATTTGAGAAAAATAAAAATTAGAGTTCCAGAAGATATTGCTATTGTTGGCTTTAGTAACGAAACTATTTCTTCGGTTATTGAACCCGCTTTAACTACTATAAATCAATCTGGCATGCAAATAGGTGAAGCTGCTACAAATTTATTGTTAGCTAAAATTTCTAATGAAAATAAAAAGCAAATTCATGAAACTATTATTGTTAAAACAAATTTAATTGAACGCAAATCTACGTTAAGGTGATTTAATTTTTTTACATTTAACTTTTACATATTATGAAATTATTACGTAAATTTTTTTAATGAATTTTAAAAATATATTATTTTTTCTTTCTTTTGTTTTGGTACTATTTTCTGCCAAAGCACAAGATTTCTCTAGTAGCAATCAGCTCTTAAAGTTTAAGCAATTTTCTTTAACAGAAGGCCTGTCTCAAAGCTCTGTATTGTGTATTCTGCAAGATTCTAGAGGTTTTATATGGTTTGGTACTAGAGATGGATTGAATAAGTATGATGGCCATACTTTTATTACTTACCGATATAATTACAGAGATAAAAATAGTATAAGTAATAGTTATATAAAAACCCTATTAGAAGATAAGAATGGTACAATTTGGATTGGTACAAACAACGGTTTAAACAAATACATTCCGCATGAAGATAACTTCGAAAGAGTTAAGCAATCTAACTTAGATGGTAGTTTAATTAATAATGAAATATGGAGCTTAGCTTCTATAGATAAAAATTATTTGTGGGTTGGTACCAATGCAGGGTTAGAGAAATTTAATATAAAGACCGCAAAAAGTGAACATATTTTTAATAAAGCGAATACTTCCAAAGCTTTATTAGAAAATCAAATTAGATCTTTATTTGTTGCATCAAACCAAGATTTATGGATCTGTAATAGACAGAATATCTCTGTTTACAATGATAAAAAAAAGGAGTTTAAACAAATTTCTTATCCTATAACTCAAGTAAGAAAATCTACTATAAGTTATGCGCCTGTTATATTTCAAGATGCTAGTGATGTTATTTGGTTAGGCTACAGAGATGGTTTAGCCGTTTTTAATCCAGAGAAAAATAAGTTTGAACATTTTGAAATAAATTCAAAAAACACCACTACAATTAATGATGAAGTAAGAGACATTCATCAAGATTTTTATGGCAATATTTGGGTAGGAACTTATAAAGGTTTGTATATTATTGATAAGGATAAAACAACTATAAACCATTATGAACATGACGAAAATAACTTAAATAGCTTAAGCCAGAATTCAATTTACAGCATTATTGGTGATACAAAAGGAGATGTTTGGATTGGTACCTATGCTGGCGGAATAAATTATTATGATAGAAGTTTCGACCTTTTTAAAAACTACTACGCTGGGTCAAATAACTACAAGCTAAATTATAAAGTAGTAAGTGATATTGTAGAAGACAACGCTAATAATTTATGGATTGGTACAGAAGGTGGAGGTGTTAATTTTTTAGATAAAAAAACCGACAAGTTTACCTATTACACACATGATAAGAATAACGCCAAAAGCATTAGTGCTAATAACGTAAAGTCTCTTATTAAAACAAAAAAAGGTAATTTTTGGATTGGTACACATGATGGTGGTTTAAATTTCTTAAATCCGAAGAAAAAACCTTACACTTTTTTAAAATATAGAAGTGATTCCAATGACTCAACTAGTTTAAGTAGCGATAGAATTATATCTTTATTTGAAGACGATAAAGAGAATATTTGGGTAGGAACCTCTGGTGGAGGATTAAACATGTTAAATGTAAAAGAAAATTCATTTTTAAGAATTGAAGAAGCAACTTCTTTTATAGGAGATTTTGTGTACAATATATCAGAAACAAATGACAAAGAGGTGCTGTTAATTTCTGGAAATGAAGGGTTGGCTAAAATTAATATAAATTCTAAAAAAATAACTTCAATAGCCTACCAAAAGAAAAGCGAAGAATTAGAAAATGCGGCAATAACATTATGTGCCTATGAAGATGAATTTAATAATATTTGGATTGGTACAGAAGGTGATGGAGTGTTTTATTACAATACGAAAACCCAAAACAGTATTCGATACGGAACCAAAGATGGTTTACCAAACCAGGTGATTTATTCCATTTTACCAGATGACTATAATAATTTATGGTTTAGCACAAACAAAGGAATAAGTAGATTAAATTTAAACACATGTCAATTTAAGAATTTTGATGTTTCTGATGGATTGATAAGTAATGAGTTTAATTACAATTCTAAAATTAAATTAGAGAATAAACAGTTAATGTTTGGGAGTGCAAACGGTATCGTCTTTTTCAATCCAGAAAAAATAGCCGAAAATGCATTTATCCCCTCTGTTTATGTAACCTCGTTTTCGGTAAATAATAAACCTTATTTATCAGGAACAAGAATTGGCAAAAAAATTACGCTTACGCACGATCAAAGTGTTTTTAGTTTCAGTTTTATAGCATTGAGTTACTCGCAACCAGATAAAAATAAATATGCCTATAAGTTAGAGGGTTTCGATACAAGTTGGAATTATATTGGCAATAAAAAGTCTGCAACCTACACAAATTTAGATGCAGGTAAATATCTGTTTAAGGTAAAAGCATCTAATAGTGATGGTCTTTGGAATGAGAAAGGACGAGCTGTTATTGTGAGGATATTGCCTCCGTTATGGAAAACTTGGTGGGCATATTTTATCTATATCTTAGTAATTATTGGTGCGTTATTGTTGATTAGAAAGTATAGTTTGTTAAGAATTTATGAGAAAAATGAATTAAAACAAGAACGCTTAGAGAAAGAAAAAATAGAAGAAATAAATAGTTTAAAATTAAAACTATTTACAAATATTTCGCATGATTTTAGAACGCCACTAACATTAATTATTGGGCCTCTAGAAAGAATGTTAAAGAATAACGAAGGAACTAGTTTTGTGCAAAAGCAGCATCAAATAATGTACAGAAATGCCAGTGTTTTATTACAATTAATAAATCAGTTATTAGATTTTAGAAAAAATGAATCTGGTAAATTAAAACTAAAAGCATCTCATAACAATATTGTTTCTTTTGTAGAAAATATAAAAGTATCTTTTGACGAGTTGGCAAATTATAGAGAAATAGACTACAGCTTTAAATCTAATGAAGAGGTTTTAGATGTTTGGTTCGATGTTGTAAATCTAAAAAAAGTAATTTTTAATTTACTTTCAAATGCATTTAAATTCAGTGCAGATAGTAGTAAAATTAAGATTAGAATTTCTACGGTAGAAAAAGGTAAGAAAAAACAACCGTTTGTTAAAATTGAAATTAAAGATACCGGACGAGGAATTCCTAAAAAGAATCTAAAGTTTGTGTTTGACCGATTTTATCAAATAGAGAGAGATGAAAATTCGCGTTCTGGTACTGGTATTGGTTTGGCTTTAGCTAAAAGTGTTATAGAACTTCATAGTGGTTCTATAAAGGTAAAAAGCAAAGAAGAAGAAGGTACTTCATTTATAATTTTAGTGCCTTTTGGGAATGCTCATTTAACAGAAGACCAAATGATTTCTGAATCTAATGAAATAGAAAATATTAATTTTTATGAAGATGCTTCAGTAGATTATTTACAAGAAAAGGCTAAAAATGTAGCAGCTGTAAAACCAGAAATAAACGATAATATTCCAACACTTTTATTGGTAGAAGACAATACAGAGGTGCGTTTCTTTATCAAGCAAATTTTTGAAGGGAATCACAATATCTTAGAAGCAGAAAATGGTGCAATTGCTTTAGAAATTGCAAAAAATAATGCCATCGATTTAATTATTAGTGATGTAATGATGCCAATTATGAATGGTATTGAACTTTGTAAAAATATTAAGAAAGATGTGATAACAAGTCATATTCCTGTTTTATTATTAACAGCTAAAACTTCACAAGATTCTCAAAAAGAAGGGTATAAAATTGGTGCAGATGCCTATGTAACCAAACCTTTTGATGCGAGTATTCTAGAGCAAAAAGTAAAAAACCTTTTACAAACAAGACAAAACTTAATTAAGAAATTTAAAAAGGAAATCATTTTAAAACCTAAAGAGTTAGAAATTACTTCTGCAGATGAAATCTTTTTACAGAAGAGTATTACCTTAATTGAAGAAAATATTAATAACGCAGACTTTACAATAAATGATTTTATTAATGAATTAGGTATGAGTCGTTCTGCACTTTATAGAAAATTAAAAGCATTAACAGGGCAATCTATTACAGAATTTATTAGAACTATAAAATTAAAAAGAGCTGCGCAATTAATAGCACAAACAAAATTAACAATTTCAGAAATTGCATTTGATCTTGGTTTTAATGATTTAAAACACTTCAGAAAATCTTTTAAGAAGTTATTTAATGAATTACCTTCTCAGTACCGTGTAAATAATTCGCGAAAAAAGAATGAAAAACCCGAATAAGAAAAGGGCTTTTTAAACTTTATCTTTTTTTGTATCATTACTCAGATACCCTTTGTTTATCTGTATTTATATGAAAGTAGAACAATAAACCCCACTATAAAGAGCTAACTACCCCCTTTTATTTCTTTAACATCTTGTTAACTTTACGGTATAATTTAAACTAAACAATTAAGGATGAAAAAATATTTGAAACTATCTTTAAACAAATCAAAAGTGAATCGTGTTATTCTCTTTTTATTTTTATTCAGTGCAATAAGTACTTTCTCTACTTATGGGCAGGTAAAAACTATTTCTGGTGTAGTAACAGATGAAATTGGCTCGCCGTTACCAGGAGTCTCGGTAATGGAAACGGGAACACTAAACGGAGTCTCTACAGATTTCGATGGTAAATATTCTCTTCAAGTAAAAGTAGGTACTACAGTTACCTTTAATTATCTAGGGTATAAGCCAATGGTTAAAACGGTTGGTAACGAGAATACATTAAACGTAAGTCTTTCGCCAGATGTTCAAAGTTTAGAAGAAATTGTAGTAATTGGGTATGGTTCAGTTCAGAGAAAAGATGTAACAGGTTCTGTTGCAACGGTAAAAATGGACAAATTAACCGAGGCACCAGTTGTGAATTTCGATCAAGCTTTGGCAGGACGTGTTTCTGGGGTTCAAGTAAGTACCAATAGTGGTGAGCCAGGAGCTAGTGCAACTATTGTTATTAGAGGTGGTAACTCAATAAACGGTGATAACTCACCTTTGTATGTAGTAGATGGTTTTATTGTAGATAACTTTGACCCAGGAATTGTAGATCCTTCAGATATTGAATCTATGTCTGTTTTAAAGGATGCATCTGCAACTGCTATTTATGGGGTTCGTGGTGCTAATGGTGTAATCATAATTAATACAAAACGTGCTAAGGTAGGGCAAACTAAAGTTAGTTATTCAACACGATTGGATGTTAAAAATGTTTCAAAAACATTAGAGGTATTAGAACCTTATGAATTTTTAAAACTAGGTGAAGAAATAAACTTTAATAATATAGCATCGCGTTTTTATTCAATTCGTCCTGGTGGACCTAGTAGCCCTGGTGTAATTGTTGGTGATGCAGAAGATTATAGAAATACAGTAGGTAGAGACTGGCAGGATGAAGCATTTAGAACAGCTTATACAAAAACTCATAAGCTTGATATATCTAGCGGAACCGAAAAAACTAGGTTTAACGCATCGTTAAATGCGGTTGACGATCAAGGTACTTTAATGAAGTCGGAATATAGTAGGCTAAATGGTAGAATGACTGTACATCATAAAGTTAATGATAAATTAGATGCAACCGTTGATGTGATGTATACAAGTACTGAACAAGAAGGTATTGGCGTTAACGGAACTAGTTCTTATTCTTTTTTAAGAAGTTTGTTAACATATACCAATGTAGCAAATCAATTTGTAGAATATGAAGATGGTTTTGATCCTTTATCTCAAGTAAGCGAAAATTTTGATGAAACGAATGCTGTAGTTTGGCACCCGATTGTATCATTAAATAATGAATATAGAAAAAATCAGGTTGATCGTTTTATAGCTAATTTTAGCTTGAAGTATAAAATAAACTCCGATTTTAGAGTTGAAACTAAGGCAAGTTTTAATCGCCAGACTAGAACTTCGGGAAGTTTTAATAATAGCAAAACAGTTTATGGTCGATTAATAAATCCAATAGAAGGTATTAATGGTAGTATAAGAGAACAAAAATGGAAAAACTTCTCTTCGGTGAACACCTTAAATTATAAAAAGAAATTTGGCAATCATACAATAGATGCATTGTTTGGGGTTACTTTAAATATTAATAAAAATGAATTAGCAAGCGTTTCAGCTAAAGAGATTCCACAATACCTTGAGGGATTAGGAATTAACTCTATAGACGGAGGAGAGCTAAAAGATGAAAATGATACTTATGGTACAAGTGAGTCTAGGATTTTCTCTGTATTATCAAGAGTAAATTATGGCTATAAAGGCAAGTACTTATTTACAGCTTCACTAAGACGTGATGGTTCTTCAAATTTTCCTAAAAAAAATAATATTGGGTACTTCCCATCTGCAGCATTTTCATGGAATGCAGATAGAGAAAATTTTATAAAAGACCTAAATGTATTCTCACAATTGAAGTTTAAAGCAGGGTATGGTAAAACGGGTAATGATAGATTTGATAGTAGTGCTAGATTTGAGATCTTGACAGATAATTTAGCGAATTACCCTTTTGGTGGAGCTACTGTTTCAGGACAACGCCCTCCAAGTTCTGGAGCCAATGACAACTTACTTTGGGAAACAACAGATCAGGTGAATGTTGGTTTAGACATGGGCTTCTTTCAGGGTAGACTATCTTTTTTAGTTGAAGTGTATCAAAAAGACACGAAAGATTTACTTTTAAATGCTGATGTTGCTCAATCGGTAGGTTATAGTGAAAAATGGGTAAATACTGGGCATGTAAGAAATAGAGGTTTGGAAGTTAGTTTTAATACGGTAAATATAAAAACTAAAGATTTTAGCTGGATTTCAGATTTTAATATCTCTTTTAATCAAAATAGCGTTCAATCTTTACCTGAAGGAAAATCAATTTTTGGAACGCCTAATTATTTCTTTAGACTAAATAAACCACAGTTTATTGTTCAAGAAGGTAAGCCATTAGGTAATATGTACGGACGTATCTCTGATGGTGTATATCAACCAGAAGATTTTGTAAATTACGATCCTACAGCTGCTTCACACACATTGCGTCCAGGTCAGCCTTATTATAAAGGAAGTCACCAAGCAGGGGATGAAAAGTTTAAAGATATCGATGGTAATGGACAAATAACAGATGGCGATAAAACTATTATTGGTAATGCTTTAGCAAAACACTATGGTGGTTTTGGAAATACCTTTAATTACAAAAACATTCAATTAAGTACATTTTTACAATGGTCTTATGGTAATGACATTTTAAATGCCAATAGATTGGTGTTTGAAAACATGGAAAATGCAGGTCAAAACCAATTGGCAACAACACTTAACAGATGGACTTGGGAAAACCAAAACACAACAATGCATAGAGCAGGTGGACAAGGAGTTGAAGACATCTCTTCTAGAGTTATAGAAGATGGTTCTTTTATTAGATTAAAAACCGTTAATCTTTCTTATAAGTTTTCTAAAGATGTTTTAGAAAAATTAAAAATTAACAGTTTAGAAATGTTTCTATCGGGACAAAACCTAATCACTTGGACAAACTATTCTGGTTTTGATCCAGAGGTTTCAACACAAAGATCATTAATTATGCCTGGTGTTGATTATTCGTCTTATCCAAAGGCTAGAACATTCAGTTTAGGCCTAAATGTATCATTTTAAAAAAAAGAAATCATGAGAATAAAATTTATAATAGCAACCATCTTTACCGCCTTTTTAATGCAAGGTTGTGATGATCAATTAGATATATTGCCAAATGACAATATATCTTCAGAAACCTTATACAAGACTGAAGCAGGTGCCTTGGCAGGATTAGCAGGTGCATATAGCCGTGTTTTACAGGTGTATAGAGATGCTATCATCAATGGACAGTATCCAACAGGTTGGACAGATGAAGGTTTTTACAAGCGAAAAGGGCTTCAAAATATTATTAAAAATAATTTTACAGCATCAGATCCTGTATTGGGCAGAATATGGGCACAATATTATGAAGGTGTTGCAGCTGCAAACTCTTTATTGATTGGGGTTCGAAACTCAGAATTAGATGAAGCTGTGAAGTTAGAATATGAAGCAGAAGCGCGTTTTTTAAGAGGTTTTTTATATTTTGATATACAAAAAGCATTTGGTGGTATTCAAGGAATTCCAATGCCTTTAGAAGCTGAGTTTATTACTAAGGAATTATTACCTAGAACTCCAGGTATCGACGTGTACAGACAAATTATTGCAGATTTAGAATTTGCAGAAAAGCATTTACCAACCGCTACTGAAGCAATAGGTGGTAGAGGAAATAAAAGTGCGGCTAGAGGATTAATAGCGAGAGCTTATATTTTTATGGCAACGGCTCCTTTTAATGAAGCAGGTGCTTATGAGAAAGCTGCTGCATGGAGTAAAAAGGTTATAGATGATCCATATCATGAATTAAACCCACAATATCAAGATGTTTTTAACGAACTTGGAAGAGGGAACTATGAGACTAAGGAAACTTTATTTCAAATAGGGTTTTCCCTTGAAGGTATTAATCCGCAATTATCTAATTTAGGTTCTGGTTTTGGAATGCTATTTGAAGATGAAAATTGTGCTACAAAAGGGGCACGTCTAAAAGGTAAAGCTTATGGGAATACTTTTGCTAATGTAACTTTGGTTTTAAAATATAGATCAGATCCTGATGACGAAAGAGGTTTGTGGAACACACTTCCATTTTATAATAAAAGAGACGGTAGCTGTACATTACAATTAGAAAGCTCTCAGTTTTCTTATGCGGCTTCAAAATACCGTAGGTTTTTAGAGCCTGATCCTACCTTTAATAGTTGGGGGTCTCATCATTGGCCAGTAATCCGTTTGTCTGAAATGTATTTAATATATGCAGAAGCACTTGTTAATACAGATCCAGCGAAAGCATTAAAAGCGGTTAACGATGTAAGAAATAGAGCGAATGCTACACCTTTGACTGCAATTTCAGATGAGGCTATACAAGAAGAGTATTTGCTAGAATTATGTTTTGAAGGACACCGTAAATTCGATCTTGTAAGATGGGGAATCTTAGAGGAAACAGTATATGCAACAAGAGATGCAGTAAGAGCTTTAGAGGCTGATACGAGCTTTATGAATGAAGATTGGGTTACTTTTGGTGAATATTCATTAGATGCTAATGACATTCCAATAATTGACACTACTAACCCTACAAACACAGTTCCTAGAAGAAATACCATGAGCACAAACTGGAGTTATTATGAAGGTTATGAGGACTTTGTGCCAAGTAAGAATTATATACTTCCTATTCCTGCACAAGAATTGGGTGTAAATACTAATTTAAAACAAACCACTGGTTGGTAAAAAAAAGAATTGGTTTCAACTGTTTACTGGATGTAAAAAGTTGAAACCAGTTTTAATATGAATAAATTAAAAACATTTAAAATGAAAAAAATAGTTTACAGATTAACAATGTTGATTCTAGTAACCTTAGGGTTTCAGAGTTGTGAAGATCTAGATGAAATAACGAACCCTAATTTTGATGTTGCTTTTAATGCAACAGCTAAAGTAGGTGAACCAGTTGAGTTTAAAATCAGTAACGCTCCAGATTTTTTAAGTTTCTTCTCAGGCGAAACTAGTCGTGAATTTAGAAATAGTAATCGTTTAAAAGCAGATGGTACGTTTTCTTTATCTTTTGATACTGCTAGACATTATTTTGATGGCGCCAGTAGATCTGACAATGCTTGGAACTTATTAGTATCCACAGATTATACAGGATCTGGTAAAGTAGAAGATGTACAAGCTGCTACTTGGACAGATATTACAGATCGTTTTACATTTGCAACAGCAAGAACATATAGCCAAACCAATTCTGGAACTGTAGATATTAGCGATTTAGCAAGCGATCTACCTACTTATTTTGCCATAAGAGTAAATGCTGAAGGAAAAAAATCTGAAGGAAACAGACAAGGTGTTTTTCGTTTACATAGCTTTGATATCTCTCTAGCAGTTGAGAATGAAAATTATTCATTAGATGTTACTACTATTACTAACCCAGGTTTTAAACCTGTAAATGTTGAAGGAACGCATCCTTCTAATAAAAGTAAAGATCTTTGGGTTAATAAAGGAGGTTATTTTGAAATGTCTGGAGATCAAGCAGAATATACAAACGATGATTGGTTAATAAGTCGTCCAATAAATTTATCAGGAGCTGTTGAACCAGATCGTGGAGAGCCTTTAAAATCATATACAGATATCCTTAAGTCGTTTCAGTATATATATTCAGAGGCTGGTACTTATTCAGTAGTATTTGTTGGAAGCAACGAAACAATACATGGTCAAAAGGATAGCATGAAGGAATTTACTATTACGGTTACAGATTAATATTTTTTGGTTAATAATATTTCAGAACCTTCAAAGTCTTTACAAGTATAATGTATCGTTCTTTGAAGGTTTTTTTGGTTAATTAAGAGATTAATTTTTAGCCTACATTATTATAAAATAATCTTTTAGAAAGTAGGAAAAGAAACAAACCTATTAGATAATTGAAGTTGATGTTTAGATATTCAAAAATTAATAATGAAACAATAATTATAGTTAATATTTTAAAAATAAGTGACAAGCGAGTTAATTCAGTAACAACAGATTACACCTTAAAAAGATGAAACATATATACCCTTTAACGCTACTTTTCCTCATAGTAGTAAATATTTCTTTTGCACAAGTAAATACAAGTTCAACAACATGGGATCCAATAGGTAATGTAGTTATAACTACTGTAACAGATGATGCAGACAATGGAGATGGTGTTGGAGATGGCGCTACTTTTGTAGACGGACAATCGACCGCTACAGGACAAGGTGCTGCATACACTTTTGGAGGAACAATGCAGTTGGGAGAATCTATAACGATTAGTACTTATACTTATAATCGAAATAGTTCTTATGTAAATCTTAAGGTTGAATTATATAATAAAACAAATTCTAGAGTATTAAAAACATCACCAATAATTAAGCATGATGGAAATGATACAACACCAGTAAATACAACTTTAAGTTATACTGCGGTTTCTGCAGACAATGGAGATGTTTTACAAATACGTTATATAAGAACAGATAACGGAAATACAGCAAGAGATTTTGCTATCGATAATATCTTGTTAGTAGGACCTTGTCCTTTTACAGTAACACCAGATTTACCTTTAATAGCATCAAATGCAACTATAGAAGCAGAAATTAATACAGCCGTTGATAGATTTTCAGATAGGTATTTGGGTACAAACACACCGTCTGCAAATGAATTGTCTTCTGCAGAAAACGCCTATGCAGCATTAAATATAAATGTTTCTGGGGGTACTATTACTGGAAACACACCCTCAAACTTTAAGGAGGCTTCTTTCTTAAAAACATTTGCAAAACAGTTGAAATTTAATCCTACAGACACCAATATTAAAACAAAAGCCAACAATACAGTTTGGTGGTTCTCGAAACAATTTTGTTCTGGTGATTTAGCTATAGATAATCAATTGTACTCTTATGAGGATTTTGCAAGACCTGCTTCTTTGTTAAAAGATTTTCTAGATTTAAATGTAAAAAGTTTATTTGAATATACTTTGTATAAACACTCCGTAGAATTTGAACATTTTTGGGAACCTACTTTCGATACCAATTATCAAATAAATAATAATGCTATTAATACAGATATGATTTTTAATATTTCTGATGTAATGCTAGCTTATAGTTTATGGCATAATACACCAGAAGAGCGTTACAGATACATGCGTGCATACAAACGTTTTATAAACCGCTTCTTTTCTTACACTTCTGGTACATCCGAAGGTATTAAAGTAGATGGTTCTGGCTTTCATCACTGGACAGCTTATAATAATTACATGTATGCCTATAACACAGCAGCCAACATATTATCTTATTTAAGTGGTACGAGTTTTCAGGTAGACCAAGCAAATTATCAGGTGTTTCGTAATGCTTTTCTTACTCAATACATACAAGCAAACGATGCGGGAATTCAGGCATTATCAACTGCAGGGAGAAATCCTCAAAGTAGAACGAGACCATTGTCTCAATCTACACTTAAAAGAATAGCAGTTGTAGGTGGAGATATTCTTGGTTTATCCACAGCTGATCCAATTTTTGCTGGGATGCATAATAGAATTTATGGTTCAGATGCCGAATTTAATTACAGTACAGTTGCACCTTTTACTGAAGGTTTTTTTCAATTTAATCACGCTATGGCAGCTGCTTATAGAAAAAATGGTTGGGTTGTATTTAATAAAGGTTTTTCTAGTAATATGTGGGGTAGTGAGGCTTACCCACCACAGAACAGATATGGGCGTTATCAAAGTTATGGTGCACAAGAAGTTATTTATCCAGGGAATAAAGAAACAGGAAATGGTTACGACGTAAATACTTGGAACTGGAATTATAATCCAGGTACAACTGTTATTAGATTACCGTGGGCAAATTTACATGCAGAACGTGGCCGTTTAGATGAAGAACAACAAAAAAGATTTGTTGGAGCTCTAAACTTAAAAAATAAAGGGAGTGAGTTGTTGACTAATAATCATGGAGATTATGGCATGTTTGCTATGGATTTTCAGGAAAAAGAAGGTCAGGGTTTTAGTACAACGCATTCATCAGAAAATCATAATAACACGTTTACATTTAAAAAATCAAATTTTTATTTTGATGATATCATTGTGTGTTTAGCTTCTGGAATAAATAATAACGATACTTCAAACGAAACGATTACCACCTTATATCAACGTTTAGATAATAAGGGTGTTAGTCCTAATGTTAATGGAGTAAACCAAGCATCATCAGGAGAAATAACTTACGGTGGAGCTTCAAACAACTGGCTACTAAGCAATTATAATACGGGGTTTTATTTACTTCCAGGTAATCATTCTTTAAAAGTTAAAAAGGAAGTACAGCAGACACCGAATCAAAATCAAATTTGGCCTGTAGATTTTAGTAGCAATCCTACAGCAACTTATTATACAGGGTATATAGATCATGGAACAAACCCATCAAACGAAAATTATGAATATATATTAATGCCCAATAGTAATGCTACAGCAATGCAGTCATTACACACAGAAATACAAGGAGGCAATAAACCTTATGTAGTTCATCAGCAAAATGCAAACGCACATATTGTTGCACACAAAGCAAAAGATGTTTGGGGATATGCTTTTTTTAACGCAACAGTTAATTTGCCTTATGATAAAGTAACAGGTGTTAATGCATCATGCTTGGTAATGACTGAAAATAATAATAGCACAGGAAGATTATTGTTATCTGTTGTAGAACCAGATGTAGGTTTTAATTCTAGGTCATATAGCCCTTCTATATCGGTTACCAAACAAATAACTTTAAAAGGGGAATGGACTTTGACTCAAAGTTATGATGGAGTAAGTATTATTTCTTCATCGGCTGCAGAAACAGTTGTTCAGTTTGATTTAGTTAATGGTTTATCTAAAGAAATTTTATTAGAAGTTGTAGATTATGTGAACCCTGATTACCCAGTTGTATTTTATGAGGATTTTCAGTTTGATGCAGGTCATGGATTTACGAAACAAGTCGTTTCCCAAGGAGGTCAGGCAACTAGTGAAATAATGAAAAGAGTTACAGATGTTCCAGATGCAGTTGATAGCAATGGTCTTTTTGATCCTTCTACTAACAGACCTTCTAATAGAATTCCAGAAGGAAGTGCTAGTAATCAAAGAGCTATTTCTACCTCAGGGAATAATAGTACAACTAATTTTGGTGTAGATGCTTATGCGGTTATAACAACTTTAGATTTAACTGCTTCCAACCCGCTCATTAACGGTACAGATACTTATAAATATGCTTCATTTTGGACAGAAAGACGTTATGGAGATGGAGATATTGCTACAATAACGATATTAGCATCCACGGCTTATACAGGAGATCCAGCAACAACAACATGGTCTATTTTACCATTACATACAGGTAAGATAGCTAAAACTTCAGATGGCCGAAAATATGTACATGGAGCAGTAGATCTAACCTCATTTGCCAATAGTAGTAATGGTTCTAACGTAACTTTAGCTTATCGCTATCAAGGTAGCACGACTGCACATAGTGGAGCCAATAGAAATGGAACGTTTTATTTTTCTGATTTACAATTTTATGTACAATCGGTGCCGCTATCTGTTCCGTTATATATTTCGGAAAGTGCATTAAATCAAAGGATTGAGGTTTATCCAAATCCTACAAATAGAATTTTGAATATTGATGTTTCAGATGCAGCAATACAAATTAAAATGGTGCAACTTATCGATGTTTCTGGAAGAGCTATTTACACTAGTAAATATACAAATACAATTAATGTAAGTAATTATTCAAAAGGAATCTACTTTTTAAAACTAGAGACCACAGATGGTAGAGTGCTTAATAAAAAAGTAGTTGTAAATGCCACAAAGTATTAGCATTGAACAGAATCACCCCTAACATTGAGCATCTAGCACCACATAAATACTGGTAATTAAACCTAATTTTATTGTCAATAGAAAAAACACAGATTAATAACCTTTAAATTTTATTTATGATGAAAAAAATTACTCAAAAATTATTCTTTTTTATAATTGCTGTAATGGGAATTTCCATTACAACAGCTCAAGTTCCTGCAAACGGTCTTTGGTCTCCAGTTGGTAATACAACGATGTCTGAAGTTTCAGATGATGGAGATAACGGAGACGGTGCTAATGATGGGGCTTTATTTTTTGATGGACAGGATGCTGTACCAGATTTAGGAGCAAAATTCACCTTTAATGGAACTATGGAAGATGCAACTGTTTATGCTATTGTAACAAATGTATATAATATTAGAAGTTCTTACGTGAATTTTATAGTTTCTTTACATAATAAAACAGATGATGTTCAATTAGCTGCGTCTTCTACTATTTCTTTAGGAAATGGTGCAACTACGCAAGCAGTCGAAACTGTAAGTTTAACCTATACAGCTGTTGCAGATGATGCTGGAGATGTATTAGAATTAAGATACATAAGAGTTGAAAATAACTCAGGTCGTGATTTTGCAATAGACAATGCGAGTTTAAATGGAACATTTGTAACAGAAGCTTTATCAGCTGTTTCTCCTAACGGTTCATGGAGTGTTGTAGATGCTAGCGAAGCAACTCCAACAATATTATCATTCATTACTACAGACGAAGATAATGGTGATGGTGTTGGTGATGGTGCTATTTTAGTTGACGGTAAAAACACGGTCGATCCGCAAGGAGCTAAATTTACACTTACTGAAACTATGGTAGATGGTAAAAGATATAAAGCAGAAAGCACTATATATAAAGCAAGTGCATCTTATTCTAGAGCTAAATTACAGTTGTATAATGCAACAGATAACGTACTACTAGCTTCATCTGGACAATTGGTGTTTGATAATGGTGGGCCAATAAAAATTGGAACTGTTACTTATGATGCGCTTGCTGCGGATGCGGGTGATGTTTTAGAAATTAGATGGGTTAGGAGTGATGGAAATGCGGGATACCGTGATTTCGCAATAGACAATGCTAAAATAAATGATGAAACTATTACAATTAATGCAGCTGTACTTTCAGTAGCAGATGATGAATTAAGAAATGCTATTTCTGTGTACCCTAATCCTACTAGTAATTTTATTACTATTTCTAATGCGAATGCAAGCATTAAAAACGTAAAATTGATAGACGTAACAGGTAAAGTAATTTACAACAATAACAATGCAGAACCAATAGATGTAAGAAATTATTCTAAAGGATTATATATCTTAAAAATAGCCTCTAAAGAAGGCGGAGTTGCAAGTAAAAAAGTGGTTATAAACTAAGCTCTTTTTTAAATTATATTGAAAGCATTAAATCCGTAAAAAGGTTTAATGCTTTTTTTTTTAATTTAAAAATTTCACTGTATTAAAGGGAAAAAAGTACTTTAGGTTAAAAACACACCTCTTTATGGTCTATGCACACCTCTTGCAATTAATGGTACTTATGTATTTTTGTGTGCAATCATTTTTATGATAAAAATTAGTATATAATTTAAAATAACAAGCATGCGTTTTAAAGCTCTCCTCTTAATTATTTTGATAAGTTTAGTTAGTTGTAAAGATTCTAAAAAGAATAATGAAACAAAACAAGTATCAGAGATTAAACCTGAAATCAATTTACAAAAACAAATTGATGATTGTGAACATCAACTAGAAATAGCAGTTCCTAAATTAACAGACCTAACAAAACACCCAAGGTTAATTGATACTGATAAAAAAGAATGGAAAGAAGTAGGAAATGATAAATTAATATGGACTTCTGGTTTTTATCCTGGAGTTTTATGGTATGCCTATGATGTAACAGGAAATGAAAGATGGAAAGAGGAAGCAACAAAACGTACTGAAGTTTTCGAAGATTTTAAAAACATTACAGAGCACCACGATATTGGTTTTATGATGTTTCCTGCATACGGAAAAGGTTATGAGATTGGTAAGAAAGAGGAATACAAAGATATTTTGTTAACATCTGCAGCATCTTTAGCGACAAGATTTAACCCGAATGTGGGAACCATAAAATCTTGGTCTACGAAAATGCACCCACGTTGGAAACAGCACATTACTATTATAGATAATATGTTAAATTTAGAGTTGCTTTTTTGGGCAGCGAAAAATGGTGGAGATCAAAAGTTTTATGACATCGCTGTAAAACATGCAGAAACTACAATGAACAATCACTTTAGAGAAGATTTAACCTCATGGCATGTTATAGAATATGATTCTATAAACGGTAATGTTTTAAACAGACACACAAAACAAGGTTTTGCAGATGACAGTAGATGGTCTAGAGGGCAAGCTTGGGGAGTGTATGGGTATACGATGGTGTATAAGGAAACAAAAGACAAGAAGTTTTTAGATTTTGCTCAAAAAATTACGGACAAATATTTAGATTTATTACCAGAAGATATGGTTCCTGCTTGGGATTTTGATGTTCAAAGCAATCCGAAAGAAGAAAAAGATGCCTCTGCAGCAGCAGTTGTAGCCTCTGCATTGTTAGATTTAAGTACAATGGTAGAAAGTAAAGAAGATCAAGAAAGATATTACAATGCAGCGATAAAAATGCTAGAATCTTTAGGGTCTGATAAATACTCTGCAGTTGGTAAAGCAGATTCTTTTTTATTACATTCTACAGGAGCAAAATCTTTAGGACATGAAATTGATGTAGCCTTAATTTATGCAGATTACTACTATATTGAAGCTTTATCTAGATTGAAGAAATTAGAAGCTAAAAAATAAAATTAAAGGCTGTAATTGCAAGGAGGAACGACGAAGCAATCTGTTAGCTCAAACTCAAAAAAGATTGCTTCGTTTCGAGCAATGACAGAGTGCTTGAAGTGACAACCAAAAAAGGATTAAAATGAAGAATTACATCAAATTTTTATCATTCGTTTGTATCTCAATTCTGATGGTTTCTTGTAAAACGAATTCAGTTTCACAAGAAACGAA
The DNA here is from genome assembly GCF_007997075.1 of Polaribacter sp. IC073. Lineage (GTDB taxonomy): Bacteria > Bacteroidota > Bacteroidia > Flavobacteriales > Flavobacteriaceae > Polaribacter. The sequence continues at coordinate 42,788 of NZ_VORS01000008.1, forward strand.
AAATGAGAAACCAAACATCTTGTTTATTTTTCCAGATCAGTTTAGAAATGCTGCAATTGGTCTAAATAATCAAGATCCTGTTAGTACCCCTAATTTAGATAAATTAGGTAAAGAAGGCATGGTTATTTCAAATGCTATTAGTAATTATCCTTTATGTAGCCCGTATCGTGGAATGCTAATGACGGGGAAATTACCTTATAATAATTCAGTTTTAAGCAACAGTAATTCTAGAAGACATAAATACAATAACTCTTGGCAAAAAGGAGATGTTAGTATTTCGGATGTTTTGGTTAAAAATGGGTATGATGCAGGTTATGTTGGTAAATTACATTTAAGATCACCGAAACCAATGGAAGGAAAAGATACCGTAGTTTGGGATGCTTATCAGCCAAAAGAATTACGACACGGATTCAATTTCTGGTATGCGTATGGTACTTTCGATCAACACAACACACCTCATTATTGGAAAAACGACGCCAAAGAAGATGAGGTTACTTATGTAAACGAATGGTCTGCAAAACATGAAGCAGATGTTATTATCGATTATATTAAAAATCCATCCCCAAAAACAAGAAGCGGAAAGAAACCATTTGCATTGTTTTGGTCTGTAAACCCACCACATCCGCCGTATCAATATGTACCAGAAAAATACTTAGAAAACTATAAAGACAAATCTTTAGAGGAACTTTTGGTAAGAGAAAATGTAGCTTTAGATTCAGACGCTTCAGAATTTGCTTTTCATTCGGGTGCTACTAGAAAAAGAACTCATTTAGCAAAAGAGCATGTAAGAAATCATTTTGCGATGGTAACTGGTGTAGATGAACAAATTGGGCGCGTTTTAAAAACGTTAAAAGACGAAGGATTAGAAGAAAACACCATTGTTATAATTACTTCAGATCATGGAGAAATGATGGGCAGTCACGGTTTAATGTCTAAAAATGTTTGGTTTGAAGAAGCTATAAACGTTCCTTTTATTATAAAATGGCCAAAGAAAATTAAGGCAAATCAGAAAAGCGATTTAATTGTAAGTACAACAGATATTATGCCAACACTTTTAAATTTAGTGGAAGCAACAGAGGGAATTCCAACAAATTTAGATGGGAGAGATTTATCTTCCATTATTACGGACAATAAAGGGGATAAGCCAACTTCTGCATTGTACTATTTTATTTTAGAAGGGCAACCAGCTTCTGGGCATCGAGGTCTAAGAACTCATAATAATACCTATGTTATTACCATTGATAAAAAGAATGTAGAACGTAAATTTTTATATGACAATGTAAATGACCCGTATCAAAAAGTAAATATTATAGGAACGGATACGGTTATAGAAGAAAAATTACATCAAGAATTATTGAAAAACTTAAAGGAAAAGAAAGATCCTTGGTTAGAAAAATATAAAAACTTAAAAGAATAATTTATTAATGAATTTGAGTGTGTTCAATATTTTCTCTATTATAAAAAATAAATTTACAGTTGCTATTTCTATCTGTGTTTTTATGTTTTGTATGAGTTGTATAAAAGAGCATCATTTAAATACAGATTATAAAATTGATTTTATAAATAAAGAGATAAGTACCGTTTCTGAATTGAAATATTGGACCAAAGATGCTAATGAATGGCAGATTGAAAACAATAGAATTGAATGTTTAGTAAGCTGCCTAGATAGAAAAATTCATTTGCAAACAACAAAATTAAGTTCAGAAGATGCAACTGTAGAAATGAAAATCCGTTTGGGTTTTTTAAATGATGAAATTACCAGTTTAAATAAAAATTGGGCGGGATTTCATATTGGTTATAAAAATAACTTATTAAATGATAATCTCGAAAATTTTAATAAGGGCATAAATATTGGAGTTTGTACAAATGGGGCTTTGTTTATTGGAAGCCCAAGTCCGAACCAAAAAAATCAAAAAATTATTAATAATTTAAAAAAGGGCCTCGATTTAAAAGTTTTAATTACAAATACAAACAACCTTTACAAGATTGATTTTTCTGTTTTAGAAGTAAAAACAGGAGAGGTATTGGGTAGAATTTCTAAAAAAGACATTGCTTCAGAAGAAATACTTGGCGACTTGTCTTTAATAAGTAGTTTTCAGAATCCTGAAAAAAATAAAGTGAATAATAATAAAAGTGTTTGGTTTCAACATTGGGAAATTAAAGGTTCTAAAGTTGAAAATTAAATAAACAATAAAAAATAATGAACAATATTAATAGTATAAAAAACATGAATTATTTAATAAAAACAAAAGTAACCTCACTGATAATCTTATTAGGGTTTTTTGGATATGCACAAGAGAAACCAGCGATAGAATCGTTTGAAAAAGAAGCGGTTTTAAGTAAATACAAGACAGTAAATAGTACTGTTTCTGCAAGTACAGATCACCAGAAATACGGAAAAAATTCTTTAAAATGGTCTTGGACAGATACAGATGCATCTGTATCAACATCAAACTTTAGAATGTTAACTGTAGATGAAAGCCCTTTAGATTATGGAGACTTTTTTCCTGCAAGTCCAACCTTACAAATGAATTTGTATAATGAAACTCCTTCAGAAGGAGAAATCACTATTTCTTACGAAAAGGATGGAAAGAAAGAAGTGTATTTTAATTTACCATTAAATTTTAAAGGTTGGCGTACCATCTGGGTTCCTATGTATGAAATGCAAGGAAACGCTCCAAAGAAAAAAGCATCTGTAGCTTATAATGGTTTTAAAATTTCTACCACAACTAAAAGTGGTACGTTATTTTTTGATGATATTTCTTTTGGTCAATTTCAAGATGACAGACATCAATACCCAGATGAATTTGTGCCTTTTATTAAAAAAGGACAAGATTTAGCAAAAGATCATTGGATGCCTTTGATGGTAAATTATGATCGTATTAAAAATATTGAAGCAAAACCAATATCGTATGCAACAAGAATGGATTTGAAAAAATTTGAGCAAAAGTTGGATGCTGATATGGAAATACCAAAGAAGTATAGGTTGTACATAGATTCTATGCGAAAAGATTTTAATGATTTAAACTTAACAGATAATGGGAAATATGTAACAGGACCACCTCTAATTTTTAGAAGAGAGCAATATGTGTATGATAAAGAACAACAAGGAAAAGACATATTTAACGATATAAAAGATTTAGGCAGAGTAATGAAAAAACTTGCTGCTTTTATGGAAAGAGGAAATGCCGAACAAAAAGCAGAAATGGAGGAAATGTATTTAACTGCAACAAAATACTATCTAGACCAAGGTTGGGTTGCGGGTTCTAATGGTGGTACTAGACACCATATTGGTTATGCAGTAAGACAAATTACAGAATCTTTTTTTATGATGCGTGGTTTACTATATAAAAACGGTTTATTAAGTGAAGTTTCTGGTAGTTTGCATTGGTTATTTAATTTAGGAATGTTATTAGATAATCCTGAAAAGTTTCACATTAATATCGATTATCTAAACACGCAATCGTATTATCATTTAATGATGATTTTCTTGTTCGAAAAGCAAGAACAACAAGCAGTAATGTTAAAGGCGTATTCAAACTATATTTCTATAACCTTAGCACAACAAAAAGAAGAATGGGGTTTTAAAGTAGATGGAACAGTGTGGCATCATAATGGTCATTATCCTGCTTACGGACTTGGTGCATTCAGTTCTGTGCCAAAAATAATTAACACATTGGCAAAAACACGTTTTAGAATAAGTACAGAAGGTCATGCTAATTTTAAAAAAGCACTTATGGCGTCTAGAATTTACAGTCAGAAATTTAATTGGGGATTTGGTAATTCAGGCCGTCACCCGCTAGAAGGCAATAACATAAAATCTTTAAAGAAGCCTTTTTTATTAATGGCAAGAGCAGGAGACCCAACGGGTAAAGAGGAAATTGATACAGAAGTAGCATCTGCATACTTACGTCTTTGGGGAGATGAGGATATTATGAATACAGCTTTATTTACCAAAGTTAAAGGGATACCTAAAGAACGTCTTGATGGTTATTACAGCTTTCCTTACGGAGCGACTGCTGTTAAAAGAGAAAATGACTGGGCAGCTTTGATAAAAGGGTATAGTAAATATGTTTGGGGATCAGAAATTTATGTAACTGCAAATAGATATGGAAGATATCAAGCAAACGGAACCATACAATTATTAAATAATAAGGGTGAAAAAGGAAGTGGTTTTCAACAAGAAGGTTGGGACTGGAATTTATATCCTGGTGCAACTGTAATTAACATGCCATTAAAAGAGTTAGAAGCAAAAAGACCTTTACTTATGTTTCGATCTGGAGAAACATTTGCCGGAGCTACTTCTTTAGATAAAGACGGTATTTTTGGCTTTGTTTTAAACGAAAAGAAAGGAAGTAATGTTGAGGGACCAGCAACTCAAGTAGGCTTTTCTGGAAAATTAAAAGCTAAAAAATCGGTATTCGCTTTTGGTGATAAATTAATTTGTATTGGTACAGATATTTCTAGTGTTGATGAGAAAAATCCAACACAAACTAACCTATTTCAAACTTTTTTAAAGGATGAAAAAGATTTAATTTATACAAATAAAGAAGAAATTAAAAAGTTTCCTTTTGCGGGAGAATTGAAAAAAAATAGTGAAGGTAATAATTGGATTATTGATCCTTATGGGAATGGTTACCATATTTTATCTAACAATGCTGTTCAATTTAAAAAGGAAAAACAAGATTCTTATCACAATAAATACTCTGTAAATACAGGTAAAATAGATAATGCTGCTAAAGGCGTAAAAGAAACAGAAGGTGATTACGCTGCTGCTTGGATACCTCATGGTTTAGCACCTAAAGACGCAAATTATCAATATGTTATTTATCCTTTTAACAATGAAGCTGAAATTAAAAACTTCGATAAGAAAGTAAAGAATGATAATTCTTATACGATTCTTAAAGCAGATAGTATTGCTCATATTGTAAAAGACAGTAAAACAAATACGATTGGTTATGTAGTTTTTGAACCTGAGACAAATTTAGAAAATGGCATTTTAAAAGCTGTTTCTAAACCAGCCTTAATTATGGCAAGAGAAGACAGTTTTAATAAAACGACTTTAAGTATTGTACAACCAGATTTAAATTTTGAAGAAATTAGAATGAACAGATTCTTCAATTTCAGTAGATCTGTGAAACTTTCTATTACTTTAAATGGAAAATGGTCTTCAGTTCTAAATGAAAAAGTGCTTTCTGTAGATAATTCTTCTGGAACAACTATTATTTCTTTAGAGTTGATAGATGGTTTATCACAAGAAATTGTATTAATTAAAATATAATCTTTTTGTAAATTAGGCTTCAAAAGATTTAATACATACTTGCTATATTTTTTTTAGCAAAAATAAGTTTAATAGAAAAATAATTAAGTCTATCCTGCAAGGTTTCAAAAACCTTGCAGGATTTAAAGAATTAAATATCAAACAAATACTAGTTTATTTATTATGAATTTGAAATTTTCAAAATATCGATTTTTAATTCTTTTATGTTTTGTAATTTCTATTACTTACGGCCAAGAAGAAGCTAAAATATGGCAAAAATTTACGGGTAAAATTTCTAACCCAGAAATACCTGTGTTATTCGATTATTCGTATGCTGGTTATAAATTAGGGGCAATTGGGGTTCCTAAAAAATTCAAAAATTTAAAAGTATTTAAGGTGACCGATTTTGGTGCAATCGCTAATGATACAATTTCTGATCAAGAGGCAATTCAAGCAACAATTAACGCGGCAGAAAAAAACAAAGGAGGCATTGTCTTTTTTCCAAAAGGAGAGTTTTTGGTAAATGTGAAGCCAATAAAAACAAATCCTATAGAAATTAGCTCCTCCAATATTATCTTAAAGGGAAGTGGGTTCGGTAAAAACGGAACGATAATCAACATGAAAAATCACATGTTGAGAAGAACACCAAACGAACCAGAATGGAAAGTAAGTTATATGTTTACTTTTTCTTCAAATAAACGAGCAAAAGCACAAACAAATATTTTAAAAAATGCAAAGGAAGGTGATTTTACCATTGAAGTAGAAAATGCAGATTTGTTTAAAGAGGCAAAGTTTATTCACTTAGAAATGCCTTATAATAGAGAAGCTGTTTCAGAATCTTTAGAAGGAAAGAAACCAAGACCACATTGGGAAAAAATTCAAGAAAAAGGTGTTACTTTTATAGAAAATCATGAAATAAAAAGTATTTCTGGAAATACAATCACTTTAAAAGATCCGTTAGTAAATGCTATAAATACCAGTTATAATTGGCAAGCAAAACCTTTTTATCCACTAGAAAATGTTGGTGTAGAAGACATCTTCTTTAAAGCGAACTTTAAAGATAAATTTAAACATCATAAAGATTATTTACATGACAATGCTTGGTCTATCATTGCGATGAGCAACGTAGCAAATTCTTGGGTTAGAAGATGTAAATTTAGTAATATTACGGGTGCAGTTTCCTTAGGGAATAGTTATGCATCCTCTATTTTAATGTTGTTGATTGAAGGAAATAGCGGCCATAAATTAACCAACGTTACTCAGTCTTCTAGAATATTAACCGGTTTAATTAATGACAAAACTAATTACGGGCAATGGCATGGAGCTTCTATGTCTCATAAAACTTCGGGCTCTGTAATTTGGCGTGTAAAAACACCAAAACAAGGTTGGGATTCTCATGCGGATATTCCTAAAAATAATTTAGTAGATTTATATGAAGGTGCAAAAATGACATCTCATGGTGGTAATTATAAGAACGAGCCACATCACTTAAAAGGGTTGACTTTATGGAACTACAAAAGAGTAGGGAAGACACAGGAAAATTACGATTACTGGAAGCTTTCTGGAGCAAGACATCTGTATTGGGGTTTCGCTGTTGTTAATCCGAATGTTGTGGGTTTACACGGCTCAAAAACTACCTTAGAAGAAAAAAATGTTGGCTATTTAGAAAGTTTAGGAACTCAAGTTTTTCCGGCATCTTTATACGAAGCACAATTAGAGCACAGATTAGGTAAAGTTCCAAAATGGATTTGCAAAAGTCTAAAAGAATGGCAAAAAATACAAAACAATTAGATTCAAAATTAAATAGCAACAAATGAAAGCAAACTATTTCTACAACCTACTTTTTTTAGGTTTCATCGTTATTTTTACTTCTTGTAAAGAGGATGTTAAAAAAGAGTCAGTAAACAGTTCAGAAGAATTAAACTACCAAAGTAATATTGAGGCGTATTTTAAAAGCAATACACCTTCTAAAGTAGATTTACCTTATGAAACTGAAGAGGAGTATCAAGAAAGAATGCAATGGTGGAAAGATGCTAAATATGGTATGTTTATCCATTGGGGGTTATACTCTCAGTTAGGTGGAGAATATAAGGGAGAAGTAACGCCGAAAATTGCAGAATGGATTCAGAATACCTTAAAAATACCAGCAGTTGAGTACAAAAAATTGATGGAAACTTTTAATGCAACAAAATTTAGTGCAGAAGAATGGGTGTCTATTGCAAAAGCTGCAGGAATGAAATACATTGTGATTACCTCTAAACATCATGATGGATTTGCATTGTTTGATTCTAAGGTTTCTGATTATGATGTGATGAATACGCCTTTTGGTAGAGACGTTATTAAGGAATTAAAAGACGAGTGCCATAGACAAGGTTTAAAATTCGGATTGTATTATTCTCATGCTATTGATTGGGATCATCCACAAGCATATATTGGCGAAGGCGAATTACAAAACCGAATGAATACAGTAGATTTTGACCCAAATGATATGGATCGTTCTAAGTATTTAAAGGAAAAATCTTTTCCTCAGTTAAAAGAGATCTTAACCAATTATGGGACTATAGATATTCTTTGGTTTGACATGGGAAAAGGTTTGGATAATGAGGAAATTCGTGAATTTGTAAAAATCACTAAAGAACTACAACCCAATATTATTATTAGCTCTAGAATTGGAGATGAAGTAGCGCCAACGAGTTTAAATAAAGATATGTACTTCGATTTTTTTACGCCTTCGGATAATTATTCTACGGGAGATCAATTTGAAATTCCTTTTGAAATGGCAGGAACAACGAACAGTTCTTGGGGGTACAGAAAAGATGACAAAGAATGGAGAGAACCTGGTTTTATTATAAATTCTCTAATTGCATCTGCAAGTAGAAACGGAAATTATTTATTAAATGTTGGTCCAATGGCTAACGGATTAATTCCATCTGAACCTGTTAAGAATTTGAAAATTGCAGGAGAGTGGTTAAAAAAGAACGGCGAATCTGTTTACAATACAACAGCTTCTCCTTTTCCTTGGAATTATAACTGGGGATATGTTACTCAAAATGAAAATAAAATGTATTTAAACGTCTTCAATTGGCCAAAAAGCAATCGAATTGAGTTGAATGGTTTGTTAACAAAAGCTGATAAAATAACTGCATTAGGAAGTTCTGATAATCTAAGTTTTACGCAAGACGGGCGTTTTTTAAGTATCGATTTATCTACTGTTACAAAACAAGATTTTGCAACTCCAATAGTTGTTGAACTTAAAAGTGCTGAATTAAATATTGATAAAAAAATATCACAAAACATAGAAAATGATATTCGTTTAGATAGAATTACAAGTCAATATATGAAAGACGAAAAACTATCTTCTTGGAACTTTACAGTGCATACACCTGGGAAGTTTAAAATAAAAATTGTTTCTAATGAAAAAGGAAATCACTCTAAGCCAGATTGGACAGGTGCTGACCAAAAAGGAAGTGTACAAGTGGCGGGTAAAATAATTCCGGTTTCTTTAACAAGAGATACAGAAATTGTAAATCCGACTTTATTCTTTTACAAAGAAATTGGTAGTAATGTTGGTGAAATAGAGTTTACAAAAAAAGGAACCTATTCTTTACAATTAAAAGGTTTTGAAATTGGTGCAGGAAAATGGACTAAAGGCTTAGGATTAAATAGAATAGAGCTAGTGCAAAAATAAAATAGAATATCATGAAAAATAAATTACAGATTTCCATTATAACTAGTTTCTTGTTTTGTTCAGTAATAATGGCACAAACTACCTTATACATTCCAGGAACAGGTACATCAGTTAAAAAATTAGATTTTGAAAGTACTATTCAACTTACTGAAAAGTTTAATTATGGCAATGGTTGGGCAGGAACAGGGTTTAGTTTAACAGGAACTCAAAGAGGAGCACCAGAAGACGTGTCTGTTATTGCAAACCCACAATCAGTAACTTCTTCAGGAAGTCAAGTAATGGCTTTTCGTTCTTTTGATAGGGATGCAGCTTGGTATAATAATAATCCATCTGCTGTTGGTACAAATGTTTATGGTGCAGCAGATACAGAAGATCAAGATGATTTTTTTATGACGGGTGCAGGTTGGACTCCAGCAGAAACTCCATCTGTTATGATGCACACATTTGTGCCAGATTATTTAGATAATAATAGCGTTGTTACCTCATTAAGAATGCCAATAAAATTTAATGCATTAGGTGATTCTTATAGTTCTTGGCCAGGAATTTGGTGTCATGGATCTTTTTTCGTTTTAAGGGGTCCAGGCAGAAGAGATATTTTACAAGATACAAATGCGCCTAATGGAGGTAAAAATACTTGGTGGACGTTTGGTGTTTCTATTGCCCCAGACGGAGATATTCAATATTATGCAACACCTAGTTATGTAACTCAATTAACCAAAGAACATTTAATAGGTATTAATAGTGTTATGAGTGCAGAAATAATTGCAGATGGTGGCGATGCAAATGATTATGCATATTATCCAGTTGCTAAGAGTAGTGATGCTATAATTATGTCTTCTAATGTTAATACGACATCAGAAAAAACATTATTCGATAATATAATGTACACAAAAGGAACATCACAGGTTTTAAGCGTTGCAAAAAATGAACTTTTGTCTGTTTCAATATATCCTAATCCAACGGCAGATTTTCTTTTTATTAACGGATTAAAAGAAGATACTTCGTATAAGATATCTGATAATTTAGGAAGAATTATTAAGACTGCTAAAATAGCAACAGCATCCAATAAAATAGAGGTAGCTTCTCTACCAAAAGGAATTTATTTCTTGATTTTAGAAGGATACAAAGCAAATACCTTCGTTAAAAATTAGTGTGTTTTATTTGGCTTAATCTATTTTTAAGAAGCTTTAAAATTATGTATAAATGAAAAAAATAATTGTTTTATTAGTAATCTTACTCACGTATTCTTGTGAAAATAATGTAAAGTCTAATACAAAGAATACAATTGAAATTACTGATTTACAAAAACAACAAGATGTTGATGCTGTAAAAGAGCTCATTTCAAAATCATTTCAAGATGTTTTTTCAGACTTAGATTCAACGAAAGTTTTAAATCATTATACAAAAGATTTTATTCTTTTAGAAAACGGAGTGGTTTGGAACAATGATTCGATAACAACCTACATACGAGAAAGGCAAATAGGTAAAAATGAAGTTCAAAGACGAAATAAATTTGAATTCTTAAAAACAGTTCATAATAAAAAGACAATATGGATTGCCTATAATAATTATGCTGTTTGGGTGCGAGAAAAGGATACTCTTGGTAAGGCACATTGGCTAGAAAGTGCCATTGCCATTAAAGAAAATAATATTTGGAAACTTGAACAGTTGCATTCTACTGTTGTTAGATAATAATAAAAAATATGAAGACGCTCTTTTTAAAAACACTATTTATTGTAAGTTTTTTATTCCTGCTATTAGGATGCAATACCAAAAATAAAACACAAGAAAATCAAGATAAAATGACTTGGTGGAAAGATGCAAAATTCGGAATGTTTATGCATTGGGGTCTGTATTCTAAAACTGCTGGTTTTTGGGACGGGCGCAAAGCAAAAGGAAAAGAACATTTTATGTTGCACGAACGTATTCCGTGGAAAGAATACGCAAAAATAGCGGATGATTTTAACCCAATAGATTTCGATGCAGAAAAATGGGTGCTTACTGCAAAAGAAGCAGGTATGCAATACATTGTAATTACTTCTAAACATCATGATGGTTTTGCGATGTTTAATTCTCCTTCTAGTGACTATGACATTGTTGACAGAACGCCTTATGCAAAAGACCCAATGAAAGCACTTGTAGATGCTTGTAGAAAATACGATATGAAATTTGGTTTCTATTATTCTTTAGGACGTGATTGGCAAGATCCAGATGCACCAACTAATTGGCCTGTTAAAGCGGGAAGAAGCAACACTTGGGATTACCCAGATGAAGATGCCAAAGTTTTTAATACATACTTTGAAAGAAAAGTAAAACCTCAAGTTAAAGAATTGCTTACACAATATGGCGAAATAGATATTATGTGGTTTGATACACCAGGAATGATAAGTATAGAAGAAAGCAAAGAATTACGAAAATTTATTTTAGATATTCAACCCAACTGTATTATTAATAGCAGAATTGGAAATGATGAAGGAGATTATTTAGTAACTGAACAAAAAATTGTCAAAGAAAAATTAAACAAACCTTGGGAAGCTTGTATAACCATGAGTAGAAATTGGGGGTTTGTAGAATATGATACTGTGTACAAGTCATCTGAATTAATGACCAGACAGCTTTTAGAAATTGTAAGCAAAGGAGGTAATTTACTTTTAAATAATGGGCCAACTCCAGAAGGTGAAATAACGCAACTTGCCCAAGAAAGATTGGCAGAAATGGGCCGTTGGATGCAACAAAATTCTGAAGGTATTTATGGTTCTTCTCCATGGAAAAAAACGAACGAATTATTAGCGGATGTTTCAATTGTTTCTGATGACGAAAAATCCGACTCAGAAAATACCATGAAAGATGCAGAAAATGATGCAACCTCAAAATTGATTTTTCCAGAAGTAAGATTTACACAAAAAGAAAATTATTTGTACGCCTATGTTTGTAGCACAACTGAAAAAAATGTGCTTATTAAATCGCTTGCTTTTGATAGTAAATTAAAGATTAATACTATAAAAATATTAGGAAGTAATCAAAAGGTAAAATGGAAGCAAACCAATGAAGGTTTACAAATTGAAATGCCATTATATGCTGAGAATGAAATTCCAATAACAGGTTTTAAAATTGAATTTTAAATTTCATAAAAAGAAGACTTAGATTATTTGTTTAATAAACTATCGCTAAAATCATTGCCTATGAATGTAGTTGTAAATAAAAAATGGTTTTCGGTGTTCTTTTTTATAGTTTTATTTTTTGGTAACGCTTTTTCACAGCAATCAGAAACACACCAGCTTAGTAAAAATGTGGCCGCTTATTTTTTGGCAGAAAACCCATCAACGCTCAAGCAAAAATTGAAAGATGTTACTTGGGACAAGAATAATGGCGATGAAATTTATGTAGAATTATATCAAAGAAAAAAACCAAGCACTACTTCATTAGAGAAAATTTTAAAAGATTTTAAGGTTGATGGTACTTGGACAGATATTGATTATACCGATATAAAAGCATCTGGTTGGCAACTTAAAAATCATGTAGATAGAATACTCCTAGTTACTAAAGAATATTTACGTGAAAACTCTAAATATTACAAAGACCAACGTTTAAAAAAGCTAATTCATCAAGGTTTAGGATATTGGTTTAAGAATATGCCTCAAAATGATAATTGGTGGTACAATGAAATCGGAATTCCGAAATCTTTTGGACCAATTCTAATTATGATGAGAAATGAACTCAGCAAACAAGAATACAATGATGGTCTAAAAGTAATGCGTCAAGCAAATTTTGGAAGAACAGGACAAAACAAGGTTTGGCAAGCTTGTAATGTGTTCTATAAAGCCTTGTTAACCGATAATGAAAAATTAGCGCAACAAGCAAGAGATACCATTGTTTCAGAAATAAAAATTTCTAAATCAGAAGGAATAAAAACAGATTTTAGCTTTCATCAACATGGGCCACAACAACAATTTGGAAATTATGGATTGGCTTTTTTTACAACACAAACTTCTTATGCTGCTATTTTTGCAAATACCAGTTTTCAATTAGATACAGATAAAATAGCCATTTTAAGAAATCTTTTTAACCAAGGTTTTAATCAACTTACTTGGCAAGGTTACTTTGATATCAATTCTTTAGGAAGACAATTTTTTAAACATTCGCAAGAACTAAAAGCGTTGGCAATTGGGTTTGCAGCTGTAGATTTAATAAAGGTAGATGCAAATAATAAAAACAGCTATCAGCAATTTATCAATCGTAATTTTTCTGAGATCAGCGAATCAAACTTAACAGGAATTACAAACTATTTTACTTCAGACATGATGGTGTATCGTTCTAAAGATTGGTACAGCAGTATAAAAATGTCATCCAAAAGAGTTATTGGTGCAGAAGCAGGAAATAACGAGAATTTAAAAGGATATTATTTAGCCGATGGTGCTTGTTATATTTCGGTTACTGGAAAAGAATATGATGATATTTTCCCTTTGTGGAATTGGAGAAACTTACCAGGAGTAACTTCTTTTGAAAGTGATACACCTTTAAAAGTATTGCCTTGGTCGGGTTATAGAAATAATGCTGATTTTACAGGCGGAATCTCAAATGGCTTGAATGGTATTATGGCATTTGAACTGAACAGAGATTCGCTAACTGCAAAAAAATCATATTTCTTTTTAAACAATCAATTAATTTGTTTGGGAGCAGGAATTACAACTTTAAATACAGATGCAGTAACTACTACTTTAAATCAAACTTGGCTAAAAGGTGCTGTAAATTATTTTACTGATACTGTAAAAACGCTAAAACCAGCATCTGAAATCACCAATCAAAAGGTAAATTGGGTGTATCATAATAATAGTACTTATATTCCATTAGAAAATACAACACTAAATATATCAAACAAAACACATACTGGAAGTTGGCATGAAATCATTGCAAAATATCCAAATGATATAATTTCAGGGAAAATATTTACCATAAAAGTTACACCAGAAATAAAGCCACAAAATTCGAAATATGCGTATGCAATTTTTCCAAATTTTAAACCTCATAATAAAAAAGTAAAGCTAAATTTTGAAATTATTCAGAATAACAACAAAGCACAAATTATAAAAAGTAAAGACAATAACGTGTTCTTAATGACGATTTATAAACCTTTAAAACAGCACATAAAAGGTTTGGGAAATTTAGAATTTAAACAGCCAGGATTGTATCAAATTGAAAAAATTGAGAAGCAATGGAAAATTACCTTGGCAGATTCAACTCAAAAATTAAACTCTATGGATATTATTTTTAATGATAAAAACTATCATTTTAAAATGCCAAAAGATGTTTATAAAGGAAAATCGATTCATAGAATATTAGATTAATAAAAAAATAGCTTTGGTAAAATGATAAAACAATTTAAGACATACAATAGAAAGCTACTTATACTTTTTTCTATGATTTCTATTTTCATATATTCTTGTCAACAAAATGAGAAAATAAAATCTGTTCCAAAAATTGCCTCGTCAAAAGTAAACAAACCTAACATCGTCTTAATTTTAACAGACCAACACCAAGCAAAAGCATTAAGTATTGCTGGTAATTTTGATGTAAAAACACCTAATTTAGACAAGCTAGCAAAAACAGGAACTCGTTTTACAAATGCCTATGTTACCTTTCCACTTTGTAGCCCTTCACGTTCTAGTATTTTTACAGGAAAATTACCACACGAAATTGGTGTGAATTCTAATGAAGATAAAACAATCAATACAGCGCTTAAAAATAAAAATTTAGCACATACCTTAACAAAAGCAGGATATCATGCAGCTTATGGTGGAAAATGGCATGCGCCAGAGGTGGAGCTACCAAGCAATAGTGGTTTTGAGAAAATAGCGGAGTTTGATGATATTCCTTTGGCAGAAAAATCTATTGAGTATTTAAAATCGAGAAAAGACAATCCACAACCTTTCTTTTTGGTAGCTTCTTTCGATAATCCTCATAGCATTTGCGAGTGGGCAAGAAATCAACCATTACCGTATGGTAATATTCCAAAAGTTTCTTTGGATAAAACGCCTGAATTACCCATAAATTTTGAAAAGTCAAACACGTTTCCAGAAGCTTTAGAAATAGAACAAACAGCAAATAAAAAAGTATATCCTACTCAAAATTTCACCAAAGAAGATTGGCGAAAATACAGGTATACCTATTATCAATTAGTTGAAAAAGTAGATGCAGAGATTGGTAAAATAATTGATGCGATAGAAGCTTTAGGCTTGAGAGAGAGTACCATCATTATTTTTACAAGCGATCATGGAGATGGAAATGCTTCTCATGGCTGGAATCAGAAAACGGCGTTGTTTCAAGAAAGTATCAATGTGCCTTTTATTATCAGTTATAAAGACGAAAACTCATCCGAAGGAAAAATAAATACGTCTCTAATTTCAAGCGGATTAGACTTATTTCCAACTATTTTAGATTTTGCAGAAATTGAAATTCCGAAAGAACTATTAGGGAAATCCATCAAACCAACCATCAACAATCCACAACATAATTTTGAAAGAGATTTTGTGGTTACCGAAACAAAATTTGCAGGAAAACAAGCCTACGGAACTACAGGAAGAGCGTTAATCGGTAAGGAATACAAGTATGTTTTATACAGTTGGGGTAAAAACAGAGAACAATTTTTCGATTTACAAAAAGACCCATTAGAAATGATTAATTTAGTTGCATCCCAAAAATACCTACCTGAACTAGATCAATATCGAAAAAAATTAATAGATTGGTGCATTAAAACAAACGATACTAAATTTTTAAGAAAGATTATTTTACCAAGTAACAGCAAAATGTCGTCAAGTAAATTGTTTGACAAACCCTATTAAAATTACTATTAATCAGATAAATTATGACTTTAAAAAACAGCACTTTCTTAGTGTACATCTTAACTACTTTTGCAATAATTAGTTGTAAAAACAAGACATCAGAAGAAAACACAGCTACAAAAAAAAACCAAAAACCAAACATTGTTTTTATTTATACAGACGATTTGGGTTATGGAGATGTTAGTGCGTATGGCGCAACAGAAGTTAAAACGCCAGCTATTGATAAATTAGCAGAAGAAGGTATTTTATTTGATAATGCGTATGCAACGGCAGCAACTTGTACGCCCTCTAGATATTCTTTATTAACAGGAAATTATGCATGGCGAAAAAAAGGAACTGGCGTTGCCAATGGAGATGCAGGCCTATTAATTGATACAAAAAGCACCACGTTACCAGGTGTTTTACAAGCTGCAGGGTATACAACAGGAATTGTTGGGAAATGGCATTTAGGTTTAGGGGATAAAACGGGTCCAAAATGGAACGATAAAATTAGTCCTGGTCCTTTAGAAATTGGTTTCGATTATTCGTATTTAATTCCTGCAACTGGAGATAGAGTTCCGTGTGTTTTTGTAGAAAATCATCATATTGTAAATCTAGATCCTAATGATCCTGTAACTGTAAATTATCAAAATAAAATTGGCGATTGGCCAACAGGAAAGGAAAATCCTGAGTTGTTAACCATGAAACCCTCTCAAGGTCATAACAACACTATTGTAAACGGGGTGAGTAGAATTGGATATATGACTGGTGGAAAAGCAGCTTTGTGGGATGATGAAACGATACCAATGGAATTGGTTGATAAATCTAAAAAATTCATCAATTCAAATAAAGACAAACCTTTCTTTTTGTTGCTTTCTACTCATGATATTCACGTGCCAAGAATTGCGAATAAAATGTTTCAAGGGAAAAGTGGTTTAGGCCCAAGAGGAGATGTTATTTTACAATTAGATTGGACGGTAAACGAGATTGTAAAGACTTTAAAAGAACAAAATTTATTAGACAATACCATTATTGTTTTTTCTAGTGATAATGGCCCCGTTATAGATGATGGCTATCAAGATCAAGCAAAAGAATTGTTAGGAACTCATAAGCCAACAGCAGGTTTACGTGGCGGAAAGTACAGTGCATACAACGGTGGAACTAAAATACCTTTAATTATTCGTTGGCCAAACGGAAAAGGCAAAGGAACTGTTTCGAATGCGTTGGTTAGTCAGGTAGATTTTTTAAGTTCTTTTGCAGCGTTAACAGGTGTCGGAAAAGTAAAAGAAGATGTAATTGATAGTCAGAATGCTTTAGATGTTTTTTTAGGAGATAATAGAACCGGAAGAACCTCTATAGTACAAGAAAGTTTTATGGGACCCGTTTCTTATTTAGAAGGAGATTGGAAATTTATTGCCCCATTAGACGGACCAAAATTAGTGCCTTGGGGACCAATTATTGAAACTGGTTTTAAAACAGAACCACAATTATTCAATATTAAAAAGGACCCTAACGAACAAGAAAATGTAGCTTCAAACTATCCAGGAAAAGTAAAAGATTTAAGCGATAAGTTATCAAATATAAAGAAAGATGGTTTTACGAATCAGCATGAAGTAAATTTAAATTAAAAATAGTTCAAGTTAATAGCATTCAGAATATTACTTACAATCAAAATATTTTGATTGTAAGTATCTAGCGAATTCAACGAGGAGAAATCTCATCATAATAATTCTATTTGATGAGGTTTTTTTCTACCGCAGAAATGACACTTTAGATTCAATGTCAATTATTTTATAATAATGAACATTGGTCATTTAAAAATAAAATTTATGTTTAAAATAATTCGTTTATCAACTTTTGTATTGCTTCTTTTTTTCTTTGGATGCAATTCGTCGTCAGAAAAAATAAGCTATAAAGATGTTTTAAATACTTCTGAAAACTGGGTTGTAGAGCAACAACCAAAAGGAACATCTATCTTTAAAAATAATAAATTAGAAATTATTGATGCAAAGGGGTGTAGTATTTGGTTTAAAAATAAATTAGAAGGAAACATTAAAATTGAATATGATGTTACCATTATTGATGAAGGTGGAGAATATGATCGGGTTTCAGACATGAACTGTCTTTGGATGGCAAACGATCCTAAAAATTTAGATGATTTCTTTGCAAACTCAAAAAATAGAGCGGGTCATTTTCCTAATTATCATCATTTTACTGCCTACTATGTTGGTTATGGTGGGCATCATAATACAAAAACAAGATTCAGAAGATATAATGGAAATGTGAACAGACCGTTATTGGCAGAGCACGATTTGTCTGATAAAAAATTTATGATTACTGCTAATAAAAAAATGCATATCGAAATTGTGGTAAGAGATAACTTTACAAGTTATGCTAGAGATGGAGAAATTATCTATAAAGTAAATGACTCTGATGCTTATAAAACTGGCTATTTCGGATTTAGAACGGTGAACAATCACATGTTAATTGAAGACTTTAAGGTGATTCAACTCTAGTTAATGAATGGTTTTGGTTCTGAACGTAATTATATAAAGTATCGCTAAATATTTGTTATAATTTGTTTATTATTTTCTAATAATACTTTTTTTGCATCTTAGCCTTTGTATTCATAAAAAAGTGCTATTTTAATAGCGATGAAATTACACTTATTAGATCGTAGTAATACAACAGCTTCTATTTTCGTAAGAAAAAATAGCTATGCTAATTTTCTAAAAATTTGGCATTACCACCCAGAATTAGAATTGGTAACAGTTTTAAAAAGTAAGGGCACAAGATTTATTGGAGATAGTATCAAAAAGTTTCAACCCAAAGATGTTGTATTAATTGGTAAAAACTTGCCTCACATGTGGTTGAACGACCCAAAGTATTTTAATGAAAATAGCACGTTAAAAGCAGCAGCAATTTCTATTCATTTTAAGGAAGATTTTTTAGGAAATACTTTTCTACAGTTACCAGAAATAAAACCTATTGTGGCACTTTTTAAGAAAGCAGAACAAGGCATTCAGTTTAAGAATGTTCCAAAATCTTTACGTCAGGCGATTGTAACCTTAAATTCTGAAACAGATTTTAATAAAACACATCAATTTATAGGAATATTGCACCAGTTGGCTTTACACGATGATTTTAAATTATTGGCAAGTGCTGGTTATGTATCATCATTAAAACTAGAAGAATCGAAACTATCAAACAAAGTGATTGCTTATATTTTTAAGAATTTTAATAATGATATTAATCTTATAACTGTTGCAGATATTGCCAACATGAATCCATCAGCATTTAGCAGGTCTTTTAAACGCGTGCATCGAAAAACATTTTCAAAATACGTGAATGAAATTCGGGTTGGATTTGCTTGTAAATTATTGCAAGAAAACGAATTAAATGTTGCTGCAGTTGCGTATGAATCTGGTTTTAATAATCTTTCAAATTTTAACAGACAGTTTAAAATAATAAAGAAAATGTCACCTTCAGGGTATGTCAAAAAACATAGTAATTATACAAAATAAGTTATAATAATAAGTTAAGTGCAAAAATAGTATTAGTTTAGGTGGAATATTTAGTTGACTTCATAGAATTCTTCTCATAGATTTGTAAGGTTATGAAATGAGATGATAGGAAATCGTTCCTGATTTTAAATAGTCTCTAAACCAATACCAATTTACAAATGAAACAAACAATTACTATAACCGAAATTTTAACCAAAGATGTTCGTTTTCCAACGAGCGATTCTTTAGATGGTTCAGATGCTATGAACCCAGATCCAGATTATTCGGCAGCTTATGTCATTTTAAAAACGGATCATCCAGAATTTGAAGGTCACGGATTAACCTTTACTATTGGTAGAGGAAATGAACTATGTGTGGCTGCTATTGAATCACTTTCTCATTTATTAGTGGGAAAAACTTTAGAGTCTTTCACAGAAAATATGGGAGATTTTTGGAAGATGATTACAGGCGATAGTCAATTGCGATGGTTAGGACCAGAAAAAGGGGTTATTCATTTAGCAACGGGTGCGGTTGTAAATGCCGTTTGGGATTTATACGCTAAAGTTGAAGGGAAACCGCTTTGGAAGTTAATTGCAGACATGTCTCCAGAAGAATTTGTTAAATGTGTTGACTTTACCTACATCACAGACGCAATTACGCCAAATGAAGCTTTAGAGCTTTTAAAAAATAATGAAGCTACAAAACAAGAACGTATCAACACTTTATTAGAAAGTGGATATCCTGCTTATACTACATCAGCTGGTTGGTTAGGTTATGGCGATGATAAAATGCGTAGATTATGCCAAGAAGCGAAAGCGGATGGTTTTAAGCACATGAAAATAAAAGTGGGATCTGATTTAAAAGATGATATGCGTCGTGCGCAAATTATTCGTGAAGAAATTGGAGACGATTTACAGTTGATGATGGATGCCAACCAGAAATGGGATGTAGATGAAGCGATAGAAAATATGGCATCACTTAAGAAATTTAATCCGTATTGGATTGAAGAACCTACAAGTCCAGACGATATTTTAGGACACGCAAAAATTGCAAGAGCAGTAGCACCTATAAAAGTTGCTACCGGAGAACATTGCCAGAATAGAGTAATGTTTAAGCAATTAATTATGGCAGATGCTTTACAAATTTGCCAAATTGATAGTTGCAGAGTTGGTGGGGTAAATGAAATTATGGCTATTTTATTAATGGCTGCAAAATATAAAGTTCCAGTATGTCCGCATGCTGGTGGTGTTGGTTTGTGCGAATATGTGCAACATTTGTCTATGATCGATTATATCTGCGTAAGCGGAACAATGGAAGATAGAATTATTGAATATGTAGATCATTTACACGAACATTTCTTTGAACCAGTTGTCATTAAAAACGGTGCATACATGCCACCAAAACAACCAGGATATAGTATTACAATGAAACCAGCATCGTTGGAGAAATTCAGTTTTCCAAACGGAGAAGTTTGGACTAAAAAATCACAAAAAGCATAATATGATATTTAGTTTAAAAGGAAAAACAGCAATTATTACAGGTGGTGGAAGTGGTATAGGAAAAGCAATTTCTACCACATTTGCAAAACAAGGTGCACACGTTTGTATTTTAGATTTTAATGAAGATAATGGAAATGCAACTGTTTCTGAAATTGAAAACGACAACGGTTCGGCTAGTTTTTATAAATGTGATGTAGCAAATCAAGATAGAATGGAGGAGATTTTAGGTGAAATCTCTAAAAATAATTCTATAGATATTTTGATAAATAATGCAGGAATTGCACATGTAGGAAATATAGAAAACACGAACTCTGAAGATTTAGACCGTTTATACAACGTAAACATAAAAGGTGTTTATAACGGAATAAAAGCCGCAATTCCGTATTTTAAAAAGCAGAAGAGTGGTGTGATTATTAATATGGCTTCGATTGCATCTTCAGTTGGTATTAATGACAGATTTGCGTATTCAATGACAAAAGGAGCCGTTTTAACAATGACGTATTCTGTAGCAAAAGATTATGTTGCAGACGGAATTCGCTGTAATTGCATTTCGCCAGCAAGAGTTCATACACCTTTTGTAGACGGATTTATCAAAAATAATTATCCAGACAATCAAGAAGAAATGTTTGGAAAACTTTCAAAAACACAACCGATCGGGCGTATGGGAAAACCTGTAGAAATAGCAAATCTTGCATTGTATTTATGTAGTGATGAAGCCTCTTTTATCACAGGATCAAATTTTCCAATTGATGGAGGTTTTGTCACGTTGAATGGAAATTAATTAAAACACTTTTTATGAAAAATATTTTTTACGCTGTCTTTTTAATAGGATTAACAGTTTCTTGTTCCAATACAAATGGGCAATTGATGCAAACAAATTCTACGATTAAAATAGACGTGGATGATACCAAAGATTCCATTATTGTAAAAGCGGCGCATGTGGTTCCTACAAAAAATCAATATGAAGCTTTAAAAGATGAATTTATTGCATTTATCCATTTTGGTCCAAATACATTTACTAGAATGGAGTGGGGTAATGGTTTTGAAGATCCTAGTGTTTTTGATCTAAAAAACATAGATACAGACCAATGGTGTAAGGCGATGAAGGCTGCTAACATGAAAAAGGTAATCTTAACGGTAAAGCATCACGATGGTTTTGTACTTTGGCAAAGTCGCTATACAAAACAAGGTATCATGTCTACCGATTTTCAAGACGGAAAAGGTGATATTTTAAAAGATTTAGCTGCTTCTTGTCAAAAATATGGCTTAAAGTTAGGCGTATATTTATCACCAGCAGATTTATTTCAAATTGAAAATAAAGAAGGTTTGTATGGTAATTTAAGTAGTTATTCAGACCGCGTTATTCCGAGACCAATTGAAGGAAGACCTTTTGAAAATAAAACAACATTTACTTTTAATGTTGATGATTATAATGAATATTTTTTAAATCAGTTATTCGAATTATTAACAGAGTACGGGCCAATTCACGAAGTTTGGTTTGATGGTGCGCACCCAAAACGTAAAGGCGGACAAAAATATAATTATTTAGCATGGAAAGAGTTAATATCTGCGCTTGCACCAGAAGCTGTTGTTTTTGGAAAGCAAGATATTAGATGGGGTGGTAATGAAGCTGGTGCAACAAGAGCTACAGAATGGAATGTGATTCCGTATAAAAATAATCCACTTGAAATGAACAGTTTTGCCGATATTACAGGTGAAGATATTGGTAGCAGAGAGAAACTATACAAGGCAGATTATTTACATTATCAGCAAGCAGAAATTAATACCTCTATTCGAGAAGGATGGTTTTATAGAGACGATACTTCGCAAAAAGTACGAAGTGTTGATGATGTTTTTGATATGTACGAACGTTCGGTAGGAGGGAATACGACGTTTTTGCTAAATATTCCACCAAATAGAGAAGGTTTGTTTTCACCAGAAGATGTGCGTGTTTTAGAGGAAGTAGGACAACGAATTAATGAAACTTATACCACCAATTTATTTGCGAATGCATCTGGAGCTAAAAATGTATTAGATGCTGATGTTGCTACTTTTCAATTATTGAATGCTGACGTAAAAGAATTGGTTATTGAAACTGAAAAACCTGTAACAATTAATAGATTAATCCTTCAAGAAGCCATTGCAACACATAGTGAACGTGTTGAAAAACATGCGGTAGATGCCTGGATAAATAATACTTGGAAAGAAATAGCGTCTGCAACAAATATTGGTTATAAACGTATTTTACGTTTTCCAGAAACGACGTCAAATAAATTTAGAATCCGTGTTTTAGAATCTCGACTTATGCCTGCAATAGCAAACATTACAGCGCATTTTTATAAAACGAGACCTCCACAGTTAAGTATTATAAGAAATATTGATGGGTACGTAACGATTCAACCAAAGAAACACGATTTTGGATGGAAACCTCATGGAGAAGATAGTGCAGGTAATATCAATTCTGGTGTAGAAATTCGCTACACAACAGACGGTAGTACCCCAACAAAAGACTCGAAACTATTTGAGGAATCTTTTAAAATAGAATCTGGTGAAATTAAAGCGAAAGCTTTTTCTAAAAATAGTATCGGAAGTGAAGTGTCAAGAAAAGTAGGGATTCTAAAAAAAGATTGGAAAATTACACAACAAGATAGTTGGACGCTTACTAATAAAAGTGATTTAGCTATTGACGAAAATCCAGATACATATTGGCTATCTAATGACAAAAGGAATTTACATTATTTAGAAGTAGATTTAGGAAAATTATATACGTTAAAAGCTTTTGCTTACACGCCGCAAAAAGAAAATGGAAACGGTATGATAGAAGAAGGTGTTTTAAAAGGAAGTAAGGATGGTAGAAACTGGTCAACTATTAGTAACTTCAAATTTGGAAACTTAATAAACGATCCAGTAACTAGAAACCACCAATTTGAGAAAGCAATTACTACAAGGTATATTCGTTTAGAGGCGAAAGTAATTGCAGGTGGAAACAAAGCAGCAGCGATTGCTGAATTAGATTTTTTTGAATAATTAAATAATATAAAATGAAACTTATAAGATTCGGAACAGAAGGCCAAGAAAAACCAGGACTTCAATTAGAAAATAAACGTATAGATGTTAGTGTTTTTGGTGAAGACTATAATGAAAAATTCTTCGAAACGAATGGATTGAACCGTTTAAAAGATTGGTTGAAATCTAATGAAGCAAAGTGCCCAACGGTTGCTAATTCGGTGCGCTTAGGTTCGCCAATTGGTAGGCCATCAAAATTGGTTTGCGTTGGTTTAAACTACGCAAAACATGCTGCTGAAGCAGGAATGAAAGTACCAACAGAACCTGTGTTATTCTTTAAATCTACGACTGCTATTGTAGGACCTAATGATGATGTTATTATTCCGAAGAATAGTGAGAAAACCGATTGGGAAGTAGAGTTGGCAATTGTTATTGGTAAAAAAGCTTCGTATATTACATTAGAAGAAGCAGATGATTATATTGCAGGTTATGTTTTACATAACGATGTTTCTGAACGCGCTTTTCAAATTGAAAAAGAAGGACAATGGTGTAAAGGAAAAGGGTGTGATACATTCGCTCCTTTAGGACCTTTTTTAGCAACAAAAGAAGAAATTAAAGATCCAAATAACCTAGAACTTTGGCTAGAAGTTAATGGCGAAAAATTACAAGATTCTTCAACATCAGATTTTATCTTCAACGTACAAGAATGTGTGTCTTATATCAGTCAGTTTATGACGTTATTACCTGGAGACGTTATTTCTACAGGAACACCATTTGGTGTAGGTTTAGGGTTTAAACCAGCAAGATATTTAAAGCCAGGAGATACCATGCGTTTAGGTATTGAAGGTTTAGGTGTTTCAGAACAAAAAGCGGTAGCATATTCAAAGTAATTTAGATGAAAATAGACGCACATCAACATTTTTGGCAATTTAATCCGCAAAGAGATGCGTGGATTAATGAGGAAATGGCTGTGCTAAAAAGAGATTTTTTACCTGAAGATTTACAGCCAATTTTAAAAACCAACAATATTGATGGTTGCATCGCTGTTCAAGCAGATCAATCAGAAAAAGAAACGGAATTTTTATTGGGTTTAGCAAAAGACAACAGCTTTATAAAAGGTGTTGTCGGTTGGTTAGATTTGTGCAGTGATACTATTGATGAGCGTTTAGCTTATTATTCAAAATATGAAAAATTAAAAGGATTGCGGCATATTGTACAAGCAGAACCAGCTGGTTTTATGCTTCGTAAAGATTTTCAACGAGGAATTAAAGCATTAGAAAAATACAATTTAACGTATGATATTTTGGTGCACTATAATCAGCTAGAAGAGGTGGTTGAGTTCGTTCGGGAATTTCCAAATCAGAAATTTGTGTTAGACCATATTGGAAAGCCCTCAATAAAAGTAGGTGAAATTGATACTTGGAAAATACAAATTGAAGCTTTAGCAACATTTCCGAATGTGTATTGTAAAGCATCAGGGTTAGTGACAGAAACATCCTTTAATAATTGGAGTTATACTGATTTCGTTCCCTATTTAGAGGTGGTTTTTAATTCCTTTGGAGTGGATAGAGTTCTATTCGGATCCGATTGGCCTGTGTGTTTATTATCTGGGAATTATGAGAAAGTATTAGCCATTATTGAGCGTTATATTTTAAAATTTTCAGTAACTGAAAAAGAACTAATCATGGGCAAGAATGCAGTCGCATTTTATAATCTTAAATACTATAAAAATGAATAAATATCTAATTTTAATACTCGTTGTTTTTGTATTTAATTCTTGTGGTTCATCAAAGGTAGAAACTAAACAAAAACAACCTTTAGCAAAGCACGTAATTCTTATTGGTTCAGATGGTTTTGGAGCTTATGCATTTGAAAAAGCAAAAATTCCTACCATAAGAAAAATGATGAATGCTGGCGCATATTCGTTAAAAGCGAGGTCGGTTTTACCATCATCAAGTGCAGTAAATTGGGCTTCAATTCTTATGGGCTCAGGTTCAGAATTACACGGTTATACAGAATGGGGAAGTAAAGTTCCAGAATTACCTTCTCGAGTGCTTGGGGAAGAAGGAATATATCCAACTATTTTTAGTTTAATTAACAATCAAATGCCAAATGCTAAAATGGGGGTTTCTTATACTTGGGGCGGCATTGGTTCTCTTTTTGAAAAGAAATTAGTAGATTTAGATTTTAATGGTAAAGAAGATCCAGAAACAATAGAAAAAGCATTGAATTTTATTGTAGATGAAAAACCGGTATTTACATTTATTCACTTAACGCATCCAGATAATGAAGGTCATGAAGTTGGACACGATACTCCAGCATATTATGCAGCTGTTGAAAAGGTTGATGACTTGGTGGCTAATTTATTAAAAAAATTAGAAAAAGAAAAAATGATGGATGATACAATTATTATTTTCACTTCTGATCATGGTGGAATAGGTAAAGGCCATGGTGGAAAAACACTTTTAGAAGTTGAAATTCCTTGGATAATTTATGGAAAAGGTGTTAAAACGCAAGGAGCATTAAATACAAGTATTGTAACCTATGATACTGGGGCAACAATAGCGCACATTTTAGGACTAAACATTCCACAATTTTGGACTGGAAGACCTGTTTTAGATGCGTTTTAGAAGTAATTAAACCTACTAAATTTAATTAAATAAAGATTAAAATTATGGATTTAAAATTAAAAGATAAAGTAATTATAGTAACTGGTGGCTCAAAAGGCATTGGTTTAGGTATTGTTGAGTCTTTGATTAAAGAAGGTGCAAAACCAGTAATAATTACTAGAAATAAAGCAAGCGTTACAGATGTTGTTGCCAATTATAAAGAGCAAAATATTGAACTTTTTTATGCCATTGCAGAATTAACAGATCCAGCGCAATGTAAAGCTGCTGTGGCAAGTGTTGTTTCAAAATATGGAAAAATAGATGGTTTGGTTAATAATGCAGGTGTAAATGATAGTGTTGGTTTAGAGTCCGGTAATTATGAAGACTTCATGTTGTCTATAAAACGTAATTTGGCACACTATTATTTGATGGCGCATCATGCTTTGCCAGCACTTAAAAAGAGTAAAGGCGCTATTGTAAATATAGGTTCAAAAACCTCAGTTACGGGGCAAGGTGGAACTTCTGGATACGCTGCATCAAATGGTGGACGAAATGCATTAACAAGAGAATGGGCAGTAGAATTATTACCTTATAGTATTCGTGTGAATGCTTTAATAGTTGCAGAATGTTATACTCCATTATATGAAAAGTGGATTAGCACTTTTCCTGATAAAGAAGAAAAATTAGCAGCAATAACAAAAAATATTCCTTTTGAAAAAAGAATGACTACGGCTGAAGAAATTGCAGATACTGTGGCTTTCCTGCTTTCAGAAAAATCTGGTCATACTACTGGTCAGTTGCTTTTTGTTGATGGTGGTTATACACATTTAGATAGAGCCATAGAATAACAAAAATCAATTAAACCAACCAAGTATGAGCAATACACAAAAAACACCCATAGTTTCTAAAAGTATATTAGTCCCTTTTATTTTAATCACTTCGTTATTTGCACTTTGGGGAATTGCCAACGATTTAACAAACCCAATGGTTTCAGCATTTAAAAAAGTAATGCCAGAACTTTCGAATACAGAAGCCTCTTTGGTACAATTTGCC
Organism: Polaribacter sp. IC073; assembly: GCF_007997075.1. Taxonomy (GTDB): domain Bacteria; phylum Bacteroidota; class Bacteroidia; order Flavobacteriales; family Flavobacteriaceae; genus Polaribacter. The sequence continues at coordinate 70,224 of NZ_VORS01000008.1, forward strand.
TTTTATTTTGGGTACTTTTTTATGGCATTGCCAGCGGCATTATTTATTAGAAAATACAGTTATAAATCTGGAATTATTGTTGGACTATCATTGTACGCAATAGGTGCGTTTTTGTTTTTTCCAGCGGCACAATTTGAAACCTTTACATTTTTCTTGATTTCACTTTGGATAATGACTTGCGGATTGGCATTTTTAGAAACCACCTCAAATCCGTTAATTTTAGCTTTAGGAGCTAAAGAAACAGCAACACAACGTTTAAATTTAGCACAAGCATTTAATCCTTTAGGGTCACTTACAGGAATGGTTGTTGCACAGGTTTTTATTATTGATGCATTGCGTTCAGATGATTATTCTGCAGAAGCTTATCAAGCATTATCCTCTCAAGAATTAGCGGTTATTCGTGAAAATGATTTAGGGATTATTAGTGTTCCATATATTGCCCTAGGTGTTTTGGTCTTGATAATTATGGCTGCCATAATTATGGTGAAATTTCCGAAGGTAGAAGGGCAAACTAAAATTGCATTGTCTGCTACTTTCAAAAAATTAGCGAAAAATAAAACATATTTAATGGGCGTTGTGGCTCAAATATTTTACGTGGGTGCACAAATTATGTGTTGGACATTCATTTTTCAATATGTAGATAATTTGAACGCAGCATTACCCGTAGCAGAACACCTTACAGCAACTTGGTTTAATGTAGCAGCAATGTTGTTATTTCTTTCAGGGAGATGGCTAGGAACTTTGTTGATGAAGCGTATCAATCCATCAAAGCTTTTATTAATTTTTGGTATTGGCGGGGTAATTACAACAGCAATTACCGTTTTTATTGGCGGTCATATCGGTTTGTATAGTTTAGTTGGAACCTCTGTTTTTATGAGTATTATGTTTCCTACCATTTATGGAATTGCGTTAAATAATATGGGAGACGAAGCCAAAATTGGTTCTGCCGGATTGGTAATGGCAATTGTTGGTGGTGCATTTTTACCCGTAATACAAGGTCGTATTTTAGATATAGGAGGTTCTGGTTTTAATGATGCAAAAATATTAGGGTACATTCCAGAAATCAATTTTTCTTTTATACTGCCATTAATATGTTTGGCAGTTGTAGCAATTTTCGGATTTAAAACCATGAAGCATGAAAACGCATAGACACTGTTTTGCACTTGATTTAATAAATGATGGTGAATTAATTTCAGGGTATAAAAAACACCATGAAAACGTTTGGCCAGAAATTTTAAAGAGTATTAAGGACAGCGGTATAGTTGCTTTGGAAATTTACTTAGTTGGAAATCGTCTGTTTATGATTATGGATGTTTCTGAGGAGTTTTCTTCGGAAGCAAAAGCGGAATCAGATGCTACTAATCCGAAAGTTCAAGAATGGGAAACCTTAATGTGGAAGTATCAACAAGCGCTTCCTACAGCCAAAAAAGGCGAAAAGTGGTTGTTGATGGAAAATATTTTTCAATTAAAAGCATCGTATTAAATTATGGAATTAACAATAAACCCGAAATATCCTTCAGTAACCGATCTAAGAAAAAGAGCAATGGTAAAAATGCCAAAGTTTGCTTTTGAGTATTTAGACGGTGGCTGTAATGAAGATATAAATCTAGATAAAAACAGAACAGACCTTCAAAAAATAGAGTTAAGACCTCAATATTTGTCGAAGTTTGATACATCTGATTTGAAAACAGAATTATTTGGTAAAACCTACGACGCACCTTTTGGTATTGCGCCCGTTGGTTTGCAAGGATTAATGTGGCCAAATGCACCAGAAATACTAGCGAAAGCAGCATTTGATCATAATGTTCCTTTTGTGCTAAGTACCGTTACAACCTCTAGTATAGAGCGTATTGCAGAAATAACAGAAGGAAAATCTTGGTTTCAACTGTACCATCCAACGGATGAACAAGTGAAAAGAGATTTACTAGATCGAGCAGCATATGCGGGTACAGATGTACTAGTAATTTTAGCAGATGTGCCTACTTTTGGTTACAGACCGCGTGATGTTAGAAATGGTTTGGCAATGCCACCAACGATGAGTGTAAAAAATATTTTAGAGGTTTTTACAAAACCAGATTGGGCAATTCAAACTTTAATTCACGGGCAACCTGCGTTTAAAACCATGGAAAAGTACATGCCAAAAGGTTTAAACTTAAAAAAGCTAGGCGAATTTATGGATGAGACTTTTTCTGGTCGATTAAATACAGATAGAATAGCAGCTTTAAGAGATCAATGGAAAGGAAAATTAGTCATAAAGGGTGTTGTAAGTGAAGAAGATACGCAAAAGGCAATTGATTTAGGTGTGGATGGTTTAATTGTTTCAAACCACGGTGGACGACAATTAGATGCGGGTCAATCTACAATTGTACCAATGACAGAGTTGGCTAAAAAATACAAGCATCAAATAAAAATTATGGTTGATTCTGGTTTGCGTGGTGGACCAGATATTGCAAGAGCCATGGCAAGTGGTGCAGAATTTACGTTTATGGGTAGAAGTTTTATGTATGGTGTTGGCGCTTTAGGAAAACAAGGTGGCGATCATACTATCTCTTTAATGAAACGTGAATTTCAGCAAGTAATGGAACAAGTTTGTTGTGAAAAGGTAGAGGATTTACATAAATTTATAGTGAAGTAAATAGGTTCTCTAGAATTTTATTATAGAGAGAAATAAGTTTAACGAATTGATAATTAATTAGTAGGTAATTTCTATTGCAATTTTAATTATATTTTTAGTATTGATTTATAGGCACATAAAATACTCATAAAATAAAGTAAATACACATGAAAATAAACTCTTTTCTTCTGCTTTTAGCAATGTCGGTTTGTCATATTTCTGCTCAAAATAAAAATGAAACGCTCTATAGTAAACTTGATTTTAAGCAAACAAAATTAAATGCTGTAGAGAAATTAATTTTAAATAATAAAGAACCTCAAGCTTTACAACGTTTACTTGATTTATACAGAGAAAAAGACAATTTATATCTACAAGTTGATAAAAAGGATGTCGCTTTCATTAAAAATAAGTATCCAGAGGATGTAGAAACAACCATTGAAGTTGCAAATCAGATTTTAGATAAGTTTTTCTTATTTCGATACGATTGGGATATGGAAAAAACAAATATTCCACATCAATTTGAGGGTGAAATTGATTGGACTGCAATTCCGAATGGAGATGAAGAATGGTGTTATATGCTAAATAGACACCGATTTTGGATAGATTTAGGGAAAGCATACTTACTAACAGAAGATGAAAAATACGCCAAAGAGTTTGTAGAGCAGGCAACACATTGGATAGATAATAATCCATTAAAGGACAGTTTAAAACGTTTGTCGTGGAGAAGAATAGAAGCTGGAATTCGTTGTGAAAACTGGATAAAATCTTTCGAGTATATTAAAAACTCGAAACATGTAACTCCTGCATTTTTATCTAAATTTTTAAATAGTTTAGAGGAACATGCTAATTATTTAAATAGCGATTTTAGTAATTTTTCTCAAACGAGTAATTGGGGTGTTTTAGAACTTCAAGGCTTGTTTAATGTTTCCCTTTTTTTAACCGAATTTAAATCGGCAAAAAAATGGCAAAAGGATGCAATAGATAAATTAACTACGTGTATAAATTTACAAATTCTACCAGACGGAACGCAATGGGAACAGTCACCAATGTATCATAATGAAGTTTTTCATTGCTATATGAATGTTAATTTGTTGGCGCAACAAAAAAACATACAACTTCCCAAAGCGATTGTGCAAAAAACCAAAGACATGGCTTATGCCAATGTAAAATGGCAGAAGCCTAATTTTCATCAACCTTTATTGGGGGATAGTGATGACACAGATATGAGAGGAATACTAACACTTGCAGCATATTTGTATTCAGATTCTGTTTTAAAATCGAGAGGGTTTAAAGAGTTAGATTATGAAACTTTCTTTTTATTGGGAAGTGAGAAAGCGAATCAATACAAGAATATTAAAAGTGTAGCTCCAGATTTTTCTACAACATTTCAACAAAGTTCTGGCGATTTATACATGAGAACTTCTTGGGAGCAAGATGCTACTTATGCTAGTTTTCATCTAAAAAAGTTAGGATGTGGGCACGGGCATGATAACCTTTTACATTTCACAATTTTTGCAAATCATACAGATTATTTGGTAGATGGAGGCAGATTTTCTTATGTAGATAATAATTGGCGTGAATTCTTTAAAAGTAATAAGAGTCATAATACTTTAGGGGTAGATGATTTACCAAATACCATTTATAAAGATTCTTGGATAAATAGTTATGAAGCGCGTTCTCAAGGAATTTACACAAAAATTACTGATGATTTTGATTATGGGGAAGCAGAAAATACGGCTTATAAAAGATTAGATAATCCTGTTTCTTTAAAAAGAAGATTGTTGTTTTTAAAACCAAATGTTTGGTTAGTTTTTGATAGTTTTTCTACCAGTGGAGAACATAAGTTTTCACAATACTTTAATTTTCCCAACAAAGAAGTTGAAGTTATAAATGATGGGTTAACGACAACCTATGCTAAAAATAACTTAAGAATTCAACCTATAAAAAAGGTAGAAATAGCATTAGAAGATTCTTGGTGGTCGCCAGAATACAACCTAAAGGAAGAAAGTAAAAGAGCAGAATTATTTAAAAAAGCGAAAGGATTTACCTCATTTATATCCGTTTTATATTTCCCCGAAGAAACTACTTTAAGCTACAAAAAAGTGCCCGTTTATAATAGAAATAACATTTTATTATCAGACGAAGTTGTAGAAGCAGTAACCCTTACTATAAGTGAAAAAGAATACACTTTTGTAGTTGTTCATAATTCGCCAGCACCAGCATCTCATTTTTTTAAAGTTCAAAATCAATTTGTTAGTGGAGAAGTTATTTTAATAGAAAAAAGTAAAAAAGACACACGTATTCATGTTATTAAGGAATAAGTGGTCATTACTACCGCTTCTTTGAACAGTATTACCCCTCTTTATTCTTTATGACATTAAGAACTTTATCATTCAATTAAATCTTTATTTTAAGTAAGGAAAACACTCGTTTTTTTTACTGAAATATCAAAATGATTTAAAAAATTTATTGAATGAAAAATATATATAAATTGATTGTGCTTGCTTTAGTTTTAATCATTTTTAATGCTTGCAATAATTTCAATCAACAAAAAACCATAAAACTAGCTCATGGTTTAGATATAAGTCATCCTGTTCACAAAGCGATGCTTTTTATGGGGAAAGAATTAGAAAAAAACTCAGAAGGAACTTTAAAATTAGAAATTTATCCGAATCAGCAATTAGGTTCAGAACGCCAATGTTTAGAATTATTGCAAATAGGAAGTTTAGATATGACTAAGGTTTCTGCAGCTGTTATGGAGAACTTTTCTCCGAACATGAAAGTTTTAGGATTGCCTTTTTTATTCAAAAATAAAGAACACACTTTTAATGTTTTAGATGGAGAAGTCGGTAAGAAATTATTAGATGGAGGTATAAAATATTGGTTAAAAGGTTTGGGCTATTATGATGCAGGAAGCAGAAGTTTTTATACAAAAGAAGCCCCTATTTTAAAACCAGAAAACTTAGAAGGTTTAAAAATTAGAGTGATGGAAAGCGTTACAGCCATGAACATGGTAAGTAACTTAGGCGGTTCTCCAACTCCAATTTCTTCAGGAGAATTATATACAGCTTTGCAACAAGGTGTTGTAGATGGTGCAGAAAATAATCCGCCAACATTTTATCTTTCAAGACACTATGAAGTTTGTAAGTACTTCTCTTTAGATGAACACACAACCATACCAGATGTATTAATTATGAGTACTCATTTGTGGGATAAATTATCGCCAAAAGAACAAGTTTGGATGCAAAGTGCAGTAGATGCTTCTGTAAAATATCAAAGAGAATTATGGGGGAAAGCAGAAACAGAAGCTTTAGAGGCTGTAGAAAAAGCTGGTGTAACAGTAGTAAGACCAGAAAAGCCTGCGTTTCAAGAGAAAGTTTCTAAGATGTATGAAGATTACAAAGACAATAAAGAAATATATGATTTAATTACAAAAATTAAAGCCGTACAATAAATAGTTTGCAGTATTCAGTAGCAGTTTATAGTTACCTAAATAATATTAAAAAATGAAATTCAGAAAAAAAATTGATAAAATACTAGGAGCTACACTTGCCATTATTATGGGAGTAATGGTTATAAATGTTTTATGGCAAGTATTTACTCGCTTTGTCATGGGAACACCAAGTTCTTTTACAGATGAACTTGCGCGTTATTTAATGATTTGGGTTGGTGTACTTGGTGCTGCATATATTTCTGGAAGAAGAATGCATGTAGCCATAGATTTGTTGCCAACAAAATTGAATAAAGAAGGACAAGTGAAATTGAAGATTTTCATTAATTGTATCATCATCTTATTTTGCTTTTTTGCTTTAGTTGGTGGCGGATTTAGATTGGTGTATATCACATTTACTTTAGGTCAGTTTTCACCAGCATTACAAATTCCTTTGTCAGTAGTTTATTTAGTAATTCCTATTAGTGGAATGTTGATTATTTACTATAAAATTTCTGATATTATATACAAACAATTATAATTATGATGGAATATTTACCCATACTCGTTTTAGTTTTTAGCTTTTTAGTTCTTTTATTAATAGGGGTTCCTGTTGCTTGGAGTATCGCGATATCATCCTTATTAACAATGATGGTGAGCATTCCTTTTGTGCCAGCATTAACTACGGTTTCTCAAAGAATAGGTACAGGTTTAGATAGTTTTGCACTACTTGCCATTCCGTTTTTTGTACTATCTGGTCAGCTCATGAACAAAGGAGGAATTGCCCATCGTTTAATAGATTTTGCCAAAACACTGGTCGGTTCACTTCCTGGAGGTTTGGCATTGATTAATGTAATTGCAGCGATGTTAATGGGATCTATTGCTGGTTCTGCAATGGCATCTGCTTCTGCAATGGGAAGTATTTTAGGTCCAGAAATGGAAAAAGAAGGATATTCTAAAGAATTCGGTGCAGCAGTAAATATTACTTCATCTACTGTGGGTTTAATTATTCCGCCAAGTAATGTGTTAATTATTTATTCTTTAGCAAGTGGAGGCGTTTCTATTGCAGCGCTTTTTATTGCTGGTTATATCCCAGGAATTCTAACAGGATTGTTGTTAATGGTTGTAGCTTCTTTTTGGGCAAAAAAGAAAGGTTATAAAGTAGGTGAAAAAAGCACACTAAAACAAGTAGGGAGTACTTTTGTGAAGGCTTTTCCTAGTTTAACATTATTGTTTGTAGTAATCGGAGGTATTGTAGGTGGTATTTTTACAGCTACAGAAGCTTCTGCAGTGGCTGTTTTATATACACTTATTTTAGGCTTTTTCTACAAAGAAATTAAGGTAAAAGATCTTCCCGAAATATTATTAGATTCTTGTGGTACAACAGCAATTGTAATGTTACTTATTGGGGCTTCTATGAGCATGTCTTGGGTAATGTCTTATGAAAATATTCCGCAAGATATTAGTAATTTATTATTGTCTTTAAGTGACAATCCGATTATTATTTTATTAATAATTAATTTAATATTGTTGTTTGTAGGTATTTTTATGGATATGACGCCTGCAGTTTTAATCTTTACACCAATATTCTTACCAATCATTGTAGCATTAGGAATGGATCCTATTCAATTCGGAATTGTAATGGTCTTAAATTTATGTGTAGGTTTGTGTACACCGCCGGTTGGCTCCGTCCTTTTTGTAGGGGTTGGCGTTGCCAATACCACCATAGAAAAAGTAATAAAACCATTATTACCGCTTTTTTTAGCCATGATTGTTTCGTTATTTTTAGTAACTTATTTTTCAGAATTAAGTCTTTGGTTGCCAAGAATGTTCGGATTGTTGTAAATTGATGATTAAAAAATGACAAACAAAATTTATCTATCGGAAGATAAAATGTCTAATCAATTAAAGGAGAAAAAAGAACCAATAACCACGTTTGACAAGTATAGTAATACCACTAAATTAATTGAGGTTACGCACCCATTAATAGAAATATTTGAACCCGAAGAAAATAACAATAACGGAAAGGCGATTTTAATTTGTCCTGGAGGCAGTTATAAAATACTCGCGATAGACAAAGAAGGAACAGAACCTGCGTTGTGGCTAAATACGTTAGGGTATACTACGTATGTTTTACAATACAGTATTCCAGATCAAAAAGAAGACGCTTTTAACGACATACAAAATGCGTTTAAAATTATAACAAAGAAGTTCGATCATACTAAAATTGGCGTGTTGGGTTTTTCTGCTGGTGCCGATTTATGTGCACAACTAAGTACTCGTTTTCTTGAAGTTTCTAAAACGTATGAAGATAAGGTGTGTCATTTTAAACCAGATTTTTTACTTTTAATTTATCCAGCGTATTTAGATTTAGGAGAAAATAAAACTATTTCACCTAATTTGTTGCAGGACAAAAATGTTCCACCTACTTTTATTTTTGGGACAGAGGATGATGCCTATTTTAATAGTGCACGTACTTTTGCAAACTATTTAAAATCATTAAAAAGTAATTTTGAATTACAGACTTTAACTTCTGGCGGTCACGGATATGGTTTAAGAAAAGGAAATAAAGCCGCAGAAACTTGGCCCGTTTTAGCAGAAAAATGGTTAAGATCTATAACAGAATAATTGATAAATATGAATAGCTACAAAGTAAATAAAATAAAAGATAAAGAAGTAATTATTTTAGGTGACGGAAATAACCCAATCTGGAAAAAAGCAAATAGTTTAACTGATTTTTCTTCTCCTTGGGATAATGAACCCGTTAAAAAAATAGAATTTAAGGCAATTCATAATTCAGAAAAGATATTTTTTCAATTTAAAGTTGATGATGATCAGACGCACATTCATCTTTCAGAAGATAAAAACGATAGTATTAATAGCTCTGATAGAGTAGAGTTGTTTTTTAGAAGTGATGCTTCTCTAGACCCCTATTATTGTTTAGAAATTGACACCACTGCTCGAATTATGGACTTTAAGGCACGACCAAATAGAAAATTAGATTTTAATTGGAATTGGCCAAGTAAAGATATTGAAGTAAAATCATCCGTAAATAAAGATTATTTTGTTGTAGAAATTGCAATTTCACTTCAATCTTTAAAAGATTTAAACTTGCTAAAAGATCGTTTTATTGAAACAGGAATTTATAGAGCAAAATACAATCAACAAAAAGATACTTCTTTCGAGCCAACTTGGATAACTTGGGTAAATCCGAATACCGAAACACCTGATTTTCATACGTCAACATCATTCGGGCTTTTAGAATTGGAAAACTAAATATTTAGATGCTGAAAATATAGACTAAAAAAAAAGGAAGCGTTAATCATTGGATTTCAAACCTAAAGGAAAATAGTAAGCATAAAAAAAGCCAATGAAATGAAGTTCATTGGCTTTTTACTTTTCTAAGATTTCATTAAAAAATCCTTTAAATCTTGATAATTAGCAGCTTTTATAGCCACTTTTTTATTGTTGATTACTTTCTTAATCTGCGCAGGAATTTCCACTTTAACAGGCAATGTTTCTTCTACAACATCTAAAAACTTTACTGGATGTGCAGTTTCTAGAAAAACGCCAAATTCGTTTTCTTTTAACCCATGTTTTTTCAAACCTAAATAACCAACAGCACCATGAGGATCTGCAACATACCCAGAATTTTTATAGATTTCTTTCATCGTTGCACGCGTTTCATCATCTGTAAAACTGTACGAAGAAAAAGCACTTTTAAGAGTTTCTAAGTCATTGTTAAATAATTCTTGTATTCTAATGAAATTACTCGGATTTCCAACATCCATTGCGTTAGAAATGGTTGCTTTAGATGGTTTGGGTTTGTAAACTCCGTCTACTAAATAATTAGGAACCGTATCGTTTACATTGGTAGCAGCTACAAAATGTTTAATTGGTAAACCTAATTTTTGTGCCATAATTCCGGCACAGATATTTCCAAAGTTTCCACTAGGAACAGAAAATATTAACTCTTTATTTTTTTTGTGTAATTCTTTATAAGCAAAGAAAAAGTAAAACATTTGTGGTAACCAACGCGCAACGTTAATTGAATTTGCTGAGGTTAATGTTTTTGTAATTTCCTCATCTAAAAAAGCAGTTTTCACCATTTCTTGGCAATCATCAAAAACACCATCGATTTCTAAAGCCGTTATATTCTGACCTAATGTTGTTAATTGTTTTTCTTGCACATCGCTTACTTTTCCCGAAGGATACAAAATAACCACATTTACACCTTTTGCACCTAAAAACCCGTTGGCAACAGCACCTCCAGTATCTCCAGAAGTTGCCACTAAAACCGTTATTTCTTCTTTGCTTCCTTGGTTGAAATACTCTAAACATTGTGCCATGAATTTTGCGCCAACATCTTTAAAAGCCATTGTGGGCCCATGAAATAATTCTAAAGAAGCAATATTATCATCGACTTTTACCAAAGGAAAATCAAAAGAAACAGTTTCTGCAATAATTTCTTTTAGTTTTTCAGTCGGAATTTCGTCACCTACAAACTGTTTAATTACTTCGTAAGCAATTTCATGGTTTGTATAGTCAGAAATATTTTCAATGAAATCTTTTGAAAGTTTCGTAATATTATCAGGGAAATAAATTCCTCTATCTTTTGCAAGACCTTGTACAACTGCGTTTTTAAAAGTTGATACTGGCGATTTATGGTGTAAACTGTAGTAGTTCATTTTGTGATTATTAGTCATTGTGAGAGAAACGAAGCAATCTGTTTGTTTGAAAGAGATTACTTCAGTCATTCTTCTTTCGTAATGACGGTTAATTTATAGTCTTTATTCCTTCGTGATTCACTTTTGAAATAAACATTTCAAAGTCAATTCCAGTCTTTTTATAAGTTTCTTCGATACTTTTGTAAACCTCTTTTGCAATTTTATCACCTTTACAAAGTGCGAAAATTGTAGGTCCAGATCCACTAATTCCAGCTCCCAAAGCACCTGCTTTTGTTGCGCTATTTTTAACATCATCAAAAAACGGAATTAAACCTTTACGAGCAGGTTCTACAATAATGTCTACCAAAGAATTACTGATTAAATTGTAATTGTTGGTATATAGACCGCTAATTAATCCACCAACATTTGCCCATTGTGTAACGGCATCTTTTAATGCAATTTCTGTTGGTAAAACATCTCTAGCATCTTTTGTCTTTATTGCTATTTGCGGATGAATGGCAACAACTCTCAATTCATTAGGAACCGGCAATTTTATGATTTCTAAAGGACTGTAGCTTCTTACCAAAACAAAACCGCCATAAATTGCAGCAGCAACATTGTCTGCAATCGGGGTTCCACAAGCAACTTCTTCGCCAAACATGGCAAATTTTGTCAATTCTAAATCAGTATAAATATTTCCTAATAACTTGTTTGCGCCAAAAGCAGCACCAGCAGCACTAGCCGCAGAACTTCCTAATCCGCTTCCTGGAGAAAAACCTTTGTGAATTGTTAATTCTATTCCGAAATCTGCATTTGCTTCATTTAGTATTTTTTTAACAACGGCACTTGCAGCATTTTCATCAACGTTATAGGTCAAGTTTGCCCCTGTAATATTGGTGATTTTAACACCTTTTTCTGTTGTTTTTGTAAAGGTCATTTCATCTCCAATTGCATCCACAGCAAAGCCTAGAGAATCAAAACCACAAGAAACATTAGCAACAGTAGCAGGAGCAAATATTTTTAAATAATCCATTTTTATTAGTTTGCAGTCTACCGTCTTCAGTTGGCGGTCAGTAAATAACTGAAAAGTGCCCATTGAATACTTGACTTTTTTATTTTTAGTAACAAATTTTAGCTAGTTTTTGATTGCTAACTGTGGACTGCCTACTGCCCACTGAAACCTTATTTATTAGCGATTCTAATTACATCAGCAAAAATACCAGAAGCCGTAACATCTGCACCAGCACCAGCACCTTTTATAATTAAAGGATTTTCTGGATACCTGTCTGTAAAGAACAATACAATATTATCACTTCCTTCTAAATTATAAAAAGGATGATCTGACGGAATGTGTTGCAAGCCAACATTTGCTTTTCCATCTACAAATTCAGCTACATATTTTAATCTGCAATTTTTGTCATTAGCTTCTTTAAAGATGTTTTGAAAATGAGCCTCGTTTTTAGTTAATGATGCGTAAAAATCATCATTATTGGTTGTTTTTAAACTGTCTTCAGGTAAAAAAGCATTGTTTTTAATGTCTGCTAATTCTAATTGATACCCACTTTCTCTAGCTAAAATTAAAATTTTACGAGCAACATCAACACCGCTTAAATCAATTTTTGGATCTGGTTCTGTATACCCTTCTTTTTGAGCAGCAGCAACCACATCATGAAAAGTTGAATCTGCATTAAAGTTATTAAAAACAAAGTTTAAGCTTCCAGATAAAACAGCCTGAATTTTATGAACGCTATCGCCAGAATTAATTAAATTTTTAAGAGTATCTATTATTGGTAAACCTGCGCCAACATTTGTTTCAAACAAGAAAGAAGCATTGTATTTTCTAGAAACTTGTTTTAAAGTTTTATAATTATCAAAACTAGACGCACATGCAATTTTGTTACAAGTTACTACAGAAATGCTATCGCGTAAATACTTTTCATATACTTCAGAAACTTGCTTATTTGCAGTATTGTCTATAAAAACGCTATTTATAAGATTAGATTCTTTTACTTTTTTATGAAAACTGTCTAAAGTAGTTGGTTCTCCTTTTTCTAATGCATCTTTCCAATTTTTTAGGTCGATACCGTCATTATTGAAAGCCATCTTTCTAGAATTCGCAATTCCGATAACCTTTATACTTAGTTTTAAGTTCTCTTTTAAGAATTTATTTTGTTGTTGTAATTGCGCTAAAAAGCGTTCACCAACATTACCAACACCTGTTACAAATAAGTTTAATTGTTTTGTTCTTTCTTCAAAGAATTGCTCATGTAAGGTATTTAGAGCTTTTTTTGCATCGTGTTTGTTAATAACAGCAGAAATATTTTTTTCGGATGAACCTTGTGCAATTGCTCTCACATTCACATTATTTCTTCCTAAGGCGCTAAACATTTGTCCGCTTAAACCTTGGTAATTTTTCATGCTCTCACCAACCACTGCAATAATTGCCAAATCACTTTCTACAATAATTGGTTTTATTTTTTTTCTATCTATTTCTGCGGTAAAAGTTTCGTCTAAAAGTTCTTTTGCTTTTGCAGCATCATTTTCAAAAACACCTACACAAATTGAATGTTCTGAAGAAGCTTGTGTAATAAAAACGACATTTATTTTTGCAACAGAAAGCGTTTCAAATAAACGTTTAGAAAAACCAGGGATTCCAACCATTCCTCCGCCTTCTAAAGTAATTAAGCTAACGTCTTCAATATGAGAAATTCCTTTAACATCATCGCTGTTGTTAGGGTTTTTACAAATTAAAGTTCCGGCACTTTCTGGGTCAAATGTATTTTTAATTCGAATAGGAATTTCTTTTCTTAAAGCAGGTTGAATTGTTGGTGGATATAAAACTTTTGCGCCAAAATGAGATAATTCCATAGCTTCTTCATACGAAATTTCTGAAATAGGATATGCCTGTTTTACAACTCTTGGGTTCGCTGTAAACATTCCAGGTACGTCTGTCCAGATTTGTAATTCAGTTGCATTTAAAGCTGCGGCATAAATAGAAGCAGAAAAATCTGATCCTCCTCTACCTAGCGTAGTTACTTCACCATTAATATTAGAAGAAATAAAGCCACCTAAAACAGTAACTAGGTGTTTGTTTTGGTCAAAAAATGAGGTAATATTTTTATTTGTAATTTTAAAATTCACTTGCGCGTTTAGGTAGTCATTATTCGCAATTATTAAGTCGCTACTATCTTTATGCGCAGCGTCAAATAATTCTTTTGCAGCGTTTGCAATGATAAAAGAAGAAAGTCTTTCGCCAAAGCTAGAAACTTTTGCAAGTGTTTTGTTAGACAATTCTTGCAGTAAAAAAATACCTTCGTAAATAGCATTTACTCTGTCAAATAAATAGTTAATTTCTTCTGAAACTGCCGTTTTATCTTCAGAAATCAAAGCATCAATTATTTGATAATGCAATTCTTTAATGGTTTCTAAAATTTCTTTAGCAGCATTAATATCTTCCAAAGCAATATTAGCAGCTGCCAATAATTTGTTTGTGGTTTTACCAAAAGCAGAAACTACCACTGCTATTTTTTGATTTTTAGATTCATTAGCAACAATGGCTAAGACCTTTTGTATGTTTTCTGAGTTTGCGACAGATGAGCCGCCAAATTTTAATACTTTCATTGGTAATGAATAGTTTGTGTAATTTAATTTTTATTGAATTAATTTCGATGTTATTCGAAATTATAGATGCCCTAGATTGATATGAATATATAAAACCCCTAAAGGGTAATAATTGTAGAAGAAATGCGCGTAATTGTATCCATAGAAATACCAACTATAGAAATAGTTTGAATGGTTTTTATATTTAAATTGGAAATACTCACGAAGTAAAAGTATTATTTATATTTAATTTACGCTCATTTAATGTGAACTATTTTTATAAATAACAGCATTAATGTGATATTATTATAATTAACAAGTTAAATTTATGAATTTAAAATTACTTAGTAAGCAGTTTTGCTTTTTCTTTAATAATTAAAGCAATAGGTTTGTTTTCTATTTTACTTTCTAACCAAGATAATATATCTAAATATAAAAAGGCTCTTTTTTCATACGGATGATTTTCGAACGTTTTTAATTTTGTATGAATTTTCTTGAATTCGTTTTTAATTTCATGTGGAAAAACATCACTTAAGTCTCTAATAGAAGTTAGAAAAACTTTCTGCACTTCTTGTAGATTTTCCATTTTTAGTAAGAATTTATAGGTGTCTACAAATTGTCTTTCTAAATCATAATCTAAACCACATTCATAATGTGCAATCAAATTTAAAATACGTGCAAAACATTGTAAATCTTCTGCGGAACTTAAATTTTTAGATTTGATAATTTTTTGCAGGTACGCAATACATTCTCTGTTTTTTCCCATTCCGAAATACAAACAAGCAATCTTGTAGTATAATAAAACTACATAATGATTGTCTAGTCTATTTCTATATTTTTCAATTTTAGCATTAATTATAGCGACTAAATACTCTCCTTTTTCAAAAGTACCCTCTAAAAAGTGTAAGTGCAATTTATTAGAGTACAAATACAAGAAAATAAGAAGTTCTGTATTGGTATTTAAAGGAATTTCTTTGTTCTCGATTTCGGTCTCAAAACCTACTAATTCTTCTTTAAATGTTGACAATTTTTTTACTAAAAAAGAAGCTTCTAATAAGTAATTTTTAGATTTTAAATAGAAAACAGGGTGGGAATGAATTAACTTAGAATTGTCGAATAAATAAACACATTTTTTAGCATATTTATAGCTCAGTAAAAAATCTTGAATTAAAAAACTATGCCATAAATGTGCTTTGTATAACCATAATTTCTCTCTAAAACCTAAAGTCTGATAATCGTATTTAGGCATTCTATCATTAAAATAAGTTTCTACAAATTGTACCTCTTTTTCGTTTTTCACATAACCGTTCTGTAATAAATGGCTATAGAGTTGTAAGGATAAATTAGAGAGTTTGCTGGCAATTACGTTTTGCTGACTTAATTCTTTTGCTTGTATAGATAGTTGGTCTGCTCTATTACTTATACTTCTAGTAATGTATTGTGTTTCTATAACTTTTTCTAATTCTACAATTTCATAAGCAACGTTTTTTTCTTCATGATCTAAAGCCATGTTTTTGGCTTTTTCTAAGAGTTTTAAACTTTGTTTATACAATCCTTTTTGATATAAAACGGTTGCAAAATCTAATTGTTCTCGAATCTGAATACGAACATTTTTATGCGCAGGGTTTAACCGTAAACTAATTAATATTTGTTTGTATAAATGTGCTTTTAAATTAGACAGTTGCTGTTTAGAAACAATTCCGCTTCCTATAATTACTTTTTCATCATAAATTTTAAGTTTTTCTAAAAACTTAAATAAAGAGAAGAATTTTGCATCAATATTGCCACCTAATCTTCCTACATAAAGATTAAATTGTCTCTTTTCTGACTTTGTTAAAGACTTAATAAGAACAAAAAGAGCATCATTTTGTTGATTGGCGGATGTAATGATTTTACTCATAATATATTGATAATCAAATTATTAATTATTATTGATTTGCTTTAGAAATCGTGTGTAACTAAATGTTAACTAATGTATTGAAAAGGCAAGGTATATATTTGATTTATAATAAGTACAATCTTTATAGAAATTATGCAAGACAATCAAGTACAAATTTTCGACACAACACTAAGAGATGGAGAGCAAGTTCCTGGGTGTAAATTAGATACACATCAGAAATTGGTAATTGCTGAACGTTTAGATTTATTGGGAGTAAACGTTATTGAAGCCGGTTTTCCTGTTTCTAGTCCTGGAGATTTCAACTCGGTTTCGGAAATTGCAAAAATTATAAAAAATGCAACAGTTTGTGGTTTAACCAGAGCTGTAGAAAATGATATAAAAGTAGCTGCAGAAGCTTTAAAATATGCAAAGTATCCTAGAATTCATACAGGTATTGGTACGAGCGATTCTCATATAAAATTCAAATTTAACTCCACAAGAGAAAAAGTAATAGAGCGTGCTGTAAAAGCAGTTGCTTATTCTAAATCTTTTGTAGAAGATGTAGAATTTTATGCAGAAGATGCGGGTAGAACAGACAATGAATATTTAGCGAGAGTTTGCGAAGAAGTTATTAAAGCTGGTGCAACTGTTTTAAATATTCCAGATACAACAGGGTATTGTTTGCCGGAAGAATATGGTGCTAAAATAAAATATTTGCGTGAAAATGTAAGAGGAATTGAGAATGTAATTCTTTCTTGTCATTGTCATAACGATTTAGGTATGGCAACTGCAAATTCGATTGCAGGAGTTATAAATGGCGCACGACAAATTGAATGCACCATAAATGGTATCGGAGAACGAGCAGGAAATACAGCCTTAGAAGAGGTTGTAATGGTGTTAAAACAACATCCTTATTTGAATTTAGAAACTTCAATCAATACAAAATTATTGTATGACACAAGTATCTTAGTTCGTGAAAGTATGGGAATGCCTGTGCAACCAAACAAAGCAATTGTTGGTGCAAATGCATTTGCACATAGTTCTGGTATTCATCAAGACGGAGTTATAAAAAACAGAGAGACCTACGAAATTATGGATCCTGAAGACGTTGGTGTTACTGAAAGTGCCATTGTTTTAACCGCTAGAAGTGGTAGAGCAGCATTGGCTTACAGAGCAAAAAAAATTGGTTACGAGCTAACCAAAGTACAGTTAGATATTGCTTATGATGCATTTTTGAGTACTGCAGACCAGCAAAAAGAAGTAAAAGATGAAGATATTCATTGCATAATGACAGAAGTTAACAAAACATCAAAAATAGCAATCGCTTAAAAAATATAACAATTTGTCTTCATTGGTAGCTATGTGTTTTTAAATGTAAAGATTTAGAATTATAGCTACCTTTGTTAACTACAAAAAAGAAACTCGTATGAAATATTCAATTGCTGTAATTCCAGGAGATGGTATTGGACCGGAAGTAACTAATCAAGCAAAAAAAGCATTAGATGCTGTTGCCGAAATTTACGATCATGTTTTTTTGTATAAGGAAGCTCAAATGGGCGCATGTGCAATAGATGCAACAGGAAATCCTTTACCAGAAGAGACTATTGAGATTTGCAAAAAAGCAGATGCTATTCTATTTGGTGCAATTGGCGATCCAAAATACAACGATCCTTCTTTAAAAATTAGACCAGAGCAAGGTTTATTAAACTTAAGACAAGAGTTAGATCTTTTTTGCAACATAAATCCTGTTAGAGCCTACGATCAATTAATAAAAAATTCTCCATTAAGAAGAGAAATTATCAAAGGAACAGATATTGTTATTTTTAGAGAAATAACTGGCGGAATTTACTTCGGAAAAAAAGAAGTAAGTAAAGATGGTAAATCTGCTTTTGATGTTTGTTCATATACGGTAGCTCAAATTTCTAGAATTACACATTTAGCATTTAAAGCAGCGCAAAGTAGAAAAAATAAAGTGACGCTTATAGATAAATCAAACGTGTTAGAAACATCACGTTTATGGAGAAAAACAGTTACAGAAATAGCAAAACAATACAAAGATGTAGAATTAGAACATTTGTATGCAGACAATGCTGCAATGAAGTTAATTCTAAATCCTAAAAAGTTTGATGTAATTCTCACAGAAAATTTTATAGGAGATATCATTTCAGATGAAGCAAGTGTAATTTCAGGCTCCATTGGTTTGTTGGCATCTTCTTCAATAGGAAATGAGAATGCTTTATTTGCGCCGGTTCACGGAACTTTTCCAGAAGCAAAAGGCAAAGATATTGCAAATCCTTTGGCATCTATTTTGTCGGCTGCCATGATGTTAGAGCATTTAGGTTTGCATGAAGAAGCAAATGCAATCGAGAGAGCTGTAGAAAAATCTTTAGATTTAAATATTACCACAGAAGACATCAAAGGGAAAAATAAATATGCTGCACCGACTTCTAAAGTGGGAGATTTTATTGCAGATTATATTCTAAATCAACAAGATAGTAATTTGAACTTTAAGAATATTCACATGGGACAAAGTACTATTATTTAAGAATAGCGAAGTTTTACTTGGAAAATTGAATTTAATTTCCAAATATTTGAATTATGAAAAAACAAGTATTAAATATTATTTCTGTCATTATTTTCATCGTAATTATTACGACGTGATAGGGAAGTGATATTTATATTTTTTATAAACGAACCTTCCATGAAATTGGAAGGTTTTTTTATGGAAATTTTTTAATAGTTGAATGTCATAATAAAAAACATTTAAACACTTGCATTTCAATATTTTAAACCATTTTTTTAACACGTGGATTTAAACACAAGCATTGAATTTTATTCAATGAAAATAGAGAAAAAGAGTAATTTAGTCAACAAATTGAAGAAAACAATAAATGGAATTAAATAAACACAGCAAAAGGTTAACACAAGATGAATCTCAACCCGCATCACAAGCAATGTTGTATGCCGTAGGTTTAACAGATGAAGACATGAGCAAAGCTCAAGTTGGTATTGCAAGTACAGGTTATGATGGGAACCCATGTAACATGCACTTAAACAATTTGGCTGCAGAGGTTAAAATTGAATCTAATATTGCAGGTTTGGTTGGTTTAGGATTTAATACAATTGGAGTTTCAGATGGAATTTCTATGGGAACTTCAGGGATGAATTACTCATTGGCTTCAAGAGATATTATTGCCGATTCAATAGAAACGGTTGTAAATGCACAAAGTTATGATGCATTGGTTTCTGTAGTTGGTTGTGATAAGAACATGCCAGGAGCAGTTATTGCAATGTTGCGTTTAAATCGTCCGTCAATCATGATGTATGGTGGTACAATTGCATCTGGAAATTATAAAGGAAAAAAATTAAATATCGTTTCTGCTTTTGAAGCTTTAGGTCAGAAAATGGCAGGAGAAATAGAGGAAGATGAATATAGAGAGATTATAAAAAGAGCCATTCCAGGAGCTGGTGCTTGTGGCGGAATGTACACCGCAAATACCATGGCTTCTGCAATAGAATGTATGGGTTTTTCGTTGCCCTATAATTCATCAATACCAGCAGAAAACCCGAATAAATTATCTGAAGCTGAGAGAACTGCTTTAGCAATTAAAAACTTACTAGAATTAGATTTAAAACCTTTAGACATCATTTCTAAAAAATCTTTAGAAAACGCAATTGCTATTGTAAATGCTCTAGGAGGTTCTACAAATGCAGTATTGCACTTTTTAGCAATTGCACATGCTGCAGATATTGAGTTTACTTTGGCAGATTTTCAAAGAGTTTCCGATAGAACTCCGCTAATTGCAGATTTAAAACCCTCTGGTAAATACTTAATGGAAGATGTTCATGGAGTGGGTGGTACGCCTGCAATTATGAAGTATTTATTGCAAGAAGGATATTTGCACGGAAACTGTATGACGGTTACCGGTAAAACATTAGCAGAAAATTTAGAAAGTGTACAGGCAATGGAATTTGATGAGCAAGATGTGATTTTTCCAAAAGATAAGGCATTAAAATCATCTGGAAACATTCAAATAATTTATGGAAATCTTGCCGAAGAAGGAGCTGTTGCAAAAATTTCTGGAAACGAAGGATTACTTTTTGAAGGAAAAGCGGTGGTGTACGATGGAGAACAAGCAGCAAACACAGGTATTGCTAACGGAGAAGTAGAAAGAGGAGATGTAGTCGTCATTCGCTATGTTGGGCCTAAAGGAGGACCAGGCATGCCAGAAATGTTAAAGCCAACTTCGTTAATTATGGGAGCAGGTTTAGGAAAATCTGTAGCTTTAATTACAGATGGTCGTTTTTCTGGAGGAACCCATGGTTTTGTGGTTGGACATATTACACCAGAAGCACAATCTGGAGGTACAATCGGAATTCTAGAAACAGGTGATAAAATTAGAATTAGTGCAGAAGACAATGCTATAAATGTTTTAATTTCTGATGAAGAAATTGCCTTAAGAAAATTGAAGTGGGTTGCACCACCATTAAAGCATACAAAAGGAATTTTATATAAATACGCAAAAACGGTAGCATCTGCTTCTAAAGGATGTGTTACAGATTTATAAAAAGAATAAAGAAATAAGAGAAAAGAAAATAGAAAAAATAGAAACTAAAATGTCTTTATTCTATTCTCTTTTTTCTCTAATCTAAAAGAGATACTATGGAAACACAAACCATAAACAAAAAACAAAAAACAACGAAAGTTACAGAAAGGATTTCCGGTAGCGAGGCAATCGTGAGGTGTTTAATCGCCGAAGATGTAAAAATAATTTATGGATATCCTGGTGGAGCAATTATGCCAGTTTATGATGAATTATATAAGTATCAAGATAAAATTCATCATGTTTTATCTCGCCATGAGCAAGGCGCAACGCATTCTGCACAGGGTTTTGCAAGAATCTCTGGTAAAGTAGGAGTCGCAATTGCAACTTCTGGCCCTGGAGCAACCAATTTAATTACAGGTATTGCAGATGCACAAATAGATTCTACGCCAATGGTTTGTATCACTGGTCAAGTAGCATCTCATTTATTGGGTAGTGATGCCTTTCAAGAAACAGATATTGTTGGTATTTCTACGCCAGTTACAAAATGGAACTGTCAAGTAACCAAAGCTGCTGATATTCCTGCAGTGTTAGCAAAAGCATTTTACATTGCAAGAAGCGGAAGACCAGGACCTGTTTTAGTAGACATAACAAAAGATGCTCAGTTCGAAGAATTCGACTTTTCATATGAAAAATGTACAAAAGTAAGAAGTTATAAACCAGTGCCTAAAACAGATGTAAAATCGGTTGAAGCTGCAGCAAAAATTATAAATGCTGCAAAAAAACCCATGATTGTTTGGGGGCAAGGAGTTATTTTAAGTGAAGCTGAAGAGGCTTTTAAAGCAGTTATTGAGAAGGCAGGAATTCCTGCTGCATGGACAATATTAGGCGCTTCTGCAATACCAACTTCTCATCCGTTAAATGTTGGTATGGTTGGTATGCATGGTAATTATGCGCCAAATATATTAACCAATGAATGCGATGTCTTAATTGCAATAGGAATGCGTTTTGATGATCGTGTAACTGGAGATTTAAACAAATATGCAAAACAAGCAAAAGTAATTCACTTTGAAATTGATCCTTCAGAAATAGATAAGAATGTAAAGACAGCTATTTCGGTTTTAGGCGATGCAAAAGCAAGTTTAGCCCTGTTATTACCGTTATTAGATAAAAAATCACATGCAGATTGGCATCAAAAATTTAAAGATTTGTATGCAATTGAATATGAAAAAGTAATTAAAAATGACATTCACCCAACCAAAGGAGGTTTAACAATGGGTGAGGTTATTAATGAAATTAATGTACAGAGTAAAGGTGAGGCTGCAATAGTGACAGATGTTGGTCAGCATCAAATGATTGCTTGTAGATATGCCAAATTCAATAAAACAAAAAGTAACATTACTTCTGGCGGATTAGGAACCATGGGTTTTGGTTTGCCTGCAGCAATTGGTGCAAAAATGGCCGCTCCAGAGCGTGAAGTAGTTTCTATCTCTGGTGATGGTGGTTATCAAATGACAATTCAAGAATTAGGGACTATTTTTCAGCAAAAAGCAGCCGTAAAAATTGTTGTTTTAAATAATGAATTCTTAGGAATGGTGAGACAGTGGCAGCAGTTGTTTTTTGATAAAAGATATGCATCTACAGAAATGGTGAATCCTAATTTTGTAGCAATTGCAGAAGGCTATTATATAAAAGCTAAAAAGGTTACAAAACGAGAAGAATTAGCAGCTGCAGTTGAAGAAATGATGGCTAGCAAAGAAGCTTATTTCTTAGAAGTTTGTGTAGAGAAAGAAAATAATGTGTTTCCAATGATTCCTTCAGGAGCGAGTGTTTCTGATGTTCGATTGGAGTAAAAATAGTAAGAGGTCTCCTCGAGAGCAGTCGAGAGGCTTTATTAGGTCTCGACTGCGCTCGACCTAACATTAAATTAGAAACAATGAGTACAGAAAAAAACCTATATACCATATCCGTTTACACTGAAAATAATATTGGATTGTTGAATAGAATATCGGCAATTTTTCAAAGAAGACACATTAATATAGAGAGTTTAAATACGTCTCCATCAGAAATTGAAGGCGTTTCTAGATTTACTATTGTAGTCAATATGACCGAAGAAAATATTAAAAAAATTATTGGCCAGGTAGAAAAACAAGTAGAGGTTATAAAAGCATATTATCATAATGATAATGAAATAATTTATCAAGAATCTTGTATTTTTAAAATGAGGTCAGATTTACTTTTTGATGAACGCGAAATTCAGAACATAATTAAAGAGAGCAACGCAAGAATAGTTACTGTAAATAAAGAATTTTTTGTGATTGAAAAATCAGGAAAAAAAGAAGAAATAGAATTGCTGTATAAGGAGTTAAGTAGTTTTGGGATTATGCAATTTACACGTTCTGGACGTATTTCTGTGACCAAACAAGAGATGAAGATTTCAACATTATTAGAAACATACAACAACTAAAAATAGATAAAAGAGTATAGATGTTAGGTAAAGGAAATAAAGAAATTATATAAATCTTTATTCTTTTATCTTTATTCTTTTCTCTGATCAACAAACAAAAACAATAAAAATGTCAAATTATTTTAACACATTAACATTAAGAGAAAAATTAGAACAATTAGGAAAATGTCGTTTTATGGATGCTTCAGAATTTGAAGACGGCGTAAGCGCATTGAAAGGGAAGAAAATTGTTATTGTAGGTTGTGGAGCTCAAGGATTAAACCAAGGTTTAAATATGAGAGACGCTGGTTTAGATATTTCTTATACATTAAGACAAGCCGCTATTGATCAAAAAAGAGAGTCGTTTGTAAATGCTTCTTCAAACGGATTTACAGTGGGTACTTATGAAGAATTATTGCCAAGTGCAGATTTGGTTATTAATTTAACACCAGACAAACAACACACGAATGTTGTGAAAACAATAATGCCTTTAATGAAAAAAGGAGCAACATTGTCTTACTCTCATGGTTTTAATATTGTTGAAGAAGGAATGCAAATTCGTGAAGATATAACCGTAATTATGGTGGCACCAAAATGCCCAGGTTCTGAGGTTAGAGAAGAGTATAAAAGAGGATTTGGAGTGCCAACATTAACGGCAGTTCACCCAGAAAATGATCCAGAAGGTAAAGGTTGGGCGCAAGCAAAAGCATATGCCGTTGCAACCGGAGGTAACAGAGCGGGAGTTTTAGAATCTTCTTTTGTTGCTGAGGTAAAGTCAGATTTAATGGGAGAGCAAACTATTTTATGTGGTTTGTTGCAAACAGGTGCAATTTTATCTTTTGATAAAATGGTCGCAGAAGGAATTGAGCCAAGTTACGCAGCTAAATTAATTCAATATGGTTGGGAAACAGTAACAGAAGCTTTAAAGCATGGAGGAATCACGAACATGATGGACAGACTTTCTAACCCTGCAAAAGTAGAAGCTTTTAGAATTTCTGAAGAATTAAAAGAAATTATGCGTCCGTTGTTTCAAAAACATATGGATGATATTATGACAGGTCATTTCTCTGAAACCATGATGGAAGATTGGGCAAATGATGATAAAAACTTATTAACTTGGAGAGCGGCAACAGGTGATACTGCTTTTGAAAAACAAGAAGTTACAGCGCAAGAAATCTCTGAACAAGAATATTTTGACCACGGAACTTTATTAGTTGCATTTGTAAGAGCTGGTGTAGAATTAGCTTTTGAAGCAATGACAGATTCTGGAATTATAGCAGCGTCTGCATACTATGAGTCTTTACACGAGACACCATTAATTGCAAACACCATTGCACGTAAAAAATTATATGAAATGAACCGTGTAATTTCTGATACAGCAGAATATGGGTGTTATTTATTTGACCATGCCTGTAAACCATTATTAACAGATTTTATGAAGAACATAAAAACAGATGTTATTGGGAAGAAATTTGCAGATGCTAACGATGTTGATAATCAAGAATTAATTAGAATTAATGCGATTATTAGAAATCACCCAGTAGAAATAGTAGGCGCAAAATTAAGAGCTTCTATGACAGCAATGAAAGTGATAAAATCGGCATAATTAATAAAATTTAAGCACTATAAAAAACCTGTCAGATTTTAAATCTAGAGAGGTTTTATTTTTATATTCGAACGATGCAAACAACACCAAATTATTACCCAAGTTTAGAAAATGTAGAAGCAGCTTCTAAAAACTTAAAAGGCGTTATTTCTAAAACTCCTTTAAGTAAAAATGTTAATTTATCAAAAGAACTAGCAGCAACTATTTTGTTTAAGAGAGAAGATTTGCAAGTAGTACGCTCTTACAAAATTAGAGGAGCATATAATAAAATGTCTTCTTTAAATGCGGATGAAAAACAGCGAGGAATTGTTTGTGCAAGCGCAGGAAACCATGCGCAAGGAGTTGCTTTGTCTTGTAAATTGTTAAAGATAAAGGGAACTATTTTTATGCCCTCTCCAACACCAAATCAGAAAATTGACCAGGTAAAAATGTTTGGTGAAGATTTTATTGATGTGGTGATTGAGGGCGATACTTTTGATGATGCTTTTAATGCAGCAACATTAGAATGTAATGCTAAGGAAAAAACCTTTATTCATCCTTTTAATGATGAAAAAGTAATTGAAGGACAAGCAACAGTTGGTTTAGAGATTCTGAATCAGACGGAAGAGAAAATAGATTATGTTTTTGTGCCTATTGGCGGCGGCGGTTTGTCTGCAGGATTGTCATCGGTTTTTAAACACTTGTCACCAGAAACAAAAATTATTGGCGTTGAGCCAGAAGGAGCTCCGTCTATGTCAACATCCATCAGAAATAAAAAAAATACAGTTTTAGAAAAAATTGATTCTTTTGTAGATGGTGCAGCTGTTAAAAAGGTAGGAGATTTAAATTTTGCTATTTGTCAGCAAAACCTAACAGCAGTAATTACAGTTCCAGAAGGTAAAATTTGTCAGACTATTTTAGATTTATACAATAAAGATGCAATTGTGGTAGAACCAGCAGGCGCTTTAAGTATTACTGCATTAGATTTTTTTGCTGATGAAATTAAAGGGAAGAATGTAGTTTGTGTGGTTAGTGGAAGTAATAATGATATTACAAGAACCGCAGAAATTAAAGAACGTGCGTTGTTGTACGCAAATTTAAAACACTACTTCATTATAAAGTTTCCTCAAAGAGCAGGTGCTTTAAAAGAATTTGTGGCAGAGATCTTAGGTCCGAATGATGATATTACTCATTTTGAATATGTGAAGAAAACAAATCGAGAGAATGGAGCCGCAGTAGTTGGTTTGGAATTAAAAGCATCAAAAGATTTAGCCCCATTAATTCAAAGAATGAAAGACAGAAATTTCTACGGAGAATATTTAAATGATAAACCAGTATTGTTTGAGTTTTTAGTGTAATTTTTTATTTTGGACTTAAAATAAATCACAAAAATTCGAAAACCTTTTCGTTTTTTAAGATAGAAACAAGGTGTTTTAATATTATTTTTAGTTAATTTTGATGGGTAAATAATGATTTAGGTGTTTTTCTAAATCATTTATTATTATACAATTTTAAAAATTCATTTTATGAAGAATACATTTAAAGAAATTCCGAACGAATATAAAATTACATCACTTGTCAACCAAAACACGTATTTAGTTGGTGGTGAATTAAAAGAATGGAAAGGTACAACTGCTGATGTTGTTTCTACCATTTCATCAACCAAAGAATACAAACCAACTTTATTAGGAACGGTTCCAAATTTAACAGAAAACGAGGCAATAGAAGCATTAGATGCAGCTTCTAAAGCCTATGATAGAGGGCAAGGTTTATGGCCAACTATGAAAGTAGAAGGAAGAATTGCTGCCATGGAAAAGTTTGTGGAGCAAATGAAAACCAAAAGAGCAGCCATTGTAAAGCTTTTAATGTGGGAAATTGGTAAAGCTTTGCCAGATTCAGAAAAAGAATTCGATAGAACTGTAGAGTATATCTATGATACTATTGAAGATTATAAACAAATGGACAGAGATTCTGCTAAGTTTGAGAAAAATAGCGGAGTGCATGCACATATTAGAAGAGGACCTTTAGGAGTTGTTTTGTGCTTAGGCCCTTACAACTATCCTTTAAATGAAACTTTTGCGTTGTTAATTCCTGCTTTAATTATGGGGAATACAGCTGTTTTTAAACCAGCAAAACACGGCGTTTTATTATTATCGCCATTATTAGAAGCATTTCAAACTAGTTTTCCTGCAGGTGTTGTAAATATTATTTACGGTAGAGGTAGAACGCTCGCAACTCCAATTATGAAAACTGGTAAAGTTGATGTTTTAGCATTGATAGGAAATAGTAAATCTGCAAATGCAATTCAAGCAAATCATCCGCAGAAAAATAGATTGCGTTTAGTGTTAGGTTTAGAGGCTAAAAACCCAGCAATTGTTTTACCAGATGCAGATTTAGATTTGGCAATTAACGAATGTATTTCTGGTGCAACTTCATTTAATGGACAACGTTGTACAGCTTTAAAGATATTATATGTGCACGAACATATTGTAGCTGAATTTAACAAGCGTTTTGCAGCGAAAGTAGATGCGTTAAAATTTGGAAATCCTTGGGAAGATGGTGTGAAATTAACGCCATTGCCAGAACCAGGAAAACCAGCATATATTCAAGAATTAATTGATGACGCTACAGAAAAAGGCGCGAAAATCATTAACAAAAAAGGAGGAGAAACTTCAGAAAATTATATTTTCCCAGCAGTTTTGTATCCTGTTTCTAAAGATTCTAGAGTTTTTGAAGAAGAGCAGTTTGGCCCAGTTACGCCAATTGTTTCTTTTAAAAACATTCAAGAGCCTTTAGATGATATGGCGGCTTCTAATTACGGACAGCAAGTAAGTGTTTTTGGTAGTGATGTAAAAACTTTAGCGCCGTTAATTGATACTTTGGTAAACTTGGTTTGTAGAGTAAACTTAAACAGTGCAGCACAACGTGGGCCAGATGTATATCCTTTCACAGGAAGAAAAGATTCTGCGGTAGCTACTTTAAGTGTACACGATGCTTTGCGTTCTTTTTCAATTAGAACGTTTGTAGCAGCAAAAGATACTGAATATAATAATGCTATTTTAAAAGAATTATTAGATAAGAAGACCTCTAATTTTATTAGTACAGATTATATTTTGTAGTAAAATTAGAAATATGTTATATTAAAAAACCTCCATTTTGGAGGTTTTTTAATTTTTATGAATGCTGTTGTACCTAAACAATTGTGGTTTTGTGTGGGATGGTCTTCTGAAGGAAAATAAGAACTCATGAAATAAATAACAAGCTTTATTTAAGTCTATTTATTTTGTTGCTCTTATGTTTGTATTTATTTTTTCGGTAGGATAAATAATTTATGACTTCTTTCTATGGACGTTAACTTTTTTGAGTTCCAATTTTATAGATCCTCTATTTTTAAACTTGTCTCTAGGAGTCTAAAATTTTTTAAAAGGTCACCATCACCATATTTTTTTTCATGAACTGTTTGTCGGATTAAGTAACTTTTTGAATGTAAGTAGTATCTGTTTTAGAAACTTCATTTCTTGTTTTCAATTTAGATACGTCTTGATTGGCAAAGTCATATTGAATTTCTCTTGCTTTTATATTTAAGTACTCGAATTCAAGCTTGTTAATTCGAGTACTTAAAGGATTCTTTTCAGAATTCACTGTCCTTTGACATCTTGAGTCTTTTTAATAATTATATCAATTTCTATGAAGGGTCACTTTCAATAATTTTATTTTGAGAAAACCCAAGGATAGGAAATAAAATTAGCATTAATAGTAAAATTATCTTTTTCATAAGGTTAAGTTTTATGTAATTCAGTTTTAACTTTAAACATAATTTTAACCTGATGTCATATTACAGACTTAAATAAGTAGTTATATTTTTAAAGGTATAAACAAAGTAAGACTCTAAACTCTCACTGTAAACATTGGTTTTAAGGCTTTTTTAGAGAGGCTTTTTGTAACGCTACCTGTAAATAAGTGAGAAATACCGCTTCTACCATGTGTGCTCAATGCAATTAAGTCTGCTTTTTTTTCTTTAGAAAAATTTAATATGCCTTTTTCTACAGAAAGGTCGCTATAAATATTTATAGAATATTTGGGTACGTTAAATTCTTCGATAAAATTTTTTATTTTTTGTTTTGCATTAAAAGTACTTTCGAATCTAGAAGGTGTATTTATTTTTAATAAAAGAATTTTACTATTAAAAGCATTCGCGAAATTTAGAAATTTTCTAAAAACTTCTTTGTTCTCTTTTTTGAAATTAGAAGCAAAGACCAAATCTTTCAATTTATTTTTTTTGTTATCTTTTTTCACAACAATAACAGGTCTTTTAGAGCTTCTTACAATCTTTTCGGTGTTAGAGCCAATCATGATTTCTTCAAATTCAGAATGCCCTTTAGAGCCCATAATTATCAAGTCGGCATCAATCTTATCCGCATATTTTTTTATGCCTTCAAATGGATTGTTCAATTTTATAAAATACTCTACTATAATTTCATCAGAAAAAAAACTTTTTTTAAATTCTAAAACTTTTTCTCTTGTTTTTCTTAAATACAACATGCTTTCAGGAATACTAAATTGGCTGCTCGAGGTCATGTCTACAACTCCAGA
Source organism: Polaribacter sp. IC073 (assembly GCF_007997075.1). Classification (GTDB taxonomy): domain Bacteria; phylum Bacteroidota; class Bacteroidia; order Flavobacteriales; family Flavobacteriaceae; genus Polaribacter. The sequence continues at coordinate 99,582 of NZ_VORS01000008.1, forward strand.
AGGAAGTTCTATTAGATGTATAAGATATACGGTAGCATTGGTTTTTTTAGCTATTTTGGCAGCCATTTTTGCAGCGTATTCAGACGGTTTAGAAAAGTCGATAGGAACTAAAATTTTTTTCATATGATAGAATTTTAAGTTAAAATATTGCGGCTATCTAAAGTTACAAAAAAATAATCAATTAGAGCTTGGTTTGGTAAATCATAAACAATTCGTATATTTGCACCGAAATTTATAGTAAATGAAGGAGGAAGGGGACTTAAAAGTCCCCTCTTTTTATACTTTATTTTAAGGTTTAATATGAATCAAACAACAGTTAAAGACTTAGTAGACGAAGCATTGGCACTTAATGAGTCTTTGTATTTAATAGAATTTTCAATATCTGAAAACAACAAAATTCAAGTTGTTGTAGATGGTGATAATGGCGTTCCTTTAAGCGAATGTATCCGCATTAGTAGAAATGTAGATGGTAATTTAGACAAAGAAGTAGAAGATTACTCTTTAGAAGTTACAACACCAGATATTGCACATCCGTTAAAGGTAAAGAGGCAATATATTAAGAATATCAATAGAATTCTTAAAGTAAAAACAGCAGAAGAAGAGTTGGAAGGTACATTAATAGCAGCAGATGAAGATAAAATTGTCTTACAATGGAAAGCTAGAGAGCCAAAGCCAGTTGGTAAAGGAAAGGTTACTGTAGACAAAACAGCAACTTTAGAATATAAGGAGATTAAAGAAGCAAAAGTGAAAATTGTATTTTAAGCAAAAAATGTAATGGAGAATATAGCATTAATTGATTCGTTTTCAGAATTTAAAGATAACAAGAGTATAGACAGAGTAACATTAATGTCTATTTTAGAAGAGGTATTTAGAGCTACTTTAAAGCGTAAGTTTGGTTCAGATGATAATTTTGATATTATTATTAACCCAGATAAAGGAGATTTAGAAATTTGGAGAAATAGAGTTGTTGTTGCAGATGGTTTTTCTGAAGATGATAATGAAGAGATTGAATTAGCGGAAGCTAGGTTGATTGAACCAGATTTTGAAATTGGTGAAGATGTTTCGGAAGAGGTGAAATTGATTGATTTAGGAAGAAGAGCTATTTTAGCATTGCGTCAAAACTTAATTTCTAAAATTTACGAACACGATAGCACAAACATATTTAAGCATTTTAAGGAATTAGAAGGTGAATTATATAGTGCAGAGGTACATCACATACGTCACAATGCAATTATTTTGTTGGATGATGATGGTAATGAGATTGTATTGCCAAAAAGTGAACAAATTCGTTCAGACTTCTTTAGAAAAGGAGATTCTGTTAGAGGTGTTATAAAAACCGTAGAATTAAGAGGGAATAAACCAGCAATTATTTTATCAAGAACGTCTCCAGCGTTTTTAAATAAATTGTTTGAACAAGAAATTCCAGAAGTTTTCGATGGTTTAATTACGGTAGAAAGAGTTGCAAGAATACCAGGTGAAAAAGCAAAAGTAGCGGTAGATTCTTATGATGATAGAATAGACCCTGTTGGAGCTTGTGTTGGTGTAAAAGGATCAAGAATTCATGGTATAGTTCGTGAACTAGGGAATGAAAATATTGATGTTATTAATTACACTAAAAATGAACAATTGTTTATTTCAAGAGCATTGAGTCCTGCAAAAGTGACTTCAATGGAAATTGAAATGTATGAAGAAGAGAAGAATGGTAAAAAAGGACGCGTAAGTGTACTTTTAAAACCAGAAGAAGTCTCTAAAGCAATTGGTAGAGGTGGTGTTAATATTCGTTTAGCGAGTGAATTAACAGGTTACGAAATAGATGTTAAGAGAGAAGGTCTTGAAGAAGAAGACGTAGAATTAACAGAATTTGGTGATGAAATCGAACCATGGGTTATTAAAGAGTTTAAAAACATTGGTTTAGATACTGCTAGAAGCGTATTAGAAGCGAGTGTAGATGAATTAGTTAAGAGAACCGATTTAGAAGAAGAAACTATTTTAGATGTTCAAAGAATTTTGAAAGAAGAATTCGAAGAGTAGTTTGTAGTTAAAGAGTAATCGTAAAAAAGTATATTTTTACAAAATTAAAGGCTAAAAAATAATATATGTCTGAAGGCAAAACAACGAGGCTTAATAAGGTCTTAAGAGAATTAAATATTTCTCTAGATAGAGCAGTAGAATATTTAGCAGGTAAAGGTCACGAAATTGAATCGAGACCTACTACTAAAATTTCTGGTGATGTCTATCAAGTCCTGCTAGATGGCTTCCAAACAGATGCTAGCAAAAAAGCTGCATCTAAGGAAGTTGGTGAGGAAAAGCGAAAAGAGAAAGAAGCTATTCGTGCAGAACTAGAAGCTAAGCAAGAGAGTAAAAGAGCAGAAGACGCTAAAAAAGAAGAAGTTCTTAAAGCTAAAGCCAAAAAACTAGAGTTAAAAACTGTTGGTAAAATAGATATCGACAATATTGGTAAGTCTGCACCTAAAAAAGAGGAGGTAAAAGAAGTTGAGACTAAGGTTGAAGCTCCGGTTACGAAAACTCCAAAAGTAGAAACACCAGTTGTTGAAGCACCAAAAGCTGAAGCTCCAAAAGTTGAAACTTCAAAAGAACCAGTTGTTGAAGCTGTTGTTCCTAAAGAAGAAAAACCAGTTCTTAAAGAAGTGAAGGTTGTGAAACCAATTTCTTTAGTAGAAAAGGAAGCTTCTAAGGTAGACAAGAAAGCTGATGGGAAAAAGGAAGTTTCTAAACCAGAAGGAAAAGTAGAGGAAGTTACTGCAGAAAATGCAGAAGCAATCAAAACTCAATATAAGAAATTAGACGGACCAAACTTTACAGGTAAAAAAATTGATTTAAAACAATTCGAAAAACCTAAAAAGAAAAAACCAGATCCTAAGAAAGATGCAGCTTCAGATCCTAGAAAGAAACGTAAGCGTATTGTAACTAAAGTAGGCGCTCCTGGAAGCAGAACTGCAAATAGAGCTCCAAATAGTAGAGCAGGTAACGGAAGAGGACCTTACAATAAAGGTAGAGGAAACGTAAGACCAGCAGCAAACGTTAAGAAAGAAGAGCCTACAGAAGCAGATATTCAGAAGCAAGTAAGAGAAACCTTAGAAAAGCTTCAAGGGAAATCTTCTAAAGGAAAAGGTGCAAAATACAGAAGAAATAAAAGAGATGCTCGTAGAGAACACTCAGATGCAGAATTAGAAGCACAAGCGTTAGACAATAAGATCTTAAAAGTAACAGAGTTTGTTACGGTAAGTGAAGTTGCAACGATGATGGATGTTCCTGTAACAAACATTATTTCTGCGTGTATGTCTTTAGGAATGATGGTAACAATGAATCAGCGTTTAGATGCAGAAACATTAGTTATTGTTGCTGAAGAATTTAATCATAAAGTAGAATTTGTAGGAGCAGAAGTAGAAGAGTCTATCGAAGAAGTAATAGATAAACCAGAAGAATTAGAAACGCGTGCACCAATTATTACGGTAATGGGTCACGTAGATCATGGTAAAACTTCTTTATTAGATTATATTAGAAAAGCAAATGTTATTGAAGGTGAAAGTGGAGGAATTACGCAACATATTGGTGCGTATTCTGTAAACGTTGGCGATCAAAAAATTGCGTTCTTAGATACGCCAGGTCACGAGGCCTTTACGGCAATGCGTGCACGTGGAGCTCAAGTAACGGATTTAGTAATTATTGTAGTTGCAGCAGATGATGATGTAATGCCGCAAACAAAAGAGGCGATTTCTCATGCACAAGCAGCAGGAGTTCCTATTATATTTGCCATCAATAAGATTGACAAACCAAATGCAAATCCAGATAATGTAAAAACACAATTATCTGCAATGAATTTATTAATTGAAGAATGGGGAGGAAACATTCAGTCGCAAGATATTTCAGCAAAAGTAGGAACAGGTATTCCAGAATTATTGGAAAAAGTTTTATTAGAAGCTGAGGTTTTAGAATTGAAAGCGAATCCTAATAAAAATGCAATTGGTGCAGTAGTAGAGGCATTATTAGATAAAGGTAGAGGATATGTTTCTACGATATTAGTACAAGCAGGAACTCTAAAAATTGGAGATTACTTATTAGCAGGTAAACACAGTGGAAAAATAAGAGCAATGTTCGATGATCAAGGAAACAACTTAAAAGTTGCTGGACCATCAACACCTGTATCTGTTTTAGGTTTAGACGGAGCGCCACAAGCTGGAGACAAGTTTGTCGTATTTGACGATGAAAGAGAAGCAAAACAAATCGCTTCTAAAAGATCTCAATTACAACGTGAGCAATCTGTAAGAACTCAGAAAACATTAACATTAGCAGAAATAGGACGTAGAATTGCGTTAGGAGACTTTAAGGAACTAAACATTATCTTAAAAGGAGATGTAGATGGTTCTGTAGAAGCCTTAACAGATTCTTTCCAAAAACTATCTACGGAAGAAATTCAAGTAAATATTCTTCATAAAGGTGTTGGAGCCATTACAGAAAGTGATGTGTTATTAGCAACAGCTTCAGATGCAATTATTGTTGGGTTTAATGTGAGACCACAAGGAAATGCAAGAGTAGTTGCAGACAGAGAAGAAGTAGATATTAGAACGTATTCTATTATTTATGATGCAATTAACGACCTTAAAGATGCAATGGAAGGAATGTTATCTCCTGAAATGAAAGAAGAGGTTACTGGTAATGTTGAAATTAGAGAAGTTTATAAAATTTCTAAAGTTGGTAATATTGCAGGTTGTATGGTAATGTCTGGTAAAATCTTTAGAGATTCTCAAATTAGAATTATTAGAGATGGTATTGTAGTTCATGACGGAACTCTTACAGCTTTAAAGCGATTTAAAGATGATGTTAAAGAAGTTGCTAAAGGATACGATTGTGGGGTTCAAATTAAGAACTACAATGATATTGTAGAAGGAGACTTAATCGAAGCATACAAAGAAGTAGCAGTTAAAAAGAAGTTGAAATAAATCAATTTTTTATAGATAGTAAAAGCCGAAATTCGTGAGAATTTCGGCTTTTTTATTGCTATTAATTTAGTAGCTGAAAATATTTTTTTAGTTCTAAAAGCTAAATTATTTCCCCATAGGAATTACAATGGTTCCAGAGAATTCTTCAATAAATAGTAATTTTGCTCTATCAGCTTCTAGTTTTGTCTTATAATTACCTACCTGTACTTTCCATTCTGGGTTGTTATAAACAAGTTTAGAGAGAACTCTAGGGTATAGAATACCAAACTTAGCATTCTTGCTTTTAGCGGTTGTTTCATTTCCGTAATAGATCTGAATACTGTACCCAAAACCATTCGATTTATTGTAAATTCTCTTTTTTTCTAACAAATTTTGTACGCCTTTATCCTTGTTTGTTGTGTTTTGAGACCTTAAAGTTCCAATACTTGAGCATAAACAGAACAAAAAAATCTTTAAAAACAATGTATTTTTCATAATCTAAAATGTTTATGCAAAAATAACGACTTGCTAAAGAATAAATTGGGTGTTTTTCTTATTTAGAATAGTTATAAATTGACATTTAACATTCTATTAGCTTTTTAAAATTTAGCAATATGTAGTACTTTTGTAGAACTGTTCAAAACCTGTTTTTTTGAACGAATTTAGACACAATACTAAAATTATAGTTTGTAAATATGAAAAGTGTAGCATTGCATAGTAGACGAACCTCTGTACTTCTAAAAAGTCTTACATTACTTTTATTTTTTGCGTTTAGCATCTCTTCTTATTCTCAAGATGTAGATGAAGTACGTCAAAAAGAAGGTAAGAAACTATTCAAATCCTTATGTGCTTCTTGTCATAAGTTAGATAAGAAACTTGTAGGGCCAGCATTAGGTGGCGTAGAGGAGAATAGAGAGAATTCTTGGTTAAAATCTTGGATTAAAAATAACGCAGAATTTCAAAAAGTAAATGCAGAGGCAGCAGAAGCGGCACAATATAGTGCGACTGCTATGAATGCATTTCCTCAATTGTCAGATCAAAATATTGACGACATTTTGTACTATACAACTGTTGGTGAAATTAAAAAAGTTGCTGCTCCTGGTGAAGTTTTAGTGGGGGGGCAAGTATTAGAAGAAAGAGGTGCTCCAGATTGGTTAATTTATTTCTTAGCAGCAGCAATTGTGGTTGCGTTTTTAATGATTGCTAGTTTATTAAAACAAGTAAGCGAATTAAAAGGAGATAAAAAATCAGGTGTACAATCGAATTTAAGAAGAGATCTTCAAGAATTGTGGGTTGGTGTTAAAGAAAACACTTTCTTAAAAGTTTTAGGAACTATTTTCTTACTGTTGGTTGGTGCATACTTTCTTTTCGGAACATTATTTACTGTAGGTGTAGATCAAGGTTATCAACCCATTCAGCCAATCGCATTTTCTCATAAAATTCACTCAGGTGAAAATAAAATCGATTGCCAATATTGTCACTCTTCAGCAAAACATAGTAAACACTCTGGCATACCGTCTGTAAATGTTTGTATGAATTGTCACAAAGCGATTTCTGAAGTAGCAGAAGGTACAGAAATTCAATGGAATGGTCAAACGTACGGTAAAACACAATTAGACAAAGAGATTGCCAAAGTGTATGATGCTGCAGGTTGGGATCCGGAAGAATTAGTCTACACAGGTGAGGAAAAACCAGTAAAATGGATTCGTATTCATAATTTACCAGATTTCGCATATTACAATCACTCACAGCACGTCACTGTTGCAGGAGTAAAATGTCAGAAATGTCATGGTCCAGTAGAAGAGATGGATGAAATGTATCAATACTCTCCATTAACTATGGGCTGGTGTATCGATTGTCATAGAGAAACAAATGTAGATTTAAAATCAAACGATTACTATGCTAAAATTCACGATCAATTAGCGAAGAAATACGGAGTAGAAAGAGTTACTATTTCTCAGTTAGGTGGTTTAGAGTGTGGTAAATGTCATTACTAGTTAAGTAAATAAAATATTCAAAAATTAAAAGTTTTATAGAATTGTTTTCAATTTTCTGTATCTTTCAATCATTAAATAAAAAAGTATAAATGGCTTCAAACAAAAAATACTGGAAAAGTGTTGAAGAACTAAAAGGTAGTTCTGTTGTTGAAACGTTGGGTAAAAATGAATTTGTAGCGGATATTCCTACAGATGATTTTTTAGGTGATAAAGAAACACTTGAGAATTCTTCTACTTCACGTAGAGATTTCTTAAAATATGTAGGCTTTACAACAGCGGCAGCTTCATTAGCAGCTTGTGAAGGACCGGTTGTAAAATCGATTCCTTACGTAGTGAAACCAAACGATATTATTGCTGGTGTTGCAGATTGGTATGCTACATCTATGTCAGATGGTTATGACTTTGCAAATGTGTTGGTTAAAACACGTGAAGGGCGCCCGATTCAAATAATGCCAAATAAAGAAGCAAATGGAACAACAAGCGCAAGAGTACAAGCAGCGGTTCTTTCTTTATATGATGAAAAACTACGTTTAAAAGAACCAACTAAAAATGGTGATGCTATTTCTTGGAGTACTGCTGATAAAGAAATAGGACAGAAATTAAATAGCTTAAAAGAAATTGATGCACAAGTTGTTTTATTAACAGGAACAATGGCAAGCCCATCTACAGATAAAGTAGTTGGTGAATTTTTAGCTACATACCCAAATGCTAAACACGTTATTTATGATGCGGTTTCTGAGGCAGCAGCAGCAGATGCATTTCAAACAATGTACGGCACAAGAGCTTTACCAAACTATAAGTTAGAAAACGCAGAAGCAATTGTTTCTTTTGGTGCAGATTTCTTAGGAGATTTTCACGGAGGTTTTGAAAAAGCATATATTGCAGGTAGAAGACCTGAAACAGGTAAGATGTCTTATCATACCCAAGTAGAAAGTAACATGTCTCTTACAGGGGCAAATGCAGACAAACGTTTGGTTGCAAAGCCATCTGATGTTGTTTTTTCTTTATTGAATTTGTATAAAGAAATTACAGGGCAGTCAGTTGCTTCTAAAGCAACTCCTATTGATGGAGAGATTAAGAAATTAGCAAAAGCACTTAAAAAAGCAGGTTCGAAAGGGGTTGTAATGACAGGTGTTAATGATGTGAACGCTCAGCTAATCTCTTTAGCAATTAATAAAGCTTTAAATAGTGCTATTTTAGATGCTAATAATTCACTAAACATTCGTCAAGGAAATTTTGATCAAGTTCAGAATGTTATTTCAGATATGAAATCCGGACAAGTTGGTGGTATTGTAACAGTGAATGTAGATCCTTCTTATTCACTACCAAATGCGGGTGAATTTACAGAAGCATTAAAAAAGGTAGATTTAAAAGTTGCTTTATCAGTTGAGAATAACGAGACGGTAAATGCAATGGACTATGCATTACCAGCACCACATTTCTTAGAATCTTGGGGAGATACTCAGTTTTCTGCAGGAAATTATGGTTTAGTACAACCAACAATTCAGCCTTTATTTAAAACGCGTCAAATTCAAGATACGTTATTAAAATGGTCTGGAAATTCAACTTCTTACTATGACTATTTAAAATCTTTCTGGTCTACAGATGTTTTAGAGGGAGCTTCATGGAATAAAGCTTTACACAACGGGTTTTTCAAGAAGACAATTGCAGCAACTGTTGAAGGGGTAGCAGCAGTTTCAATTGAAGAAGTTGCATTAAAATTAAAGAATAGCACAGCAGCTTCAGCAATGGAGTTGAATTTATATACCAAAACTGGTTTAGGAGATGGTAAGCAAGCAAACAATCCTTGGTTACAAGAATTTCCAGACCCAATTACAAGAGCTTCCTGGGACAATTATTTAACCATGTCTATGGCAGATGCAAGAGAACTAGGTTTCTCAAACCCTGTAAAAGATAACGGAGCAATTAACGGAGATTACGCTAAAGTAACTGTAAATGGTAGCGAACTTGTAGTACCTGTTATGATTCAACCAGGTCAAGCAAAAGGATCTGTTGGTTTAGCATTAGGTTTCGGTAAAACATTTGCTTTAAAAGAAGAAATGCAAGTAGGTGTCAATGCATATACTCTATACAAAGGTGGCAATAACATTCAATATAATGTAGCAATAGAGAAAGTGTTAGGAACGCATAAGTTTGCATGTACACAAGTACAAAAAACAATTGCTGGACGCCATGATATTCTAAAAGTTGCTACTTTAAAAGAGTATAATACAGTAGCGCCTAAAGATCATCACAATGGCTGGAACAAGCCTGCGTATGTATCTTATGACCATAAAGAAGTTGAAGCAAAAACAATAGATTTATGGGATGAGCATAACCGAGAAATTGGGCATCACTTTAACTTGTCAATTGACTTAACATCTTGTACAGGTTGTGGCGCATGTGTTGTAGCATGTCACGCAGAAAACAATGTACCAGTTGTTGGTAAAAATGAAGTTAGAGTAGGTAGAGATATGCACTGGTTGCGTATTGATAGATATTATTCTTCAGAAGTTGAAACTCGTGAAGAGGCCAAAGAAATGGGCTTAAGTGGTGGAGATTTATACAAAGCTTTAGAAACTGAAGCTGAAAACCCTGAAGTTACTTTTCAACCAATGATGTGTCAGCACTGTAATCATGCTCCTTGTGAGACTGTGTGTCCTGTTGCTGCAACATCTCACGGTCGTCAAGGTCAAAATCAAATGGCATACAACAGATGTGTAGGTACAAGATATTGTGCAAACAACTGTCCATATAGAGTTCGTAGATTTAACTGGTTTAGTTATTCAAACAATAACGAGTTTGATTTTAACATGAACAACGAATATGGTAAAATGGTGTTAAACCCAGATGTTGTAGTTCGTTCTAGAGGAGTTATGGAGAAATGTTCTATGTGTATTCAAATGACACAAGCAACAATTCTAAAAGCTAAGAAAGAAGGAAGAAAAGTAAATGTTGATGAGTTTGAAACAGCTTGTTCTTCAGCATGTACTACAGGAGCTATGGTCTTTGGTGATGTAAATAATGAAGAAGACGAAGTTGCTGCATTAGCAGAAGACAAAAGAGCATACAATGTATTAGATTATCTTCAAACGAAGCCAAATGTAATATATCAAGTTAAAGTAAGAAACACAAACGAAGCGTAATTTAAATTTAAGATATCAGAATATGTCTCATTACGAAGCACCCATAAGGGAACCTTTAGTATTAGGTGATAAAAGTTACCACGATATTACCGAAGACATTGCAAAACCTATAGAAGGTGCCGCAAATAAAAATTGGTACATAGCATTTTATATTTCACTAGCAGCAATGCTCTGGGGATTTGGATGTATTTTCTATACCGTAGGAACTGGTATTGGAGTCTGGGGATTGAACAAGAACATTGGTTGGGCTTGGGATATTACCAACTTTGTATGGTGGGTTGGTATTGGTCACGCAGGAACATTAATTTCCGCGGTGCTTTTATTATTCCGTCAGAAGTGGAGAATGGCAATTAACCGTTCTGCGGAAGCCATGACTATTTTTGCCGTTTTTCAAGCAGGATTGTTTCCAATTATTCACATGGGACGTCCATGGAATGCATATTGGGTACTACCACTTCCAAATCAATTCGGATCATTATGGGTGAATTTTAACTCGCCTCTATTATGGGATGTTTTTGCAATCTCTACATATTTATCTGTGTCACTAGTTTTCTGGTGGACAGGTTTATTACCAGATTTTGCAATGATTAGAGATAGAGCTGTAAAACCTTTTCAAAAGAAAATATATGCTTTATTATCATTCGGTTGGTCTGGTAGAGCAAAGGACTGGCAACGTTTTGAAGAAGTATCTTTGGTACTTGCAGGTTTAGCAACACCATTAGTACTTTCTGTACATACAATTGTATCGATGGATTTCGCAACATCAATCAATCCAGGGTGGCACTCAACAATATTCCCTCCTTATTTCGTCGCAGGAGCAATCTTTTCAGGATTTGCAATGGTACAAACGTTATTAGGAATTATGAGAAAAGTAACAAACCTAGAAGATTATATTACACGTATGCATGTAGAGTATATGAATATGGTAATTATCTTAACAGGTGGTATTGTAGCTGTAGCGTATGCAACAGAATTCTTTATTGCTTGGTATACCGGTTCACCATATGAAAACTATACATACCTATCTGTAGGTGCGGCAACAGGACCTTATGCTTGGGCTTTCTGGTCATTAATTACCTTTAATATTATTACTCCACAGTTATTATGGATTAAGAAGTTTAGAAGAAGTTTTATGATTACTTTTATTATTTCGATAGCGATTAACATTGGTATGTGGTTTGAGCGTTTTGATATTATTGCAATTGTATTAAGTAAAGGTCATTTACCATCTACATGGTGGCGTTTTGAACCTACGTTTGTAGATGTAGGTATCTTTATTGGTACTATTGGGTTCTTCTTTGTATTATTCTTATTATATGCAAGAACATTCCCTGTAATTGCGCAAGCGGAAGTAAAAACAATATTAAAGTCTTCAGGTGAATTTTACAAGAAGAGAAGTGAACAAGGAATACCTACCAAACCTGCAATTGTTGTTACAAGTGCAGTAGTTAATGACAAGGATTCTGATAACAATTTAAACGGATAATTATGGAAGCATCAAAAGTTATTCATGCGTTTTATACTGATGACGAAGTACTGTTAGACGCAGTAAAAGCTGTGAAAGCAGAACATCATCATATCGAAGAAGTATTTTGTCCTTTTCCAGTTCATGGTCTAGACAAAGCAATGGGCTTAGCTCCAACAAGATTAGCGATTACAGCATTCTTTTATGGATTAACGGGTTTGGCTTTTTCAATTTGGATGACAAATTATATCATGATAGAAGATTGGCCACAAGATATTGGTGGTAAACCAAGTTTTTCATGGATGGAAAACATGCCAGCATTTGTGCCAATTATGTTTGAATTAACAGTCTTTTTTGCAGCGCATTTAATGGTAATTACTTTTTATATGAGAAGTAGAATTTGGCCTTTTAAAGATGCAGAAAACCCTGACCCAAGAACTACGGATGACCATTTCTTAATGGAGATTCCAGTTCATAATAATAATGAAGAAGCATTAACTTCTTTGTTAGCTAGAACAGGAGCTGTAGAAATTAATGTAGTAGATAAGCACTAATAGATTAGATGATGAAGAATTTTAAATTAATTATCGCATTAGTAGTCTTTACAAGTATCATTTCTTGTAATGACAAAAAAACAAGGCAATTGCAATACATGCCAGACATGTATGAATCCATACCTTACAATGCAGATGGCGCAGAAGGATTAGGAGGAGAACCTGTAAATAGCAAACCAGTTGCGGGGACTATTCCAAGAGGCGGCGCTCCTGCTTATGACATTCCTGACACTATAGAAGGATACGAGTTAGCAAAAACTACGTTAAAATCGCCTTTAGCTAAGGATGAAAAGAATTTAGACAATGGTAAAGAAATGTATACGATCTACTGCCTTTCATGCCATGGTAAAAATGGAGACGGACAAGGGTATTTAGCAACTTCAGAAAAGTTTGCAGGAATTCCTAATTATAAAGATAGAGATCTTACAGAAGGAAGTATTTATCATGTATTAATACACGGTAAAAACTTAATGGGTTCTCACTCATCTCAATTAACATACAAAGAACGCTGGCAAATAGTGCAATACGTAGAAGTTTTGCGCACAGATTTGTTAAAATAAAATACAAAAAGATAGAATACTAAAGATATGTATCAATTCTCAGGTAAATTAAAAACATTCTCATTAGCACTAATTATTTTTGGTGTTATAGGAATCGCATTCAGCTTTTATAATGGTTCTCAGAAAACCTTAGAAGATGCTAAACATGTAATTGAAGCTTCAAGTAGTGAAGGTCATGGTTCTTCTCATGGAGAAGCGGAAAAGGCTGCTCACGTTACAGAAGTTAAAAAAGTAGACAACATTGTTTCAGGTGTGCATGATAGTGGTAAAAATGTGGATAAAACAATGAGCGGACATGGTGCGCATGATGATGATTCTCACGCAGAACACGTTTTGCATCAATTACAAAACAGACCTTGGTCTGCATTTTATGTAGCATTGTTTTTCTCTTTGGGTATTACGCTGTTAGTTTTAGCTTTCTATGCAATACAAAGAGTTGCACAAGTAGGTTGGTCTGTTGTTATTTTAAGAGTAATGGAAGCGATAACAGGAAATTTATTACCCGTTTCTATTCTAATGGTACTTGTTGTTATTGCCTCAGTAATGCACCTCAATCATTTATTTCCATGGATGGCAGAAGGTACTTTCGATACAACAAGTGAGAATTATGATCCTATTGTAGATGGTAAGTCTTGGTGGATTAATTCTACAAGATTTGTAATAAGAAGTATTGTATACCTTTTAATTTGGAATGCATACCGTTTCTTTATCAGAAAAGGTTCTATAAAAGAAGATACTGCTAATGATGGAAACAAAACATATAAGAAAAACTATAATGCATCCGTTATTTTTCTATTCTTATTTATGATTACAGAAACAACGATGTCTTGGGATTGGATTATGGGGTTAGATCCTCACTGGTTCTCTACATTATTCGGTTGGTATGTGCTTTCAACGTTACTAGTAAGTGCTTTAACAGTAATTGCATTTTTTACAATTTACTTTCGTTCTAAAGATCTTTTACCTGGTATAAACGATAGTCACATTCATGATTTAGCGAAATTTATGTTTGGTTTTTCTATATTCTGGACATACCTATGGTTTTCACAGTTTATGTTGATATGGTATGCAGATATTCCTGAAGAAACTACCTATTTCGTAGCAAGATTTACAGAATATAAATTACCTTTCTTAGGTATGGTAGTCATGAACTTCGTTTTTCCAATATTGCTGTTGTTAAATAGTGATTACAAGAGTAAACCTTGGTTTGTGTTTATAGGTGGTGTTGTTATATTAGCAGGTCATTATATGGATGTATTCATCATGATTATGCCTTCTACTGTAGGAGCAAATTGGTATTTTGGTATTCCTGAAATAAGTTCTTTGTGTTTCTTTATCGGTTTAATGATTTATACAACATTAAGATCATTCTCGAAAGCAAATACAATTCCAAAAGGAAACCCTTTCTTAAAAGAAAGTGAACATTTCCATTATTATAATATTGAACATTCAGACGAAGGTTCAACAGATCATCATTAACAAATAATTGAATTTAAAATTAAGAAAAGATTAATATGCTAGCTCTATTTTATATTTTTATAGGTGTTGCAATCGGTGTAAGTGTTTGGCAGATTACTAGAATCATGGATTTTAGGAGTTCTATTGCAGACGACAAAGATAATGCTGCTCAAGGTAAATACGCCATTGGTTTTATGGCATTCTTTTACGCAATGATGATTTATTGTTTAATCTTCATGAACGTAGTACTTTTACCAGAATCTGCTTCTATTGAAGGAGAACATGACGACAATTTATTTAATATTACATTTTGGTTAATTGGTATTGTACAATTTATCATGCAATTTTTAATATTTTACTTCACGTTTAAATACAGAGGTAAAAAAGGACAGAAAGCAAAGTTTTATGCAGACAGTCATAAATTAGAATTTATTTGGACAGTGACACCTGCGATTGTTTTGGTTGTTTTAATAGGTTATGGATTATGGCAATGGAATAACATAATGGATTTATCTGATTTGGAAGACCCTGTTGTTATAGAAGTGTACTCGCAGCAATTTAGATGGGATGCACGCTATGCAGGAGCCGATAATACGTTAGGTTTTGGAAATGTAAACTTCATTAAGGGGATCAACACGATGGGTGTAGATATGACAGACAAAAATTCAATTGATGATAAACAAGTAACTGAATTATACCTGCCGAAAGGAAGGAAAATTCACTTCAAGTTTCGTTCTCAAGATGTTTTACATTCTGCTTATATGCCTCACTTTAGAGCACAAATGAATTGTGTACCTGGTATGGTTACAGAGTTCGGGTTTACACCTAAGTACACTACTGAAGAAATGAGAAATCAATCAGAAGTAATAGAGAAATCTATAGGTATTAATAAAATAAGAAGAGCAAAAGGAGAAGAACCTTATGTATTTGATTATTTGTTGTTATGTAACAAAATTTGTGGAGCATCTCACTACAACATGCAAATGAAAATTACAGTTGTAGAACAAGATGAATATGACAAATGGTTATCAGAACAACCAACATTATCAGAAGTTATTAAATAATTATATAATATAAAATACTACAAATAAGTAAGATTATGTCAGATCATCATCCTAAAGAAACTTTTGTAACAAAATATCTTTTTAGTCAAGATCATAAAATGATTTCTAAGCAGTTCTTAGTAACTGGTATGTTTATGGGAATTATTGGTGTGTTAATGTCTATGCTATTTCGTGTACAACTTGCGTGGCCAGATACGTCATTTACATTTGTTGAAGCTTTTTTAGGTTCTCACCAAACAGATGGCATCATGGACCCAGATATGTATTTAGCATTAGTTACAATACATGGTACTATCATGGTATTCTTTGTATTAACAGCTGGTTTAAGTGGTACATTCTCAAATTTATTAATTCCGTTGCAGATTGGGGCTAGAGATATGGCATCTGGTTTCTTAAACATGGTATCTTACTGGTTATTCTTTATTTCTAGTATTATTATGGTGATATCATTATTTGTAGAAGCTGGTCCTGCTTCTGCAGGATGGACGGTTTACCCTCCTTTGAGTGCTTTACCTCAGGCAATTCCAGGTTCTGGAATGGGTATGACACTGTGGTTAGTATCTATGGCTATATTTATTGCATCTTCTCTAATAGGATCTTTAAACTATATTGTCACAGTTTTAAATATGCGAACAAAAGGAATGAAAATGACAAGATTGCCATTAACAATTTGGGCATTTTTTATTACAGCTATTATTGGTGTAGTTTCCTTTCCTGTGTTATTATCAGCATCTTTATTATTGGTTTTCGACAGAAGTTTTGGAACTTCATTTTATTTATCAGATATTTTTATTTCTGGAGAAGTCCTGCACTATCAAGGAGGTTCACCAGTATTGTATGAACACTTATTTTGGTTCTTAGGTCACCCAGAAGTATATATTGTTTTATTACCGGCATTGGGTATTACTTCAGAGGTGATATCTACAAATGCTAGAAAACCAATTTTTGGTTATAGAGCAATGATTGGTTCTATTATGGCAATTGCATTTTTATCTACAATTGTTTGGGGACACCATATGTTTGTATCTGGTATGAATCCTTTCTTAGGATCTGTATTTACATTTACAACCTTATTAATTGCAATTCCTTCTGCTGTAAAAGCCTTTAATTATGTTACTACCTTATGGAAAGGTAATTTGCAATTGAATCCTGCAATGCTATTTTCTATTGGTTTGGTTTCTACATTCGTAACAGGTGGTTTAACGGGATTGGTTTTAGGAGATTCTGCTTTAGATATTAATGTTCACGATACGTATTTTGTAGTAGCGCATTTCCACTTAGTAATGGGTGTTTCTGCAATCTTCGGTATGTTTGCTGGTGTGTATCACTGGTTTCCGAAAATGTATGGTAGAATGATGAATAAAACTTTAGGATACTGGCATTTCTGGTTAAGTATTATATGTGCTTACGGTGTTTTCTGGCCGATGCATTTTATTGGATTAGCAGGTTTACCACGTAGATATTATACAAATACAAACTTTCCAATGTTTGATGATTTAGCAGACATTAACGTTGTGATTACAATTTTTGCCTTAGTCGGTGGTATTGCTCAAATCTTCTTTATTGCAAATTTCTTTATCTCTATGTATAGAGGTGAAAAAGCAACACAAAATCCATGGAAATCGAATACTTTAGAGTGGACAACTCCGGTAGAACATGTACATGGTAACTGGCCAGGGAAATTACCAGTTGTTCATAGATGGGCTTATGATTATAGTAAGCGTGTAGATGCAAATGATGATGATAGTGATTACTTACACGGTCAAGATTTTGTTTTACAAACAACACCTTTATTAGAAGGTGAAGAGCCATCATAAATTATAAATCTTATGCTTGTGCAAACAAGAATCGACATAAAAACTAAAAAGCCTTTCCAATTCGGAAAGGTTTTTTTGTTATGTAACAAAAGGTACAATATAGTATTTGAATTAATATTATCTTTGTTCTATGAATGAAAACTTAAACCCTGAAAACGATAATTTATCTAACGAAGACTTAGACGTAGAAAAAAAATTACGTCCACTTTCTTTTGATGATTTTACAGGTCAAGATCAAGCAATTGATAATTTAAAAGTTTTTGTTGAAGCAGCAAATCAAAGAGAAGAAGCGTTAGATCACACTTTATTTCATGGCCCTCCAGGACTAGGAAAAACTACATTAGCCCATATTTTAGCAAATGAGTTGCAAGTGGGTATAAAGGTAACTTCCGGCCCGGTTTTAGACAAGCCAGGAGATTTAGCGGGTTTATTGACCAATCTAGATGAGCGTGATGTTTTATTTATTGATGAAATTCATCGTTTGAGTCCGATTGTAGAAGAATATCTATACTCTGCAATGGAAGACTATAAGATTGATATCATGATTGAATCTGGCCCTAATGCCAGAACGGTCCAAATCAACTTAGAACCATTTACTTTAATTGGTGCAACAACGCGTTCAGGATTGTTAACAGCTCCAATGAGAGCGAGATTCGGTATTAGTAGTAGATTACACTATTACAAAACGGAGTTGCTAACTACAATTATCCAAAGAAGTGCACACATTTTAAAAGTGCCAATTTCAATGGAATCTGCGATAGAAATTGCGGGCAGAAGTAGAGGAACACCAAGAATAGCAAATGCATTATTACGAAGAGTTCGTGATTTTGCACAAATTAAAGGTGACGGAGCAATTACTATTGAAATTGCAAAATATGCTTTGAAAGCATTAAATGTAGATGCACATGGTTTAGATGAAATGGATAATAAAATTTTGGCAACCATTATAGATAAATTTAAAGGAGGTCCGGTAGGTATTTCAACGATTGCGACTGCAGTTAGTGAAAATACGGAAACAATTGAAGAAGTATATGAGCCTTTTTTAATTCAACAAGGGTTTATCATGCGAACTCCAAGAGGAAGAGAAGTAACAGATTTAGCATACAAACATTTAGGAAGGGTAAAAGGTAGGAATGAAGGAGAATTTTTTTAAAAAATTGTAAGCTTGAGGCATCAAGTTTTAAGCATAATACCTCAAGTATATAGCTAAAAAATGAATATAAAAAAGATAATACCAATCTTAGAATGGTTACCAAACTACAATTCTTCACTTTTTAAAGGTGATTTAATTGCTGGAACCACTGTGGGTATTATTTTAATTCCGCAAGGTATTGCGTACGCACTTATTGCAGGATTGCCACCAATTTATGGTTTGTATTGTGCTTTAGTACCACAAATAATGTATGCTATCTTTGGTTCTTCAAGACAAGTTGCAATTGGTCCTGTAGCGATGGATTCTTTAATTGTTGCAACGGGAGTTTCTACTTTGGCATTGGCAGGTTCAGAAAGTTATATTGCTATTGCTATTTTATTAGCTTTAATGGTAGGCTCCATTCAGTTTATAATGGGGATTTTTAGTTTAGGTTTTATTGTAAACTTCCTTTCGAAACCGGTTATTACTGGTTTTACTTCTGCAATTGCACTAACTATTGGTTTTAATCAATTTAGAAATTTGTTAGGTGTAGATTTTGTTCAAAGTGATCAAATACAAGTTATTGTAAAAGATATTTGGCTTCACATAAGTAATTTTAATTATCATACGACTAGCATCGGATTGATTTCCGTAGTTGTAATTATCTTTTTTAGAAAAATAAATAAGAAAATTCCGAATGCATTAATTGTTGTTATTTTAGGGATTTTAATTATGAAATTTTTTGGTAAAGGTTTCGAAGACGTTTCCATAGTAAAAGACATTCCTTCTGGTTTACCAAAATTCGGAATGCCAAGTTTCGACTTAGATCAAATGAGAGAATTGTTGCCAATTGCTTTAACTTTAGTAATGGTTGGTTACTTAGAAACTATATCTATAGGTAAATCATTAGAAGCAAAACAAGACGAATATAGAATACGACCCAACCAAGAATTAATTGCTTTAGGAATCAGTAATATGGTAGGTTCTTTGTTTAAAGCATACCCAAGTACTTCTAGTTTCTCCCGATCTGCTATCAACCAAGAAAGTGGGGCAAGAACAGGAATGGCGGCATTAATTTCTGTTGTAATGGTGAGTATTACACTGCTATTTTTAACTCCGTTATTTTATCACTTACCAAAGACCGTTTTGGCTGCAATTATTATTGTAGCTGTTTTCGGACTCGTAAATTTTAAAGAAGCTAAGTTTCTTTGGAAAGCAAATCAGTTAGATTTCTGGTTAATGTTGGCTACATTTTCAGCAACATTATTATTAGGAATCGAATATGGAATAATTGTTGGAGTTGGCCTATCATTAGTCATATTAATTTATAGAACTTCTAGACCTTACGTTGCCGAATTAGGCAAAGTACCCAACTCTAATTTTTATAGAAATAAACACAGGTTCGATGATGTTATTATTGATGATGATATTTTAGTTTTTCGATTTGATGCTCAGTTATTTTATGCAAACTCAGGTTATTTTAGAGATAAATTAGATGAAATGATGGACAGGAAGGGCAGTGCCTTAAAATTGATTGTTCTAGATGCAGAAAGTATCAATAGAGTAGATAGCACAGGTGTAGAAATGCTAAAAGAACGCATTCGATTTTGTCAGAAAAAGGGAATCATTTTTTATTTAGCAGGTGTAAAAGGACCTGTAAGAGATGATTTATTTAGAAGCGGTATTTTAGAGATAATAGATTTAACTCATTTTTTTATGCGCCCTAATCAGGCAGTTAAATTTTATAAAACAGGAGATCGAAGACATCAAGAAAAATATGCGAAATACATACACCAAGCATATGACTAATAAAAAAATAATTTTCCGAGCTTAAAAGTGAAAATAGGAATCAAACAAAGTTGATAAATATCATTTGACATTATTTGTTGATACTGTTATTTAGAAGCTTACAAAAAGAGAATAAAATATGATTATAGAACAAATTTATACAGGTTGTTTAGCTCAAGGAGCTTATTATATAGAAAGTAATGGCGAAGTTGCTATTATCGATCCATTAAGAGAAGTACAAGATTACATCGATAGGGCTGCAAACAATAATGCTAAAATAAAATACATTTTTGAAACACATTTTCACGCAGATTTTGTGAGTGGCCACGTAACTTTAGCAGAAAAAACAGGTGCAAAAATAGTGTATGGTCCAACGGCAAAAACAAGTTTCGATGCAATCATTGCAGAAGATAATCAGGTTTTTAAAGTAGGGGATATTACCATAACGGTTTTACACACGCCAGGTCATACCATGGAAAGTTCTTGTTATTTATTGAAAGATAAAAATGGAAAAGATTATGCTATTTTTAGCGGAGACACACTGTTTCTAGGAGATGTAGGAAGACCAGATTTAGCTCAAAAAGGAGCTATTACAGAAGAAGATTTGGCAGGATTCTTATTCGATAGTTTAAGAAATAAAGTAATGCCCTTGGCAGATGATGTCATTGTATATCCGGCACACGGAGCAGGTTCTGCCTGTGGTAAAAATTTAAGTAAAGAAACTGTAGGTACTATTGGCAACCAAAAAGAAACCAATTATGCGTTAAGAGCAGACATGACAAAGGCAGAATTTGTTAAAGAAGTAACCGATGGTTTATTGCCTCCGCCAGCATATTTTCCTTTGAATGTAAAACTGAATAAAGAAGGTTATAAGTCTATAGATGAAGTTCTAGAAAATAGTGCAAAACCTTTATCTGTAAAAGCATTTGAGATTCATGCAAATGAAACAAACGCATTAATTTTAGATGTTCGTCATCAATCAGAATTTATAAAAGGTTTTATACCACAATCTATTTTTATTGGTTTAGGTGGTACTTTTGCACCTTGGGTTGGCGCATTAATTAAAGATATAAAACAACCAATTTTGTTAGTAACTCCAGAAGGCGAAGAAGAAGCTACTATTATACGTTTGTCTAGAGTTGGCTTTGATAACGTTTTAGGATATTTAAAAGGAAGTTTTTCTTCATGGAAAGAAGCAGGCAAAGAAATTGATACTTTAGAATCTGTATCTGCACATGTCTTAGAAGAAAAAATTAAAGAAAACATGCCTGTTTTTGATGTAAGAAAACCTGGTGAATATGAGAGTGAACATATAAAAGTAGCAGATAGTACGCCTTTAGATTTCTTAAATACTCATATTTCAGAATTTCCGAAGAAAGGAAACTTCTATGTGCATTGTGCTGGGGGTTACCGTTCTGTAATTGCTTCTTCTATTTTAAAAGCACGTGGTTTTCACAATGTTATTGATGTTTCTGGTGGTTATGCAGCTATAAAAGAAACAACTATAGAAAGAACAGCAGCAGTGTGTCCATCAACTTTAAAATAAAATAAGATGAAAAATATAATCGGTCTTTTTTTAATGAGTTTCTTTTTTATTAATTGTAGTTCTTCAGAAGAATTAAAATCTATTTCTACACAAGAATTAAAGGTTTTATTGGAAAAAGAAAAAGTGCAATTAATGGATGTTCGAACTCCTAAAGAAATTGAAGAAGGTTTTATAGAAAGTGCAAAATTTGCTAATTTCTTTGAGGCAGATTTTTATGAAAAAGCGTCTAAGCAGTTAGATAAAAACAAACCCGTCTACTTATACTGTAGAAGTGGTGGAAGAAGTGTAAAAGCTTCTTTAATATTAAAAGAAAAGGGATTTAAGGTTGTAAACGTCTTAGGAGGTTACAGTCAATGGGAAAAAGAAAATTAGAAATTATGATAATAGAAATTCAAATAGAAAACTTAAAATGTGGTGGTTGTGCGGCAACGATTAAAAAAGGATTGTTAAGTTTAGAAAATGTAGATGAAGTTGAAGTAAATGTAGAAAAATCTATTGTTTCTATTACTTCTGAAACTGAAAATCTAGTACTGATAAAAGAAAAATTATCTAAATTAGGATATCCGGAAGTGGGTGATAAAAATAGCATTGTTCACAAGGCAAAATCTTTTGTTAGTTGTGCCGTTGGTAAAATGGATTCATAAATAAAAAAGCGAGCTTTAAGCTCGCTTTTTTATTATAAATGTTTGCCAACATTAAGACTTTCGTAACTTCTTGTAAAATAGATACAAATACCTAATTTTTGGCACAAAAAAAATCCCAAAGGTAAGTTTGAGATTTTAAATTAGTTGTCATTTTTTGTTATCCTAAATAAGTTCTTAACATGTGCGTCTTAGATTTCGATTGTAAGCGCTTAATTGCTCGTTGCTTTACTTGTCTAACACGTTCTCTTGTTAAGTCGAAACGTTCGCCAATTTCAGACAAACTAGAAGCAACTTCATTACCAATACCGTAATACATTTTTATAACTTTTGCTTCTTTAAAAGTAAGGGTACCTAAAGCTCTTTCTATTTCAATTTTTAAAGATTGACTCATCAACTCCTTATCTGGTTTTGGTGAATCTTCAGATTGTAAAAGGTTGTATAAATTAGAATCTTCTCCTTCATTAAAAGGCGCATCCATAGAAACATGTCTTCCAGAATTTTTTAAAGATTGCTCTACTTCTGTTTCAGTCATGTCTAACTGTTTCGCAATTTCTTTATTGGTAGGCATGCGCTGCTCACCTTGCTCTAAGCGAGCATATATTTTTCTTATTTTGTTGATGCTTCCTATTTTATTAAGAGGCAAACGTACAATTCTAGATTGTTCTGCTAAGGCTTGCATAATTGCTTGACGAATCCACCAAACAGCATAAGAAATAAACTTAAAACCTCTAGTCTCATCAAAACGTTTGGCAGCTTTTACCAACCCTAAATTGCCTTCATTTATTAAATCAGATAATTTTAAACCTTGTCCTTGGTATTGTTTTGCAACGGAAACAACAAATCTTAAATTTGCGCTAACAAGTGCATCTAACGCGCGATTATCTCCTTTTTTAATTTTCAAAGCCAATTCTACTTCTTCATCAGCAGTAATAAGCCCAATTTTACTAATTTCCTGAAAATATTTATCTAAAGATTCTGCGTCACGATTAGTTACCTGTTTTACAATTTTAAGTTGTCTCATGTTTTTATTTGGATTTTTTTAAGGATTGATACTATGAAGTTTTAAAAAGAAATAGATCTTCTAAAAAATTATTGAAAATTGCTAAAAGAAATAAAAAGTTTTAGAATGCAGGAAGTGTAAAATCATTCAATTGACAAGCCTCAACATATTGCTTGTTGCTGTTATTGTATGTAAAAGTAGCAGTGTTTACCATAGATTTTTAATATACGAAAAAACGAGCGATTTTTCATGAAAATCGCTCGTTTTGGGTATTTTTTAACAGATTTTAATCAGTTTTGATTAAAAATAGGTGTTTTATTAAAATTTTAAAGTAACACCAACTAAGAAGTTTCTTGTTGCTTGCGGATAATAACCTGCACCATCTACCGTAGTCACTGTGCCTCGGTTAGACGAAGTGTCATCAAACGTGTAATAATAACCTCTGTCTACATATTCATTATTAAAAATGTTGTTTATCAAAGCAGAAAACACAATAGATTTAAAAATTTTGGTTGGTTTCATTTCATAAACTACATTAAGGTCTGAAGTAAAATAATTGTCTAAAACATCATTATTAGAGATTGCACTGCTAAAATTACTCATAAACTGCTTGCCAACATATTTAGATAGAAATGAAAATTGTAAATTATCCTTTGGTTGGTATGTAAAAATATTCCCGACAACAACATCTGGAGAAAAAGATAAATCTGTTTTACCCAAAGGTTGTGGCTCTACAATACCATCTCTAGTAATAAAAAAGTCTCTATTTTTATTAGAACTAAAAGCCGCATTTGGTTTTATAGAAAACTGATTACTCAAACGAATGTCTGCATCAATTTCTAAACCTAATCTGTAACTGCCACCAGAAGTTGCTCTTATTGGCGCTCCAACATCATCTAAAGCTCCCGTTAAAACCAACTGATTCTTATAATCCATATAATAAATGTTGGTATTTAATTTAATGGTTTCACTTTTTAGACGCCAACCCAATTCTAAATCATTTAAAGTTTCTGGTGTGGTAACTCCGCCTTCAAAATCATTTCTATTTGGTTCTCTGTTTGCTACTGCAAAAGAAGTGTACAGATTGTTCTGAGGATTCAATTTATAGGTAAATCCAAATTTAGGATTAAAGAAATTAAAATCTGCATCTACATTTATCTGCTTAATTTTAGAGGTAATTCCGTTTGTTTTATAATTCACAAAACGACCTTGAACATCTACATAAGCAGCTAATTTTTCGCTGATATCAAACGTTGCTTTTGCAAACAAAGAAAAATCTGTTTTTTTTGCATCCGAAAAATAATAACGATCTCTAATAGACACGTCAGAAGCTAAGTTTTCTCCCCAAATTACTTCACCAAAATGGTCTCCTGTATAATTAGAATACGAAATTCCTGTAATAAAATTTAGCTTATCCGTTTTATAATTGGTGTTGAAGTTAAAAACATAAAAATCATTGTCTAACCAACGTCTAACAATTAAATCGCTTCCGTTTACTATTAAATTATTAAAATCAGCAGCGTCTTCTTCACTTTTATACTGCTCAAAATAACCAGACCCTTTAGTGTAATTCAAACCAATGTTTGTAGACCAATTATCGGTCAGTTTTTCGTTCCAATGCAATTGATAATGATTCTGTTCGAAATTATCAACTTCATTCTCGTACGTGTATGGATTTTGCTTTCTATCTTCTTTTAATTGAGCCGCCGTTAAACCTTCCCAAGCTTGGTACGTTCTTTCCTTACCGCCAAAAGTAATTGCTTTTATCAGCGTATTTTCATCTGTATAACTTGCTTGTAAATAGTACGATTTTAAATCTGCAAAAGCTCTGTCTACATAGCCGTCTGAATAAATATTAGACAAACGACCAGCAACTTCTATGTGATCATTTAACTTCCCTGTACTAAACTTTACGGTATGTTTTCTGGTGCCGTAAGAACCAAAAGAATTTGATATTTCTGCAAAAGCATCTTCCGAAACAGCATCTGTTAAAATGTTTAAACTTGCACCAAAAGCACCAGAACCGTTCGTAGACGTACCAACACCACGTTGCAATTGTAAATTCTGAGTAGAAGAAGCAAAATCGCCTAAATTTACCCAAAAAGAACCATGACTTTCGGCATCGTTATAAGGAATTCCGTTTACGGTAACATTAATACGTTCACCGTTAGAACCACGAACACTCATGTAGGTATAACCAACACCAGCACCAGCGTCTGAAGACGAAACTACAGAAGGCATATAATTTAGTAAAACAGGAATGTCTTGCCCTAAATTACGTTTGGCAATTTCCTTTTTAGACAAGTTAGAGAATGTAACAGGCACATCTGCATTTACACGAACCGCAGAAACCAATACTTCTTCTAAAACGGTAGTATCTGGCTTTAGTTGAATGATATATTCTTCATCTTGAGAAATAATAATTTTTTCTGAAATTGTTTTATAACCCAGAAAAGAAACTTCAACCGTATACATTCCTTTTTTTAAGTTAAAGCTAAAGTTACCATCAATATTTGTTGATGTTCCTTTTTTTAGTTCTTTAACAAAAACAGAAGCGCCAATTAAATGTTTTTCATTTTCGTCTACAACTTTTCCTGAAAATGTAAAGGACTGTGCGTTTGCAAGTGTACTTACAAACAAGAATAAAAAAATGGTAATTTTTTTCATTTTAAAGAAATTTAAAACGAATAAAAAGAGGTAATTATTCTTGTGGTTATTATTGAATAATTAGTGTCATTACAAAGAATTACAACGTGGTAATCTCTTCATTTAAAGATTGTTTAAAGTCTTCGCAACAACTTGTTATAATTCCCTAAACAGCATTATCTGTTCTAGGTTCATTGGGTATGATCTCAGCTTTTTAAAGCACCCCTTTATGAGAACGCTGCAAAGATAATTTGGATTTTTGGAATGAGGAACAACAAACGTGTTTTTTTAGTAGCTATTTCCTGCTTTCCACTATATCTTTTTATTTTCTGTTATTGCAAAGGTTACTTTTTTATAAACGGTGTCATTTCATAATTAAAACAGATTGCTTCGTTCCTCGCAATAACGCTTATCTATTTTAAAAATAAAAAGGATGCCGTTTCAATCAGGGCTAGACTTGTTTGTGAGTTTTCGGTTTTACTAAAAAGAAATTTTATTTTTAATCTAGTTTTGGTTTCTTTCTAAGGGCCTTTTTTACAGAAGTCCTTTTTTTTCTTTCGGTATTTCTTTTAATAGAATTTTTACTAGGTTTTGTTTTCCTTCTTTTTTTAGGACGAATTAAATTCGTTTTTATCAACTGTAAAAAACGTTTAATAGCAAGTTCTTTATTTCTGTGTTGAGAGCGTGTTTCTTCACAAAAAAGAATAAGTACATTTTCTTTTGTTAGTTTTGATGAAAGTTTTGCCTTTAGAAGTAGTATTTCATTTTCAGAGAGCGCAAGTGAATTTTCTAAATCGAAACTTAGTTCAATCTTAGAAGACGTTTTATTTACATGCTGTCCGCCAGCACCAGAACTTCTAGTTGCTTTAAAGTTTAATTCTTTTAAGAGGATTTCTGAATTCATTTATTAAAAGAGTTTAGAGTATAGAAAACAGATGAGCTGTCTTTGCTCTATTTTCTTTTGTTTATTTTAATTAATACTCATAAGAATTGCTAAAATCACCCGTATTTTGGTGCAGAAAATGCATGTCTAAATCTTGCAAAGAATCAGAAAACGAGTGTAAATTTTCTTTATGAGCAATTATTTTATTGATTGCTTCTGTAGCATCTTTTAAACGTGTTTCTTTATTCCCCTTTAATAGAAGATACGGTTTGTTATTCGTTATTAAAGATTTTTCAAAGGCTTTAAACATTTCTAAACGTTGTTCTGGGCGGTCACGTAAATCATCTTCTTCCCAAGGTGTATCAATATACGTTAGTAAATACAAATTGTAGGTGTTTTTATTTGCCGCTTCGTTTAATTTTTCATCTACAAAGCCGCCATAAAAGAGTTCTGAATAGACTTTTGTTTCTAATAAGTCGGTGTCGCAAATTAAGATTTTATCAGCTTTTTTTGCCAAAGAATTCTCTAATTTCATTTGTCCGATTGCAATCGGTAATAAATCTTCTTTTTCACAAGTTTTACGCTCGTTATTCCATTTATTTTGCAAATACTCGCGCGCAAATTCTGGCGCCCAAACAGTATTATAGTATCGTGCTAAATGACGAGAAAGTGTTGTTTTTCCTGAAGATTCTGGACCAAATAAAACAACTTTTACGATGTTAATTGGGTCTTGTTTAAGTTCTTTTTCCATGCTAAATAACCAAAAATGGCAATAAAAGTAAATCCGAAATATTGAAAACTCGTAAAAGTAAATCCTTTATAGAAATATAAAGGTATAGAAATTAGATCTCCAACAATCCAAAATAACCAGTTTTCTACTTTACGTTTTGCCATTAGCCACATACCAACAAAGAAAATTGCAGTGGTAATGGTGTCTACATAAGCAACCCAACTTGTCCATTTGTCAAAACCTTTATAAATAATAAAAACAAAGAGCAACGCAGCAAAAAAGATGGCAACGGAAACTTTTTTTTCTTTAGTTGTTGTTAAAGAAATAGGTGTCACATCTACTTCATCTACTTTACGAGTCCAGATATACCAACCATAAACACTCATTATAAAATAATAACCATTAATCATCATGTCTCCTAAAAGGTCCCACTTGTAAAGAAGGTACACAAAAATAATTGTGCTAATCATTCCTGTTGGAAACACCCAAATTTTATTCTGTTTGGAATACCAAACTGATAAAAAACCGAAAATTACGGCAATAATTTCTAAAGTAATGTCTAGTTTAGAATAGGTATTGTATTGCTCGAAAAGAAAGTTGAAAATCTCTGACATTTATTGTTGTTTGATCTTGTAAATTTAAGGTTTTTTGTCACTCTAACCCAAGAACGATTTTTTTTATAATACTCGCTATTTTTTCAATTCTTCAAAAAAAGTGGCATCATTTTCAAAAGCAGTCCCAATAACCACAATATCTGCGCCAGCATTAAAAGCTATTTCTAATTGTTCTTTAGAACGTATTCCGCCTCCAACAATTAAAGGAATAGCAAGATTCTTTCTCACAAGAGAGATAATGTTCTCTTCCACAGGAACTCTGGCGCCGGAACCAGCTTCTAGATAAATTAGTTTCTTGCCAGCAAACTGACCAGCCAAAGCAGTATTTAAAATTAACTCTAAGTTTTCTTGGGCAATTGGCTTTGTGTTGCTCACTTTCTGTGTTGCCGTTTCTTTTTTGCCGTCAATCAATATATAACCCGTCGAAAGAATTTCTAAATTAGAATCTTTTAAAATCGGAGCTGCTTTTATTTGTTGTTCAATTAAATACTCTGGGTTTCTGCCAGAAATAAGACTTAAAAATAAAATTCCGTCTGCTTTGTGTGAAATTTGTGAAACATCACCAGGAAATAAAATAACAGGTAAGTTGGTTGCTTTTTTAATTGCAGTAACTACATTTTCTGTCTGATTGTCTTTGTCGGTGCTTCCGCCAACAAGAATATGTGTGGCAATTGATCTATGGACTTTCTTAAAAAAAGCAGGAATATTTTCTACATTCATTTTTTCAGGATCAATTAAAACAGCCAATAATTTTTTGCCTTGTTCTCTTGCCGATAAAATATTTTGGTAGATATTCACAATTGCGAAAATACAGTTTTTTGTCATCTTTCAAGGCTTCAAAAACTTTTAGGTATTTATGCTTATAAGTTTTCGATACAATTTCGAAGAAAAACCAGAATCACTTAAACTCACATTCCGTTTTCTTAATGGCGATTATCAGGTGATTTTTACATGCTGCTACATCGAGTGATTTTGCTTTTCGCAAAATTGTATCGAGATGTTTTGTTGTTTGTGTTTTCGATATTTTTTTCTTTACCCTTTAGAAAACACACAAACTAACACTAATTTCTATCAGCACAAATAAATAGAATTTCACTCGAGCAGTCTTCTATTTAATGGATGGAATTCTTAAGAATGAGATTGCTTCATTGCATTCGCAACGATGATAATTTTGCAAATTTTATACTTTTAACAGCACAAACTAGTACGCATACACACAAGTAAACCCTTCAAACTCTAAAAACTGAATGTTATAAGAAGCTGCTTTTCCTTCATATCTAATTTCACCGCTAGTTTTTTCATCTTCAAACTTAAAATCTTCAATATGAATATGATGTAAAAAGAGTAGTTTTTTCTTTCCGTAGATTTTATACAAACTTTCTTTTGCTCCCCAAACAATGGTTAATTTACTAATTAAAGCATCCGCATTTGCAATGGTTCTATACTCTTCAATAGGAGTAAATTTATGGGCTATTTTTAGAATTTTATCACGTTGTTTTTCAATATCAATACCAACATGTAGATCATCAGAAATAATCAAACCAGAAAAAGTAAAAGAATGTGTAATAGAAATAAATTTCCCGTCTTTTAAATGTGGTTTTCCAAATTCATCATAAATTAAATCGGTATCAGAATACCCAGCTTCCTTTAATAAATGGCGCACACTTAGAAATCCTCGTTGATGCAATTCAGATTTCATGCCATCTAAACGAATCTGATTATTTTCTGTTAGTAAAACGTTCTTATTTAAATCATTAAAAGATTCTTCAATCTTCCAGATTAGAACTTTTGTCTTTTCATTAACCGTTAAACTTTTGTAAAGAGCCATACTTTTTTAAAATGGATGTCGTAACTTTGCAGTTCGAAAAATTAGAATATAAATATACATAATATGAGCACAAAAACAGCTTACGTACCAAACAAAGTTAAGGATATTTCTTTAGCTGCTTGGGGAAGAAAAGAAATTAACTTAGCCGAAGCAGAAATGCCAGGTTTAATGTCTCTAAGAGAAGAATATAAAAACGAACAACCTTTAAAAGGTGCAAGAATTGCAGGATGTTTACACATGACCATTCAAACTGCAGTTTTAATTGAAACGCTACAAGCTTTAGGAGCAGAAGTAACTTGGAGTTCTTGTAATATTTTTTCTACGCAAGATCAAGCTGCGGCTGCAATTGCTGAAGCAGGAACTGCTGTGTATGCTTGGAAAGATATGACAGAAGAAGAATTTGACTGGTGTATCGAACAAACTTTATTTTTTGGTGAGGATAAAAAACCATTAAATATGATTTTAGATGACGGTGGAGATTTAACAAATATGGTTTTAGATCGTTTTCCTGAATTAGCTGCAGGAATTAATGGTTTATCAGAAGAAACTACTACAGGAGTTCATAGATTATATGAAAGAGTGAAAAACGGAACATTGCCGATGCCAGCAATTAATGTGAACGATTCTGTTACAAAATCGAAATTCGATAATAAATATGGTTGTAAAGAATCTGCAGTAGATGCAATTCGTAGAGCAACAGATATTATGTTAGCCGGTAAACGTGTAACTGTTTGTGGTTATGGTGATGTTGGTAAAGGAACAGCAGCTTCTTTTAAAGGTGCGGGTTCTATTGTAACGGTTACAGAAATCGATCCTATTTGTGCATTACAAGCGGCAATGGACGGTTTTGAAGTAAAACGTTTAGAAACGGTGATCGCAAATTCAGACATTATTATTACCACTACAGGAAACAAAGATATTATACAAGGACGTCATTTCGAAGCAATGAAAGACAAAGTTATTGTATGTAATATTGGGCATTTTGATAATGAAATTGATATGGCTTGGTTAAATACAAACCACGGAAATACTAAAGATACCATCAAACCACAAGTAGATAAATACAACATTAACGGAAACGATATTATTTTGCTTGCAGAAGGTCGTTTGGTAAACTTAGGTTGTGCAACAGGTCACCCAAGTTTTGTTATGAGTAATTCATTTACAAACCAGACGTTAGCGCAAATCGAACTTTGGAAAAATGCCGATGCTTATGGAAACGATGTGTATATGTTACCAAAACATTTAGATGAAAAAGTAGCCTTTTTACACTTAGCAAAAATAGGAGTAGAGCTTACAGAATTACGTGAAGAGCAAGCATCTTATATTGGTGTAACTGTAAACGGACCATTTAAGCCAGAGCACTATAGATACTAAATAGTTGTTAGGTTTTAGTCGTTAGCTATTAGTAGCAACTTAAATTTACAAACTATTTGTCATTTCGAAAGGAGTCTTTTTAGACGACTGAGGAATTTCACAAAATTAAAAAACCCTTTCATTTATTTGAAAGGGTTTTTCTTTTTCTGCCATTTTACCTTTTAATGCCTGTCATTCCGAAATGAGCCTTTTTAGGCGATTGAGGAATCTCATAACAATTTTATTTTTTGGGCGTTTTAACAGGCTTTCACTACTCGCTTTTTTGTTGAGAAAACAAAAAGAGCTCAAACAGACCGTTCTATCCTTAACGCGAATACTCAATAACTAAACTAGTTTCATCAATTTTAAGTACCTTTCAAAAAAATAGATCCTGAATGAAAACAGTAAATACTTCAACGTTAGAAAATAGATTAAACCTTTTAGAAAGTTATATTCCACATAGCAAAAGTGTAGCTGTTAATGTATCTAAAGCAGCTGTTGCATGGCATTTAGACCATAGTTTAAGAGTATTGAATGCTGTAGCAGAAAGTATGAGTAAATCTGACCCAACATTATTTAGAAATAACTTTACTTTCATCGGAAAAATATGCCTTAAAATAGGTTTCTTTCCAAGAGGAAAAGCGAAAGCACCAAAATATCTTAAATCTCCAGAAGTAATTTTAGAAGCAGCTCTTGTTTCACAATTAGCAGCAGCAAGAGCACATATAAAAGTAATTAAGAACTTAGAAGAAAATGCTTATTTCAGACATCCATTATTTGGACATATAAATAAGAAAAGAGTATTCCGTTTTATGGATACACATACAAATCATCACTTAAAAATAGTAAAGAGTATTTTAAAAAAGTAGATGCTACTTTTTAACTTCTATATCTTTGTGACAATTAAGGATTTTAAAAAAAAAATCTATTTTGAAGAAAAAAACATTGCTTTCCATAATTTCTGTAGTTATTTTAGTAGCTGTTTATGGTTACGAACAATTTTTAAACTCTAAAGAAGAAGGTGTTTTAATAGAAAATGGTAAAATATTAAAAGAAACTACCAACCAATATTTTCTACCAACAAGTACGACCAATCAAGTGGTGCATCATCAAAATTATTCGCTATCATATAGCGAGAAGCACGAACAAGCAGAATGGGTAGCTTATGAGTTAAAAGCATCACATATAAGTACTACAAATTATAAAAGGCCTTATTTTGAAATAGACAATGCCGTAAAAACCAAAGCAGCACATTGGCGGAATTATAAAAAATCTGGTTACGATAAGGGGCATTTATGTCCTGCAGCCGACAGACGTTTTTCAAAATCAGCACACGATGAAACCTTTTTAACAAGTAATATAAGTCCGCAAGAACATCGATTTAATGCAGGTATTTGGAATCGTTTAGAACAAAAAGTACGCTATTGGGCAAAGAAGAACGATGGAGTTTTTGTAATTACAGGTGGCGTTTTAGAGCATAATTTAAAAACTATTGGAAGTGAAGCCGTTGCTGTTCCAAATCAGTTTTACAAAGTAATTTTAGATAAAACAAAAGGTAAAATTAAAATGTTGGCTTTTTTAATGCCTCACAAAGAATCTAAGCTATCATTGTATAAATTTGTGGTTTCCGTAGATACAGTAGAAGCATTAACAGGTATCGATTTCTTTAAAGAGTTAGACGATACTATCGAAGAAAAATTAGAAAGCTCTAATAATTACAAAAATTGGAGTTTTTAATAAGAGGTGTTTTCTTTTTGGGCGTTCTAAAAGGCTATTCACTATATCTTTTTATGAAAAATAAAAAAGGATGTCGTTTCTATCCTTTACGCAGACTTTAGCCTTTTAAGAAAAGTGTTTGCAAATAAAAAAACCTCACAATTTAAATTGTGAGGCTTTTTGGTTTGCTAGTTTTTCTCTTTTTTGAGTTCACCTTTATGGTCTTCAATAATTTTGCTGTCTCTATATTTACAACAAGGATGTACAGAATTGTAAGCTTCATCTGTGGCTATAAAATCTTTAACATCGTGCCCAACATTGGCAATGTTTTGTTTTATGGTTTCAAGAGATGTTTTGCGTTCATCTAAAATGATGTTCATTTGATGCGATTTCACGTCCCAAATAGCAAATTTTACACCTTTGGTTTTTAAAGCAGCAGTTTCAATACGTTTTTTACACATACCGCAAATACCATTAACTTCAAAAGCAACTTTTGCATTTTTTTTCTTTTTCTCTTGTTTTACATCTTGTGCTTGAGCGGAAAACCCAATCAAGAATAAACTGAATATAAATAGTATTTTTTTCATTGTTTTAATTATTTCCACCGCGTGGGTTATTTAATTTTAAATCGTAAGCCTGCATACACTGCACGTCCAAAAATTGGCGAATACACAATTGTGGTATCAAAATATGCGCCAAAAGGATTGTCGCTAGCTAAAATAGGATTTTTCTGCTGCACATTGGTTAAGTTTTCGCTTCCTAAATATACTTCAAACTTCTTTGAAAACACTTTTGTAATCTGAGAATTTAATAAACTATAACGCTCGGTATACTTTGGTAGTTTATATTGTGTAGGATTTGTTGCGGTATTTGGCAAACGTTGTTTTCCTATATTGTTAAAGGTGACATCAAATTTCCATTGTGCACCATTCTCTTTTGCGGTTGTTTCGTAAGAAAGGTTTGCAAAGAATCTATTGTTTGGCTGAATTGGTTTTTGCAATTTTCCGTTTCTATAATCTGTAGAAATATCAAAGTATTTAAAAGCAGTTCTTAAATCAAGGTTTTTCGCCAATTCATAATTTACTTCTACCTGAAAACTATCTGCAATACTTTTTCCGTTTAAATCATAGAAAGAGATTTCTTGCGGATTCTCCCAATCTACCACCACTTGATTGCTGAAATCGGTTCTGTAAAAATCAAACGTAATATCTCCTTTTTTATTGAATAGATTAAATTTCTGTAAATAAGAAACGCCGTAATTCCATGCAACTTCAGCATTTAAACCGTAAATATCTCCACCTACATCATCAATATTTATTTGTCTAGAACTTGCAAATAATTGCTGGTTCTCGGCAAAAATATTCGCACTTCTTTTTCCTCTTCCTGCGGAAGCTCTAAAAACTCCTTTTTCCCAAGGAACATATCTTACGTGAATTCTAGGCGTAATAAAAGTGCCTAATAAATTATGCGTGTCTGCACGAATTCCGGCTGTTAAACTAAAATTATCTAAATTGTCAAAAGCATATTCGAAAAAAGCTCCGATAGAATTTTCTTTTCTGTTATAATTGGTACTATTCACAAGTTCATCAAATTTATCATAGGTAAAATTAATTCCAGTTTTAAACTTGCTTCTGGTGTCACCAATAATCGAGTTGAAAAGTAAGTTAGAATACAAACTTTCATGTTTAATATCGTAGACATTCAATCCGAAATAAGAATCTTGCTGATGATTGCTGTAGGCTACTTGTAAACCAAAGTTTTGAAAAGGTAATTCAGGAAAAACATAGCCTAATTTAAGCGAAGTCTCAAAACGTTTGGTGTCAATTTCACTTCCCCAAGTATTGGTAGTTCCTTTGTCTGTTTTTGGGTTAAAGTTCAATTCTCCTGTTTGTTTTTCATCATTTAAAAACCGAACATTTATAAAACTAACCCAACCATTTTGTGCATCTGTATATTGCCAACGGTTCATTACATTTATTTGATTTGCCAAAGGTGCATCTAGAAAATTATCGTTGTTTTTATCAAATTTCTCTCCTCTGTAATTTCCATGAATGTATAAACCTGTTTGCCATTTATCGGAAATTCTCTCGTTAAAATGCGTGTTTAATTCTAACCTACCATTCAAAGAACTGTAAGCGTTTAAAAAGAATTTATTGTCTGAAAAAGGTTTTACCAATTCAGCATTTATTTGTCCGGAAATACTCTCGTAACCATTTACAACAGAACCTGCTCCTTTGGTAATCTGAATGCTTTCTACCCAAGTTCCTGGGGTAAATGTGAGTCCGAATGCTTGTGCAGCACCCCGAATAGAAGGAATGTTTTCTTGCATAATTTGCAAATACGGACTTTTAAGTCCTAACATTTGTATTTGACGCGTTCCTGTTAACGCATCAGAAAAACTAACATCTATTGAAGGATTGGTTTCAAAACTCTCTGCCAAATTGCAGCAGGCAGCTTTTAATAACTCGTCATTATTTACAGTGAAAGTATTTGCAGTGGCAAACAAAGATTTCTGAATAGCATCTCTTTTAGCTCTAATTGTTATTTCTTCTAAAGCACTTTCCGAAGTTATAAAATGATGAATTACATCTAGATTATTAATAATTAACGTATCGGTTTTATATCCAATATAACTGACAACTAATTTTTTGTATTCCTTGTTGTACGGTATTGTAAACCATCCTTTTTCGTTGGTAATTGCACCAATATTTGTATTTAGCCAATTTACAGTTGCACCAGAAACACCTAAATTATCTTTCGGATTTTGTTTGTCCATAATCATTCCTTTTACATTCGTTTGGGCAAAAAGGAAGATTGGAAATAGCAGCACAAAACTACTAAGTAAGTATTTTTTCATTGATATTTAATTTATAATAATTAAAACGACACTTCTCTAAAAAGAAGTTTTTTAGTTGGAATTATAATAAAATCAAATTAAAAAAGATTGGTATAAAACCTGATAATCTAAGGGTTTATCTGGCAGAAAAAAGGAATTATAATTTACTTTAGTAGCCTTAGTTTCTACAAATAAGTTTTGATGAAAAGTAGTGTTAACAGTTAGAAATTGCTGTTTTTGAAAACTTATTTTATTTTTAGAATGTTGCTGTAGTTCTTTTTGACCCTCAATCTTATGAACTTCATCTGAACAGCAATCTTTTGATTCGATAGAAAATTCATCTTTTAAATCGCTTTTACAAACGTCTGCATCACCAGTAAAAGAAATAGCAATTAGAGAATCGCCACAATAATGACTTTCAACCGTAAAAGAAAAGGTTGAAAATAGCACTAAAAAGGCTAATAAAAAGGATGTTATTTTGGTAATACTTATTTTCATTTCAACTGCAAATTTACAATAAGAAACACTAACTTTTTTGTAAAATTATCTGTTACTTATTTTTTGAAAGTAAAATGCTGGTAACAGAATTAATAAGAATAACGGATGAATGATAAATCTTCGAATATAAAAAGGCAGTAAATAACCGCTTTCAAACTGATCTCTTAATAAAAGTACAAACACTACAATTAAGGTCATAAAAGCTGTCATTAAAAAAAAACCTGTAAATTTTATATAATCTTTTCTCTCAAAAAGTACCCAAATGAAGCCTAATGTTATTATTGAATTTAAAATATATCGATAAAGCATGTCTATTGTTAAAAACCACATGTTAATTTGAGGCATTTTTGTGTACAAGTAGTCGTTTTTAAAATATTCAATTAAAGGGTCATAAAATAATTCTGCAGAAAATGCTCTCACTATAAATAAGAGTGAGGTGAGTATTAAAAGCGACATTATCTTTAGGTATGTATTCATTTTTTATAGTTCGAAAATTTGTGAACCCAAAGTACCCAAAGTAAAAAGACAGTACCGTAAATTATGGCAGGAAATACTAGGTTGTGTAAAAATTCTTGCTGATTTGGGTACTTGTAAATCATTACTGCTAAAAAAGCAATTCGAGCTACATTTATACTGTAGATAAATAGGCTTCCTAAAATAACGTACAAAATAGTCGCTTTCAATGAACCAGAAAAAGCAATTATAAAAGCGATAAATAATATAATAATACTTAGAGAATTACAACCTTCAATTACTCTTGCGGTATACTTCCCTTCAATTAAAAGTTTAACAGAAAGTTCTTTTTTGTGCTGATACGCGCCAGCATCAAAATTAAAAAACTCTAATAAAGTTACCGTTTGGTCTGCAACGATTGTTGTTATAGATGCAGTTTTAAACCCTCCTTCTTTTTGTTGAGAATTTTGTAAGTAAGTAGCATATATTGCGAATAATATAAAATAGGTTGCAAAAAACTTAATTAGAAAAATGACTACGTTTTTATGTTTTTTCACAATGTAAAATCCTTTAATTTTGCAACTTTAAGTCTATAAACAAATATATAAAAATGGATACAAATACACTAAAGAATAAAATTGAAAGTATTATTTCGCTAAATGATACTAAAGAATTTATATTACAAGCAATTTGCGATTTATTAGAAAGCGAAATTTCGTATTATGATTGGGTTGGTTTTTATTTTAAAAACGGAGATAAGAATGAGTTAAAGTTGGCACAGTATACAGGGGAAGAAACAGAGCATACTATTATTCCTTTTGGAAAAGGTATTTGTGGGCAAGTTGCAGTAAGTAATAAAAATTTTGTGGTACAAGATGTTTCTGAGCAAGAGAATTATATTTCTTGTGGTTGGAAGGTAAAGTCGGAGATTGTAATTCCTATTTTTGTGAATGAAGAAAATATTGGTCAAATAGACATAGATTCTCATACAGCAAATGTTTTTACAGATAAAGACGAAGAACTTTTAGAATATATTTGTAAAAAAGTTGCAAAGATATTGGAGTAAAATACTTTTACAAGTATTTTTTACTTATATTTATTAGATTATAGGATTTCTATAATTATTAAACCCCTAAGTAATGAGAAAAAAACAGTACACTGCAATTGCTGTTGGTAGCAATAACCATTCTAATTTTATTAAAAAAGAGGAGTCTTGGACAAATAAATTCGTACAATGGTTTCATGATTTTTTAGAATCTACATAGTTTTTTTATTGATTTTTTTTTAGCCCTCTAAAGAAATGAAAAAAACCTTCAAATTTTTTGTCTAAAATAGCTACTTTTTTAAAAAAGAAGGAACCTAAAAGAACACCAAGAAATTACAATGCTTTGGTAGCGAATTTTAAAGCAAAAGTTAAAGTAATCTAGTTGTTAATTACTTCTGTTTTTTGTTGCTCTTTTTTATTGAATTTAAAGGTTGGTTTTACTAATTTTGCATGCTTAACAACACAACACTAAATGAGCACTTCAAAAACAATTAAATCCGCATTAATTTCGGTATTTCACAAAGATGGTTTAGCACCAATTGTAAAAAAATTAGATGAATTAAATGTTACTATTTATTCAACAGGAGGAACCGAGAAGTTTATCAAAGAACTTGGTATCGATGTAGTTCCTGTAGAAGATGTTACCTCTTACCCATCTATTTTAGGCGGAAGAGTAAAAACATTACACCCAAAAGTTTTTGGAGGAATTTTAAATAGACAAGAGCATGCAGGTGATGTTGCTGAGTTAGCAGAGTATAACATTCCGCAAATAGATTTGGTTATTGTAGATTTATATCCGTTTGAGAAAACAGTTGCTTCAGGAGCATCTGAAGAAGATATCGTAGAAAAAATTGATATTGGTGGTATTTCTTTAATTAGAGCATCAGCAAAAAACTTTAAAGATACGTTTACCGTTTCTTCAATGGACCAGTATGACGATTTCTTATCAGTTTTATCAGAAAATAAGGGAGAAACTACCATTGCGCAAAGAAAGAAATTTGCTTCAAAATCTTTTAATGTTTCTTCACATTACGATACTGCCATTTTTAATTACTTCAATAATAATGAAGAACCTGCTTTAAAAATAAGTGAAACGAATGCGCAAGTTTTAAGATATGGAGAAAATCCACATCAAAAAGGATATTTCTTTGGAGATTTAGAATCAATTTTCGATAAGTTACATGGTAAAGAATTAAGTTACAACAATTTATTAGATGTGGATGCTGCTGTAAATTTAATAGAAGAGTTTAAAGGAGAAACACCAACTTTTGCAATTTTAAAGCATAATAATGCATGTGGTTTTGCTCAAAGAGAAACCATTAAGCAAGCGTATGTAGATGCATTGGCTGGAGATCCTGTTTCTGCTTTTGGAGGTGTTTTAATTGCAAATACAGAAATAGATGCAGCAACTGCAAAAGAAATTCATAAATTATTTTGTGAAGTTGTAATTGCACCAAGTTATTCAGACGAAGCTTTATCAATCTTAAAAGGAAAGAAAAATAGAATTATCTTAATTAAGAAAGAAGTAGCATTACCTACAACAACAATTAGAACATGTTTAAATGGTAATTTAGTGCAAGATAAAGACAGTATTACAGATCAATTAGAAGATTTAAAATACGTTACCAACAATAAACCAGCTCAATCGGAGTTAGATGATTTATTATTTGCTTCTAAATTATGTAAGAACACCAAGTCTAACACAATTATTTTAGTAAAGAATAAACAATTGTTAGCTGGTGGTACAGGACAAACAAGTAGAGTAGATGCTTTAAACCAAGCAATTGAAAAGGCTAATTCTTTCAAATTCGATTTAAACGGATGTGTAATGGCAAGTGATGCTTTTTTCCCTTTTCCAGATTGTGTAGAAATTGCAGACAATGCAGGTATAAAAAGTGTGATTCAACCAGGAGGTTCTATTAAAGATCAATTAAGTATAGATTATTGTAATGACCACAATATATCTATGGTAATGACAGGAACTAGACATTTTAAACATTAATAATTTATAGGTAATTTACAATCAGAAATTTAGTAAATTTGTAACACTATAGTAAGAATAATACAACAAAGATATTTTATGGGTTTTTTTGATTTTATGACCGAAGATATTGCGATTGATTTAGGGACCGCAAATACTTTGATAATTCACAACGGAAAAGTGGTTATCGACAGTCCTTCTATTGTCGCAAGAAATAGAATTACTGGAAAAATTATTGCAATTGGTCAAGAAGCCAATTTAATGCAAGGAAAAACCCATGAAAATATCAAAACAATTCGTCCCTTAAAAGACGGAGTTATTGCAGATTTTCAGGCTTCTGAAGAAATGATTAAAGAATTTGTAAAGCAGATTCCGTCTATTAAAAAGAAATTATTTCCACCAGCATTAAGAATGGTTATTTGTATTCCTTCGGGAATTACAGAGGTAGAGAAACGTGCTGTTAGAGATTCTGCAAAACACATGAATGCCAAAGAAATCTATTTAATTTATGAACCGATGGCTGCTGCAATTGGTGTTGGAATCGACATTATGGAGCCTAAAGGAAATATGATTATAGACATAGGAGGTGGTACTACAGAAATTGCAGTTATAGCTTTGGCTGGTATTGTGTGTGATCAATCTGTAAAAGTTGCAGGAGATCTTTTTACCAATGATATTATGTATTATATGCGCACACAGCATAACTTACATGTTGGTGAAACTACGGCAGAAAAAATAAAAATCACAATTGGTGCAGCTACAGAAGATTTAGAAGTTCCGCCAGAAGATATGTTGGTTCAAGGAAGAGATTTATTAAGTGGTAAGCCAAAACAAGTGCAAGTTTCTTACAGAGAAATTGCAAAAGCATTAGACAAATCTATTTTAAGAATAGAAGATGCTGTTATGGAAACGTTGTCTAAAACACCACCAGAATTAGCCGCAGATATTTATAATACCGGTATTTATTTAGCCGGAGGAGGTTCTATGTTAAGAGGTTTAGATAAAAGACTTTCTAGAAAAACAGATTTGCCTGTTTATGTAGCAGAAGATCCTTTAAGAGCTGTAGTTCGTGGAACAGGAATTGCTTTAAAAGAATTAGATAAATACAAAAATGTATTAATGAAATAATCTTTTAGCAGCCTTAAAATGCAACAACTTATTTACTTTTTTCAAAAGTTTAAACATTTTTTATTCTTTTTGTTGTTGCAATTAATTGCTTTAACACTTACTTTTAATAATCTTAATTTTCATAAAAGCAAATATGTAAATTCGGCAAATGCCATAACAGGTGGTATGTATAATCAGGTTTCTAGTATTTCTGATTATTTTGATCTAAAAAAGACAAATACAGCACTTTTAGAAGACAATACACGCCTAAGAAATTTGCTGCAACAAAAAACAGCAATGTCTTTTGCTTCGGATTCTATTGTTATAGATACCGTTAAATATCATCAAAAATATACATTCTCAAACGCGAAGATCATCAACAATAATTATGTGAACGCATTTAATTTCTTAACAATTGATAAGGGAAGAAATGATGGCTTAGAGAAAGAAATGGCTGTTGTAAACGGCAAAGGAGTTATTGGTATTACAGACAACGCGTCTTCTAATTACACAAGAGTTCAATCTATTTTAAATAAAAATAGTAGACTAAACGCAAGGTTAAAAAACGGTTATTTTGGTACTTTAAAGTGGAATGGATTAGATTATAATGTTGTTCAATTAACAGACATTCCTAGGCAAGCGCCTGTAAAAATAGGCGATACTATTGAAACTGGTGGTAAATCTACTATTTTTCCAGAAGGAATTTTGATAGGAACCGTAATAGAAATTAATAATGATAACGCTGTAGACAATGCAATTAATGTAAAGTTGTTTAATGATATGAGTAATATCGGACCTGTTTATGTTATTAAAAATTTAGAGAAAAAAGAAATTCAATTTTTAGAAAACCCTATAAATGAATAAAACGATATATTTCGGATTGCTGTTTGTATTCTTGGTTTTTCTTCAAGTTTTTGTTTTGAATAATATGCTATTTTTAGGATATGTGAATCCGTATTTATACATTATTTTTGTTTTTTTATATCCATTAAAAAAAAGTCGATTTACTTTTTTATTATTGTCTTTTCTTTTAGGTTTAAGCATTGATTTTTTCTCTGATTCTGGAGGAATTCATGCTTTTTCAATACTAACAATTGCATACTTAAGGTTGTTTTTTATCAAAGTTTTTTTTAGAAAATACGAAATAGATTACCCTTTTTTTAGTCTGAACTTAGAGCCTTTTGGTAAAAGTTTTAATTATGTAGTAACTTTAACAGTAATACATCATTTTATACTATTTTCTTTGATTAACTTTAGTTTTCAAAATATTTCTCATGTAATTTTAAATACGCTTTATTCAAGTGTTTTTACATTGGTGTTATATTTTTTATCAGTATATATTTTTTCTAAAAAACAATAATGCATAAAAGTTTTTTACTTTATTCTCTAATTACAATATTAGGTGTGATTTTCATCGGTCGTTTATTTCAACTTCAAGTAATTGGAAGTGAAAGTTATGATCCTATTCATAATTCTGCTGTAAAAACTGTTTTCGACTACCCAGAAAGAGGGTATATTTATGATCGAAACGGAACGTTGTTAGTTGCAAATCAGCTTTCTTATGATGTAATGATTCAGCCAAATCAGGTGAAACCTTTAGACACTTTAGAATTTTGCAAACTTTTAAAAATTGACAAAGAAGATTTTATAAAGAGATATCAAAAAGCAGACAATTACGCACCATATCTTCCTTCTGTTTTTTTGAAACAATTGGCAAAAGAAGATTTTGCTTTTCTTCAAGAAAAATTACATAAATATCATGGTTTTTTTATTCAGAAAAGAATCATTAGAAAATACCCTATAAATGCGGCAGCAAATGTTTTAGGATATATTGGCGAAGTTAATGAGCAACTTGCTAAAACTAATACCTATTATCAAGCAGGAGAATTAATAGGTAAAGATGGTATTGAAAAACAGTATGAAGATTTTTTAAGAGGAAGTAAAGGAAAAAAATACTTTAAGCGAAATAACCTAAATAAAGTTACAGGTTCTTTTAAGAACGGAGAGAAAGATACTTTGGCAGAAAACGGTAAAGATTTAACCCTTACATTAGATATTCAGCTGCAACAATATGCTCAGAAATTAATGACAGGTAAAAGAGGAGGTATTGTTGCGATAGAACCTTCCTCTGGTGAAATATTAGC
Organism: Polaribacter sp. IC073; assembly: GCF_007997075.1. Classification (GTDB taxonomy): domain Bacteria; phylum Bacteroidota; class Bacteroidia; order Flavobacteriales; family Flavobacteriaceae; genus Polaribacter. Next base: position 142,530 of record NZ_VORS01000008.1, read on the forward strand.
TTTGGTTACGGCGCCAACCTATGACCCTAATATGTTGGTAGGTAGAAAGCGTTCTAGAAACTCAGCCGTTTTAATGGATCCTGACAATCTAGAAAAACCTACGTATGACAGAGGATTGAAGGCTTCTTATCCACCAGGTTCTCCGTTTAAAATGATGAATGCTTTAATAGGGTTGCAAGAAGGTGTAATTACAGAGGAAACCCCTTTTTATTGTTACAACGGGTATAAGTACGGAAATAGAAAAGGAGAGTTTATGGGGTGCCATTGCGGAATTTTTGGCAGGCCTATAAAATTAAAAACAGCGATTGCTAAATCTTGTAATAGTTACTTTTCTAATACATATAAGCGTATTGTAGAAAAAGATAACAAACCATCTGAAGGTTTAGATAATTGGGCACATCATGTGAAAAGTTTTGGTTTAGGTGATTATTTAGGCTATGATTTACCTCAGGGAAGTCCGGGTTTAATTCCGACCGGGAAATATTATGATGATATGTATCGATATTCTTGGAATGCTTCTACAAATATTTCGAATGCAATTGGGCAAGGAGAAGTGCAAACAACACCAATTCAACTGGCTAATTTTACAGCAGCAATTGCTAATAAGGGCTTCTTTTATACACCACACATTTTAAAGGAAGTAGATGATAAACCAATTGACTTTCCTAATTATACAGAAAAAAAGCGAACAACTATAGATCAAGAGCATTTTGAACCTGTAATAGAAGCGATGTACGAAGTTTATAAAACGGGTACAGGAAGATGGAATCAAGTAAAAGGAATTGAAATTTGTGGTAAAACAGGTACTTCCGAAAATTATGCTGTTGTTAACGGGGAAAGAATAAAGTTAGAAGATCATTCTATTTTAGTTGCATTTGCACCAAAAGATAATCCTAAAATTGCCATTGCCATTTTTGTTGAAAATGGAGGGTATGGTTCTATGGTTGCTGCACCTATAACAAGCTTAATGATAGAGAAATATCTAAATGGAGAAATTTCTAAAGCAACAAAACATAGAGAAACGAAGATGCTAAATATTAGCTTACAGTCTCAATATGATAAATTAATCCCTAAAACAGAAGAAGAAATTGCGTCAGGAACATAATAATATATTTGCAGGAATCGATTGGCTTCTCGTACTTATTTTTGCAGCTTTGGTTGGTTTTGGTTGGTTAAATATTTATTCTGCTTCAAGAACAAGTGAGGATGTTGAATTGCTGAGTTTTTCAACCAAATACGGAAAGCAACTTATATTTATCTGCGCAACAATTCCATTAATTATTATTATTCTATTTTTTAATGCTAAATTTTACGAGAAATTTTCGAGCATATTCTACATCATTTCATTACTATCACTTGTAGGGCTATTTGTTTTTGGTAAGACAATAAACGGTGCCACTTCTTGGTACAATTTTGGAGTGTTGGGGCTACAACCTGCAGAGTTTGTAAAAGCTTTTACGGGATTAGCAATTGCAAAACTGTTAAGTGATAGGCAGTATAACTTCAAGTTAATTAAAAATCAAATTAAAGCCTTTGTAATTATTTTTACACCCGCTTTTTTAATCACTTTACAACCAGATATAGGTTCTGCTTTAATTTACCTAGCTTTTTTCTTTGTACTGCATAGAGAGGGGTTAACTTTAAATTATATAACTTTAGGTACTTTAGTTATTGTATTATTTGTTTTTACTATTTTATTTGGAGCATCTTGGGTTTTAGTAACGTTGTTTTCATTGATGACTCTTTTCACGGTATATATTACGTACAAAGGAGGAAACCGATTTCTTCGTTTTAATTGGCATAAAATTATTGGCGTTTATGCTGTGGTAACTATTTTTATTCTAGGATCAGAATTTTCATACAATAATATTTTTAAACAACACCATAGAGATCGTTTTGAGATTCTTTTAGGTTTAAAACAAGACAACCAAGGTATTGGTTATAATTCCTATCAATCTGAATTAACAATTAGCTCTGGAGGACTTAATGGAAAAGGGTTTTTAAAAGGAGATCTAACACAAGGAGATTTTGTACCAGAACAGCACACAGATTACATTTTTAGTGTTATTGGTGAAGAATGGGGATTCTTAGGAAGTGTTTTTGTTATTGTCTTATTTATGATAATGATGTATCGAATTATTTATTTAGCAGAAACGCATACAAATAAATTTGGTAGAATTTATGGATACAGCTTAGTGTCAATATTATTTTTTCATGTAATTGTAAATATAGGAATGGTCATTGGTCTGTTACCAACTGTAGGAATTCCTTTGCCGTTTTTTAGTTATGGTGGATCATCGCTTTGGGGGTTTACAATTTTACTCTTTATTTTTATCAGATTAGATGCCCATAAAAATTACGATTGGTAATCCTTGTAAATAAACTTACAGGCAAACTACAATTACCTTTAATGAACTAAAGCGCTACATACGTTGTTTACTAATACTTACTAGCTTAATTAAGGTTATTTGGCAACGAAAACGACAAATGATTGGATGTATTTTATTAGAATTAAAAGAACTTCAATATAAGTAAGGTGAATGTTGCTTGTTTATACTCTAAAATATTTTTTTATCTAGAAATGTTAAAACGGAATAGCTATAGTTATGCAGGTGGCTAATAACAAGAGTCATTTAGTCGCCATACAATGCCCTGGCATATAATTTATTTAACGCAAAAATTAAAGCGTTTAGAGCACAATTTAGAGGTGTAAGAAATATAGAATTCTTCCTGTTTAGATTAACTAATATTTATGGTTAAAATCTAAATTCCACAACTTTTGGTATTGATCCAATAAACCTTCCTAAAATTTGAGCATAAAAAAAACTCTGAATATTTATATTCAGAGTTTTTTTAAATTTCTTAAGAGTTGTAAATCTTACAATGCAGCTACGTGCTTTGTCAATTTAGATTTTAAATTAGCAGCTTTATTCTTATGAATAATGTTGTTTTTAGCTAATTTGTCTAACATAGATAGTACAGTGTTTAATTTAGCTTCTGCTTCTTTCTTGTCTTCAAATGTACGTAAGTCTCTTACAGCATTTCTAGCTGTTTTGTGCTGATACTTGTTACGTAATCTTTTAGCTTCGTTACTTCTAATTCTCTTTAATGCTGACTTGTGATTTGCCATAATTTCTTAATTCGTTTTTTTATTAAAACTTTGTAGTCCGTACGGGAATCGAACCCGTGTTACATGGATGAAAACCATGCGTCCTAACCCCTAGACGAACGGACCATAACAATCAATCTTTTATATTGTTCCTGATTGCGGGTGCAAATATACAACCTTTTTTGACTTTGGCAAGTAAAATTAAAAAAAAATGCATTTTTTTTTAATTTTAATATGCTTTTGCAAAAAGCACCCTTCTAGAAGACGGTTTTCCGCTAAAAACACAGGTACCAATTTCTTCTTTGGCGTCATTAGGTATACATCTAATGGTTGCCTTTGTTAATTCCTTTATTTTGTCCTCTGTTTCTTCCGTTCCGTCCCAATGGGCAGAAACAAAACCACCTTTATTTTTTATTGTAGCTTTAAAATCTTCAAAATTATCTACAGAAGTGGTGTGTTCACTTCTAAAATCAAGTGCTTTCTTAAATAAGTGCTCTTGAATCTCTTCTAAAAGGTTGCTTACAAAATCTACAACATCTGTTTGAGCAACTGTTTGTTTTTCAAAAGTATCTCTTCTGGCAACTTCTACAGTGCCGTTTTCTAAATCTCTTTTTCCTATAGCGATTCTAACAGGAACTCCTTTTAATTCATATTCAGCAAATTTTGCTCCGGGTCTATAGGTATCTCTATCGTCAAACTTTACCGAAACACCTCTTTTACGCAATTCTTTTACAAGGACAGCTACTTTCTCTGAAATAGCTTCTAATTGCTCTTCACCTTTGTATATGGGCACAATTACAACTTGTATTGGTGCTAGTTTTGGTGGAAGTACCAAACCGCTATCATCGGAGTGCGTCATTATCAGTCCGCCAATCAAACGCGTAGAAACTCCCCAAGAAGTAGCCCAAACATGCTCTTGTTTTCCTTCTTTAGAAGTAAACTTAACATCGAAGGCTTTTGCAAAATTCTGACCTAAAAAGTGACTTGTACCTGCTTGTAAGGCTTTGCCATCTTGCATTAAAGCTTCAATAGTTAAGGTGTCTACTGCGCCCGCAAAACGTTCGCTATCAGATTTTGAGCCTTTTACAACGGGCATTGCCATGAATTCTTCCGCAAAAATCGAATATATGTCCTGCATTTGATTTGCTTCTGTGATTGCTTCTACTTTTGTTGCGTGTGCCGTATGACCTTCTTGCCATAAAAACTCTGTGGTTCTTAAAAATAAACGTGTACGCATTTCCCAACGAACAACATTTGCCCATTGATTTATTAATAACGGTAAATCTCTGTATGATTGAATCCATCCTTTATAAGTATTCCAAATAATAGCTTCAGAAGTTGGTCTTACCACCAATTCTTCTTCTAGTTTAGCTTCTGGGTCTACTCTTAATTTTCCAGGATTGTCAGGATCATTTTGTAATCTATAATGTGTTACAACCGCGCACTCTTTTGCAAAACCTTCTGCATTCTTTTCTTCAGCTTCAAACAAACTTTTAGGAACAAAAAGCGGGAAATAGGCATTTTCATGACCTGTTTCTTTAAACATTCTGTCTAGTTCTGCTTGCATTTTTTCCCAAATAGCAAAACCATAAGGTTTTATAACCATACAGCCTCTTACAGCAGAGTTTTCTGCTAAGTCTGCCTTAACAACCAACTCGTTATACCATTTGGAATAATCGTCTGCTCTTTTTGTTAAATGTTTACTCATAGTTAAAAGTTTGGCACAAATATTGTTACCTTTAAAGTGAAATTTATGTTAAAAGAATGTTTCGTATTTTTATAGAATTAATACAAAACTACTACAAAAAGGTTAGAGACCAAGTAAAGTTTAGATTTTTTTGCGTAACAATTTTCATCAAAATTAATGTTTACTAAAAAACAAGTCTTATGAAACCATCATATATAAAACGCAACATAAACAAATTCATCTTATTTATTACAGCGAGTTTACTTTTATCGGCTTGTGGTACTTATCAAAGTGCTTATAATGATGATGGTATTTATGGTAGCGACACAAATAATTACAGAGAAAATAAAGTTGTTGTTCTAGATGACGCTGGTTATGAAAGATATAACAATAACTATTTCACAAACGAATTAGAACGTCTGGATGTCTTAAATGATGAAGCTATTTTTACGGATGTAGATACTTATAATTCACCCAATGATACTTACGTAGAAGATGATTTAAATTACAACACAAACCCTTCTTGGGGAAACGACTCTAATAATAATGTTGTTGTACACATAAATTTAATCAACGATCCTTATTGGAATAATTATGGATCTGCCTACAATAATAATTGGGGGTATAATTCTTATGGCTACAATAATTGGAACTATGGCAGTAGATTTGGTTATCACAACTGGGGTTACAATCCTTATTGGCATCCATATCATAATAATTATGCTTGGGGTTATAGCGGTTTTTACAATCCTTATTATAGTTATAGAGCAGCGTATAGATATAACAGGAATAGCAACTATAATAACACCTATTATAGAAACACAACCTACGGAAGAAGAGCTACATACAATAATACCTATAGAAAAGGCAACGTAGATGCTAGGAGCTCTACAACTACTTCAAGAAGAACAAGTAGTACTAGACCAAACTCTTCTGCAACAAGGAGAAGAAGTACAACAACTACAACGCCTACAAGGAGAAGTTCGTCTACTACCAGAAGAAGTTCATCTAACACTTCTAGAAACTCTAGCAGTACAAGACGAAGTTCATCAACCAGAGGAAATTCATCAACAAGAAGAAGTAACGGTTCTTCGAGCACAAGAAGAAGCAGTGGCTCTTCGGGTACAAGAGGAAGCAGTTCATCGTCTAGAAGAGGTAATAATATAAGTAGTATTAATAGCAGTTCTAACACAGCAAACACAAGTAGATCTGTGGCAACTGCTAGACCTACAAGAAATACGTCTTCAGTAAGAAGAAGTTCTACTATTACTTCTAGAAGTGCAAACACACCTTCTCGAACAAGTTCTAGAGCAACTCCTTCTAGAACTGCAACTTCAACAAGAAGCAGTTCAAATAGAAATACTTCATCTCGTAGTAATTCTAATAGAAGTTCACCTTCATCTAGAAGAAGAAACTAAGATTTTTGTACAAATTAGAAAAATATTGAAATGAAAAAATACATAACATTAGCGGCATTGTTCGCAGTAGTTTTAACGTCCTATTCTCAGTCTTTAGGGTACCAAGATTTGGCTTTGTTGTTTTCTAAAAATGACGCTAACGGAACTGCAAGGTTTACCTCTATGAGTGGTGCATTTGGTGCTTTAGGAGGAGATATTTCTGTAATGAATATTAATCCTGCTGGTTTAGCAGTGTATAATAACAGTTCTTTTGCAGGTTCTCTTAATTCTAGAAACACAGGCATAACCTCTAACTATTACGGAATTTATAGAAATAATGAAGAAGATTTTTTTAATCTTTCTCAAGCAGGTGCGGTGCTTGTTTTTGATAGTGCTTACAAATCTGACTGGAATAAATTCGCAATTGGTTTTAATTATAGCATCACAAAAGATTTTACCAATAGTTTTGACGCTAGAGGAAATAGCGGAATTGCAACTTTTAGAGATTTTCCTTTAGACAATAATATACCCACTATAGATTATGGTGTAGCAGAAGAGCAACGTTTTTTTAACAATTATGCAGGTGAAATAAATGAAATGAACATTGCTTTCTCTTCCGTTCATAAAAATAAATTATACTTAGGTGTCGGTTTTAATTTTTACGATTTAAATTTCACACAACGTTCTACTTTAGTCGAATTTAATAAGGATGGTAACGGGAATACATTAGACGCAAACTTGTATCAAGAAAATTTTACAACAGGAGCAGGTATTTCTATAAATACTGGTTTTATTTACAAAGCACATCAAAATTTTAGGTTTGGGTTGTCTTATCAAACACCAACATGGTATACAGAATTATTAGAGGAATCTAATATTATAGACAACGGTGGTTTTAGAATTAATGATGTCCAATTTGATGGTGATACAGAAATTTCGGTTAGTAATAACTCAACCACATACGACAATACTTTTGGAGGAAACTTTCCGTCACAAAGATTTATCTACAAATTTAAAACTCCAAGTAAACTAACAGCAAGTGCTGCTTTTATTTTTGGTAAAAATGGTTTGTTGAGTATTGATTATATCAACAAGAATTACAAAAACATGAAATTATCGAATGCTAATTTCTCTGTTGAAAATAACTTTTTTCAAAATGAATTAAGAAATACACATTCTGTAAATATCGGTTCGGAATGGCGCTTCGATAGATTTAGTGTAAGAGGAGGTTATAAATATGAGCAGAGTCCAGATAAATTGGCTTTCGATTCAGATAATTTAGAAGGATACTCACTGGGTGGAGGTTATGATTTTGGAAACTTTAAATTAGATTTCTCCTACAGTGATAATAATAGAACGGCCCCTTATAATTTCTACCCTGGTTTTAATGTAAATTCAGCCAATTTAATACTTGATAATAAAGTTTTTACAGGCACAGTTACTCTAAATTTATAGGCTATGTCTAGTTATAAATAAAGACTCCGCTGGATTTAGCATTTAATTTGTTGTTTCTAGCGGAGTCTTTGTGTTTTATCTCTTTAAAATAATCTTATTTATCTTTTTTCCCTTAATTTTGCAATTCAATTTTTAGAACATGTCAGATACTAAAATTACCATACAAGAAACTACTAATAATACCATTATTAAATATAATAGTAACACCATTTTAATTAATGGCGGTAGTTATGAGTTTAACAATATAGATGAAGCTAAGAACTCACCTTTAGCTCAAGAATTATTTTATTTACCATTTGTAAAAAAGGTATTTATTACAGCCAATTTTATTGCGATTCAGCGTTTTGATATTCTAGAATGGATAGACGTTCAAGAAGAAGTAAAAGAGCAGATAGAAGCCTATTTAAATGATGGAAATGTTGTTGTAAACGAACAAAAAACATCAAAAAAAGAAGCAATCGAAGTGTATGCAGAGGTAACGCCAAACCCAGCAGTTATGAAGTTTGGTACAAACAAAGCACTAACACAAACAGATGTAGAGTTTAAAAATATAGATGAAGCAAATGCATCATCACCTTTAGCGCAAGCAATTTTTAATTTTCCGTTTGTAAAAGAAGTTTTTATTTCAGACAATTACATTTCTATTACCAAATATGATATGGTAGAATGGGGAGATGTTTACGGAGAAGTTAGAACTTTTATTAGAGAATATTTAGCCGACGGTAAAACAATTATTAAAGAACTACCAAAAGAAGAAACGGCTACTACAGAAGATAAAGTAGAAGCACCAGTTGTTGCTTTAGAAGGAATTGCTGCACAGATTGTAGATATTTTAGACGAATACATTAAACCTGCAGTTGCTGGCGATGGTGGTAATATTGCTTTTCGTTCTTATGACGAAGCAAACAAAGTAGTTAGCGTTGTTTTACAAGGAGCTTGCAGTGGGTGTCCTTCTTCTACAGCAACTTTAAAAAACGGAATAGAAAGTTTACTAAAAGAAATGTTGCCTAATCAGATTAATGAAGTAGTTGCAATAAACGGATAATTTTTACGATAAGTAATCTGCTTTGAGCATGATGCCAAAGCAGATTACTTAAAGCATACAAGATATGATAAAACCATACAAAGATTCAGAATTAGGAAAAAAAGAACAAGTAGCACAAATGTTCGATAACATCTCTGGTAATTACGATGATTTAAATCGTGTGATTTCTTTAGGAATTGATGTAAAGTGGCGTAAAAAAGTAGTTGAAATTATTGGCGAAAGCAAGCCAAAACAAATTTTAGACATTGCAACAGGAACCGGAGATTTAGCTTTAATGATGGCTGCTTTAAAGCCAGATAGAATTGTAGGTTTAGATATTTCTGCAGGAATGCTAGAAGTAGGAAAACAGAAAATAGCCAAAGCAAATCTTTCTGATAAAATAGAAATGGTTGTAGGCGATTCTGAAGAGATGCCTTTCGAAGACAATACCTTTGATGCAATTACAGTTTCTTTTGGTGTGCGTAACTTTGCGAATTTAGCAAAAGGAATTAAAGAAATAGCTAGAGTTTTAAAGCCAACGGGCGTTTTAGTTATTTTAGAAACGTCTAACCCAACCAAGTTTCCATTTAAACAAGGATATAAATTATATACAAATTTATTTTTACCAGTTGTAGGTAAGTTGTTTTCTAAAGACAAGGTTGCCTATTCTTATTTATCTGAAACTGCAAATTCTTTTCCTTTTGGAGAGGCTTTCAACAATATTCTACAAAAAAATGGGTTTACCAATACAGAACATACACCTGTAACTTTTGGAGTTGCAACAATTTATATTGCACGTAAATAATTATGAGTAAAAAATTCTTGATTTTTGGATTTTTCCTAGTGTCTTCTATCGCGTTTTATGCGCAAAGAGAAACTGTAGAGTATTTACCAACGTTTGATAGAAAACTTTTGCATTATGGTTTCTATTTAGGATTAAATCAGAATGATTTTAAATTAAATTTAAGGAACAGTACTATTCCAAATGCAGATATTACTGTAGAAGCAACAGCAGGTTTTAATGTAGGTTTAATAGCAGATTTACGTTTACATAAAAACCTAAGCTTACGCTTAGAACCTGGTTTGGTAAGTAATTCTAAGACTATAAACTTTAATCATTTAGCAACAGACAATGTTAGAGAGGTTAGTTCTACATACTTGCACGTTCCTTTGGTGTTTAAATTTAGCACAGATCGGTATAAAAACATACGTCCGTATTTATTAGGAGGAATTTCTTATGATTATAACTTCTCTAGTAATGAAAACAACCAAGATGATAATTTTGCAAAGCAATTTAGAATGAAGACCCATAACTTTATGTATGAAGTTGGTGTTGGTGTAGATTTCTATTTGTATTATTTTAAGTTTTCGCCATCAATTCGTGGTGTATTTGCTATAAATAATGAAATTAAATATGACAACCCTATTAATGGTCCTAGTAAATGGACAGACCCTATAAACTTCCTAGGAACGCGTGGTGTTTTCTTGAATTTTGCTTTTGAGTAAATTTATTTTAAAAGCGGCAAAGTTGGGATTTTTCCTTTTTTTTCGTTAAAATGATAAACTGAGATTGTAAATTAAAAGTTCCTTTTAAACTCACTTAATAAAATAGCAGTTGCAGTAGCAACATTTAAACTTTCCGTTTCTTGCGTTTCTCCAAATCTAGGAATCGATATTCTATGCTCAATTAATTTTTTAATTTCTTCGGAAACGCCATTTGCTTCATTTCCCATAACTAGAATTCCCTCTTTTGGTAAAACGGTTTTGTATACATTTTCACCATCCATATCGGCAATAAAACGAGGTAAACTACTTTGGGATAAATAGGCTTTCAAATCAGTATAATGAATCGAAATTCGAGTTAAAGAGCCCATAGAAGCTTGTACTACCTTTTGGTTGTAGCAATCTACCGTGTCTTTGGAGCAAATTAATTGAGAAATGCCAAACCAATCACACAAACGAATAATTGTACCTAAATTTCCAGGATCGTTAATAGCATCTAAAGCAATAATTAAACCAGTATCTTGAAGCTGTTTCTCTTCGGAGATTTTAAAAATTCCTAAAACTTTGTTGGGCGATTTTAACGTGCTAATTTTTTTTAATTCTGTTTCAGAAATTAAGGTAATCTTCTCTTCAGAAATAGTAGTTTCAAAGTCATCTGTACAAAAAAGGACTTCAACTTCAAAAGAAGAATTTAGCAATTCGTTGACCACCTTTATACCTTCCGCTATAAATAAATGATGCTTTTGGCGATACTTTTTTTGCGATAAACTTGTAATTAATTTTAGTTGATTTTTTGAGATACTCATTAATTGTTTCTAATTGGAAATAAACCGTTGAAAAATACTATTTTTGATCTTAAATGTATTGCTAAAGTAATGAAAAAACTTTCTTTTTACTTTTTACTTATTTTATTTTTTGCAGCTTGTAATTCTACAAAACATGTTGCCGAAAATGAGCATATGCTTACGCGTAATTATATTTTTATTGATAATGTTAAAGATAATAGCTCAGCGTTAGAAAAATACATTCTTCAAAAACCAAATCCTAGATTGTTAGGAGCGCCAATTGGTTTGTATTTTCATAACTTGGGTGATCATGAAAAGCCAAAAACGGCATTAAAATGGGGCGAAAAACATCCGAAGAAATATAAGATTGTTAAAAATATTTTTTCAGAAAAGCAAAGTATTGCCTATGCAAATTCATTTATTAAATTAAACAATTGGTTTTTAAGTTATGATGCTCCTGTAATTATTAGTGATCATAAAATAAAAAGAACGTCAGATAATTTGTGGGCTTATTATAAAACACAAGGGTATTTTGAGTCTGAAGTTAGTGCTACAATTATTAGAGATTCTATTCATAAAAAAGCAACAGCAGAATACCGCATAAATAGAGGAAGACCAACGCTGTTAGATACGATTAAGCTAAAAACAGAATCGCTAGTTTTAGATTCTATTTATAAAGATGCTGGAATGCGCTCTTTGTTAATAAGTGGCGATCAATACAATGATAAGGTTTTTAGAAAGGAAGCTAGTAATGTGGTTAAACTCTTTAGAAATAGTGGTATTTATCATTTTTCTGAAGCAGCATTAGGTTTCTATGTAGATTCTACAAGAACAGATTATAAAACAAATGTTGAGTTTTTAATTGCTAAAGATCGTTTTAAAGACGATAAAGGCGTGTATGTAAAGAAAGATTATAAAGTACACCGAATTAAAGAGATTAATGTATTTACAGATTATTCTTACACAAAAAAAGAAGAGATTCATAAAGATACTGTTACTTATAATGGCATCAACTTTTTGGCGCACAGAAAGCTAAAGTATAATCCTAAATATTTAGCACAATCTATCTTTTTTAGTGCAGGTGATGTTTATAAAGATACGTTAAGAGACCTTACTAGAAATCACTTAAAATCACTTAATAATTTTAAATCTACCAGCATTAAGTTTACCCCCATTAGTGGTTTAGATAATGCGTTAAAAATGGATTTGTTTTTAGCTCCCAAAGAAAAGTTTACGTTAGGTTTCGAAACAGAATTAACACATTCTAATATTAGAAATATTGGTTCTTCTGCAAAATTCTCTTTAACAAATAGAAATGCATTTAGAGGTGCAGAATTGTTGAAGTTTTCTTTTTTAGGATCTTATTTTAACGCAAAAAATGGTCCTGGTTGGGAAATAGGAGCAGATGCTTCTTTAGAGTTTCCGAGGCTAATAGCACCATTTGGTTTAAGCAAATTAGTGCCAAAAAGAATGTCTCCAAGAACTTTATTTTCTTTGGGGTCTAGCTTTCAAAAAAACATAGGTTTAGATAGACAAACGTTTACATTTGTATCTGATTATAAATGGCAATACAATATTAAAAAGACCATACAGTTAGAGCTTTTTAATACACAGTACATTCAGAATTTGAATGTAAATAGGTTTTTTGATATTTATAGTTCTGAGTTTACAAACCTAAATACCGTTGCAGAAGTTTATGATATTGCAAACGGAACCTCTTACTTTCCTTTAGCAACAGATTTAAAAACTCAGGCTTCGGAATCTTTAAGGTTTATAAAAGCAGTTGCCTCAAATAATGGATTTAAGATTTCGAACTCTAGTGATTATAATACTGTTTTAAATATTCAAAATAGGTATAATATTGTTACTTCAGATTTTCTAATTCCTACGTTGGCGTATTCTTACACGTATAATAGTCAGATTGATTTTAAAGATAATAACTTCTCTTTCTTTAAGGCTAGATTTTCTAATTCGGGAAATCTATTAGGACTATTATCTAACAATTACAATGTAAACGGAAAGAAAACACTTTTTAAAATTCCTTTAGCGCAATATTTTAAAACAGATTTAGAATACAAACGTTTTTGGAGTATTGGGTCTAACTCCGTTTTCGGTTTTAGAACATTTTTAGGAGCTATCTTAACGTATGACAATTCAGACATTCCTTTCACAAGAAGTTATTTTGCTGGCGGTTCTAATGATATTAGAGCGTGGCAAACGTATGAGCTGGGACCAGGAAGTAGAAATAGCGGTTTAGAATTTAACGTGGGTAGTTTTAAATTTTTAACGAGTGCAGAATATCGTTTCGACTTAGTAAGTAGCTTAAAAGGAGCGTTGTTTTTAGATGCTGGTAATATTTGGGATATTTCTGGTTCTGAATTTGTAGATGAGGATTCTAAATTTAATGATTTATCTTCCTTAAAAGACATTGCAATAGGTTCTGGTTTCGGAATACGATACGATTTAAACTTTTTTGTGTTAAGATTTGATATTGGTTTTAAAACGTATGAACCTTACCTAGAAGAGAGTAAATGGTTTAAAAATTACAACTTTGCGAGTGCAGTTTACAACATAGGAATCAATTATCCTTTTTAATGAAAATGGCTGTAATTCTATAACGTTTTCGTTATTTTATGCTTTCTTCAAACAAAAAAAGGTCTATTTTTAGTATTTTTGATAAAATTAAGAAACATAAAATTAAAATATAATACGATGAGTCACAACATAAAACCTGGAGTTGCAACAGGAAAAGAAGTACAAGCAATTTTTAAACTTGCAAAAGAAAAAGGATTTGCATTACCAGCGGTTAATGTTGTTGGTTCTAGCACAATAAATGCTGTTTTAGAAACTGCAAAAGATTTAAATGCACCCGTTATCATTCAGTTTTCAAATGGTGGAGCTCAGTTTAACGCAGGTAAAGGTTTGTCTAATGAAGGTGAGAAAGCAGCAATTGCTGGTGGTATTGCAGGGGCAAAACATGTACACGAATTAGCTGTAGTTTACGGGGTTCCTGTAATTTTACACACAGACCACGCAGCAAAAAAATTATTACCTTGGATAGACGGTTTATTAGATGCTTCTGAAAAACATTTCGCAGAAACAGGTAAACCTTTATATAGTTCTCACATGATAGATTTATCTGAAGAACCTATAAAAGAAAATATAGAAATTTGTAAGACATATTTAGCTCGTATGAGTAAAATGGGTATGACTTTAGAAATTGAATTAGGAATTACTGGTGGTGAAGAAGATGGTGTAGATAATTCTGATGTTGATGCATCTAAATTATACACACAGCCAGAAGAGGTTGCTTATGCATATGAAGAGTTATTAAAAGTTTCTCCTCAATTTACAATTGCTGCTGCATTTGGGAACGTTCATGGTGTTTATAAGCCAGGAAACGTAAAATTAACGCCAAAAATTTTAAAGAACTCTCAAGAGTTTATTACAAAAAAGTATGGTGTTGAAGAAAATCATATCGATTTTGTATTTCATGGTGGTTCTGGTTCTACAGTTGAAGAAATTAGAGAAGCTATTGGTTACGGAGTTATAAAAATGAATATCGATACAGATTTACAATTTGCTTTTACAGAAGGAATTAGAGATTACATGCAAGGAAAAGCAGCTTATCTAGCTACTCAAATTGGTAATCCTGATGGAGCTGAACAACCAAATAAAAAATACTACGATCCTAGAAAATGGTTGCGTGAAGGAGAAATTACTTTTACAAACCGTTTAAAACAAGCGTTTCAAGACTTAAATAATATAGATACTTTATAGTATATATTCTTTGTAATAGATTAAAAAGCATTTTGAAATTTTTTCAAAATGCTTTTTTTATGGAAATAAAGGATTACTTGTGAATAATCATTTGAAGAAGAAAGTAGAATTAGAAAAAATCTTTTACATTTGTATTTCATATTTTGAAGCAATAAATTAAAACAAACACATTACATGGCTTGGTTTAAAAGAACAGATAAAGGAATTCAAACTTCTACGGAAGATAAAAAAGACACCCCAAAGGGCTTGTGGTACAAGACTCCTAGCGGAAAAGTTATAGATACAGAAGAATTAAAGAGAAACTTATATGTAAGTCCAGAAGATGGTTACCACGTAAGAATAGGAAGTAAAGAGTATTTCGAGTTATTTTTTGATGACAATAAGTTTGAAGAATTAAACGAAAGCTTAACTTCTAAAGATCCTTTAAAGTTCGAGGACACAAAAAAATACCCAGACAGACTAAAAGCAGCTCAAGAAAAAACAAAATTAAATGATGCTGTTAGAACTGCTGTAGGAAAATCTATCGGTAAAGATATTGTAATTGCTGCAATGGATTTTGCTTTTATTGGAGGCTCTATGGGATCTGTCGTTGGAGAAAAGATTGCAAGAGCTATTGATTATTCAATAAAAAATAAGATTCCGTTTTTAATGGTTTCTAAATCTGGTGGCGCAAGAATGATGGAGGCATCACTTTCTTTAATGCAATTGGTAAAAACATCTTCTAAATTAGCACAATTAGCGGGTGCTAAAATTCCTTATATCTCTTTATGTACAGATCCAACAACAGGGGGTACAACAGCTTCTTATGCAATGTTAGGTGATATTAATATTGCCGAACCAAATGCACTAATTGCCTTTGCAGGACCAAGAGTTGTAAGAGATACTACAGGTAAAGATTTACCAGATGGTTTTCAAAAATCAGAATTTGTGTTAGAACACGGTTTCTTAGACGCAATTTATGAGCGTAAAGAACTAAAAAAAGAGATAAATTTATATATAGATTTAATACAGAATCTTCCTATTAGAAAAGAAGTAGCAGTATCGTAAAAAGTATATTTTATATAGAAAAAAGCCAGCGTAAGCTGGCTTTTTTAGTTTATTAAGGGGTTGATAGGTTAAAATCTCCAACCAACATTTACACCTACTCTAGGTACCAATATTGGCGAATCTGTACCAAACAGGTTTCTACCTAAACCGCCATAAATATCAATACCTAAACCACCTTCAGAAGAATATTTTGTTCCTATAGCAACACCTAAGGCTGCGTCTGTATATTTTAAATCATAATTACCTGAATCTTCTACAGACTCTATTTTACCAGAATTTATACCTAAAAAACCTTCACCAAAGAAATTCCATTGTGCATCTGAAGTAAAGTAATGACGAAAATAAGGAGTAATCATTGTGTTTTCATTATATCTAAAATTAGCATCTTGTTTTGCTAAATTGAATAAAGCAGAAATACCGAAAGAATTATCTGTAGTAATATAGTTTTCATAGGAAACCTCTATACTTTTTATAATTAGTGCATCTGCAATATCTAATTTTACTTCTTGCTGAGAAAATCCTAAAGAGCTTATGAGAAGTCCAAATATTAAAATTATTTTTTTCATCTATTTTTTGTTTTTAATTAACTTTTAAAAGTATGATTTAAACATACTGAATTTTAAGTATTTATTTTAGAATCTATATCCTAGTGAAATACCTCCTCTGGTAATAATATTATTATTTATGAAATCACCATTATCATCATCATTATTGCTGTTATTAAATAAATTTCTACCTATTCCTAAATAAACTTCAGCTGTAAAGCCAGATTTTATAATAAATTTTCCACCAACAGAAACACCTAAAGCAAAGTCAGTTTCTTTTTCTATTTTAGAAGGACTTCCATAATAATACAACTCTTCCTCATATGAGTTTAGCATTCCGAAACCTTCTACGAAAAAGCCTCTAGCAAATCTTGTTTCAGAAAAAAACCATCTATAATAAGGAGTAATCGAGAATTTTTTCGGATAATATAGGTCGTTATTAATATCATTAAAATTATAGAAAACACCAACACCAAATGAAGAATCTTTGTTTAAAAGATGTTCATAGGAAATGTCTAAAGAAGAGAAAACAATCAAACTAAAAGCATTCAGCTTTATTTCGTGTTTTTTGTTGCTGTCTTGAGGATAGATTTCTCCTTTTTCTTGAGCTGTAATCTGTAAACTTGCCACTACTAGTAACAACATTAAGATGTTTTTTTTCATTTTATTTATTTAAGACAAATATATTAAAAAGTAGCACGCAATTGAATGCTTCCTGTGTGTATTGTTTTAGAATTTTTGCTTCCTAAATCATTCAAATTTAAATTTAAAAAATAATTGAACCTTCTATTGAATAAAAGCGCCCTTTGTTAGTATTTTTCTGCCTTCAATTGCTTTATAATTATTTATTTGTGTATAATTTTCGTTTTCAGAACCTTTATCAATACTTACTTTATCAAAAATATAGGTGTTTTCTTTTTCTGAACTCAGTACTAAAATTATAGATTTATTCTTATTTTTTAGAATAGCTGCTCTTGGAAGTGCAATTTCTTTTTTAGGGAGACAAATAATCTCAGCTTCTACAAACATACCAGATATAAAATTATTTTTTTCTTCATTATTTATATGACCGTGAACCTTAATTGTTTTGTTTTTATTGATAGACGTACCCACCAGATGAACTTGTGCTTCATAAGTTTTATTAGAAGATTCAGGTATTTTAAAATGAATCTTTTGATTTTTTTTGATTTTTGTAATATCTTTCTCAAAAACGTTTAGTTCTAAGTGAATATGATCTGTATTAATAATTTCTATCAACTCACTTGCAGAAGATACAAAAGAACCAATGTTAACATTTACTTTGGTTACATAACCGTTTATTGGGGCATATAAATTTATTGTTGAAGTTATTTTTCCTTGCGCAACAGCAACCGGATCAATATTTAACATCTGTAATTTTTTACGCAATCCGTTATAAGTTGCTAGACTAACTTTGTAAACACTTTCTGCTTCAAGATACTTTCTTTGAGAGGTGATTTTTTCATCAAACAAGGTCTTTTGTCTATCGTATTCGTTCTTTAAAAATTTTAGTTGTACAGAGGTTTCTACGTATTGTTGCTGAATTTCTACAAACTCGATATTTTTTAAACTTGCAATTAATTCTCCTTTTTTAACCTTATCGCCAATTAAAAGAGGAATATTAGTAACATAACCCGCAATAAAAGTACTTACACTGGCTCTGTTTTCTGGCGGAACATCTATCATTCCGTTTACATTTATAATGGTATTAAAATCTTGGGTTGCAAGCTCACCAAACTCCATTTTTTCACTTTCAAATTGTTCTTTACTAATTTTAATTTGATTGCTATTAATTTTGATTTCTTGAATAGTTTCAGTTAATTTTTCTTTGTTACCACAGGCTAAAAGTAGCAACAAAAATAAAAGGGTATATAGGTTTTTCATTTTTTTATATATTTAAAATAAGGTAATTTATATTGATAATCGTTTGGTTGTATGCATTTAAGTTTTCTAAATAAGACAACTCAATAGCTATAGCGGTCTCTAAACTCTGAATGTATTGAAAAAAGTCAATTTCACCTTCTTTAAAAGTACGATTGGCTGTTCTTATAATTTCTTCTTTTAGTTTTTTTCCTTCATTATCATAATACATAATCACTTCTTCGTATTGTTTTAAAGTTGCTAAAAGTGAATTGTGTTCAGCGTTCAACTTTACTCTATAATCTTGTTGTTGCTGGGTAACGATATCTCTAGCAATTCTTGAAGCTTTAATTTTAGATGTATTTCCAGAAAATAATAATGGCACTTTTAAACCGATTTGATACCCTTTAATAGTAGTATTTAACAACCTATTTGTGCCTTGAAAATATTCTAAACTAATATCTGGTAACAAACTTTGTTTTTCTTTTTTGTATACTGCATTTTGATAGTTTCTAACATCCTCAAAATACTGAACTCCTAAATTAGTGTTCGTAGAAATAGTTTCTAATTCTAACTTTTTTAAAGGTTGACGTGCTATTTCTAAGTGACTAATCTGAACCACACTTTTTAATTTTTCTTTAGAAATTAGCACCTCTCGATACGCTTGTTTATAAGAATTTTCTAACTGCTTTTGTTTAGATTTTGCGGTAATCATTTCTAAATAATTAGTTTCACCTAGCTCAAACCTACGGATGGCTTTTTTTGCAAAATCTTGATATAAACTATCTAAAAAAAGATAGGTCTTTGCTTTATTCTTAAGGTAACTTAAATGGTAGTAATTGCTATACACCTCTTTTTTTATTTTTAGAAACTGCATATTATAATTTGTTTCTTCTAAATGAACTCTAGCTTTATAAACTTTTTTATCAGCAAAATAAACGGTTGGAAATTTAAAGTCTTGTGCAATTCCAAAAATGGTTAACGGTTGGTTATTTACTGCTAAGTTATTTTCGTCATAATTATAATAAATTTCAGTTTTATCAAAATGAAACGCACTTCCAACCAATGCATTACTTTCATCAACTTTTAAGTTAGATGCTTTTAAACCTGCATTATTCTCAATTGCCAAGGCCAAAGTTTCTTCAACTGTTAATTTAGATTGTGCACTTGTACCAATAATAGAGAGAAAGCTAATGATAGTTAGAAGGGCTGTCTTATTTACTTTAAGTGCTTTTTTTTCTTCAAACCACGCATACAAAACAGGTAAAACAATTAATGTTAAAATGGTTGCTGTAATTAGACCACCAATAACTACAGTTGCTAACGGTCGCTGTACTTCTGCACCAGCGTTTGTTGAAATGGCCATCGGTAAAAAACCTAAAGCAGCAGCAGCAGCAGTTAATAAAACGGGTCTTAATCGTTCTGTAGTGCCACGTTTTACAAGTTCTTCAATATTGGTAAAACCTTCTTCTCTAAGATGCTTAAAATGTTCTATTAAAACAATTCCGTTAAGAACAGCAATACCAAAAAGTGCAATAAAACCAACACCGGCAGAAATACTAAAAGGTAAATCTCGAATCCATAATAATAAAATTCCTCCTACAGCAGAAAGCGGAATAGCAGCGTACACCATTAATGCTTCTTTTACTGAACCAAAAGCAAAATAGAGCAGTATAAAAATTAAAATTAATGCTATTGGTACGGCAACTTTTAAACGATTTTTAGCACTTTGTAAATTCTCGAATTGGCCACCATAAGCAATGGTGTAACCTGCGGGTAATTCCAGGTTATTATCAATAATGGTTCTCATTTCATTCACAACCGATTGTAAATCTCTATTTCTAACATTTACACCAACCACAATTCTACGTTTTGTATCATCTCTAGATATTTTTGCGGGACCTGTTGTGTATTCAATTTCTGCCAATTCACTAAGCGGAATTTTAGATCCATTTGGTGTATCTACATATAAGTTTTGAAGACTCGCTAAATCCTTACGGCTATTTCTGTCTAAACGAATGACCAAGTCAAATCGTTTTTCACCTTCAAAAACATTTCCCATGGTTTTACCAGCAAATCCCATAGAAATTAATTCATTTACATCTGCAATATTTAAACCATAACGCGCAATTTTAGCTCTCTTGAAAGTAACGCTCATTTGTGGCAAACCTTCTACTTTTTCAGTAATAATATCTGCTGCGCCTTCTACATTTGTAATGAGTTCTTTTATCTCATCTGCTTTACGTGCTAAAACACCTAAGTCTTCACCAAAAATTTTGATAGCAACGTCTGCTCTAACACCTGTAATTAATTCGTTAAATCGCATTTCTATAGGTTGAGTAAATTCTACTTCCATACCAGGAATGATAGCCAAAGCTTCTTTAAATTTATCTGCTAACTCATCTTTACTTTCTGCGGAAACCCATTCATCCTTTGGTTTTAATTTAATAATTACATCGCTTTCTTCCATAGACATTGGGTCTGTGGGTATTTCTGCAGCACCAATTCTGCTTACAACTTGGGCTACTTCTGGAAAATTTTCAAGTAATATTTGTTCTATTTTTGTAGTAATTTCAATGGTTTTTCCTAAGGAAGTGCCTGTTTTTAATACCGGTTGAATTACAAAATCGCCTTCATCTAAAGTCGGTACAAATTCTCCTCCCATTCTGCTAAATAACACAACACTTGATGCCAATAAAATTACAGACAACCCCATAACCAATCGTTTATGATGCAAAGCCCAATGAATAACTGGTTTGTACCAAGAATTTATAGCTTTCATTGTACGTACTGAAATATTTTTCTCGCTTGGCTTATGCGGCTTTAAAAACAGTGAGGAAACCACCGGAACGTAGGTTAGGCATAACAACATTGCGCCAATTAAAGCAAAACTAAATGTTAAAGCCATGGGTTTAAACATTTTTCCTTCTATACCCGTTAAAGATAAGATGGGTATAAATACAATTAAAATAATTAATTGTCCAAAAATGGCAGAATTCATCATTTTCGAAGCACTTTTTAGCGTAATTGCATCAATTTCATTTTGTTTTCCTTCTTTTGTGAGCGATTTTAGTTTGTTACTTTCCGATATAATCCGGAATGCAATAAACTCTACAATAATAACAGCACCATCAATTATAATTCCGAAATCGATAGCACCCAAACTCATTAAATTTGCGTCTACATTAAAAAGATGCATCAAAGAAATAGCAAATAATAAACTTAAAGGAATAACAGAGGCTACTACTAAGCCAGAGCGTAATTCTCCGAGAAGTAAAACCACTACAAAAATGACAATTAAAGATCCTAATATTAGATTTTCTGACACGGTAAAAGTGGTCTTAGCAATCAGTTCGCTACGTTCTAAAAAACCATTTATGTAAACGCCTTCTGGCAAGCTATTTTGTATGTCTGCGACGCGCTCTTTTACTGCATCTATAATGGCCTTAGAATTGCCGTCTTTCAACATCATAATTTGACCGAGAACTTTTTCTCCTTCTCCATTTCCTGTAATGGCACCGAAACGAGTTGCGCTTCCAAAGCCAACTTCTGCAATGTCTTTTATGTAAATAGGGGTTCCTTCATTTTTAACCACAATATTACCAACATCTTCTAGCGTTTTTATAAGACCTTCTCCTCGAATGAAAAAAGCTTGATTTGTTTTTTCGATGTAACCACCACCAGCGACACTATTATTTTTCTCTAATGCGACATAAATATCAGAGATTGAAATATTCATGGCATTTAATTTACTAGGATTGATGGCAACTTCGTACTGTTTTAGGAAACCGCCCCAAGTATTTACCTCTACAACACCAGGGATTCCAGAAAGCTGTCTCCTTACAATCCAATCTTGAATGGTTCTTAGTTCTGTAACAGAATATTGGTCTTCATACCCAGGCTTAACATCTAGTATGTATTGATAGATTTCGCCTAAACCTGTTGTAATTGGCCCCATTTCTGGACTACCAAAACCTGCTGGGATTTTTTCGGATGCAGATTTAATTTTTTCTGCAATCAATTGTCTCGGTAAATACGTACCCATATGATCATCAAAGACAATAGTTACTACAGATAAGCCAAACTTTGAAACTGATCGAATTTCATTTACACCTGGTAAATTTGCCATTTCTAGCTCTATCGGGTAGGTTATAAATTGCTCTACGTCTTGTGTAGATAAGTTACGAGATGTTGTTATAACTTGTACTTGGTTATTGGTAATGTCTGGCACTGCGCCTATAGATATTTGGGTTAAAGAGAAAAGACCAAAGCCAATAATAAATGTTGTGAATAGGAAAATAATCAGCTTATTTTTTAAGCTGAACTTTATGATGTTTTCTAACATAATTCATATTAATTAAAGAAATAAATAAATGCCTGTTTTAAAAACAGGATTAAAAATCTAAAACAAATTATGCGTACTTGGGTGGTTGGAAAATAGTTCTTTTTTCAAAAAAAGAGAAGGATTCTTTATAAAAATAATTTGGTTTTATATTTAAAATAATGTCATCTTTTAATTCAAAAACATTAATTTTAAAACTAAAAGCAGAAATATGATGGTTATAACTTTGTGTGCTCTTTTTAAATGGTAAGTCTTTATGTTCTTTATGGTTACTGTTATCTAAGACATCTTTGTCTCCATAATGTCCATACAAAAACTCAAAAAAGTTGTCGCCATATTTTTCTTGATGAAATTGCGCATGTTCTAATAATACGTTTAACTTAGAAAAAGATTCCAAATTAATGTTTAGACTCTGAATAAGAATCAAATTAGATAATAATATGGCGATGATTTTCATCATAATCATACAAATTAAAGGATTTTTTTTAACTAATGATCTAACATTTGTTACAAATATTAAAATTTAACATATTAGAAAACAGCACGTAATTGAACACTTCCGGTATGAATTGTTTTAGAGTTTTCGCTTTTTCTACCTAAATAATTTAGATTTAAATTTAAAAAGGAATTTAATTTTCGATTGAATAAAACATTCCAGGTATAATTTTTACCATCTTGTAAACCTTCTAACATTTGATAGGCAACTGGCGAATTTGTATCGCCTTTAAAATCATTTAAAAATACATTTACATTAGCTGTAATTTGATTTTTCTTACCGCTTAAATAGAAGTATTCCAATCCGAATTTTTGCTGATTCAACGCTTCAAAATTATCTAAACTATTTTCTTTAATTTTATAATGATAAAAAGCCGTTAACCTGTTATTCTGATTGTATAAAAAACTAATTTTTGGCTGAATTTCTTTCCCTTCAATACTATAATTCCGATTATCGAAGTTTTCGGTTTGCAAATCATTTTCAGAAACTTTACCCATGAACTCAAACAACCAAAAAATAGCAAGTTTATGCGCAAAATCTAACTGATGCATTTTTGTATTATTCTCTTGATTCCCTATAAAATACTGTTGCTTGTTTCTTCGTTTACCAAAAGTATAAGTTGTGCTATAATTCTGAAGATTTCTGTTAAAATATAAGCTATTTCTTACACTAAAGTTTAAGCCAATGAGTTTGTCTTCATCAAAATTAAAAGGGTTAAAATTAAAGGAATTTCCAATTCTAGATTGTTCATTTTCGATGCTTAAAAAACTCTCGTTGTTAAAATGAGAAAGTGTTTTTCTGAATCCGTTTTTTGTTTTCCATGGATTAAAATTAAGGTTGATACCTTGTCTAAACTTTGCTCTTTGGGTTGCAAGAAAACGTAAATTTGGTTTTGGAACGCGTAAATAATTCGCCTGATCTTGAAATTCTGCAATTTCAAATTCATCAAAATCCTGAACACCATCGCTGTTATAATCAATCCACGTATAATATCCCAAACCAGGTGCTGTTTTAATATACAGATATTCTTGTCTAGCCACGTTACCAGAAGAAGTCTCATAAAGTGTATTTAGATTTACAAAGTTGTTGAATAATTTCTGATTAAAAACGAATCTTGAATTTAAAGATTTTTCATCTTCAGAAAAAATATTTTGGGTAAGTCTGTAACTTGCAAACACCCGTAAATTTGTGTTTTTATTTTGAATTAATTTACTATTCATATAAAACGATTTTCGATTATTGACTTCTGTAAATTCATTCAATTTTATGCTATCGTTATTTCTATAATTAAATCCGAATTTAGCAAACACTTTCGCAGTATCCCCAATACCCAAATAAGTTTCAAACTCTTTAAACCTGTGACTGGTATTGTTGTAATTATTAGAACCCCTATTTTTTCTGCTATTGGTTTCTAAATTGGTAAAAGCACCCAACCAACTTTTATTAAAAGAATGTTCTACAGTTGCTTTTGCTCTTAAAAAAGAGTTGTCTTCTGCGGTTGAGGTATTTGCTAAGAAACTTCCATTCATAAAAAAAACAGTATTGTTTCGTTTTATTTTAGATTGAAGTTCATGCTTATTTCCAGTATACGTATCTAAATAACTTAAGTGATTGTATCGGTATAGAAAAAAATCGTTTTTCTTATTTTGAAGATTCCATTCCGATTGAAAATAGTTTTTTGTAGCATTATTTGTGAGTAAATTCCAATCTCTATTAAACTCTATAGATTCCCATCTTTGTAGGGTTTTAAAATTTTGATGCGCATATTCATGGTTTAGAACACTTGTCAATTGCCATTCTTTATCAATTAGAACTTGTTGCCAACCAATTTTTGCTGCAAGACCTGTATTCTGATTGTTATCGATTGCTGAGAATAAATTGGCATCATTATTACTAAGGGCTATTTCAGAGGTTATTTTCGTCTTTTTAGAAGCATTATAGTCAGATTTTAATACGAAAACCTGCGACTTTGTTGGCGGAATTAATCGCGTTATTGGCGCATAATTTCCTTGGTTTATACCAATATAACTATAAATAGTCCCAATTGCTGTAGTACTGTCTATACTATAATCACCATTATTTGCACCAACATTTCTAAACGAAACAAAGTACAAATCATCATTTTCATTGGTAGTATATTCAAAGTTTTCTACGGCGCCATTTGTAACTTTTCTATACAAGATCTTGTTCTCATCAAAAGCATCTATAAAAGCACTTTCTGCAAACATTAAATCGGTATTATTACCTGCATCTGCTAAAATCTGTTTTTGTTCGTCTGTTAATGCTTGTTGCAAAGGTTGATTTTTAGCATCGTTTTCACTGTAGAAAAAACCACTAATATTTAATTTTTCTGTTTTGTAGCTCACAGATTCATAGGTAACAAAACGCGTGTAATTTCTATCGGAATATTGAAAATCAATGGTGATTCTCATATCATTTGTAATAGGGTAGGTGGTGTTAAAAGTAATTTCTCCTAAATTATAATCTATGGTATACTCATTATTTTCTCCTTTTTTAAGTTGAATTCCGTTAATGTAGACCTGTTCACTACCGCCAATAATTATAATATTAGGTTCGGTATTCGCACCAACAATTTTATAAGGACCTTGGTTGCCTTCACTACCAACAATTGTAAACGTATTAAACTTACCACGCACAATTGCACCAGAAGCACTCACCTTTACATTTTGGGTTATATTTGCTGCGACCTCTAAACCAGAAACTTGTTTTGTAAAAGGAGCAAAGTAACTCTCTTTGTTTTGTAAGGATAAATCTCCTGCTTTTACACGCCAATCATCTGTAAACATTTCAATGAATATTCGATCGAAATCTGTAATGTTTTGCGAATATCCGTTTTCTTGAATAGGGATATTTGTATCCCAAATATTTGCTCTTAAGGTTACTTTGTCAGATAATTTACCAGAAATTTCTAAATCTAAAGCTGCATTGGTAACCGCATTCTGATTATTACCCGAAGTAATTCCTCTAGAAATAAACCCTTTTGTTTGCAAACCTTCAAATAATTTAACTTCCGAAGCTTTTTTATTAGTGGTTAAACTGTATAATTTGCCAGTGTTTGTGCCATTTGGTACAATTAAACTTTCGTCATAAGGTGTGTATGTTTTGGTAAGGAATTCTGGAAACCGAAAATATTCGATGGTAATTTCTTTGTATAATTGGGCACTTATAATAAGTGTTGCATTGTTATAATCTACAAAATAGTTAGAAACCGCTATCGGTTTTAGTGTCTCGTTTAAAACTTTAAAACGTTGCGGATTTATAGCAACAGAGTCAAATTTTATCGTGTCTTTTTGAATTAGAAATTTGGTGGATCTAAAATCTGTAGCTATCGTTTGAGATTGGATCGAAAACCCAAGAATCAAAAATAAAAAAAAGAGAATTTTTTTAAACATCTACAACTATACGTTCTAAACGTAAAAATAGTATTTTTAATATCTGAAATAGGAATTTAAAAAAGCGATTGCTGTTTTACAGGGTTTTCATGCGCTAATAACCATTTTTTTCGCCAGATTCCGCCAGCGTAACCCGTTAGAGAACCATCAGTACCAATAACTCTGTGACACGGAACAACAATCCATAACGGATTTTTACCATTTGCAGAAGCAACGGCTCTTATGGCTTTTACATCGCCTAAAAACTTACTTTGCTCTAAATAGCTTTTCGTTTTTCCGTAAGGAATTTTTAACAAAGCTTTCCATACTTTCTTTTGAAAAGCAGTTCCTTTAGGATTTACGGTTAAATTGAAACTAGCTCTTTTTCCTTTAAAATACTCTTCCAATTGCACCACACAATCTTGCAAACATTCAGCAGTTTTTGTATTCAGTAATTCTTCTGAAACCGAATCTTCATCTAAAACAGACACAGATTGAATTCCGTTTTTATCACCAACAATTTTTGCGATTCCTATGGGTGTTTTGTAATATGTTGTTGCTGTCTCTAACATTATATTCCAAAAACATCTTTAGAATTCTGTGTTGTAATTTCAGCTATTTCTTTAAATGAAAGTCCGTATATATCTACTAATTTATCAACAACATTTGTAATAAATGCACTTTCATTTCTTTTCCCTCTATAAGGTGTTGGTGCTAAATACGGTGCATCTGTTTCTAAAACAATATGCTGAATGTCTATTTCGTTCAAAAATTTATCAATCTTACCATTTTTAAAAGTTGCAACGCCGCCAATACCCAACTTCATATTGTAAGAAATGGCTTGTTCTGCTTGCTCTTTAGTTCCTGTAAAACAGTGGAAAATTCCTCTTAAATCAGCTGCTTTTTCTGCTTCTAAAATTTCAAAAATTTCATCAAAAGCATCTCTACAATGAATTACAATAGGCAATTTTTTTTCTTTTGCCCATTTAATTTGGGTTCTAAAGGCTTCTTGTTGCTGAATTAAAAAAGATTTGTCCCAAAATAGATCAATACCAATTTCGCCAATTGCATAAAAATCTTTTTTATCGATCCATTCTTTTACATGTGCCAATTCTTCTAAATAATTTTCATTTACAGAAGTAGGGTGCAAGCCCATCATTAAATACACCTCTAAAGGAAAATTTTCTTCTAGTTGTAGCATGCTTTCTGTATACGTAGAATCTATTGCAGGAATAAAAAACCGAGAAACACCCGCATCTTTAGCGCGTTGCATCATCTCTTTTTGGTCTTCGTTAAACTGGCTAGAATATAAATGTGTGTGTGTATCTGTAATCATTATTATTTGTGATAAATTTCTGTAAAATTACAAATTAATCCAACGTTGAAGACTTGTTGTATAACATTTTATAAAACGTACCTTTGCACAAAATTTATAAGATGACTTTTGAAGATTTAGATTTATCAAATCAATTACAATATGCAATTGACGATTTGGGTTTCGATACACCAACGCCAATTCAAGAACAAGCATTTTCTGTTGTAAGATCTGGTAAAGATGTTGTGGGAATTGCGCAGACTGGTACCGGTAAGACTTTTGCATACATGTTGCCAATTCTTAGAGACTTGCCATTTTCTAAGCAACAACACCCAAGAGTTTTAATATTGGTACCAACAAGAGAGTTGGTTTTACAAGTTGTAGAGCAGATAGAACAATTATCTAAATATATTAATACACGTGTTTTAGGAGTTTATGGTGGTGCAAACATCAATACTCAAAGGCAAGCTATTATGCAAGGGCAAGATATTATTGTAGCAACACCAGGTAGATTATATGATTTGGCAATCAGTAATTCTTTAAAATTGAAGTCTATTCAGAAATTGGTTATTGATGAAGTAGATGTAATGTTAGATTTAGGTTTTAGATTTCAATTGATGAATATCTTTGACGTGATTCCAGAAAAAAGACAAAACATTTTGTTTTCTGCAACCATGACAGAAGATGTAGATGCGTTAATTTACGATTTCTTTAAAAATCCAGAGAAAATATCTGTTGCAGTTAGTGGAACACCGCTAGACAATATAGAACAAGTTTCTTATAACCTTCCTAACTTTTTCACGAAAGTGAATCTGTTACACCAGCTTTTAAGAGATAAAGAAGAATTTAGTAAAGTGCTAATTTTTGTTGGTTTTAAAAGAACGGCAGATTTGTTATTTAAGCATTTAGAAGAAGCTTTTAATGATGAAATGTGTGTAATTCACTCGAATAAAACGCAGAACTATAGAATAAGATCTATCAAACAATTCGATGAAGGTAAAAATCGAATTTTGTTAGCTACAGATGTAATGGCACGTGGTTTAGATTTTGATAAAGTTTCTCATGTAATTAACTTTGATACGCCAGACTTTCCTGAAAATTATATGCACAGAATTGGTAGAACGGGTCGTGCAGAAAAGGCAGGAAAAACAATTCTATTCTCAACACCAAAAGAACAAGAAGCAAAAGCAGGAATTGAAACATTGATGAATTACGAAGTTCCGGTTTTAGAGCTTCCAGAAGAGGTAGAAATTTCTACAATGTTAACAGAAGATGAACGCCCAAGAGAAGACCAAGGGATTTCTAAAAACAGAACTTCTTTAGAATATGTTCCTGGGCCAGCATTTCATGAGAAAAGTGAAAAGAATAGCCAGGTAAATAGAGGGGGGTCTTATAGAAGAGAAATTGCTATAAAATATAAAAAGCCAAAAACAAAAGGAGATAAAAATTACAACAAACATAACAAGAAAAAGAAAAAATAATGCAGATTTTAACGGCGCAAGAATTGCACAATTTGGCGATGAATACTGTAGGGGAGAAGCTCGAGAAAATGGGGTATGAATTTCAGGCAATTAACAGCACGTTAAAAAGGCATCCTCAATTTGTGCTGTTTAAAAAAGGAGAACAAACCATTTTTGTATTGGTGAAGGTTTCTAGCAATATGCAAAACCCTAATGAGTATGATGTTTTATGGATGGAAACTTTTAAAGACCACGCTAAAAAACAAAATGCAAAAGTTTGGTTTGCTGGTGTAGGTATTGCAAACGCAGAAAGTGTAGAGAATCCGGTTTTTAAAGACCAACCTTACTATGTTGCTTTTAATGATTTTATTAAGATTTTAGA
The DNA here is from genome assembly GCF_007997075.1 of Polaribacter sp. IC073. Classification (GTDB taxonomy): domain Bacteria; phylum Bacteroidota; class Bacteroidia; order Flavobacteriales; family Flavobacteriaceae; genus Polaribacter. The sequence goes on from NZ_VORS01000008.1 coordinate 172,127, forward strand.
ATAGTTTTAAGCTATTTTTAGCTATAAAAAAAGGAGTGTTGTTTTTTAAAACGACACTCCTTTTTGTTTTATAATGGATTTAATTATGGATTCGTAGACCATAAAGCAGCACTTTTAAGCATGGCTCTTCTTGGTAATTTTAAACCAGCAACTATTAATTCTGCAAAATCTTCTGGTTGTAAAACACTCTCTTCAGAATCTTTATTTGCAATACCTAATTCAATAGACATGTCAGAGGCAATTGTACTTGGCGTAAGTGTACAAACTCTAATATTATTCTTACGAACTTCTTTCATTAAAGATTCCGACAGACCAATAACAGCAAATTTTGATGCAGAATAAGCAGAGGTATTTGCGTTTCCGTTTAAGCCAGCAGTAGACGCTACGTTAATAATATCACCTACATTATTCTCGATTAAATGAGGTAATACTTCTTTCGTAACATAATACATTCCCATTACATTGGTTTGAATAATTTGTTCCCATTTATTTACTTTCATTTCATTAAAAGAGCCAAAAGCAGCAATTCCTGCATTGTTTACCAAAATATCAATAGTACCAAACTCACTCATAATATTTCTTATACTCGCCTTTACCTCCTCATAATTACCAACGTCAAATACAGCGTACATTGCATGAACTCCGAGTTCCTTAAGCTCAGTAACAGCTTCTTTTAAAACAGCTTCATTTCTACCTGTTATGGCAACGTCTATTCCTTCTTTAGCAAATGCAATTGCAGTTGCTTTTCCTAAACCCCTTCCTCCTCCGGTTATGATTGCTTTTTTATTCTTTAAGTCTTTCATATGTATTAGTTTTAAAATATGCTTTAGTAAAAATACTTGTTAAAAATGTAAAAATCACTCAATAAGAGTGGTTTTTTATTTTTTAAAAGAAATTTAAAATTATTTATCATTTTGTTCTTCTTTTACTTTTATTAGGCTTAGAAGTGTTGTTAAGTTAAATTTATAATGATGTAATCACTTTTAAAAAGGAACATGCAAGAGGTTTGTACACTAATTTAATGTAAGGTGTTGAAGTGGCATTTGTAGTCAATAAGTACTACTGTCTAAAAGTGAATAGAAGTGTTTAATTTAAAGAAGAAGGACTTTCTAGTGAGGTGTTCTTAATGGTCTCAATTAATGCATCAAAATCATTCGCTTTGTCAAAAAAGGCCTGTGCTCCATTTTTTAAACAGCTTCGTTTTAGCGCTATACTTGCAGAGAAAACAAAAACTTTTGTTTCTATCTGCTTTTCTTTAAGCCATTTTAATAATTCGATACCATTTCCGTCGGGCAAATTCAAATCGAGTATAACTACTTCAAATTTCGTCTTAGTTAATAAAGAAATGGCCTCTTGTAAAGAATCTGTTAAGCGTATGTTTTCTATCTTCCTAGCTTCTTTAGCAGCTTTAAAGATCTCTCGCCCTATTAGAAAGTGATCTTCTACTATTAATAAATTATTCAATGTTAGTTTCAATATTAAGTAGCTGTTTAAGAAATAAATTGTGGGGGTTTGTAATTATAGCTTCTTCTTAAAAAAATAAAGAAAAAGCATGTGCGTTTTCTTATCTTTATTAAGTAAATAAACTCCGTTGAAATTTTAATTTTCTAGTGTTGTCAATCCTTTTTGAATTGCATATTTTGTTAATTCAGGAATGGTGTGTAAATCTATTTTTCGCATAATATTGTTTCTATGAACATCAATAGTTTTTGAGCTTAAAAATAAGATTACGCCCGTTTCTTTAGACGAATTACCTTCTGCAATTAATTGTAAGACTTCTTTTTCTCTGGAACTTAAGAGTGTCTTTTCTAAAGATTCCCCCTTTCTAAGCAAAGAAAGAAACGCTTGATTAATGTCTTTTGAAAGGTATTTTTTGTGCTGCATTACCGTGGTAATTGCTGTAATTAATTCATCGGAATCGCCATCTTTTAACAAATATCCATAAGCACCTGCAGTAAACATTCCTTGAATAAATTGTTTGCCAGAATGCATCGAAAGACCTATTATTTTTATATCTGGGTTGTCTTTATGAATTTGTCTTGTGGCCTCTATACCATTTAAACCGGGCATTGCTACATCTATAACAAGAACATCGGGCAGTAGTTTTGAGCATATTTTTATAGCATCTCTGCCATCGGAAGCCTCTCCAATTATATGCATATTAGACCGTTGCTCTATAATGTTTCGCAAACCGTCTCTTAGTAGTCTGTGATCATCAACTAATACTATTTTAATTTCGTTTATATAAGTCATATAGATAGGGGTGTAAAAAAATTGACTGTGGTTCCTGTTTTTATTTCTGATGTTATTGTAAAGGTTCCTTGTATGTTTCTAATACGTTCTTTAACTGTAAACAGACCAAAACCCGAACCAGAATGATTTTGATTATTTAAAGCAGCAGTATCAAATCCATCTCCATTATCTTTTACAAGAATATGAAGGCCAAGATCATTTTTATTAATATCTAAAGTTATTAAAGAAGCATTTGCGTATTTTATAGCATTCATTATTATTTCTTGTACGCTTCTGTAGAGTAAAATTGATTTTTCATCATTAAGTTGAATGTGATTTACGTTGCTATTAAGCATGCACTTAATTTTGTATTTGGCTTCTAACTCCTCTAATAACCAGTTTAGCGCAGCAATAATGCCTAATTTATACAACACTGGCGGAGAAAGTTCATATGTGATTTTACGGCTATTTTCTAAAGCTTCAGAAATATGTGTTTCGATAAATTTTAAGTCTTCGGAAATTACTTTTAACGCCTTATTTTTTTTCAACTTATCAATCTTCATTTTTGAAATAATTAAAGACTGGCTAAGGTGATCATGAATGTTAGAAGCAATTTCTTTTTTTTGTTTTTCTTCTACCAAGGTAATTTCAATAGTTAATTTCTGAAGAGTTGTTTGATATTTTTGAATTTCTTGCTTCGCTAACATCCAGTGTGTAATATCTCTAGAAGAAGATACATAATAGCTCATTTTATTATCCTTATAAATAGGCGATACTAAAAATTCTAACCAGATAAAGTGTCCTTTTTTATGGCGAACTCTAAAAGGAAGAGGGTCTAAAACAATGCCTTTAAAAACTTTTTCTTCTAATGCAACTTTTAAAGATTGTACATCATCTTTATGTACGATACTGAAGACTTTTTTTCCTATAAAATCGGATTGTTCATAACCTAAGAGGTTTTTTATAGAAGGGCTGATGTATTTAAAAGTGCTGTCTGGTTCTTGCAAACAGATTAAGTCATTAGAATGATCCGTTAATATGCGATACATTTCTTCTGCCTCTTCAATTTTTTGGCTTGCTTCTTTTTGTTCTGTAATATCTTGAGTAGTACCTAACAATCCAATCACCTCTCCAGAACTTCCTATTAAAGGTTTACCAATGGCTCTTATTGTTTTTTGCGCATCATTGGGAAGGTGAATTCTATGTTCAATATCGTATGAAGTACCTAGACTAATAGCTTCAGAAACAACACTGTTAAATAGTTCTTGGTCATCGATGTGAATTCGGTTAAGCATGCTGTTAAAATTAGGAGCACCATTCTCTGGATCGAAACCCCAAATGTGAAATGTTTCGTCGGACCATTTTATCTCTTGACTAGAAGTATTAAAGGACCAGTTTCCTATATGTGCTAATTTCTGAGCTTCATTTAATTTATTTAAGGATTCTTTTTTTTCTGATTCAGCATTTTTTATACTCTGAATACTTTGAATACTAACAGGAACTGTTTTTTGTTTTACTACCGTTTGAGGAATAGAAATTGATAGTACTGCCGCAAACTCATCTCCATTTAGTTTTTTATAATTTATTTCAGAGGTAAATACTTCATCATTATTCCATATTGCTCTTATAAAGTTTATAAACACTGCACCTGCTCCTTTACCAAATACGTTTTGTACATTTTGTACATTGTTTAAAAATTCTTGAGTACTTTTTGCGTCAAACAGTTTTAAAGTGGCTTTATTTACACTACTTATCCTCACTTTTGCAACCAATGAAGATAAAGCTTTGGGGTGCTGTTCTAAATATATTTTAATGTTAGGTATATTTAGTTTTCTAAGTTTGTCTATTTGTTCAAATACCAGAGACAAATCTTCATTCCAAATAGAAATTGCAACATTATCAAAGAGCTCTTTATAATCTTCTGTTATTCTTAAGTTTTTTTCTTCAATTTTTTTTTGTTCTGTAATGTCTTGGTAAACTCCTTTTCTACCAATCATTTCTTTTTTATCATTGTATACAGCTTCGCCTATGCTTCGTATCCAACGCTCTTGGTTTTTAAAATTAGTTAGTTGCAGTTCAATATCATAAGGAGTACCATGAGAAATTAAGTCTAACTTTACTTTGTTTATTTTTTGTTGTGATTTTTGATTAAAAAAGCTAAGAATTATATCTGTTTCGGGAACACCATCTTTAGAGTCGGTGCCATAAATTTCATAAACGGCACCAGACCAAACCAATACCTTCGTTTTGTTATCATAGCTCCAGTAGCCCATTTTTGCCATTCTACCGGCTTCTTTTAAGGAGTATTTATTTTCTTCTTCTAGTTTTACAATATTCGCTTTAATTACCTGTTGTTTTTTTAATTTGCTCTTTACAACTTTGATGAGTTCATCTGTATTAATAGGTTTTAGGAAATAACCATCTGCACCAATATTCATACCTTTTCTTAAATCGGGTAATTTGGTTTTTCCAGAAAGAAAAATAAAGGGGATAGATTCTGTTTTTGGTGATTTTTTTAGTTCAGTTAATAACTTATACCCACTTAATTTAGGCATCGTAACATCTGAAATGATCAAATCTGGCAATTCATTATTTGCTTTTTCTAGTCCCTGTGCACCATTCTCTGCAAAAATTACTTCAAAATCTTCAAAATGAAGTATTTCACAAATTTCTTCTCGAACGCTTTTTGAGTCTTCAACGACTAATATTTTAGACATTGTTATTTATTCTTGGTAGGTTAAAATAAAATGTTGTTTCTTTATTAGCGCAGCTTTTTACATGTATTTTTCCGTTATAGTGAGAAATAATTTTTTTAACAATATACAAGCCAATATCTGTTGGGTTGGTTAATTGCTGCGGAGTAAATATTTTTTCTGGGTAGTTTGTATTAATTCTAACGTAATTGTAATTAATTGAAAAAACGTGTTCTTCTTCTGTTGTTTCACAAGCTAATTCTATAAGACCAATATTTTTATTAATATGCTCTAAAGCATGTTGTATTAAGACTTCAAATATTTTCTCCAACATTTTATCATTGGCAAAAATTTTAGGGAGTTCGTTTTTTATTTTAATGGAGATGTGAGGAGACCTGCTTGTTTCATCTATAACTCGTTCTGCAATAGTGTTTGTGTTAATTGTATTGAAGCGTGTGTAGCCTAAATTGGTCCACCTTTTGTTAATATTACTATTAGAATCGTTAAAATTGTTAGTGCTCTCTAGTTCTACTTGCGTGGCGGTTAATAGTTCTAATACATTTCTCTGTGAAGATTGTAGCCCGTTAGAAATTAAATGATTAAAATTATCTAATTGATTTTTTTGGTTTTGAAGTGTAATGGATAAGGCTCTTGTTTTATCAATAATTTTTTGATCTCTAATTAGTTTCTTTTTAATTTTATTTTCAACAGCATTTACCAAATCATTAATATTTATTGGCTTTGTTAGATAATCTTCAGCCCCTAGATTCATGCCACTTCTAATATCTTCTTTTTCGCCTTTTGCAGAAAGAAAAATCAAAGGAATAGTTCTTGTTTTTTTATGCTCTTGTAGTTTGCTAAACATTTCAAAACCATTAAATTCAGGCATTAATATATCTGAAATAATAAGATCTGGATGTTCTTGCAATGCCATATCAACCCCTATTTTTCCGTTTTCAGCTTGAAAAACACAGTAACCTTCCATTAAGAGAATGTCGCAAACTTCTTCTCTAATGGCTAATGTGTCTTCTACAATTAAAATTTTATGCATAATTTAATTTTTCGGAATTATAAACGTCTTTAATGATCTTATTACTAAAGTTCAATAGTAATTTTTAAAAGCAGTCTAAGAAATCTTATTAGCGTTTGTCTGCGCTATAGATTAAAGGTCTTTTAATAATTTTGTCATCTGTAGCACCTGATCTTCTAGTTGGTGTATTTGATTTTTATGAGCTTCGAGAAGCTGAGATATCGCTGCCGTTTTATCAATAATTTTTTGATCTATCATTACTTTCTTTTTAATTTTATTATCAACAGCATTCACAAGATCATTCACATTTATTGGTTTCGTTAAATAGTCTTCGGCACCTAGATTCATTCCTATTCTAATGTCTTCTTTCTCGCCTTTTGCAGAAAGAAAAATTAAAGGAATGGCACTTGTTTCTTTATGACTTTGTAGTTGATTAAACATTTCGAAGCCATCAACAGAAGGCATCAATATATCTGAAATAATAAGATCTGGATGCTCTTTTATAGACATTTCAAAACCAATTTTGCCATTTATAGCCTGAAAAACGCTATAGCCTTCCATTTCGAGAATATCGCAAACTTCTTCTCTAATAGTTAAAGTATCCTCTACAATTAATATTTTATACATGCTATTTATTTTAAGTTTTTTAGAATAGAAGAGCCGCTATTTCTATCAATACTATTTTTATTAGATTTAAACCTTTTACTTATTTTGTAGTTTATTTACCCCTAAATAAACATATCATAAGAATTAAACTTTATCTTTTAATAATTTTGTTAAATTTATAATCTGGTGTTCTAGTTCGCTTATTTTATGTACCTGATCTTCTATAACAGTAGACAATTCCAGTGTTTTTTCAACAATTTTTTGATCTAGAATCATTTTCTTTTTAATTTTATTTTCAACAGCATTCACCAAATCATTAATATTTATTGGCTTGCTTAAATAATCTTCAGCGCCTAGATTCATGCCAATTCTAATATCTTCTTTTTCTCCCTTTGCAGAAAGAAAAATCAGTGGAATAGCCCTTGTTTCCTCATGACTTTGTAGTTTTTGAAACATTTCATAACCATCAAGGGGAGGCATGAGTATGTCTGAAATAATAAGGTCTGGACGCTCTTTTAAAGCTACATTAAAACCGATTTCTCCGTTTTCCGCTTGAAATACGTTATAACCTTCCATTTCGAGAATATCGCAAACTTCTTCTCTAATAGCCAATGTGTCTTCTACAATTAAAATTTTATGCATAATGGTTTTTTATTTTTTATTTTTATTTTTTTCGTATTTTCACAATAAATGAGGTTCCTTTTCCAGCAGTACTTTTCACAATTATTTTTCCGCCCATGATGTCTATTGCTTCTTTTGCAATTGACAAACCAAGGCCCGTTCCCTGAATTAAATCAACATTGAAACCTCTGGTAAAAGGCTGAAATATATTTTCAAGCTCAGATTTGGGAATGCCAATTCCGTAATCTGTAATTGAAATAATTATGTGTTTTCTTTCTGACGACAACTCAATAGTAACTTTTTTAGCGTCTGGAGAAAACTTGATAGCATTACCAATTACATTGATAAAAATATTTCTACCTAACTTCTCATCAATTAGAATATTAGCATTCTTTAATTCTTCATGATCAATGAGTATTATTTCGTGTGATTTTTTATGTGAACTATAAACTTCTTCAATAATTTCATTGATAAAATCGCCAAGATTTACATGCAAAGGTTTGTACCTTATCTTACCGGCACCTGCTTGTCCAACAACCAGAATGTCATCTAATAATTTTGTCATGTGCATCACCTGGTCTTCTATCTTATGTAGTTTTTTATCAATCATAACGGGCTCCATTTTTGCCCAGTATTTTTTAATAGAACCCGCAGCAAAATTAATTGCAGATAATGGCGTTCTAAACTCATGAGATGCTGTTGAAACAAATTTCGATTTTAGTTCACTTAATTCTTTCTCCTTCTTTAACGCTTCATTTAGTTCTAAAGTTCTTTCATTCACCTTGGTTTCTAACTCGTTACGATAACCAACCAATTCTGTGATATCTTGTCCTACCCCCAATACACCAGTAATTTTGCCATTGGAATCGCGACGGGTACTAGAGTTTAATAAGACCATTACACGTTGGCCATCCTTGGTAAATAAAGGAAACTCATAGTTGGCGGTTTCTTTACCAAGTAGAGCATCATCTAATACTTTCTTTACGGATTCTCGGTAATCTTCGGTGATGTAGGTTTGTACGAGATCTTTTCCTAACACATCGTTCTTTGTATATCCAGTGATTTCTACAGAGGTCTGGTTCCATTCATTCACAAGGCCTTCACTATCAATACCAAAAATAGGAGCATTGGCGGTTTCAATAAACTGCCTTAACTCTTCTGCTTGCTTTAAAAGGTTTTCTTTTTGTTCAACTTGTTTCGTTATATCAAATCGAATACCTACGTATTTAATTATTTTTCCATTTACATCTTTAAAAGGCATAATAGTAGTGTCTACCCAGTAGAATTCATTTGCTCCTTTCTTCTTGTTCATTACTTCGCCTTTCCATACTTTTCCAGAACTAATAGCAGCCCACATGCCAATAAACAAGCCGTTTGGTTGTTTTCCACTTTTTAATATTCTGTGGTTTTGACCAATTAATTCTTCTCTTTTGTATCCAGAAATTTCACAAAATTTATCGTTCGCAAATATAATATTACCTTCTGCGTCTGCTTCAGAGACAATAGCAGATTCATTTAAACAAACGATTTGTTGTTCTAATTCAACTTTAAGATTGGCCAATTCAATTGCCCTCTTTTCTCTTTCTTTATTTTGAGTGTTTAGTTCTGTAATATCTCTTGCAGCAGCAAATACGCCAAGTACATTTCCTTTGTCATCTTTATAAACAGAGGCATTGTATAATACATCGGTTAGCTTTCCTTTTTTATCTAAAATGGTTAATGCATAATCAGAAACAGAACCTTCTTCAAAAACTTTTTTATATCCTGTTCTTGCTTTTTCTGGTTCGGTAAAATAATTGGAAAAATCTGTGCCAATTAAAGCTTCTCTAGAAACCCCTGTAACTTTTTCTAAAGCTTCATTTACATCAGTAATAATACCTTCAAGAGAAATAGTAACTAACGGGTCTAGAGAAGCTTCAATTAAACTTCTGGCGTATTGCGAAGCTTGTTTTTGAGTGGTTACATCTCTAGCCGCGGCGAATACACCAAGCACATTTCCTTTATCATCTCTATAAACAGAGGCATTGTATAATACATCTATTAGTTTTCCTTTTTTATCTCGAATAGTTAAGGGATAATCGGAAACAGAACCTTCATCAAAAACCTTTTTATAGCCTGCTCTAGCCTCTTCTGGTTCGGTAAAATAATTGGAAAAATCTGTACCAATTAATTCATCTCTTGTAACCCCTGTTACTTTTTCTAAAGCCTCGTTTACATCGGTAATAATACCTTCAGGAGAAATTGTAACCAATGGGTCTAGGGAAGCTTCAATTAAACTTCGGGCATATTGCGAGGCCTGTTTTTGAGCAGTTACGTCTCTGGCCGAAGCAAATACACCAAGTACATTTCCCTTATCATCTTTATAAACAGAAGCATTGTAAAGTACATCTGTTAGTTTTCCTTTTTGATTTCTAATGGTTAACGGGTAATCTGAAACGGAACCTTCGTCGAATACTTTCTTATACCCTGCTCTCGCTTTATCTGGTTCTGTAAAATAATTAGAAAAATCTGTACCAATTAAAGCGTCTCTTGGTATTCCTGTAACTTTTGCCGAAGCCTCATTTACATCCGTTATTTTTCCTTCAGGAGAAATTGTAACTAATGGATCAAGGGAAGCTTCAATTAAACTTCGGGCATATTGTGACGCTTTTTTTTGTTCAGTAATATCTTGTCCTACTCCTAATACACCGGTGATTTCTCCATGAGCATCACGTCTTGTGCTTGAGTTTAATAAGACCAAAATTGGTTGTCCGTCTTTTGTAAGTAGCGGTAATTGGTAGTTATTTGTTTGTTTACCAAGCAAACCGTTGTCTAATACTTTTTTTACGGATGCTCGCTGATCTTCTGATATATATGTTTGTACTAAGTTTTTACCTAATACATCTTCTTTTGAAAAGCCTGTAATTTTTTCAGAAGCTTCATTCCATTTATTTATAAGACCTTTGTTGTCTACACCAAAAATAGGAGCATTTACTGTTTCGATAAGTAGTGTTAAATCATATGCTATGCGTTCCATTTCAGAACGATAACTTAGCTCTTTTTGCAAAATAATTTCTGCGTTGGCAAGTACTAATTCATTTGCTTTCTTTTCTTTCTCTTCATTTTGAAAGGCAAGTTCTTTGTTGGCTATAATTAACTCATCTGCCCTTTTTTCTTCTTCTTCATTTTGAAAGACAAGCTCTTCGTTTGCAATAATTAATTTGTCTGCTCTTTTTTCTTCCTCTTCATTTTGAATGGTAAGTTCTTTGTTAGCAAGTACTAATTCATTTGCACGTTTTTCCTCTTCTTCATTTTGAAGAGCTCTTTCTGTAACATCTCGTCCTACACCTAAAACCCCCGTGATTATTCCACTTGTATTACGACATGTATTTAAGTTTAAGAGCAGTACTAAGCGCTGCCCATCTTTGGTAAACACAGGTAGTTCATAATTGGCAGTTTCTTTACCAAGTAAAGCATCGTTTAAAACTTCTTGCACTGCTTCTTGATACTCTTTGGTAATATATTGTGTTAGGTTTTTTCCTAACATCTCCGCTCTTCCAAAACCAGAAAGCTTTTCAGTAGCCTGGTTCCACTCATTAACAAGCCCTTTGCTATCGATACCAAAAACAGGAACGTTGGCAGTTTTAATAAACTGTCTTAATTCTGCTGCAATAGATTCTGACGCTGTTCGCAGAATATCCATTTCTTTTAACTCTAGAACCGAGTTGTAAAGCGCTAAACTTTTTTCTTCAGTTATACGTTCTGCATCTTTTCTTGCTTTTTTTTCCTTTTTAAGGGCTTTTTTAAGTAATTCTATATCCAAATCGTTGTTAATTTTTGTGAATTGTTAAGGCGCCCTTTTTATCATAAATAGCTAATTTATATTTATTGATAATGAGTTTAGTTCTTTTTAAATGAAACTCATTACTCTAAAAGTTTAGTGAACAGATTCCTTAAACGACTGCTATATCAAAATTAGTGACATACAGGTTTCTTGCGGTAGTGGATAGGTTATCTTAGGGCATGATAAACTTTAATCGGAAAATTTACTGAAATTTAGATTTAAGGGTTCGTATTAGTACTGTAAAATTACATTATTTATTTCGTTCAATTCCTCCGTATTAATACTCTAAATGCAGGTCTTTTAATTGTAGCTGTACTGTTTTATTGTTCTTTTTTGTGTAAATTCTTATAACTTTGTTAAAAAGTAAATATTTTGAAGAGCGGAAATAAGACTACATATTTGCCTTATAAACAAAAAAAACCACTCAAAAAGAGTGGTTTTTAAATTATGAAAAGAAACTAAAAATTATTTAGCGTCTTGCTCTAACAAATCAAAAAACTGATTTAATCTAGGCATGATGATAATTTTGGTTCTTCTATTTTTTGCTTTATTTGCTTTAGAATCATTTTCTACTAAAGGTACATATTGACTTCTAGCTGCAGCAATTAAACGATTTGGTTTCACACCAAATTTATATTGTAAAATTCTTGTAATAGAAGTTGCTCTTAAAGCAGATAAATCCCAGTTATCTTGAATGATGTTTCTCTTAATTGGTGTAGAATCTGTGTGACCCTCAATCATTACTTCCATTTGTGGTTGGTCATTTATAACCTTAGCAATTTTCTCTAAGACAGTATATGCACCATCGGTTACGTTGTAGCTTCCACTTTTAAATAATAATTTATCAGAAATAGAGATAAAAACAACTGTTTTTTCAACATTAACTTCAATATCTTCATCTTGAATACCATTTGTTAGGTTTCTTGTTAAATGATATTTTATAGCAAGGTTTAATGAATCTTTTTGAGTCATTGCTTTTCTAATACCGTTAATATACTTGTCTTTTTCACTTAACTGTGTAATAACAGTTTTAATATTGTCTGAAGAGGATTGTGTTAAAACAGTTAAATTTTCAACTTGTTTTAAAGCATTTTTCTTGTCGTCTTTTAATGACTTTATTTGTTCTGTTAAAGAAAAAATATTTTCATTCTCGATTAAACATTTCTGTAAAGTTGTCTTTACAGCTAGTAACTCTTCTTCCGTTTGTGTTTTCTCTGTTTGCAATGCAGCAAATTCTTTTTTAGAAACACAAGAACTAACTAAAATGGCAGATAATAAGATTAAAGATATTTTTTTCATTATGTTGTACTTAATAATTATTTGTTTGACTACAAATTTAACAAAATGAATGAACAAAAAGAACGATTAACAATAAATTGTGAAAAAATTATAGACTATTTTTGTTTGTTGTAATAAAATTCTATGAAACACTATCCTTTTTTTATTCTTTGCTCAATATTTCTGCTTTTTTCAACCTGTAAAAAAGAAGTTGTTTTTAAAGATTATACTTTAAAAGGGGCGGTTTTCGGAACAACGTACAAAATTACTTATCTAAACGCGAATGCTAATTATCAAAGTAGTATTGATAGTTTATTTTTAAAAATGAACACTTCATTATCTACGTACATACCAACGTCTGATATTTCTAGGGTAAATAATGGGGAAACAGATGTAATTGTTGATGATTTTTTTGTTGAAGTTTTTGAAAAATCTAAACGAATATTTAACGAAACAGAAGGTTTTTTTGATCCTACAGTAGGTAATTTGGTAAACGCTTGGGGGTTTGGGCCTAAGAAAGAAAAAAATAATTTAACAGATGAACAAGTAATAAGACAAATGCAGCTTGTTGGCTTAGATAAAGTAGCGTTAAAAGGGAATCGCATAGTTAAAGAAAGTTTAGAAATTTATTTAGACTTCAATTCTATTGCAAAAGGTTTTGGTATAGATGTGGTTGCTCGTTTTTTAGAAAGTAAGAAAATAAATAATTATTTAGTAGAAATTGGTGGAGAAATTAGAACCAATGGTTTTAAAAACAAGAAGCAACCTTGGCATATAAAATTGGTAGATCCTATAGAATCGAATTCTAATTCTGGTTTTAAAATTTTAAATTTATCAAATAAATCGATGGCAACTTCTGGTAATTATAGAAAATTTAGAGTGACTAAGACAGGTGAAAAGTACGTGCATACTGTAAACCCTAAAACGGGTTATGCAACGGCAAGCAACCTTTTAAGTGTTTCTGTGATCGCAAATTTAGATTGCGCAGATGTAGATGCTTATGCAACTGCTTTTATGGCGATGGGGCTAGAAAAAACCAAGTCTTTTCTAGCTAAAAAAACAGAATTAGAGGTAATTTTGTTGTACACAAATAATGAAGGGAATTTAGAACAGTTTACCAATTATATGCACAATTAAGTTGTGTTCGTGGGGTTTAAAAGTACTATTGCCAATCATCTGCGTTTCTAAATAAAAATAAGATACTACAAGACTATGAAAAAAATACTTTTAACACTTTCTTTGATTATACTCTTCTCTGTTTCATACGGTCAGAATAATTCTGAAATTGCGAATGTATATATAAATAGGGCGAATATTGCTATTGAAGAGCGCATTGATTTTAAGGAAGCTTCATTACTTTTTGAAAAAGCGATGAAATACATGGACACTATTACAAGTACAAGTGTTGCAAAATTAGGAACTAAAATATATTTTGAATTAGAGAAATACAAAGAGGCAAAAAAGTATTCTAAATACTATTTTTTAAATGCAGAAGATAAAAAATCGGATACTTATTTTGAGCAATTAGAATTATTTATAACGATAAGTGAAGCGTTAGAATTTCAGCAAGAAGAAGAAAAAAGAGCAGCAAAAGAAAGACTTAGAAAAGCGGCGGTATTAAAAAAAATAGATTCTCTAAAAACTATTTGGCAGCACACTTCAAAAAGACTTTCTCTAAAAGTTGATAGCATTTATCAATTTAATATGAATAATTATGCTGTGTATCGTAAAAACGGCAAATTTGGAATTATAAATGACAAGGCAGAAATTATTAAAGAAGCAAAAGAGTATGCTGTTTCTATAAGTTATGCGGGTTTTATTTTACTGAAGAATAAAGAAAAAGAACCAACAAGAATATACTACTATAACACAAATAATGGCACTGGTACTTTGTTGCCAAAACCTTCAGATTTTAAATCCCTTTCTAATCATTATGGTAAAGTGATGTTGCCAAGAGCAAATGGGTGCTTGGTTACGTACCCTAACAATTCTTTCGGACCAATGATTTTTGATTTAAACAAAAATAAAATAATCAAAACCGTTAATAAGGAACAAGTTTTTAATGATTTAAAGAAAAATGATATCATTAGAAGATACAATAATGATCAAGAAATAAAAGTTGATAAAGAATGGTACACTTTTGGGGGTGATTTAGGAGGAGGAATCTACCCGTTATATCTTGAGAATAATTATAGAGTGCACGCCTTTTTATGCTCTGAAGAAGGTGCAATGTTATTTGCCGCTTCTAGTTATGATTATATCGGTGCGTTTTACAATGGTAGCGCACAGGCAGTGAAAGGTAATAAGGTATTTTGGATAAATCAACGTGGGGAAAAAGTACAGAATGTAAATGATAAAAGGAAAAAATATGCTGGAAATTCGAAAGTTGTTAAAGTAGAAGATGGGGTGTATCAAATATTGAAAGACGGTGTAATTACAAAGGGAAATGAGACGTTAGAAAAGAGGTCAGATTTTTTAAAAAGGCATCAAGAATAAAAGATTATAGTTTATAGCAAACAGGAAGAATTTCATCTTTCATTAAGCAAAATCGCTCTCGTTTTTCTGGAGTTATTTTTTTTGTATAATCTACTTCATCAACCTTAAAACCAACAGAGCGTAACTTGTTAAAATAATCACGCCCGTAAACTCTAACATGATCGTATTGACCAAATATCTTAGCGCGTTCTTTTCTATCTACAATAGCATTGTCTTCAAAAGTTTTTTCTCTAGATAGGTCTTGCGGAATTTGGAAAATACCAAATCCGCCAGGTTTTAAAACTCTATATAATTCTTGCATTGCCTTTGTATCATTTGTAATATGCTCTAAAACATGATTACAAAAAACCACATCAAATTCGTTTTCATTAAAAGGTAAATCGCAAATATCTGCTTTTACATCTGCAATAGGAGATTCTAAATCCGACGTAATATAAGCTAGGTTTTTCTGCTTTCTAAAAATATCTAAAAAACATTGTTCTGGTGCAATGTGTAAAACTTTTAGTTTTTTTATGGATGTAAAAAAAATAGTTTCATCCTTTAAAAACAACCACATTAATCGGTGTCTTTCTAATGAAAGCGTAGATGGAGAAAGTGCATTTTCTCTTTGTACCCCATAACCATAAGGTAGAAATTTCTTAAAACTTCTACCATCTATGGGATCTGTAAAATTGTCACCTTTTAAGTACCAGGCAATTGCTGGTTTAACCCAGTAACTTGCTTTAATTAACAAGGGTCTTGGTATGGTGTTTAATATGGTTTTGAATATAGACACGAATTATTAATTATTGTCTAAATTCATCTTCTTCATTCGTAACAATTCCTAGAGCTTCATGCACATATTTAAAAGTAGAAAGCAATTCTGGTTTGCCGTTTAAAATAGCAATGTCGTGCTCAAAATGTGCAGAAGGTTTATTGTCTAACGTTGTAATTGTCCAACCGTCTGCATGTTGTTTTATTTTGTGAGTTCCTAGATTTGTCATTGGTTCTATGGCAACCACCATTCCTTCAACAAATTTCTTTCCTCTTCCTCTTTTACCGTAATTTGGCATTTCTGGATCTTCATGCATTTCTCTTCCTAAACCATGACCAACCAATTCTCTTACAACACCGTAACCACGATCTTCTGTGAATTTCTGAATTGCATACCCAACGTCTCCAACTCTATTACCTGCTTTAAACTCGCGAATACCAACGTATAAACTTTCTCTAGTTACGTCTAATAACTTTCTAGTTTCTGCATCAATCTCACCAACAGCAAATGTGTAAGCGTGATCACCATAAAATCCGTTTTTCTTAGCACCACAATCTATAGAAATAATATCACCTTCTTTTAAAGGTTCTTTATTAGGAATACCGTGTACTACCTGAGCATTCGGACTCATACAAAGCGTGTTCGGGAAGTCATACAAACCTAAAAAACCAGGAATTGCGCCTTCTGCTCTAATAAAATCTTCTGCTAATTTGTCTAAATATAAAGTAGAAACTCCAGGTTTTACTTCTTTTGCAAGCATGCCTAATGTTTTCGAAACGATCAAAGCACTTTCGCGCATCAATTCTATTTCTTCTTTGGTTTTAATCTTAATCATAATAAAAAAATTGAACAGCAAAGTTAGTATAATTTAAAGAAATAGTACGCTGAAATACTTATTTCAAGAAAGCGAAAAAGCCTTTCTTTTTTTTAGGTTCTGGTGTGTAGTTAAAAATATGCTTGTAAACTTCTGTCCAACCAATAAAACCACCAATATTTCGATCGTCTATAAATAAATCTGCATTTATTTTTCTACTGTATTTGGGGTCGAAATGTTCTTCAGGAAAACTTTTGTTTACCGCATAAAATTCAATGCCATTTTCTTTACAGAAAGTAACAGCTTCCTTTAGTTTGGTGCCACTTCTATACGTCCAAAGTATCAATCGATAGCCTTCACTTTGAAGTTTTCTTAAAGTTTCGAAAGCAAAAAGTTGTGTAGTACCAATTTTAGGATACGCATCTTCTACAATGGTACCATCAAAATCTACGGCAATAATTAAGTTGTTAGTATTCATTTATTTACTGCTGTCGTAAGAGTGTTTATAAGCTTCACCAGAAACAATTTTTAACATATCTTTTTCTAAAGATTCTCTGGCATATTCTACATAACGCCCTATTTCTTTACCGTCTTTAATAAAAATAAATGTTGGTACTCTTTTGATGTCTAAACCTTCTTGTAGATTATCTGGAGTTCTTTTAGAACGATTTACAGTAACCATTTCTACATTTTTAAGATTGAAGTCTGCCAATTCTAAAACCTTGTAAAAATGCGGCGTTTCTCTCTTACTATCTCCACACCAAGTACCCATAAAAGCTTTAATTGTAACTCCTTTTAGGGCTTCTTTTAAGGAAGAAATTGTTGTTGCATCTGGTTTGTAAGTATCAAAGTTTTGATGGAACCATGAGTTATAAGGAGCTTGATTAAAAGATTCTTTATTCGCAAAACCGATTAAATCTCCTTGTTTATTTTTGGTAGCAGTTATTTCTTGCTGTGCGTTACAAGAAGTTAGTGAAATTGTAAACAGGAATAAAAAAAAGTATTTCATTTTTGTAAAGTTTTGTGTTTTATAGTAGCGAGTGTTGTGTCATTTCTGTTG
Source organism: Polaribacter sp. IC073 (assembly GCF_007997075.1). Taxonomy (GTDB): domain Bacteria; phylum Bacteroidota; class Bacteroidia; order Flavobacteriales; family Flavobacteriaceae; genus Polaribacter. Next base: position 189,534 of record NZ_VORS01000008.1, read on the forward strand.
GTTGCTCAACACCCATTAAATTTAAAATTGTTGGTGCAATATCGCCTAAGATACCACTTTTTATAGATTTTATTTCTTGATCAATTAAAATGAACGGAACGGGGTTTGTGGTGTGCGCAGTGTGAGGAGAACCATCTGGGTTCATCATTGTTTCACAATTTCCGTGATCTGCAATTAGTAGTGTAGAGTATCCGTTTTTTAAACCCGTTTCAATTACCTTTTTTGCACAGTTATCTACAGTTTCACATGCTTTAATAGCAGCTTCCATAATTCCTGTATGACCAACCATATCTCCGTTTGCAAAATTTAAACACACAAAATCTGCGGCTCCTTTTTCTAGGTCTTCACACAAAGCATCTGTTAATTCATAAGCACTCATTTCTGGTTGCAAATCATAAGTTGCCACTTTTGGGGAGTTTCTTAAAATTCTAGATTCACCTTCAAACGGAGCTTCTTGTCCGCCAGAAAAGAAAAATGTAACATGCGGATATTTCTCTGTTTCTGCAATTCTAATTTGCTTTTTACCCGCTTTAGAAAGTACTTCTCCTAACGTATTTTTAATATTATCGCTATTGTAAATTACATTAATTCCTTTAAAACTTTCATCATACATGGTAATCGTTGTAAAGTATAAATCTAGTTTTTTCATTCCAAATTCTGGAAAATCATTTTGAGACAAGGCATTTGTTAATTCTCGTCCTCTATCGGTTCTATAATTGAAAAATAAAACAACATCTCCTTCTTTTATTTGCGCTTTTGGCGAACCATCTTCATTGGTTACAATGATAGATTTATGAAACTCATCTGTAATTCCTGCTTCATAATTTGCATTCATTTTAGCTAGTACATCTGTAGTTTTTGTACCAACACCGTTTACAATACCATCATACGCTTCTTTTACACGCTCCCATCTGTTGTCTCGATCCATTGCATAATAACGCCCAGTAACAGAAGCCAATTCTCCTGTACTTTCTTTCATGTATTCTTGAATATCGTTGATGAAAAATGTACCAGATTTAGGATCACAATCTCTACCATCTGTAAACGCGTGTAAATACACATTGTCTACTTCATTTTCTTTGGCAACATCTAAAATTCCTTTTATATGATTAATGTGAGCGTGAATACCTCCATTAGAAACCAAACCTAATAAATGAACATCTTTGTTGTTTTCTTTGGCATATTTTAAAGTATCTAACAATACTTTTTCTTTACCCAAGGTTTTTTCTTTAACTGCTTTATTAATTCTAGCTAAATTTTGATATACAATTCTACCAGCACCTAAATTCATGTGGCCAACTTCCGAATTACCCATTTGACCTTCTGGTAAACCAACGTGTAAACCATCTGTTCTTAGTTCTGCATGCGGATATTTGTCATACAAACCGTTTATAAAAGGTGTTTTTGCGTTGTAAATTGCAGATACTTTTGGGTCTTGTGTAATTCCCCAACCGTCTAAAATCATTAAGATAACTTTCTTGTTCATTTTCTAAAAATTGAACAGTAAAAATAAGAAAGTTTTTTGTCTTATTTTTACTTTTTCACGAAACCGATAGCGTAAAATTAAAATGATAAGTAGTTGCTACTTCTCGTTTTTAAATACTTTTATTTTAATAGTTATTTAAACTAATCAGATAAAAAAGAAGAAGTATAGCGGTAATAATAATTCTTACTTTTTAAAAGAAACTACGATTGTTTTGTTGTTGAATTTTCTCACGAACTTCTTTCGGGTCGTTCTCAATAGCTTTATTGGGGAAGAATAATTCACTTTTGTTACTTTTTTTGAAGTCCTTTATTTTATCAAAAGTAGCAATACGGGTGCTCTTATTAGTTATCATTGCCGCTACAGAAGCTACAAAACGCATAATAATCAATTTTTTAGTTACTAATTAAAAGCTAAAAGTAACAAAATGTTACCTGCAGTATTTAACAAAGATAAAATGAATAATTGTTGATTTAATACGTAATTTTGTAAGAATAATTCAATATTTAGATAGATATGCAGTTTCAATTGAATGATGTCACAAAAAAACTACCTAAACACTTACATAAATTTGTTGTAAAACAGCCTTATGAAGAATATACAGCACAAAACCAAGCAGTTTGGCGCTATGTTATGAGAATAAATGTAGATTACCTAAGTAAGGTTGCACATAATTCTTACATAAAAGGACTCGCCAAAACAGGTATTTCAACAGAAGAAATTCCATACATGGATGGAATGAATCGTATTTTGAAAGATATCGGTTGGGCAGCAGTTTCTGTAGATGGTTTTATTCCGCCAAATGCATTTATGGAGTTTCAAGCATATAATGTATTGGTCATAGCATCAGATATGAGAACTATAAATCATATAGAATATACACCTGCACCAGATATTATTCATGAAGCAGCAGGACATGCACCAATTATTGCAAACCCAGAATACGCAGAATATTTAAGACGTTTTGGTGAAATTGGCTGTAAAGCTATTTCGTCTGCTAAAGATTATGAAATGTATGAAGCAATTCGTCTTTTATCAATCTTAAAAGAAAATCCAAATTCTTCAGAAAAAGAAATAAATACAGCGCAAGAAGCGGTCGCGTATTTGCAAGATAATATGGGCGAATTGTCTGAAATGGCACAGATAAGAAATTTACATTGGTGGACGGTAGAATACGGTTTAATTGGCACTTTAGAAAATCCTAAAATTTACGGAGCAGGTTTGCTTTCTTCTATTGGTGAAAGTGCTTGGTGCATGAAAGATGAAGTTAGAAAAGCACCCTATTCCATTGAAACCGCAAATATAAATTTCGATATTACAAAACCACAACCACAATTATTTGTAACGCCAGATTTTGCACACCTAAGTTTGGTTTTAGAGCAATTTGCAAATAAAATGGCCATTAGAAAAGGTGGTTTAAAAGGCATACAGAAATTAATTAATTCTAAGAATTTAGGAACGATTGAATTGAGTACAGGGATACAGATTTCTGGAGTATTTACCAACGTAATTGCAGATGAGAATAACAAACCTATTTATTTTCAAACGACAGGTTTAACAGCTTTGTCAAATAGAGATAAAGAATTAATTGGCCACGGTGTAGAAAATCATAAAGGTGGTTTTGGAAGTCCTGTTGGCAAATTGAAGGGAATTAACATTGCCATCGAAAATATGAGTCCTAGAGATTTAGAAGCCTATCAAATTTATGAAGGAAAACGCATTTCTTTAGAATTTGAAGGCGGACTAAAAGTTGTTGGAGATGTAATTACGGGAACTAGAGATTTGCGTGGTAAAATATTAATTATTTCTTTTGATAATTGTACGGTTATGCATAATGAAACAGTCTTATTTAAACCAGCATGGGGAATTTATAATATGGCCGTCGGTAAAGAAGTAGTTTCTGCATACGGTGGGGCAGCCGATATTAATTCTTTTAAAGATGAAAGTGAAGTTTCTAAAACAAAAACGCACAAAATAAAATATTCTGATCAAGAAAGAGCATTGTATTCTTTATACGAAGAAGTAAGAAATATGCGTGAAGCAACATCAGTTACAGAAGAAAACCTAACAATTATTTTTAATCAGTTGAAAAAAGATTTTTCTAATGATTGGTTATTGAATTTAGAACTTTATGAAGTAGCTTTGCAGCATCATTTTTTGATACAAGAAGAGATATATACTTACTTGTTAGTTTTACAAAAAAATGAGACCTATAAAAAGTTAATAGAAAACGGATTAAATTTACTAAGAGTCGAGCCATCAAAAATATAGAATTATGGGATTTTTTGACATTTTTAAAAGAAAAGATATGAGTACAGAAATAAAAGAATATTTAGATAAAGAGGCGGTAATTTTAGATGTTAGAACTTTGGCAGAATGGAATGAAGGCCATATAGAAAGTTCAAAACACGTAGTTTTAAGTTTAATTCCGTTAGAAATAGAACAAATTAAAGCTTGGGGAAAACCAGTAATTGCCGTTTGTAAAAGCGGAGGTAGAAGCGGGCAAGCAACTCAGTTTTTGGCTCAAAACGGAGTGGATGTAATTAACGGTGGACCGTGGCAAAATGTTGCAAAAGAATTAGATTAACGGTAATTACCAAAACCTTTTCTTCTTCGTTGGTGCAATCTAGTGTACACTTTGTAAGAGTGTGTTGCTTTGCTAACAATCGCAAAAATACCACCCAACATTGCACCAACAAAAGCTCCCATTGTTAGGGCATCAAAATCGTGCCCTGTTGCTAAATACTTTAGGTAGAAAATAATAATTCCTATAAGTATCGATATAAAAAATACTTGCAGTTTAGAATTGGATAATTTAGCATAAATACCACATAATATACCTGTAATTATAGCGGTTGCAGTAATTTTTGTTACTAATAATTCTAAGAAGTTACTTGTTTCTGGTAATATAATTGCTGTTACAAAGATGCCTACAAGAGCTCCAGAAATGATACCGATAAGAATTTTTTGAATCATATTATTTCGTAAATAGTACTAAATTTAAAGGTACAAATAAAAACCTTTGTAAGGCTAATTTTCTTTTTTGCTGTTTCGTCTTAAAAAGAAATAAAAGAGTGTTTTTGTATTATTGCTTTTTGCTTGAGGGCTAAATTTTTTAAAAATTGCTGATGTTGCTCAGAGTTCTCGTTAAAAGGTCTGTGAGAAATCCCTTTCTGAATTAGTTCTATTTCTTGCATCGTAATTTGTGATGCCTCCGTAAACCAAGCTCCAACAAATTTTTCCCAAATGTAGCTAATAGCTGTTTTATTCGGATGAATCATGTCTTCATTATAAAAACGATACCCTCTTAATTCATCCATTACAATTTCATAAGAAGGAAAATAATGTATGTTATTTATTGGATCTACAACGTTGTGGATTCCTGCAATTAGATGTGCTTTGCTTCTTGTATTTTCTATAAAGCCATCTTTTAAATGACGAACAGGAGAAACTGTAAGTGTCACGGAAACATCTACGTTTAGCATTTTTAGGAGAGCGATACTACGGTCTAAACTTTCTGAAACTTCATCAACAGATAATAACTCTTTTAAGAATTTTTTCTGCGGAATTTTATGACAGTTTGCAACAATTGCAGCTGTTTCTATAAATCTGTAGACCCAAGAAGTGCCTAGGGTAATTATAACATGTGTTGCTTCTTCGAGTTGTTTTTTAGTTTGAACTAATGCTGCATTTAAATTAACTAAAAGTTCTTTTTTATCAACAGAACTCATGTTAGAATGTGCATCAAAACAATGCCAGCGTTCATTGTTAAAAGTTAAATCTTTTTCGGTATACCTTTCTTGGTTTATTGCTTTTGTTATTAAGGTTTCTATTGCTTTGGGGTGAAAGAGAATTCCGAACGGATTCTGATTCGACTGAAACTTAAAATAAGAAAGCTGATTACCTATATTTTCTGAAAAACAAGAACCCAATAATAATATTTTAGAAGTATACGCTATTAGTGTATTTGATTTTTTTTTTATTGGAATTCTGGTTTGAAGGTTCATTAAGTAGTGGTGTGTTTTCTCTTACAAAGATGTACTATTTTTTTAGTATTACACAAAAATTTAATCCTTTGATCATAAAAAAATAAAGGAGTCCGTCCATAATGCTAAAAGCCTCAGATTAATTAATCTAAGGCTTTTATATTTTAATTTACGAATGCTCGCTAAAAGTTATTTAATCATTGCGTTATTAGAAGTAAGAACTGCTAAATATTTTAGGAAATAGTTATGAAATTGCTCATATCAAAAAGAGGAACGAAACTAGATTTTTTTTACCGAATATTAATAGTTGTCAAGCAACAAACATGTTTTAAGTTAATCGTTAAAATAGATGTTGTTTGTACCAATTCCTGTATTTATAGATTTTAAAAACTTACCCTCTAAATCATAAACTAATACTACGCTATTCTCGCTAAATCCTTTTACATCAGCGTAAAATATTCTATTATTTTCAACTGCAAATCCATAACCAGTAAACCAAGATTCTGCAACCACTTCAGAATTTACTAAAGGAATATCAGATAATTCTGTACTTGTAATAGGTGAACTATAAATACTAGATCCAGAAATAAAATAAATATTAGAATCTTCAATATCTAGTTTACTTGGTTTTTCCAAACTACCACGTAATGTAATTTCACCAATAACTTCATTCGTAGATATATCTATTTTAGTAATTCCAGTGTTATGCATTGCATATAAAACACCATCTTCTTCTTCCATACTATTTAGGCCTTTACCTGTAACTAAGGTTTTAATAACGGTGTTTGTTTTAAGATCTACAACTGTTATATTGTTACCAGAACCGTAAGCTGCATTTTGTATGTACATAAAATCGTCTTCTACAATAATTTGCTCAACTGCACGACCAATGTCTATTGTGGTTTCATAAGAAAAATCTGCAATATTATAGATTACAACACTTTTTGAACGTGCGTTTGTAATGTATAATTTACCATCTTTTGTGTCTGCATACCTTGGTAATTCTATGTCTTCTTGAGTAAGTGTTGTAATTCTTTTAAATGTGTACTTATCAACAACTTCAACTTTATTACTATTATTTAAAATTAAATAAGCGTAGTTGTCGTCAAAAGTGATGCTTTGCAATATATCGCCTACGGGAGCGTTGTTCTCTTTAGAGTAAACCTCATTTATAGTTGTTGATAAATCAGCCGAGATAAAACTTATAGAGGCGTTAGGTGAGCCAAAATTACCTTCGTTAGAGACAATAAATCCAAGATCATACGCTCCTTTCGCGATGTAGGCTTCATCTAGTTCATTCTTTTCACAAGATAAAAAGAGTGTAATTGAAATTAAAAATAATAGGGTTTTTAAAAAATGGTTTTTCATGATATTAAATATTTAGTGTTAGATAAATTTGATAATTTCTTAATGGCATTGGCTTATAGGCAACGCTCTGATACTTAGTATTCCAGGTATTTTTAACTTTAAAGCCTAATTGCATCGTTTCTTTCGTGTTTAAGGCAAGCCCAAACTTTAGGTTTGTTAATAAATAAGAATTTAAAGCTGTTTTTTTATTATTGTCTGTTTGCGTGAAAACAATACCTCTAAAGTTATTATTAATGCTGAAATTTATTTTTTTATACGTGTAATATAAACTTCCTACTAGCTTATGATAAGGAACATAGGTTAATTGCTTTTTTGTATTTCTGTTTTCAGAGCTGGTATACGCGTAAGACGCATTGGCTTTGATAGTATGATGACCAAATACCTTATGATAACCAACCGAAGCTTCTATCCCTTTTATTAAAACGTTGTTGGTGTTTACTGGTTTCCAAACAGAACCAGATGTAGGTAACCAAATAATTAAATCTTTTATAGCATTATAATATCCTGTTAGTTTAACCGTGAAATTATTAAGCCTTAATGTATTGGTGAACTCATGTTGCAAAGACGTTTCTGGCTTTAAGTTAGGATTTCCTGCACCTGGCCAAAACAAATCATTAAACGTCGGAATTCTATAATTTTTAGAACTATTAACACTAATTTGATACCAAGGTGTTGCATTAAAATCGGCACCAACAGTAAATAATAACGGACTCTCATAGTCGGAGGTGGAGTCTCCGCTTAAAGTAAATTGGTACACAAATTTTTTACTTATTTTGTGTTTAAAGTAAAAACCTGTTGTTAAAATAGCTCGTTCTTCGTTATTATAATTAGTGCCTTTTCCTACAGTATTGTTGTAGTTGATAAAGGCTTTTAATAAAATATCATCTGTAATAGTATATCCCAATTCATTTTTAAGAATTGCAGAGGTAGCATTTCCTGTACTTAAATCGGTGTTTGTGGTGAGCTCCGGAAAATAGGTGTAATCTTCATTGATTAAAGCAACTTTGGTGTTTAGAAAAAACTGATTGAAATGACCAGAATACTCAAGCATTAATCGTGAATTTTCATCTTTATATTTTGTTCTACTCTGTGTTGTTTCTAAGATAGAAAAATGCCTCAATCCGTTAAAAAATGAAATATATAGTTTTAGTTGTTGTTGGTTGTTGAATTTGTAAGCGGTATTTAAAAAAATAGATTTGTTATAAAATCCACCATTTTCATTTTTTTTATCTGAATCTGCAAATTGATAATCATTGTCTGATGCAAAATATCCTACACCACCGTTAATATTAAAATTTGAAGTAGAGGTGCTGGCCTTTAAAGTGATTTCTTTTGTATGAAAACTTCCATAATTGGCATGTGCGCTAAATTTTGTTTTCTGTCTAAAAGAGAAATTATTATTTAGATTTATACTTCCTCCAATTGTTCCGGTTCCAAATTGTGTACTTCCACCACCAGGTCTCACTACAATTTCATCAAAACTAGCCGTACTAATTGTGTTAAAATCAGTTTGCCCTAAGAATTGCGAATTTATATTAATCCCATTCCAAACTACAGCAGTTTGTTGCGCTGTTGTTCCTCTAAAAGAAGGAGATGATACCATTCCTAATCCGTTTTCTTTAAAATAAATAAGTGTTTCAAAGTTTAATAACTCTGTTAATTGCGGACGCTGGTTTTGTATGATTTCTGAATTTAAAACGATGGTTTTTTGACCAACAGATTTGTCCGCTATTTTTGCAGATTTCAAATAAATTGTATCTAAAGTCTGTATTTTCTTTTCTTGGGAAAACACTGTGAAATAACTAAAGAGGAATACTAATAGAACTATATATCTCATAATTAAAAAGTCACTTTACCCGAGCAACACATTTATATTTTGTTGTTATATTTCTGGCAGGTCTCCTGGCTTGCGTCTTTTTGTTTACCTTCCCACACGTAAAATGTGCAGTGGTTTTTTCGAAGTAATTAACAAAAAGCATCTTTGTAAAAAAGACTTAGCTTACAGTTGCGGGAACAGCTTCTGTTTTTAACAGAATTCCCTTTTAATCCACATTCTAAAATAAATGTGAAACCAAATAATCGGCAAAAATAGAACTATATTGTTGATTTAACTACAATAAATGAAGCTTAATTTCTGACTATTAATTTTATAGTTTTCTGTAGTTTAATAGACTGAAAAATTGTGTCTTATTAAAATAAAAGCGTTTTAAATAATTGTAGTAATTATTTTTTCTATCGCAAAGACACGAACTCTAGAAATTTTGTGTTGAAGTTTTATTATTTAATATAACACTAGCATTTGTTACAAACGAATGCTAGTGAATAATTTAGTTTATTAGTAATCAGTAGTTTATTGTTTGTGTATGCTGGTAAGTAAGTTGTTACCAACAGTAAATACTATTTAATATAGTCTGCCGCTTTTTCTAGAGCCTTAGGAATTCCTCCAGGATTTTTCCCACCGGCAGTTGCAAAGAAATTTTGTCCACCACCACCACCGTGAATTAGTTTTCCTAGTTCTCTTACTACTTTTCCAGCATCATAACCTCGCTCATTTGCCAATTCTTTAGAAATGTAACAGGTTAACATTGCTTTGTCGCTAGAAGGAGCAGTCGCAAATAATAAGAATAAATTTTTGTACTCTTTCCCTAAACTAAAAGCTAAGTTTTTAATTCCGTTTGCGTCTAAATCTACTTTTGTTGCTAAAAACTGAACGCCATTAATTTCTTGTAATTGATTTTTAATTTCGCCAGATAAATTCTGTGCTTTCTCTTTTAAAAGTTGTTCTATTTGTTTTTGTAAAGAGGTGTTTTCATCTTGCAATTTTTGAACTGCTTTTACGGGCTCTTTTGCATTGTTTAATAAATTTTTAATCTCGAATAAAGTCTTATTATTATCAAAATAGAAATCTTTTACAGCATCATTTGTAATTGCTTCAATTCTTCTAATACCAGATGCAACTGCGCCTTCAGACTTAATTTTAAAGTGCCAAATATCACCCGTGTTTTTCACATGTGTTCCACCACACAATTCTACAGAGGTACCAAATTTAATTGCACGAACAGTGTCGCCATATTTCTCACCAAACAACGCCATTGCACCATCGTCAATTGCTTGTTGCATTGGTATGTTTCTTTTTTCAACTAAAGGTAGTTTTCCAGAAATACGCGCATTTACAAAATCTTCTACATCGCGCAATTCATCAACAGTTACTTTAGAAAAGTGAGAAAAATCGAAACGTAAATATTTAGAATGTACTGCAGAACCTTTTTGTGCTACATGTGTTCCTAAAACTTCTCTTAAAGCTTGATGTAGTAAGTGTGTTGCTGTATGATTGCATTCTGTTCTGTAACGTTGTTTTTCATCTACAACTGCCTTAAAAGATTCGTTTAAATGTTTCGGGAGATTTTTTGTGAAGTGAATAATTACATTATTTTCTTTCTTGGTATCTAGAATATAAACGACATCTCCATGAGCATCTTCTAAATAGCCTTTGTCACCTACTTGTCCGCCACCTTCAGGATAAAACGGAGTTAAGTTGAAAACTAATTGATACATTTCACCGTCTTTTTTAGACGTTACTTTTCTATACCTTGTTAGTTTTACGTTTGCATCTAAAGCATCATATCCAATGAATTCTTCAACAGCATCATCAATTAAAACGGTCCAATCTTCGGTAGAACTTTCACTCGCAGCTCTCGATCTATTTTTTTGTTTTTGAAGATGTTCTTGAAATCCCTTTTCGTCTAAAGTATATCCTTTTTCAGCTAAAATTAATGCAGTTAAATCTACCGGAAAACCAAAAGTATCATAGAGTTCAAAAACTTTTTCTCCAGAGATTTCTTTAGAATCAGCAGCCGAAATAATTCCATCTAACAAAATTAAACCTTTATCTAAAGTTCTTAAGAAAGAAGCCTCTTCTTCTCTAATTACATTTTCTATTAACTGTTTCTGTGCTTTTAGTTCTGGGAAAGCATCGCCCATTTTTTTACTTAAAACGTCTACCAATCTGTAAATGAACGGTTCTTTTTTATCTAAAAAGGTAAAGCCGTATCTAATTGCCCTTCTTAGAATTCTACGAATTACATAACCAGCACCTGTATTGCTTGGTAATTGACCATCTGCGATAGAAAAAGCAACTGCTCTCACATGATCTGAAATTACACGAGTAGCAATATCTTGTTGCTCATTAGCGCCATACTTTGTGTTCGTTATCGTGCCGATTTCACTAATAATTGGTTTAAAAATATCGGTATCATAATTAGATTGTACATTTTGTAAAACCATACACAAACGCTCAAAACCCATTCCTGTGTCTATATGTTTGTTTGGTAAATCTTCTAAAGTTCCGTTTGCTTTTCTATTAAATTGCATAAAAACCAAGTTCCATATTTCTACTACATGCGGATGGTCTTCATTAATTAAAGTTCGCCCGTCTACTTTCTCTTTCTCTTCCGCAGATCTAATATCTACATGAATTTCAGAACATGGCCCACAAGGTCCTTGTTCGCCCATTTCCCAAAAATTATCCTTTTTATTTCCCTTTAAAATTCGGTCTTCAGCAATAAGCTCTTTCCATAAATCATACGCTTCCGTATCCATCTTTAGGTTGTCTGCATCATCAGAACCTTCAAAAACGGTCACATATAAAATGTCTTTGTCTATTTTATAAACTTCAGTTAATAGTTCCCAAGCCCAAGCAATTGCTTCTTTTTTAAAGTAATCTCCAAAAGACCAGTTACCTAGCATCTCAAATAATGTGTGATGATACGTGTCATAACCAACTTCTTCTAAATCGTTATGTTTACCAGAAACACGCAAGCATTTTTGCGAATCTGTAATTCTATTATTTTTTGGTTTTCCGTTTCCTAAAAAATATTCTTTAAAAGGTGCCATTCCAGAATTCACAAATAATAAAGTTGGGTCATCTTTAGTAACCATAGGAGCAGAAGGTACAATTAAATGTGATTTTTCTTTAAAAAAGTTTAAAAACGTAGCACGAATATCTTGAGATTTCATAGAAGTGGGAATTTCCAACAAGTTGGATTATGTTAAATTATATTTAAAAAACTACTAAAAAAAAGTAGTTGTAAAACATTTTGTAAATTAGCGAGTTCTTAAAAAAGAGATTTATACAAAAATCGATTTTAAGAAAACAAAAATAGTACATTTAGAATTATGGCAAAAGTAAAATATTATTACGATGCAGATACACTTTCTTACAGAAAAATTGATATAAGAAAAAGTGATTATTATAAGAAAACTGTTTTCGGCTTTTTGGCAGTTTTATTGATTGCATTCATCGGTTTTATTGTTTTTAGTCAGTTTATAATGTCGCCTAATGAAAGAGCATTAAACAGAGAAAATGAAAATTTACAATTAAATTTAGAATTATTATCTAAAAGAATAGATGAGAGTTCTACTGTTTTAACGCAACTGCAAGAAAGAGATAATAACATCTATAGAATGTATTTTGAAGCGAACCCAATACCAAATGAACAAAGAAAAGCTGGTTTTGGTGGTGTAAATAGATATAAAAGTTTAGAAGGTTACGACAATTCTAAAATGATAAAAGAGTTAACCAAAGATGTAGATATTTTGTCTAAACAATTGGTAATACAATCTAAATCTTTAGATGAAATAGTAACTCTAGCCAAAGAAAAAGAAAAAATGTTAGCGGCTATTCCTGCAATTTTACCAGTAAAATTAGTAGATCTAACAAGAATGGCTTCTGGTTATAAATGGAGAATGCATCCTATTTTAAAAATTAGAAAATTTCATAAAGGAATGGATTTTACAGCACCTGTTGGAACACCAATTTACGCTTCTGGAAATGGAGACGTAATTCGTGCAGAAAGAAGTGCAACCTATGGAAATGTAGTGTATATAGAGCATGGTTACGGTTATAAAACTATTTATGCACACATGAGTAAAATTAAAGCAAGACGTGGGCAGAAAGTAAAACGTGGCGATTTAATAGGCTATGTAGGTAATACAGGTAGATCTGTTTCTGCACATTTACATTATGAAGTGCATAAAAATGATAGAGCTTTAAATCCTATTAATTTTTATTACGGAGATTTAACGCCAGAAGAATTTGCGGCAATGCAAAAAGCGGCTGAAGAAGAAGGGCAGTCTTATGACTAATTTCTAAGTATAGAAGGAAGATACAAGAGAGAATACTCAAAAAATTCGCTCTACATTATTTTTTTTATTTCCATTACTGATCACCTAATATTGAATAAAAGATGCACGTAGATTTACCCGAGAAACGGTATTATAAAATTGGCGAAGTTGCCAAAGCTTTTAATGTAAATACATCTTTAGTCCGTTTTTGGGAAAAGGAATTTGACATTATCAAACCCAAAAAAAATGCCAAAGGAAATCGTCTTTTTACTGCGGATGATATTGTGAACTTCAAACTTATTTTTAACTTAGTAAAAGAAAGAGGGTTTACGTTAGAAGGCGCAAAGCAAAAACTAAAAAAGAATCCAGATTCTACTATTTACAATCACGAAATTATTAGCAGATTAGAAGCTGTAAAGGCAGAATTAGTTAAAATAAAGAATCAACTGTAACACATTTTACTTTTGTATGTCTAATCTATAGATAAAGCAAGCAACTACTTTATATTCTAAAGAATATTAGGTAAATTTGTTGCCATCAAAATAAATCAAACAAAAAATCAAAAAAATAGAAATTATGAAAAAATGGTTAATTCCTGTAATAGTTGTTCTTGTTGTTGTATTCGGTTTTTATAACTTCGGAAAAGGGTTTAATAACGAAGCTGTTGTTTTACAAGAAGATGCAAAAACGGCTTGGTCTAACGTAGAAAGTTCTTACCAACGTAGAAACGATTTAATTGGAAATTTGGTAAAAACGGTTCAAGGTGCAGCAGATTTTGAGAAAGAGACTTTAACAGAAGTAATTAAAGCAAGAGCAAGCGCAACATCAGTAAATATTAATGCCGGAGATTTAACACCAGATAAAATGGCACAGTTTCAAAAAGCGCAAGCTGGTATGACGGGCGCATTATCTAAGTTATTAGTATCGGTAGAGCGTTACCCAGAATTAAAAGCAAATGCTAACTTTCTAGAATTACAAAGTCAATTAGAAGGTACAGAAAATAGAATTAACATAACAAGAGATCGATATAATAAAGGTGTAAATAATTATAACAAGCATATAAAAATATTTCCAAACTCTGTGTTAGCAGGTTGGTTTAATTTTGATGATATGGCGAGATACCAATCAGATGCAGGTTCAGAAAATGCACCAGATGTAAACTTCGATTTTAAAAAGAAATAATACATGTCTAAAGTAGAAGCATTTCTTACTCCAGAAGAAGAAAAAGAGATTATTTCTGCAATTAGAACCGCAGAGACCAATACTTCTGGCGAAATACGAATTCATATAGAAGCCTCGTCAGAGAAAGAACATTATGAACGTGCGCTAGAAGTATTTCATTTGCTAAAAATGGACAATACCAAAGACGCAAACGGAGTCTTAATTTATGTTGCAGTAAAAGACCACAAGTTTGTTATTTGTGGTGATAAAGGTATAAATGATGTCATCGCAGAAAATTTTTGGGATACTACAAAAAACGTTATTCAAGATCACTTTAAAAAAGGAAATTTCAAACAAGGAATTGTAGACGGAATTTTAAAAGCTGGTTTAGAATTACAAAATCATTTTCCTTGGCAAACGGATGATGTAGATGAACTTTCTAATGAGATTTCTAAAGGATGATATATAAATTTATAGGTATTAAGTATTCAGTTTTTAGTAAAAAGTTAGTTTTGTTACTTACTTTATTGTTATCTCTTAGTCTTTTTTCTCAAGGATATCAGATTCCTGAAAAGCCAGAATTTCAGACAAGTGTTTACGATTTTACCCAACCAAAATTACTTACTGTAGCTCAAAAAACTAATTTAGAAACTAAATTAGTTCGTTATTCAGATTCAACATCAACACAAATTGTTGTGGCAATAATACCTTCTACTGAAGGTGAGGAGATTAAGTTTTTGGCAGCACAATGGGGAGAGAAATGGGGAATTGGTCAAGAAGGAAAAGACAATGGTGTTCTAATTTTATTAGCAAAAGATGATCGGAAGATAACCATTCAAGTTGGTAAAGGTGCAGAGCCTTTGTTAACAGATTTTCAATCTAAAAGAATCATAGAAAGAGTCATTATTCCTGAATTTAAAAAAGGAGATTTTTACGCAGGTATAGACAAAGGATCTGACTATATTTTTAGAACTTTAAACGGAGAGTTTAAAGGAGTTAGAAAAAAGGAATCTAAAGGATTTGATCCTGGAATGATCTTTTTTATTATCATTATTGTTATCTTTTTTATTTTTATTTCTAGAGGGAATAAAAACAACAAAGACGGTGGTAAAGGTTTTAGAACGGGCTCGCTGGCAGACACGCTATTTACCGCTATAATTTTAAGTAATGCAGGTAGAGGTGGCGGAAGCTTTGGTGGTTCTTCTGGAGGTGGCGGAAGCTTTGGCGGCGGTGGCGGCTTTGGTGGAGGTTTCGGTGGCGGAAGTTTTGGTGGAGGTGGGGCTTCTGGTGGTTGGTAAACAGCAGTAAAAAACGAATCCCTTTTAAAGACAATATTCTTGTGAAATACACTCAAATTATAATCGTAAAATTTTATTATTGATGAGAAAAATCGGAATTATTTTCAGTTTATTACTATTTATAAGTTGTCAGAATTTCGGGCAATTAAAACTAATTGCAGATTTACCTAAAGATTTAGAGGAAGTTTCTGGTACAGAAATAGTGCCGAAATCAGATTTAATATGGATGGTAAATGATGGAGGAAATAAATCAATTTTATACGGTTTAAATCACGAAGGAGAAATTATTAAAGAGATATACGTTAAAGCTAAAAACCATGATTGGGAAGATTTAACTTCAGACGAAAAAGGCAATATTTATATTGGCGATTTCGGAAACAATTACAGTAAAAGAAAAAATTTATCTATCGTTATTGTAGAACAAAATGAGTTGGATGAAAAAAATGCTGAAGTAGCTGAAATAGAGTTTGAGTATCCGAATCAAAATAAATTCCCGCCTAAAAAGAAAGACAGGTATTTCGATGCCGAGTCTTTTTTCTATTTTAATAGCTCACTTTATATTTTTAGTAAAAGTCGTGTAAAAGGAAATTACGGAAAAACAACATTGTATAAAATACCAGCTATAAAAGGAACGTACACTGCAGAAATTATAGGAGAATTCGAAAATTGTAAGGATGTTAAATGTTGGATAACATCTGCAGATATTTCTCCGAATGGAAAAAAAGTGGTGTTACTTTCTCAAAAAAATATATTAATTTTTACCGATTTTAAAGGTGATAAATTCCTCTCTGGAAAAGTAACGGAAATAGAATTAGCACACCGCTCTCAAAAAGAAAGTATCACTTTTAAAGATAACAATACCTTATTAATCACTGATGAAAAATCTGGTGGTACTGGTGGTAATTTGTATGAGTTAAAGATTAAATAAAATATAAGAAACTGTATTTATAAATAATCAATGCCCAACCTAAAGCTAGGAATAAGCCTCCTAGCGGTGTAATTGGGCCTAAAAACTTTAGTTTTCTGTTCTTCGCAGATGAAATTACCAAACCATAAATTGAAAACGAAAACAGTATTATTCCGATGATAAAGGAGTTAATAATGTAATTGTCAATTGTTATTTCACTGTTCAATTGATAACCTAAAACGAGTAAAACAAGGGCATGATACATTTGGTATTTTACACCTGTTTCAAAACTTTGTAGTTGCTCTGAGCTTAGTTTTTTCTTTAACAAATGTGCGCCAAAAGCACCTAAGAGTATTGCTAAAAAACCAAAAATAGCACCGAAGATAATTGCAGAATAGTTCATAGTTTTAAAAATCGAAACCTAAGTTAAATGTAATTCTTGCGCCTTCATTACCCTTAAAAACACCCAAACTTGTAGTTAGTATGTCTGCGGCATTTAAAAAGATTCCACCACCAAAAGCTGTATTTGGTTTTGCAGACTGCATGGGCAATACCGTTAATGTTGTTGGTGCCCCCCAAACTTTTCCATAATCAAAACCACTATAAATACCAATATTAATTGGTAAAATGGCAGTTCTTAAATTACTAATATTGTAGCGAAGATCTGTTGTGTGATAAAAAGAGTTTTTGCCTGTAAAACGCTCATTTCTGTAACCACGTAGACCTTCATTTCCTCCAATAGTTGCTGCTTGGTAGAATTCAAAATTATTACCAAACGTAAAATGGCCATCAATTTTAGAAGCCAAAACTAATTTCCCATTTGGAACCAACTTATGGGTTATCCCTAAAGAAGTTGTTGCATAAGAAAAATCACTCGATTCCTCTAGATTACGAGTATGTCCTATCAATGCATTAAACTCTATCCCTAAGGTAGGAAAAGCTGCATTGTCTGAATGTTGATAATAGTAACTTGCTTCTGAGTTGAAAAAGTTCTGAGCTTTAAAAATAGCATTTCCTGCGGCATATTGTGTTTCTAAAAACCTACCTGTAGTTCTCTCTATATCAAAACTTTGAAAATTTGCAGCAATGGTAAATTTAGCACCCAAATCACCTCGCCATTTCAAAAAAGTACCTGCTTGTATTTTTCTAATCTTAACTCTGTTGTAATTTTTACTAACCGTTTCATCGGCTTCTAGGTTAATAGAATTGTTACCATAGCCAAAGAAGTTCTTGGCGTAGTTAGGACTATTAAACTCTGCGTTAAGACCTAAATTAAAGCGTTTTATAATATTAGCAAACTCACCATTGTATTTTAGTTCATACCCATCTGTTGCGAAGAAATAATAGCCTTCGATAACGTGTTTTCTAGTAAAAGGATTTCTTTCAAAGCCATTCACTAAATACGTATTTTTAATTCCTATTTTAACGCCGTCATCTGGGTTGTAGCCAATTGCAGGAGAAATAAGGTCGCTGCTACTTCTTAATTTTTTATAATTATAAGTATTCGTTTGATAGTCATCCGTAATTTTCTTGTTAAAATTATTGGTTATAAAAGTGTTCTTCTTAGATTTATAATCGTAGACTTTTACAAATTTCGGTGCATTTATTTCATAGATATCATTATTTAAACCACCAATTAACTTTAACCTAATAGGTGTTTTTCCTGGCACTCCGTTTACTACAAACTTGTCATCATCATCTAAACCATAAATCCAGATATTCTTTGTAATGCCATGTTTGTAGCGTCTCTTATGCACAATTTCAGCTTTTTCTCCACCCTTAATTCTATATGCTGTAATTTCTGTATCTCCATTTACAAAACGATCAATTTCAAACCAGTCATCTTTATGAGTTCCTGTAATTACTTGAAACTTGTTTAGATGCTTAAAATATTTATCAGATATTTTTTGGAGGTTTTTTCTACGTCCTTTTAATTTTCTTTTGATATCATCTACTGCATCGCCTCTAACTTCTTTTGGGAATTTAGAAAAAGCACTTTCTATAATTTCATCTGTAATTTGGTTTTGAATAACCTGTACTTGCTTGTCCCAGTTTTCTTTGTTCGACTCTCTTATCAATCTCATGTCTAACGGATATGCGGACAAACTAAAATGTTCTGGATGTTTTATATCTTCTTCATAAGAACGCATCCCTTTTAAAGCAGGAATAATATTGGTAATTGTATTCATTAAAAAACCATCACTAAAAATAGAAAAAGCTTGATCTCTATCTCTAGGAACTGGTCTGTAAACAACCTTTTCACCTTCATTAAAGGTAGCCCATCTCCATTGATCTTGGTGTCTGTCCCAATCTCCAATTAACATATCAAACAAACGCGCTCTTATGTATGAAGATTCATCTAAAACGTATTTTTCATCTTTGGCTAAGTTTTCTCTTAGGTCATCTGTACTAATAATTTCATCAGAAAAGCCAAAATATTTTTTATCTCCATGACCATCTGCTGTTCTTGCTTCAATCATATATAGCTCGTCTCCAAAACCAGCATTAAACTCTTTTAAGCCTTTTTGTTTTGGTACGTAAAAAAGGATTGGTTTGGTATGATAAACATTTATTGCTTCTGCTAGTTTATCTACAGCAAAAGGTGCGTAAGGATGAGAACCTGTAAAAACGTCTAGTAATAAATCTTCTGTATAGGTTTTATCGAATTGCCCTTCTACATATTGATCTTTAAAAGCAACGGCTTGTAAGTACTGAACCGCATTTTTGCGTAAAGCTCGCATTACATATTCTTTACCATCTTTATCTTCTAAACGTAAAGATTTAGATTGATGACCGCCACCTTTTCTAACAGGTTTTAAACCACCATATAAAGTATCTAAATTTACAGACGGCGCTAAAATTTTCTGACCAAAATACTTGCGATATCTTTTTCCCCAAAGAAAACTATAAAACTCTCCTTTTTTAGTTTCTTCAGTTGTGTATATACCCGCTTTTTTTTCTGTAAGTTTTGCATCCGGAAAATTAGTATACTTTAGAATACTGTCTTTTTTGTAAACATTTGCTTCAAAAATTATTTTACGTTCTTTTGCAGTGTAAAAGTGAACTGTAGAAGCACCGTCGGCATAAACATCTAACCTTGCAAAGCCTTGTGTTCCATAAGAAAAAACACCTCCATTTACGTTCTTAGTGGCTGTAATTTTAGAGCCAGAACCACTAACAATCTGAGGTATGTTGTCTTCTACAATGTATTGTAAACTATGCTCATGACCAGAAACAAAAATTATTTTTTCATTTTGTTGTGCTAAACTTATAATGCGTTTTCTTAATTGATTGTATTTTTCGTTTTGCTGATCTGTATTAGTAACACCAGAAGTTTTTCTTAAAATATTTAAAGCAGACCCAAATATAGGTAAGGGTTTCATGTGACTTTTAAATGAATAATACCCACCATGAGGACCGTTTGTAAACATCGGGTGGTGCAAGGCTATTAACGTAGTCTTTCCTTGAGATTTTTTTAAAAGGCCTTCAAATTCTTCAAAGAATTTTTCTCTGGTTTTAATTTCACAATCATCATTAATTCCAGGATGATTGTTCCAGTTTGTAACAAACCAATGCGTATCTACAACAATTAAATTAATGTCATTATTAATTTCTACTTTTTCTAAAGGACAACCTTTTTCTGGTAAAAAAGTATTTTTACCAAGGGCTTTTTCAACTAATTTCTCTTGTCTTTTTAAACCATCTAAGCCACTATACCAATCATGATTTCCTGGTATAAATAAGGTTTTACCTGGAAATTTCTTGCCAATATCTGTCTGAACTTTTAATCTGTGTTTTGCTAATTCAAAATTTTTAGAATTTTCTTCCGGAATTCCTCTTTGATATACATTGTCTCCCAAGAACAATAATGTAGAATTTTTTTTTGCATATTTAATTTCTTGTTCTAAATAAGAGAGAGCCGAATCTTTTCCGTTTAAATCTGAGTTACCAGCGTCACCAATCAAGTAAAAAGAATGAATAACCTTAGAGGAATCTTTTCTAGGAGTGTATTTATGATCACCTGCAACCTGCATCTTTATGGTTGCACAGGCAGAAATTAAAATAAGTACTACGAGAATGTAAAGTGTTTGTTTCATCAAATTCATTTTACAAAAATAACTATTTTAAAATAGATTTTTTAAAGTCTTTTAGGTCTTTTTCTGTATCAATATCTATAAAGTTAGTTTGCTTATCTAAACAAACCACATCCTTATTTTCATTTAAAATAGTTTTTGCACCAAAATCGCCCGATATTTTCTTTAATTCTGAAAAATAGCTTTTCGGAAAAATTGCAGGAACACCTAGTTTTGTGCCATAATTAGAAGCTATTATTTTTGATTTATCTTTAGAGAATAATGCCAACATAGCATTTATATATTCTTTTTCGATTGCAGGTTGATCTCCCAGTAGAATAAGTACTGCATCATAATTTTGAAGTTCCCTTTCTATTTTAGTTACTCCAGTAACAATACTAGCACTTAAACCTTCTTTAAAATTAGAATTGTAAATAAAATGGACTTTAGAAGAGGATATTGCTCTTCTAACTTTATTTGCATTTGCGCCTAAAACACAATAAACATGATTTCTGTTGATCTCTTTTCCTTTTGATAAAACGGTTTCTAATAAAAAATTAGTTCCAATTTTAACCAATTGTTTAGGCGTCTTCATTCGAGAAGATTTACCAGCAGATAATACTAAAATAGCAACATTTATCATCTTCTAATTATGTATTTTTCCTTGTAACTTTCGCAAAGAGAACGCTTCTTTTTTTCGAGTTACGGCTAATATTTCGGCAATAATAGAAATGGCAATTTCTTCTGGTGTTTTTGCACCAATATGCAAACCAGCGGGCGTATATACAGTCTCTAAAAAATCTTCGGTAGTTTCTGGTGCAAACTCAAACAATGCATTAAAAAGTTTTTCTCGCCTATTTGGTGCGCCTAAAATGCCAATATATGTGGGTTTGTGTTTAGACAACTGCACTAAGTATTTTAAATCTTGCACGTAACTATGGTTCATTAAAACGATGGCAGTATCTTCTTCAATATTTAAAAATTGAATGGTTTCTGGCATTTCACCAAAAACAGCACTTGCTCCCGGAAAATCCGATTGTAATTTAGAGTCTTTTGCAGCAGTAATAACGTCTATTTGCCAGCCTAAATTAGCTGCTATTTTACAAAGTTTTACTGCGTCGTGTTCACCACCAATAATTAATAATTTAAATAAAGGTTTTAAATTCTGAGTAAAAATGGTCTCAGTATCTAAAGTTTCTAAATTCAAGGAATTTGAGAGTGCAAACTGTTGTGTGTTTTTAAATGAAATAATAGAACCATAATTCCCTATAGCTTCATTTTGTTTCTTAAAATAAGAATCGATTTTTACAGTTTCTCTATTTTCTAAAGCGAATAAAAAAGCTTGTAAAAATGTGTAAGAAATAAAAAAAGGTTCAATTAAGATATATAAAATGCCTTCGCAACCTAATCGATACCTACCATCATAAGTAATAATTTTAGCCTTTTTGTCAACGAAAACAGCTTGCGCGCGTCTTATAATTTCTTTTTCTACACAACCACCACTTACAGCACCTGTGTAAGAATTATCACTAGAAATTAACATTCTTACTCCGGGTTTTCTATAAGAAGAACCATTTAAATCGACCACTGTAACCAAAACATTTTTAAGCCCTTTTTTTTGGTTGATAATAGCTTGTTGAATAATTTCTTTAAGTTCGTGTAACATTTAAAAATAAAGTTCAGTTTTTATTAATCTGACTAAGGTAAAACTTTATCAGGAATTTGTTTAGAGTATTCAGAATATTCAGATAAAATAAACTTTAATTTTGGGTTAATATATTTCTTACAAAAAGGTTTGCTGGGATTCGATTGATAATAATTTTGAAATGCAGCTGTTGAAGGCTTAAATCCTTTGAATTCTATTACTTTAGTGATAATTTTTTCCTTGAATTTTCCTTGTAACTTTGCTATTATTTGTAAACTTTTTTCTTTTTGTTGATGTGAAAAATAATATATCGCAGAACGATATTTTGTTCTCATAGAATGATTACTCGTGCTTTTATGCGTTAATAAGTGAATTTCAATAAGTGTTTTTAAATCGATTTTTTCGATATTAAAGTGAACAATAACCGCTTCAGAAAAAGCAGTGTTTTTTTCTGTGGATGAAATCCAACCTTGTTTCACATTTTCTACGCCAATTAAAGTTTGAAAAACCGCTTCTGTGCACCAATGGCAGCCACCACCAAGAGCAATTTTGGTTAATTCCATGCCAATTTTTTTCTTTCTGTCCAATAAAGTTCAGGAGAAACTTTTAAAGAATTTAGCAGTTCAATTTCATCAGTTGACAACGTAAAAGAATTCATTTTTAAATTTTCTTTCAGTTGTTCCTCAGTACTTGCTCCGCTTAAAACAATACTGTTCGGAATTGTCTGTGCACAATATTTTAATGAAATTGCATCTACGCCAACGCAGTGTTTTTTTGATAAACGGTCTAAAATTGCATACACTTCGCTGTAGTGAGCATAGTTTTCATTCTTAAAAACTCTTCCATTTGCCAAAGCTTCTTTGATGACAATTGATTTATTTTGAGAAATTAATTCCGATGAAATTTCTAATAAACTTTGGTCTAAAAAATTATAAGTCACCTGAAATGCATCAAAAACAGATTCTCCATCAACCAAAATATGTAAAGCTTTTTTAATTACTTCAACTTGGTTTGTTCCGGTTGTGGTCAATCCTATTTTTAGATTGTGTTCCTTCTTTAAAAAGGCCAATTGTTCTAAAACTTCCGCGTTTTCTAAAACCCCGGTTTCTAAAGTTGCAGAATGAATTTGAAACACTTTTAAATAGGGTAGCAGCTGTTTAGAATAATTCCATTGCTCTTTTAATTTAGACAAACTATGTTCTTTTACTTCGTGAACCGATGCGTTCAGATCAAAATTTGCGGTATATGTATATCCCCATTTTGTAGCAATTTCAATAGAATTGTCACTTTTAGTTTGTACCCATTCTAAGACTAATGCTTCTGCCAAACCATAACCAGGAGCTGTATCAAAATAACGAACGCCTAAATTATAAGCTGCTTCTAAAACTGCAAAACTTTGTTTTCTAAATTCGGTTAAGTTTGAATTGTCACAAGTTTCTGTACGAACATTAATGTATTGTGGTCTGCCTAAAGCAGCGGTTCCTAATCCTAATTTCATTTTTGCATTATTTTAAGAGACCTCACAGGTTTTTAAATCCTGTGAGGTCTTAATTGTATATAGTTTTAAGAGCTGCAACTTAACATGGAGCAACCCACTTTATTTCGTGCCCATTCTGGTCTTTTTGCAAACCATTTTTTGTTTTTTGGTTGTTCAGCATACGGTCTTTTTAAGAGTTGAAATAATTCATCAATTAAAGTGTAATTTCCTTTATCTGCTTCGTCAATTGCTAGTTGAGACATGTAATTTCTAAGCACATATTTAGGATTTATTAGATCCATTTTTTCCTTTCTTTCTTCGGATGAAGTGC
Source organism: Polaribacter sp. IC073 (assembly GCF_007997075.1). Lineage (GTDB taxonomy): Bacteria > Bacteroidota > Bacteroidia > Flavobacteriales > Flavobacteriaceae > Polaribacter. The sequence continues at coordinate 213,386 of NZ_VORS01000008.1, forward strand.
GTTCTATTTGAAGTCTATCATCATATTTTTTAAACCACAAGTTCCAACTATTTAGAACTTCATCAGAAATGTTTTCAAAGTCGTAAAAAGCTTCTTTTATCAATTCTAAGCCAGCTTCTTTATCCGTGAAATTACTTAAATTTCTAAAGAAAATAGTCATGTCTGTTTCTACCAATTGTAAAGTATCTTCTAAATTTTGAATCAGTTCTAAATCCTCTTCATCCGAAGTACATAAACCTAATTTAGATTTCATCATCTGTAAAGATTTTACTTCAAAATCGAGTTTGTATTGCTCTAAAATGGCATTTAAAGGCTCCACTTCTTCAATTATTGGATATAAAGCATTCGCTAGTTGGTACAAATTCCACAAACCAATATTTGGCTGATTTCCGTATCGGTAACGTTTATGCTGACTGTCGGTTGTATTTGGCGTCCAACCAAAATCGAAGCCTTCTAACCATCCATATGGTCCGAAATCTATGGTTAAGCCTAAAATAGACATGTTATCTGTATTCATTACTCCGTGCACAAAACCAACACGTTGCCAATGAATAATCATTTCTAAAGTCTGTTCTGAAACCTCCTTAAAAAAGTGGATGTAATTTTCTTTAGAAGGCGCTCCTAAATGTGGGAAATGATGTTTGATGGTATAATCTACCAAATTCTTTAAATTTTCAAGATCCTTTCTTGCTGTAAAAATCTCGAAACTACCAAAACGCAAGAACGAAGGAGAAATTCTAGAAACAATAGCACCTTTTTCATAAGCAGGATTGCCGTCATATAAAACATCTCGCATTACAGCATCACCAGACAAACTTAAAGACAAAGCTCTAGTTGTAGGCACGCCTAAATGAAACATGGCTTCGCTGCATAAATATTCTCTTACAGATGAACGCAAAACTGCCAAACCATCTGCAGTTCTAGAATACGGCGTTTCACCAGCACCTTTTAATTGTACTTTCCAATTTTTATTTTGATGTTCAACTTCAAACAAATTAATCGCTCTTCCGTCACCTAATTGTCCTGCCCAATTGCCAAATTGATGCCCTGCATAACACATTGCATAGGGTTTTGTATTCGGATAAATTTCGTTTCCGGTAACAATATTTTTAAAGAATTCAGCTTGTGTTTCTGCAGATGAAATACCCAACTCAGTAGCCATTTCTTGTGAAACGTGTACCACTTCTGGCTTTGCAGTTTTCTTTGGATTTGCAAAAGAAAAAGCAGCATTTACAACTTGTCTTCTTGTGTTTTCTAAATTAGAATCGGCAGGCAATTCTGTAGTAAAAGTGTTTTTTATGTTTAAATTCAAATTTTTTTATTTCTTTGACAAGAAGATTGATTCACTTGTCTAGTTTAGCAAAGAACTTTCGTTCTTTATTTTAGTTTATCAGCATGTAATTGTCTCAATTTTGCCAACTTAGGTTCTATTACAAAAGTACAATACCCTTGTCCGTTATTGTTTTTATAAAAATCTTGATGCTCTTGCGTAGCTATATAAAAAGTAGGCAGTGCACTTAATTCGGTAACGACCTTATCATCATAATACGCTTGAATTTGCTTTAAAACTTCTGCTGCAATTTTTTGCTGATTTTCATTACCGTAGTAAATTACAGATCTGTATTGTGTTCCTCTATCTGCACCTTGCTGGTTTAATGTTGTTGGATTATGTGTGGTCATAAAAATGACTAATATGTCTTCATAAGAAATAATTTTTTCATCAAAATAAATTTGAATTACTTCTGCATGACCTGTTAAACCAGAACAAATTTCTCTATAAGTTGGTTCTCCAGGGACATTGCCACCAGCATAACCAGAAATTACTTTTTCTACGCCTTTTACTTCTTGGAATACAGCTTCTGTACACCAAAAACATCCACCTCCTAAAGTGGCAATTTGTAAATTGTTATGCATCTTAAGAATTTCCTTTCTCTAATTGCATAGATTCAGAATTCACACAATAACGCAGTCCACTTGGTTCTGGGCCATCAGGAAAAATATGTCCTAAATGTGCGTCACAAGTATTACACATTACTTCAACTCTAACCATACCAAAAGAAACGTCTTTGTGATATTTAATGGCGTTCTCTTTAATGGGTTGTGTAAAACTTGGCCATCCAGAACTCGAATCGAACTTTATTGTAGAATCGAATAAAGGGGTGTTGCAACAAGTACAATTGTATTGACCTTCATCATAAATACTACATAAAGTACCGGAGTTTGGACTTTCTGTGCCTTTTTGTCTTGTAATTCTAAACTGTTCTGGTGTTAAGAGGTTCTTCCATTCTCCTTCAGATTTTTCAACTCTTTTTTCTGGAGTTGGATTTCCTTTTGCTGTAAAACTGATAATTTCTTTCCAAGTAAGCATATTAATTTCTTGTCTTTTTTTAATTGTTAACGATCTTTTATTAGACGAAAAACGTACCTTCAACTTACAAAAAAATAAATTTTGCAATTGCCGAAAGCAATACCTAAATTTACGACAAAATTCATACAAAAAGAAGGCATTATTAATTGTTTATTTTTGTTTAAAATTATATTATGAATGCATTAATTATAGAAGTAGAAAAATTTATTTTTAGTTTTTTAAATGAAAATATACATCCAAATTTTGTGTATCATAACCTTGCCCATACGCAAAGGGTTGTAGCAAAATCTAAGGAAATAGCAGAAAACTTAGCGCTTGAGCCAACCGCATTAGAAGATTTAGTAATAGCAGCTTGGTTTCATGACACAGGTTATGTAGATGGTGCTAAGAATCATGAAGAAAAAAGTGCACAAATTGCTACAGCGTTTTTAACAGCTAAAAATGTTTCTGTAAAGAGAGTTGAAAGAGTTGTTGCTATAATTTTAGCTACTGAAGTAAATTATGTGCCAAAAAATAATCTAGAAGAAATTATAAGAGATGCAGATTGTGCGCATTTAGCTTCTAAGAGTTTTTTAGATTTAACGTCTTTATTAAGAAAAGAATGGGAGTTGTCTTCGGAAAAAATATACACGCAATCTGAATGGATTGAACTAAATTTATCTTTCTTAACTCAGAAACATAAATATTATACAGATTTTGCTTTAAGAAACTGGACTAAGGGTAAGGAAAAGAATTTAGCAAAACTTTTAAAAAATCAAAAAAAACTTAGAAGTGAGAATAAGAAATTTAACCAGAAAGAAGTTGCTTTAGATTTAAAGAAGATTAAAAGTGAAGTGCCCGAACGTGGTGTAGAAACAATGTTTAGAGTTGCGCTTAGAAATCACATGACCTTAAGTAATATTGCAGATACAAAAGCCAATATTTTACTTTCTGTAAATGCTATTATAGTTTCTTTAGCCCTGTCTAATTTATTACCAAAATTAGACAATCCTTCTAACTCACACTTATTAATACCAACTATTATTTTTGTTGCTTTTACAGTTGCATCTATTGTTTTGTCTATTTTAGCAACGAGACCTAATGTTACAGAAGGTAAGTTTACTAAAGAAGATGTTGCTAATAAAAAAGTAAATTTATTGTTCTTCGGGAATTTTCATCAAATGAAATTAGATGATTTTGAGTGGGGAATTTCAGAAATGATGGTCGATAGAGATTATTTATACAGCTCTTTAACGAAAGATTTGTACTTCTTAGGGTTGGTTTTAAATAGAAAATACAAAATTTTAAGAATTACCTATACCGTTTTTATGATTGGTATTATTGTAAGTGTTTTAGCTTTTGCAATCTCTTTTAAATACAAAGAGTCTTTTGTTTAAAAGTACATAAATAGGAGTGTTATTTCTAATCTTAATATTATAAAATAGAGATTAGAAGTATCAAATTTTTATAGAATAGAAATGGGTTTTAGCTCGTACAAAAGACTTAATAAAACAGAGAGAAATAGCTTCTAAGCTTCAATTTGTTTTATTAAGTCTTTTAACGTGATACTTTTTTTCTCATCAAAATTTTTCTGATAAATAACCGCTACTCTTAGTGCCTTTAAGCCAGAAACACCTTGTAAATCCTCTAGCTCTAAAAACTCAATAGTACCTAATTGTTTTTTAGATTGTAAGAAGTTTATATATTTTACATACTCTAATGCATCTTTGTCTTGAGAATAAATAATGGCAATTTTACCAGGTTGTGTAATTCTTTCTTTTGTGTTTTTTATGTGTGCTTTATCTATTCTTTTTTTAATAATTTCATACCGAATATTATAAGCACCATCTACATCAAACTGCTTTTCGTCCATTCTAAATTTAATAGCCATTGGGTTGCTATGAACTAAAACTAAAGAAGCAACTCTTAAGTTATTTGGCATTGTGTCTGTTAAAGAATAAGCAATGTTCTCCATTTCACACATGGTTTGTAATTGCCACAAACGCAAGTTATACAGATAAATAACGTCAAAAGAATTCTTTTTTGTAATAGATTCTCCTATGTACATGTTAAATTCAACTCCGTCTGTTTTATAGCGTTCAAAATAATGCGGATACATTTTTTGGGCGTCTTTTTGTTTTTTATCGATGTATTTAGATAATTTTTCATTGATTAGATTTACACTTTTTTCGTAATCTTTTCTTTTCTCATATACTACGTTTAAATCTTTGTCTAAACGATTCATATATATGTCTACCTTTTTAGAGAGGGCTGTATTAATTTCTTTAATATGATTAAAAACAGGATAAATTTCTCGCTGTAAAAAGTCTAGAATGTTAATTTCATCACCCGCATTTAAATCTTCTTTAACATCTTTTAAAAATGTAGAAACACGATACATTAACTCGCTGTAGATCGGTAGTTTTTCTGTTTTACAAGCATCTTTTAAAACGGAAATAGCCAAAGATAATTGTGTTATTAAATCTTCTTTGATGGCTGTATTTCTAGCTTCCGAAGAACCCTTTATATCACTTTGCCCAAATAAAGGATACACATCTTTAAATACAATTTCGTCTAATTTGGCATTTTCATTCGTTTGAGATTCTGTGTGATACCTTTCTGCTGCTTCGTAAAAACGCCATTTTACAGAATTATGAATAGAGGTATAGTTTTCTTGAATAGTGGCTTCTAATACATTTTGTCTTTCTTCTGATGTTCTTTTAACAGCAGCTTCAAAAACAGGAATGATGTCTTTTAATTTATTAATGTTAACAGAGTTTAAATCATAAGCATTCGGAGATGCTATTTCTAACAGTGCTAAATCTCCATTTTTTGAAGCCTTAATTGGTATTAGAATAATACTTTGAATTCCGCCATCATATAGGTTATGGTAAAAAAGATTCTTATCTGTTTTTTTACCATATTCTTCTAAGTCTGAAATAACAAAAGTCTGGTGGTCTTTAAAAACTTTTTGAATAATATCATCGCAAAAATAATTCGAAGAACAATTAATTTCCTCTTTATTATTTAATATGATGCTATTCGATTTATTAACAATAGTTTCACAAAGTTTTTCATTTAGGTTATCGAAAATAGAGTAGCCTAATTTTAAATTTTTAATTGCATAAAAATCTCTTAAATTATTTTGAAGTTTAAAAATTACATTATCATCACTCTCTAATAAATTTGCTTTTATAGAGGATAACATTTCTTCTGAAGTAACATCAAATAAATTAATGATACCAAATCCTTTAAAAATATAACTGTTTGGTGGGAATTTCTTTTTCCATAGGTCTATATTATCGAAACTATTTAATAATTCTCTAAAGCATTCTTTGGTAACAGTAGGGGCATTTTCTGTGGGAATAATTTCAGAGAAATCGCCATTAAAAGCAGCTCTGTAATACTTCATAGTACCCGTAGTTTTGTCTGGAATATCGAAGTAAAAGGGTCTTTTTACATCAATATTATAGCCGTAAACAAAGCTTAATATAAAAGTACATGCCAAAATATATGTACTTTCATCTTCAAAATTTCTTACTGTAAATTCATAATCATCACCAGCATTGTCTAAAATATTTTGAAAACGATCTGTAAATTTAAAAGATGTAAAAGAAAAAGGAACACTCGCTGCTTTTATTTCGTTTAACAGCAAAGGTTCTGGAAACAAAGGAGCTAAAAGTAAATTGATTTCTTCCTTATATTTTTCTAGTAATGAATAATCTGAAAAACCATCATTTAGTGCTGGGTTTTTATCAAACATCTTTACCATTTCTATAGAAGAACTATGAAGCGGGTGTGTTTTGTAGGCTACATCTGTATACTTTTCAAAAAGATTAAAGATCTTTTTGAAAGAAATATTTAGTTGTAGTGGTAACTCAACTTTATTTACTAAACTCGATTCTAAAATTTTCATCTTTTAAAAATATTTGACAAATTTACAAAATTGTAAATTAATAGTCGTTTTAAAGAATAGTTACTTTCATTTTTACACTTAAAAAGCATAAAAATGAAAGTTTTCGAGTTTAAATAATAAGGAATTTAATATTATTTCTGTCTAAAATAAATAGTAATTGGTACACCAGAGAAATCGTACATATCTCTTAGTTTGTTTTCTAAGAAACGTTTGTAAGGGTCTCTAACATATTGTGGTAAGTTACAGAAGAACGCAAATTGAGGCGTTAAGGTAGGTAACTGCATACAGTATTTTATTTTTACAAATTTCCCTTTTGTAGCTGGTGGCGGGTAACTTTTTACGATGTCTAGCATCACATCATTCAATTTACTTGTAGATATTTTGAATTTTCTTCTTTCAAAAACCTCTACAGCAGTTTCAATGGCTTTGTATAAACGTTGCTTTGTTAGCACAGAAGTAAATACAATTGGCACATCTGTAAAAGGCTCAATTTGTTTTCTAACCATGGCTTCAAAATCGCGCATTGTATTGGTTTCTTTCTCTACTAAATCCCACTTATTTATTAAGATAACAACACCTTTTCTATTTTTTTCTGCCAACCAAAAGATACTTTGATCTTGGCCTTCAAAACCACGAGTAGCATCTACTACTAAGATAATAACATCTGCATATTCTATAGAACGTACAGCACGCATTACAGAATAGAACTCTAAATCTTCTTTTACTTTCGATTTTTTTCTTATTCCGGCAGTATCTACTAAATTAAAATCAAAACCAAAACGGTTGTATTTTGTATCGATAGAATCTCTTGTTGTACCAGCAATATCGGTTACAATATTTCTATCTTTACCTATTAAAGCGTTTATAAAAGAAGATTTCCCTGCATTTGGTCTTCCAACAACAGCAAATCTTGGTAAATCTACTTTTTCTAGATCTACTTCTTCTGGCGCTGGCATTTTCGCTACAATTACATCTAATAAATCACCAGTTCCACTTCCGTTAATAGAAGAAATTGTATGATAACCACCTAAACCTAAGTTATAAAACTCAACTGCATCTGCATCTCGCATTGCATTGTCAACTTTATTAACAGTAACAAAAATTGGTTTTTTTACTTTGCGTAAAATTTTTGCAACTTCAGCATCCATCGGTGTAATACCTTCTTCAACATCTACAACAAATACAATAATATCTGCTTCTTCAATAGCTAAAGCAACTTGTTTTCTTATTTCTTCTTCAAAAATATCATCAGAACCAATGCTGTAACCACCTGTGTCTATAACAGAAAATTCTTTTCCATTCCAGTCAGATTTTCCATAATGTCTATCTCTTGTAACTCCACTTACAGAGTCTACAATAGCGTCTCTTCTCTGTACCAGTCTATTAAAAAGCGTTGACTTTCCTACATTTGGTCTTCCTACAATGGCAACAATACTATTCATTTGAATTCAAATTTTTTGCAAAGATACAATTTAAGGTTGTAAGAAAGATGCTAAAAATGAAGTCTTTAAAAAACAAAAACGAACATTGTTATTTGTTGCTTTAATCATCAAATTAATAGTTGTTTTTAAAAGTGTTTTAGGTTGTTTATTTTTATCATTATGTAATAAAACTATATTTACCGGCTTTTGATGAAACTAGTTTTCTATAATTGAAGCTAATTAAGAAGTAGTCAATTGTTTTTTTGATGAAAATAGATTGAATTGTCAAAGAAACAGAATTTTTAATTACATTTAAAAAATGATTGCAGAAGAAAAAAGAAATAGCGAAATCTTTCTAAGACCACGATTTTCTATTGTTTTAGAAGAGAATGCTAAAGATATTTTAAATGGTTTTGCTGAAGTGTTGCAAAAAGAAGAAATACCTTTTAGAGGTAATGTTGTAGATGGGCATATTTTTATTTCGGTTCCTAAGAAAAAAGAACATTTTTGGTCACCTCAATTGCATTTAGAAGTTATAGAGAAATCCGACAAAGAATCTGAATTAAAAGGACTTTTTGGACCAAAACCACAAGTTTGGACGCTCTTTATGTTTGTCCATTTTATAATTGGAACTTTATTTTTAGGGTTTTGTATACTATTATACACTAGAATTTCTTTAAAAGAATCTTTTCTCTTTCCATTAATAATGATGATTTTCTTACCCTTAATTTGGGTTTCGTTGTATTTTTTAGGAAAAATGGGGAAAGATACAGGCAAATCTCAAATGCAAGAATTACACGATTTTATGATCGAAAATATTTAAATTCCCGTTCTCACGGGAATAATAATTTAAAATAAACTCAAGTCTAGCTTTATAGTAATTTTTAATTATTTCTGATTATATCCAAAACGCTTCAGTTGAATTCTATCACTACGCCAGTTTTTATTCACTTTTACGTATAGTTCTATAAAAACTTTTTTCTCAAAGAATTTTTCTAAATCTTTTCTAGCTTCTGCTCCAACTCTTTTAAGAGCAGCACCTTTGTGACCAATGATAATTCCTTTTTGAGTTTCTCTTTCTACCATAATAATAGAACGAATTCTAACAATATGTTCTTCTTCTGTAAACTCTTCTGTTTCTACTTCTACAGAATACGGAATTTCTTTCTTATAATGAATTAGAATTTTCTCTCTAATTTTTTCATTCACAAAAAAACGTTCTGGTTTGTCTGTTAGTTGATCCTTCGGATAAAATCCAGGACCTTCTGGTAATAATTCCTTTATTTTTTCATAAACAGCAGAAACTCCAAAGCCCTCTAAAGCAGAAATTACAAACACTTCTGCATTGGGTACTTTTTCTCTCCAATATTCTATTTTTTCTTCTACTTCTTCTTGAGAAGATCTGTCAATTTTATTCAATAATAAAATAACAGGAATTTCACTATGAATGATTCTGTTGAAAAAAGCCTCATTTTTTAATTCTTTTTCACCAACTTCTACCATATAGATTAGAATATCTGCATCCTCGAAGGCAGATTTTACAAAATCCATCATAGAAGCTTGCAATTCATAAGCTGGTTTTATAATACCTGGCGTATCCGAAAACACAATTTGATAATTATCTTCATTTACAATTCCTAAGATACGATGCCTTGTAGTCTGTGCTTTAGCTGTGATGATAGATAGTTTTTCACCTACTAATGCATTCATTAATGTTGATTTACCTACGTTAGGATTTCCTATAATATTTACAAAACCTGCTTTATGTGTCATGTTGCAAAGGTAATTACTTTTTATATTTGATTAGAATTTAGGGGATTAAAAAATAATTAAAAAATAATATAAAAAAAGTTTGGTCAGTTGTTTAGTTTAGATGTATCTTTGCAGTCGGAAATAACGGATCGAGTTTATGAGTCGAGAGTTAAAAGCTAAGTCATTATTTTCGAAATCACAACGCGGGATAGAGCAGTAGGTAGCTCGTCGGGCTCATAACCCGAAGGTCACTGGTTCGAGTCCAGTTCCCGCTACTAGTTTAAAGTCAATAAAATCAACGGTTCGTGTTACACGAACCGTTTTTTTATGCTTTTAAATTCCTTACTTTTACAAAACGTACACGAAAACGTACACGTTTTTACGGATCAAGTCCAAAAGTTGTGGAATTTAGATTTTAAGTGATCAATACCAAAAGTTGTGGGATTTAAGAATTAGGCATAAATATTTGAGAGTTTAAAAAGGAAGATTTCTATATTCCTAACACCTCTAAATTGAGCTCTAAATGCTTTAATTTTAGTATTGAAAGATTCTGCAGACGCGTTTGTGCTTCTGTTATCAAAATAGTTGAGGATGTTTTGATAATGTATAGACATTGTTCTAGATATGCTACTGAAGATTTTAAACTGTGCTTTCCTCACTTTTTCATCCCATTTTGCAAGTCTTAATAAAGGGGAGGTTTTATCTTTTGTTTGATTATAAATCCAAGATAAATTTTGGCATAGTTTGTAGGGTTTTTCTAAATCTGGATATCGTTCAAATAGTATTTTAGCTCTTTGATGCTGATTTTTAGTCCATTTACTGCTGGATTTATATAATAAATACCTACTTTTGGCTAATAATTGTTTTATCGTATCTCTATTTGGTAGTAGTTCAGGTGAATATTTTAAAGAATTGTCTCTAGCGTGTTCTATTGCGTCGTTTTTTTTTATCTAAAGCATCCCAACGGTGTTTAATTCTAATTTCTTGTAGTGCATCTAAGACTAGTTTTTGAACATAGAACCGATCTATAACCTGAGTGGCTTGTGGGAATGATTTTTTAACGATTAACCTCATATTTGCTGACATATCTAAGGTTACTTCTTTTACTCTTTTTCGTTGTTTTAAAGGGGTTTTCAGAAGTATTCTTATAACGGTTTCTGCCTTAGTTCCTTTAATCATAGCAACTAATGCACCTTTTTTTCCTTGCGCATTTTTATTGGTTACAATAGTGTATAAATCTCCATTAGAAAAAGCAGTTTCATCAATTGAAATATATTCACCAATATTCTTGCAGAACAACAACCATTCTTTAGCATGTGACTTTTGATCCCATAGGTTAAAATCACTTAAATACTCTTTATATTGTCTTTGTAAATTTCGAGGATTTACTCCGTAAAAGTTTGCGACAAGGCTTGTACTAGAAGCATTATTACTGACTGATACCTTTTAAAAAAGCAGCAAATTAACTAGTAATTCTAGTACCTTTAGCTACTAATTGCCAATCTCTTATGACTACTTCTTTGGAAGCTTCACTCCACCAACGCCGTCTAATTATATGTAGAAAAACATTCTTGCTAAGTATAGGGAAATCTTGAACTGTAGCCTTAGGAAAGAAGCCCTTAGAACTTAATTTAATGTCTTTAAATTCTTCGGGAATATTGTTTAATTCTGTAAAATAGAAATGAAGCTCTTCGTTCTTGATCTCGTGTTTGGTGAGTTTAAAATAATCAACAAGAATTTCTGGTAATAGTAATTTAGCAAGTTCAATTGAAGTATCCAAAATAGAAATAATTTGAAGCCAAAGTTCTTGATTTTTAATTTACTCCACAACTTTTTGTATTGATCGAAAATAAATAAGTGTTTTATAAGATTAGAAAAAAGGGACGCATTTATATCTTTCTAATGCTCTTATATTAATATCAAAGTCATAAGAAATAGAAAATTCATGAATACCGCCGGTGTTTAAAAGCGCGGTTGTGTTAAAGTCATATGAATATCCAAAACGAAAACCTTGCCATCTAACACTTGCAAAGGTGCTAATTGAACTAATTAAAGAAGCATTGTCGTCATTTTTTATAGGTGATGCAGCTGCGGTAATTCCGAAAGAAAAAGCATCATCAAATACATATTGACCACCTATGTCTAATCTGTTAAACTTGCCTTGCATCATAAAATTAGACAAAAGATATACTTTACTTTTACTAGAAAACCATGTTCTGTAATTTTCTAAAAAGGGTAAATAATATTTTGTGTGAACAGACCAAAATACATCCAAAGGAACATTACCGTTTTCAGTTAAAGAAATATTAGGTTTGTTTAGATGTTTTATTGTTAAACCAATCCAAGAATCTTCATTATTAAATAAAATTGAAGAGCTAAAATCAAAGAAATTTCGTTGCTCTCTTAATAATATAGGGTCTAATGTAGCTGTATTTACAGTGCTGGTATTTAAATTGATTTGATCTTCTAATAATAGATTTTGAAATCCGTAATTTTTCATTCCAAAACCTGCAGAAATATTAGGTCTAAAATACCAAGCGTCACTTATTTGAAATGCCATCGCATAATTTAAATTCATTTGATTAAATGTGTAGGTTGAAGCACTTTCTGTCTGATTTAAGAAACTAACGCCAATTCCTGTTTTGTAACCTTCGAACCAAGTATCAAAAAAAGCATAATTAGAGTTTGTTTTAAAAGCAGTATTTCTCCATTGAGATCTAAACACAGCACCAACTTTGGTGCTTCTAATTGCTCCGGTGAATGAAGAATTTAATGTTTCTGGAACCAAGAAGTTTTGTGAGAATATAACGTCTTGTGTATACCCTTGTAGACTTGCCAAAAAAAAGAGTAAGAGTATGTTTTTTTTCATCTTACTTTAGTAGTGTTAATGGTGTAGATGTTGTAATTTCTTTCTTGTAGAAGGTAAGTCCTCTTACAACCATTACATAGTTTCCGTTCTCTGCAGGTTGTCCTTTTATAGTACCGTTCCAACCATTTAAGTTTGTGCCTTTTTCATAATAAATGGTTGTTCCCCAAGTACTGTAAATTGTCATTTCTATCTCCATAAAACCTCTGTAAGAAGGCCTTATTGCTTCATTATAACCATCTCCGTTTGGTGTAAAAGCAGTTGGGTTTATTAAAGAATAACCTTTTGTAATGTTTACAATTCGTTCTACAATTTCTGTACAACCAGCATCATATGTTACTTTTAATGTTACCGTAAAAGTACCTACTTCATCATATGTATGTACCGGGTTAACTTCGGTTGTAATTGGACTTCCATCTCCAAAATCCCAAGTAATACTAGAATAATCTCCTGTAGAAAGATTTGTAAATTGAAGAGGGTCTTCTATAGAGAGTAAATCATACTTGTTTAAAGAAAAAGCGCTATATCTAAAATCGGTATCACCAATTGTAGGTACATTAATTAAGAACGATTTACTTTCTGTGCAGCCTTTATTATCAGTAATTGTTAAAACATATGAACCATTTTTAGAAGTTGTCATAATACTATTGTCTAAACCAGAAACTGTTCCTGCAGACCAAGTATATGTGTAAGGTAAATAACCTCCAGTTACGTTTGCTTCGACCTGTTTACTCACTATTTTTAAATAGCAATCTGTTATAATGGTTTCTTCGAAGTTGATGTTAATGGGGTCTTGTCTAAATATATTAAATAGCTTCGTTATGCTACAGCCATTTGCATCTGTAATTTCTACAGAATAATCACCAGCAGAAATACCTAATAAATCTTGAGTTGCCTCACCATTGCTCCAGCTGTAAGAATAAGGAGCTGTACCTCCAGAAACGTCTAAATCGATGCTACCACTATTTACAATATTGCAATCTATGGCATTAACTATGGATGTAGAAACGGCTATTGCAGGTGGGTTTGTTAAGGTAAATGTTTGTTCTATAGGACATTGATCTTCATCGCTATCTAAAATAATTACAGTGTACGTTCCGGATGCAAGATTGTTTCTTTGCAAACCGGCACTAGCATCATCACTCCAAGTAACAGTAATAGGGGGTATTCCGCCAGACAAATTTAAATCGATAACACCATCATTTTCCCCGTTACAAGAAATAGGAGTTATAATTGGTGCTGTAAAAAATATCGGTTGTTCAATAATTATTGAAACTTGTTCAATACAATTATTAGCATCTGTAATTGTAGCGGTATAAGTATTTCCAGATAAATTAGATAAGGAGAATCCGTTTGCTAGATTGCTCCAAGATATTATATAAGGTGCTTTACCACCAATTACAGTCACATCGATTGCCCCATTTGTTTGGCCGTAACAAGTTACATCTGTTTTTGTGTAACTTATTTCAATTTCTGAAGATTGATTTATAATAATAGAAGCATTTGTTGTACAACCTAAATTATCTGTAACAGCTATAATGTAAGTTCCTGCAACTAGATTGTTAATATTTTTTGATGAACTTATAAATCCATTCGGGCCAGACCAATTATATAAATAGTCAAAAACACCAGGAGATATTTCTACAAGTGTTCCTCCAGAAACATTAATTTCTACAGCACCAGTTGCACCTTCAAAACATAAAATTTCTTGTTTAGAAACGGTTTCTATTTTTAGTCCGTCTGGTTCGGTAAGTCTAAAATTAGTAGCTATGGTACAGTTGTTTTTGTCAGTAATTTCTAATGTGTATGTTCCAGCAGTTAATGTATTTTGATTTTTAAAGTTTTGCACAATTCCTGCACCATCAGTTGTTATCCAATTATAACTATAAGGAAAAGTTCCGCCAGAAATTGTTACTTCGATTGCGCCATCATTTCCTTCAAAACAAGAAATGTTTTTTTCTACATCTTTAGAAATGGATAAAATATTAGGTTGTATTATAGTAAATTCTTTAGTAATAGAAAAGCCATCTCTATCTTCAATTTTTAAGGTGTATAATCCTACTTCTAAATTAGTAATGCTTGCATCTGTTGAGGTAAAGCCATTTGGTCCAGTCCAGAAAATTAAATAGGGACTACCTGTTTCAAAAGGTATTCCTCCAATAATATTTGTTGATATTGAAGCATCATTAGATTGAAAACAACTGTTATTTAGAACAGCTGCATTAGAATTGATACTTGGGTTTACAGTAACTTCTAATGTAAAAGGACTTCCTGTACATTTTATAGTTGCAGGAGTAATAGTGTAAAAAACCTTTATGGGTGAAGTTCCGGTATTTTCTAAAGTCTGACTTATTTGATCTTGTGGTATTGTTTCTGAAGAAGCGCCTATAATTGACCCAGCAGGATTAAAAATAGGAGCAGACCAAGTATATTTTGTTCCTAACGGAACGGTGTTTCCTATAATAGAGTTTGGGTTAAAAATAAAAGTAGCTTCGCTATAAATAGTTGTTTCTGCGGAATTAATTACTGGTATTTCGTTTACAATAACACTTGCAGTACTAGAAACAATTTTATTACAACCACCAGTTGAGAAAGAAATCTCAGCATAATAGAAGATTTCTCCAACTGCATCTGTTGGCGGATTGTAAGAATTATTAGTTTCACCTGCAATAGGATTTCCGCCAGAATTTACATCTGTTGTATTGGAAAACCATTGATAGGTTGCAGTTCCTGTTCCGTTTGTGTAATCAACTTCTAAAGTTGTAGCAGACCCATTTAAACAAATTTCAGAAGCAATTGGTTGTTTAGAAAATATTGGTGCTTCGTTTACTTTTAGTTTTGAAACATCACTTGTAGCGCTGCAATCAGATTCAGTTTGAGAAACAATTACATAATAATAGAAAGTACCAACACTTGTGGTTACTGGCATGTAAGTTGCTGAATTTGCAGTTGGAATTAAAGTTCCACCTGTATTTGAATTGCTATTATTTTGGTACCATTGATAGTTTATATCAGAAGTTGTTCCGCCAGAAGCAACAACTATTAAGTCAGTTGGTATTGCACTTTGACATAATTCTTGACTAGCAATTGGTTGTGTATCAATAACAGGATCTGTTAGCACTTTAATTTCAAAAGCATCACTTTTAGCAAGCGAACAACCATTTCCATCTAAATAAATTTCCGCATAAAAATAGAAAGCACCGTTAGAAGAAAAAGGATTTGGAGTGAATTTAGAATCTGTTGCACTAGCAATTACTATTCCATCAATATTTGAATTGGCTGTATTGGAAAACCATTGATAAGAAGGATTTCCTGTTCCTCCCGAAAAAGTAACTTCCATTTCGTTAGTTGTTCCTCCAACACAAATTGTTTGCGGATCTGCAACAGGATTTACTGTTATTTGTGGTTCAACTTTAACACTTGCAGTATTAGAAACAATTTTATCACAACCACCAGTAGTAAAAGAAACTTCTATATAATAAAAGGTTTCTCCAACAGTATTTGCTGGCGGATTGTAAGAATTATTAGTTTCGCCAGCAATAGGATTTCCGCCAGAATTTACATCTGTTACATTTGAAAACCATTGATACGTTGGAGTTCCTGTTCCGTTGGTGTATGCCACTTCTAAAGTTGTAGCAGACCCATTTAAACAAATTTCAGAAGCAATTGGTTGTTTAGAAAATATTGGTGCTTCGTTTACTTTTAGTATTGAAACATCACTTGTAACGCTACAATCAGATTCAGTTTGAGAAACAATTACATAATAATAGAAAGTACCAACACTTGTGGTTACTGGCATGTAAGTTGCTGAATTTGCAGTTGGAATTAAAGTTCCACCTGTATTTGAATTGCTATTATTTTGGTACCATTGATAGTTTATATCAGAAGTTGTTCCGCCAGAAGCAACAACTATTAAGTCAGTTGGTATTGCACTTTGACATAATTCTTGACTTGCAATTGGTTGTGTGTCAATAATTGGATCTGTCAGCACATTAATTTCAAAAACCCCACTTGTGGCAGTATTGCATCCATTTCCATTTAAAGAGATTTCTACATAATAATAGAAAGTACCATCTGTAGAAAAAGAATTTGGTGTAAATGTTGAATTTGTTATGCTATCAATTTCACTTCCACCCGTATTTGAATTCGTAGTATTAGAAAACCACTGATAAGTTGGGTTTCCTGTTCCACCAGAAAAGGTAACCTCTAACTCACCTGCATTTCCACCCACACAAATTGTTTGCGGATCTGCAATAGCATTTACTGTTATTTGTGGTTGAACTTTAACACTTGCAGTATTAGAAACAATTTTATCACAACCACCAGTAGTAAAAGAAATTTCAGCATAATAGAAGATTTCACCCACCGTTGAAGTTGGCGGATTGTAAGTGTTATTAGTTTCACTAGCAATAGGATTTCCACCAGAATTTACATCTGTAGTATTCGAAAACCATTGATAAGTTGCAGTTCCTGTTCCGTTTATATATGCAACTTCTAAAGTTGTTGCAGTTCCGTCCAAACAAATTTCATAAGGAGCTGGTTGGGTAGTAATGATTGGTGCTTCGTTTACTTTTAATTGTGAAATTGTACTTGTAACACTGCAATCAGATTCAGTTTGAGAAACAATTACATAATAATAAAAAGTACCAACGCTTGTAGTCGTTGGAGTATAAGTTGTTGCATTTGCACCAGAGATTAAAGTTCCACCGGTATTGGAATTGCTGTTGTTTTGATACCATTGATAGTTTTTAGTAGAAGTAGTTCCTCCAGAAACAGTTACGTTTAAATCTAACGGTGTTGCACTCTGACATAATTCTTGACTTGAAATTGGTTGCGTGTCAATAATTGGATCTGTCAGCACATTAATTTCAAAAACCCCACTTGTGTCAGTATTACAACCATTTCCATCTAAATAAATTTTTGCATAATAATAGAAATTTCCATTTGAAGAAAAAGTGTTTGGAGTAAATGTTGAAGCTGTTGCACCAGTAATTTTACTTCCACCCGTATTTGTATTGTTAGTATTCGAAAACCATTGATAGGTTGGGTTTCCAGTTCCTCCAGAAAAGGTAACCTCTAACTCACCTGCATTTCCACCCACACAAATTGTTTGTGGAGTCGTAACAGGATCTACAGCTATTTGCGGAACAACATTTACGTTAGCTGTGTTTGATGTAATTTTATCACAACCACCAGAAGCGAAAGAAATTTCTACATAATAAAAGGTTTCTCCAACAGTATTTGCTGGCGGAGTATAGTTAGTATCTGTTTTACCAGTAATTTCAGTTCCAGTAGTATTATCATCATCAATATTTGAATACCATTGATAACTTGGAGCTTCTGTTCCATTTTGATACGCTACTTCTAGAGGAGTTGCAGTTCCTCCCAAACAAATTTCAGAAGAAATTGGTTGTGTAGTAAATATTGGAGCAGGATTTACTGTTACTATAAATTCTACTGAATCACCTTCACAAGTCCCCAATTTAGGAATAGCAGTATAGGTAACTGTACCTACGCTATTTTCTGAATTGGTTAATATCTGAGCAGGTATGGTCTTTGAGTTTCCGCTTGTTAGAAAACCTGATATGCCGGGAGTAGCAATTGCAGTCCAAGAAAATGTTGTATTTGGGTTATCTGTGTTTAGAATAATTTCGGAAGTGCTTTGAGCTGAGCAAATTTCTTGTGTTAAGTCTGTATTTATAATAATTGGCTTTTCAAAAACTTCAAACTCTTGAGATGCAGTATTAGAAACGCCACATTCACTAGTTACTTCTAATGTAATTGTATGCTTCCCTGGGGTAGTATATTCAATGTTTCCAGGGTTTAAATCCGTTGAATTTTCAGGTGTTCCACCAGTAAAAGTCCAATTATAGATTATTGAACCTGTGTTAGTAGTGCAATTCTCTACAGTTGCTGTTGGGTTAATAGTTGTATTTCCACAAGCATCAATAATTTCTTGAATGTTAACAGTTGGTGGTTTTTTTACATCAATTATTTTTGTGGCAGATTTTGTTCCGCATTCTGTAGTTATTTTTTGTGTTAGTGTATATTTTCCAGGATTATTAAATATGAATTCCGGATTTTCTGAATTTTTATTTGTGCTATTTGTAAATTCCCAATTATCAGATGTTCCACAGTTATCAGAAGTATAATTTACGGTCCATAAATAAGTTGGCGATTTACTACACAACTCTGATTCATCTGTAGAATTTGTGGTTTTTACAGTTAATGGGATACAACCTTCTTCGTTGTCTACGGAAAAACTAGTTGTAATTTCTGGTTCGATACAGATTTCTTTTGTAAAAACATCTGTTCCACATTTATTATTACCTACTGTAAGAGTTACAGTATATGTTCCTGCTTGAGTATAAGTATGTTCTATATTATTTATACCATTAATTGAAATGAATCTTTCTATGGTACTACCATCCCCAAAATCCCAAGTAAAATCTGCTTCTACCGTACAATTGTTGCCGTTTCCTATTATTGATTTGTTATTGAAGACTATGCTAGTATTAATACAACTATTATCAATGGATTCAAATTCTGCGGAAGAAGGCTCTAGAATTATTACACTATCAACCTGAAAAGTAGTAGTTTTACAAGCATTATTTACGTACAAAGTCACTATAAATTGACCATCAGGTTCAGAACAGCTTCCTTTTTCATACTTATGTGAAATTTGATTATTATTTTCTATCTCTGTCTGAGTATAAATTTCTGTTGGACTACTATCTCCAAAATCAATTTCATAGGTAGTATCAGGTGAATTAGATTCATATTTACCTATTCCGAAAATTAAATCTGAATTTACAATACATAAATTACTTGTGTTTCCAGGACTTTCAATACTTCCACCTGGGTTACTGATGTTTTTTACTATATACGACACCTCATTTTCACAACCATCACCGTTTACCCCTTTAATTTTCATTGTGTAAACGCCTATATTAGAATAAGTGTGATTGGCAGGAAAAGTTACTGCTGAAGGAGTAGTTCCATCTCCCCAATCCACAAAAAAAGCGATGTTACAGGTAGAAAAAGCAATATCTTCTACTGTAATTTCATAACTATCTGTATTACTATTACTATTACAATTACTGAAATCTTCTCCTGCTAAATCTCTAAATTTAAGTTCAGGTTTTTCTTTTACAGTAATAGCTTTAGATTTTGAAGAAGAGCATCCATTTTCATCAGTTACTGTTAACATAACATTAAACGTTTTGGTTCCGCAACCAAGAGCGTCAAAAATATGTGTTGGGTTTGGTTGTGTTGATATAGGAGTTCCGTCAGCAAAGTCCCAACTGTAAGTTAAAGTTCCAGCTCCAGTTGAATTATTAGTGAATTGAATTGTTTCTCCTGAACAAGCACTGTCATTGTTAAATGAAAAATCTACAGTTGGAGGTGCGTTTACAGTTATGGTTTCTTCTTGATTTGTTATATTAACTATTTCTCCAAGACTATCTTCTACTTTTGTTAAAATAAAAACATAGTCTTTTGGAGTGGAGTTGTTAAAGTCAAAAGAGATTGTTTTATCTGCAGAGCCTACTGTTTTCTTTATGTCTTCAACACCAGCTATTGTATATGTAAAAATGAAAGGAGCTGTACCTTCTTTTGCTTCAAAAGTAACAGTAGTAGATTCATTTATGCAAATAGTAGTTTTACTAACAGAGATAGTTGCAGATAAACCTTCAGAAAAATCAAATAATTTAGAGTTACTTAAATCAGCATAGGTATTTAATAAAATACCACAGACAAGAAACAAAGTAATATAATATGTCTTATTTTTAAAGTAGTCGGAGAATGCTTTTTTAATTTTCATGCTTGTTTTGGGAGCTACTTTTACATCAAAATTTATAAATTTGATACATAAAATAGATTGCATCTATTTCAAGCAGGTTTTGCAATTTCGGTTTTTCTTTCTTATTTCAAAATCAAATATAACAAATCTAATTGTAAAAGAGTAGTTTGTAACTGTTTTAAGCTTTGTTATTTTAATTTCCTTTCAAAGCAGAAATCATCGCTAATTGTCTTGCTTGATCATCTTCTCGATCTCTCTTCTTAATTTTTTCTATATATATATATAT
>NZ_VORS01000009.1 GCF_007997075.1 Polaribacter sp. IC073
ACTGAAAACAACTCTCTCAATGAACGAAACTAACAAACTAATATTCCTGTTAGCGGGTGCAAACTTACAACACCTTTTTAATATCTCAACTGTTTTTTTTGCCTTTTTTTAAATTGTTTTTTTAATAGAACTTAAATCATTGAAAATATGGGGGTTATCGTGGGGGCTGTTTCTCTTTTTTTTTATGTTTTTTAGGGTGTAAATTCTTTAAGCGTCTAATTCTTATTATTTTTAGTTACTTCGGTTACTATTATTAACACATAAGCTTATATGAAAACGTAAAAAAAAAGGATCTAATTCTTATTGAATATATACTTTACTAGGTATTATTATACTAAACAACGTGTTTTTTAACTGTAAAAAAGTTAAAAAAACACGTCTGAAAAGCTTGTTTGACATTCATCTCTTTTTTTAGAATGGATAATCCTTTTCAAAAATGACTGTGTTAGGGATTGAAATGACATCCTTTTTATGTTCAAACAAGGGGTAAGTGTCTGCTGATGCAAATAAATAAACTTACTAAAAAAAAAGTATTCTGAATAAATAACTCATAAAAAGATATAATGTAAAGCCCGACCACACCTTTTGTGTGGGAACACCCAAGAAAAATAAATACTAATTCTTCTTCTTTCTTTTCTTTTTCATTTTAGAAAACATCAACTTGTATTCTTCTACGTTGATTTTTGCTTTCTTAGATGTTATCGTTTTTAGGAAATCGAAATTTAATTTAGATTTTTGCGCTTGCAACTTATCGTCACGAAAAGCACGTTGCAGCACATCTTCTATTAAAAAATCTTCATTTACTGTTTCTGGTAGGTATTCTGTTTTTAAAGAGAGCTTAAAAATATTGGCAGTTACGTTGTACCAAAACGCTTTCCAACCACTTCTGAGTCCTCTTATATTATTAAAAACAGTTTTACCGGTTTGACGATGAATTAATTTAATTAAAATACGACCTTCTGTAGTGGTCATTTTTTTCATCTGGTCTGTAAATTCACCTTCAACGTAATTTTGCACTAACCTTGTGTACTGTCGCTTCTTTCTTTTTGAATCGATTCTTTCTAATCTAGCGTTTAAACTATCTAATCTTTCTGAAGCTAATTTTGCAAACGGATATGCTTTGTACACTTTTTTTCTAAACCACAAATAATATCGAATGTCTTCTTGCGAGTTGAATTTAGGTTTTGGCAAAAGTGCAATTTCATTTAGTTGTATAACAATTGAATCTCCTGGTTTTACAAAAATATATTCATCTATGTTTTTAGGCAACGAATCTATACCTCTCTTTTGTGAAAAAGTAAGAAACGAAATTGTCATTATATATAGGTATAGTATTTTTTTCAAAAAAAAGATTATTTGAATTTGTTTATGATTTTATTTTTGACAGAAAAACACCTTTTAAGAATATAGGTTTATGTTCTTGGATGCTCTACTGCAAAATAGATACCAAAGTTTATTTAATTGATTTTATCTATAAAATCTTGTTCTGAAATTATTGAAACCCCTAAGTCTTGCGCTTTTGTTAACTTACTTGGCCCCATATTATCGCCTGCAACAATAAAATTTGTTTTTTTAGAGATTGATGCACTTACTTTTCCACCATTGTCTTCTATCGCTTTTTTGAGTTCGTTTCTCGATAGTTGATGAAAAACACCTGAGACTACAAAAACTTGCCCTAGTAACTTGTCGGTTTGGTTTTCTAAACTTTCTGCAGAAACCTCTAATCGCAATCCGTAACTTCTTAAACGGTTTATTAATTGCATATTTTCTAAGTTATTTGAAAAATCGATAATGCTTTGGGCAATGCGATCTCCAATTTCATCTGCTTTTACCAGTTCTTCGAACGTTGCCTTCATTAAATTGTCTATCGATTTGAAGTGTTTTGCTAATTTTTTAGCAACCGTTTCACCAACAAAACGAATTCCGAGTGCAAATAATACTTTTTCAAACGGAATTTCTTTTGACTTCTCGATTCCGGTAATCATGTTTTGAGCAGATTTCTCTGCCATCCTTTCTAGAGGAATTACTTGTTCAACTTTTAAATCGTACAAATCTGCGTAATTCTGAATCAATCCTTCTTTGCGTAATAAATCTACCGTTTCTCCTCCCAAACCATCAATATCCATGGCTTTTCTAGAAATAAAATGCTGAATTCTTCCTGTTATTTGTGGCGCACAACCGAATTCATTCGGACAATAATGTTTTGCATCACCTTCTGTTCTTACCAGTGCGGTATTACATTCCGGACAATTGGTTGCATAAATTGTTGGTATTGAAGTTTCTAGACGTTTTGTAAAATCTACTGCTATTATTTTCGGAATAATCTCTCCTCCTTTTTCTACAAAAACAGTATCTTTTTCTCTAATATCTAATTTGTCAATTTGATCTGCATTGTGCAAAGACGCTCGTTTTACAGTGGTTCCTGCCAATTGAACTGGATTTAAATTTGCAACCGGTGTAATTGCACCCGTTCTACCAACTTGATACGTAATTTCATTTAATATGGTAGAAACTTGCTCTGCTTTAAACTTGTATGCAATTGCCCAACGAGGTGCTTTTGCTGTATACCCAAGCTCTTCTTGCTGTTGTAAGTTATTTACTTTTATTACAATTCCGTCTGTTTCATAAGGTAACTCATGACGATTGGCATCCCAATAATTCACAAAATTGTACACTTCATCAATTGTTTTTGCTAGTTTTATAGATTTTGGAACTTTGAAACCAACTTTTCTCGCATTTTCTAAACTTTCGAAATGCGTTTTATATTTTCTTTCTAATGTTACTACTTGGTACAACAAACAGTCTAAAGGTCTTTTTGAAACTTCAGAACTGTCTTGTAATTTTAAACTTCCGCTTGCGGTATTTCTAGGATTTCTATATTCTTCTTCTCCGTTTTCTAAACGTTCTTCATTCATTTTAATGAAACCCTCTAAAGGTAAAATGATTTCTCCTCGCATTTCAAAATCTGAAATAAAATCTTTTTTTATTGATAACGGAATGGAACGAATCGTCTTCACATTATTAGTGACTTCATCTCCTTGAAAACCATCGCCACGCGTTACTGCTTTTATAAACTGACCATTTTCATACGTTAGATTGATGGATGCTCCGTCGAATTTTAACTCACATGTAAATTCTAAATCTGTGCTTCCTAACACTTTTTCAACTCTTTTTTCCCAATCAAATAAATCTTCTTTGGAATACGAATTATCTAAAGAATACATTCTATTTTTATGAACAACTGTTTTGAAATTTTTAGTAACGGTTCCTCCCACTCTTTGCGTTGGTGAATTTGCATCAAAAAAAATTGGATTCTCTTTTTCTAACTTTTCTAATTCCTTTAATTTGATATCGAAATCAAAATCGGAAATAGTGGCATTATCTAACACATAATAATTGTAATTATGGTTGTTTAATTCGTCTCGAAGTTGTTGTATTTTTTCTTCAGTATTCATAAATATATTTATAGAAAAACTTGTATTTGAATTTAAAAAAATGTATTTTAAAAGCTCATTCAAAAATGAATTAAAAAAATGAAATACGCTATAAAAATACATAAAATTTCTACAGTTGAAGCACTTCCAAACGCTTGGAATGTAGAAGATTTAAAAGCACTTTTAGAAAAATTTGATTTCCCGGATGCACAAAGTGACAATCTAGAAGAACTACAAGAATTATTATCTATGGCAATTGCTGATTACGAGACACATGAAGCTGCTGCAATTGTATTAGAATATAAATTAGGTAACCATTTAAATGAAGGACAAATAGATTCTCTTTCTTATGAAATGTTGGTTGATAAAATTTCGGAAGAATACCCTGAAATTAGTTTACACCAAGAACTTTTTAACGTAAACCAATTATTACACAAAGCGTATAACGGGAAGTTTCCCAATACAAAAGCAACGATTGTAGATTTTGAAATTACTCCTTTATTAAATGCTGATAAAGAAATAACCAAAGAAATTGTACTAAAATGTTTTGCGAAGAATTTAGACAGTCATAATGTGATTATTCGTTTGTTTGGAAAACAATTAAATGGAGAAGAAGAATTTGAAGAAGCAGATGATATTATCTGGGAGTTGCAAAAAAATGATACGGGTTATCGTTTAATTACTTCGGAATATTTTATGAGTAAAAATGAATTTTTAAAGCCAGAAATGGATTGTAAAATTGAATTCTTTGAGGAAGAATAAAATTTAAAATATATTTTTAAGTTGTCTTTTTGAGCGTAATCGAAAATTTTATTAAAATTAATAAGTTATCGACTGCACTCAAAAAGGCATTTTTTTTAAAGTAAATGCTATTTTACTCTCTTACAGTTCCTGTAAAATGATTTACTTTAGAGTTTATAGGATTCCCAGAAGATCTTCTAAAACTGGCTACTTGACCAGCATGCCAAATTGCATCTGCAATTGGACCGTTAATTACATTAAAAAAGGGAACACTAATTTTACTTTCTTTTTTTACTGTAAATTCTGATAAGTTTTTACTTGCCTTAATTCTATTACTTATCGCTTGCAGGTTTAAAAGTGTTTGTTTTCTCATTTCTACAAACGTCATTTTTTCCTTTTCTATTTCTTGTTTGAATTCCGTTTTTATTAAACGCAACATCATATTAGATAAATCGTATAAATGATTTACGGTTTTCTGACAATCTCTCCCTTCTCCTTGTGGCTGATATGCTAAGTCTTCGGCACGCAAACCTTCTGTTGCCCAATAATATCTAAAACCTAAACCATCTATCATTCTTGCAACAGTATTTTGTGCTGTGTAATTTTCCTTCATTTGAGGAATCTGATGATATGGCAACTTTTCCTGTGAATTTATTGAAACAGTAAAAAATAAGATGGTTATAATTATTGGTTTAATATTCATTCTTTTTATTTTGAATGCTAAATTACGGAAAAGATTATTTTTTTATTAATATCTAATTGCAATTTATTTATAAAGTCTATTTCTTAACACGAAGGCACATAAAAAACATAAATATCTTTTCTTTTGATGAGACTCTTTTTAGGTTCTTCAGGCTTTATCCTTATGTCAAAAATTGATAATTAAGCTTAGTCCTGATTGAAGCATTTGGTTGAACGCTTTTTTTTTATAAAAAAGCGAGTGCCTTTCGCCTTGGCTCAAGATAAACTCCAAACAGAAAATAACTTCTAAAAAAACAAACCCCGAGACAAAAAATGTATCGGAGTTTTACATTCAATTTCCATTGAATACACTTGCATCAAAAGTGTTATTATAATTTGAGATCCCGTTATAAAACCGGGATTATTTCAACTAGCTGTTTTAAATTTGTTACTTTGCAACTTTTTAAAACAGCGTTTCATTAATAATAGGTAAATCTTCTCACTTTTGCGATGTGTTTTGCCAAGCGAATTACTTGGTGGGAATAACCGTATTCATTATCATACCAAACATAAATTACAATAGTTTCATTGTCTGTAATGGTTGCCTTACTGTCGAATATTGATGGCGCAGTCGTTCCAATAATATCTGAAGAAACCAACTCATTATCTATAGAGTATTTTATTTGCTCTACTAAATCACCTTCTAAAGCATATTTTTTAATTAAAGAATTTACGCCCTCTTTTGTCACTTTGGTATTTAATTGTAAATTTAAAATAGCCAAAGAACCGTTCGGAACAGGAACTCGAATTGCGTTAGAAGTTAGTTTGCCCGCTAAAGCTGGTATTGCTTTTGCAACTGCTGCACCTGCACCTGTTTCTGTAATGACCATATTTAAAGCTGCAGCTCTTCCTCTTCTATATTTACTGTGCATATTATCCACTAAATTCTGGTCGTTTGTATATGCGTGAATGGTTTCTAAATGTCCTTTTTTAATTCCGTAATTATCTTCTATCACCTTTAAAATTGGTGTAATTGCATTGGTTGTGCAGGAGGCAGCAGAAAAAATATTTTCTTTGTCTGGGTTATTTTGTTTATGATTTACACCATGAACAATATTAGGAACTCCTTTTGCTGGTGCTGTAATTAAAACTTTACTTGCTCCTTTCGATTTTAAATGCCTGCTTAATTCAACGTCATTTTTAAAAGCTCCTGTATTGTCTATAATTAGCGCGTCTTTAATTCCGTATTTTGTATAATCGATATCTTCTGGGCTATTTGCAGAAATCACATAAACAGTGGTACCGTTAATAATTAGTGCACTGTTTTCTACGTCTGTTTGAACCGTTCCTAAAAAGTCTCTGTGTACAGAATCTACACTTAATAAAGAAGCTCTTTTTTCTAAAATAGTCTCATTTATTTCTCCACGAATTACAATTGCCCGCAACCTTAACTGAGAACCTTTTCCCATTTTTGTCATTAACTCTCTAGCTAATAAACGCCCAATTCTACCAAAACCATATAAAACTACGTCTTTTGGTTGAATGTCTTTTGCGACTGTTGCGTCTTTTAACTTGTTTTGAACAAAAGCAACTTTGTCCTCACAGTTTTCTGAACTCAAATAACATTCGTAGGCCAATTTACCAATGTCTAATTTAGAAGACGGTAAATCTATTTGCTGAATTGCCTTTGCAATATCTAAAGCATCTAGAATTGAAATTGGCTTGTTTACAAATTCTCTTGCATACTCTATTAGATTTAAAACCTCACTAGCTCTTTTATCTACTAAAGGGTTTTTAAAAAGCACCAATTCAATCGATTTATCATACCATAAACCGTTTACGATATTAATAAATTCTACTGTAGCTCTTCTTGTTTGTGCTTGTAATAAAACTTCTTCGTTGTAATTTACTTTTGTTGACATAGTTGTGTTACTATAATTAAATTTTCGGCAAAAGTATCTATTTTTTTCACAACACGAAATCGATTTCGTTAAAAGTTTTAAAATAAAAAAATCCTGATTTAAAATCAGGATTTTTTAATAGATAAAATACTTTCTTAAAAACGAATTCTTTCTCTTTCTCCTTCTAAGTTTATCAACTCTATAATATTATTAGAATATTTAGGGTTGTATAATTTATTTAAAAGAGCAGCTGTTTCTTTAGCATTATCCACTTCTTTATCGTTTATTTTAGTAATAATGTAGTTACTTAAACCATACTTAGTGTCCTTAACTATTTTTATTCCACTATTGATTTTTCTAAGTTTCTTTTCTTCTTTAGACAACTCTTTTAATTCCCAACCCAGTGCTGTTACAGTAATAGCCTTTATCTTTTTTGTCAATGTCACATTTTTTACCAACAAATCTCCATCTCTTACAACAGTAATAGCTACAGATTCTCCTGGTCTTTTTGCCGTTAATTGCCCTCTTAATTCAGAAAACTTAGAAATTTTAACACTGTTTATTTTTACAATAATATCATCCTTTTGTAAACCTGCATTTGATGCTCCTTGGTTTTTTTCTACGTCTGCTATTCTTACACCTTCTACCTTATCATCTTCAGCTGGTAAGAAACGAATTCCTAAAACAGCTTCTTGTACAGTACCAAACTCTAGAATATCATCAATTATTTTTTTTGCAATGTTAGAAGGTACTGCAAAAGAATACCCAATAAAAGAACCTGTTTTAGAAGAAATGGCGGTATTTATTCCTATTAATTCGCCGCGTGAATTCACCAAAGCCCCTCCACTATTCCCAGGGTTTACAGCTGCATCTGTCTGTATAAAAGACTCTATATTTCTGTTTCCTTCTAAATCTCTTCCTTTAGCAGAAATAATTCCTGCAGTTACGGTAGACGTTAGGTTATAAGGGTTCCCAACCGCTAAAACCCATTCTCCTATTTTTATATTATCTGAATTTGCAAAAGCTACGTACGGCAAATCTATACCTGCATCAATTTTTAATAAAGCAATATCATTCGCGGCATCTCTTCCTATTAATTCTGCTTTGTATTTCTTTTTATTATTTAATGTTATTTCTAATGCGCTTGCACCATCAATTACATGATTATTCGTTACAATATAACCATCTTCAGAAATAATAACACCACTTCCTGTACCAACTTGTTCGTACTGTCTTTGTCCGTTTCCTCTTCCGAAAAAAAGATCTAACTGATTTGTTTGCGTTCTAATTGCCGTATTTTTAACATGAACAACAGCATGTACCGTTTTGTCTGCAGCAACTGTAAAATCTGTAGACATTTCTACCGAACCAGTGCTTTTAAAATTCGGATTATAATTTGTTGGAACCGTTTCTATAGGATTTTGAACTGCTCTTTCTATGACTACTTGATCATTAAATAGCATCTTGTAACCACCCAAAGTAAGTGCTCCTCCTAAAATTGCCATACCAAGAAAACTGAATGCTTTTTTCATTTTTATTTATTTTTGTTATCCAAAGATATAATTTTAACATATTAAAAAAATCTGTTTAACTTCTTTTTAACGGACTTTAACCACTTTTTAACAACCATTAATTATACGCGAAATACTTATCTTTGTTGTATGAATTTGAATTTTTATAAATATCAAGGAACAGGAAACGATTTTGTAATGGTAGATAACCGAACAAAAGTATTTCCTAAAGGAAACCTTAAAGTAATCTCTCATCTTTGCGACAGGAATTTTGGTATTGGCGCAGATGGTGTTATTTTGATTGAAAAGAACACTGAATTTGATTTCAAGATGATTTATTTCAATGCTGATGGTAGTGAAACTTTTTGCGGAAATGGAGGAAGATGTACTGTTGCTTTTGCAAAATATTTAGGCATTATTAAAAATACTACAAACTTTATTGCTGTTGATGGTTCTCATTTTGCTGAAATAGAAAATAGTATTGTTTCTCTAAAAATGATTGATGTTGAAGATTTACAAGTAAATGAGCACTCCGTTTTTACGTATACAGGAACACAGCATCATGTGGAATTGGTTGAAAGTTTAGACAATTACCCCGTTTATGAAAACGGTAAAAAAATAAGAGATTCATATGCAGCCCCTGGAAGTAATGTGAATTTTGTAGAACAAATTAATGAGGCTACTTTTAAAGTTAGAACCTATGAAAAAGGGGTAGAAAATGAAACTTTAGCATGCGGAACGGGTGTTACAGCAGTTGCAATTGCAATGCACAAAATAAATAAAACAACTAGTAATTTAATTTCATTGCCTGTAGAAGGTGGAAATTTAGAGGTTTCTTTTACAGAAAAAAATGGCGTTTACCAAAACGTGTTTTTAAAAGGATCTGCTACTTTTGTTTTTAAAGGTCAAATACAAATTTAATGCAAAATCTAGAAGGACCAAATATTAACTTACGTGCTTTAGAGCCAGAAGATTTAGACTTTCTATACAATATAGAAAATAACGAATCTTTTTGGGAAATAAGTCATACTCAAACTCCGTTTTCTAAATTTATTTTGAGACAGTACTTAGAAAATGCACATTTAGATATTTTTGAAGCAAAACAACTACGCTTATTAATAGAAGACAAATCAACAAAAAGACAATTAGGAATGATTGATGTTTTTGATTTTAATCCGCAACATAAAAGAGCTGGAATTGGGATTTTAATTCATCCCGATTTTCAACAAAATGGTTATGCGTCAGAAGCACTGTCCGTTTTAATTAATTATGCATTTTCTCATTTGAATTTACATCAATTATATGCGAATATTACTTCAGATAATGCTAAAAGTATTTCTTTATTTACAAAACATAAATTTGAAAAAGTGGGTGTAAAAAAAGAGTGGATTTTATCCGAAGGAAAATTTAAAGATGAAATCTTATTTCAATTGATTAAATAGTAACTTTACAGCCTAAATAAACAGACAATTGAAGAAAAAAATTATTTACACATTTACTGCCCTTTTAATAATTGGTGGAATGTTTGGTTACAACTATTATCAAAAAATATTCGGACAAGCAATTACAAAAGAACATGTGCTATACGTAACAGCTACAAATAGTTTGTTAGATATTAAAAAGGAATTAGAAGAATATTCTAAAAGCCCAGAAACTTTTCTTTGGGTTGCAGCTAAAAAGGACTTTTCAAATCCTAAACCTGGTAGATATGTTTTAACAGTAGGGATGTCTAATAATGATCTTGTTAATATGTTGCGAAGCGGAAGACAAACCCCTTTTAAATTGTCTTTTAACAATCAAGATACTCTAGAGAAATTTGCTGGTAGAATTGCAGAACAAATAAATGCAGATTCTATTTCTTTATTAACTTCTTTTAAAGACGATACATTTTTATCTAAAAATAGCTTAACGGATAAATCTGTACTCCAACTATTTATACCAAATACGTATGAATTTTATTGGACGGTTTCTCCAGAAAATTTTAGATCTAAAATGTTGGTTGCTTATAAGAGATTTTGGAATGACAGCAGACTTCAAAAAGCCAAAAAGTTAAATCTAACAAAAGAAGAAGTGAGTACTTTGGCTTCAATCGTTCAAAAAGAAACAGCACAAAATTCTGAAAGACCAATTGTTGCTGGTTTGTATTTAAATCGTCTTGAAAATGGTTGGCCTTTGCAAGCAGATCCTACAATTATCTATTGTGTAAAAGAAATAAAAGGGCAAGATTACGTTGTGAAAAGAGTTTTAACGGTAGATTTAGAAATTAACTCTCCGTACAACACCTATAAAAATAAAGGTTTACCACCTACTTTAATTTCTATGCCAGATATTTCTGCAATCGACGGCGTTTTAAATGCTACTAAACACAACTACTTTTATATGTGTGCTAGCATCGATAAAATTGGCTATCATGAGTTTGCAAAAACCTTAACACAACACAATAGAAATGCAGCAAAATACCAACGATGGTTAAGCGCACAAGGTGTAAATAGATAGTTGATTTTTTAATTATATAAATTTTGAAAAAAAAAAGCTTCGTATTTTGTTGGCTATCACTTCTGGTAACAACTTTTTGTTATGGACAAGAAGCTCCCTTTTTTAAAAAATCTGATACTTTAAATGCCAAAAGAAGAAACGCTGTAATTATTTCTGAAAGTGTTTTAGCGAGTGGAACTTTACTGGCGTTAAACGAACTCTGGTATAAAGATTATGCTCAGTCTAATTTTCATTTTAAAAATGATAATAACGACTGGAAGCAAATGGATAAAGCAGGTCATTTTATGACTTCTTATTACTTAGGCAAAATAGGTATGGACGTTTTAGATTGGACTGGAGTTTCTAAAAGAAATCAACTTATTTACGGGGCTACTTTAGGTTTTACTTTTTTAACTACCGTAGAAGTCTTAGATGGTTTTTCTAAAGAATGGGGTGCGTCACCAGGAGATATTATAGCAAATGCCGCAGGAACAAGTTTATTAGTTGGTCAAGAATTATTATGGAACGAGCAGAGAATTACCGTTAAATACTCTTTTCATCAAACTAGTTACGCAAAACAGCGACCAAAGACTTT
This sequence comes from Polaribacter sp. IC073, assembly GCF_007997075.1. GTDB lineage: Bacteria > Bacteroidota > Bacteroidia > Flavobacteriales > Flavobacteriaceae > Polaribacter. The sequence goes on from NZ_VORS01000009.1 coordinate 11,339, forward strand.
AGGCGAAAACTTTTTACAACAATCTTTAAAAGATTATAACGGGCAGACATATTGGCTTTCTGCTAATATCTGGTCTTTTCACAAGGAAAGTAACTTCCCTAAATGGTTAAATGTAGCTTTTGGTTATGGTGCTGAAGGAATGTTATATGGCGAAACAAGACAAACGAACCCAACACTACAAACCCCTTACAGACAATTTTATTTGAGTTTAGATCTAGATTTGACAAAAATAGACACAAAATCAAAAATATTACAATCGGTCTTTTCTATTGTTAATTTCATAAAGATTCCTTCTCCAACACTAGAATTTAATACCAAAGGCCAAATAAAGCTTCACTATTTGTTTTTTTAATAAAATTTAACATATTGATAATCAATTACTTTTAAATTATATTGTAATTTTGCATCCGCAAAACAGAAATATACATTTTATCAAAAATAAAATTCTATTATTCAGTGTAGTTATCCTTTTTATCAATGCAACATCCATTGATAAAAAAAATGTTTCTAAGTCAGAAGCAGTAGCATTAACTAAATTAAGTTTTCCTAAATCTATAGGAAATGATATTTTTTATTTAGAAAGAGATTTTGTTGCTTTTAAAGAAGCAGTCGCTTTTAAAGAATCTCAAGGAAAATATGAAACTGTAAATACTTTAGGATATTTAGGAAAATATCAGTTTGGTAGAACTACTTTACATAGATTCGACATTTATAATACACAAGACTTTTTAAAAAACCCAGGTTTACAAGAAAAAGCATTTGTAGCTTTGTGCAAAGTTAATAAATGGATTTTGAGAAAAGACATTCAACGGTCTGTTGGTAAAACAATGAACGGTATTAAAATAACAGAATCAGGAATTTTAGCAGCTGCTCATTTAAGTGGTGCTGGAAACGTAAAGAAGTTTTTAAGAAGTTATGGTTCTCAACGTTTTTCTGATGCATACGGCTCAAGTATTCAATCTTACTTAAAGAAATTTGCAGATTACAATGTTTCTAATATTATAGCAGATAAAAACGCGAAAGTTTAATCTACTTTCCTAATAACAAAAAAAACACACTTTATTAGACTTCAAGAGTCTAATAAAGTGTTTTTTTTTGTTTCTATATTTACTAATACATAAAGGCTAATATTATTATTTGCTACTTGTGAATAATAAAAATAGCCGGCTTCTTATGTAAATTTGGTGTTTGACTGTTCCAATCTTGTACAGAAAGTGTTTTAATAAATTCTGACGGCAGCGTAATATCTGCAGCAATACATAAGTTTGTAGTTGGTGCTAATGCCGCTTTTAAATCTGCAAACATTTTTTCATTTCGATAAGGGGTTTCAATAAAAATTTGAGATTGATTTTTATCTTTAGATAACTTTTCTAAATCTTTAATTGCTTTTTTTCGATCTCCTTTATCGATTGGTAAATAGCCGTTAAAAGCAAAGTTTTGTCCGTTCATACCAGAACTCATCATTGCCATTAAAATAGAACTTGGACCGACTAAAGGCACAACCTGAATGTTGTTTTCATGTGCTAATTTTACAATACTCGCTCCTGGATCTGCAACTGCTGGCACACCCGCTTCAGACAATAACCCCACGTTAACACCCTCTTTACAGACATCTAAATACCTTCTCGTTTCAATTTCTTCTGCATATTTATCTAAAGACATTAATTGTAAAGATGGTTGCGATTTTTTTGGTGCAATTTTCTTGATAAACCTTCTTGCAGTTTTTTCATTTTCTACAATGTAATAATCAATTTCTTCCACTACTTTTTTTACAGATAGAGGCATTACCTCTAAAGGTTCTGTATCTCCTAATGTTGTGGGAATTAAATAGAGTTTACCAATCATTTCTTATATTTTAAGTACTGTTGTATGTGTTTTTTACTGATGATTGCCCAAATAATTAATTAAGATAGTTTACTTGAAATAGCAGTACAAGCTTCGTCTAACATTTTATATACATCTTCGAAACCAGCATCTCCACCATAATACGGGTCTGGAACTGATAAATCTTTAGTGGGGTTTGATTCTTTTAAAATCATTTTTACTTTCTGCTCATCTTCTTTGTTTCTGGCTAACAAAAGTATGTTGTTGTAATTGCTATCATCCATAGCATAAATAAAATCAAAAAAATCGAAATCTTTTACTGTGATTTTTCTTGCTTGTTGATTTGTGATGTCAATTTTGTATTTTTTCGCAATATAAATAGAACGTATATCTGGAGGGTTACCTACATGATAAGCAGCAGTTCCTGCAGAGTCTACAAAAACAGCATCCGTATTTACTTTAGATTTTAAAATACCTTCTGCCAATGGAGAACGACAAATATTCCCTAAGCAAACCATCAGTACTTTTTTCATCAGAGTAAAATTAAATGAAGTATCGTTTAAAAAAAGTTTTCTTTTTAAAACGTTAACTTTTTTGTTAAGTCGTCTACGTATTTTCTAAATTGCTTGTCCGTTTCGGTTAGATTGTCTACTGTTTTACACGCATGTAAAACGGTTGCATGATCTCTTTGCCCAATTTGGTTACCAATACTGGCTAAAGACGTTTTTGTTAATCTCTTCGCAAAAAACATTGCTAATTGACGTGCTTGTACAATATGGCGTTTTCTTGTTTTAGATTGTAAGGTAGCAACATCCATATCAAAATACTTAGAAACTTCTTTCTGAATATAATCTATAGAAACCTCTTTTTTTGTATTCTTAACAAACTTATCTACAATCTGTTTTGCCAATTCTAAAGAGAACTCTCTTCTATTAAAAGAAGCTTGTGCAATCATCGAAATAATAACACCTTCTAACTCTCTAACGTTAGATTTTATATTTTTAGCAATGTATTCAACAATTTCTTCTGGCATTTCTACACCATCTCTAAACAATTTATTGTCTAAAATAGAAATTCTAGTTTCATAATCTGGTGCTTGTAATTCTGCAGACAATCCCCATTTAAAACGAGATAACAAACGCTGTTCTATGTCTTGCATATCTACAGGTGCTTTGTCTGATGTTAAAATTACTTGCTTACCATTTTGATGTAAATGATTAAAAATATGGAAGAAAACATCTTGTGTACCTGCTTTACCAGATAAGAACTGAACATCATCAATAATTAACACATCTACCATTTGATAGAAGTGAATAAAATCATTTCTTGTGTTCGATTTTACAGAGTCTATAAATTGTTGTGTGAATTTTTCCGAAGAAATATACAACACTGTTTTATCTGGATATTTATCTTTGATATCTACACCAATAGCATGTGCTAAATGTGTTTTTCCTAAACCAACACCACCGTAAATTAATAACGGATTAAAAGAAGTTCCTCCTGGTTTATTGGCAACTGCCATACCTGCAGAACGTGCTAATCTATTAGCGTCTCCTTCTATAAAGTTAGCAAAATTATAATTAGGATTTAACTGAGATTCTATTTTAACCTTTTGTAGTCCTGGAATTACAAAAGGGTTTCTTAATTCTCTTTTACTAGAATCTACAGGAGCTGTAACATTTTGTGGTTTTAACGGATCTCTGTTAGAACTAGGAATTTTAACAATTTGCGGCCTGTTACTGCTATAATTGTTTTCCATTTTCACGTCGTAAATCAATTTAGCATCACTACCTAATTGTCTTACCAATGCAACTCTTAACAATTTAATGTAGTGCTCTTCTAGCCATTCGTAAAAAAACTTACTAGGCACTTGTATTGTTAATGCTTCTCCTGAAAGTTTTACGGGCTTGATAGGTTCAAACCAAGTTTTATATGCTTGTGGTTTAATATTGTCTTTTATAAAGGACAAGCAATCATTCCAAACAGATTCAGCAGTTAAATTCATTTATTGTTTTGGGTACTTATAGAGTTATTAAATAGGGTAAAAAAAGAGAATCTAACCTGCTTTTTTAGGTTATACAAAAGTGTGAATAAAATTCAGTATAAAAAAATCAATTTGCTATTGATTATTAACTATTTTTTGCGTAAAATGCTAAAATAAACTTTATCTATAATAATTGAAAAAATCATCAACAAAAACAAGAATTAGATATTCTGAAACCGACCAAATGGGCGTTGTGTACCACGGTAACTACGCTCAATTCTTCGAATTAGGAAGAACAGAATGGCTACGCTCTTTAGGAGTTACTTACAAAGACATGGAAATGAGTGGCATAATGCTGCCCGTAATTTCGATACAGTTTCAATTTATAAAATCTGCACTTTATGATGACATATTAACAATTCATACTTTTTTGAAAAAAAAACCTATGGTAAAGATTGAATTTGATTATGAAATTAAAAACCAAAATGACGAACTCATTTGTACCGGAAATTCGGTGTTAGCTTTTTTGAATTCTAAAACAATGAAACCAACTCGTTGTCCTGATTATTTATTAAAAGGTTTGGGATATTAATATCATTTGACTGCCTATTCTTTATCAAACCCATAAATTTGAAGATTTGTAAGACTCCCTTTTAATATATTAGCAAATTCTGGTAGCCTCTTAATAATACTATCAATTACTTTCGGGTCTGTTAAATCTGTGCGAATACCAGGTATCATTGCTAGAGAAGAATTATCGAAATCTGCACAACCCATTGCCCAGTCAGAAAACATCCGGCTGTCTGAAATACGATCGTCTATAATTTTAAAATCAATATGACGTGAATCTTTAACAAGACGAGCAAGTAAATCATTAACATCATCCAGTTCTCCTTCAATAATTTGAAGAAAATAACCATCTTTATGAATTAAAACCCCACTAATATTGTCTAGTGAATTGTAAGCTCTAGAATCATGTAGTAAATCTAACAAAGTACGCTTACTAAAATGAATAGTAGCTTTACTAGTATATGCGATGCGACGTAATTTCATAACAATTTATTTTAAAGAATAACTTCACCAAATTCACCAACCTTTAAGTAAGAAAATAAAGTTACTTTTTTTTTATTTAAAAACAAAAAATTATTCTAAAACCTTCACATCAACTTTATATAAATTGTTAAAAATTGCAAAAATTGAATCCGCATCCTTTTTTCTTACGGAAATGATATACTGACAATCCATTTCTAATTTCTGACTCACTATGTTTATATTTTTTTCTTTGACAACTCTCATCACAGGGTTCATCAAATCGTAATTAAAAGTCAGTTTATATTCAATATTTATGGTCTTCTCTAAAATATAAGAAGCTTCTAATGCCATTTGAGCAGAAGTTTTGTACGCTGAAATTAAGCCGCCAACACCTAATTTTGTTCCTCCAAAATACCGAACAGAAACAATTAAAATATTAGTAACTTCAAAAGACTGAATTTGCCCATAGATTGGCATTCCTGCAGAGTTATTTGGCTCCCCATCATCATTTGCTCTAAACCTAATTTTCTCAATACCTAATTGGTAAGCGTAACAAAAATGGCGTGCAGCATGGTGTTTTTTCCGAAGTTCTTCTATGCTCTCTTTTACATCTTCTTCAGTTAAAACAGGAAAAGTGTACCCAAAGAACTTACTTCCTTTTTCTTTAAAAAGGGTTTCTTTAGATGGTTTCTCTATCGTTTTATAAACGTCTTCCATTGTAAATTTTTAAATATTGAAATTAGAATAGCAAAACTATTTTAATATTCAATGATGAAGTTCTATGCAATTGTAACCAATACAATTCCTAAAATTGCCAAAGCAACGCCTATTTTATTTTTTAAGCTAAATTTCTCCTGAAAAAGTAACAAACCAACCAAAGTAGAAAGAATTACAATTGCCACATTGTTTATGGTAAATAAAGTTGAACTCTCAAATTCGTTATTTTGCAAAGCTTTTATTAAAAACACTATCGAGTAATAATTAGGAACCCCTAAAATAACACCTGCAATAATATTTTTTAGGCCGAAAGCTTCTCTTTTTTTAATTGTTTTAAGCACCAAAATAACCAGAGCGAAAATAGCTGCAATGCCAAATAAACTTCCAGAAAATATAGAAACGTCTTCATCTGCTACGTGGTTTACTTGTACGTATTTTAAAAACGTATCTATAGTACCAGAGCCTAAAAAGAGTAATATAGGAAACACTAAAGTGCCTCTATTTTCTGACTTACCTTCTTTTACCGAAGACAAGTACACAGCAACCAAAGCAATAATAATTCCTACTATTTTTAAGAAGGTAACCGATTCATTGTATAAAATTATTCCGAAGAAAACAGGAACAACTACAGACATTTTTCCTGAAATAGACGCTACCGAAACTCCGTTTTGTTGAGATGTCATTGCCATTACAAAAAAAACAGAAACAAACAACGCGCCTAAAATTAAAGAACCAGGAAACCAAGGTTCTAAATAAATTTCTGAAATAGGTATTTGTCTTTTTGCCAACAAAAACCCCATTGAAAAAGCAACAATATAGTTTACAAAAATAGCCTTTAAAACATTTATTTTATAAATACCAAAATATTTAAAAATCACAAATAATCCTGTAGAAAAAAGAATGCTTAAAAGTAGAAAAATCAAACTATAGCTGGTTTTTAGTAAATAATTCTACCACATCATCTGTACCTGGTAGTAAATGCCAAACCTCAATTCCTAAAGCTTTTGCACCATCTGTATTTTCTTTAGTATCATCTATAAAAAGTGTTTCTTCTGCGATTAGATTGTTTTCTCTTAAAACAAATTCATAAATATTATTATCTGGTTTTCTAAAATTTATTTCGTGTGACAAATAAAATTGTTCAAAGCAAATTTTAAAAGAATGATACAAGTCCATTCCCCAATCTTTTTTTATCCAAGAAATATGTAAATCATTGGTATTACTTAACAAAAACAGTCTATATTTTTTACTTTTTGCCAATTCTTGAATAAATTCTAAACGTTTTTTAGGAAAATCTAACAAAATAGAATTCCAAGTTGCAACTAATTTTTCTGAAGGAATATTCAACTTTTCTTCAAAAAAAGTTAAAAAACCATCCGTAGAAATAAGTCCTTTTTCATATTGCTGCAAAACAGGCCGCATTTCTTCAGAATTTTGAAAAACTCCTAATTTCTGTAACTCATTTGCAAATTTTTTTTTATCTAAATTGATAAAAATATCTCCAAAATCGAAAACAATATTTTTAATCATTATAATATGTTTTTAAAACATCTTTTTTGATGTTTTCTTGCGTATATTTCTTTTTAATTTCAGGTGATTTTATTCCGTCTTTAAAATTATTATCTCCTATAAAAACCATGGCTTCATCCCATAAATTTTCATCAATAAAAGTTTGTAACGTTTGCGTTCCTCCTTCTACAATTAAAGACTGCATATTATGCTTGTAAAGCACTGAACAAATTTGTGAAGCAATCTTTTTAGAAAAATCTATCTCTTCAAAAATTAAATTTTCTCTTAATGCTAAACTCTTAATTCTTGCGTCTTTTTTATCGTCTCTTTTTTCAGTAATTAAAATCGTTTGTACGCTTCCATCTAAAATATGTACACTTTCGGGAATTCTTAACGTACGATCTAGGACAATTCTAATAGGATTTTCACCAAACCAACTTCGAACATTTAATTTAGGATTATCTGCTAAAACGGTATTTGTCCCCACTAAAATAGCGTGCTCTTTACTTCGTAATTTATGCACCAATTGTTGTGAATATTTGTTAGAAATAAAAACGGGTTTGTTTTCATTTTTCGATTTTGGAGCAACAAATCCGTCTTTGGTTTCTGCCCATTTTAAAATTATATAAGGACGCTTTTTTTCTTGCACCGTAAAAAATCGTTTGTGATGTGTTCTACATTCATCCTCTAAAACACCAACTACAACTTCTATATTTGCATTTTTTAAACGCTCTATACCTTTACCAGCAACCAAACTATTAGCATCTAAACAACCAATTACTACTTTTTTAAGCTGATGTTTTACTATTAAATCTGCACAAGGTGGTGTTTTACCAAAGTGACTACAAGGCTCTAACGTTACGTATATAGTTGCTTCTTTTAAAAGTGCTTTATTTTCGACCGAATTAATTGCATTTACCTCTGCGTGATTTCCACCAAAAGTAGCTGTAAAGCCTTCTCCTATAATTTTATTTTGATGCACAATAACAGCGCCAACTGAAGGGTTCGGACGCGTTGTTCCCAATCCGTTTTTGGCAATCTGCAAGCAACGTTTTATGTAGAATTGATTTGTGATATCTTAAAATTTAATTTTTATTTCCTGTGTTTTATCAATTAAAAACTCTCTTTTAAATCCAAAAACAACATATTCTAAGTTTCCTTTAATCTGAACATTTACTTTATTGGTAATCAAAGAATTTAACAAACCACCTAAAGCGCCGTTTTTATTTGAATTCAGGAAGTTTTTAGTGGGAATATGCGCAATTAAGGGAATTGAAAATTCATTTCTAGCCGGTACTTTAAACTCATCTGAAAAAACTTGAGCCACCTCTGCTCCATTTACAAAAACTTTTATATCCTCTGTGGTAATTTTACCACCAACATCATTCGGGTTTTCAAAAAAAGCATCTGCTTTTAATTTTATCGTATCAGATTCAAAACTTAGTATCTTCAAATTATCTACCTTCATAAAGATAGGCTCTTTTTGAACAGAACAACAAGACATCAATAAAACTATAACCAAAAAAAATAATGTGTTTTTCATCAAAAAAAAATAAAATTTAGGTAACTTGCTCTTGCAAAAATACGGTAATAAATGACAAGTGAAAATTTTATTATAAGAGAAATAAAGCCCACAGATAATTTAGAACTCTCTAAAGTAATTAGAGGTGTAATTTTAGAAATGGGTGCTCCTAAAACAGGAACCGCTTATGAAGATAAGGCTACAGACTTCATGTTTGAAACCTACCAAAAAGAAAAAGTTGCCTATTTTGTTTTAGAACATAATGCTAAAATTATTGGTGGCGCAGGAGTTGCCAAGTTAGACAATTGTGAAACTAATATTTGTGAACTTCAAAAAATGTATTTCTTACCAATTGCAAGAGGAAAAGGCTTGGGAACAAGTTTAATTTCTAAATGTTTAGAAAAAGCAAAAGAGTTTGGTTTTGAAGGTTGCTATCTAGAAACCATGCCTTATATGGAAGCTGCTAGAAAATTATACAAAAAAAATGGTTTTCTTAATTTAGACAAACCAATGGGAAATACAGGCCATTATTCATGTAACGTTTGGATGCTTAAAAAAATTTAAAACCAATATTTTGTCATACTACATCCTTACAATACTACATTTTATTTTATTCAGTTGGGCATTTTACAATATTTTATATTTTGGCATTAAGCCTTCAAAATCTCTAAGTTGGATTCTTATCACGCTTTTTTTTCCTTTCATAGGTGTTATCGCATATGTGATTTTTGGAATTAATAGAAGAAAATTAAAATTTTTAGAACTAAAAGAAGCCAAGCGTAGAAAAAATTACATTAAAAGATCTTTCAAAAAAACCAATAACAACTGTTCACAAAAATTAGATTCTACAAAAGCCAAAAAAATATCAACCCTCATTTTTAAAACTACAAATATTCCATTAGATGAAGGTAATAATATAAAACTTTTAAAAAATGGTAGAGAGGCCTTTGATGCCATTATAGAGGCCATTAAAAATGCAGAAAATTTTATTCATCTTCAATATTACATATTTGAAGACGGTAAAGTTTTAGACAATATCATTGATGAAATAGAGAAAAAGAGAAAAGAAAATGTAAGCGTTAGAATTTTATATGATGGGTTTGGAAGTTCTTCTCTAAAAAAATCTACAAAAGAAAGATTAAAAAAGATGGGTGCAGAAATTTACCCGGAAACACCATGGGAATATGGGAAGTTTCTTTTTTCTTTAAATCATAGAAACCATAGAAAAGTATGTGTAATTGATAATAAAATTGGCTTTACTGGTGGCGTAAATATCACTGACCAATATATAGATGATAAATTTCTAGGCATTTGGCAAGACACACATTTGCAAATTGAAGGTTGTGCAGTAACTAGTTTACACAAGTCTTTTTTAAAAGACTTTTATTACGCCACAGAACAAGATTTAAGTGAAGATCAAAGATTTACCAAGTCATTTTCTTGCGAAGGAAAATCGAGATTGCAAATTGTTTCTGGTGGGCCAGATTATGAGCAATCTATAGTTATGCAACAATATTTAAGCTTAATTAATTCTGCAGAAAAAAGCATTTGTGTTCTAAATCCGTATTTTATACCAACCTTTTCTATTTTAGAAGCCTTTAAAATGGCTGCTTTAAGTGGAATAAATGTTACTCTATTATTGCCTAAAGTAGGAGATTCTAAAATGGCAAAATATAGCATGTATTCTTATTTTGAAGATTTAATTAAGGCTGGAGTTACTATTTATTTACGAGACGATTTTTCACATTCTAAAGTTATTTTTATTGATGATGAAATTTCATCTGTTGGTTCAACTAATTTTGATTGTAGGAGTTTTGAGCACAATTATGAATTAAATGCTTTAATTTTTGATGAGGATATTACACTAGAATTAAGAAAAGAATTTGATGAACGTGTAGCAAAAGCATCAAAAATAGTATATGAAGAATTTAGACAAAGAAGCTTCAAACAAAAAACATTAGAGCGTTTAGCACGTTTCTTAAGTCCGTTATTATAAAACTTATGACTCTTAAAGAATTCAAAAACTATTTCTCTGAAGCACTTTCAGAAACCTACCCGAAGACAGAAATAGACAGCTTTTTTTTTATTTTAATGGAAGAAAAACTGAATCTACAAAGAATTGATACGGTTCTAAAACCAGATTTTTTAATTACTGCTAAAAATTTAACAGACTTAAAGAATATTCTTAAACGATTACAAAAAGAAGAGCCAATACAATATATCTTAGGAAATACAGAATTTTATGGTTTGCCTTTTATCGTTGATAAAAACACCTTAATTCCGAGAGCAGAAACCGAAGAATTGGTTGAATGGATTCTTTTAGAAACATCAGAATTAAGAACCAAAAATGAAGATAAAACACTCACTATTTTAGATATTGGTACAGGAACAGGCTGCATTCCTGTTTCTTTGGCTAAAAACCTACAAAATACAAAAATTTCTGCTATTGACATTTCTTCGGAAGCTTTAAAAATTGCGAAACAAAATGCCGTTTTAAATAACGTTGAAGTTGATTTTATTGAACTGAATATTTTAGAAGCAAACAAACTACCTCAACAATTTGACATAATCATCTCTAACCCACCTTACGTTAGAGAACTAGAAAAAGTAGCAATTAAAAATAATGTGCTCGAAAACGAACCTCATTTGGCTTTATTTGTAACTGATGAAAATCCGTTATTATTCTACAATAAAATAGCAGATTTAGCAAAACAACAGCTGTCTAAAAACGGATTATTATTCTTTGAAATCAATCAATATTTAGGAAAAGAAACGGTTGCAATGCTCAAAGAAAAAGGGTTTATCAATATTGAATTAAAAAAAGATCTATTCGAAAATGATCGAATGATAAAGTGCGGATTGGTTTAATTTGTTTCAAAATTTAAAAATAGAACTTCTTTCTATACACACATAAAAATACTTTAAAGAATGAATACATTTGTTCAAATCGACACTCCATTTATTGAAAAAAACACTGTTTTCACAGAATTAGTTCAAAAATTACAAGAAAGCTTCTCTAATAAAAAAGTGATCGTTCCAATGAGACACCATCACGATTTTCCAAATCCTACAACAAATACAGAATCTACATTATTATTAATGCCTGCTTGGAATTCTGGAAAAGATGCAGGTGTAAAAATAGTAACCGTAAGCCCAGAAAACAGTCAGTTTAACTTACCATCAATTAATGGTACCTATATTTATTTTGATGCCATTAACGGAACTTTAAAAGCCATTTTAGATGCAAAAAGTCTAACTGTAAAACGCACAGCCGCAGCTTCTGCCTTAGCCTCTTCTTTCTTATCTAGAGAAGACTCAAATTCTCTATTAATGATTGGTACTGGTGCATTATCTACAAACCTTATTAAAGCGCACGCTTCCGTTAGACCGATTAAAAATGTTTTTATTTGGGGAAGAAATTATAAAAAAGCACAAGCTATTTGTGAGGAGTTATCTAATGAAAGCTTTGCAATTACTGCAATTAAAACTATTGAAGAAAAAATTTCTGAAGTAGCCATTATTTCTTCTGCTACCTTAACTAAAACACCTTTAATTTTAGGCAGCTATTTAAAACCAGGACAACACGTAGATTTGGTTGGTTCCTTTAAGAAAGATGCAAGAGAGGCTGATAATGAAACTATATTAAAAGGAACTGTTTTTCTAGACACGTATCAAGGTGGATTAACAGAAAGTGGAGATATTGTAGCTCCGTTAAAAGAAGGAGTTCTTAAAGAAGCCGACATAAAAGCTGATTTATTCGAACTTTGTTCCAACACAAAAAAAGGAAGATTAAATGCGAAAGAAATCACCGTTTTTAAATCTGTGGGGCATGCTCTAGAAGATTTAACCGCTGCAAATTATTACTATCATAAATTCATAGAAACAACCTAACCAATAAAAAAATATACTTTAAAAACACAAGACCTTTGTAGACTAATCTTTTAAAACATTGAAACAATTTTATATCAGTTTGCACGGTAACAAATTCCTTCAAAAAAACCTCTAAATTTCGCTACCAAAATCAATCATAATTTAATTACTTTTGCAACATGGTTAAAGAAATTCAACTTCGAGTAAATTTAATAGAAGAACGCAAAGAAAACACACTTTTATACAAAGCTTCTAAACAGCTAGGTATAGACAAAAGCGAAATTACCGCAGTAAAAGTCTTGCGAAAATCTATTGATGCTCGTAAAAAAGATGTCATCTTTAATTATAAAGTAGCTGTTTATATCAATGAGCAGGTTCCAGAAAAATCTGATTATACTTTTGAATACAAAGATGTTTCTAATGCCAAAGAAATTCATATTATTGGTTTTGGTCCTGCAGGAATGTACGCTGCATTGCGTTGTATAGAATTAGGGTACAAACCTGTTGTTTTAGAACGCGGAAAAAATGTACAAGATAGAAGGCGAGATTTAAAAGCTATAAATCAAGATCATATTGTAAACGAAGATTCTAATTATTGTTTTGGTGAAGGTGGTGCAGGAACGTATTCTGATGGAAAATTATACACCCGTTCTTTAAAACGTGGAGATGTAAGAAGAATTTTCGAAAACCTAGTTTACCACGGTGCAACATCGCAAATTTTAGTAGATGCACATCCACATATTGGAACAAACAAACTGCCAAAAATTATCGAGAATATTCGAGAAAACATTTTAAAGTTTGGTGGCGAAATTCGTTTTGAAACAAGAGTTACAGACTTTGTTGTTAAGAATAATAAATTACAAGCGCTTCAACTATTAAACGGAGAAGAAATAACCGTAAATTCAGTAATTTTAGCAACCGGACATTCTGCTAGAGACATTTACGAATTATTGCATAAAAAAGAAATACGAATTAAAGCAAAGTCTTTTGCAATGGGAGTTCGTGTAGAACATCCGCAAGAAATAATAGATCAAATTCAGTATCACTGTTCTGGTGAAAGAGACGAACTTTTACCTGCTGCGGCTTATAGTTTAGTGCAACAAGTAAACAACAGAGGCGTCTACTCTTTCTGTATGTGCCCTGGTGGCTTTATTGTACCTGCAGCTACAGCGAATGGAGAGGTTGTTGTAAACGGAATGTCGCCAAGTAGAAGAAATAACAAGTTTGCAAATTCAGGAATTGTTGTTGAATTAGATATTGATAAAGACTTCAAAAAATACGAACATTTTGGAGAATTAAGAGGGTTAGAATTTCAGAAAGATTTAGAAAAAATTGCTTTTTTGGCCGGTGGAAGAACACAAACTGCACCTGCACAAAGATTGGTAGATTTTGTTGATGGTAAACTATCACCAGAGCTTAATGATTGCTCGTATCAACCAGGGCTAAAATCTGCTCCACTACACTCCCTTTTACCTAAAATTATTGGTAGTAGATTGCGAAAAGGTTTTGCTGCATTTGGTAGTAAAATGCACGGTTACTATACCAATGAAGCAAATATTATTGGTGTAGAATCTAGAACTTCATCACCTGTAAATATCCCTAGAAAAGAAAGTTTAGAACACACAGAAATAGAAGGTTTATTTCCTTGTGGCGAAGGTGGTGGTTATGCTGGCGGTATTGTTTCTGCTGCCATGGATGGTGAACGTTGTGCGGAAGCTGCAATTGCGCAATTGTAAATTTAGAACACCTCTTAAAAACAGTATAAAAACAAAAACTAAGATGAGATTAAATAAAGCCTTTTTATTTTACGTATTGATAGCATTCTTCTACGTAACCTCATGTACTTCTCAAAATAAGGATAAAACCGCGCCTAATATTATTATTTTTTTAGTGGATGATATGGGGTTGATGGATACTTCTGTTCCTTTTTTGACAGATGCTAATGGCACTCTAAAAAAACATCCATTAAACGACTTTTACAGGACCCCAAATTTAAAAAAACTTGCAAATCAAGGTAGTTTATTTACAAATTTTTATGCCCATTCAGTTTGTTCGCCTTCACGAACTTCTATTTTAACTGGACAAAATTCTGCGAGACACAGAGTAACGAATTGGGTACACCCAGAGTGGAATAACCGTACTAAGTTTGGACCAACAGATTGGAATTGGAAAGGACTTACCAAAGAGTCTGTTACACTACCTAGACTTTTACAGAGAGAAGGTTACAAAACAATTCACATAGGAAAAGCACATTTTGGTCCTTTACATAGCAATGCAGAAAACCCTCTTAATTTAGGTTTTGATGTTAATATTGCAGGAAACGCTATTGGCCAACCAGGTAGTTATTTAGGAACAGAAGGTTTTGGGCACATAAAAGGTGATAAAAAAAGAGCTGTCCCTAGTCTAGAAAAATATCATGGAAAAGATATATTTTTAACAGAAGCCTTAACCTTAGAAGCGAAGTTAGCCATCTCACAAGCAAAAGAAGCGGGAAAACCTTTCTTCCTTAACATGGCGCATTATGCTGTTCACGCTCCGTTTTATTCAGACCCACGTTTTAAAGAACACTATGTTAATTCAGGAAAATCTAAAAACGCACAAGCCTACGCTACATTAATTGAAGGAATTGATAAATCTCTTGGAGACATTATACAGCATGTTAAAAAACTAGGACTTGGAGAAAACACCTTACTCTTATTTCTTGGAGACAATGGTTCTGATGCACCACTACCAATTGAAAATGGGTATAGCAGTTCGTCTCCATTGAAAGGTAAAAAAGCAAATCATTGGGAAGGCGGTATGCGCACTCCTTTTATCGCTGCTTGGGTTACACCTAATAAAACTGTGAGTAGTCAAATAAAACTGCCCATTGCACAACAATCAACACAACAGCAATTAGCCTCTATTTTAGATATTTTTCCAACATTGTGCGACGTTGCTAATGTTACTTATCCGAAAAGTCATGTTATAGATGGTTTTAGTCTTAACAGACAGCTTAACAATCAAAAAAATGAAGAGCGTAATGAACTATTTTTAAATCATTTTCCTCATGAACACCGCAGCAGCTATTTTACGAGCTTGGTAAAAGCTAACTGGAAAATTATTTATCATTATCAACCTCAAGGTCTGCCACGTTATGAACTCTTTAACTTAAAAGAAGATCCGTATGAAGCCAGTAATTTAGCGGACACAAATTCAGAACAGCTCAAGGTTATGATGACGGTATTAATTGATGAACTAAAAAGTAAAAAGGCACTTTATCCTGAAAAAGACAAGCTTCCAATGCAACCGATAATGCCTAACTAAAGAATTCAATTCTTGTGTTTCAGAAATATTCTGTAAAAAAAAAAGATAATTAGTCTGCTGCAATCACTTCGTTAATTCAAAACCTTTATAAATTACTTCAATTTATATCGTAATTCAATAACTATTAGTAATTTTACAAACTTATTAAAATAAAAAATGAAAATTACTATTGGTCGTTCAGACAAAGCAGACTTCCCAGAGTTATCACTTTATGAGATTGATCTAAAGGTAGATTCTGGTGCGTATACTTCCTCTATACATTGTTCTAATATTAGTGAAATTACTGTAGACGGTGCTTCGCTAATTCAATTTACGCTATTAGACCCAGAACATCCTTTTTATAATAATAAAGAGTTTACGTCTAAAAATTACGCATCTAAAATTGTAAAAAGTTCTAATGGTATTTCTGAAAAGCGCTTTATGATTCATACAGAAATATTCATTTTTAATCAAACTTTTCCAATTTACCTTACCTTAAGCGAACGAAAAGACATGAAATTTCCTATATTACTAGGAAGAAAATTTTTGAATAAAAAATTCGTGATAGATACCACTATGAAAAATCTATCTCACAAATTAAAAAACACAAATAAATGAGAATTGTAATTTTATCTAGAAATGCTAAATTGTACTCTACAAGAAGATTAGTTGAAGCCGCAGAAAAAAGAGGGCATGAAGTAATGGTTGTAGATCACCTAAAGTGCAATATTGAGATTGAAAAAAAATCTCCGAAAATATTTTACAAAGGTGAATATTTAGAAAATGTAGATGCAATTATTCCAAGAATTGGTGCTTCTGTAACTTTTTACGGTACTGCTGTAATTAGACAATTTGAAATGATGAAAGTTTTTACTGCCGTTTCTTCAATTGGTTTGGTTAGATCTAGAGACAAATTAAGTAGTTTACAAATTTTAGCAAGAGCTGGTGTTGGTTTACCAAAAACAGTTTTTACTAATTATACAAAAGATGTAGAACACGTCATAGAATCTGTTGGTGGAACTCCTTTAGTTTTAAAATTATTAGAAGGAACACAAGGTTTGGGAGTTGTTTTAGCAGAAACACAAAATGCAGCTACCTCTGTTTTAGAAGCTTTTAATGGTTTGGGGGCAAGAGTAATTGCGCAAGAATTTATTAAAGAAGCTGGCGGTGCAGATATTAGAGCATTTGTAGTAGATGGTAAAGTTGTTGGTGCAATGAAACGCCAAGGTAAAGAAGGCGAATTTAGGTCTAACTTGCACAGAGGTGGAAACGCAAATGTAATTGAACTAACAGACGAAGAAGAAAAAACGGCTCTAAAAGCAACCAAAGCTTTAGGTTTAGGTGTTGCTGGTGTAGATATGTTACAGTCTTCTAAAGGACCATTAGTATTAGAAGTAAATTCTTCTCCTGGTTTAGAGGGAATAGAAATTGCTACTAAGAAAAATATTGCAAAAGAAATTATCCGTTATTTAGAATTAAATGTTGAATAAACCTTTCATCCTTTTAGGTAAAGAAATTCCTGAAGGAAAACGTACTGTTTTAGATTTAGAAGTCGCAAAACTACACACAAGAACAACTGTAAAAGTTCCTATAATAATAGAGCGTTCTACCAATCCTGGACCCGTAGTTTTATTGCTAGCTGGTATTCATGGAGACGAAACAAATGGTGTTGGTATTATTAGAGAAATAATTAGTTTAAAATTAAATAAACCAAAAAGCGGAACCATTATTTGTATTCCTGTTTTTAACATTTTTGGGTACTTAATTCAAACTAGAGAGTTTCCTGATGGACGTGATTTAAACCGAATGTTTCCCGGAACCGTAAATGGTTCTTTGGCGAGTCAATTTGCATATCAGTTTACAAAAGAAATAGCCCCTTTTGTAGATTATGTAATCGATTTTCATACGGGTGGTGGCGAACGTGATAATATTGCACAAATAAGATGTAGCAAAGATGATGAAAAAGCATTGGAATTAGCCAAGGTTTTTAACCCACCAATGATTGTTTTTTCTGAAAACATTACCAAATCGTTAAGAGATACCTTACATAAAATGGGTAAAACTGTTTTACTTTTTGAAGGTGGAAAATCAAAAGAATTAAACCCTACAATTATTAACGAAGGCGTAAACGGAACTAAAAATGTGCTAATTCGTTTAGGGCTAATTGAAGGAGAAATTACAGTTAGAGCGACCCCTGTTTTTGTACACAAAGCAAAATGGCTAAGAGCATCTGATTCTGGAATGTTCAAAATTAGAGTTCCCAACGGAAGTTTTGTGAAAAAGAAAGAAATTTTAGGGGTTATTCAAGACCCTTTTGGTGAGTTTAATAAAAAAGTCTACGCGCCTTTTAATTGTCATATTTTCTGTATTAATAAAACTCCTATTGTTAATAAAGGTGATGCTTTGTTTCATTTAAGTGTAGAGGAATAAAAAGTATTTTATCTTTATTAAATTAATTGCTATGAAGAAACTTTTACAATTATTTTTTTTCTTTTCATTTTTGATAAGTTTTTCGCAATCAAATACTACTTTTAATTACGGAAAGTTTACAGAGCCCGATGCTAAAAACGAATTGTCTTTGTATTTTAAAAGTGAAGTTCCTAAAAAGCTTTTAAGAAGGAGTGTATTTGCACCAAAGAAGAATGATATTATTTTATCTTTTAGCATCAATAAAGAAAACAAACCCTACAACATAGCAATTAACACTTTTAGATCTAAAGACTTATATGAAGCAATCGTAAAAGCTTTTGAAAAATATCCTTTAGAAAAATTAAAATTAGACACTTTAAATAGTAGTAACAGGTACTCTCTACAAATTATATCAAAAAAAAAGAACAAAGCCATTTTTAATTGCAGCACTACAATTATGGTCGCATCTCCTCCCATTTACGATAGTTGCAGCGACTTAACGTATTATGAAGATTTAAAAACTTGTTTAAATATAGCCGTAAAAGAACATTTTTACAAAAAAGCCAACTTCAACTTATTAAATAATGCTTCACGTGTTAATTTAAATGAAGAGAAAGATTTTGAGTTACAGTTGTATAAAGAGGTAGAATTATTCATTCATTTTTCTGTATCTAAATCTGGACAGTTAATTAGTAATAAAACAAGAGTCCCAACTGTTTTTAAAGAAGAGGTGTTAAGAATTTTGGCATCCTTTCCTACAGTTAAAATACCTGGAACTTTTAACGGTCTTAAGAATGAACCTTTACACAGTTTTAAAATTCAATTTAAACAGGGAGAAAAACCTATTTACAGTGCACAAGACGCATCTTCTATTCGTTTTACAAAACCAAGTACAGAAAACGAACTTTCGTCTTTTTATTTAGAAAAATTATCAAAAGAATTTATTGAAAAAGCAAATTTAAATAGAATTAACAATAGGCTTTCACTGTCTTTTGAACTCGATAAAAAAAATAATCCTTTTAATATTACTACAAATGCAAGGTCTACTGCTTTAAATGATGAAGTTATTTCCATCTTTAAAGAATATCCAATAGAAAAATTAACGTTTGCAGACAAAGGAGCTTTTAACAATTATAATATTCAAATACTCTCTTTTACAGATGGTAAAACTATTGTAAATACAGACAGCATTATTGGTTATGTAAAATTTCCTGTTTTCAAAGGTTGTGAGAATACAAAAAACATCGCAGCTAATAAAAAGTGTTTTTCTAAAGGGATACAAACTCATTTTTCTGAGAAGTTTAATTCTAATTTACCCAATCAGCTTGGTTTATCACCAGGAAGATTACGTATTTTAATTCGTTTTAAAATTGATGTTAATGGAAGTGTTGTTCGTGTAAACACGAAACTAAGTAAACCTAGTCCGGAAATTGATTTTGAAGTAAAAAGAGTGATGAGCTTGCTACCCAAAATGAAATCTTCACAAATGCAAAACGGAAAGATTGTAAATGTAAAATTTAGCTTTCCTTTTACATTTATAGTTCAATAATTTATTTTTAACTTTAAAGAATAGATTTTCACTAAGGACAAACATATCTTTATAAATATTATCTGCGACTTTAAAAAAATGGAATGACCAACGAACAAACTGCAATCCGAACAACTTATTTCAGTATTATTGGAAATACTGCTTTAGCTTTAATAAAAGGCTTTGCAGGTTTTTTTGGTAATTCTTACGCTTTAATTGCAGATGCTATTGAATCTACCACAGACATTTTCGCATCATTTTTAGTTTTAGTAGGTTTTAAATATGCCAAGCGACCAGCAGATGAAAATCATCCATACGGCCACGGAAAAATTGAACCATTAATTACATTTGGCGTAGTTGCATTCCTCGTTTTTTCTGCCACAATTATTGCTTATGAAAGTATTCAAAACATACAAACACCTCATAAGGTTCCTAAAGCTTGGACATTGATTGTACTTGGTGTAATCATAATTTGGAAAGAAATTTCATTTCAAATTGTTCTTAAGAAAAGCAAACAAACAAAAAGTTCTTCACTTAAAGCAGATGCATGGCATCATAGAAGTGATGCAATAACATCTGTAATGGCTTTCATAGGAATTTCAATAGCCATTATTTTTGGAAAAGGTTACGAAACTGCCGATGATTGGGCTGCCTTATTTGCATCCGCTTTTATATTATATAATAGTTACTTAATTTTAAGACCCGCTTTAGGTGAAGTGATGGACGAACAATTATATGATGATCTAATCGTTGAAATTAGAACAAAATCTACGCAAGTAAAAGGTGTTTTAGGAACAGAAAAGTGTTTTATTAGAAAATCTGGAATGAAATTCCACGTAGATTTACACGCCATTGTAAACAGTGAAATTTCAGTAAAAGCAGGACATGGCATCTCACACAAATTAAAAGATTATTTACGAACAGAAATACCGAATTTAGGACATGTACTAATTCATATTGAACCAAACAAGTAAAAAAAGAATGCACCCCAAATTGTAAAATGATTCGGTCCTTCTTTCCTAATTACTAAAATCTTCTAAGGTTTTCTATTCGGGTTTTATTTACTAAATTACGTGCTTAAATAGCTCCATAAACCAAGTTTAAAATCGTTTGTGAATTTTCTCAGAAAACAACTTAAAGACTAAACAAAAAACTACAATTTTAAAATGCGAATAGATATTATTTCAGTAGCCCCAGACTTATTAGAAAGTCCGTTTAATCATTCAATTATCAAACGTGCAAAAGAAAAAGGTTTGGCAGAAATTGTAATTCACGATCTACGTACCTATGGTTTAGGTAATTACAAACAAATAGACGACACACAGTTTGGTGGTGGTGCAGGCATGGTTATGATGATAGAACCTATTGCAAATTGCATTAGGAAACTGCAATCTGAGCGTGATTATGATGAAGTTATTTATATGACTCCAGATGCTAAAACATTAAATCAATCTACAGCAAACACACTTTCTTTAAAAGCAAATATTCTAATTTTAACAGGACATTATAAAGGTGTAGACCATAGAATTAGAGAACTTTTCATTACCAAAGAAATTTCTATTGGAGATTACGTTTTAACAGGTGGTGAGTTGGCTGCCGCAGTTTTAGTAGATGCTGTTGTGCGTTTAATTCCCGGTGTTATTGGCGATGAACAATCTGCACTTACAGATTCTTTTCAAGATAACTTATTGTCACCACCCGTGTACACAAGACCTTCCGATTTTGAAGGAACAAAAGTACCTGAAATATTATTATCTGGTAATTTTCCTAAAATTAATGACTGGAGAAGCGATAAAGCATACGAAAGAACACAACAAATAAGGCCCGATTTACTAGATGAAACCTCATAAAGGGTTTTTATAAAATATCTCTAACCGATTGATTTTGGACACTATAAAAACTTTCATAAAAAATAATAAAGCACTTTCTTGGGTTTTAGGTTTTCAGCTATTTAGGTTGTTACTACTCCCTTTTATGGGGTTAATGCCACAAGATGCGTATTACTATTTATACGGACAAAATTTATCACTTTCGTATTTTGATCATCCTGGAATGATTGGATATATTTTACGTTTTTTTACTGATATTTTTGGTGCTTCGATATTTGTTGTAAAGTTTGCAGACTTTTTTATTACTTCACTTACAATTCTTAGTTTTTACAAACTAAGCACTTATTTTTTATCAAAACAAAAATTACAAAGAGCTTTTGTTTTATTGGCGTCCACCATATTAATTTCTATTTTATCCTTTAATTCTACACCGGACGTACCTCTTTTATTATTCTGGACCTTGAGTTTAATTTGCTTGTACAAAGCAATTTTTGAAGAGAAAAAATGGTTTTTCGTTTTAGGTGGTATTGCAATGGGACTTGCTTTTAATAGTAAATACACCGCAATTTTATTGCAATTTGGATTGTTGGCTTTTCTAATATTCTCGAACAAACACAGAAAACTGTTACTTTCTCCATGGTTGTGGCTCTCAATTACCATCTCTTTAGCAGTAAAATACCCGGTTTGGTATTGGAATTATCAAAATGATTTTGCTTCATTTGTTTTTCAATCTTCCGAAAGAACAAGTTCTATTTCAGAGTTTAAAATTTCACCTAAAAAATTCTTTGGTGCAATTGGCCATCAAATGTTCTTATTGTTGCCTGTTTTATTTTTAATATTGATTACGCTTACCTTTAAATACATCAAAAGAGCCTTCCTAAAATTAAAAATACCACAAGCTAAAACCTTATTCTTACTAGCCTTTTTTATTCCCACGTTTGTTGGTTTTTTTCTTATTACCCCTATATATTGGGTAAAATTAAACTGGATGATGCCTTCTTATATTACAGGAATAATTATCGCAGGAATGTTTATCAGCAAGAAATTATTAAAAATTCAACTTATTTTTTCAATTGTATTTCACGTACTTTTTAGTTTACAAATCTTGTTTTATTTTGTTCCGATTAAAAGTGATGACACTTGGGTTGGCTGGAAGGAATTGGCTTTAGAAACGGAAAAGTTACAAGAAAAATATATAGATACTTTTATCTTTTCTAATGATAATTATAAAACAACGGCTTGTTTAAACTTTTTTATGGAAGACAAAGTGTATGCACAAAACATTATTGGGTTGCCTGCGTTACATTTTGATTATTTAGATGATAATTTATCTATCTTAAAAGGAAGAAATGCCTTATTTATAGATTCTGATAAACGTTTTAAGAACAAAGAAAAGTTAGGTGAAATTGACCCTTTATTAACTTCTCACTTTAAAAAAGTAACAGAATTAGCACCCATCATTATAAAAATAAACGGTAAAGAAAGTAGAAAGTTCTGGGTTTTCTATTGTACTGACTACCAACCTAAAAAATAGTTCGATTTTAATTTTATCAACTAAAAAAAAGTACTATTTTTGCAAACGCTAAATTAACCTCTGACGAAGATATCGTGTACGTTGTTTTACAAAAAATTAATTAAATTAAAAGATATGGAATCTTTAGTAAAATTTGTACAAGACGAATTTGTAGCAAAAAAAGAATTTGCAGAATTTGGTGCTGGTGATACAATCACTGTTTATTACGAAATTAAAGAAGGGGAAAAAGTACGTACTCAGTTTTTTAGAGGTGTAGTTATTCAAAGAAGAGGTATTGCAGCTTCTGAAACATTTACAATTAGAAAAATTTCTGGAACTGTAGGTGTAGAAAGAATTTTCCCTGTAAACTTACCTTCTATTCAAAAAATTGAAATTAACAAAAGAGGTAAAGTTCGTAGAGCTAGAATCTTTTACTTTAGAGGTCTTACTGGTAAAAAAGCTAGAATTACTGAAAAAAGAAGATAATTCTTCAATTTATAAAGAAGCTAAAAAGCGTTGTTTAATTACAACGCTTTTTTTAGTTAACAAATGTTCATAACCTTGGTTAACATCATGTTGATTACTAATTAGTTAAAAACTTCGTTTCTGTATACATTAATCTTATATTTACGCTATAGTTTATAAATAAGATAAACTTTTTGGTTTTCTATAACTAAAAAGAAATTAAAAGTAAACTTATGAAGTAACGTTCTTTATATATTGTTTATTTAAAAGAAATTGAAATCTAAAAATGTATAGCTGTAGAAAGTTTTTTTTAGGAAAATACTTTTATCTATAGCAATAGAAACATTCATTGTGTTTTAAACAGGTAATTTACTTCTTTAAAATTAAGGATGTTTCGAAAATGAAATAGCGAAGATAATTTCTCCTTAGAGATGGAAATATAAGTGTATTCTTATTTATTTTACAGCAATGTAAAATAGTTTCAAAACTATTTCAAATAAGCCATATCACAGCAAGAAATTGTTTGATATGGCTTTTATTTTTAACTTCTATGCAATCGATTTCAAAAATTGCTAATAATGTAATAAAACCTACTAATTAAAAGCATTTTACCAATATAAATATCAACTTAAATTCTTAAATTTGTTCGCCTTCTCAATAAGCTCTTTTTATTAAGAAAGTAATTTATTCATACAATTTCAAATACAATTTACATGAGCAATACAGCTAAGATAATATATACAAAAACAGATGAAGCACCCGCTTTAGCAACTCGTTCTTTTTTACCAATTGTAAAAGCTTTTACCAAAACTTCTAATATAGAAATAGAAGTAAAAGACATTTCTCTTGCAGCAAGAATTTTAGCAAATTTTTCTGAGTATTTAAATGAAGATCAGAAAGTAGAAGATGCTTTAGCTGTTTTGGGAGATTTAGTAAAACAAGCAGATGCAAATATTATAAAATTACCAAATATTAGTGCTTCTGTACCACAGTTAAAAGAAGCAATTACAGAATTACAAGAAAATGGTTATGCGCTTCCAAATTATCCAGAAGAAATAAAAACCGATGAAGACAAAGCTGTTTTAGCTTTGTACAATAAAGTAAAAGGTTCTGCCGTAAACCCTGTTTTGCGTGAGGGAAACTCTGACAGAAGAGCACCAAAGGCAATTAAGAATTATGCCCGTAAAAACCCACATTCTATGGGTGTTTGGTCTGCAGATTCTAAAACTCATGTTGCCACTATGAGTGAAGGAGATTTTGCTAATAACGAAAAATCTATTACTTTAAAAAGTGCCACTTCTATAAGTATTGTTCATATTGCAGAAAACGGTGCAAAAACGGTTTTAAAAGAAAATTTAAATCTTTTAGAAGGTGAGATTATTGATGCAACCATCATGAGTAAAAAAGCATTAATTTCTTTTTTAGAAGAGCAATATGAAGATTCTTTAGATAAAAATGTATTGTTTTCTTTACACATGAAAGCAACCATGATGAAAGTAAGTGATCCTATTATTTTTGGGCATGCAGTTCGTGTATTTTTTGATGATTTATTTAAAAAACATGGAAAAACCTTTAAGAAAATTGGTGCAGATGTAAACAATGGTTTAGGAAATCTTCTTAGCAAGTTAGGTGAATTGCCAAAAGAAAAGCGTGATGAAATAAGAAATGAAATAAGATATGCCTTAGATCACGGACCAGAATTAGCAATGGTAAATTCAGATAGAGGAATTACTAATTTACATGTACCTTCAGACATAATTATAGATGCTTCTATGCCTGCTATGATTAGAACTTCTGGACAAATGTATAATTCTGAAGGAAAATTACAAGACACCAAAGCAATTATTCCTGATAGTTCTTATGCAGGAATTTATTCTGCAACTATCGATTTCTGTAAAAAACACGGTGCTTTCGATCCTACAACCATGGGAACTGTTCCTAACGTTGGTTTAATGGCTCAAAAAGCAGAGGAATATGGTTCTCATGACAAAACTTTCGAAATTGCTAAAGACGGAAAAGTAGTTGTTTTAGATAGCAAAGGTAAGACGTTACTTGAACATGCCGTTGAAGCTGGAGATATCTGGAGAATGTGTCAAGCAAAAGATTTACCAATTCAAGATTGGATTAAATTAGCTGTTACAAGAGCAAGAGCTTCTGAAACACCAGCTGTGTTCTGGTTAGATAAAAACAGAGCTCATGATGCAGAAATTATTAAAAAAGTAAAAAAATATTTACCAGAACATGATACTTCTGGTTTAGATATCAGAATTTTATCGCCTAAAAAAGCAACAGAATTCACTTTAGAAAGAATTGTAAAAGGAGAAGACACTATTTCTGTTTCTGGTAACGTATTAAGAGATTATTTAACAGATCTATTTCCAATATTAGAAGTTGGCACTTCTGCTAAGATGTTATCTATTGTTCCTTTAATGAATGGTGGTGGCTTGTTTGAAACAGGTGCTGGAGGTTCTGCTCCTAAACATGTGCAACAATTCTTAAGCGAAAACCATTTACGTTGGGATTCTTTGGGAGAATTTTTAGCATTGGCTGTTTCCTTAGAACATTTAGGAACTTCTAAAAACAACCCTAAGGCTTTAATTTTAGCTGAAACGTTAGACAATGCTACAGACAAATTCTTAGAAAACAACAAATCTCCTTCAAGAAAAGTAGGTGAGTTAGACAATAGAGGAAGTCATTTATATTTGGCAACTTATTGGGCAGAAGGATTGGCAAACCAAGATAAAGACGCAGAATTAAAAGCGGCCTTTACTATAGTTGCAAAAGACTTAAAAACTAATGAAGCTAAGATTGTATCTGAATTAAATGCAGCCCAAGGAAATGCTAATGATATTGGTGGTTATTACCTACCAAAAGAAGATTTAGCTAATGCTGCAATGAGACCCAATACTACTTTAAATACTATTTTAGATAATATCTAGTTTTTACAAGATGTATAAATTAAACAAAAGCCGATATATAGATATCGGCTTTTGCTATTTATAAAAGTTTGTAATTTGTATTTTTATATCATTTTAGAATTGTATTTTTGTTGCAATTATTTAGATAATAATTAAACAAAATAAAAATGTTACACCTTAAAAAAATATTTTTCTTGTTTTTTCTGATGAGTTTATCAATACTTAGTCAAGAAAAAGTAACACTTAGCGGAACTGTTTATGACAATTCTAATAACGAAACCTTAATAGGGGTTTCTATTTATTTGTCTGAATTAAATGCGGGTACAACCACTAACGAATACGGTTTTTACTCGATTACTATTCCTAAAGGAAACTATAAATTGCAAATTAGTTATTTAGGATATACTACAATTATAGAAAATTTAGAACTGCTAGAAAAAACATCAAAAAATTTTAATTTAAGAGAAGAGTCCGAGAGTTTAAATGAAATTATAATAGAAAGTAATATTGAAAAACTGAATTTGAAAACGCCACAAATGAGCGTTAACAGTTTAACTTCTTCTACCATAAAACAGATTCCTGTTGTTTTAGGTGAAGCAGACATTATCAAATCACTCATACTTCTGCCAGGAGTTACAAGTGCTGGTGAAGGCGCTTCTGGTTTTAATGTTAGAGGTGGCGCAGCAGATCAAAACTTAATATTATTAGACGAAGCAATTGTTTTTAATTCATCTCATTTATTCGGTTTTTTCTCTGTTTTTAATCCTGATGTTATTAAGAATGTAAAACTATATAAAGGAGGTATTCCTGCGAAGTACGGCGGAAGATTGTCTTCTGTGTTAGACATTTATCAGAAAGAAGGAAACAGCAAAGACTTTAATATTACAGGAGGTATTGGTTTGGTTTCTTCTAGATTACTCATTGAAGGCCCGCTAGAAAAAGAAAAAAGCTCTTTTTTAATTGGTGGCAGATCTTCTTACGCTCATTTATTTTTACCGTTGTTTGATAATGATAACAAAGCCTATTTTTACGATTTAAATACTAAAGTTAACTATCGTTTTAATGACAACAACAATGTGTTTTTGTCTACCTATTTCGGAAAAGATGTTTTCGGAATCAGCGATAATTTTGTAAACACGTATGGAAATACGGTTGTTAATTTACGTTGGAACCATCTTTTTACAGACAAATTATTCTCTAACCTGTCTTTAATTTATTCTGATTATTTCTACGGATTAACGCTAGACTTTGTTGGTTTCGAATGGGATTCTGGCATTACAAACTTCAATCTTAAATACGACTTTAATCATTATGTAAGTGAAAAGGTAAAACTAAGTTACGGTATTAACAACATTTACATCAAATTTAACCCTGGTAAAATTATACCCAACAGAGAAGATTCTGGTATTATAGCAGAAAAACTAATTGATAAGTATGCCAATGAATTTGCAGCTTACATAGATGCAGAACACAAGATTAGTGATGCTTTTAGATTGCAATATGGTGTTCGTTTTAGCAATTTTACACGCTTAGGGCAAGATGAATTAAATACATATGAGAACGATAAAGCAGTACTTTATAATACCGAATTTAAAAAGTACGAATCTGCAGCAGCTACAGGTACAGAAAATTTTAAAAGAAGCGATGTAATTGCAAGCTTTCATAATTTTGAACCAAGAGTTTCTATGTCTTATACTTTAGATGACAACACGTCTATAAAAGCGAGTTATAACAGAATGGTTCAGTATTTACACTTACTTTCTAACACCGCCTCTCCTACTCCATTAGATGTTTGGACGCCAAGTGGAAAATATGTAAAACCACAATTATTAGATCAATATGCAGTTGGTTATTTTAAGTCGTTTAAAGACGGAAAATATACCTTAGAAACAGAAGCTTTTTACAAAGACATTCAAAATAGAATCGATTATATAAATGGGGCAAATCTAATTGCAAATAATGAAATTGAAACCATAATTTTAAACGGAAAAGCAAGGGCTTATGGTTTAGAAGTATTGTTTAAAAAGAATGAAGGTAATTTTAAAGGATGGATTTCTTATACACTTTCGCGTTCCGAACAACTAACAGCAGGTAGAAATACTAATGAACCTGGTATTAATAGTGGTGGATGGTACAGCACACCTTATGACAAAACACATGATTTTTCTATCAATGCAAGTTATCAATTGAGTGAAAAGTGGCAATTTAATTCAAATTTTGTTTTTCAAACTGGGCAACCAACAAATTATCCTGTTGGGCAATATGAGGTGCAGGGTTTAAATGTACCAATTTATGATGATAATCGAAGAAATGCAGATCGATTACCAACCTATCATCGGTTAGATATTTCGGCTACTTTAACACCCGAAAAAAATAAAAATAGAAAGTGGCAAGGAGAATGGGTTTTTGGTATTTATAATTTATATGGAAGGCAAAATGCAGCTTCTTTAGCATTCAGGCAAAATGAAGATACTTTTAGAAATGAAGCTGTACAAACCTCAATTTTTGGTGTTGTACCTTCTGTAACTTATAATTTTAAATTCTAAACACGCTAAGTAGTTTTTAAATAATAATACTCGTATGAAAAACATAAAAATAATTCCGTTTTTAGTATTGCTAATTTTTGCCAATTGCGAGAAAGTAGTAGATGTAGAGTTGCCTACAATTGAACCAAAATTAATTATAGATGCAAGTTTTGAAGTTTTGTTTGATGAAACTCCCGTGACGGCAAATACAGTTGTTAAATTAAAATTATCTGCAGATTATTTTGAAGAAACAATTCCTACGGTAACTGATGCAGTCGTTTATATAACAAACCTGTCCGATAATGTTGTTATTCCTTTTTTAGATATAAATAGTAACGGCGTTTATACGCCAATGACTACTTTTATCCCTGTAGATAACACAATCTATGAACTAACTGTGATTTATAAAAACGAAGTCTATAAAGGAAAAGCTACAAAAGTAAAATCTACTATAATTAACAACATACAACAAGGCAATGAAACCTTGTTTTCAGAAGATCAAATAGAGCTAAAAATAGTATTTACAGACACTATCACAACAGAAGATTATTACCTTTTTAATATAGACAGCTATAATTATATTACTATTGAAGACAGGTATTTTAACGGATCTGAATATCTTTTTTCTTATTATTATGAAGATGAAAATATTGAATTCCCCAAAGACATAAAGATCAAACTATCTGGTATTACAAAAGATTATTACACCTATTTTAGAGTTTTGTTAAGTCAAAGTGGTGTAAATGGTGGTGGGCCATTTCAATCGGTTCCTTCTTCTTTGCTAGGAAATATCATAAACACCACAAACGAAACTAATTTTCCTCTAGGTTATTTTCATATTTCAGAAACAGACAGTTATAATATAACTTTGGTAGAAAAAAACTAAAACTTCGGTTTAAATGAGCATTCAAACATACAAAAAAACAGTATTTTTGGACGATGACTTTTATAAAAACTACGGAACAAGATTCTAAGTACAACCATCTAGAAAAGATGACGGCTAATGAAGTGTTAATCAACATAAATAATGAAGATAAAAGAGTGCCTTTAGCTGTTGAAAAATCTTTACCACAAATAGAAATATTAACGAACGAAATCGTTAAAAAACTAAAAAGTGGCGGTAGGTTATTTTACATTGGCGCAGGAACTTCCGGTAGATTAGGTGTTTTAGATGCCTCTGAATGTCCGCCCACCTTTGGCGTTTCTCATGAACTTGTAGTTGGTATTATTGCCGGTGGGGATATTGCCATTAGAAAAGCGGTAGAAAATGCAGAAGATTCTAAAACACAAGGCTGGTTAGATTTACAAGCACATAAAATTTCTAATAAAGATATTGTTATAGGTATCGCTGCCTCTGGCACCACGCCTTATGTTATTTCTGCGCTAGAAAAATGTAATGAGAACACTATTATTACAGGTTCTATTTCCTGTAATAAAAACAGTCCGTTATCGAGTGCAGCTCAATTTCCTATTGAAGTTGTTGTGGGGTCTGAATTTGTTACAGGAAGTTCTAGAATGAAAGCAGGAACCGCACAAAAATTAGTACTAAATATGATTTCTACTGCAACCATGATTCGGTTAGGAAAAATAAAAGGCAATAAAATGATTGATATGCAACTGTCTAATAGCAAATTAGTAGAAAGAGGACAAATAATGTTAGCAAATGAATTAAGTATCGACCAAAGTGAAGCAGCCGTCTTAATAGAAAAATACGGAAATGTTAGAAATTCTATAAAACACTATAACAATGGGCACTAATGTAAATTTATTAGCAAAAGGTTTAAAGTATTTAGGTATTTTAGTTTTTCTATTTATTGCATCACCTATTTCACTTACCATGGGTTTTAAGGCTTTAAAAAAGTTTGAAAATACTCCCAAAGAAATGCTCTCTTATGTGATAATAGCTGCTGCAGGAATTTTAATCATTTTTACTGTTTTCTTCGCATTTAAAACGTTTCAGATTTTATTAAAAGCCATCTTTAACAATTAGTTGAATGCAAGATTCTGATGGAATTATCATCATACTTTCGTATCCAGATACGATCGTAAGACCAGCTTATTGGGAAGTTTTAAGTAATTTTTGGCCAAAAATTGGTATTGGTGGCCAACACGCTGTTCAAGCAGGACATGCCGCTTTACTGTTGATTCAAAAAGGCAAATCGGAAATAAATTATTTTGATTTTGGGCGGTATATTACAACCTACGGAAATGGTCGTGTGCGCTCTAAAGAGACAGATCCCGAATTAGAAGTTTCTGTTACTGCTAGGTTTAAAAAGAAGGAACTATTAAACCTAAAAGAAATTTTACTATGGATAGAGAATCATCCAGAAAAAACACATGGAGATGGTCGATTGGTTGCGAGCATTCATGAAGAAATCGATTATAATAAAGCCAAAACATTTATTCATCAGTTAATTGATGAAAAAGAGATTCCTTATGGTGCTTTTATTAAAAAAGGTACCAATTGCGCTAGGTTTGTAACCGATGCCATTATTGCTTCTTCTACAAATAAAAAGATTGGAATTCAATTGAAAAAATCTAATTTATTAACGCCAAGTCCTATTGGTAATGTTATAAAAGCAAACACAAACAACACCGTATACAACGTCTTTAAACAGGAAATTACCAATTACACTAACAGATCTATTGTAAGAGAATACAAAGCTTCTTTTTTTAACAGGTTTGAAGGAGAGCCAAATTTAAAGGGAACTGAGCAACCTAATTTAGATGTTTTTAGATTAAAAGATGGAACTTGGTTGGGTGGAATTGGAAGCGGTGCATGGTTTAAAATTGAAGAAAAAATAAATAGCAAAACGTATAAAATATCAAGACACAATTCTGATGGAGAAAAAGATTTTGAAGGTCTATTCTTAATAGATAAACCCCATTTTAACTCTTTAGAAACACATCATTTTACACATCCTACAAATTGTAAAGAGGCTTTTCTTCTTCAAAATAAAGAGAAATTTGCCTTTAAAAAATGTTGATACTTAACTAAAAGTCAACATTTACACTGCTCGCCTTCTCAAAATTATTAGCAACAAAAAAATTTTAACTCATTCCGTTTTTTTCTTACTCTTATTAATTTAGAAAGTTTATTATATACTTTTAATATTATAAATTTGTGTAAGACAAAGAACTTATTATGAAAAAAAGAATACTTTTTACTTTTGCTATCGCATTGTTTTTCAGTTTGAATACTACCTCACAAAAGAAGACTCTACACGAAATAAAAGAGTTAATTACCTCTTACAAGAAGGATATTAGAGGTCCTTATTACAGAATTAAATGGTTCTGTAAAGACGGTAGTATTAGAGATCCAAGAGACCCGTGTCCAGATTCTATCGGTGGCGGAATTCAGCATGCAAGTTTTAAAATATCTGCTTTAGACTTAAGAAAAAGCAATCATTTGTTTTTTGGAGAAATTCTAGCAAGTCTTAAAAATGATAATTTTTTAGATTCAGAGCATAATTATAGCAGAATAAAACAATATCAAATAGGCCAATATTTAGCAAGTGTAGACGATGGTTGGGTGTTAAGAAAAGGGCAGTTTTATAGAGGCGCTATACAATCTGAAGATGAAGAAGCATGGGGAAAAGAGTTTTATGAAAATATTCTAAAAGATGATAGTTTCTTAAATTCTAATTATTATTTGGTTAGACAATCTTTAAAAGACATTCCTCATAATGGCGATTCTAACATTGCACAACTAATGCGAAGTGAATCTAAAATATTGGCAGAAGAAATTCCTGATTTTATGGATATTAGAATCAAAATCCATGGAAATCCACAAAAAACAGATATTTATTTAGTACAGAGTTTCCTAAAGGAAAATGCTTCTAAAATAGAGACCAAAGACAAAAAGAATTTTGATAAACTTTTAGAAACGATGAAGGAATTCTATGCTCCTTTAAATTATAATTCAATTGCTAGAGAACTGACTAAAATTAAAGATAAAAACGAAGTTTTAGCGCATTTAAAAAGTTTTATAAACGAAGACAAGGCAAACCTTTCTGCAAGAGATATTGTTATAAAAATTACAGATAATTTAGATCTACTTAGGTATAATATTACCTTATTTGAAAATAGCAAAGACCGTTTAAATCTACTAGATTTAACAAATCAGCTAGAAAAAAATCTTCTAATAGAAACCCAAAACTGGAACCCAGAAACTTTAGAAGAAACCATTTTAAAAATACAAACACTTACCTGTGCATCATATGCTACTGGTCTTGTTGAGGCTTGGGAATTTGATATTGTGAAATCTGCTTTTTCAGACGTTTTAAAAAATGATGAAATTACTTTAGGAGAACTAAACTCTTTAGTTACTAATGCTAGAAGAATTGTAGAATGGAGCACTTCTCTAGTAAAGGCAAATTATCAAGAAGATGTAAATGAATATGCTAAATTTGAACCACTAGCCTACAGTTTTATAGACGATCGAATTAGAAATTCTATTAGTTTGAATTTAGGAGAAACTGTAAGTAAGCTAAATGGTTTTGCTGCCAGGGTTTCTAAAAGGAATAACAGTGTAATGAGTATTAACAACCAAGGTGCAATTAGAGGTTTAAATCCAGGTTATGCTTTCGGAAAATTAATTGTTGTCGATGGAAACCCAGACGATGTTGGAGTAAATACTAATAATATTTATATTTTTCAAAAACCGCCATCTGACTTAAAACCGGTTGCAGGAATCATGACGGTTTCTGAAGGCAATTTGGTTTCTCATGTACAATTATTAGCAAGAAATTTAGGAATACCGAATGCCGCTTTGTCTAGTGATAATTTAAAGTCTCTGGAAGAATATACAAACAAAAATGTATTTTACGCTGTATCAAGTAAAGGAAATGTCATTTTAAAATTAGAGAATGACATGACAGCTATCGAACGAAAATTGTTCGATAAGAAAGAAAGATCTAAAAATATGATTAAAGTTCCGACTGACAAATTAAAGTTAGGTGTTTCTAAAATCATTAATATGAGAGATGTAAAAGCTACCGATTCTGGTATTTTATGCGGTCCAAAAGCAGCAAACTTAGGTGAATTAAAAAATATGTTTCCTAACAAGGTTGTAGAGGGAATCATCATTCCTTTCGGAATTTTTAAAACCCATATGAACCAACAAATGCCTAGTAAAGATAAAACTTATTGGGAATTTTTAAATTCCACTTTTGCAAAATCAGAAGCACTAAAAAAGAATGGGAGCTCAGAGGAAGCCATAGAAAAATTCTTAATTTCTTCTTTAAAAGAGTTACACACAGCTATTTTAAGTATCAATTTAGAGAACAGCTTTATAGAGGATTTAAAAAATAATTTTAAAACTGTTTTCGGGGATAAGATTGGAAATGTTCCGGTATTTTTAAGAAGTGACACCAATATGGAAGATCTGAAAGAATTTACAGGAGCTGGGTTAAACCTAACACTTTTTAATATTCTAAAAGAAGAGAAAATAATTCAAGGAATAAAACAAGTTTGGGCTTCTGCTTATACCGAGAGAAGTTTTAAATGGCGTCAGAAATATTTATTGAATCCAGAAAATGTATATCCTTCAATTTTAATTATACCAAGTGTAGATGTAGATTATTCTGGGGTTATGATTACAAAAGGAATTAACGAAGGTTCTGAAAAAGATTTAACAGTGGCTTTTAGTAGAGGAGCTGGTGGTGCTGTAGATGGACAATCTGCAGAGACCAGATTAATTACCTCAGAAAGCAGTTATTTGTTAAGTCCTGCAAGACAACCAGATTACATTCGTTTACCGAATACAGGAAGCACAAAAAAATATTACACCACATTTAATATACCTATTTTAAATGTAGGTAATGTAAATGACATTAGAGAACTTGCAACTGAAATTAGAACTAAAATTGGCAAAAAATCTTCCGAAGAAAATCATGCTTATGATGTTGAATTTGGGTTTAAAGATGACAAACTTTGGTTGTTTCAGATAAGACCTTTTGTAGAGAATAAACAAGCTAAAAGTTCTGATTATCTAAATTCTATTGCCCCGAAAATAAAAATTAATACAAAAATAAAATTAACGGAAAAAATATAAATATGAAAGCTAAATACATAGTACTAGCCGTTTTAATAGTTACATCATTGGGTTTCATAAAATATCCTATCGATGGTTATGAAGCTACCGGAATTGCAAGATTGTACCAATTAAGAAAGTTTCAATTAGATAGTGTAAAGTATACTAGAATTCCTGCGGGAGCCTATAAAAAACTGACAGATATTAAGCTAAGCCTTGCGAATAGAAAGGATGATAGTATTCAAGATTTATTAATTTCTGACAGAGATTTTGAAAGAAAATTAAAAAGAATAATACCTTCTGGTTCGTATTCTATCTCTGTGATGGACATGAGTAATCCTGATAATCTAAAATACGCAGCTCATAGAGAAAATGTAGGTTATCAACCCGGAAGTGTTGGTAAAATTGCTGTTTTATTAGCCGTTTTTGATCAATTGCAAAGACTATGTCCAGATTCTTGGGAGGATAGAGTTGGTTATTTAAAAAACATCAAAGTTACTTCTAGATATTGGGGAACCGGAGATCATCATACAATACCTGTTTACGATATTGAAGAAGATAGGTTAACAAAAAGAAAAGTAGTAGCAAGCGACAAGTTTTCTTTATACGAATGGTTAGATCACATGGTTTCTGTAAGTAATAATGGCGCCGCTAGTATTATGTATAGAGAGGCAATGTTAATGGCTGCTTTCGGACAAGATTACTTCTTTTTAGATGCAGAAAAGGCAGAAAACTATTTTAAAGAAACATCTAGAGACTCTCTTACAAACTTAGCAAATACAGTGGTTAACGAGCCTCTAAGAAAATTAGGAATTGAAGAAAACGAATGGAAGTTAGGCGGAATGTTTACAAGACCCGCAGGAAAGTATGTTGGTAGAAAAGGCGGAAGTATTGGCACACCAAAAGGTTTAATGAAATTTTTAGTTCAATTAGAACAAGGTAATGTTATAGACACAGAGTCTAGCTTAGAGATGAAAAGATTGCTTTATCTAACAGACAGAAGAATTAGATATGCAAAATCACCAAGATTAGATAGTGCTGCTGTTTATTTTAAATCTGGTAGTTATTATAAATGTGATCGCGCAAAAAACCCTGATTGTGGTAGTTATGCCGGTAATGTTTTTAATTACATGAATTCTGTCATTATCGTAGAGCACCCCAATGGTTTAAAATACATCGTTTGCTTAATGTCTAACGTATTAAATAAAAACTCTGCAGGTGCACACATGTATTTAGCTAGTAAAATTGATGATATTATTGATGAAGCAAATGTCTCTAAAAAACCTATTATTAAAGAAGAAGAATATAAGAGCGATAAAGACGAAAGCGATAATTAATGATTATTATTCTTAGAAATTGATAAGTGATATGCTTTTGTAGCAAGCTCTTTTACCTTGCTATTCTTAAACTTATTTAACGGTAATAATACCGATGTTAATCTCTTGTTATTAGACGCTTCAACATATCTAATAACAAGAATTCTCAATTTAAAACTACCTAAAGTTACAATTCTATTGAGAAATTTTTTCTCTTTTATGATCTTCAAATTTATTATTGAAGATTTATAATGACTATCATCAACCACATAATATTCTATAATTGGCAATACCATTGTTTTTATTTTGTGCTGTAAAATATTATCTAAAAACTCTAATGAATTTATTTTAGCTTCCTTAATTTTACTCTGTATACCAACATACGTCATTTTAATATCTTCTTCATTATAAATTAAACTTAAGAGATTAAAAATGCATTTTATATTAGCGTCTAGTAAAATTTCTAATTCTGAAACAAGATTTTTTCTGGACAGGTAAACTTCATTATTACTTTCTCTTACCTCATCTAACACATCCTTTTGAATTAAATGCTCTATAGAAGCTATGATTTCTAAGGTATTTTTATAATAATTACTTTCTCTTAAAATCTGATTCTTAATAACTCTAGCACTCACAGATAAATTTGTGTTCTTCTTAAGAATTTTAGTTAAAGAATTAGAAGCAGACAACCTTGTAATGGCATTTTTATTTCTTAAAAGACGTAATAAAATTCTTACAGCTTTTTCATTTTTAAAAGATTCTACAATTTTTGGAATGTACTTTTTGGTAGAAGGCTTTAGCGTTCCGTTATTGTCTAATTTAAGAATATAGTCAATAATTTTTGGTCCATAATTTCTCAAGGCTCTTATCGCCCTTTTTCTATGTTTTTTTTCTGATAATGAATTAAGCAAATCCTTTATAAAAATTTCGTCAGACGTAATACCTGCAGAAATTGTTGCAAATTTGGCTATGTAAGCATTGTCATCTTTAAGATACTTTATAATTATGTGGTAATTCTTTGTCATTCTTGCATACGCAATACTCATTAACAAACCTGCTAAAATTTCTTTTCTTTCAGACAATATACCCTTATTTAAAGCGATCACTTTTTCATCTAATCTATTAACAACAGTATATTTATCACCTAACTTAGCGTTGTTAAAACTTTGTTTCGCTAAAGATAATAAGGCTCCGTTTGCGATGTATTCATTTTCATGATTTAGATATTTATTAAAAAAAGATTCATCTGTAATTGGCGAATGCGCTAAAATATAATCTAGCGCTATAAATACTAAAAGATCATCTTTTTCATAAACTAACTTTTCAACTTTATCTAAAATATCAATCCCTTCAAAAGAGTCTAAATACTCAATAGCTTTTGCGTTAATCTTTTTAGAAGGATGTTCTAAAAGTTTAATTACAGCAGTGTTAAAAGAAGATTCTTTGTAGTCTCTTAATCTTTCTAATGCGTTAAGAATAGATTCTTCATCACCGTTTACAAAAATATTTTTTATATCGGTAATGGTATTTTCATTCTTTTTATTTTTATTAAATTCAGATGATAGCGTTTTTTGAATATTCTCTTTAAAAGATGAAAAATAAGCCTCTCTTAAACGATAAATAAATAAGATCCAAACAAAAGTAAATAGTAAAATAATAACAGTAATGTACGTGGTATCTAAGTCTAATTTTTTTATCAAAAAGAGCAATAAAAACCCAGCAAAACCTGTTGCCAAACTATCTATAACAACATCAATATAAGATTTTGCTTGATTTTTAACCTGAATAGGAATTGGCATAATAGACAATTCTATTGCTGCCTTATTTACAGACTGTTTAGCGCTACCATCAATTGCCTTAATAATTATTAAAACCCAAAGTTCAGGGAAAGTTAAAAATAGTAAACAACCAAACGCAATTGTTAGCGGAAGTATCAATAAAGTAGAAGAAACGCCTAATCTGGTTAGAATTTTATTCGTTAAAAATAATTGGATTACTAGTGCAACAACATTAAACGTTGAAAACCAAAAACCAAAAAAAGCTGCTAAATCATCTGAATCTGGCATCGCTTTTTGAGCAAAATCACTAAACTGAAAATCGACTAATTTTGCTACAACAACACCTATACCTGTTATCAAAGCGATATAAGTTAAGTGTTTAGATTTTGAAATTAAACGCAATGAGGAACTTTCTAAGTTCTCTTCATTAGCAATTACTTGTTTTCTTTTAAAAGAATTTAAAAATTTAATTTTTGAATGGTATATTTTTTTTAATAGCGGAATGCAAACTAAAATTAATATAGCAGCAAGAAAAATAGCAAACTCGTTTCCAAAATTAGTAGCGATGATACTGGTTAGATAACCTCCAAAAATTCCTCCTGCAATAGCTCCGGCTCCTATAAAACCGAAATTTCTTTTTGCTTCTCTTGCGTTAAAAACCATGTTTGCAAACAACCAAAACTGCGATGTTGCAACCACGGCAAATAAAGAAATAAAGACATAATAAAAATAGAGAATAAAATTATTAATAAGAGCATACCTAATTACTAAACTTAGTACTATAAAAGTAAAACTAAAAACAATTAAAGAAATCACTGTTACCTTAACAAGAGAAAAGTTTCTAATTGCTTTATTATAAAAGTAAGAGGTTAGAACAGCTACACTAGCAACTAAAAGATACCCAAAAGGTAAGTTATCTGCGCCTAACTTAGAAACAAAAAGGGCATTTACAGTTGGCTTTACAATTAGTAAAACGGTAATAATTATAAAAATATAAAAGAACATTAAAAAAGAGATGCGTATTTCATCATCTCTTAATCCGAATGTTTTAGTTATTAGTTTCTTCACAGTTTACTTTAAATAAAAGAACTATAAAGAACGTGCTTTTTTTAATACCTTTTCTAATGGTCTTACTAAATTTCTTATAATTTGCTCTCCGTAATCATTATCAATCAAAGCAACAATTATATATTTTCTTTCTGGTCCCCAAACTAATGCAGAGTCTGAGTGATAATTTCTCCATGAACCAGATTTTCTATAAACAGTTGCTTTTGGAGCAACTTTGTCTAAAGTATTTACAAATTTATGATGCAATTTAGGATCTTTCATAATCTCTAACATTTCTTTAGAACGTTCTGGACTTACTAAATTCCCCAAAGCTAATTGGTAATAAAAGCTACATACTTGTCTTGTTGTAGCTGCATGACTTAAACCTTTTAACGGGTCTGGACTCCTTTTACCTTGCGCTGCATATCTCTTACCAACCCAAAGACCACCGCCAACCTCTTCATCATATAGCATATTTTTAGGAGCTCTTAAAACCTCTTCAATTTTTTGATACCCAAGCCTATCAATCATTCTTGTAGATGCTTGGTTATTCGACTTACTAATCATTAATCGTAAATCTGTTTTAATTTCATCTGTGTACTCCATTTCTCCTTTATCGATAGCATCCATCGCCGCCAAAAGAATGGCTATTTTTGGCAAACTTGCAGCATACATCATAAAATTATCATTCATACCTGCATACTTAAAATTTGTAGGATCGCTTAAATCTACAATACCAATAGACATTTGCTTTCCTGCAACCAAACGCTTCCATTTTTTATTCGAATTTATTTCTTTTATCAATATTCTTTTTAATGCTGGGTTTTCAATCACTGCAATTTGGTCTATTTCATCTACATGACTTATCGGCAAGCTACCTTGTCCGTAAATTATTGAAGAAAATATCAATAGGACTGCCGTTAATAAATGTTTCTTAATTTTTTTTGAATACATCTTTATTTATTTTTATTAATAACGCCATATATAGTACAATATTTATACCAGTTTGTATAAAAATATTGTTAATCTTATCTAAAATAAAATTACTCATTATATCTCATTAAAAGAAATAAACTTTGAAACTCAAAGCTGTTTCGAAAAAACTAAAAAACAACAAATTAAGTAGCTAACTATCAATTCATCCTCGCTCTTATACACCACTTTCTATGTTTTTGGCACGTTCTTTGGAAATACTAAATCAAATGCGAAAGCCGAAAAGCAATTAGAGTAGGCAAAACCCTAAAACCATATATTATGAAAAAAGGTGTACTTATATTACTAGGAATGTTCTTGATGGTTTCTACTGTTGAAGCCAAAAACGGCAATTATTTATCGGAAAACATTAGAGGGAATTACGCTTATGAAAACTCTGTAAACTTTATAGAAAGAGGCGTTGAATTTTTTATTTTCACAAACGGAGATTTTGATTTTAACTCAAATTATAATGACACTTATTATGACCATAACGGTATACGTGCTAGAAAAAGTGGTATAACCATAGAAAGAGATTACAAGGGTAGAATAAGACGTGTAGGTTCTGTATTTATTAATTATGATTTTAGAGGAAATGTTTCTAGAGTTGGTACTATTTTTATGAGGTACTATAGAAATAGACTTACAGATGTTGGTAACTTAAGTGTCAAATATAATAGATACGGAGAACCTATTTTCTATGGAAATGTAAAGGATAATTACTATTACGATAACGGAATTAGAATAAACCTAAACATAGGAACTATCTGGAATTATAATGATGCTTATTTTTATAAAAGTGATTTTAGAAGAAGCTATACCAAGTTTAGAGAAGATAATAGATACTATTATTACAAGTCTAATAAAAAATACAAATCAGGTAAAAGAGGAAAAATTTTAAAAAGGAGAAAACCAGCAAACACGAATAGAAATAATAGAACGTATAAAAAGCATGATAATATTTCTTATAGAAAATCTGATAGCAAAAGAAAATCTGATGCTAAAATAAATAGAAGTTCGGAAACTAGAAGAAGAACTGCTAGTATAGATACGCAAAGAAGACCCGTGCGCACGAAAAAACCGGTTACAAGAAGAGCTAAATCTTCTAAAGATAGAAAAGAGAATACCAAAAAAAGTAGCACCAGAAGCAAATTTAATAAGATACAAAAAAAATCAACTCGAAAAAGAAGTTAAAACGGGTGTTTATACTTACAACTAAAGTGATGGTTTAATGTACTTTTGTATTACGATATTTGAATTTATTTTTTATTAAATTAGAATCTAATTGCAATAGAAAAAGTAGAAGTTAAACGCCCCATTTTAAAAAATGTGGCGTTTTTTATTTTAAGATTCTAGAACAAGCAGAGTTGCTAATCGATAATGTTCTTCTTCTTTTACTTATATAGATTCTTTTTTAGACTAAGCTACTACTGTTTTTAAATTAATAGATGGATTTAAATAACTCCGAAATCTTTAGCAATACCTACTAAATGTGACAGATTATTAGCATTAAAATATTCTTTCAAAAAAACTTTAATCTTTTTTCAATT
The DNA here is from genome assembly GCF_007997075.1 of Polaribacter sp. IC073. Lineage (GTDB taxonomy): Bacteria > Bacteroidota > Bacteroidia > Flavobacteriales > Flavobacteriaceae > Polaribacter. The sequence goes on from NZ_VORS01000009.1 coordinate 52,966, forward strand.
GCACCTGTACTCGAAGGAGAAATTTCCTTTTCTTTTAGTTTTATACTAATACCTTATTGCAATAAACCTTTAGACAAGTATTAAATTAAAAAATATCATAGGTTGTAAAATGAGAATAGCTAGTTATTCAACCGTAATTATCGTTTTCCTTTATCCTTATTGATTCTCTTAAGTGCGACCCTTTTAAAGCATTTTCTTTTGAATTATTTAACTATTTAACCTGCGCTGTATTATGGATAATTCTTGCCTTTGTTTTTAGAATGTTTATTGAATATTTTAGTAAGTTTTCTAAAGTTAAAATGGATTCTGGCTACTCTTTAAGCTCTTCATAAACATTCGCAATGTTACTTATGTAAATGCTTTTTAATGTTTTTCTTTTTGAAATAGCAATCGCTTTATTAAAATAAGTAATTGCATCATCGTATAAAAATTGTTTTTTTTAATTGATTGCTAAACAATTATAAACAGAAGCTGTTGTTCTATCTCTTTTTCCGTTTATATATTTTAATGTTTCTACTACTATTGAATCACTTATAGAATAACTTCCAAAATTAGATTCTATAATAGCTATATTTAGTAAAACCCTACCCGTTTGAATACTATCTTCTAATTGTATATATATTTTTTTTGATTGATTGTTATAGTAAGAAGCACTATCTCTAAAACTCAACAAACCACTATAAGTTGCTGTTTTATAACACGATAGCGCTTCTCGTTCTAAGTTTTTATTTTGCTTTGCTTCTAAAAGTAATTTTTTAAAATAAAATAATGCTTTACTATTTTGTTTTTTTTACTGCAATGAATAACCTTTTTATAAATGCTATCAAAAGTTTTTTCTTGAAAATAAAATAAATTATTGTTTAGAAAAAAATAAAACATAAGAGGAATAAAGGTTTCAATTTTGCTTCTCTAAAATACTACAATTCTTGATTTAAAAAAGTTTAAATTCCTCCATTCTTTTTTTCTGTTTGATCATTGTCGTCTTCATCCGGGTCTCGTCCATCTTCACCCTCTGTTGCTAAAGTTTCTATTTTTACAGGTTCATTCTTTAAACTTTCTTCTAATTCTGTACAAGAGGAAAAAATGCTGTTTACAAGTAATCTTTCGAACATTAAAAAAATTTAAACAACACAAGCTACAGGAGAAACTCAATTTTCTAGAGGTGGAAACCCATTAATTTGGTATGGAAAATTAGCAACTGGTAAAATAGATTTTTTTATGAACAGAGGAATTCATCCGGCAACGTTAAAAAAGCTACACCCAATTACAGCATACATGATTAAAAAATACGTTTACACCGAAAACACATCAAATTAAAGATGTAAGACTAACATAAAAATACCCCCAAATAGTGTCTAACTTTTTAGGGGCAATGTAAAATGGTTTTTTTATTGTGTTGAAAATCTAAAGTTTTATTCTCCTGATGTCTCAAATAATTGTAAAGAACTTGTGTTTTTAATTAGAACCTCTTCAGAGAAATCTCCATGTATTAATAAGTTGTTTTCATGACGTTGCACTAATTCTTTCATTTTTTTCCTATTTAAAAGAAGTATTGTTGCTTTTCCTGAATGATCTTTCTTCTCTAGAATATTTTCACCGTTAAACTCAACAATCCAATTACTTTCATGAATATTTTCTGTATAATCGAATTCAATCTTTGGCATTTTATAAAAGTTAATATCTTGAATATACCCTAAAACTACATTAACTCTTAAATTTCCTCCTTCTACTTTATATGCTTCTTTTAAACCAGCTTCTTTTAATGTAAATTTACTAAAACCTGGCTTATCCATTGTGATTTTTAATTGTCCTTCTGTTAAACTTACTTTTAAATTTTTCATCAAATATTATTTTTAAATGTTAATATATCTCTATTTTAAAACAAAAGTATGCAATGAATGTTTTTCTTTTTATGATATAAATCATACTACAAAAATATTAACTTAAAGAATATCTAATCTTTTTTCATAAGTAATAGATTTTGGGTATTTAGAGTTGGATTATGGTTTATCTTGGGCGAAATAGATCTACCTATAAAAGGTGCAGAACTATTCTAAACAAAAAAAGCAGCTAATAAAATTAGCTGCTTTTTGGTGAAATATTATTTCGAAATATTATCTAATTAACTTTCTATATTTAATTCGTTTTGGCATTAAATCTCCACCTAAACGACTCTTTTTATTTTCTTCATATTCAGAAAAACCGCCTTCAAAGAAATACACTTCACTATTCCCTTCAAAAGCTAAAATGTGTGTACAAACTCTATCTAAAAACCATCTATCGTGACTAATTACCACTGCACAACCTGCAAAGTTTTCTAAACCTTCTTCTAAAGCTCTTAGCGTATTTACATCCAAGTCATTTGTTGGCTCATCTAATAGTAAAACGTTTCCTTCTTCTTTCAAAGTCATTGCTAAATGCAACCTGTTGCGCTCTCCACCAGAAAGTGTATTTACTTTCTTATTTTGCTCACTTCCAGAGAAATTAAAACGACTTAAATACGCTCGAGAATTCACTTGCTTACCTCCCATCATTACTAAGTCTTGTCCATCAGAAAAGTTTTCCCAAATTGTTTTTTCTGGGTCAATGTCTGAATGTGCTTGATCTACATAAGCAATTTTAGCTGTTTCACCAACCTTAAAGCTTCCTGCGTCAGGCTTTTCTTCACCCATAATCATTTTAAAGATAGTGGTTTTACCAGCTCCATTGGGTCCAATAATCCCTACAATTCCTGCTTGCGGTAAATTAAATTCTAAATTATCATATAATAATTTATCTCCATAGGCTTTAGAAACACCCGTTGCTTCAATAACATTTGTTCCTAAACGTGGTCCATTCGGAATATAAATCTCCAGTTTTTCATCAACCTGTTTTTGATCTTGACTCATCAATTTGTCATAGTTCTTCAAACGCGCTTTTTGCTTTGTTTGACGCCCTTTTGCTCCTTGACGCACCCAATCTAATTCTCTTTCTAATGTTTTCTGACGTTTCGAAGCTGTTTTGCTTTCTTGTGCCATTCTACTAGATTTTTGATCTAACCAAGAAGAGTAGTTTCCTTTCCAAGGAATGCCTTCACCTCTGTCTAATTCAAGAATCCAACCAGCAACATTATCTAAGAAATATCTATCATGCGTTACTGCAATTACGGTTCCTTTGTATTGCGCTAAATGATGCTCTAACCAGTGCACAGATTCTGCATCTAAGTGATTCGTAGGCTCATCTAACAATAAAATTTCTGGTTCTTGTAATAACAATCTACAAAGTGCAACTCTACGTTTCTCTCCTCCAGAAAGTACGCCAATTTTCTTATCAGAATCTGGCGTTCTTAAAGCATCCATTGCTATTTCTAATTTGGTATCTAATTCCCAAGCATTTGCTGCATCAATTTTGTCTTGCAACTCCGCTTGTTGTGCCATTAGTTTTTCCATCTTATCAGCATCAGAATACACTTCTTCCAAGCCAAACATGTCGTTAATTTTATTGTACTCATCTAAAATTGCAACCGTTTCTGCAACACCTTCTTTTACAATTTCTAAAACTGTTTTTTCTGGATCTAATTGTGGCTCTTGCTCTAAATAACCAACTTTGTAACCTGGTGAAAAATTAACATCACCTTGATAATTCTTTTCTACACCTGCAATAATTTTTAATAAAGTTGATTTCCCTGAACCGTTTAAACCTAGAATTCCAATTTTTGCTCCATAGAAGAAGCTTAAATAAATATCTTTTAAAACTTGTTTCCCTGTTGATTGATAAGTTTTAGACAACTTATTCATCGAAAAGATTACTTTCTTATCGTCGCTCATTATATATTTTATTTAAAATTTAATTTGAAAATTACTACTAAAAACTGTAGACTTTTTAGACTCTTCCTTTTAATGCATTAAAAACCCATGCAATTGCAAAGAAACCAACACCAACGGCTGCAAAACCCCATCCTGCAACTTCATTGTATCTAAAAGCTCCTAATGCAATTAAACCTAAGCCTACAAGTATCATTATAAGTGTTGCCCAAGCAAGCACAGTATTTTTATTCATTCCCATAATTAGTAATTAGTTTAACGGCAAATATCGGCATTTTATTTTGTTTCTGAAAAAAGGATAAAAGTATAATTTTATAAGATCTATAAAACTAAAGAAAGTAGAGATGTATTAATACCTTCTACCTCCCATACCTTGTCTATTTCTTCTACCACTCATATTTTGTTGCGGTGCATTGTTATTTCTAGGTAACTCTGGAACTAGCTTCCTTTTTTGAGCTTTTTGATATTTTAACCACTTTTTAAATTGTTTCTTAGATAAAAAACTTTTTAAATTGTCATTTAAAACCTTCTCATGAACCTCGATACTATCTCTAATTGGTAAAATGATTGTTTCTACTTTTTTTCTAACTTTCTCTGCAAGATCTCTATTGGTATACAACTGTTTGCCTAATGAATTAATGGTAAGCTCTAACTCTTGAAGTTTTGGTGTGTTTAAAAAAGAGATTTTTTTTATTTTATCATTATAAAGCCTAAGCGTATTATAGGTTTTACTTTTTGTAGTCGCTTTTTTTACTTTTATCTCCTCTGGTACTTCAGTAAAGTTGTAATAAAAAATATTTGCTTGATTTTTAGCATTATACTTCGGAAACTCGGGTGCTTCTTGCCCAGAAGCAAAGTAACTTGTAAATAATACGCATAGAATTAATACTTTTTTCATCTTTTAAATTTGAAAAACAAAAGTATAAAAAGATTTACAATTTAGCAGCCAATCTACTTCCCTGATTTATGGCTCTTTTTGCATCCAATTCACTTGCAAAATCTGCACCTCCGATAATATGTACATTTCTACCCGCATCTAATAAAGGTTGATACAATTCTTTAAAGGGTGTTTGACCTGCACAAATAACAATGTTATCTACTTTTAAAATTTTAGTTTCTTCATGCTGAACATAATGCAAGCCTTCATCATCTATCTTTGTATAAGAAACTTCCCCAATAAACTGGACTTTCTTTTTCTTTAATGTTGATCTATGAATCCAACCTGTCGTTTTCCCTAAATTTCCACCAAACTTCCCTTTGCTTCTCTTAAACATAAAGACCTCTCTTGGAGATAGATGAAATTCTGGTTTCACATCTTCTGTTCCTGCCCTTGCTTCTAGCGTTTTATCAATTCCCCATTCTTTTAACCAAGCATCTATATTTAATGCAGTAGATTCACCTTCATGCGTTAAATATTCTGAAACATCAAAACCAATTCCTCCTGCGCCAATTACTGCAACACGTTTCCCTACTGGTTTTTTAAATTTTAAAACATCTATATAACTCAATACTTTTGGGTTATCAATTCCTTCAATTTTTAAGACTCTTGGTTTAATTCCTGTTGCAATGATAATTTCATCAAAATCAGATTTCAATAAATCTTCCGAAGAAACTCTTGTATTCAATTTTACGGTTACATTATGTATTTCAATTTGTTTGTTAAAATAACGCAACGTTTCATAAAACTCTTCTTTCCCCGGAATTTGTTTTGCCATATTAAATTGCCCTCCAACTTCTTTATCAGCATCGAATAAGGTAACCATATGACCTCTTTGTGCTGCAATTGTAGCAGCTGCTAAACCTGCAGGTCCAGAACCAATTACGGCAATTTTCTTTTTATTTTCTGTTTCATTGTAAACCAATTCTGTTTCATGACAAGCTCTAGGGTTTACCAAACAACTTGCTACTTTTTGTTGAAAAACATGATCTAAACATGCTTGATTACAACCAATACACGTATTTATTTCATCTGCTTTTTCTTGCGCTGCTTTATTTACCCATTCTGGATCTGCCAAAAAAGGACGTGCCATAGAAACTATATCTGCATCTCCTTCTGACAATATTTTTTCAGCCGTTTCTGGCATATTTATTCTGTTAGAAGTTATCAAAGGAATAGACAATTCTTCTTTCATTTTTTTAGTAACCCACGTAAATGCTGCTCTAGGAACGGAGGTAGAAATTGTAGGAATTCTTGCTTCATGCCAACCAATACCCGTATTTATAATGGTTGCTCCGGCTTTTTCAATTTCTTTTCCTAACTGAACAACTTCTTCCCAAGAACTTCCATTTTCTACCAAGTCTAACATAGAAAGTCTGTAAATTATAATAAATTCTTTGCCAACAGCTTCTCGAGTTTGTTGCACCAATTCAATTGGAAGACGTATTCTATTTTCATAATCTCCCCCCCAAGCATCTGTTCTTTTGTTAGTTTTTTTTACAATAAATTGATTGATTAAATAGCCTTCTGACCCCATAATTTCGACACCATCATATCCTGCAATTTTTGCTAATTTTGCAGAATTAACAAAATCTCTAATGGTTCTTTTAATGCCAGATTCTGCTAACTTAAATGGTTTAAAAGGTGTTATTGGCGATTTAATTTTAGAGGGTGCCACATTAAAAGGATGATATCCATAGCGTCCAGCGTGTAAGATTTGCATACAAATTTTACCTCCTTCTTTATGCACTGCTGCTGTTATCTGTTGATGCTGTTTTGCATGCTTCTTCGTAGACATTCTTGCAGCAAAAGGAGCTGTCCAGCCTTGTATATTTGGTGCAATTCCCCCTGTTACTATTAACCCTACACCTCCTTTTGCCCTTTCTGCATAATACGCTGCTATTCTTTCTAATCCGTTTTTTTCCTCCTCTAAACCTGTATGCATAGAACCCATAAGAATTCTATTTTTTAAAGTTGTGAATCCTAAATCTAATGGTTCAAAAATGTGCTTGTATTTCATAATGTTGGAATTAAATTTACTATGCATGCATAATACTTTGCAAGATATGTTTATTTATTGAACTTAAAAAGTAAAAGAGCTAAATACAAAAGCGAATGAACTAACAGGTAATTTATTTTCTTTTTAGATTTGTTTGAAGCTGAATAATTTATAAAAGTGAATGCTAAATAGCAAGCAAAAAAACACTACAAAAACTCATTTTCACTCAATCAAAAATACATAATAATTTAAACAAAACTCATCATGAGCACAGAGCATATAATTACAACTAACCCAGCAACAGAACAAAAAATAAACAAGTTTACTTATTTATCTGATAAGGAATTAGAAAAAAACATAGACAATTGTCAGGAAGCTTTTCTAGACTGGAAGCTAACTTCTTTTAAAGAACGTGCCAAAATTTTGGTCTCAATTGGAGAAAAATTAGAAGAAAATAAAGCCGAATTGGCAGAATTGATGACTCAAGAAATGGGAAAACTTCTAAGTCAAAGCGAGCAAGAAGTAGACTTATGTATCGGAATTTGCAACTATACAGCTAAAAATGGTGCGAAAAATTTGCAGAATGAAGAACGCACTTTAAGCAATGGAAACAAAGGGATTGTTGCTTATTCTCCTATTGGTATTGTATACGGAATTCAGCCATGGAATTATCCTTCTTATCAAGTGATGCGATATGCAATTGTAAACTTAATGGCTGGAAACGGAGTTTTACTAAAACATGCTTCAAACGTAACCGGAACAGGGCAATTGTTAGAAAAAATATTTGTGGCTGCTGGTTTACCAAAAGGTTTATTTAAAGCATTAATTATTTCTCATGACCAATCGGATACCATCATCAAAAATAAAAACGTTAGAGGTGTAACGTTAACAGGAAGCTCGGATGCTGGAAGAAATATTGGAAAAAAAGCAACTGCAGAACTTAAAAAAGTAGTTTTAGAGCTAGGTAGTAATGATGCGTACATTGTGTTGGAAGATGCAGATATAGAAAATGCAATTAAAGAATGCGTAAAAGGTAGAATCTATAATAATGGTGAAACTTGTATTGCTGCAAAAAGATTTGTGGTTGTAGATAAAGTGTATGATGCTTTTAAAGAAGGTTTTGTAAAAGCGATGGAAGCAGTAAAAGTCGGTGATCCATTGAAAGATGCTTCTGATATAGGACCAATTGCAAGAAAAGATTTAAGAGAAACGTTGCATGAACAAGTGATAGAAAGTGTGAAAAATGGTGCTGAAATTTTATGTGGTGGAAAAATGCCAGATGGAAAGGGATATTATTATCCTGTGACCGTTTTAGCGAATGTAAAACCCGGGCAACCTGCATATGATGATGAATTATTCGGACCGGTTGCATCTCTTATAAAAGCAAAAGATGAGAAAGGTGCGATGAGAATTGCCAATGATAGTAAATTTGGTTTAGGTGGCGGAATTTTTTCTAAGGATATTGAAAAAGCTAAAAAATTAGCTCAAGATCATTTCGATACGGGAATGGTATTTATAAATACCTTTGGAATTGCAGATCCTACAATGCCTTTTGGTGGTGTAAAAGATTCTGGTTTTGGAAGAGAACATGGTGGTTTCGGAATCAAAGAATTTGTAAATATAAAATCTATTGTTATTGGTTCTTAAAAGATCCCATTTTTTATAAAATAAGACCCTATTCCTTTATTTTGGAATAGGGTTTTTATTTGCTTTTAAAAGTTCATTGGAACATCAATAACCAATAGTTTACTTGCTTTATTTGCTTTGACAGTAACTTTTTTCACTTCTGAAATTCCTATAGCATCTCTACTTTCTAGTAGCTCATTTTCTATAGAAACTTCGCCATCGATTAAGAAAAAATAGGCGCCGTTTTTCAATTCATATTCGGTTTCTAAACCTTCATCTAAATCGATCATCGATAAATACCCTTGCTGATTGATTGGCAAAGAACCTGCTATTTGTTTGTCTTTTGGTGACACTAAAACTTGAAATTTATTTTTCCTTTCTACCTCATCAAACATTTTTTGATTGTAATAAGGTGTTACATTTTCTATTTCTGGAAGAATCCAAAGTTGTAAAAAATTAACAGCGTCTGTTTTACTGTCGTTAAATTCTGAATGCGTTACACCTGTTCCTGCACTCATTACCTGTACTTCTCCTACTTCTATTGAGCGTTTATTATCCATATTGTCTTTGTGAGATAATGCCCCGGAAATTGGAATGGAAATGATTTCCATATTTTTATGAGGATGTGTACCAAACCCCATTTTGGGCTGCACCACATCATCGTTTAAAACACGTAACATTCCAAAATTCATTCTTTCTGAATTCTGGTAATTTGCAAAACTAAAGGTATGATGAGATGTTAACCATCCATGATTTGCTGTTCCTCTTGTTGCTGATTTGTGAATTATTTTTTTCATTTTGATTTTTCTTTTGCGTTAGCGATTGAGGCATTTGTTGAAGCTCATTTTCTTTTTCAGAAAATAGCGACTGCCGAAAGCGCGACCCTTTTCGGGGAACGCCCAAATATTAATATAAATGCCCCATTTTTCCTTGGTTATAATCGCGCATTGCTTCTAAAATTTCTGTTTGCGTATTCATCACATAAGGGCCGTATTGGGTCACTTTTTCTTTGATGGGTTCTCCTGATAAAATTAATAATGTGCTTGCTTCTTTAGCTTCAAACTGAATGGTATTTCCGTCTTGATTGAATGTAACCATTTGATTTTCTCCTTTCTTTAATACTTCTAAATCGTTTACTAAAACCTCTCCATCTAATAAATAAATTAAGGATTGATGATTTTCTGGAATGTTAATATCTAGCCTTCCTGCTGCTGCTGCATTGGCTGTAAATACATTTACTTCTGTTTGCGTTTTTATCAAGCCAGATTCATTTTGTTGCGTTCCGGCAATAATATTTAATTGTACCTCTTTATCTTTGGAAAATAACTTAGGAATTTGGTTTTCTTCTAAATGTTGATAATTGGGCGTCAACATTTTATCTTTTGCAGGAAGATTTAACCACAACTGAATTCCTTCTAAATCACCACCTTTTTTCACAAACGCTTTCGTTGGCGCTTCTGCGTGAATAATTCCTCGACCAGCGGTTGTCCATTGCACTCCTCCAGCTTTTACAATCATTTCGTTACCTAGTGAATCTCGGTGCAATTGCTCACCTTTAAAAAGCAACGTTATTGGCTCGAAGCCTCTGTGCGGATGTGGTCCTAAATCAAACGGATTGTTAAATTCTGAAATGGCATAAGGTCCATAATGATGTAATAACAAAAACGGATCTACATTCTCGATTCCTTCTGTTGGTAATGGTTGACGCAATTTTATTGCGCCCATATTAACTAACGGACTTGTAACTTTATGTTGAATTGATTTCAGTTTTTTCATGATTTGTCTTTTAATTTGTGCTCGATACTATTTCACCAAAAAGGCGAAATCACTCAAACTGACATATTGTTTTTACATTACTTTTTATTTTCCAAGGAAAATATTTAAACAAATTTTTTCTACCTAATTTTATCTAAAAGATCACTTAAAAGAACAGCCTCTTTTTCTGTAATATTTTCTAAAAAAGAGAGCTTGTTATGCTCATCTATGTTGGTTAATAATTCTAAACCTGTCTTGGTTATTTTAACATATACTACTCTTCTATCTTGTTCACATCGTTCTCTTTCAATAAAACTTTTATCACATAATTTATCCATTAAACGGGTAGCATTTGGAGCTCTTTCTATCATTCTATCTTTAACAATCTGCACCTTCATTCTGTCTTTTGCACCGCGTAATATTCTTAAAATATTGTATTGCTGTGGCGAAATTCCGTACGGTTTAAAAAACTCATTTTCCCTACTACTTAACCAATTTGCAGTGTATTTAATATTGATAAGTGCCTTCAGCTTATCACTAACAAACTTAGATTGTATGTCTTTAGAAATATCTCCCATTTTCAGTATTCAGTATTCAGTATTCAGTATTCAGTATTCAGTATTCAGTATTCAGTATTCAGTATTCAGTATTCAGTATTCAGTATTCAGTATTCAGTATTCAGTATTCAGTATTCAGTATTCAGTATTCGAAAATTAAAAAATGCGCATAGAAAAAGAACATTTACTCTTCTTTATTTGGTCATAAGTCTTATGTTTTTATTCTTAAGTTTTGTTTCTAAAAATTTAAGAATGAACACATAGAAAACTTCGTTTTTAACTCTTTACTCTTATGTCTTGTCTTGACAATAAAAAACTATGCTCTTAATCTTAAATCTTGCATTATTTTATTAAACTCTTCTGTTGTTGGGGTTAAATAGACTGCATCATCAACAAATAAAGTAGGAAATTTTACAGCGCCGTTATACAATTCTTTACTGTGTTCTCTTGCTTCCGCATCTTTAGAAACGTCTTTGTAGATGTACGGAACATCTGTTGAATTTAAAAAATTCTTAAATGCCACCGTGTATGCGTGACCTTGTTTACCGTATAAAACTATCTTCATCTTTTATTTATTTACAGAATTTTCAAAATTATGAACTTCAGTTAAAAGTTGATTTTTCAACTCCTTGTCTCTAATTTCTCCGTCTTTAAAATTATCAGAAAAACTAGGTAACGAAAAAGTAAATAGCTCTTTAACGCCCATCATTGGAAACTTAGAAACACCTGCTTCTAAAACAGATTGTCCGCCTCTTGCACCTGGTGAAGTTGCCATTAATAGTAAGGGTTTCTCTCTAAAAACTTTTGCTTCAATTCTAGAGCTCCAATCATAGATGTTTTTGAAAGCTGCAGCATAAGAACCATTATGTTCTGCAAGAGAAAGTATAAATCCGTCATAAGTATCTAATAATGAAGAAAACTTTTTTGCCCCTTTTGGGAAACCATTTTGCTCTTCATCTTCACTATATATTGGCATTTCGAAATCTCTTAAATCTATCACGTCATAAGATGTGTTCTCTAAGTTTTCTGCAGCAAAAGTTGCTAACTTTTTATTGATTGATGTAGAACTTGTGCTTCCTGCAAATGCTAATACTTTTTTCATATTTATGCTGTTATTTTAAATTAGATCTCATTATTCTCTATTCTCTGTTAAAAAACGCAATCACTAGATCTTATAAATTACTTTTTTCGAAACGATTGTAAACTATTTTACTGAATACTCGTTGCTATTTCGGTTTCTCCTTTTACCATTTTGGCAACTGGGCATTTACCTGCAATAACTAACAATCGCTTTTTTTGATCTTCTGAAACGTCTTTCTCAAAAGAGATTTCTTCGGTTAAATGCGTACCGTTTTCATCTTTTATTTGAGAAACGTTTACCGTTATTTTACCTACATCCCAATCTTTTCTTTCTGCATACATTCTCAAGGTAATAGATACACAACTACCAATAGCTGTTAATAAATACTCCACAGGTGTTGGTCCATTGTCATCGCCACCATCATCTACAGGTTCATCTATTACCGCAAAATGATTTCTCATTTTTGCTTCTGCTAAATAATTTTTACTACTTAATACTACTTTAGAATTTGCCATGAAAATAAATTTTAAGGAACTACAAAGTTACAAAACAAAACTTTAATTACCAAGGGAAATAAATCCAAGGAACCTTGTACTTTCAATTTAATTGTTATAAAGGTAAATTTCGCCGTAATGATTCGTACAGCTAGCAAACAAGTATAGCCCTGATTGAAATGACATCCTTTTTGCTTTTTCGGCAAAAAGATATAATGGAAAGCAGGAAATAGCTACAAAAACTACTGGTTAATTTTAATAGAATCTATTTGTTTTTGAAGACGTTGAATTTCTTTGATGCTTTTATCTTGCTTAGAGATCATCTTTATAGAATCTAAAATCGACTGATTTTTCTCAAGTACTGTTTGCTCTTTTTCAAAGTAAATATTTGTTCCTTCACTTGTTCTCCAAGCTTCGTTTAATTGCTTATAAAGTTCCTCATTCCAAGTACTTGGCTTTTTAGCATTGATCCAAACAACATCTCTATACTCGCTATCTACCAAGGCTAAATCTGGCGTTGCAGAACCGTCGAATTGTGCTGGATTGTCGTCACTAATGGTAGAAACAGTTCCTAGAAAAAACATGCGTTTTCTACCTGCAATATTTTTAATATACGGTCTAAATTCTACGGGTGTATTTGAACTCCAATCGTATTCTTTCTTAGATTCTTTCACTTTTAAAGGCATTGCAGAAACGCCTGCATATCCTTCTTTTTTTGCTGCGTGGTTGTAAAAATATAATTTATTGGTACCATCTGCCGGAATAAAAACACTAAAACTCAAACTCGTTCTTTCGTTTCCTACAGGTTCTAAACCAAACCAATGATACAAACCACTAAAAGCTTCTGTTTTTGTATCTGAAAAATCGAAATCCGTTACATAAGGTTGTGCATTCTGATCTTTTGGTGCTGCTGGAATTTTAACGGCACTTTCCATATTCCAAGGTAAAGGATCGGAAAAACCTGCTAAGAATTTTAAACTTTCTGCTTGCAAGCGAGAAACTTTTTCTGATAAGGTATTTTGTTTTGTTAAATAGGCGTAATTTTTCATTTCTTTGGGAGAAATATACGTTCCCATTCCAATAGTAATTCTTTCTAAATAATCTTTAAAACTGTGTTTGCCATTTTCTATAACCATGACACCGCCAAAAGTAGGATACGGAAAAAAGAAACCTTTCCATTTGATTAAACTTACGACCTCAACCCAAGCACCTTGATCATTTTTCATGTAATAGGTGTCACTTGGTTCGTAATTAAACAGCATCCAAGGATTTAAACGTTGTACAACAGCATTGCATGTATTTCTACTGAATTTTAAAGATTCGCCAATAGAAAATGTAACCGGAATTCTATTTTCTGATGAAAAACGCGGAAAAGGTGTGGTGCTCGATACAGAAAAAACTTCTTCTGTATTGTCTTTTATTCCTTGCCAAACGTATTTTTCTGTTGGCTGAATTGCCATTGTCCATTGATTGTTTCCATCAACTCGAACTAAATGTGGTAGAGAAACGTCTTTGGTTTCGCCCACAGATTCATTTGCCATTGAAAAGATGTTTCTTAAAGGTTGAATTCTTTCGTTTTGTGTTAATGGAAGCTCTACAATTTCAATGCGATTTAAATCATTAAATACATTGTAAGTCTGCATGTAATTATACATTTTAGAATGATAACCGATATAATACATGGCACCGAAGAAGATACCTAATAAAAATAATGTTCCTATGCTACTTACTGTACTCGCTGATTTCCTGAATTTTCTCAATCCAAAAAATAAGATTGTAAAACATAGTAAAATGATGAAAATAAATTTCCTTACAAATAATAATGCAGGTTGATAATCGTCTCTTAAAAAGAATAGTAGTGCTAAAATTATAACGCTAAAAATAATAACTCTTTTCTTTTGTTTTGATCCTTTACTCCAGTAATTTTTTAACATAAAATTCAGTTTTCTCCGTGTTTATTAACATATATGATACTGCCAAGCATTGCTATAATTATGCAAATTTGAGAAATAAAAGGCATCAAATTCTTCCATCCAAAAAAATCATCATAATCAGAAATAAAAAACTGAATTATCATAAAGATAATTCCTGCTATTAAAACATAATGTCTAATGCTATTTTTCATTATAATAATCCTTTCTCTTTTAAGCGTTCTCTGGCACTTTTTCCTTCGACTTTAGATTTTTCTATTTCTTTTTGTGCTTTTTCAATCGCAATGGGTTCTTCATTTTTAAAATCTTCAACAAGATCTCTTCCTTTTTCTAAAACATCCTTAAACTTATCTTCTAAAGAATCTGACTGTTCGTCTATAATCTTGGTTGATTTAAAAATAAATCCTGCTAGATATGTTCCTATTAAAGTTCCGAAAATCATAGAAGCAAAAAGTGAAATTGTTGCTACATCAATTGGAATTAAAAAACGTGTAACTAAAATAACTAGTAAGAAAAAAGAAATGATGAAGACCAATCTTAAAAGAAAGTTCTGTTCGTATACAAAACCTTTCTTATCGGTAGCTTTCATTTGCAATTCTTTAGAGTTCATTAATTTATTAAAAAAAGAATAAACCTTATTCGTTCTAGACTCCCTCCAATACAAAACTACTCCGAATAAAATTGATGCGATGAATATGATGAGTTCTAGTGTCATACTTTTATGAGTTTAAGATGCTTATAAAATTAGTCTATTTTTTCTAAAAATTGTTACAAATTGTTTCAATTACCCAATCTTGTGTAGAATCTTCTAACTTTTTAAAAACCTCATAAAACTGTTCTTTGTCATACCAATACAAAAACAAAATATCTTTAGGTGCAATATTTACCAACAAATACCAGATTAAATCTTGGTGATTTGGCTTTAAAGACGAATGTGGTTTGTGCAAAGCAACAAACAATGTTTCGTCTAAAATATCTTTTGCTTTCAATGTTTTAGAAAGCTGTTTTTTATCTAAAAACAATTCTAAACCCATCACTTTTTTGCGAGCATTCATATCAATTTTATTTAAATAACTTTTAAATAAAATAGGATCTTGTAAAATATCATTTATTGGATGTGTTGTCTCTTTTAAATAAGAAGACATGGTATATTTCTGAATTCTATGATACCTCTTTTTAGAGATTTCTTCTTCTAAATCCGCTTCAATAATATCATAACTTATTAATTTTTCTATCAACTCTTGATGTGAAACGTGGTACATTAACACATCATGAATAGTGTCATTTATAGCTTCTTTATAAGTTTCTTCGTTTTCGAAAATTAAAATAGGCTTTACAAAATCTCTCAATACAAAAACACCTCCAAAAGCTTTTGTATAAAATGAATTTGTTATAAAACTAATTTCTTCTAAATGAAGATTTCGTTTCCTTAAATCTCCGTATTTCTTAGCAGAAGCTAATATTTTTTGATGAATGCTTTCATCTATAAAATTTTGATCTTTGTTAAATTCTTCAATCAATTTTAACTGTGCAGCTTTGGCTTTGTTTAAATCATTAATCAAATGAAATTTAACAACTATGTCTTTGTATTTTAAAACATCTAGAGGTTCATAAAAGACGTCAATTTTCTGATCGAATTCTAAACAAACAGCAGCATCTCTTGTAATGTCATTAATAGAATCACCATGTTTTTTAAAAACAGCTTTCATTAATTCCTTGTCGAAAGAGTGAAACGGATTGTAAACAGATGCTCCTTTTTGTAACGGCGTAATTATGATTGCGTGTGTGTTTGCCTCTCCATTATTTAAATAAAACGATTCGTTTTTTTCTGCTGCAATTTCTGGACTCCACCCCAAACCATCAATAGAAAAAGAGGTTAACTTCGTTTTTGTAAAACCAAGTTTTTGTAAACATTTATTATAACGTTCTACCAATTTTCCATTTACAGGAATTAGTTCGT
This sequence comes from Polaribacter sp. IC073, assembly GCF_007997075.1. GTDB lineage: Bacteria > Bacteroidota > Bacteroidia > Flavobacteriales > Flavobacteriaceae > Polaribacter. Next base: position 69,109 of record NZ_VORS01000009.1, read on the forward strand.
TTCTAAATAGGTTTGCTTTTATTAATTTTTGCATTTATTTATTATTACACTGAGTTTCACTGAGAAAACACAGTGGGTTTTAGAAATTGTACTCCGAGAATCTCTGTATTACTCTTTTTTCTAATCTAACAACTTATGAATTTGTGCATATTGTAACAATACAATGGTTCTTGTATCTACTATTTCGCCTTCATTTAGCATTCTTACAGCTTCTATAAACGGAATTTCTAAAACTTCAATATCTTCTGTTTCACTGGCTAAACCTCCACCTTCACTTACCTTCATATCGTCTGTATATTCGCCCACAAAAAAGTGCATCTTTTCTGTTAAAACTCCTGGAGAAGAATAACCTTCATACACTTTTTTAACAGATTTTAAACGAATACCAACCTCTTCTTCGGTTTCTCTTATTATACATTGTTCCGGATTGTCTGCATCCAACAATCCCGCAGGAATCTCTATTAAGAATCCGTCTTTGTTGTCATGTAGTAAAGTAGGCAATCTAAATTGCTTGATAAGAACTACCGTTTTTTTGGTGGTATTGTATAACAAAATTCCTGCTCCATGACCTCGTTCGTATACTTCTCGCATCTGGCTAACCCAACTTCCATCAGACATTTGATACTTAAATTTGAATTTATTTAACGTGTAATGATTATCAGACAATAACGTCTTTTCAATCTCTTTTATTCGGTTGTTATTCATTATCAAATGTTTTTCTAGCTTCTAAATCGATGTTTAAATGATGCACTCTCGCATCTACTTTACGCTTAAAATCTGTATCTGCAATGGTCGCAACATTATCTAAATAACGCACCACTTCTTGTCTTCTAATTTCAGAAAAATCTAATCCTTTCATATTGCTTTTCATTAATTCTTGCAACATGTTAAACTTCGTATCGTAATTTTGTTTAAAATACGTTTCTGGATTTTCGAACCAATCTTGTTCTAAATCGAAATCTGTTAAACGTAAGGAAATTGCAGACTGAATGTTCCGTACATCTCTTGATGAAAAAAACGGAAATATTTGTTGAATTTCTTGATACAAACTCGCAAAAAATAAATGATGATTTGTTTTATGTAGTTTTTCTGCTTTGTCATACGCTTGTAAAACCCTTTCTTCGGATGGTTTTGCGACAGAGTTTAAAATATCCCCCATATTTTTTGCCAACCCTTGGTCTTTTAAAAACTGATAATTAGCAGGGTTTTCCATATTAACAAAATCTGGAATTGTCTTCTCAAATTTCTTCCACCAAATATAATCTTGGTCTAAAAAGTCATGTGCTGTTCTTGCTCCGTCAATTTTAAATCTTCCTTGTACACGAGAAATAACCGCTTTGTCTAACATTTCTGGTAAATTGGTAAATAACCCGATAGAAGAATTCCCATAATTTACTGCATACGCACCTTCTGTATATCGTAAGAATACACCAATAACCTCTTTTACACCTGCAGAAACACCTTGTGCTGTTCTTTCTTGTAAATTGTTTTCAGCATCATCAATGGGTGCAAAAATTAATTTTGTTGGGTCTTGCATTGGCTTCATCCATTCCACCATTTTTTCTGCAGATCCACCTTGAAAAGTAGAAATTAACGTGTCTGGCATTGGATGAAATAAAAACGGAATATCTAAATGATCTGCATGTTCTTTCAATCTTGTTGCAATTGCCGCAATTAGCATACTTTTTCCTGTTCCTGGAATTCCATACCCCATAAAAACAGGCATAAATCCGCCTAATTCTTGAAACGGATTTTTCTTCGCTTCAAAATCGTAACTCAACATTCTTTCTGTTAATCTACGTGCAAAATGTTTGGCGTCTTTATTTCCTACAATTTGTTCAAACTGAATTTTATTGAATTCAATACTTTTTGCCGTTCCAGAAAAAACGTTGCTCCAACCCGAAACTGCAAAATCTGAGTTCTCTAATTTGTAGGCTCTGTCTTCTATAGTTTCTAAATATTCTAAACTGCTTTTTCTCAACTGAATTTCATCAATTAAAGCTTCATAAAACACCACTGTAAAGTCAATTACATCTTTATCTGATTTTACAATGTCTGGATGCCCTAAATACTTATCAAAATAAAACAAAGAACACGCAATCCCTTTTAATGGTGATAATAAAGAAACTTCTGGAATACCAGCAAATTTTTGCTTCATCACAGATAAATCATCCGAAGCATGTGGTTTTAAATCGTGTAGAATTTTATAGGAAGTCGCAAATAATTGAAAAGCAGTTGCTGTTTGCATTTTGCTTTCATATTCTCGTTTCCCATTAGCGTCTAAAGCAGCTTTACGTTCGTTTAAAGAAGATAAGCCCGATGCATCATAATAACTATCTTTTATCCAAATTCCTAAAGTAATTCCTTCTTGAACGGCATACAAAGTCTGATTCAAATAGACCGGAATTGCAATAGAATTTGGTAACAATCGCTTTTTTAAACCTAAAACAGTTTTAGAAACTGAAGTAATTTCTACGTTACTTCCATTATTTGCTCTAGACAAATACAATAAAATAGAACTGTCTTTTGCATCTTTGTCTTTATTCTTTGCTCGATTGCTTTGCTCCCATTGAATACTTTTTAAGTAACCAGAAGCTTCATCGCGAAGCATGTCTAATTCGTTTTGTTTTATAGGGAAAGTTGAGTTGTGTTGCATTTTTAAGTCTTCAGTTGGCAGTCTTCAGTAGGCAGTATGATGTTGCTTTTCTTAATCTGCTATTATTATTTTCTTTTTCTATTTTTTTTTTTCAAACCTCACAGATTTTTAAAACCTGTGAGGTTGTATCTTTATTCTTACAAAAGTTTATTTAACTTCTATTTTTAAACTCGCTAACTCAATTGGTGCATTTGCCAATGTATGTAAAACCTCTGGCGCACTATTGTGCAATAATTGAATAATTCTGTGCGGTGCTAAAACGTATTTTTGCTGAATTACATCACTCCATTTTTGCATGGTTTGTTTTGAAAAGAAACCACCTTCTGTAAATGTTTCTCCAGCATATACCTCATCTATTTTTAGCGATAAAGCATAGCTTTCTAAAGGAATTTCTTTTCTTGAAATTCCACCTAAAATAGCATGGGTTATTTCATTTTCGTCTTTTGCAAACACATTATGAAACGGACCTAAATCTATTCTTTTGATATGTTTGGGTTGAATATCTGGCAATTTTCGATCGATATTATACGCCATGGTATCTAAAGACATTTCTCTATCTGCACTTTCTTTTAAAGCTTGATAAATTTTATCTCTGTCATTCAACGCATTTTTTCCTGTATAATCAAAATACATATAACAAATAAAAGGTCTGTTGTGACTTACGTCGTAAAAGCTCCAACTTGTTAAGTATTGATAATTGGCGTCTTTTGGCGCTTCTAAAATTTTACCTTGTACAAATCTATTAAAAATGTATTTTTTTTCTACGGATGTATAATAAACAATTGAGGTAGCTTTAAATAAATCTAATCTTCTAATGGGTTGTTTTTTACGTAAAAGTGTGTCTAAAAAGGCTGCTTTTAAAGTTTCTGTATCTGTTAATTTATCTAAATATTGATTCCGTAATTCTAAATCATTATACAAAAATCTGAATTCTAAATAATTAGGAAAACCAGAATCTGTTAAATCGACTTTCATATTATCTTCCTCGTCATACATATATTTAATACGCATGGCTTCTATAGAATATAAAAGTAAGTCTGAATATTGCTTAAAAATTAGCAACTCTTGTTGTGTACATAATTTTTCTTGTTGTACACTTACAATCAATTCTTTCAATACAAAATCTACCATTTTATGATAAAAAACATATTGTTCTTTTGAGTCTAAAAGCGCAGAGTCTAAAGGTGTTGTAATCATATTTTAGTTGATAATCTTTAGCTTTTATAATTAAGAAATTTTGATAAGCAAGCCCGCGTTAAGGATTGAAGCGATATCCTTTTTTCTTTTTCAGAAAAAAGATTTAGCGAAAAGCCTGACCTTCTTTTGTTTTTCTCAAAAGAAGGAAACGCCCTTATAATATTAACCTAACAAATCGTCATTAGAAGAATCCTTTTTTGGAGCTTCTGAAGGTTCATTATCACCTTTTGTTGCAGTTGCATCTGAATTGTAATAGTCTTCGAAAATTTCTTTCATGTCTATTCCGTAACGGTCAGCAAAGTTCTTTTGAATATCTTGATCCTTCTCTCTAATTTCATGTAAAGCCTCTGCATAGGTGCTGTAAACGCCAGTCATTACTTTTTCGTGAACAGGAATATTGTTCATCATATCTTGACGCGCTCTTGCACTTGCAGAATGCATAGACGCTAGAGTTTCGCCAATATGCTCATCCGTTTTTACACCTAAGTGTTCTAAAATCGCCGCAAATTCTTGATCTGTCCTCGCTTTTAAGGCAACTATATAACCATCATAATACTTCAATCTTTCTTCAGTATCAGACTTTAATTTTGCTCTGTGCGTTTGTAAATTAGAACGTAAAGAAGTCAACACTTTGATCGTTAAATTATGCTTGTGCACAAAACTATCTTTACTTGCAGCCAAAGTTGTGTAGGCATTTTTCAGTCCTTCTAACTCCTCTACTTTTTGCTCAATGGTGGTTACTTTACCAATTGCTTCTGAATATGCTGTAGATTGTTTGTCTACAATTTCGTCTAATTCTTGACGTGCTTGCTTTAACAATGCATACTGTTCTTCTAACTTATCTTCTACCTCTTTCTTCTTTTCTAATGCTTTTGTATGGTTTTTAGAGGCTTCTACAATGGCTGTTTTTAATTTTTCTTCAACTTCTTTAATCTCTACTTCTCTATTTTTTAAACGTGTTACTGCTGCTTGAGATTTAAAAGAAAGTTCACCCAATAAAGTTTGAATATCTGCACTTTCTATACGTTGCTGAAACAATGCTTTTGCTTTATTGTCTGCTCCTGCTCTAGTCTTTTCTGCAGCTGCAAATTCTATTTCTTCCTTTTTGATTTTAGCCTTTCTTCCCCAAAGGTTATTCCACCAAGTATCTTCTTTATTTTGTGCGTCTTCTAATTCTATCCTTGCTCTTTCTAATGCTTTTTGGGCATCATCAATCACTTTTTGTTCGTCTGAGTTTAAAGCAGAAAAACCTTCGAATTTAATACCAACTTCATCTTGATAATCTGTTAAATCTTTAATCGCATCTAATAAAGAAGTTCTATCTTCTTTCGCCATATCTACAACATCATCTAATGTTGCGTTTAATATTTTCTGACGCTTTTCTGGATCTTCTTCTTGTGATAGCTTAGATTTCATCGTATCGATGGCTTTCCCCCAGTTTACATCTACTTTTTCTGTTTTTTTGGTTGAATTTGTTTCTAATAAGTCAAAGTCATCAGACATATATATTTCGTTTTTAAGGTTGAACAATTTTTTTAAGTGTAGCAATTTCGTTATTTTTTTCAAAAAAAAGAACATTTACTTTAATTATATGTAGCATTTAATACTTATTTATTACAAAAACATTCATTTTTTTAAATACTTATTAATTTACACTGAACCATTCGATTTAAATTATAATCTAAATACTAAAATCCACCATAACAGAATCACAACAATATTTCTTAATTTAGCACAAACTAAGAAATGCATTCCTATGGATATCAACTTCAATAAAAACGAAGATTATAATAAACTTTTAGCTTCAGATTTACGCAAACGCTTTGTTAAAGTAAAACTAGGTGGCGGTCAAAAAAGAATTGATAAACATCACGAAAAAGGCAAGATGACTGCTCGTGAAAGAATTGATTACTTACTCGATTCGAAAGCAAAATCTATAGAAATTGGTGCTTTTGCTGGTGAAAACATGTATGCAGAACATGGTGGCTGCCCTTCTGGTGGGGTCGTTGTAAAAATTGGCTATATTAAAGGCAAACAATGTATTGTTGTTGCCAATGACGCTACCGTAAAAGCAGGTGCTTGGTTTCCTATTACAGGGAAAAAGAATTTAAGAGCGCAAGAAATATCCATAGAAAACAAATTACCTATTATTTATCTAGTAGATTCTGCGGGTGTTTATTTACCAATGCAAGATGAAATTTTTCCAGACAAAGAACATTTCGGACGTATTTTTAGAAACAACGCAATAATGAGCAGTATGGGAATTACACAAATTTCTGCGGTTATGGGAAGTTGTGTTGCGGGTGGTGCTTACTTACCAATTATGAGTGATGAAGCAATAATTGTAGACAAAACGGCAAGTATTTTTCTTGCCGGAAGCTATTTGGTTAAAGCTGCAATTGGCGAATCTATAGACAATGAAACTTTAGGCGGTGCAACTACACACTGTGAAATTTCTGGTGTAATCGATTACAAAGCGAAAGATGATAAAGATGCATTGGATAAAATAAAATTTATTGTTGATAAAATTGGCGATTATGACAAAGCTGGTTTTAGTAAAACCGAGTCTTTTCCGCCAAAAGAAAATGAAGATGATATCTTCGGAATTCTGCCAAAAGAAAGAAATGCGCAGTATGATATGCTAGAAATCATAAAGCGTTTGGTAGATAATTCTGAGTTTGAACAATACAAAGAAGGCTACGGAAAAACCATTATTACGGGATATGCTAGAATTGATGGTTGGGCAGTTGGTATTGTTGCGAATCAAAGAAAACTAGTAAAGACTAAAAAAGGTGAAATGCAGTTTGGTGGTGTTATCTATAATGATTCTGCAGACAAAGCAACTCGTTTTATTGCGAATTGCAATCAGAAAAAAATACCGTTGGTTTTCTTACAAGATGTTACTGGCTTTATGGTAGGTTCTAAATCTGAACATGGAGGAATTATAAAAGATGGTGCAAAAATGGTAAATGCCGTTAGTAATTCTGTAGTGCCTAAATTTACAATTGTTATAGGAAACTCTTACGGAGCAGGAAATTATGCAATGTGCGGTAAAGCCTATGACCCAAGATTAATTGTTGCGTGGCCTTCTGCGGAATTGGCAGTGATGAGTGGTAATTCTGCAGCTAAAGTTTTATTGCAAATTGAAACGGCTTCCCTAAAGAAACGTGGCGAAGAAATTACGCCAGAAAAAGAAGCTGAATTATTCGATAAGATAAAATCGCGTTATGATGAGCAGATTTCTCCTTATTATGCAGCTGCTAGAATATGGACAGATGCAGTTATTAATCCGTTAGATACCAGAACTTGGATTTCTATGGGAATTGAAGCAGCAAACCATGCTCCTATTGAAAAACAATTTAACATGGGCGTTTTACAAGTATAATAAACAACACTTATCTTTTTATAAATAATAAATGACTAATATCACAATTAGTCATTTTTTTATGTCTTATTTTTGTAAATCAATACAATAAAACATGAGTAAAGCTATATATGTTACCACCGTAGAATCTGATAGTGGTAAATCTTTAATATCATTAGGGTTGTTAAGAATGATGTTAACTAAGTCTGCAAAAGTAGGTTATTTTAGACCTATTATTAATGAAACGGATGATAACGATTACGATGAACATACAAATACGGCTATCAATTTCTTTAATCTAGACACCGATTATGAAGATTGTTATGCGTACAAGCAAGGTGAGGTTGTAGAACTTTTAAGCGAAGGAAAAGCCGCCGAAGTAATTTATAACGTTATTAAAAAATACAAAAAGCTAGAGGCAAATTACGATTATGTTTTAGTGGAAGGAACGGATTTTTCTGGGGAAGGAGGTTTTACAGAGTTAGATGTAAATCTAATGATTGCTAAAAACTTAAACATTCCTGCATTAATTGTGGGCTCTGGAAACGGAAAGAAAAAGAAAGATTTTATCAATACCATGCAACTTTCTTATACTTCTTTTATTAGTAAAGAAGTAGATGTTATTGGTATTGTTGCCAATAAAATTGAAGAAAATGAGGTTGATTATATTCGAGAAGAACTCACAAAAAGTTTTCCAGAAAAACTACAAATAGATATTATTCCTAAAATAGACTTTCTAGCATTTCCTACCGTAAAAGAAGTGGTAAAAGCTTTGGACGGAAGGGTTTTATTCGGAGAACAATTTTTAGACAATGCTATTGGTAGCTTTAGTACTGGTGCAATGCAACTGCGTAATTATTTAACTAGAATTAAAGAAAATGCATTGGTAATTACACCAGGAGACAGAGCTGATATTATTTTAGGTGCTTTACAGGCAAATGCGTCTAAGAACTATCCTAAAATTGCAGGTATTATTTTAACAGGAACATTAATTCCTGAAGAATCTATTTTAAAATTGATTGAAGGTGTACAGTCTACCGTTCCTATTATTTTAGCCGATGGTGGTACATTCGGAATATCAAATAAAATTGGAGCTATAAAATCTAAAATATATGCATCCAATAATAAAAAAATACTACTTTCATTAGACACTTTTGATAAATATGTGAATGCAGAAGGGTTGACAAATATTTTAACATCACACCATTCAGATCGATTGACACCAAGCATGTTTCAATATAGTTTATTGCAAAAAGCAAGGATTCAAAAGAAACATATTGTGTTACCAGAAGGAGATGATGAACGAATTCTTAAGGCAGCAGCGCGTTTACAATTGCTAAACATCGTAGATTTAACGTTGTTAGGTGATCGAAATAACATACAATTAAAATGCGATCAAATTGGTTTACAGATTGATTTAGATGCTTTAAATATTCTGAATCCGGAAGATTCAATTTACAATAAAGATTTTGCAGCTACATTATTTGAAGCAAGGAAACACAAAGGAATGACTGAAACAACCGCTGCAGATTTAGCAAAAGATGTTTCTTACTATGGTACTTTAATGATCTTAAATGGTTTGGCAGACGGTATGGTTTCTGGTGCAGTTCACACTACAATGCACACCATTAAACCTGCATTGCAGTTAATAAAAACGAAACCTGGTGTTTCTGTAGTTTCCTCGGTATTTTTCATGTGTTTATCAGACAGAGTTTCTGTAATGGGAGATTGTGCCGTAAACCCAAACCCGAATGCAGAACAACTTTCTGAAATTGCCATTTCTTCTGCTGCTTCTGCCGAAGCTTTTGGTATTGAAGCAAAAGTTGCCATGTTGTCTTATTCTTCTGGAAGTTCTGGAAAGGGAGAGGAAGTAGAAAAAGTTAGAAAAGCTACTGAACTGGCAAAAGCTAAAAAACCCGATTTAAAAATTGAAGGTCCTATACAATATGATGCCGCTGTAGACATGTCTGTTGCTAAAACTAAAATGCCAAATTCTCAAGTTGCTGGTCAAGCTTCGGTATTAATTTTCCCCGATTTAAATACAGGTAACAATACGTATAAAGCAATTCAGCGTGAAACTGGCGCTTTGGCAATTGGTCCAATGTTACAAGGCTTAAACAAACCTGTGAACGATTTAAGTAGAGGTTGTACAGTAGATGATATTTTCAACACCATTTTGTTAACCATAATTCAAGCAAATCAAAAATAATTATGAATATTTTAGTTCTAAACGCAGGTTCTTCTTCTTTAAAATATCAAGTAATTGAGATGCCAAGTGAAACTGTAAAATGTGTGGGTTTGGTGGAGAGAATTGGTATGGAAGATGCCATTTTTACACATGAAAAAGAGGGTGAAAAACATTCTGAAACAGCACCTATTTTAAATCATGAGGCTGGTCTACAGAAAGTTGCAAAAATATTATTAGATAAAAAAATAGGTGTCATTAATTCTGTAGCTGAAATTAAAGCAGTTGGTCACCGCGTTGTTCATGGCGGAAGTAAATTTAGCAAAACCGTTTTTGTAAACAAAGTAGTTAAAGATAGTATTCGGAATTTGTTTGATTTAGCACCTTTGCATAATCCTGCAAACTTAACAGGAATAGAAATTGCAGAAACCATTTTTACAACTGCAAAGCAAATTGCAATTTTCGACACGGCATTTCATCAAACAATGCCCAAAGAAGCCTATCAATATGCAATACCTAATTCATACTTAGAAGACCATAAAATTAGAGCTTATGGCTTTCATGGTACTAGTCATAAATATGTTTCTGAAAAAGCGATTGCTTATTTAGATAAAAAATCATCAAAAATTATTACCATACATTTAGGAAATGGTTGCAGTATGGCTGCGATTAAAGACGGAAAGTGCATAGAAACCTCTATGGGGTTTTCGCCAACAAATGGTTTGATTATGGGCACTAGAGCTGGAGACATTGACCAATCTGTTATTTTCTTTTTAATGAAAAAACTGAATAAATCTGCAGATGAAGTAAATAATTTATTACAGAAAGAATCTGGGATGTTAGGTTTAACTGGTTTTTCTGATTTAAGAGAAATTGAAGAAAATGCGGTTAGTGGTGATGAAAAATGTATAAATGCCTTGAAATTAGCAAGCCATAGAATTAAAAAATTTATTGGTTCTTACGCTGCTATTTTAAATGGTTTAGATGCAATTGTTTTTACTGCCGGAATTGGAGAAAATTCAATTCTAACAAGAAAAATGGTTTGCGAAAATTTAGACTTTCTAGGAATTGACCTCAACAGCAATAAAAATGAAATAAGGTCGAAAAAAACTAGAGAAATTCAATCTTCAATTTCCAAAGTAAAAATATTAGTAATACCAACAAATGAAGAAATTGAGATTGCAAAACAAGCGTATCAACTATTAAAATAAAAAAGCATTTCTAAGTAAGACGCTTAGAAATACTTTTAAAACTGGGGAACTTAATTTTTCAATACTTTTCTAATAGCAAAATTTCCATTCTCATCTCGAATTTTAAGCATGTAAACTCCATTCACTAGTTTATTTAAATGGAGTTCATTTGTACTTGAAGTGAACACTTTTTTACCAATAATATTAAAAACCTCAATATTTATTAAAGTAAAATTACTGTCATCAATTCTTAAAACACCCTTTGTCGGATTAGGATACACAGCAAAGTCTGCTAAAGCAAAATCATTTACACTTGCAGTTGCGTTGCCATAATAATAAGTAGTTCTATCGGTATTAGAATAACTAGAAGTTAATATTTTATTTATATAAGGATTTCCAGTAAACAAATAATCTAAACCGGTACTATCTGCAAAAGGATGAATAAAGGAAGACATTAATTTAGAAGTGTCATAAGTTACAGTTTCATTGCCTCCAACAACCCAAACACCATTATCTATATAAGAATTTTTCTCGTTTATAACATTCCCATTCCCGTCATACACATATTCAGATTTATCATCATCAACGTACATTGTACCATCCCATATTTTAGAAAGCTCTAAAGAAACTTTATTGCTCGCAGTATATGAAAAAGTAGTCTTGTCTGATTTTTGCCAATTAGCACCGTCCCATTCCTCATAAACATAATGAGCAATTGTATTATTTCCATTGTAAGAAAGAATCGTTCTATCTTCTAAAACAAAAGCAGTACCATTCCATTTATAACCAATTCCATCAGAAATCTTATTGTTAGTATTGTAATTTATCTGAAACTTAGCCGCTACAAGCCATTGATTATTTGTCCATTTATAATCCATAAACTCACTAACGTTTCCATTAGTATTGTAGGTGTACTCAGATTTTATTCCATTTACATAAGAACTTGTATTCACGTTCCATTCTCTTTCTATGGATTTAGTTAGCTCATTATTGGAATTATAGGTATATGAAATATCATCTACATTAGTCCAAGCTGCATTAGATTCATTCCAATTTTGATACGTTTGGTTTGAAAGGTATCCGTTGTTATAACCATAAACTTTTTGATAGCTTTTTTTCCAAATGCCTCCATCTTCATATTCACTTAAAGAAGAAGTGAGTTTTACCTGCCCAAACAAAGAAATAGTTAATAATGTAAAAATTAAAAAAGTAGTTTTCTTCATGATAGGTTCGGTTTTAAGTTATTACCAAAATTATACTTCTAAAATTAATAAAACAATACCTAGTGCTAGGTATATTTAGTTCACAAATCAAGTTTCAAAAAAATTGTGAAACAAGTTTCAAATTTTTACATTTGTAAGGATAAATAAAACGAAAAATAGAAATGGGAAGAGCATTCGAACTTAGAAAAGGACGCAAAATGAAACGTTGGTCAGCGATGGCTAAAACTTTTACCAGAATTGGTAAAGATATTGTAATGGCTATTAAAGAAGGTGGTCCAAATCCTGATGCAAATTCTAGGCTAAGGGCTGTTATGCAGAATGCGAAAGCTGCAAACATGCCTAAAGAGAATGTAGAGCGTGCGATAAAAAAAGCAACAGATAAAGATACTGCCGATTATAAAGAAGTCTTATTTGAAGGATATGCACCACACGGTATAGCACTTGTTTTAGAAACGGCTACAGACAATAACAATAGAACTGTTGCCAATGTTAGAGCTGCTTTTAATAAATGTGATGGAAATTTAGGTACTTCTGGCTCTGTTATTTTTATGTTTGATCATGTTTGTACCTTCACTGTAAAAAAAGAAGATATTACGATTGACTTAGAAGAGCTAGAACTAGAGTTAATAGACTTTGAAGTGGAAGAAGTTTTTGATGATGAAGAAGGAGTTATTATTTATGCCCCTTTTGAGCAATTTGGTGCGATTCAATCTTTCTTTGAAGATGGCAATATAGAAATTTTATCTTCTGGTTTCGAAAGAATACCTACTACAACAGCGAAGCTTTCAGAAGAGCAGCAAGCAGATGTAGAAAAGCTTTTAGAAAAATTAGAAGAAGATGATGATGTTCAAAACATATACCACTCTATGCAAATGTAATAACAAGTTTTCAAATCTTAATAATAAACAAAAAGTCGTGATAATTAAATCACGACTTTTTTTTGAATAATCAATATAGTAAGTTCAATCCCCCAATTTTATCACTATAAAGCCTCTTCTTATTTTACAAAGATACTATTGTTTTAAATTAATTTTTATAAAATAATGCTAACAAATCTACTACATCTTATTTAATTTCGTAAAAAAACTACTACATTTGCACAACAAAATCCTCTATTGTTTTATAAATGAACAGATTACAATTCGTAAAAAAAACAACCCTATTCCTCATAATTATTCAATTCAATATTGCTTTTACACAAGAAACATTAATTAAAAACAATAATTCTTGGCACTATTATGATCTTGGTTATTTAGATAACGACTGGATTAAGCTCTCTGAATTTTCTAATTGGAAGACAGGAAAATCTCCTCTAGGTTATGGTGATGACATCGTTTTTACTGAAATTAGTTTTGGTGGGAAACCTGATAAAAAACATATCACCAAATATTTCAAAAAGAAAATTTTTATTGATAAAGAGTATGTTGCTTATCAATTTAAAATTCAAAGAGACGATGGCGCCGTAGTTTACGTAAACGGAGTAGAGCTCTTTAAAGACAACATGCCAAACACTGCAATTAACAGCTATACAGTTGCTGTTAATACCATTATAAGCGAGGAAGAGCACGAATTTAAAGAGCTATTTTTTGATAATAGTATTTTTAAAAAGGGAGAAAACATAATAAGTGTTTCCATTCATCAAGCATACGAGTATTCGAGTGATTGTATTTTTAATCTCGAATTAATTGCGCATGATAATCACGAAGCTTTATCTTTTGTACTTGCTAATAAGAATAAAACAAATAAAAAGCTTGAGCAGAAAATAATAGATTTGAGCGCAAAGTTTGAATATGAAAAAATAATACTTCAAAAAGAAAGCTTAGAAAACACCAATTACAATTTAAAGGTTTTAGTGTCTTTAATTAGTATGCTCTTTATTATCTCATTGATTGGTTATTATTTTATGTTTGAAAATTTAAAAAAAATACGGAAAGCAAGAAATAATAAGTTAGCAAACCTTAACTCTAAGAACTTAGCTCAAGATAAAAAACTGATCACATTAACGACAAATTTATTACACAATAAGCAGTATTTTAAAGAAATAAAAGCAGACTTAAAAGGAATTAAAACAGAAGAAAAAGGAGGTATTAAAGGAATTATTAGCCAAATAGACTATGTTCTAGAGAGAGACGAGGACTGGAATACATTGAAAGAACACTTTAACTCAGTTCATGATAATTTTTATGATAACTTGATAAAAAAGCATCCTACAATGTCTGAAACTGAATTAAGACATTGCATGTTTATCAAACTACACATGCAAACAAAGGAAATTGCTAGAATTTTATTGATAGACCCAAGGTCTGTACAAACGGGAAGGTATAGAATTAAAAAGAAAATGGATTTAAATGAAAATCAAGATTTAAGAGATTATCTATTAAATTTAGATTAAAGTCTAATTAAATCTAGTGTTTGTTTGCGCTGGATTTTTTTAGTTTTGGTTTCAACAAAATTACTTGTAAAATATATTTCTTTTGGTCTTTCAAACTTAGAAAGCGATTTTAAACCCTTAATCTCATCAACCAACAAACTTTTATAATTTGACTTACTATCTTCAAGCTCAATAATTAACACTAACTTATCTCCTAATACTTCATCAGAAATACCTGCAACAAAAAAACGATGCGCTATAATTTTAGCTAATTTTTCTTCAATTTTTTCTGGATGTAATTTAATTCCTCCAGAATTTATAACGTTGTCAAATCTTCCCAACCATTCGAATTGTGTATCCGAAATTAACTTTACAACGTCATTTGTAAAAATAATTTCATCTGAAACCTTTTTGTTACTTATAACTAAACAGTTTCTTTCATCTATATAAATTACAGTATTTGGTAGCGTTTGATAGCTCCCTTTATATAGTGATTCTCTTGTTTCGCTCAGTTGTGATACTGTGAAATTGTTTAATTTTTTAACTGCGATATGCGTAATTGTTTCCGTCATGCCATACGTGGCATAAAACTCCGTAGCAATGGTTTGTAACTTTTCTTGAAGTTGGGTTGAAACAACTCCTCCACCAACAATCAATTTTTTAACTTGATGTAACTTCTCAATGGAATTTTCTACCTGTAAAGGCACCATTGCAGAAAAATCATATACTTTAGAACACTCTTTTAACGGATTAGCATTAGACTCAACAACATCTAAGTGCCAACCTAAACTAAGCGCTCTTACAAGCATCATTTTACCTGCAATATATGCTACCGGTAAGCACAACAAAGCCGTTGTTTTTTCTTTTAAGTTGAAAAAATTACCAGTTGCGACAGCAGAATTCTGCATCTGCTTTTTTTGCAATTGAATTAACTTTGGTGTTCCTGTAGAGCCAGAAGTTTGCACCAAAACAAACTCTTTTTCTGAAAACCAATCTTCTAAAAAAGAATGAATTTCTTCAGAAAAAACACGTGAATAGGTTAATAATTCATCTATAGAAGAAAATGAAATATTATTTAATTTAAACTCTTCATGAAAATTATTATTCTCCAATTTCATCCAATATTCTATAGTTTTCTTTCAAATTAACAGGTTCTATAATTTTACCCGTTAATTTTTCTTTCCAATTACTCCAACCGTATTTATTTGAAAATAGAAATAACATAAAAGGATATAAAACAAAAACAGGCAAGAACATTTCCCAAGTTACAGACGGGTCTGAAGTATCTATATACAAAGCATCTGTTTGAAAAACGGTCCAATCTGTCGTTATAAAAAATGCCGCTGTAATATTATTAACTGCATGTAAACCCAAAGCAATTTCTGTTCCTTCATCCATTAAAGTTACAATTCCGTAAAACAAACCTGTACCAATATAGAAAACCATGGTTATTTGCCCCAGTTTTGCTACCTCAGGATTTGCACCATGTAATAAACCAAAAACTGCAGATGTTAAAAGTAAAGGAACCCATCTATTTTTTGCTAAAACTCCAATTCCTTGCATAAAATAACCTCTAAAAAGCAATTCTTCTAAACTTGTTTGAAATGGTAAAAACAAAAATGAAATTACAACCAAAATAAAAAACGGAGTTGCATTAAAATTCCAAGTATAGTTTTCTGGTGCTAATAAAATACCGACATAAGACATGGCAACCGCTAAAACTCCCCAAACAAAAAAGCCGTAAAAAAAACGTTTCCAATCTACTTTATCTCTACTTGTAATTAAAGAAGTTATGGTTCTTTTATGAATGTATTTTACCCCAACAAAAAGGAAGATTAAACCAACAAAAAAAGTAAAAATCATTAGAAAAAGAAAAAAATTATTATCTATTCCTGCAGTCATAAAACTATCTTCTGAAAATTCAGAGAATTGAGTAAGATTTTCTGATTTTGCTGCGGCTGCCATAACCAAAGGTATAACTCCCAGAACCTGCCAACCAAAAAAGACTAATACAATCGTTAAAACCCAGTGATACCATTCGTTTTCCCCCTTGTATGCTTGTTGAATGTAATTCATGTTATATCGTTTTCACCTCCCGATTTCGCTCAAGAAGACATGTTGAATTATAAGTTAAAATTCCAATTTTTAGAATTATTATATTGCAATGTTCCGTTTTTAACCTCTAACGGACTCTCAAAATTATTCGTAAATAAACCTCCAGTTCCTAAACCTTGCGGCAATTCATTTTTTAAACTGTATGTAAACTGTGCAATTGCATTTAAACCAATATTACTTTCTAAGGCAGAAGTTATCCACCATTTTGTAGTGTTACTTTCCGCTAGATCTATCCATTCTTTACTTCCAGAGAAACCACCAATCAAACTTGGTTTCAAAATTATAAATTGTGGTTTTACTGTGTCTATTAGTTTCTTTTTTTCTTCGGAAGAAAAAAGGCCAATCAGTTCTTCATCTAACGCAATTGGCAACGGCGCGTTTTCACACAAAAAGGCCATTTCTGGTAACTGCCCTTGTTTTATAGGCTGTTCTATTGAATGAATGTCTAATTCTGAAAGTCTTTTTAATTTCTCTAACGCATCTTTAGGTTTAAAAGCTCCATTTGCGTCTACTCTTAATTCAATTTCTGTAGATGAGAATTCTTTTCTTATCGATTTTAGTAATTCAATTTCCGTATCAAAATCTATTGCACCAATTTTCATTTTGATGCAGGAAAAACCAGTTTTTAACTTTTCATGAATTTGAGTTTTCATAAATTGCTTATCTCCCATCCAAACCAAACCATTAATTGCAATTGCTGCTGTTCCTTTGGTAAATTCTGATGGAAATAACTCGAATTTATCTACGCTTTTTAAGGATAAGAAAGCTTGCTCTAAACCGAATTGAAGAGACGGGAAATTAATAATTTCTGCTAATAGTCTTTCTAAACCTAAATTGATGTTTTTACAAACCCAAATTAGCTTTTCTTCATAATTTGAAACATCATCTATACTTAAACCTCTAAACAGGCCTGTTTCTCCTATTCCTTTTTTACCATTTTCTTCTAAAATAATAAACCAAGTTTCTTTCGTTCTTAAAATTCCACGAGAAGTTCCACTCGGATTTTTAAAATTAAGAATGTATTTTTTGTAGGTTGCTTTTATCAAAATGAAAATTAATTATTTTCTATGTAATTCTTAAAATTATTCAAATAAGATTGATCTTGTTCTTGAAAAGTTCCTTTAAAATAAGGAAACATACATGCCATTATAAAAGATTCACTTTGGCATCTTGCATTTAAGATAATGGTTGTAACTCCATTTTCTTCAGAAAAAAGATAATCATCTTTCTTTAACATATTTTCAGCATCAAAAAATAACGTTACTTTTTCATTAGGTACATACGCCATAATTTTTTCCGTCATTTTAATTTCTTGCCCTTGGTTTAACACGACAATGTCATAAACGTTGCCAATAATTCCAGGGTTTTCGTTAATTGCTTTCACAGATTGTATTTCTGGAATCCAGTTTTTAACGCTATCAATTTTTATAAAGTTATTAAACACTTCATTTAGGGGTTTTTCAATAGACACCTTTGCCGAATAGGTAGTTTCTTTTATCAACAAACCTGTTGCTAAAAACACCACAACTAAAACAGATATTATGGTTAAGATTACTTTTATTGTTTTCATATATAAATTTTAAAAGAGTTGTCCTATTCCGAATAATACAGCAAATAAAAAGGTGCTCAAAGCTACTTTTTTTAACTCGGCATCTAACGCAGCAGGAATATTATTTTTCGATACTGTTATTGTGTTTTTTATCAATGGAATAAACGCTACTAAAAATATCAGTTGATAAATAGAACTAACGTCTAAGAACACATAAATTAGTGCAGCAATTAATGCGCCAATAATTAAAAAATAATGGTATTTTTTTGCACTTTCTATTCCTAATTTTACAACTAACGTATTTTTATTATTAATTTTATCTTCTTCCCGATCTCGTAAATTATTCAAATTTAAAACAGCTGTACTTAACAATCCTACAGAAATAGCCGGTAAAAAGATACTAAAATTTATTTGTTTTGTGTACAAGAAGTAACTTCCTACAACGCTTAATAATCCGAAGAAAAGAAATACAAAAACATCACCAAAACCACTATAACCATAAGCAGAATTACCAACGGTATACTTTATAGCTGCGGCAATAGAAGCAATTCCTAAACCAAAAAACAAGAATGAAAACCCAAAATCTTCACTTCCAAAAGCAACATAAATCAATGTCAAAGCAATAATTAAGGTGATACTTGTAGTAATTATCATTGCTATTTTCATTTGCTTAGGTGTTATTGCACCTGAAGAAACCATTCTTGCTTCTCCTGTTCTATTTTTATCTGAACCTTTTATTCCGTCTCCGTAATCATTTGCAAAATTAGACAACACTTGAAAACCAATAGTGGTTAAAATTGCCAGCCAAAAAATTGGAGTTTGTAAAATTGAAATGTTGCTATTTTCTGATAAATTATTTACAAAATCGTTTCCTAAAATAGCCCCAACAATTATCCCAGAAATAGACAAAGGAAGTGTTCTTAAACGTGCTGCTTTTATGTAACTTTTTACATCCATGATTTTTTGCTAGTTTCTACTTTAAACAGTGTATAATTATATATTTTATGCGCTTTCTCTAATGGGATGCAAGGTAATTTTATTTTTCCGGATGCTGTTTGAAAAATGACATCTGCCACATTATTTCTTGCTTGAAAAACAGTTTGCTTTAGCGCTATATTCTGAACTTTAAAAAAAGGCAAATATGTTTTGTGCGTTTCTATAATTCCTTGCCCAACTAACAATAAATCCTCATTAAATAAATAATATCTCTTTCTGAAACTTAATTCTACAGAAAAAATAAAAATAGGTATAAGAACTACATCTATCCAAAACACATGATTGTTTTCGATGGCAAAATAAAGACCAACATTCAATATTAAAAGAATTAAAAAACTTCTTATATACAGGCGTATCTTATAATAAGAATCTGAACAATTTTTATCGATATTATCTAAATTTTCATCAGGAAAAAGCAAATTTTTAATTGCTGAAATCTGTGCTGTTTTACAACCAACAATCTTAATAACTTTATCTTGTTTTTTCTTTACTTTGCCACTAATTGCTTGTTTAAAAGTAATAAATGAAATACCTAATCTCTTTTTTATTGGATTGTGAGAAATTGTAATATGTTGCACTTTGTCATTCTTTAGAATTACAGATTTCTTAGTTGTTAAACCTTGATAAATTTCTAAAGCATTATTTTTTACAAAAACCGTTAAATTAAAGTGTCTTAATAAGACTCGAACAACAGAACTTAAAACGGCAATAATTATAAAAAAAATAAGCAAACCAACTATTAAGAAAACGCTTGCTTCAAGTGAAGATGTATTCTCTGTAATATAATTATCTAAGAGCTCTTGTTTTCCTAAACCATCGAAAAGTTCACTAATTTGTTGAAAAAAACCGACTAATATAGCAAATAAAAGCACTAAGCTCTGTAAATGATTCTCGGTAATACTCACTTTTAGCAATGCTAAAAAACCTACTTTTAATAAAGGTTTTTCTTCAATTTCAGTTTCTGAATGCACAGTCCCTTTATCATAAATAGTAATTGCTTGCTTTAACGCACTTGCTTCTTTAAACGACAATGCTTTAATTGAAATTTCTGCTTTACTAGAACCTGCTGTTTCTATATTTACTTCATGTACATTTATAATTTGCTGAAAAATATTTTGCTTAAAATTGATGTTCTGAATCCGATCAAAAGGAATAGAAGTATTTGTTTTTTTAAGGATTCCTTTTTTTAAAATAAAATGTTGATTTTCTATTTTAAATTGAAAATTCTTGAAAATTAAAAAAGCCCTGACTAAGAAAAGCCCTAATATAACAGCAGCTCCTAAGTAAATATACAAAAGAGTACTTTCTGAAATTTTAGAAAATTTTTGAATAAAAAGGAATAATAAAATCCAAAAAGCTTTTAATGCTTTGTATAAAATATTTAGATAAATGATAAGAATCCCTTTTTTCGATTGCCTTCTAAACTGGCTAAAGTTCTCTGTGTTATCCATCTATTTTATTACTGATGAATTCTTTTATTTGCTGCGCTTCTTCTTTTAAAAGTCCGCTAATCTTTAAATCGTCACTACTATCTCCTGCAGTAAAAACACTTAAAGAAACCAAGCCAAAAAAACGAGAAATAGGTCCTTCGTCTATTTCTACGTGCTGTATTCTATTAAAAGGAACCGTTGTTAAGCTTCTAAAAAAAAAACCGTTTTGGTAAGAAATATCTTTTTCTCTAACCGCATACTTCCTTTGTTTAAATTCAATGTTTTTTATAAAAAGTGTAACAATAAAAGCGACCAAAATAGCAATAGACAACCAAAGTGAATATTCTGCTAACTCAAAGATGTCTTTATCATTGATAAAAAAAAGAACTATAAAAAGAGCTATAAAGAGGAGACTTGTATTTAATAAAATCACTTTTAGATACCTAATATCAATCAATTTGAAATCGATTTTAGTAACATCAGGAAAAGAAGTGACTGCAATATTCTGAAAAGAATCTGTCATAAAAACTAATATTGTAACGCTTCTGTAATTACTATGGGAGCATCATTTAACAAAGCTTGTACAAATGCACCTTTATATTTTATTATAATCTGACTTCTAAGCTTCTTTGCTTCTTGGTAAGTTTCAAAACCTCCTAATCTGTACTTTGTAAATCCGTTTTCTTGATAAATAGCTACATCTTCTAAATTAGCTAATGCGTCATTTGTGTTTTGTAAAGCTGCTATTTGCACTGTAAAAACTAATTTATCTTCTACAACAACTTCAACCTCTTGCATTTCTTCGGGGGTTACATATTCAATTTTTTGAACAGGAACTCCTTCTTTTTTTTCATTTTTGGTACATGAAAATAAACCGATACAAAATAACACTAAAAATATATTTTTCATCTTATAAATTGTTTGCTTCTGCAATTAATTCTGCAATATCTTTTACAACTACCTCAGCTTCCTTTTCCTTAAACTTAATACCATCTGTCATCATTGTGTTACAATACGGGCAACCTGTTGCAATAATATCTGGTTTGGTTTCTAGAGCGTCTTCTGTTCTTAAAATATTAATTTCTTTATCTCCTTTTTCTGCATCTTTAAACATTTGTGCACCACCAGCGCCACAACATAAAGCTGTAGATTTACTGCGTTTCATTTCTGTTAAGTTAACGCCCAATCTTCTAATTAAATCTCTAGGAGATTCATAAATATCATTCCCTCTTCCTAAATAACAAGGATCATGGAAAGTAACTTTTTTTCCTTGAAGCGTACTTTCATCAATCTTTAAACGTCCTTCAGAAATTAAATTTTGTATGAATTGTGTGTGGTGAAAAACTTCATATTTACCGCCTAAACTTGGATATTCATTTTTTAAAGTATTGAATGAATGCGGATCGCAAGTAACAATTTTCTTTACTTCATAACCATTTAGAACTTCGATATTCATCATTGCTTGCATCTGAAACAAAAATTCATTTCCTGCTCTTTTTGCAGCGTCTCCTGTAGAGGATTCTTCGGTTCCTAGAACGGCAAAACTTACGTTTGCTTGGTGTAATATTTTTACAAAAGCTCTCGATATCTTTTTTGCTCTATCATCATAACTTCCTGCAGCACCAACCCAAAACAACACTTCTGGTTGTTTTCCTTGAGCCATCATGTCTGCCATTGTTGGTACGTTCATATCTTTTGATGTTTAATCTTGTAATTGTTTATTCGTGTAATTGTTTGTGCTCGACCCGATTTCGCAAAAAAAAAACGAAATCACTTCAACTGACATTGACCTAAAAACTGCAACCGTAAAACGGTTGATTAATCTTCCTTAGCCCAGTTTAGTCTGTCTTGTTGATTGTATTGCCATGGTGCACCATTATTCTCGATGTTTGTCATCATAGAATTTAATTCTTGTGGCGCAGCACTTTCTTCCATAACTAAATACCTTCTCATGTCCATAATAATAGAAAGAGGATCTATATTTACCGGACATTCTTCTACACAAGCATTACAGCTGGTACATGCCCAAAGTTCTTCTGGTAAAATATAATCGTTTAATAATTGTTTGCCATCGTCTTTAAAAGTACCTCCATTTGCATCGATATTTCTACCAACCTCTTCTAGACGGTCTCTGGTATCCATCATAATTTTACGAGGAGACAATTTTTTACCTGTTAAATTAGCAGGACAAGCAGAAGTACATCGTCCGCATTCTGTACACGTATATGCATTTAATAGCTGTACTTTGTTCAAATCTAAAACATCTGATGCACCAAATTTTTCTGGTGCCTCAGCTTCTGTTCCTTCTGCAGGTGCAGCGTAAGGATCTGCATCTGGGTCCATCATTAATTTGACTTCTGTAGTTACAGACTCTAAATTAGTAAATTGTCCTTTTGGTTTTAAATTCGCGAAAAATGTATTCGGAAATGCTAATAAAATATGTAAATGCTTCGAATAATATAGATAGTTTAAGAAAACTAGAATTCCTAAAATATGAATCCACCATGCGGTTCTTTCTACTATGTGCATTGCTTCCAATGAAAAACCATCAAACAAAGGTGCAATAAACTGACTTATTGGATTCCCAATTCCTGCTTGCTGAAAAGTGGTGTCTGTAGCATTCATCACCAAAAAAAGTGTCATTAAAACCATCTCGAAATATAGAATCATATTTCCGTCGGTTTTAGGCCAACCTTTCATTTCTGAACTTAAAAAACGTTTGATATTTGAAACATTTCTACGAGTCCAGAAAATAATAACAGCCGCAAAAACTAGCGCTGCTAGAATTTCAAAAGTTCCTATTAAAAAGCCATAAAAAGCATCTCCTATAAAACCTTGAAAAACTCTATGTGTACCCAATAAACCATCAATAATAATTTCTAAAACTTCAATATTTATGATGACAAAACCAACATAAACAATAATATGTAGAAAGCCAGAAAAAGGTCTGCTAACCATTTTAGACTGCCCTAAAGCGATCTTAATCATGTTTTTCCAACGTGCTGCTTTATTGTCTGTTCTATCAATCGCTTTTCCTAAATTTATATTTCTAAAAAGTTTGCGAATATTCATCACAAAAAAGCTGATACCAGCAATTAACGCGATTGCAAAAAGGATATTTGGTAAGTATTGCATTTAAATAGTGCTAATGGTTATAATTAGTATTGTATTTCCTCACCATAAGGCTCTGGACTTTTACCAAAGATAGAGAAATGAATATATCTTTTTGGATTTAGCTTTATATCTCTTAATAATTCTTCTAATTCTCTGGTAGCCGCTTCTAAATTATCGTACATTTTTTTGTCGTTAATTAGCTTACCAATTGTACCATCGCCAGAATTAATCTTCTTAGACATTTCATTAAAATTACTAACTGCTTCTTCTGCTTTGCTTATAATTTTATTAAAGTCTACGGCATTTAAACTATCGGATACTTTACTAAAGTTTGCTGTAATGTTCTTGGTGTTTTCTAAAGTAATTTTTAAGTTTTCTTGATTGTCTACAACCATAGAATTTACTGCCTGTATGGTTTTTCTAATATCTAATATTGTACCCGCTAAATTAGAAACAGAACTATTAATACCATCAATAGTTTCATCGTTTAATATTTTATTTACACCACTAAACAAGGTATCTGCTCTAACAATTACACTTTCTATTTTTTGTTGCAACGGATTTAGTCTTTCTCCAATAGAAGTAAACAAGCTTTCTTCCATTTCACCTTCTAAAAGGTCTCCTGAAACAGCCATTTCACCTTCATAACTAGGAATTACAGCTAAACTAGAACCACTTAAAGGATTCGGAGAGTAGATTCTAACAATACTTTTTTTAGAAAATTCAAAATCGTTATCAACAATAAAAGTTACTATTAAATGACCTCTTTTTTCTTCACTTCTATTAAACTCAATTCTATCAACTTTACCAACTTTTAAACCATTGATAGTAACTGCACTAGACTTCGTAAGGCCACCAATTTTGCCATACTCTACTTTAAAAGTACGAGAACCAGGATCTAATAAATTTTGCCCTTTCAAGAAGTTAAATCCCCAAATGGCAATGACAATAATGATTACTGCAATAATTCCTGTTTTTAATTCTTTAGACATGTATAGAAGTTTTACAACAAAATTACTAATTATTTTTATTAGAAACCGTTAATTTTACTGCATTTTTAAAGCCTCTTGTACAGAGATTTTTTTTCCGTTTTTTAAAGCAACAATAAAAGCCGTTTTATACCCTTTAGACTGCGCTCTTTTTCTTGCACTTACTGCAGAACTAAAAGAAGAAGTGTTGCCGTAATAGTATTTATAATAGCTACCTACCGGAACTCTTTCTATGTTCTGTAAACCTTTAAAGTTGTAAGATTTTGTTGCTATTTTATTTCTTCCGGATGCAACTTGTACTTTAAATTCAATTTCATTTACAACCGATTTAGTAGTAACCTCTGCAATCACTGTATTAAGTTTTAAGTTCTTAATGTAACCATAGATAGCATCTGATATTTCATGAGCCATTTTTGCTTGACCTGATTTAGAATTTAAAAAACGCCCTTCGTTTTTATTTGTTAAGAAACCTAGCTCTACCAAAACACTTGGCATGATGGTTTCTCTTAAAACCTGAAAATTATCTTGCTTTACTTTTCTATCATTCCTTTTCAACTTAAAAGCAAAATTATTCTGAATTAAGCTTGCAATAGCCAAACTCTTATCTAAATTCTCTTCTTGTAGCAAAGATAGCCCAATTACAGATTCGGCAGAATTAGGGTCAAAACCTTTATATTTATCTCTAAAGTTGTCTTCTAAAAGAATTACTGCATTTTCTCTTTTTGCAATCTCTAAGTTTTTCTTATTTCCTCTTAACCCTAAAACAAATGTTCCTGCACCATAAGCATTTGAAGTATGAGAATCGCAATGAATAGACACAAACAAGTCTGCTTTTGCATGGTTTGCAATGTCTCCTCTTTTCCATAAATCTATAAAAACATCTTTCTTTCTTGTAAAGAGTACCTTAACGTCTTTATGTTTTTTTAACTTTTCGCCAACGATTAAGGCTACTTTTAAAGCAATATTTTTTTCTTTATATCCATTTCCTAAATTACCAGGGTCTTTACCACCATGGCCAGCATCTAAAACAACTACATACTCTTTTTGAGCGTAGATGGAAGCACTGTTGCATACAAATATAAAGAACAGTAGAAAGATAATTTTCCTTTTGATAATATTTTTGTGTTTTTGTTGGGATCTCATCAATAAAATTTAACTAATTTTGAATTCTTAAATTTGGAGTTTCAAATATCACGCCATATTTTTATTCACGGACAAAAATAGTATTTAAAGCATTGCAAACAAACCTATCATATATACTTTTATTTTGCTGCTTCTTTTTTACAAAGCTAAGCTTTTCTCAAGATATAAAATCTACTAATAAGATCGAGGTTCCCTTAGTAGTAAAGGATACGGTTCCGTTGAACAAAGTAGACGCTACTTTTACAACTCAGAAAGATTCTTTATTACTTAAAAAAAAGGACACCATATCTATAGATTCTTTGAAGCCAAAAGAGACAATAGAAGATATTATTACGCATGTTGCTAAAGACTACACCATACAGAATGCTAAAAATAAAACGGTAACACTATATAACGAAGCCAATATTACCTACACAGATATCGACTTAAAAGCGGGTATTATAGTGGTTGATTATACTAAAAACACCCTTTTTGCAAAAGGAATTATAGATAGCACAGGTTATGCACAACGCCCAGTTTTTAAACAAGGTAGTGAAGAATCTGAACAAGATTCTATTATTTATAACTTTAAAAGTAAGCGAGCTTTAATTTATGGTTTAAAAACCAAACAGGGTGAAATGTTTACGTTTGGTAAAAAGACCAAAAGAGTAAATGATTCTACTATTTATGTAAGAGATATTAAATTTACTACATCCGAGAAATTAGATTATTACATTGGAACCAGTAAAGCCAAAATAATTCCTGGAAAAAAAATAATTGTTGGTGGTAGTCAATTATTTATTGCAGATGTACCAACACCAGTTTACTTACCTTTTGCTTACTTCCCTATTACACAAACAAGTGTTTCTGGGTTTTTAATTCCTGCTTTCGATACTGGAAGTAGCGATAGAGGTATTGGTTTTCAAAACGGTGGATATTATTTTGCAATTAATGATTATGTAGATTTAGGAATTACCGGTGATGCTTACTCTAACGGAAGTTGGGGATTTAGAGCTAGTTCAAATTATAATAAAAGATATAGTTTTAATGGAGCTTTTAATTTTAGCTACGAAAACAACATTAATGGAATTCGTGGTTTCGATGATTTTAGTAAGTCGAACAATTTTAATCTTAGATGGAATCATAATCAAGACACAAAAGCGAGTCCGAATTCTAGATTTACAGCCTCTGTTAACTTAGGAAGTAGTAAGTTTTTTAGAGAATCTCAAAATCAATTTAATGTTGCACAAACACAAACAAACACCTTTAATTCTTCTATAAATTATAGCAAAACTTTTGTTGGCACTCCTTTTAACATGAATGTTACTGCCCAACATCAACAAAATACAAATACAGAAAAAATCACAATGACATTGCCTGCTTTAACTGTAAATATGAACAGAATTTATCCTTTTGCAGGAAAAAACGGTATAAAAAAGAATCCTATTCAGAAAATGGGTTTTAATTACACTTTAGATAGTAAATATTTAATTAACACTACGGATGATGATTTTCTAAAGGCTAAAATGTTTGAGACTGCTAGAGCTGGTATGCAACACAAAACCGGGACAAGCACAAATTTTAAAGCTTTTAAATACTTCACCGTTTCACCAAGTGTAAGCTACGAAGAAACATGGCAATTTGATTATGTTGATAAAAAATATGATGCAACAAACGACCTAATTGTAACAG
The DNA here is from genome assembly GCF_007997075.1 of Polaribacter sp. IC073. Taxonomy (GTDB): domain Bacteria; phylum Bacteroidota; class Bacteroidia; order Flavobacteriales; family Flavobacteriaceae; genus Polaribacter. Next base: position 96,302 of record NZ_VORS01000009.1, read on the forward strand.
ATACCTTGAGTGGTTTTAAGACTTTTAGAGAGTACAATACAGGCGTAAGCTTATCTACCAATATTTATGGTACTTTCAATTTTAAAAAAGGTCGATTAAAAGGAATAAGACACACGTTTAGACCTTCTATTTCTTATTCTTACAGACCAGATTTTGAAGAGAAATATTTAAAGCAGGTGCAAGCTAGTAATGACCCAAGCAACTTACAAGAATACACCGTTTTTGATAATGGTATTTATGGCGGACCATCTTCTGGGTTAAGCAATTCTATTGGAATTTCGTTAAACAACGTTTTAGAGGCAAAAGTTGCACCTAAAGACCCAAATAGTGATGATGAAGACCAGAAGATAACCCTTTTAAACAATTTAAACTTTAGTAGTTCTTACAATATGGCTGCAGACAGTTTGCGTTGGTCTAGAGTAAGCTTTTCTGCTGGAACCCGCTTATTTAAAGATAAATTATCTGTAAACTTAAGTGGTTCTTTAGATCCTTACAAAGTAGTTGCCTCTTCAAATGGTTCTCCTATTAGAATTGATGAATTTAATTCGAACTTATTGGGTTTAAGGCTTACAAATGCTAGCTTAACTGCAAATTACTCTATTTCTAGTGCAGATTTTAAAAAGGATGAAGAAGGAAATAAAAAGGATGATAATCGAGACCCTAACAACTCACAAGATGTAATTGGTGCAGATATAAACCCTACAGATAGATTTGGTCAAAAAAACAATGCCATAAACACCAATGAAAAGGATAAAAACAAAACTGCAAAACTTTACAACGCAGAAATTCCTTGGTCTATTAATTTAGCATATTCTACAAACTATATAAATAACGGACTTGATGGTGGAGAAATTGGTGTGCATAGTATTATGTTTAGTGGTAATGTAGAATTGTCACCTAAATGGAAACTGGGGTATTCTTCTGGTTATGATGTTAAAGGAGGTGCTTTTACCTTTTCTAGATTCAATTTTACGAGAGATTTAGATAGTTGGAATTTCAATTTTAACTGGGTGCCATTTGGTACAAACTCTTCATATACCTTTTTTATTGGTGTAAAATCTTCTATTCTTTCTGATTTGAAATGGGATAAAAATAAACCACCAGATAGAAAGTTGTTTTAAGTTGAATTCTATCATTTTTATCATAGCAACTTTAAGTGGCTTTTATTCAATATACAAAGCGATAATAGCTCTTGATAAAATTTATTTTATCAATAAAAAAGGAATAAAAGCTAAGGCGACTGTTGTTCATATTAGAGAAAACAAAAGTACGGATATTGATGGAACCTAAAGTTCCGAGCATTTCTACAACGTACAGTTTATTGACAACAGAGGTCGGGAAATTGAAAAAGAGGTGAAATTTGGAGTAAAAAAGAGCGTCCTAATAAACCCGCCTTTTTCCGTAAATATCATGTATCATAAAGATGAAAATAATGAAATAGATATTATTTTAGAAAAAATGATGTTAGAAATCTAGGTTTTTATCTTAATGTTATCTTTGGAATTGGAATATTATCATACGTAGTGTACAATTATGATGGCAAATTAGACATCATTTTAAACTTTATAAACAACTTATTTAAATGAAAAAAATAATTACAACAAGCAAAGCACCTGCACCAATTGGCCCGTATAATCAAGCTATTTTAAGCGGAAACACATTATATACTTCTGGTCAGATTGCTTTTAATCCTGAAACAGGAGCATTAGTTTTAGATTCAATAGAAGAAGAAACAAAACAAGTAATGGAGAATTTAAAAGAAGTTTTAGCAGCTGCTGAAATGACTTTTGAAAATGTAATTAAAACTTCTATATTTATTTCTGACATGAATAACTTCGGAAAGATAAATGCCGTTTACGGAGAGTATTTTAATGAAGAAACTGCACCTGCAAGAGAAACTGTAGAAGTTGCAAACTTGCCTAAATTTGTTAATGTAGAGATTAGTGCAATTGCAGTAAAATAGTTTTTAGTTTTAAAACAAAAAAAAACCTGATAGAGATAAATCTATCAGGTTTTTTATTGTGTTTATTTTGAAGACTACAATGAAGCAGAATATTCAATTAAATCTACAATCTTAGTTGAATAACCTATTTCGTTATCATACCAAGAAACTATTTTTACAAAGTTGTCGTTTAATGCGATACCTGCATTTGCATCAAAGATAGAAGTACGAGTATCTCCAATAAAGTCTTGAGAAACTACTAAATCTTCAGTATATCCTAAAACACCTTTCATTGGTCCGCTTTCTGAAGCAGATTTCATTGCTGCACAAATTTCTGCGTATGTAGCTGGCTTTTCTAACTTCACAGTTAAATCAACAACAGAAACATCCATAGTAGGAACTCTAAAAGCCATACCTGTTAATTTTCCGTTTAAAGCAGGAATTACTTTTCCTACAGCTTTTGCAGCTCCAGTAGAAGAAGGAATGATGTTATGAATAGCAGAACGTCCACCTCTCCAATCTTTCATAGAAGGGCCATCAACTGTTTTTTGAGTTGCAGTTGCTGCATGTACAGTTGTCATTAAACCTTCTGAGATTCCCCAGTTGTCATTTAACACCTTAGCGATAGGAGACAAACAGTTTGTTGTACAAGACGCGTTAGAAAAAATTTGCTGATCTGCTTTTAATTCTGTATTATTTACACCCATTACAAACATTGGTGTATGATCTTTAGAAGGTGCAGATAAAACAACTTTTTTAGCTCCTGCTTGTAAGTGTTTTCCAGCAGTTTCCTCTGTTAAGAAAAATCCGGTAGCTTCTATTACATATTCAGCACCTACTTCATCCCACTTTAAGTTTGCAGGATCTCTTTCTGCTGTAATTCTAATTTCGTTTCCGTTTACAACTAACATACCGTTTTTTACTTCAACAGTTCCATCAAATGCTCCGTGAACAGAATCATATTTTAACATGTAAGCTAAATAATCTACATCTAATAAATCATTAATAGCTACAACTTGTACATTATCTCTTGTTACTGACGATCTGAATGCTAATCTTCCAATTCTTCCAAATCCGTTAATTCCTATTTTTATCATTTTTTCAATATTTAATTTACTAATTAATATTATGTGGTCATTATATCTGAAACTCTTAAAAGTTCTTGATTAATTGAATGACCTCCTTTTATTGCTTCTGAAATGCTTGAACTAATTACTTCGTTATCTTTTAAACCTACCATTAAATTGGTTTGTCCGTCTAATAATAATTCAACAGATTTTACACCTAACCTACTTGCTAAAACTCTATCGAAACAAGATGGAGAACCACCTCTTTGCATGTGTCCTAAAACAGAGACTCTTACGTCATATTCTGGCAAGTTTTCTTCTACGTATTCTGCCAGTTCATATACATTTTTACCAGATTTATCTCCTTCTGCCACCACAACAATACTAGAAGATTTACCTGTTCGTCTACTCTTTTTAAGAGATTCTAACATTCTTTCTAAACCTAAGTCTTCTTCAGGAATTAATATTTCTTCTGCTCCTGCTCCTACCCCTGCATTTAAAGCGATAAAACCAGCATCTCTTCCCATTACTTCAACAAAAAACAATCTGTTGTGAGAAGACGCCGTGTCTCTAATCTTATCTATTGCTTCAACTGCTGTATTTAAAGCTGTATCGTAACCAATTGTATGTGACGTTCCAAAAATGTCGTTGTCTATTGTTCCAGGAATACCAATAATAGGAAAGTTAAATTCTTCATTAAATGTAACAGCTCCTGTAAAAGACCCGTCACCTCCAATAACAACCATACCTTCGATTTCATTTTCTTTCAAATGCTCGTAAGCTTTAACTCTACCTTCTTTGGTTCTAAATTCTGTTGATCTTGCAGATTTTAAAATAGTACCACCCTTATTAATTATATTGTTAACACTCCTAGCTGTTAATTCTATAAAATCTCCTTCAATAAGACCTTCATAACCTCTATATATTCCCACACAACTAACGTTGTAGTAAGCACATGCTCTAACTACAGATCTTATTGCTGCATTCATCCCTGGAGCATCTCCACCAGACGTCATGACTGCTATTTTTTTAATTTTCTTCATATTCTATATTGTAAAATTACTGTTTTTTAAGCATTTAATTAAAAAAATCTACGAAATCGTTTTAGCCTCCCCTCCCTTTCTATCAAAGGGATTTTAATTGAGAACCAACATATAATCTCAAGTATTTAGTGTAATTATTTGAAGAGATTTAGACCTTTTAAAGAAGATTAGATCAATTTCAATTTATTTAAAATTCGGATTGTTTTGAGAAATTTTAAATCTAAAAATTAGTTTCCTCTAAAATCTTCAAACACTTTTGTTCTAGTTGTATCTTTTTTTACTGTTTCCGAAGCTTTTAGACCTCTTTTTTTCTTTAAACCTAATCTTCTAAGCAAACCAGAAAGTGTGTTAAAATTCACTTGATAAGACAAACCAATACCTTGTGTATATCCTTGATCTTCTATTGTATATTGAATTTCATTCTGCCTATTAAAAATAACTCCTCTAAAATTTCCTTCTTTATTCAATAAAACCTCAACCTTCACCTCACCAACAACGCTAGACTGTGTTTGTGTACCAATAGGAACACCTACTTTTCCATTGATAATTACCCGTTCACTCACTTGTGTACTTACAGACAAATCTACCTGATTATCGATATTCAATCGATCTAGATCGCTATTATTTTGACCTTGTTGATAATCTACACCCAACTGAAATTTACTATCCGGACTACTTAAAAGGCTCGAAAAAGCTGCCGCAATAGCACTGGAAGCTGTACTAGTAATGGTTGCATTTGCATCAAAATTTACTTTGTCTGGGTTTGCAAAGTTGCCAAAAGCTAAAAGCGATATAAATTGCGTTGTTTTTTCATTTACATTATTATCATTTAAAACAAACTCTAACTCATTTGCAATTGTTGGGTCTACATTGGTTAACTGAATATCTAACTCTTGTTTCGAATTGAATAAACCTCCTGTAATTCTTGCCACTAAATCGACTTCTATGTTTCTATTAGAATTAAAATTTTCTAATAAAACACCTGGGTTTGCTTTCGCTTTATAAACAGCAGTCACATCTAAATTGGCATCTGCAGGGTCTCCGTTCCAAGAAACGGTACCTCCTTTTTGAATTACAAATGGCTTGTTTACAAAACCACCATACTTAAAATCATACACGCCGCTATCTACAGCATAATCGCCGTACATGTTAAATTTACCTCTAGTGTCTATTTCTATTTGAAGGTTTCCAATGCCTCGTCCAGAGAGTTGGCTTCCATAAACCTCATCAATTACAACTTGTGCAACAGCATCTTTTGTAACTTCTAAATCGATATTTAAAGAAAGTCCTTTTAATGCTTCTAGGGCAATTTCTTTTTGACGCTCTTTTACTTTTGTCTCGTCGGATTTAAAGTGAATAAGACTAAAACTATCTACGGTTTCTACATCTTTTAAAGGAAGCACAAAAATGGTTCCGGGCATTGTTTTTGCATTTACTTCTATGGTTAATCGATCTGTTAACCCGAAGATATCTGCAGCACCATCTATATAAGCAGTACCATAATACAATGCTTCCTCTCTACTTTCTGTATCTAAAACCATTAAATTATCTCCGGCTATCTTTAACCTTAAAAACCATTTATTAAAATTAGAATGAGAGATGTCTCCTTCTAAAACTCCCCTTGTTTTATTCTTGGTGTCTAACAATTTAAAATCTTCAAAAATAAAAGATTGCTGCAGCAACGTAATAACAGACTCTCCTTCAAAATCATAATCTACATTTAAGTAAGGAAACTTTAAACCTGCATTCTTCAGTCGAAGTGAACCTTCCATATCTGGGTTACTTAAAAAACCTCTTAAAGTAAATTCTCCGGACGCAGTTCCTCTTAAGGAGGATAAAACATCTTGACCTAAAGGACTAAATGCATCTAATTCAAACTCCTCTAAAAAGACACTTAGATCTATAATTGGTCTTTCTAATGAGAAATCTAAAGCACCAATTGCTGCAATACTTTTAACATCTTTATGCTCTATGGATAAATTTACACTGTACTTTTCATACGAATTATCTCCTTTTATATTTACAAATAAATCTCCTTGTTTAAAATTATTAACCTCAAAATCTTTTACCGTTAGTGAGCCTTCTGGCGCATAAACACCTTTCTCTTGCACAAAATCTAAATGACCAGAAAGCACTCCTTTTAAGTCTAAACTATCTATTTTAGGTAAAAAACTTTGTAGTTTTACTTTCGTAAAATCTGCTAAAAGAATCTTTTCTTCTGTGCCTATTAGGTTTCCTGTAAATTCAATTTTTTGTTCTCCTGAAACTAGTTTAAACTGACTAAAACTAAATTCATTCTTTTTTAAATCAAACGTAATTTTGTCCGTATTTTTATGATCTGGATTAATATTCCATGTATTTTCTTTAAATATAAAAGATGATTTTTCAAATCCTAAAACAGATTTTCCTTCAGGATTAAATGTGTAGAAAAAATCGAGATTAAAGTCTTCATTTTTTTGATCTCCTCCTTTAAAAATAGATTTAAAATACAACGTATCGTTTTCTGTTCTATTTAATAAATTTAATTTATATATATTATAATATGCTGTATTTACCTCATCTGCTGTTAAAGAAGTATTATAAAGCGGATTGCTGTTATCTGTTCTTAAAGAAATCACCTTTACTTCTGTGCCATAAGCATCTATTCTTGGCGAATTAAAATTCAATCTAAATAAATCGCTATCAGAATTTATTTTCCCCTTGATTTTTGTTTTATCATCAATAGAAACCTTCGGGAAAAATACATTTACAATTTGATTGTAGACAGTAAAGTTAAAATCTAAAAACTGATTTGGCGCAACTTGATAGGGTTTGTAATTTGTGTAAATACTACCCAGTGCATTTTGTGCAACTTTTGGCAATTCAGAAAAAGAAAATTTCCCTGTAATATATCCTTGTGCAATATCTTCAGATCCAACATCAATGGTTTTTATACTGTCTTTTATAGAAGATGTTACTGTAAACTCTTCGAAGCTATATTCTTTTTTCTGATTTGTGTAGAGCACATTCTTAAACACTGCTTTTCCAATAATATCATCAAACGTATTTCCTTCTACATCTAGTGCTATTTTGCCTTTTACAATAGAAATAGTGTCTCTGGTGAACAGATTGGTTTCTCTTAAGTTTAAATAAGAAATATCAGAATTAAAATCGAATTTTTGCACTTCGGATGACAAATCTGCCAACCCATTAAATTTCATTTTAAAGTTCACATCATCGATCACCAAATCTCCATCAAACTTATTGTTTTGATATTGACCATTGGCAATAATATTTTTATAGGTGTAACCGTTAAAATTAAGCTCAGAAATATTTCCTACAAACTTCGTATTAATGTTATCTAATTTAAAACCGCTTCCATTAACAGCTCCTTTTAAAGATACTTTTCCAAATAAAGGATCATTGAAAAAAGCGCCAATATTAAAACCGACAAGTGCTACATCACCTGTATAAGATGCGGTATCAATCTCCTCTATATTGTTAATTTCTAAGTCTGTAATTACACTACCTATCTGCGATTTTAAAGCTACCGTAGCTTTCATTTTAGAGGGAGAAACCGTTACTTTTCCTCTAATTTTAAACTGACCTAGTTTCCCAAATTCCGACGGTAACGTTTTACCTAAAACATTTGGCAAAATATTTTTAAGTTCACTGTAAGTTGCCGTTAGGTTGTTTAGATCTCCTTTAAAAACAAAGCCTTTTTCTGTATTAACTGCATTTTTAAAAGAAAGATTTCCATTTAACTTTATGCCTTTTTTTGTTGAGAGGTTTAAGTTCTTTAAGTTGAAGTTATTCAACTTCCCATTCATTTTCCCTGAAAAAGAAATAACATCATTTCCATTTAACTCATTATAAAACTTTTTTAAATCTAAAACCTTTAGTTTACTTTCTTTAAAAGCTGCTTTTATAGTAACCTTATTATTAAAATCTGTTAAATCTTCTCTTTTGTAAGTGAAGAGAATATCGCCAATTACACTAGAATTTTGAGTTTCTAATTTCGTATTATCAAAACGCATGGCCTCTCTGGTAAAGGTATAATTGGTGGTTAAGTTGGTTACTTGTAAACCTTCATTGGTTTTAAAATACAAACCTCTAGCATTGGTAGAAAAATCTGACCCAATAATTGCCATGTCTTGCACATTACCACCTATACTTAAAGCAGAAAAACTTAAAGGATTTGTATTGTTTTCATTGATTAATTTAAAGTCTAAATTCTGAATATAGACATTATTTGCTTTTAAAATAAACGGAGATTCTAAAGAGTCTTTTGGTCTATCATTATTAAAACCATCAATAAAAACAGCCATATTATCCTCTGTTTCTCCTTTGTAGGTTTTCATATAATAATATGCGTCTTCTAGAACTATGTCTTCCAATAAAATTTCACTAACTAAAACTTTCTTAGCACTTAATAGTGATGTGGTGAGTTTTTTTACAAATATTAAGGTGTCTTTATGATGGTCTCTAATTTCAATATCTTTTAATGCTACACTTCCTAAAAAAGAAAGATTTATTTTACCAATAGTTAAGTTTGTACCAAAATCTTCATTAATTTTATTGGTTGCATAGCTACCCAGCTTTGTTTGCACAAAAGAAGTAGATAGTAAAATACTAACTAGCAGAAGAAAGAGTACAATGTACCCTACCCATTTTAATATTTTCTTTCCTACGGTTTTAATGACGATCTATTTTAGTACTATTCACAATATTTAAAGGAAATTAATCAAAAATATTGCCATGTATTACAAAGAACGTGGAAATTTAACAAAGAATTAAATTTCTATTCTTAAAAAAGGAAAATCAACCTAAAATTATACTTAATTTTGCTAAAAATCGATTTTATCTCATTCATGAAAACATCCATTTATATTTTAGGTATAGAATCTTCTTGTGACGATACGAGTGCGTCTGTGATTTGCGACGGAAAAGTATTAAGTAATGTAGTTGCCAACCAAGAAGTACACTCTAAATATGGTGGTGTTGTGCCAGAATTAGCTTCTAGAGCACATCAGCAAAATATAGTCCCTGTGGTGCAACAAGCTATAGAACAAGCAAACATTACAAAAGAAGAACTGTCTGCAATTGCTTTTACACGTGGCCCTGGTTTAATGGGTTCTTTGTTAGTGGGTACTTCTTTTGCAAAGTCTTTGGCTTTAGGTTTAGGCATTCCGTTATTAGATGTAAACCACATGCAAGCGCATATTTTAGCACATTTTATTGAAGAGGATGCTAGTAAAACCCCGTCTTTTCCTTTTATCTGCTTAACCATAAGTGGTGGTCATACCCAAATTGTAAAAGTCACAGATCATTTTACTATGGAAGTTTTAGGGGAAACAATCGACGATGCTGTTGGAGAAGCTTTTGATAAGTCTGCTAAAATTTTAGGGTTACCTTATCCTGGTGGGCCCTTAATTGATAAACATGCAAAGTTAGGAAACCCGAAAGCGTTTCCTTTTACAAAACCAAAAGTTGGCGATTTAGATTTTAGTTTTAGCGGGTTAAAAACAGGAATTCTTTATTTTATTCAGAAGCAACAAAGAATAAATCCTAATTTTATTGAAGAAAACCTGAATGATATTTGCGCTTCTATACAATACACAATTGCAGAAATTTTAATGGATAAATTAAAAAATGCTGTAAAACAAACAAATATTAAACAGATTGCCATTGCGGGTGGCGTTTCTGCAAATTCTGAAATAAGAAACAGATTACAACTTGCTGAAAAACATTTTGGATGGACAACCTACATACCGAAGTTTGAATACACTACAGACAATGCAGCAATGATTGCTATTACCGGATATTTAAAGTATTTAAAGAAAGACTATGCAGCCATTTCTGTAACCGCAAAGGCACGTTTAAAAGTAACAGAGTAAACTTTACTAATTATCCTTTTTTTTGATGAAGAATTTTAAAAACAGACTTTTATTCAACATTTCTTATTTCTTTTTATGGATTGGTTATTTTATTTTTGCTCGTTTATTTTTCTTACTTTTTTATTTTGATAAAACACAAGAATTAAGTTTCACTACTATTCTTAAAAGCTTTTTATACGGCCTGCGTTTAGATGCCTCTTTTTCTGCTTATTTAAGTTTCATTCCGTTTTTATTACTTCTTATTTCAATATTTTTAAATCCTAAAAAAATTGGTAATATCATAAAGTGGTATTCTTACACTCTAGTAATTCTTATCACTTTATTATTAATTATTGATGCGAGTTTATATGCATCTTGGGGCACGCGATTAGACACTACTTTATTAACGTATCTAAACACACCAGAAGTAATGCTTGCTTCTGTTTCTAGTTTTCAACTAATTTCTGGACTTATTTTCTGGTTGCTTACTTCGTATGTTTTTATCAAAATATTTAAGAGAACTATCCATAAAAATATTGAAAAATTAAGTATTGGAAATTGGTTACAAGCACCGGTTTTTCTTTTAATTACCGCCGCTTTAATTATTCCACTTAGAGGTGGTTTACAAACAATTCCTGTAAACCAAAGCAACGTTTATTTTTCTAGTAAGATGTTTGCCAATCATGCTGCAATTAATTTCATTTGGAATTTCTCTAACGCCTTAACTCACAAGTCCGACGGTAAAAATCCATATAAATATTTTAGTGATGCTGTAGCTAAAAAAATTATCAATAAAAATAGAAATCAGCTTTTAGAAGCAAGTACAGATACTATCTTAAATACAACAAAACCAAACGTAATTTTAATTATTTGGGAAAGCTTAACGGCTAAAGTTGTGGGGCCTTTAGGAGGTGAACCTACGGTTACAGAAAACTTAAATAGACTTTCTAAAGAAGGAATTTTATTTACCAATTTTTATGCAAACGGAGACAGAACAGACAAAGGAATTCCTGCAATACTAAGTGGTTACTATCCACAACCTACTGTTAGCATTATGAAAATGCCAAACAAAACGAGAAGTTTACCAATGCTTCCGCAAAAAATGATTGACTTAGGCTACAAAACTTCTTTTTACCATGGTGGCGATTTAAATTTTGGAAACATGAATACCTATTTACGAAATGCAGGTATTACAGATTTTGTTGATGGAGATGATTTTGACAAAAAAGATTGGAACTCTAAGTGGGGAGCCCATGATCATATTTTTATGCAGCGCTTTTCTGATGATCTAGCTAAAGAACAAACACCCCCTTTCTTTAAAATTGCTTTAACGCTAACAAGTCATGAACCTTATGAAATTCTTGGCGATTACAAATTCGGAAAAGATACTGAAGAAAATAAATTTAGAAGCGCCCATGCGTACACCGATAAAGTAATTGGCAAATTTATTGAAGATGCAAAAAAACAACCTTGGTACAAAAATACACTCATCGTAATTTTAGCAGATCATGGCCATCGTTCTCCTAAACATGAGGGCGCATTTAACTCTCCAAAGAAATTTAAAATTCCGATGTTGTGGTTGGGTGGCGCTTTACATAAAACAGGAGTAGAAGTAGATAACATTGCTAGTCAAGTAGACTTTTCTTACACATTGCTAGACTTATTAGATGGTGATAATTCTGCATTTAAATTTAGTAAAAACATATTTAATGCTTCAGAAAACCAATACGCACATTATATTTTTAATAATGGTTTTGGCACACTTACTAAAAATGGGACTTTTTTATTCGATAATGTAAGTAAAAAACCAATTGTAGAAAAAGGAAAAGATGCTTCTAAATTAGACTCTTTAGGAAAAGCAATTACCCAGAATGCATATCAAGATTTTTTAGATAGAAAGTAATAAAACATCCCATTCTGCTTTAAACTGCATACAATAAAGTCGCGAATACTATTTAATAACACTACCTTACCTAAAAACAACTTATATGAATTCAAAAGTATTTCTTTTTCTGCGTATTTTTTTCGGTCTTTTTTTAATCTTTTTTGGCTTAGACCACTTTTTTAATTACATCCCTTTTCCAGAAATGGCACCAGAAGCAAACGCCTATTTTCAAAACTTATTATCAACCTATGCGATGCAACTTGTTGGAGTAGTAGAAGTCGCTGCTGGTTTGGCTTTTCTTTTCAATAGATTTGGTGCATTAATGTCGTTAATCTTAATGAGTGTTTCTATTAACGCCGTTCTTTTTCACCTTTTTCTAGATCCAGAGAAAATTTACGGAGCTTTAATTTTATTAATTCTGAATATTATCTTTATTTATCAGTATAAAGAAAAATATGCCCCTTTATTAAAATCGAAATAATTACAAATTAAAAATATTCATAACTATACTTTAGTTCTAGTGTGTATAGTTATGAATATAATATTAAGGCTACCAAAACTTACATTTAGGATACACAAGCACTAGATACTACATCTGTTTTTTTTAGTGAAATGGGAGTATTAAGAAAGACTTCTTCTTAAAATAAATAGAGTACTCTTTTTCTTTACAATGAAACCGCTGTCTGTTTTTCTAAAACAGCTCCAACAATCATTTTTGCATGAATGCGAGAGTTTTCTATAAACCATTTGTGCGTATCCATTCCACCACAAATAACTCCAGCTAAATAGACTCCTTTGATATTGGTTTCCATGGTTTCTTCGTTATAAGAAGGAATCTTCTTCTCATCAACCGAGAACGAAACACCAATTTTTTCTAAAAAAGTAAAGTTTGGTTTGTACCCCGTTAATGCCAAAACGAAATCATTTTGTAACATTTCTAATCCGTTTTCTGTATTTATAGAAATAGTGTCTTTAAATATTTCTTTAACGGTAGCATTATAATATACCTTAATACTTCCTTCTTTAATCCTGTTGATAATATCTGGTCTTACCCAATATTTTACACGTTGCCCAACTTCTGTTCCTCTAATAACCAAAGTAACGTTTGCTCCTTTTCTATAACATTCTAGTGCTGCATCTACAGACGAGTTACTTGCGCCAATAATTGCTACTTTTTGTCCTGCATAAAAATGCGGATCATTATAATAATGAGAAACTTTAGATAGTCCTTCTCCCGGAATATTTAAAGTATTCGGAATGTCATAAAAACCAGTTGCAATAACTACATTTTTAGATGCATACCTATTTTTATCAGAAATAACCATAAACTCATTATCTGTTTTAGAAATTGAAGTTACTTTTTCAAACAAATTTATATGCAATTTATTTGACGTTGTAATTCTTCTGTAATACTCTAAAGCTTCACTTCTTCTAGGTTTTGCCTCTTTACTAATAAACGGAATTTCATCTATCTCCAACTTTTCTGAAGAAGAGAAAAACTGCATGTTTACAGGATAATTATATAACGAATTTACAATAGGGCCTTTCTCTAGAATAACATACGTTAAACCTTTTTTTTGGGCTTCTAAACCGCAAGCAATTCCAATAGGTCCTCCACCAATAATAACAATATCAAAAAACTCCATAAAATGAAAAACTTTTTTATTCTTTATAATAAATTTCTTCTAAACTTACCACCTCATCATCTTTCCTTCTTCTAAAAACCTGACTTGCTTTTATATTATAAATAGCAGCTACTCCCATAGCACCAACTACCTCTTTAACCGTCATGATGGTTTTATTATGGTAGTTTTTTACTCTTATATTTTTCTTTTGTACAACCAATGCCTTTACTAAATCTGGGTCTTGCGTAGCCACACCAACTGGGCACGTATCTAAATTACATTCTCTCGCTTGTATACAACCTAAACTTAGCATAAAACTTCTTGCCATACCAATGGCATCTGCCCCTAAAGCTAAATATTTTACAATATCAAAAGCATCAACAGCTTTACCACTTGCAATAATTTTTATTTGGTGCTTTAACTGATATTTTTGTAACAGTTTGTTTATAAAAACCAACCCTTCTACTAATGGTGTACCAATATAATTTGTAAATTCCATTGGAGCAGAACCTGTACCTCCTTCTCCACCATCTACAGAAATGAAATCTGGGTAGTTGTTTGCACTTGCAAATGCGGCTATCATTTGCTCTATTTCTTCATTATTACCAACACATAATTTAATTCCTACAGGTTTACCATCTGATAAATCTCTTACTTTTTGAATAAAAGCAACCATTTCTTCAAAGTTAGAAAATGCAGAATGACTTGGTGGCGAGTCTACTTGTGTACCTACCTCTACTTTTCTGATTTTTGCAATTTCTGCTGTATTTTTTTCTGCAGGAAGAATTCCTCCATGACCAGGTTTTGCTCCTTGAGAGAGTTTAATTTCAATCATTTTTACTTCTGGGCGAATGGCATTGTCTCTAAAAATCTCATCGTCGAAAACCCGTTTTCCATTTAAAGATTGTCCTGCTCCAAAATACCCTGTTCCTACTTGAAAAATTAAATCTCCTCCTTGCAAGTGGTAAGGAGAAACTCCACCTTCACCAGTATTATGTGCAAAATTCCCCATTTTAGCTCCTTGATTTAATGCCATAATTGCATTTTTACTTAAAGAACCAAAAGACATTGCAGAAATATTGATAATAGAACCGTCGTATTTTTGTGTGCATTTGTCTGAACCAAAAATAATTCGATCTCCTACTATTTCATGGTGATTTTTTGGAAACAGAGAATGCTTTACAAACTCGTATCCTTTCTTATACACATTGTGTTGTGTACCAAAAGGAACCGTTTCTTTTTCTAGTTTAGAACGTTGATAGACAATACTTCTTTTCTCTCTATTTATTGGCGTTCCGTTTAAATTATCTTCTATAAAATATTGTTGAATTTTATCTCTTTCTTCTTCAAAAAACCAGCGTAAACGTGCTATTAAAGGAAATGCTCTTAATAAAGAATGTTTGGTTTGTAGGCTATCGTGAATTGCAATTATCATTAACAAGCCTGAAATGGACAGTAAAATTATGGTTCCTATTTGTGGAAGGAAATAAACTAAAACCCCTGATAAAATTGTAATTCCTATGAAAATTGCAAGTATGGTATTTCTCATTTTTTGTTCATTTTTAAAAGACGTTAAAAGTACTCATTTTACACCATATACTGTCATAGCTCTTGCAAATAGTTTGCGTTAGGGATTGCAGTGAAAATCCTTTTTGTGAAGTATGAATAAAAAGATTGCAACGTAAAGCCCGACCTGTAAGGAAACGCCCAAATGATAAACAACAAAAAACTCCAACAAATAAATGTTGGAGTTTTAAATATGTTTAAAATTCTAAAAGAATTACTCTTTTTTGAATTTTGCGTATTTGTTTTTGAACTTGTCAATACGTCCTGCAGCATCGATAAGTTTAGATTTACCAGTGTAAAATGGGTGAGAAGTTCTAGAAATCTCTAATTTTACTAAAGGATACTCTACACCTTCTAACTCTAAAGTTTCTTTTGTGTCTGCAGTAGAACGTGTTATAAATACATCTCCGTTAGACATATCTTTAAAAGCCATCATTCTGTAATTTTCTGGATGAATTCCTTTTCTCATTGTAATATATTTTAATACTTTTATGTTTATGTTTGTAAGCGTAAAATTGGTAAAGTTTTACACAATATTCTAAATAGCTGTCTTTAACTATTTTGAAGATGCAAATTTAACCTTATTTTTTAATTTACAAATAAATAATTAGTTTTTATTTCACCTAAAAGCAAATTTAAGCTTCTTTTAGTTCTTAAAAGTTGTTTTTTGTTGTCTTTTTTTTGAATATTTACATTCTAATACATTGAAATCTATATAAATAATGAAGAATTATTCTATCTTAATATCCTTTTTAACTCTATTGTTTCTAACTTCTTCTTGTGCTAATGACTATAAATTTTCTTTAGAGAAGCCTAATAAAGTTGTTGTAAATGAGTCTGTCACTATAAAACTGACGGAGAAAAATGACAAACCTGTAGATAAGGTTCAGTTTTATATAAACGGAAAAGAAGTTGCTAGTGAAGGTAATATTGCAAACATTAATACAACAGATTTGGGTGTTGGTAAACACGCTGTTAATGCTTTGGCATTTTTTAATGGGAAAACGAAAAAAGAAAATGGCTTTATAGAGGTGTTTGCAAATACAAAACCTGCCATTTATACCTATAAAATTATAAATGAATACCCTCATGATAAAAAAGCTTACACACAGGGTTTAGAATATTATAACGGGTTTTTATATGAAACCACAGGTCGTAGAGGCGAATCTACACTAAGAAAAGTAGAAATTGAAACCGGTAAAGTACTTCAAAAGGTTTCTTTAGATGACAAGTACTTTGGTGAAGGAATGACCATTGTAAACAATAAAATTATTTGGTTAACTTGGGAAAACAAAAAAGGTTTTGTCTATGACTTAGAAACATTTAAGCAAGAAAAAGAGTTTGCCTATAATAAAAGTAAAGAAGGTTGGGGCTTAACCCAAAACAAAACCGAATTGATAAAATCTGACGGATCCCATAAAATTTGGTTTTTAGACAAAGACAATTATACCGAAAAAAGTTTTATACAAGTATATTCACACGATAGAGCCGTAGATCATTTAAATGAGCTTGAGCTGGTAAACGGAAAAATATATGCCAATTATTATCAAAAATCTGTTATTGCAATTATAAATCCAGAAAGCGGAATTGTAGAAGGCTTAGCCAATTTAAAGGGCTTAGAAAAAGAAATGGCTAAAACACAAAATTTAGTTGCAAATGATGAAGTTTTAAACGGTATTGCTTATGACGATGAGAACAATAGATTATTTGTTACTGGTAAATATTGGGGGAAATTATTTGAAAT
Organism: Polaribacter sp. IC073; assembly: GCF_007997075.1. Taxonomy (GTDB): domain Bacteria; phylum Bacteroidota; class Bacteroidia; order Flavobacteriales; family Flavobacteriaceae; genus Polaribacter. The sequence goes on from NZ_VORS01000009.1 coordinate 113,029, forward strand.
AGAACTGATAAAACAATAATTAAATGTTTTAAATGTTCTCTTTTTTTTAAAGAACATGTAACTACACTGGTAGTTTCGAAACAACCACATACAACATAAATCTATGCGCTACTTTATTACTTTTATTATTTGTATTGCTCTTATTTCTATGAGCTCTTGTAGAAAAGATTTCTCTACCATACCCAACTCTGGTAAACTAGAATTCTCTAAAGATACCGTATTTTTAGACACCGTTTTTACAAGTATTGGTTCGGCAACTTATAATTTAAAGGTATACAATAGAGGAAATAATGCCATTACAATTCCTAGAATTCAATTAGAAAACGGCACCTCTTCTAACTACCGATTAAATGTAGATGGAATTCCTGGAAAGGAATTTAATGACATTGGTATTCTGGCAAAAGACAGCATTTTTGTTTTTATTGAAACTACTGTAGCTGTTACAAATGAGCCAAACCCTTTGTACACAGATCGTATTTTGTTTGATACTGGAGATAACCTGCAAGATGTAGACTTAGTTACTTTGGTAGAAGATGCGAACTTTATTTTTCCGGGTAAAAATGCCATTTCTATGAAGATAGATAGCTTAACGCTAAACGGACAACCAACCACTATTAAAGGACGTTTTTTAGAAGATACAGAACTTACCTTTACAAAAACAAAACCTACTGTTATTTATGGTTATGCAGCAGTTCCTTCAAATAAAACATTAACAATTGAAGCTGGAGCAAGAATCCATTTTCATAACAATTCTGGTTTAATCGTAGATGATAAAGCAACTTTAAGAGTAAACGGAACTTTTTCTGAAAAAGTTATTTTCGAAGGAGATAGGTTAGAAAATAGTTTTAGTCAGACTCCTGGACAATGGGGAACTATATGGGTGCGTGCAGGAAGCAAGGACAATGAGATACAACATGCACAAATTAAAAATGGTATTATTGGTATTCTAGTTGATAGTATTGGATCTAACGCTACTCCTACTTTAAAACTAGAAAACACAGAAATTTACAATCATTCTAACTTCGGAATTCTTGCCAGAGAAACAAATATTGAAGGGCATAATGTGGTTATTGGTGCTGCAGGACAAGCTTCTTTAGCAGCAACTATTGGCGGAACGTACAATTTTACACACAGTACTTTTGCGAATTACTGGAACAGCGGCATTAGACAATTACCAGCTGTTTTAGTAAACAATTTCTTTGTTTACACTAATGAAGCCGGACAAGAAATTACAGAGACTAGAGACTTAAAAGCTGCTAACTTTACGAATTGTATTTTTGATGGCAATAATAACATTGAATTTTTATTAGATAATGTTGATGGAGGTGGTTTGTTTAATTATTCTATAAAGAACAGCCTTATTAAATTTAACGACTTCAACAACTCTTTTGATGGTGTTACTGAAGTAGATTTTGCAGACAACACAAACTATCGCAATATTGTTTTAAATGGTAATCCAAATTTTAGAGATACCCAAAAAGGCGATTTTATTATTGGTGATAAAAGTGATGCCATAAACAAGGCAATTACAACACCATTTACGCTAGACATTTTAGGCATTGACAGAGCAACAAACCCAGATATTGGTGCATATCAACATATAACTTTTGAATAGAAAGAAGAGAAAGCTAATTGCCTTCTTCTTCCTTCTTGTCTTTGTATCTCTTGTAAGAAACCAGCCCTATTAGTAGCCATAATATGCTAACAAACCAAGAGTTTACTTCAAATCCAAAAAGATCACTTGTAGGTTTGTTTTGCACAAGGTTTACAATGATACTTATTATAGAAAATGCGACTATAAATAAGTTTAAATTTTTATTTCTCATCTTTATATACTTTACCATTTTTCATCACAAAAACTACCTTTTCCATGGTAGCAATGTTTTTTGTTGGATCTTCATCTACAGCAATAATATCTGCAAAAAAACCACTTTGTATTTGTCCTATTTCATTTTCCATCTTTAGCAACATTGCATTTGTAATGGTTGCAGACTGAATTGCTTCCATAGCTGGCATTCCAGCTTCCACCATAAAACCAAACTCTTTACCGTTATTACCGTGTTTAAAAACTCCAGCATCTGTTCCGAATGCAATTCCTACGCCTTTTTTATATGCTTTTGCAAAAGTATCTTGAATTTGTGGACCAACGGCCAATGCTTTAGGCACCACAATATCAGGATAGAAGCCTGGTATCTTCGCCTTTTCTTCTACTTCTTTTCCGGCAGTAATTGTTGGCACTAAATACGCATCATGTTTTTTCATCAATTCCATCGTTTCAGAACTCATATAAGTTCCGTGTTCAATAGTTTTTACGCCACCAATAATTGCTCTTCTCATTCCTTCATCTCCATGAGCATGCGCAGCAACATACATTCCGTAATCGTTTGCTGTTTTACAAATTGCTTTTATTTCTTCAATTGTAAATTGCGGATTATCACCTGACTTCGCAACACTTAAAACACCACCAGTTGCCGTTATTTTTATGCAATCTGCGCCATTTTTATAGCGTTGTCTTACTGCTTTTTTTGCATCATCAACAGAGTTCACAACACCTTCTTTTGGCCCTGGGTTGCCAATTAATTTCCTACTACTTCCGTTTGTAGGATCTGCATGACCCCCAGTTGTTGCCAAAGATTTACCAGCTGTAAAAACTCTTGGTCCAGGAATTTTACCTGCGTTAATTGCATTTCTAATGGATATATTAACACCACTTCCTCCTAAATCTCTTACCGTTGTAAATCCGTTTAAAAGTGTCGTTTTAGCAAAACCAACCGAATTAAAAGCAACATCTGCTTCGTTCAAAACATAACTATTTAGCCTTGTATTTCTATCAAACTCTTGTTCTATATGCACATGAAAATCAATTAAACCAGCCATTACAACCTTATCTTTTAAATCTATAGTTATTGCTGTTACACTTTTAGGCGAGACATACCCATCCATCACTTTGTAAATTTTATTTTCTTTTACAATAATGGTTTTTTTAGTTGCTATTTCTCCTGATTTGGTGTCTAATAATTTTCCGCATAAAATATAAGTAGTTTGCGCCATAAAATTCTGCATAAAAAATACGGTTATAAAAAGCAAAAATATTTTCTTCATTTGTATCTATTTTGTCTTTAAATGTATGAAAAAATACTTAATTTGCTTCCTTTAAATGAAAAGAATGAAAAACGTAGTAATTACAGGAACAAGTAGAGGAATTGGATTTGAGCTTGCTAAACAATTTGCAGAAAACGGACATCAAGTTTTAGCTCTTTCTAGAAATTCAAAACCATTATTAGCCCTAAATCATAAAAACATCACTGTTTTATCTGTTGATATTTCTAATTCTGAAGATCTTAATAAAGTTACAGATTTTATTAAAAATACTTGGAAAAAAGTGGATGTTTTAATAAATAATGCAGGAAAACTAATCAACAAACCTTTTACAGAGCTATCTTCGGATGATTTTTTAGAAGTTTATAAAGTAAATGTTTTTGCGGTTGCAGAAATCACAAAATTAATGATTCCGTTTTTGCAAAAAGGAAGTCATGTAGTTACTATCAGTTCTATGGGCGGAATTCAAGGAAGCATGAAATTTCCTGGTTTAGCAGCTTATTCATCTGCAAAAGGTGCTGTAATTACACTCTCAGAATTACTAGCGGAAGAATATAAAGAGCAACAAATTGCTTTTAATGTTTTGGCGCTCGGAGCTGTACAAACAGAAATGTTAGAGGAAGCATTTCCTGGATACCTAGCACCACTTTCTGCTACAGAAATGGCAGATTATTTATATAATTTTGCTTTAACAGGTAATAAGTTCTACAACGGAAAAGTGTTGCAAGTTTCTTCTTCAACTCCGTAATCAGTAATCAGTAATCAGTAATCAGTAATCAGTAATCAGTAATCAGTAATCAGTAATCAGTAATCAGTAATCAAAATTAAAAATTGACAGAAGATTATCAAAATTACATACCACAAAAAGCGATTCCTTTTTTGGAGTTTCTTATAAATGAACACAACTTTACGCTAAAGATTGTAGAACAACGGGCTACAAAACATGGCGATTTTAGAAGCTTACCAAATGGTAAGTTTCAAATCACCGTCAATAACAACCTGAACAAACATCAGTTTTTATTAACTTTAGTTCATGAAATTGCACATCATGTTACGCATCAAAAATTCGGGCTTGTGCAGCCACATGGGAAAGAGTGGAAAGCAGTATTTCAACATTTAATGTTGCCTTTTTTGAACCCGAACATTTATCCGAAAGAAATACTGCCTTACTTGGCACATTATTTAAAAAACCCTAAAGCAAGTACAGATGCTGATGTTAACTTATCATTAGCTCTAAAAGGAAATCTAGCAGAAACAGGAAAGAAATTTATCTTTACAATTCCTTTTGAAAGTTTTTTTATCTTTAAAGATGTTATTTATAAAAGAGGGAACAAGAGAAGAACACGCTATGAGTGTACAAATATGGCAAATAAAAAAGTCTATCTCTTTAATCAAAACGTAGAAGTACAAAGTTATGACAGATAATAAAAATTATTACGCAGTTATTATGGCTGGTGGTGTTGGTTCTCGTTTTTGGCCAATGAGCACGTCAACATATCCAAAACAATTTCATGACATTTTAGGTGTTGGCCAAAGTTTAATTCAGAGAACTTATGAAAGAATTAATGATTTAATTCCTTCAAAAAATATTTTGATTGCAACGAATGAGCGTTATGAAAAATTGGTTTTAGAGCATCTGCCAAAAGTAAAAAAGAACCAATTATTACTAGAACCTGCCATGAGAAATACAGCACCTTGTATTTTATATGCAGCTTTAAAAATATACAATCAAAATCCTGATGCTGTAATACTCGTTGCTCCTTCAGATCATTGGATTGATAATGAAGCAGAGTTTACTAAAAATATACAAACTTCTTTTAACGCTTGTTCTAAAGCAGATATTTTGATGACGCTAGGGATTCAACCAGACGCACCAAATACAGGGTATGGTTATATCAAATTTAAAAAAGATGCTTCAGAAATAAAAAAAGTAAAGAATTTTACTGAAAAGCCGAATTTAGAAACTGCTGAAAAATTTCTAGAAAGTGGCGATTATCTTTGGAACGCAGGCATCTTTATTTGGTCTGCAAAAAGTATTATTAAGGCTTTTAAAAATACTTTACCAGAAATGGTTGCTGTTTTAGATGATGAAAACAATGTGTATAATTCAGATTTTGAAAACGATTTTATCAAAAATAATTATTCTAAATGTCAAAATATTTCCATTGATTTTGGTATCATGGAAAAAGCAAAAAACGTACACGTTTTACCCGTAGATTTTGGCTGGAACGATTTAGGAACTTGGGGATCTTTACACAGCAAATTAGAAAAAGACGATGCCCAAAATGCCGTTGTAGGGGCTCAAACAATATTTAGAGATGCTCATGGCAACATGATTAGAACACAATCTGGCAAGAAGGTTATAGTACAAGGCTTAAGTAATTTTATTATTGTTGAAAAAGAGGATGTTCTTCTAATCTGTCCTAGAGAAGCGGAACAAGATATTAAGCAAATAACGGCAGATGTTCGAGAAGAATTTGGTAAAGATTTTGTTTAAATAACTCCTTCTTTTATCACCTTATCATATAAATTGAACCCTTTCAGATTTTTAAAATCAAAAAGGGTTTTTTATTTATTTTTCTCTTTTAATAAACAACGTATCTAGCGCCATTTCTTTTTGAAGCCAGTTTCTTAATTCTCTTTCCTTTGGTGAGATAATACTATCTGGTAATTTTATATTCCATTTTATGGTTGCAACAGGAATGGTATCAATCTTAATAAAATCTTTAGAAAATAGCACACTTGCATAACCAATTTCTTCAATATCTACATATCTAATTTTTGCATCTTTAGCAATTCTACTAAATGCAACCGCCTTTTCATTTTTATTTAAAGCGTCTTGCTCTATTCTATAATTTAAACTCGAGATGGTTTCCTGTAAACCCGCTATTTGTTTTTGCAAACCAGCTACAATATTTTTACTTTCTTGTAATTCCTCACGCTTTTCTTTATAGGCAGTTGTTATTAGATCGAAACTTTTAGTATCACTGTCTCTCACCTTTAAAGACACTTCTTTTAAATGCTGATACCTAGGATCTGTTAACATTCTATTTTTTAATGAATTTTCTTCAGCTTCACTAACCTCGTTAAAGAATTTTAATTCTAAAGTCTTAGATTCTTTATCATACGGACTTTCCATTAAAAGATAAGAAGGGTTAGAACTGATTTCATTTTTAATAAATATTGTTATTTCTGTATCAACCTGGTTTTCATTAAATACGGTAATAAAAGTAAAAATAGCAGGAATCATAACTGCTATACCCACCACCGTAGCAATTGTAGAGTATCTTTTTCTCTTGGCAGCATTTGCATATTTATGCATTGGAAAGTTTAACAGTTTTAAAACTAGAAATGTTGCCAACGCGATAAAAATAGTATTAATTGTAAACAAGTACATTGCTCCAAAAAAGTAAGAAAAATTTCCTTTAGCCAAACCATACCCTGCAGTACAAAGAGGCGGCATTAATGCGGTGGCAATAGCAACACCAAAAATAACAGACGCAATGGTGCCTTTCTTAGTTCTTGCCACCATTAACGCTAAACCACCAAAAAAGGCAATTAAAACATCTCGTATGTCTGGACTAACGCGTCCTAATAATTCTGAGTTATCCTCACTCAAAGGAAAGAAATAAAAGAATAAGAATGATGCAAATAAACTTAGCCCAATCATGGTTCCTAAGTTGATTAAAGACTTCTTGAATGTGTCTATATCATTTAAAGCGAAAGACATTCCTAAGCCTAGAATTGGCCCCATTAAAGGAGATATTAACATGGCTCCAATTACAACAGCCGTTGAATTTGCATTTAATCCTATAGATGCCACAAAAACCGCGAAAAGCAAAATCCAAGCAGTTGCGCCTTTAAAAGGAATATCTGCTTTAATAGCCTCTATAGTAGCTTCATGATCTGTATCATCTCTAAAATCGAAAAGTTCTATTAAAAATTTTTTAACACTATCTAATAAACCTCTTGCATCATCTTTTACATTCTGTCCGGATTCTTCTGCAGAATTAGGTGTTATGTTTTTTTTAATATCTTCTTCCATTACCTGTTTATTTGAACTGTGGAAAGGTACAACAAAAACTAATTTGAAATCGTATTTATAAACTACTGAAGGTAGATTTTATCTATCTCTAATTTAAAGTTTTCGGCAGTCTTGTTTCCTATTAAAAATGCAATTTCTGCTATGTTTTCTGATGAAAAATTACCTATTTCTAACTTTCTACCTCTAAATGCAGGGTACATTTCAGAAAGACTAATTTTAATTATTTGCCATTCTCCGTTTGTTTCAAAGTTAGCAACAAAAGAGTACTGGTTACTTAGCGTATCTTTAATTCTAAATTGATATTTTTTAGCTCCCCCTTTTACCCTTAAAACAACTTCTTTAAAATCTTTTATTTCAATGGAAGAAAAACGATGTCTTAATGATGAAAAGCCACCATTGTTTTCTAAAGATACGTTTCCGTAAAACTCTCCATAACCATTTTCATTTATTTTGAAATTCCCATTAGACCTTCCTCCCATCACAACATCGTCTAGTACGCTCCAGTTAGAAATATCTGAATTAGATTTAAAGTCGAAAATTACTTGGTTTGAATTGCTCATAAAAAGGATTGAAATAAGTATAAAATAAAATTTATTCATAATTTTAAGAAATTATAGAACAAAAATATTTATTAAAATCTATTAAATTGCAGAAATTGTGTTAAATAAAAAAAACTCCACACAATGTGTGGAGTTTAATTTTCTGTGACCGGGCTGGGGCTCGAACCCAGGACCCTCTCCTTAAAAGGGAGATGCTCTACCAACTGAGCTACCAGGTCAATATCTATCTCTTAGCGGCTGCAAATATACACTTTATTTACAACCAACCAAATATTTTTTTATTTTTTTTCATTCAAATAAACTTCCCTCACTTTCTTCAATAAATTAGAGGAATACACAAAACTTACAACTGCTTCGTTATCAGTAGAAAATATATCTTCACTGGTCCCTTCCCATGCTTTTACGCCTTTATTTAAAAAAATAATTTTTTCTCCAATTTCTATTACAGAATTCATATCATGTGTATTAACTACGGTTGTAATTTTATATTCTTCTGTAATTTCTTGAATTAAGTTGTCTATTACAATAGCTGTTTGAGGATCTAACCCAGAATTTGGCTCATCACAAAACAAATATTTAGGGTTCATTACAATTGCTCTTGCAATGGCAACTCTTTTCTGCATACCACCAGATAACTCTGCGGGCAATTTTTTATTTGAGTTTTCTAAATTAACTCGTTTTAAAACAGTGTTTACTCGATCTAACATTTCCGCTTGCGACTTTTCTGTAAACATCTTTAAAGGAAACATTATATTTTCTTCTACTGTTTGGGAGTCAAACAAAGCACTTCCTTGAAAAACCATACCAATTTCTTGTCTCCATTGCATTTTCTCTTCTTGGGAAAACGCTGTATTTATTCTTCCATCAAAAGAAACAGTACCTTCCTCTGGCACATGCAGACCTATTAAAGATTTTAAGAAAACCGTTTTCCCAGAACCACTTTGACCAATAATTAGATTGGTTTTTCCTGGTAAAAAAGTAGTAGAAATTCCTTTTAAAACTTCTACTCCATTAAAACCTTTGTGTAAATTTTTAACCTCTATCATATATTAAGTTAACAACATTTGAGTTAGAAAATAATTAGCAATTACAATTAAAATTGTGGTCCAGACAACCGCTTGTGTACTCGCTCTACCAACAGCAATAGACCCTCCTTTCACATAATAACCATGGTAAGAAGGCACAGTAGCTATTAAAAAAGAAAAAATAAGTGTTTTTATAAGTGCATACACAATTAAAAATGGCTTAAAATCTGTTTGTATTCCTGTAATATAATCTGCACCCGTAAATAAACCAGAAAGCACACCAGCAACCCAACCTCCAAAAATTCCTAAGACCATTGCCAAAGTAATTAAAAACGGATAAAATAATAAAGCTGCTAAAATTTTTGGTAAAACTAAAAAGTTAAGAGCGTTTATTCCCATAACTTCTAAAGCATCTATTTGCTCTGTTACACGCATTGTACCAATACTAGAGGTAATATATGAACCAACTTTACCCGCAAGAATTATACAGCAAAAAGTGGGTGCAAATTCTAGTATAATAGATCTTTTTGCAGCAAAACCTATTAAGGAATCTGGTATAAATGGGCTATCTAAATTCAGTGCTGTTTGCAGTGCAATTACCCCTCCAATAAAAAAAGAAATAAACATAATAATACCAAGAGACTTTATACCCAAATCTTCAATTTCTTTCATTAAAGCTTGATAAAAAACACGAAATTTTTGTGGTTTTCTAAAAACACGCCCCAACATCATAAAATACTTACCTACATGTTCTAAATACATCATTCAACCAAATTTTAAGCTAAAGTATTAAAATATCATTAATTGAATGTTAATTATCACAAATCAAAATAAAAAATAATTACTTTTGATCAAAATTAAATGATTTTTAATAATGAAAAAAGCAACTTTCTTCCTTTTATCTTCAATTATATTATTTTCTAACTGCAATAATCCTAAGCCAGTAAACAAAAAACCAAAATTAGTAGTTGGTATTGTGATAGATCAAATGAGGTACGATTATTTAACTCGCTATGCAGACAGATATGGTGCAGGTGGCTTTAATCGAATTTTAAAAAACGGCTTTTCATTAGAAAATGCTCACTACAATTACATCCCAACCTATACTGCCGTTGGTCACACTTCTATTTATACAGGAACAACACCCAGCAATCATGGTATTATTTCTAATAATTGGTATGATAAATATTTAAAAGAGAGTATTTATTGTGTAGATGACACAAATTACAAAACAATAGGCAATAAAGGTAGTGTTGGAGAAAAATCTCCAAAAAGATTGTACACAACAACGGTTACAGATCAACTGCATTTAGCACAAAATATGCAAGGAAAAACCATAGGAATTTCTATTAAAGATAGGTCTGCAATTTTGCCTGTTGGTCACACTGCAAATGCTGCTTATTGGTATGATGGTGGAAATGAAAATAAATGGATTACAAGTTCTTTTTATATGGAAGAATTACCTAGTTGGGTAACCGAGTTTAACAATAATAATAAAGCTGATGCCTATTTAAATACTACCTGGGAAACTTTACACGATATAAAGACATATACACAAAGTAGAAGTGACAATAATATTTTTGAAAATAATTTAAAAGGACAAGAAAAACCTGTTTTCCCGAAAGATTTAAAAAAACTGAGAGGACAAAATGGTAATTTTAGCTTGATAAAAACAGTTCCTGCAGGAAATACCTATACAGTAGATTTTGCAAAAGCAGTTATTAAAGGTGAACAATTAGGAAAAACAAAGTTTACAGATTTTTTAGCCGTAAGTTTTTCTTCTACAGATTATATAGGTCATAGATATGGTGTTGCGGCTGTTGAAACCGAGGACACTTATTTACGTTTAGACAAAGATTTAGAAGATTTTTTTAATTTTTTAGATACTGAAGTTGGCAAAGGAAACTACACATTATTTTTAACTGCAGATCATGCAGCTGTGCATGTTCCTTCTTACTTACAGTCTTTAAAAATTCCTGCACATTACATGAGCACTAAAGAATTTAGAGACTTTATATTAGAAATCACTCAAAAATATTTTAACTCTAAAGAGTTGATAGAAAATGTTTCTAATTATCAGATATTTTTAGATAAGGCAAAAATTGAATCTTTAGGGTTAGATTTAAATGTGGTCGCTCAAAAATTAGCTGATGAAGTTATCAATTTTGATGAAATATATAAAGCTGTTACCGCAAGAACATTGCAAACAACTCATTTTACAGACGGAATTATGAGTTCTCTTCAAAATGGCTATAATCAAAAGTTTTCTGGTGATGTTTTAATGATTCCTAATCCTGCAACGTTAACTAGCGGTAGAAAAGGCACAAGTCACGGTTCTGGCTATTCTTATGATACTCATGTACCTATTATATTCTATGGAAACGGAATTAAAAAAGGACGCTCTTCAAAGAAATATGATATTACAGATATTGCACCAACAATTTCTAATTTATTAAATATTGAAGCTCCAAACGGTACTTCTGGAAAAGTAATAGAAGAAGTTTTAGATAAATAAGAACTATTTAAATATAGACCTATTTTGATGTTTTTTAACGGCTTTTTTAGAAAGTACAATTCCTAGTGTTAAAGAAATAATTGCGCCAATCCACATTCCGGGTATAAAGTTTATAAATAAGAAAAAATCATAAGCTCCATGAAAAAGGATTGCCAGCAAAAGACCTACTAAATTTAGTTTCACTTTATGTTTAGAAAACTTAGCTCTTCCCATAAAATACCCCATTAAAATGGCAAACGTAGCATGTGCAGGAACTGCTGTAAATGCTCTGGTAATTCCTGTTGCTGCTCCGTATTGATAGGTGTATAAAATATTTTCTAGAGCTGCAAAGCCCATAGAAACCATTACAGCGTAGACAATACCGTCAAAAGGCTCATTAAACTCTTTATTTTTTTGAGCATAGAATTTTACAACAACATATTTCGAAAATTCTTCAACCAAAGCAACAACAATAAAAGCTTTTACAAATTGCTGAAAAATATTTTTTACATCTGTTAAAGGAATAAAAACGGAAGCAATGTAACCTAGAACAAACGTTAGAATAATGCTTACAGTTGCTCCCAACAAGAAGCTTTTAGTTAGAATACCTATTGGTTCTTTTTCGTATTTATCTTTGAAATAAATATAAAGAATAACAATTGTGATAGGTGCAATAGCTAATAGTAATAAACTCATTTTGTAAAGATATCAAAAAGACATTTTGACTTTGCTAAATGTTCCGTTTAGTTTTTAGGTAGAAATACTTCCGCCATCATACAACGTGCACTTCCGCCTCCACAAGTTTCTATGGTGTCTAAAGAACTAGAAATAATTTTACAATGATTGTTTATTTTGGCAATTTGACTTTGTGTTAAAGAATCATGAGCTGTTTTACTCATTACTAGAAATAGCTCGCCATTTGCACCACGAACTTGCAGCATATTTCCGGCAAAACTATGCATTTGTGCTTCTGTAATATCAATTACTTGTTTGCTATCTTCTTTTAAGTGTTTTAGCACATTCTTTCTCTCAGATTTATCATCAATAGAGTCTAAGCAAATTACGGCAAAAGTTTCTGCAACACACATCATAACATTTGTATGATAAATAACTGCTCTTTCTCCTGCTATAGTTTGGTTTGCTACAAAAACGACTGGTGTATATTCAAAATCTTCACAAAACTCAATAAATAAATCTTCATCTGCTCTGGCAGACAAAGCACAATATGCTTTTCTATTTACTCTATCTAAAATAATACTTCCTGTAGCTTCTAAAAATAAATCTTCATGTTCTGCAGAAGTATAATCTACTATATTTTCTATAATAAATCCGTTTTTTTCTAATTCATTTAGAATATCATCTCTTCGTTCTAAACGTCTGTTTTCTGCAAACATTGGGTATAAACCAACGGTGCCATCAGAATGAAAAGAAATCCAATTATTTGGAAAAATAGAATCTGGCGTATCGAATGTATCCGTATCTGAAATAACGACAACTTCTACTCCAAAACTTCTTAATTTAAAAACGTAAGCATCAAACTCTTCTTGTGCTTTTTTATTGATTTCAGCATTTTTTAAATCGATTTCTTCTTGAAAATAATTATTAACAGCTGTTTGTTCATTCATCCTAAAGTTAATAGGACGAATCATTAAGATTGTATTTGTAGTTTGTTGCATTTTGTAAATATATAAGCCACAAAATTAGCCTTTTTTATGGTGATAATAATCAACTTGAATGTATATATTTTTTTACTATTTAAAAGACTATAAATACTTAGTAATCCCTCTTAAATATGGTGTAAACTATTTTTTAGATTACAAAAAAAAACTTATGTTAGCTACTATGAAAACACATACATTAGCCATTGCAGGTTGCGGTAAATTAGCTCACATTATTGTAGATGCTTTGTTAAAAAACTTTTTGCCAAACTATCAATTAATTGGCAGCTACTCGAGAACTTTTGATAAAGCTGAAGAAATTTCTAATAAAATAAATAACTCTGAAGCAGGTTACGCTTGTAAACCCTGCAATACATTTGAAGATTTGTTATTACTGAAGCCAGATTACATTGTAGAAACTGCATCTCCTGCGGCATTTAAAGAATGGGCTTTGCCTGCCTTAAAAAACGGATCGTCTATTGTTACCTTATCAATTGGAGCTCTTGCAGATGAAGAATTTTATAAAAAGGTAGAAAAAACTGCTCTAGAAAATAATGTTAGAGTACATTTAGCTTCTGGTGCAATTGGTGGTTTTGATGTTTTAAGAACGGTTTCTTTAATGGAAGAAAGTGACGTTGCTTTTACCACTGAAAAAGGCCCAAATTCTTTAAAAAATTCGACAGTATATTCAGATAGCTTACAGACTGAAAAACAAACAGTTTTTCATGGTAATGCCAAGGAAGCTATTGCGCTTTTCCCTACAAAAGTTAATGTTGCTGTTGCAGCTTCGCTAGCTTCAGTAGGACCAAAAAACACAACAGTTAGCATCAACTCCAGTCCTAATTTTGTTGGAGATAATCACCGAATTGAAATAACAAGTAAACAAGTTCACGGAGTTATAGAAATTTATAGTAAAACTGCACAAATTGCGGGTTGGAGTGTTGTAAATACGTTAAGAAATATTGTTTCTCCTATTGTGTTTTAGCATAAGTTGCTAAGTTTTCCAATACTTTTTCACTCAAACGCTTAAAAGCTTGCTGTGTTCTTCCAGTAGAAACCTGGAAACAATTAACATTTGGATATGCTAGAAAATGGTTACTGCCTAATGCACCAAGTGTATCGCAATAAACAAGGTTGTTTCCATTTAACCACTCCTCAAAAGGCTCAGCATCCCAAGCAGGAGATAAGCCTGTATTCATTAAAATTTTATTATTTCCGAGATGTTTAAATTCATCTGAATGTAATAATATTGTATTCTTATTTAAACATGTAATAACAACTTCATTTTCTGACAATAATTGCTTTAAAGGTAAAAATTGATACCCTTTGGCTTTGGCTTCTTCTTTTTCGCTACGTGCAAAATAACTGATTTCTGCTCCAAAAAAGCGCAAAGCATCAGCTACCATTCCACCAGATTTACCTAGACCTACAATACCTGCTTTAATACCTGTAATTTCACGAGGAATTTCGCTCCAAGGTTTTCTTACTGCTCCATTTGATTTATTACCAAAACCATGTAAACAACGCACCAATTCGCTAATTACATATTCTACCACACCTTCATCTCCATAGTCACGAACACCCAATACCGTTATATCTCTAGAGTTGGCGTAAAGAATATCTACATTTGCGCTTTCGGGTGTATATAAAGAGCAACACATACCAATGTATTTTATGTTTGGGCATTGTTCTAACACTTCTCTACCTAAAATTGTTCTATGACTTACTAAAACCCCATCTGCATCTCCAATACGTGCTACAATTTCTGCAATAGTATTTGGTGTATCTTCATGTAAGATTACTGTTTCTGCAAAAGTTTCTAATTTTTTATTAGCTGAAGAAATTAATTCTAATGGTTCTATTCCAACAAGTTTTTTAAACATACTACAAATTTATCTTTTTTTTAAAAACTAAAATCTAATCTCTTATCAAGGGCATTGTAGAACAACGTAACAAACCTTCTTGTTTGGCTATTTCTCTATACGCTACTTCTTCTACAGTAAAACCATTTTTACGCAACCAAGTATTTAAACGTGTAAAGTTTTTTTCTGATATAATTACATCTTCAGATATAGAAAAAATGTTGCTATTCATATTAAACATTTCTTCTTTATCAATTTCAAAAACATTTTCTTTTCCAAATAAATTTAACAACCACTCATATTCTTTTGCTACTAAAAAACCATTTCTATGAAGTATGGCTTTATTTTTTCCTATTGGCTGAAAACAACAGTCTAAATGCAATGCATTTTCTTTAGGATCTGTGTTGTCTTTTCTTAATTCAAAAGACTTTACCGTTTTATTCGGAAAAAGTTCTTGTAACGCTATTACAGCATCTATATTTGTGCGCGCCGTTATATGTTCTGAGTAATCTTCCCCAGAATAAGTTCCAACAAAAATATAATCATTCCAAGGCATAACATCTCCACCTTCTACGTGGCATTCTTCTGGTAATTTTATAATATTTTCTTGATCAATTTTAGAAAGAACATGGTTTATTGCTTCTATTTCTTGATCTCTGTCTGGTAAGATATTTGCTTTAATTAACTTATCGTCAATAACAAAAGCAATATCTCTAGAAAAAATCTGATTGTAATCTTCTATAATTTCAGGTCTAAAAACTTCTACATTATATTTTTCAAAAATGGCAAGAACAGCTTCCATTTCAATAATCATGTCTTCTTCTTTAGGATATGTCCCTGCTAAAACATGTTGTACACTTTTGGGATCATAACAGTCTTCTACCTTCGGTATCGGGCCGTTACTTTTTGCAATTCCTAAAACAACTGCTTTTAGCCTAGAAGTTTCGTTTTTAATATTAAGTTTTAACATATCTAAAATTATAAAAAAAGCTTCATATAATATGAAGCTTTTTATTTATGTAAATGTAATAATTTAAATTATCTTTTTTCAATTGACTTGAATGGTCTTAAGTTTTCACCAGTATAAATCTGACGTGGTCTACCTATTGGTTCTTTGTTTAATCTCATTTCTTTCCACTGTGCTATCCAACCAGGTAAACGTCCTAAGGCGAACATTACAGTAAACATTTCTACAGGAATACCCATTGCTCTGTATATAATTCCTGAATAAAAATCTACATTTGGATAAAGTTTTCTTTCTACAAAATAAGGATCATTTAAAGCTTCCTGCTCTAGAGCTTTTGCGATTTCTAAAATAGGATCATCAACACCTAGATCATTTAAAACTTCGTCTGCAGCCTTTTTAATAATTTTCGCTCTCGGGTCGAAGTTTTTGTAAACTCTATGTCCGAAGCCCATTAATCTAAAAGGATCATTTTTGTCTTTTGCTTTTGCCATGTACTTTTTAGTATCTCCTCCATCTTCTTTGATCGCTTCAAGCATTTCTAAAACTGCTTGATTTGCGCCACCATGAAGTGGCCCCCATAATGCAGAAATTCCTGCTGATAATGAAGCAAATAAACCTGCGTGAGAAGAACCTGCAATTCTTACCGTTGATGTAGAACAGTTTTGTTCATGATCTGCATGTAAAATTAATAGTTTGTCTAAAGCGTCTACAACAATTTTATTTGTAACATAGTCTTGATTAGGCTGTTTAAACATCATTTTGTAAGTGTTTTCTACATAACCTAAGCTACAATCTCCATAGTCTAAAGGAAGCCCTTGCTTTTTTCGCATTGTCCATGCTACTAATACAGGGAATTTTCCCATAATTTTAACAATTGCATTGTACATTTCTTCTTCAGATTCTACATTTACAGTAGAAGGATTAAATGCAGTTAATGCTGATGTTAGTGATGAAATTACACCCATCGGATGCGCAGACTTTGGAAATGCATCTACTATTTTTCTAATATCTTCATCTACTAAAGATTGTGCACAAATATCTTTTTTAAATTTATCTAACTCTTCTTGGGTTGGTAAATCTCCGAATATTAATGCATAAGCAACTTCTAAAAAATCTGCTTTTTCTGCCAATTCTTCAATAGAGTACCCTCTGTATCTTAATATACCTTTTTCACCATCTAAAAAAGTAATAGCACTTTCACAAGAACCCGTATTTTTAAATCCAGGATCTATTGTAATAACCCCTTTTGTAGCTCCACGCAAAGATTTAATATCTATTGCAACTTCATTTTCTGTTCCTTTTACAAGAGGAAATTCGTACGAATCTTCTCCTATTTGTAATTTTGCTATATCTGACATTTATAATGGTTTTATTGTGTTTTTCTTATTCCCACGAAGATACCAATTTTTGAATAAAATTTAAATGACTTCGTATAGATTTTTAACATTTTAAAATAATATTAACTTATTACAATAAATCACAAAAAAAAGCCTCACAATTTTACTTGTAAGGCTTTGAGTCTTTAATGCTTTGTTAACTAGATGTTAAACGCTTTTTCTTTAGGAAAATAAGCAACATCACCTAATTCTTCTTCAATTCTTAATAATTGATTGTATTTCGCCATTCTATCAGAACGAGATGCAGAACCCGTTTTAATTTGGCCACAGTTTAAAGCAACCGCTAAATCTGCTATTGTATTGTCTTCTGTTTCACCAGATCTATGAGACATTACAGAAGTATAACCGGCATTTTTAGCCATATTAACAGCAGCAATAGTTTCTGTTAAAGTACCAATCTGATTTACTTTTATTAAAATTGAATTTGCAATACCGTTTTCAATTCCTCTACCTAAACGTTCTACATTAGTAACAAATAAATCATCCCCTACTAATTGAACTTTGTCTCCAATTTTTTCAGTTAAATATTTCCAACCATCCCAATCATTTTCATCCATACCATCTTCAATAGAAATAATAGGATAATTTGCTGCTAATTCAGCTAAATAATCAGCTTGTTCTTTACTTGATCTTATTTTACCAGTTTCTCCTTCAAACTTAGAGTAATCATATTTTCCGTTTACATAGAATTCTGCAGCAGCACAATCTAAGGCAACCATAATTTCGTCACCAAAAGAATACCCAGCATTTTTAACAGCTAAAGCGATGGTATCTAACGCATCTTCTGTGCCTTCTAAAGTTGGTGCGAAACCTCCTTCATCACCTACAGCTGTAGACAAATTTCTATCATGTAAAACTTTCTTTAAATTATGAAAAATCTCAGACCCCATTTGCATTGCTTGTGAAAACGTTTCCGCTTTTACTGGCATTACCATAAATTCTTGAAAAGCAATCGGTGCATCTGAATGAGAACCTCCATTAATAATATTCATCATTGGAAGTGGTAACGTATTCGCAGAAACTCCACCTACATATCTATATAAAGGCATTCCTAATTCATTTGCCGCTGCTTTTGCTGCTGCTAATGAAACACCTAAAATTGCATTTGCACCTAATTTAGATTTATTTGGCGTACCATCTAAATCTATCATTAATTTATCTATTGTGTTTTGTTCGAAAACAGAAACTCCTAAAAGTTCTTGAGCTATAATTTTGTTTACATTATCAACTGCTTTTAAAACACCTTTTCCCATGTAAGCTTTACCACCGTCACGTAATTCTACGGCTTCATGTTCTCCTGTAGAAGCTCCTGAAGGAACTGCTGCTCTACCCATAATTCCATTTTCTGTAGTTACATCTACTTCAACTGTTGGGTTTCCTCTTGAATCAAAAATCTGACGTGCGTGAACGCTAATAATAATGCTCATTTTATATAATTTTAAATTAGTTTTTAAATCTTAAACTTACTAACGCTAAATTACGAAATGTATGAAGCATTTGATAGTATGTATCAAACAAATTACGAAAACGATTGCAAAATTATACTATGAAAACAAAAAACCCACTCGTAAAATGAGTGGGCAAATAATAACCTTTATTAAATCTGTGTTTTTTTGATGAATACCAATTCAGTTACGACAGAACTTTTTTAGATTCTTTTATATTTTCAATAAATTGATCAAATAGGTATTCTGAATCATGAGGTCCAGGACTCGCTTCTGGGTGATATTGAACAGAGAAAACAGCTTTATTTTTTAATCTTATACCGGCAACAGTATGATCATTTAAATGAACATGTGTAATTTCGATATTCTCATTGTTTTCAGTTTCTTCTTTATTAATAGCAAAACCATGATTCTGTGACGTAATTTCACCTTTACCAGTTAATAAATTTTTAACAGGATGATTAATTCCTCTATGACCATTGTGCATTTTGTATGTAGAAATTCCGTTTGCTAAAGCAATTACTTGGTGTCCTAAACAAATACCAAACAAAGGCACTTCACTTTTTATAATTTCCTTTGCAAGTTCCTGCGCATCAATTAGCGGTTCAGGGTCTCCGGGTCCGTTTGAGATAAAATAGCCATCAGGATTAAAAGCTGCTAATTCTTCAAATTTAGAATTGTAAGGAAACACTTTAACATAAGCATCTCTTTTAACTAAATTTCTTAATATGTTCTTTTTAATTCCAATATCTAAAGCTGCTATTTTTATGGATGCATTCTCATCACCTACAAAATAAGGCTCTTTGGTAGATACTTTAGACGCTAACTCTAAACCTTCCATTGAAGGAACTTTAGATAACTGTTTTTTTAATTCTTCAATATTATCAGTCTCAGTAGAAATTATCGCATTCATGGATCCATTATCTCTAATATATGCCACTAGTGCTCTAGTATCTACATCAGAAATAGCTACGATGTTATGTTCTTCAAACCAGTCTTTTAAATTTCCATCAGAATCTACCCTAGAATGTGTAAAACTAAAATTTCTACAAATTAAACCAGATATTTTAATCCCATCAGATTCAACTTCATCATTATTTACACCATAATTTCCAATATGAGCGTTTGCTGTTACCATAATCTGACCAAAATAAGAAGGGTCAGTAAAAATTTCTTGATAACCTGTCATACCTGTATTGAAACAAATTTCTCCTGTTGAAGTTCCTTCAATACCCACAGATTTTCCATAAAAGATAGTTCCGTCAGCTAATAAAACTAATGCTTTTTTTCTAGTTTGATATTTCATTGCTATATAATTGTGTTTGTTGATGTAAAAATATAAAAAAAGGGATAAACGTAAACGTTTATCCCTTTTATATAAGTTAAAAAATTTTCATTTTTTATTCTTCAGATTTTTCTTCTGTTGCAGTTCCTTCTACTTGATCAGAATCAGCTTTCTTGCTTCTTCCTCTTCTTGTAGTTTTCTTTGCTTTTTTACCATTAGGGTTATAGATTTCGTTATAATCAACTAATTCTACCATTGCCATAGGAGCATTATCTCCTTGACGGTTTCCTAATTTGATTATACGAAGGTAACCTCCTGGTCTGTCTGCTACTTTTACAGAAATTTCTTTAAATAATTCTGTTACAGCAAATTTATCACGTAAATAAGAAAATACAACACGTCTGTTGTGAGTAGTATCACTCTTAGACTTTGTAATTAATGGTTCTGCAAATACTCTTAAAGCCTTTGCTTTTGCCACTGTAGTGTTAATACGCTTGTGCTCTATTAAAGAACAAGTCATATTAGCTAACATCGCTTTTCTGTGCGACGTTGTTCTTCCTAAATGATTGTGTTTTTTTCCGTGTCTCATTACGTTTGTTTTATTTTTTCATCTTGCATCAACTCTTTTTGAGGAGCAAAATATGAAAGGTTAATCTCTATCTAATTTGTATTTGCTTAAATCCATTCCGAAGCTTAAACCTTTAACAATAACTAGTTCTTCTAATTCTGTTAATGACTTTTTACCAAAGTTTCTAAATTTCATTAAATCACTTTTGTTAAAAGAAACTAAATCTCCTAAGGTATCAACTTCTGCGGCCTTTAAACAATTTAAAGCTCTTACAGATAAATCCATATCGATTAATCTAGTTTTTAATAACTGACGCATATGTAATGATTCTTCATCATACGTTTCTGTTTGTGCAATTTCATCTGCCTCTAAAGTGATACGCTCATCAGAGAATAACATAAAGTGGTGAATTAAAATTTTTGCAGCTTCAGTTAATGCATCTTTAGGATTGATTGATCCATCAGTATCAATATCGAAAACTAATTTTTCATAATCCGTTTTTTGTTCTACACGAAAATTTTCGATTGTATACTTTACATTCTTAATTGGCGTATAAATAGAATCTGTAAAGATTGTTCCTATTGGTGCTGAAGCTTTTTTATTCTCTTCTGCAGGTACAAACCCTCTCCCTTTTTCTATCGTAATTTCTGCATTTAATTTCACAGATTTCTCCATATTACAGATTACTAAATCCGGATTCAATACTTGAAAACCAGAGATAAACTTCTGCAAGTCTCCAGCAGTAAACTGCTCTTGACCAGACACTGAGATAGAAACAGTTTCTCTATCAGTATCTTCTATTTGTTTCTTAAAACGAACTTGTTTTAAGTTTAAAATAATTTCTGTAACATCTTCTACAACACCAGAAACAGTTGAGAACTCATGTTCTACACCATCTAGTCTTAAAGAAGTAATTGCAAACCCTTCTAAAGAAGATAAAAGTACTCTTCTTAAAGCATTTCCTATAGTTAAACCAAAACCTGGCTCTAAAGGTCTGAATTCAAATCTACCTGAAAAATCAGTAGACTCAATCATTATCACTTTATCAGGCTTCTGAAAATTTAAAATTGCCATTTTCTTCGTTTTAATTGTAATTCAGTTGCGCGGTTTATAAGTATGAAGAAATACTTATAAACCCTTTGGCTGAATCTCAATGTGATTAATTTATTACTTAGAATATAATTCTACGATTAATTGTTCTTTGATGTTTTCTGGAATTTGTAACCTAGCAGGTACTTTTACGAAAGTTCCTTCTTTTTTATCAGAGTTCCAAGTTAACCATTCAAACACATTGTTAGTAGATGCTAATGCATCTTCAATAGCTTGTAAAGATTTAGATTTCTCTCTTACAGAAACAACATCTCCTTCTTTTAATCTAAAAGATGGTACGTTTACTAATTCCCCATTAACAGTAATATGTCTGTGAGAAACTAATTGACGTGCTCCACTTCTAGATTTAGAAACTCCCATTCTGTAAACAACATTATCTAAACGACATTCACATAATTGCAATAAGATTTCACCAGTAATCCCTTGAGAAGATGATGCATCCTTAAATAAGTTTCTAAACTGACGCTCTAATATGCCATAAGTATATTTCGCTTTTTGCTTCTCCATTAATTGAGTAGCATATTCAGATTTCTTTCCTCTTCTTCTTGCATTTCCATGCTGTCCTGGAGGGTAATTTCTTTTTTCGAAGTTTTTGTCTTCTCCAAAGATTGCTTCGCCAAATTTACGAGCAATTTTAGTTTTTGGTCCTGTATATCTTGCCATTTCTTTTGTGTTATAGACGGGGATTATGAATTAAGGCTTACTCCTTCGATAATCTGATTCCCATCAAGTTAAAATAATTAATTATACTCTTCTTCTCTTCGGTGGACGACATCCATTATGAGGAATTGGTGTAACATCAATAATTTCTGTTACTTCGATACCTGCATTGTGAATGGATCTAATAGCAGATTCTCTACCATTTCCTGGTCCTTTTACATAAACTTTTACTTTACGTAATCCTGCTTCTTTCGCAACGTTTGCACAATCTTCTGCTGCTAATTGGGCTGCATAAGGAGTATTCTTTTTTGAACCTCTAAAACCCATTTTACCTGCAGATGACCATGAAATTACATCACCCTTTTTATTTGTTAAAGAAATAATGATATTGTTAAAAGATGCAGTTACATGCGCCTCTCCAACAGCTTCTATTATTACTTTACGTTTTTTTGAACTTGCTTTTGCCATAATTATTCAGTTTTAGTAATTTAGTTTTCTAATTAGATAGTCCTTGAACTATCATTAGATCTTGATTACTTATCTAACTTATTTTTTCTTGTTAGCTACAGTTTTTCTCTTACCTTTTCTTGTACGAGAGTTGTTCTTGGTTCTTTGTCCTCTTAAAGGAAGGCCAAGTCTATGACGAATTCCTCTTTGACAACCGATATCCATCAAACGTTTGATGTTAACCTGAACTTCTGAACGTAATTCTCCTTCAATTGTAAAAGATCCAACTTGTTCTCTAATTGCAGCGATCTGATCATCCGTCCAATCTTGAACTTTAATACTCTCGTCTACTTTTGCTTCTGCTAAAACTTTTTTAGCTCTGCTGCTTCCAATACCAAAGATGTAAGTTAAAGCAATAACCCCTCTTTTATTCTTTGGAATATCAATACCTGCTATTCTTGCCATTACCCTTGTCTTTGTTTAAATCTAGGATTTTGTTTATTAATTACGTATAATCTACCTTTCCTGCGAACTATTTTGCAGTCGGCACTTCTCTTTTTAACTGATGCTCTAACTTTCATCTGTTTTGTTTTGTTTTTAGTATCTGTAAGTAATTCTTGCTTTTGATAAATCGTATGGACTCATTTCTAATTTTACCTTGTCTCCAGGTAGTAATTTAATATAATGCATGCGCATCTTACCAGAAATGTGAGCCGTTACAATATGTCCATTTTCTAATTCCACACGAAACATAGCATTGGATAATGCTTCTGTAATAGTTCCGTCTTGTTGAATTGCTGATTGTTTAGCCATATTATTTATTCGATTTTCTATTGCTGTTCCCCGCCTTCATTAAACCGTCATAATGATTGTTTAATAAGTACGAATTTATTTGTTGCATTGTATCAATTGCTACACCTACCATAATGATTAATGATGTACCTCCGTAAAACATTGCCCAACCTTGTTGCACTCCGAACTGAACTACAATTGCTGGTAAAATTGATAATGCTGCTAAAAATAACGAACCTGGGAACGTAATTCTAGATAAAACACTATCTAATCTGTCTGCAGTATCTTTACCTGGTCTAATTCCTGGTATAAAACCACCACTTCTTTTCAAATCTTCAGCCATTTTATTCGTAGGAATCGTAATTGCTGTATAGAAATAACTAAAAATGATAATTAACAAAGCAAATATAACATTATACTGCCAACCATTAGGATCTGTCAAACCTACCAAGGCAGGAAATCTTTGCCCCAAAGCTAAAGGTAAAAACATTATTGCTTGTGCGAAGATAATTGGCATAACACCTGCTGCATTCAATTTCAAAGGAATGTAATCTCTAGATCCTGCAACATTTTGTATGTTTCCTGCAACTGTTCTTCTTGCATATTGTACTGCAATCTTACGAACAGCAGTAACTAACAGAACAGTTAATAAAATTACAACAAACCAAACGACAACTTCAATTAATACCATCATTAATCCACCTGCACCTGCATTTTCTGTTTTAGAAACAAATTCTTGCAAGAATGCTGCTGGAAAATTAGCTATAATACCAACAGTAATTAATAAAGATATACCGTTACCAACTCCTTTATCTGTAATACGCTCACCTAACCACATTGCAAAAATTGTTCCCGCAGTTAAAATGATGATTGAAGAAATCCAAAAAGTGATACCATCTACTAAAAAAGCTTCAGGTGGTAAATTAAATTGAGTTTTAATAGCTGTGATATACGTTGGTGCTTGCACTAAAGTAATTGCTATTGTTAACCATCTTGTTATTTGTGTAATTTTCTTTCTACCACTTTCTCCATCTTTTTGTAATTTCTGTAAATAAGGAACCGCAATTCCCATTAACTGAACTACAATAGATGCAGAAATGTATGGCATTATACCAAGTGCCATTACTGACGCCCTAGCAAATGCCCCACCTGTAAATGCATTCAATAATCCTAAAAGACCTCCAGAAGTACTTTCTTTTAAAGCTGACAACTGTAATGGATCAATTCCAGGTAATGGAACTGATGCCATAAAACGATATACAGCAATTAAACCGATAGTAAGAAGAATTTTGTTCTTTAATTCTTCAATTTTGAAAATGTCTTTTAGCGTATTAATAAAATTCATCATTTACGTGTTCTTATAAAGCAACAACTTCACCTCCTGCTGCTTCAATAGCTGCTTTCGCTGATGCTGTAAATTTATGTACAGTTATATTTAATTTAGCTTTTAATTCCCCGTTACCTAATATTTTAACTAGGTCATTCTTACCTGCTAATCTATTAGCTATTAAGATGTCTAAGCTAACTGTATCTGTTATTTTTCCACTATCTACTAAAGATTGTAGTTTATCTAAGTTGATTCCTTGATATTCCTTACGGTTTATGTTTGTGAAACCAAACTTAGGCACACGCCTTTGAAGTGGCATTTGCCCTCCTTCAAATCCAATCTTTTTAGAATAACCAGAACGAGATTTCTGTCCATTGTGACCTCTTGTAGCGGTACCACCTTTTCCAGATCCTTCACCTCTTGCAATTCTTTTCCCTTTTTTAATGGAACCTTCTGCTGGTGTTAAATTATGTAAACTCATTTTTTTATAAATCTTATTTAATTTCTTCGAAAGAAACTAAGTGTTTAATTGTATTTACCATACCTACTATAGAAGGAGTTGCCTCGTGCTCTACAGTTTGGTTCATTTTACGTAAACCTAATGCCTCTAAAGTTCTCTTTTGACTCTGAAGACGCCCGATTTGACTTTTTACTTGTGTAACTTTAATTCTTGTCATCGTTCTTAGATTTATCCGTTAAATACTTTTTCTAAAGAAATACCTCTTTGCTTCGCTACTGCAGTTGCACTACGTAACTGTAACAATGCATTAAAAGTAGCTTTCACTGCATTATGAGGATTAGAAGAACCTTGAGATTTAGATAATACATCATGTATTCCAACAGACTCTAATACTATACGAACAGCACCTCCAGCAATAACTCCCGTACCGGCAGAAGCTGGTTTGATGAAAATTTTTGCTCCACCAAACTTACCTTTTTGTTCATGAGGTAAAGTTCCTTCTAAAATAGGTATTCTTACTAAATTTTTCTTTGCGTCTTCAATTGCTTTAGCAATTGCAGAAGCAACATCTTTAGATTTACCTAATCCATGTCCAACAACACCATTACCATCACCTACAACAACAATTGCAGAGAAACCAAATGCTCTACCACCTTTTGTAACTTTAGTAACACGCTGTACTCCAACTAATTTATCGACAAGCTCTAACCCACTTGGTTTAACTCTTTCTACGTTTTTATAACCTTGCATAATTTCTTAAAATTTTAAACCAGCTTCTCTTGCAGCCTCTGCTAATACTTTAACTCTACCATGGTATAAATAACCATTTCTATCGAAAGCAACTTTCTCTAATCCTGCTTTTGTAGCTTTTTCTGCGATTGCTTTACCAACTGCAGTAGCTGCTTCAATTTTAGAATTTGCTTTTATATCTTTATCTCTAGATGAAACAGAAGCTAATGTTACTCCGTTTACATCGTCAACTATTTGAGCGTAAATTTCTTTATTACTTCTATAAACCGATAACCTTGGTTTCGTAGCAGTCCCAGAAATAATCTTTCTGATTCTTCTTTTAATTCTAGCTCTTCTTTGTAGCTTTGATAATGCCATATTGCTATATTATTATGCAGATTTACCTGCTTTTCTTCTTAATAATTCACCAACAAACTTCACACCTTTTCCTTTATAAGGCTCTGGTGCTCTGAAAGAACGAATCTTTGCAGCAATTTGACCAACTAATTGTTTGTCAAATGAAGATAATTTAATGATCGGGTTTTTCCCTTTCTCAGATACTGTTTCAATTTTTACTTCTGGAGCTATTTCTAAAACAATATTATGAGAGAAACCTAAAGCCAAATCTAGTTTTTGTCCTTGATTTGATGCTCTATAACCAACACCTACCAATTCTAAATCCTTAGTCCAACCCTTACTCACACCTTCAATCATATTCGCGATTAAAGCTCTCATTAAACCATGTTGTGCTTTATGGTCTTTACTTTCAGAAACTCTATCTAAAGTAATAATACCATCTTCAATTTTCACTGTAATACCATCAGAAATTGTTTGAGTTAACTCTCCTAATTTACCTTTGACTATTACAACATTGTCTTTTATGTTTACATCTACACCTTGTGAAATGCTAACGGGATTTTTTCCTATTCTACTCATTTCCTAAAATTTAATAAACATAACATAAAACTTCTCCTCCAACGTTCTCTTGACGTGCTTTCTTGTTTGTCATTACACCTTTCGATGTAGAAACAATAGCAATTCCTAGTCCGTTTAATACTCTTGGCATCTCTGTAGAGCCAACGTATTTACGCAAACCAGGTGTACTAATTCGTTGAATTTTTCTAATTACTGACTCCTTTGTTTCTCTTTCATATTTTAGAGCTATCTTAATTGTCCCTTGAACTTTATCGTCATTGAACTGGTAGCTTAAAATAAATCCTTGATCAAACAAAATCTTAGTCATTTCCTTCTTCAAATTTGAAGCTGGAATTTCCACTACTCTGTGTCCTGCAGCGATTGCATTTCTTACTCTAGTAAGAAAATCCGCGATTGGATCTGTATACATATTTATTTATATTGCGATTACGGTTTTCAAACACCTCTATTTATGCTACAGATTTCTCTGTGATAATTGAACCTTTAATCAGTTAAAATTCTTATACTCAAAAAAAATAGAGCGTGCAAATGTACACATTCTATTTTTAATTATTAGCTTTATTTTAGATTTCTACCAAGAAGCTTTTTTTACTCCTGGTATTAACCCTTGATTTGCCATTTCTCTAAACGTAACACGCGATAAACCAAATTGTCTCATATATCCTTTTGGACGTCCAGTTAATTTACATCTGTTGTGTAATCTTACTGGTGATGCATTTCTTGGTAGCTTCTGCAATGCTTCATAATCTCCAGCTTCTTTTAAAGCTTTTCTTTTTTCAGCATATTTTGCAACAGTACGTTCTCTTTTGCGCTCACGCGCCTTCATTGATTCTTTAGCCATTTCTTAATTTTTTTTGAATGGTAAACCTAATTCTCCTAATAATGACTTCGCTTCCTTATCAGTACCTGCAGATGTTACAAATGTAATATCCATACCGTTAATTTTTTTCACTTGGTCAATATTAATCTCTGGGTAGATGATCTGTTCAGTAATTCCTAAATTGTAATTACCTCTACCATCAAATCCGTTAGCTTTTATACCGTTAAAGTCTCTTACACGTGGTAAAGAAGCTGTAACTAATCTATCTAAAAACTCATACATTTTATCACCTCTTAACGTAACTTTTACACCAATTGGCATACCCTTACGTAATTTAAATGAGGCAACATCCTTCTTAGACATTGTAGATATCGCTTTCTGACCAGTGATTTTTGTCAACTCTTCTAAAGCATAATCTATTAATTTCTTATCTGCAATCGCAGCACCAACACCCTTAGAAACAACAATCTTCTCTAATTTAGGCACTTGCATTACATTCTTGTAACTGAATTCTTCAGTAAGAGCCTTCACAACTCTTTCTTTGTATTCTGATTTTAATCTTGGTACGTAACTCATGATTATTCTTATTTTTTAGTTTTTTTAGAGATTCTAGTTTTAGTATCTCCATCAACCTGATAACCTACTCTTACAGCTACACCTTCTTCTACTAACATTACGTTAGATATATGAAGCGAAGCTTCCTTCTTTACAATACCACCTTGAGGACTTTGTGCACTAGGTTTAGTGTGCTTAGAAACTAAGTTTACACCTTCTACTAATACTCTGTCTTTATCCTTAATGATTTGTAATACTTTACCTTCAGATCCTTTATGGTCTCCAGCAATTACTTTTACAGTGTCTCCTGACTTAATTTTAAACTTCTTCATTTTATTATAATGTTAAAGCACTTCAGGTGCTAATGATACTATTTTCATGAATTGTTTCTCACGAAGTTCACGGGCAACAGGACCAAATACACGTGTTCCTCTCATCTCCTCTGTAGGATTTAAAAGTACACAAGCATTATCATCAAATCTGATATAAGATCCGTCTTTACGTCTTACTTCTTTTTTAGTTCTTACAACAACTGCTCTAGATACTTGACCTTTTTTTACAGTTCCGTTAGGAGTTGCAGATTTAACAGATACAACAATCTTGTCTCCAATACTTGCGTAACGTTTTCTTGTTCCTCCTAAAACTCTAATCACTAAAACCTCTTTGGCTCCAGTATTATCTGCTACTTTTAATCTTGATTCTGTCTGTAACATATTATTTAGCTCTTTCTAGGATTTCTACTAATCTCCAACGCTTAGATTTACTCATAGGTCTTGTTTCCATGATTCTAACAGTATCTCCTTCGTTGCAATCATTCTTTTCGTCGTGTGCAACGTACTTCTTAGTCTTTAATACGAACTTTCCGTACATTGGGTGCTTTACTCTTTTAGTTTCAGCAACTACAATAGATTTCTCCATTTTGTTACTAGAAACAACACCAATTCTCTCTTTTCTAAGATTTCTTTTTTCCATCTTTAAAACTGACTATAGAATTATTGTAATTCTCTTTTTGTTAATTCTGTTGCAATTCTTGCTACAGTTCTTCTTAAACCTCTCAATTGCAATGGATTCTCCAAAGGAGTTATTGCGTGAGCCATTTTAAGATCAGTATAATTCTTTTGCAACGCTCCAAGCTTCTCATTAAGATCTGCTATAGATAATTCTTTTACTTCTGATTGTTTCATTCTATCTATTTTGAATTATGCGTTAATACATCTATATCAAAATCTCTTGCTACTATAAACTTCGTTCTTACAGGAAGTTTTTGTGCTGCTAAACGTAAAGCTTCTTTTGCTACATCCATTGATACACCACCAATTTCAAACAAAATTCTACCCGGTTTAATAACTGCAACAAAATGATCTGGAGCTCCTTTACCCTTACCCATACGAACCTCTAAAGGTTTCTTAGTGATAGGCTTGTCTGGAAATATCTTAATCCATAACTGACCTTCTCTTTTCATATGACGAGTTGCCGCGATACGAGCTGCTTCAATTTGACGTGAAGTCAATAAATTCTGGTCGATAGATTTGATACCAAACATTCCATTAGAAAGTTGATTTCCTCTACCAGAAATACCAGTCATATTTCCTTTCGCCTTCTGTACCTTACGGTATTTTACTCTTTTTGGCTGTAACATTTTTAATTTCTAATTTTAAAAATTATTTTCTTCTACGAGGTTGCGGTCTTTTCCCTCTATCTCCACCACCTTTATTACCACCAGATTGTTTTTTAGACAAACCAACTAATGGTGATAATTCTCTTTTACCATATACCTCACCTTTCATGATCCATACTTTTATACCTAATCTTCCATAAGTAGTATGAGCCTCAACAAGTGAATAATCGATATCTGCTCTAAAAGTAGAAAGAGGAATTCTACCTTCTTTAAAATGTTCTGAACGCGCCATTTCTGCTCCGTTTAAACGACCTGAAATTTGAATTTTAATCCCTTCAGCGTTCATACGCATTGTAGCTTGTATAGCCATTTTAATAGCTCTCTTGTAAGAAATTCTATTTTCAATTTGACGAGCAACACTAGTTGCTACCAATCTAGAATCCAATTCTGGACGTTTGATTTCAAAAATATTAATTTGAACTTCTTTACCTGTAATTTTTTTAAGCTCTTCTTTTAACTTGTCTACTTCCTGACCACCTTTCCCGATAATAATACCTGGTCTTGCAGTAGTGATAGTAACGGTTACAAGTTTTAAAGTACGCTCTATAATTACTCTAGAAACACTTGCTTTAGATAATCTAGCATGAATATACTCTCTGATTTTAAAATCTTCGGCAATCTTATCTCCATAGTCATTACCACCGTACCAGTTAGATTCCCAACCTCTGATGATTCCTAAACGATTTCCAATTGGATTTGTTTTTTGTCCCATTTCTACTTTGCTTGATTACTTAAATTTTTAGCACCTAACTCTAAAGTAACGTGATTAGAACGCTTACGAATTCTATGAGCACGCCCTTGTGGAGCTGGTCTTAATCTTTTTAACATTCCTGCGCTATCTACGCAAATAGTTTTCACAAATAACCCAGCTTCTTCTATAGCTGCATCTTCATTCTTAGCTTGCCAGTTTGCAATTGCAGACAGTAACAATTTTTCTAAGTTTATAGATGCTTCTTTAGGACTGAATTTTAAGATTTGTAAAGCTTTTTCAACTTCAACTCCTCTTACTTGATCCGCTACTAAACGCATTTTCCTTGGTGACGTAGGACAGTTAGTAAGCTTAGCGAAAGCGCGATGCTTTCTAGCTTCCTTTAACTGATCTGCCATATTTTTTTTACGAACTCCCATAGCCTACTATTTTTTACCTTTATTTTTTGCACCTGCATGTCCTCTAAAAGAACGTGTTGGTGAAAATTCGCCTAATTTATGCCCTACCATGTTTTCTGTAACATATACTGGTACAAACTGACGTCCATTGTGAACAGCAATTGTTTGACCAACGAAATCTGGAGTAATCATACTTGCTCTAGACCAAGTCTTAATTACTGTTTTATTACCAGCCTCTACATTAGCTAACACTTTTTTCTCTAATTTATAGTGAACGTAAGGTCCTTTTTTTAATGATCTTGCCATAACTTATTATTTCTTTCTACGTTCTAAAATATACTTATTACTAGCTTTGGTTTTAGACCTAGTCTTAAATCCTTTTGCAGGAATACCATTTCTAGATCTTGGATGACCTCCAGAAGCACGTCCTTCACCACCACCCATTGGGTGATCTACAGGATTCATTCTTACTGCATTAACTCTTGGTCTTCTACCTAACCATCTAGATCTACCAGCTTTACCTGAAACAAGTAATTGATGATCTGAGTTAGATACAACTCCAATTGTAGCCATACATGTTAACAAGATGTATCTTGTCTCACCAGAAGGTAACTTTACAGTCGCATACTTGCTTTCTTTCGCTAATAATTGAGCGAAAGAACCAGCTGAACGCGCCATAACAGCACCTTGACCTGGACGTAATTCAATACAAGAAATTGTAGTTCCTAAAGGAATTTCACTTAAAAGCATTGCGTTTCCAATTTCTGGCTTTACGCCTCCTCCAGAAACAATTACTTGCCCTACTTTTAAACCGTTTTGTGCAATCACATAACGTTTTTCACCATCAGCATAACTAAGTAAAGCGATAAACGCTGTACGATTTGGATCGTACTCTATAGTCTTTACTGTTGCAGGAATACCTTGCTTATCTCTTTTGAAATCGATAATACGATATTTTTGTTTATGACCTCCACCTATATTACGTGTAGTCATTCTTCCCTGATTGTTTCGACCTCCAGATCGTTTTTTCGGAGCAAGTAAACTTTTCTCCGGCTTATCAGTTGTTATGGTGTCGAACCCATTTACAACTCTAAAACGCTGACCTGGTGTTATTGGTTTTAATTTTCTAACTGACATTTTTGTCTTTTAAAGATTGTTATAAAAATCAATACTTTCTCCCTCTGCTATCTGTACGATTGCTTTTTTGTACCCACTCTTAATACCAGTTACTAAACCTTTCTTAGTAAACTTTGTATTTCTTTGAATTGGGTAGTTTAAAGTTTTCACACTTAAAATAGAAACTCCGTATGCTGCCTCAACAGCACCTTTAATTTCTAATTTATTAGCTTTCTTATCTACTACAAATGCATAACGATTAAATAATTCACTATCGTTTGTAGCTTTTTCCGTAATAATAGGTTTTATTAAAATACTCATTTTGATTCCCTATTTGCTTAAATTTGTGTTTATATCTTCTAAAGATCCTTCTGTAATCACAAGCTTATTAGTATTTAAAACACCATAAGTATATAATTCTGAAGCTTTAATAACTTTAGATTTTTTTAAGTTACGTGATGATAAATACACATTTGCATTTTCATTACCTAACACAAACAATGACTTTTTTGTATCCAACTCTAACGCTTTTAAAACGTCTAAGAAGTTTTTAGTTTTTGGAGTTTCAAAACTGAAATCTTCAATAACTATTACATTTTTATCATTTGCTTGAATGCTTAAAGCTGATTTACGAGCTAAACGCTTTAAACTTTTATTCAATTTAAAAGAATAATCTCTTGGTCTTGGTCCGAACATACGTCCTCCACCTCTAAAAACACCAGACTTGATAGAACCTGCTCTTGCAGTACCAGTTCCTTTTTGTTTTTTTATCTTTCTTGTTGAACCACTAATTTCAGCTCTTTCTTTAGCTTTATGCGTTCCTTGACGTTGATTTGCCAAGTATTGCTTTACATCTAAATAAATAGCGTGATCATTAGGCTCTATACCGAATACATCTTTAGAAAGCTCAACCTTTCTACCTGTATCTTTTCCTGTAATATCTAAAACTGCTACTTTCATTATTTCTGAATAGTTACAAAAGCATTTTTGTGTCCAGGAACTGCTCCTTTAACAACAAGTAAGTTCTTTTCAGCAACTACTTTTAATACTCTTAAGTTTTGTACTTTCACTTTATCTCCACCCATTCTACCTGCCATACGCATTCCTTTGAATACTCTTGCAGGATAAGATGCAGCACCAATTGACCCAGGAGCTCTTAAACGGTTATGTTGACCGTGCGTTGCTTGACCAACACCAGCAAATCCATGACGTTTTACAACACCCTGAAAACCTTTACCTTTAGAAACACCAGATACATCTACAAATTCACCTTCTTCAAAGTGCTCTACAGATATAGAATCTCCTAATTTATACTCACCTTCAAACCCTTGAAATTCAACGACTTTTTTCTTAGCAGTAGAGCCAGCCTTTTTAAAGTGACCATCTAACGCTTTGTTAGAACTCTTTGCTTTTTTGTCATCGAAACCAAGCTGTAACGCATTGTAGCCGTCAACCTCTTCGGTTCTGACTTGGGTAACAACGCAAGGACCCGCTTCGATTACTGTACAAGGAATATTCTTCCCGTTTTCATCAAATAAGCTGGTCATCCCAATCTTTCTTCCTATTAACCCAGACATTTAGTTAAAATTTTAGACGATAGAATATTATCCAGCGCGTCTCTATTAATAATTATTTGTTCGAAACTATCGTTTCATTTATTTCCTTGAACTTTCTTCCAAAAAAAACAGCGCAAAACAAATTCAACGCTGATTTTGTTTTTCCGTTTTTCCCTTGCGAAACGCTCAGGACATGTTACTTTTTTTGGTTTTAACACCCAAAAAAGCATTACCCTACTCTAATTCGGGTTGCAAAAGTATAAAAAACTTTCGGTTTAACAAAATTAAACCGAAAGTTAATATTTTACTTAAACTTTAATCTCAACTTCAACACCACTTGGTAACTCAAGTTTCATTAAAGCATCAATAGTTTTCGAAGAAGAACTATAAATGTCTAATAACCTTTTGTAAGCAGCTAATTGAAATTGCTCTCTAGATTTTTTGTTTACGTGTGGTGAACGTAATACTGTAAAAATCTTCTTATGTGTTGGTAAAGGTATTGGCCCGTTTACAACAGCACCAGTACTCTTTACAGTCTTTACAATTTTTTCAGCAGATTTATCTACTAAATTGTAATCGTAAGACTTTAATTTAATTCTAATTTTTTGACTCATCTTGTAATTATTAAGTAGATTAACCTTTAGATTTTGCGATTACTTCTTCAGATATATTTGAAGGAGTTTCTGCATAGTGTGAAAATTCCATAGTAGATGTTGCTCTACCAGAAGACATCGTTCTTAAAGCAGTAACATAACCAAACATTTCTGATAATGGTACTAATGCTTTTACAACTTTAGCTCCGTTACGATCACTCATATCGTTAACTTGACCTCTTCTTCTGTTTAAATCTCCAACGATATCTCCCATGTTTTCCTCAGGAGTTAACACCTCTAACTTCATTAATGGCTCCATGATTTTTGCCTTTGCAGACTTTGCAGAAGCTTTATATCCCATTCTTGCAGCTAATTCAAAAGATAATGCATCAGAATCCACTGCGTGGAAAGATCCATCTCTTAAAGTAACTTTCATAGAATCCATTTCATAACCTGCTAAAGGTCCATTTTTCATAGCTTCTTTGAATCCTTTCTCAACAGAAGGAACAAATTCTCTAGGCACATTTCCACCCTTAATAACAGATGCGAACTGTAAACCTTGAACACCTTCATCAGCTGGCCCTATAGTAAAAACAATATCAGCAAACTTACCACGACCACCAGATTGTTTCTTATAAATTTCTCTATGATCTGCTTCAGCTGTAATAGCCTCTTTATATTCTACTTGAGGTTGACCTTGGTTTACTTCTACTTTAAACTCACGTCTTAAACGATCTACAATTACATCTAAATGTAATTCCCCCATTCCAGAAATAATAGTCTGACCTGAAGCTTCGTCTGAACGAACTGTAAAAGTTGGATCCTCTTCTGCTAATTTACCTAAACCGATACCTAACTTATCAACATCGGCTTTTGTTTTAGGCTCAACAGCAATACCAATTACTGGATCAGGAAAATCCATAGATTCTAAAACAATAGGAAATTTCTCAGCTGACAAAGTATCTCCTGTTTTGATAGATTTAAATCCAACAGCAGCACCAATATCACCAGCTTCGATATAGTCAATTGCATTTTGTTTATTCGCATGCATTTGATAAATACGAGAAATACGTTCTTTTTTACCTGAACGGTTATTTAAAACATAAGACCCTGCATCTAAACGTCCTGAATATGCTCTAAAAAATGCTAAACGACCTACAAAAGGATCTGTAGCAATTTTAAAAGCTAATGCAGCAAACGGCTCATCTACACTTGGCTTACGTAATTCTTTTTCTTCTGTATCTGGATTTATTCCAACAATGCCTTCTTTATCCATAGGAGAAGGTAAATAACGACAAACAGCATCTAAAAGAAACTGAACACCTTTATTTTTAAATGATGAACCACATACCATAGGAATGATAGCCATATCCATTACAGCAGCTCTAAGTGCAGCATGCACTTCGTCTTCTGTAATTGAATCTTCATCTTCCATATACTTTTCTAGCAAATTTTCATCATATGCAGCAACTTCTTCAATAAGAAGGCCACGATATTTTTTTGCTTCAGCCTTTAGGTCTTCTGGTATCTCAATAACATCAAAAGTTGCACCAAAACTGTCATCATGCCATACAATAGCACGGTTTTTAACCAAATCTATAATACCTTTAAAATCCTCTTCGTCACCAATGTTCAAAACGATTGGCACCGCATTAGATTTTAACATATCTTTTACTTGTTGACAAACCCCTAAAAAGTCAGATCCTTGACGGTCCATTTTATTAACGAAACCAATTCTAGGTACTTTATAGTTATCAGCTAATCTCCAGTTAGTTTCAGATTGTGGCTCAACACCATCAACTGCTGAAAATAAGAAAACCAATCCATCTAATACACGCAAAGATCTGTTTACTTCAACAGTAAAATCTACGTGACCAGGAGTATCAATAATATTAAAGTGATATGATTGTGTTTCTGGTGTAGGCTCAGCATTTTCTTTTGGAAAATCCCATTCACAAGTAGTTGCAGCAGAAGTAATTGTAATACCTCTTTCCTGCTCTTGTTCCATCCAGTCCATAGTAGCTGCTCCATCATGTACTTCCCCTAACTTGTGGGAAACACCTGTGTAAAACAATATACGTTCTGTTGTTGTGGTTTTACCAGCATCAATATGAGCTGCAATACCAATATTTCTTGTTAATCTTAAATCTCTAGCCATTTCTATTAAAATCTAAAGTGAGAGAATGCTTTGTTAGCTTCTGCCATTTTGTGAGTATCTGTACGTTTTTTAACAGCAGCACCTTCTTCTTTAGCCGCAGCTAAAATTTCAGCAGCTAGACGCTGTGCCATTGTTTTCTCGTTTCTTTTACGAGTGTACAAAATCATCCATTTAATAGCCATAGAAACCTTACGGTCTGGTCTAATTTGCATTGGGATTTGAAACGTTGCACCACCAACACGACGAGATCTTACTTCTACGTGAGGCATTACATTTGACAAACCATCTTTCCAAATTTCTAAAGCTGATTTTTCTTCTTCACCTTTTCTTTCTTCTACGATGTCTAACGCATCATAAAATACTTTAAAAGCTACTGACTTCTTACCGGCCCACATTAAGTTGTTTACAAAACGTGTTACTAACTGATCGTTAAATTTCGGATCTGGTAATAAGACTCTTTTTTTTGCTGCTCTTTTTCTCATGTCTTTACATTAAAAAAGTTACTAATTTACTTTTTTGGGCGTTTTGCTCCATACTTAGATCTACGTTGGGTTCTACCCTCTACTCCCGCAGTATCTAATGCACCACGTACTACGTGATACTTAACTCCTGGCAAATCTTTTACCCTTCCACCTCTAACTAATACTATCGAGTGCTCTTGCAAGTTATGTCCTTCACCTGGAATGTATGCGTTTATCTCATTACCATTTGTCAATCTAACTCTTGCAACTTTACGCATTGCTGAATTAGGTTTCTTTGGTGTTGTAGTATAAACACGTGTACAAACTCCACGCCTTTGAGGACAAGACGACAAAGCAGCCGATTTACTCTTCTTAGTTATTTTGGTTCTTCCTTTACGAACTAATTGTTGAATAGTAGGCATACTAAATAATTGCTGTTTTTCGTTTATAATTACTCATTGTCTCTTTTCTAAGAGTGCGCAAATGTACAAATAATTTCTAATTATTCAGATATCAGCGAGTTATTTTTTAAAAAAAGCAATTTATTTTTAAATTTTAAGCAATTTTAGATACATTTGACCTTCAAAATAGATATAATTTTGAATAAAAAAAGACCACGTTTACTCTTCTTACTATTTATCTTAGGTTTTTCTTCGGGAATGTTTTCCCAAGATTTTACCCTAGAATTATCTTCAAAACAAAATCTTAAAAATTCATTTTTATCAAAAATCAACTTCAAAAAACAACATACAGATACTGTTTCAATATTTAATGAATTACATAGAGTTCATAATCTTATTAAATCAAATGGTTACTTCCTATCTTCTATTGACAGCCTTTTATTAAATGAAAAAAAATATACGGCCTATTTTGATTTAAATAAAAAGCTAGATTCGGTAATCTTAAAACACAACAACTTACCTGCAGTAATTTCTCGCAAATATAAATTTCATCAAAAAAAATTAAAAATACCGATAAGCGGATTGCAGCATCTTTTAACTGAAATTTCTGCAGAATTTGAAAATAAAGGAGTTTCATTCTCTAAAATTAAATTGCAAAATTTTAAGATTATAAATAAAACTCTTTATACTGATCTTTTTTTCACTTCCACAAAAGAAAGAAAGATTAGCAAAGTTATCATAAAAGGGTATGCTAATTTCCCGAATTCATTTATCAAAAATTTCTTTAATATTAACATTAAAACAATTTACAATAAAAAGAAACTAAAAGAGATTTCTAAGTTGTCGCAATCTTTAGATTTTGCAGCTGAAATAAAACCTCCAGAAACTTTATTCACAAAAGACTCTACATATGTATATATGTATCTTAAAAAAAACAATGGAAGTAGCTTTGATGGACTTATAAATTTCTCTTCTCAAGAAAATGGTAAGCTACAATTTAACGGTTACCTCAACTTACAACTGAAAAACATATTAAACACTGGTGAAAGTTTACATCTTCTATGGAATAGTTTTGGAAGCGAGAGACAAGAATTTTCTGTCTCATCAAAAACTCCTTATATATTTAATTCAAAATTAACTCCTGAATTAAGCTTTTCTATATATAAACAAGATTCTACTTTTTTAAATACAAAGTTCAATTCTAACTTAGCATACCAAATAAAAAACAATGCTGCTTTCTTTTTATCTTATACTTCTGAAAATTCAGAGAATTTAATATCAGAAACAGCAACTGCTATTAAAACGTATAATAGTTCATTCTTAGGTTTTGGGTATCATTATCAAATCCTTAAAAACGATATTTTTAAAAATGATGCTTTTTCCTTAAATCTAACTCCTTCCTTCGGTAAAAGAAAAAGCAATGATATTACTATTCATCAAATTAAATTAGAAACGACCATTTCCTATCTATTAACATTAAATGAAAGAAGCAGTATTTACTTAAAAAACAATACAGGAATATTAAATTCTGAAAATTATCTTAAAAACGAATTATTTAGAATTGGCGGAAAAAATTCTATCAGAGGTTTTAACGAGCAAAGTATTTTTGTTGAAGATTATATTTTACAAAATATTGAATATAGATATCTTACTTCTAAAGATTCTTACATATATTCAATTACAGACATAGCGCTAACATCTGCAAGCAATAATACTCAAAAATTACTAGGACTTGGTTTTGGCTATTTATTTAACACAAAGAATGCTCAAATTAATATTTCGTTAACAAATGGAATTAGTGATATCGCCAAGATTAACCTTAACAGCACACAATTCTTCGTTAACTGGATTAACTTCTTTTAACAATTAACGCACATTAAACGTATAACTTTAACATTTTTTAACAATTCTGTTGTTTTTTTAACAAAATATTTAGATATTTGGCGTAATTAATTCAAATCAAATAAATAATGAAAACAAAGTTTAAAGGAATTTTAACGCTATTACTGGCGTTTGTTGTGCAAATAACCTTTGCACAAGAGAAAACAGTCTCCGGAACAATATCTGAAGCTTCAGGGCCTTTACCTGGAGTTAGTATTTTGATCAAGGGGACAAGTACAGGTACTCAAACTGATTTTAATGGTAAATATTCTATTAGCGCAAAACCGGGGGACATCCTTAGTTATAGCTACGTAGGATACAAAACTGTAGAAAAAAAGGTTGGTACTTCTAGCGCTATCAATGTAAAAATGGTACAAGATGCTAGTGTATTAAATGAAATCGTTATTACAGCATTAGGTATTAAACGTGAAGCGAAGGCTTTAGGTTATGCACAACAATCTGTTGATGGTGATGTTTTAAACAAAACTAAGGAAACAGATTTATCTACTGCTATTGCAGGTAAAGTGTCTGGTATCCAATTTACAGGGCAACCAACTTCTACTTTTAAAGCGTCAAATATTCGTTTAAGAGGTAATTCTAATTTACTTTATGTAGTAGATGGTGTAAAATTAAACTCTAGAACAGATGTTAACAATGATGATATTGAATCATTAACTGTTCTTAAAGGTTTAGCTGCAACAGCACTTTATGGTCCTGATGGAAAAAACGGAGCGATCATAATTACTACAAAGAAAGCTAAAAGTGGTGAAGCTATTGTAAAGTATAGCCATACATCTTCTTTTGCGAATGCATACATAATGCCTGAGTACCAAAATGAATACGGTGGTGGTTATGCGAATGATGGAAAACCTAGTGGTAATCCTGAAAGAGGTAGAGGTGCTGTAGGTTATTTTGAGTCTTTTGCTCACAATCCTTCTACAATGCCTGCTAGTTGGGCTGCGTACAACGGTCAATCTATTCCTTCATATTCTGCAGATGAATCTTGGGGTCCTAGATTAGAAGGTCAAATGGTAAGACATTGGGATTCTTGGATTCCTAACGATCCAGAATTTGGTAATTTACGTCCTTGGGAAGCAAATCCTAACAATATTAGAGATTTCTACCAAACAGCAACGTTACAGAACAATTCTGTTTCTTTCGAAAAAGGTGGTGAAGATTACTCTATTAGAACTGCAATTACTAAAATTAATCAAGAATTAATCTTAGAAAACACAGAACGTAATACAAATATCTTTAGTATTAACGCTGAGTATAATATTACAGAAAAATTAAAATTTAACACGAGTATTAACTATACAAATCGTTTTACTTTTAATGATCCTGATAACAACTACGGAAACTTAGGAGCTAACTTTAATCAATGGTGGCAAAGACAAATTGACATTGACAGATTAAAGAACTACAAAAGAAACGGTGAAGCTGTATCTTGGAACATTAGTTCTCCTACGAAATCTAAACCAGCGTATTGGAATTCTCCATATTTCATTTTGTATGAAAACACAAGAGAGCAGTACAAAAATGCTATTTATGGTCAAGCAGGTTTAACCTATAGTTTTACAGACAATTTGGTTGCCAATGTAGCTTTTAAGAAAACGTATAACAGCTACCACTCTAACAGTAAAGTTGGTTGGGGAGGATTAGAAGTTGAAGATTATACAGAATGGACATCTAGTGATGATAGAGAAGAAATTTTTGGTAGAGTTAGTTATTCTACAGAATATAAAGATTTTGACTTGAACACATCTGCAGGTTTCGAATTCACAAAAATTAGAAATAAAAACACATATGCTAGTGCAGTTGGAGGATTAACTACTCCTGGTTTTTACAGCTTAGCTACTTCTAAAGATAGACCAAGTGTTAGTTCTTCAGTTGGTGAACAAGACGGTAAAGCATGGTTTACAACAGCTTCTTTAGGTTTTATGAATACTGCTTATTTAGAAGCGTCTTTACGTAGAGATTACAGTTCTACAGCAGATCCAGAAGCAAACAGCGTAACAACTTACGGTGTATCTGGTTCTTTTATACTTTCTCAGTTAATTAACAATAGAGAGTTATTGTCTTTTGCTAAATTAAGAGCTGGTTACACACAAGCTCCTTATTTCCCAGGAAGGTACTTATTAGGACAAACTTATAATTCAGGAACTCCTTATGGATCAACTGGAACTTCATCTGTACCAAACGCAGGTGTTAACCAAAATTTAAAAGGAGGTACTAGAAAAGAAGTAGAATTTGGTACTGAGTTAAAGTTCTTAAAAAACAGAATAGGTTTAGATGTAACTTATTTTGACAGAAAAGATGATGAATTACCATCTTTTGTAACAGTTCCTGGATCTACAGGTATTACTGGGTTTTATTCAAATCAAGGAAAAGAATCATTTAGTGGTTTAGAAATTGGTTTAAGTGCTACACCTTTTAAATCTGATAACTTCACTTGGGACTTAAGCTTTAACATGGCAACCTTAAATAGAACTGTAGATTATATTGCAGATGGTGTTGATGTTAATGTACTAGACAGCTGGGGACCACAATTACAAAAAAGAGTTGGTCAAGAATGGGGTGCTATTTATGGTAATGCATACAAAAGAGACGAAAACGGTACTAAGATATTAGCAGACAACGGTCGTTATGAGTATGATACAAACCAGTATTTAGGTTCGATTCTTCCAGACTTTACAGGGGGTGGAACATCTTATATGACGTATAAAAACATTAGCTTACAATTAGGTTTTGATTACCAAGTTGGAGGTAAATTTTATGGGGTTACAAGAAGGTATGGTAACTTCTCTGGTTTAGGTACAGAAACAGTTGGAAACAATGTGTTAGGAAACCCAGTAAGAAACAATGTTACTTTTACAGGAGCTTCTTCTGGTAGTTCTTCTGTAACATCAGTAAACTTTGCAAATGCAGCACCAGATTCTGGTGGTCAGTTAACTTCTGGAGTTGATGCTAGTGGTGCACCTGTGCAATACTTAGTGAACCCATATTACTTATGGAGATCTAACTTAAGAAACGTGCATGAAGAGTTTATAAATGATGCAACTTACGTAAAATTAAGAACGGTTAGTATAGGTTATAAATTACCTAATAGCGTAATAGAAAAAACACCATTCAAAAGCATAGATTTAGGCGTTTTTGCTAACAATGTATGGTTAATTTACACAGGTGTTGATGGTGTAGATCCATCTGAAACTGAAGGACGTGGAGGAATTAACTGGATAGAAAATGGACAGTTACCAAGTGCACGTACAATTGGAATGAATGCTAAATTCACATTTTAATTAAAAATATTTATAAAAAATGAAAAAAATAACACAAAAATTATCACTACTTGCAGTAACCATGCTTTTAATAGTATCATGTGAAACTGTAGATTTTGGTAATATAAACACAGATCCAAATAACCCGTCAACAGCATCGTCTTCAGGGTTATTGGCAAATGCACTTAAAAGTTTACCGGGTCATTTAACTCAGACAACTTCTATATTGTATGCACAATATACTGCTAACGGTCAATACCCAGATGAAAGCAAATATGTTGATTTAAACTGGTCATATTACGGTTGGTATTCTGGAGCTCTAAAAGATTTACAAGCTGTAGTAGCTACAAATACAGATGCTCCTATTCCTAGTTCAAATAATGCAATTGCAGCAGCAACATTGTTAAGAGCATATTACTTGCATAACATGACAGATAGATGGGGTAGAATACCTTATACGGAAGCTTTGTTAGGTTTAGATGATACATTTCCTGCCTTGGATTCTCAAGAAACTGTTTACAGAGGTTTAATTGGAGAAATAGATACTGCTTTAGGTATGATAGACAACAAAGGAAACCCAGGTGGAGACATCCTTTTTGAAGGAGACATGAACAGATGGAAGCAATTCGGTAATACATTAAAAGCGATTATGGCTTTGCGTATGTCTAAAAGAAATACTGAAATGAGCGATTTTCCAAAAACAGCATTTAACCAAGCTATTGGTGGTGCAATAAAATCTGCTTCAGATAATATTTCATATACATTTTTAGCAGATGACAATAATGACAACCCTTGGCAAGATCGGTTTGTTGATGATGGAAGAACAGATTGGTTAATGTCTGACGTAATTGTTGATTATATGATTGGAAGTGGTTCTGATACAGACCCTCAAGATCCAAGGTTACATAAATATGCAGATCCTTTAGTAGGAACTGATAGGTATGTAGGTGCAGATTATGGCGTTGGAAATGATTTAGTAGCAAACTATTCTTTAATTACTACAGATATTATTTACAGCCAAACAGCACCAGCATATCTTTTTACTGCTGCTCAAATTCAATTCTCTATGGCAGAAGCTGTTGAGTTAGGATGGATGACGGGTAGCGCTGCCGCTTTCTATAACGCAGGTATTCAAGAATCTATGACGCAATGGGGTGTTGATGCAGCAGATGCAACAACTTTTATTGCAAGTGCACCTTATGTTGATATGCAATCTATTGCAGAACAAAAATGGGTAGCTTTATTTTTACAAGGTTACGAAGCTTGGGCAGAATGGAGAAGAATTGGTGGACCAGCAACTATTGTGAAGCCAGCGACTCAGTTACAAGGTACAGATATACCTCAAAGACAAGCTTACTCTTCTAGTACACCAAATATTAATGAAGAAAACTACAATGCAGCAATTGCAGCACAAGGACCTGATGATTTAGATACAGTTCTTTGGATTTTTAAATAATTATTATATAAAAATCTTTAAATATTACATTAACATCCAACCTTTGTAAGGTTGGATGTTTTTTTTCGTCTTATAATTTGTAGCTTCAAAGAAACATTTTATGTTAAAAAATTGTTTTATTAAGTTTTATTTAAGACTTTTGAAGTTAATTAATTCAAATAATTATACAATGAAGACAAAGTTTAATGGAATTTTAACGCTTTTTCTAGCGTTTGTAGTGCAAATATCCTTTGCACAGCAAAAAACTGTTAGTGGAACAGTTTCAGATGACTCTGGTGTTTTACCAGGAGTTAGTATATTAATTAAAGGTTCTAACATTGGTACAGAATCTGATTTCGATGGTAAATACTCGATAAAAACCGCAATGGGTGATGTCTTAGTATTTAGATATTTAGGGTACAAAATCGTTGAAAAAACGATTGGAAATTCTAATACAGTAAATGCAACGCTAGTACAAGATGCTAGTGTAT
Source organism: Polaribacter sp. IC073 (assembly GCF_007997075.1). GTDB lineage: Bacteria > Bacteroidota > Bacteroidia > Flavobacteriales > Flavobacteriaceae > Polaribacter. The sequence goes on from NZ_VORS01000009.1 coordinate 157,425, forward strand.
TAAATGAAATAGTTGTAACAACTTATGGTTCGCAAACAAAAGAATCTTTAACGGGTTCTATTACAGAAATAAAAACTGAAGAGTTTGCAAAAGTTGCTTCTGGTAATGCTGTAACTGGTTTAACTGGTAAAGTTGCTGGTGTTCAAATTTATTCTAATTCAGGACAACCTGGTGCTGCACCAACTGTAAGGTTTAGAGGTATTGGGTCTTTAAACGGATCATCTTCTCCTCTTTACGTAGTTGATGGAGTTCCTTTTAATGAATCTATAACAACAATAAACCCTAATGACATCGCTTCTATGTCTTTCGTAAAAGATGCATCTGCTGCTTCTCTTTATGGAAATCGTGGTGCAAATGGTGTTATTATTGTAACTACAAAAAAAGGTAAAAAAGGTAAAATAAACGTAAGTTTAGATATTAAAACTACTTTTTCTAGTAGAGCAATTGATGATTATGCTGTTATAAAAGACGCTGGGGAGTACTATGAAACTTACCACAAAATGTTAAAAGGTAATCAAATTACAGATAATGGTTTGTCTGATGCAGCTGCAGGTGCTTTTGCTTCAAATAATTTAATTTCTGGGGCAAGTCTTGGGCTAATTTACAATACGTTTGGTGGAGACAATAGTACTTTAGTTGATCCATCTACAGGTAGATTGACAAGATCAAACCCTTTATGGACGGTTGATTGGGAAGACGCTTTGTTTAACCAAACAAGTGGAATTAAAAGTCAGTACTTAAGTGTATCTGGTGGTACAGATAGTACAAACTATTTCTTCTCTGTTGGTAATGAAGATAATGATGGTTACAACATTAACACAGGTTTTAAAAGATATACTCTTAAAACAAGTGTAGATACTCAAGTTAATAAAAGTATTAAAATAGGGTCTTCTCTATCGTATGCTAATAGAACTCAAACAGGTCAAAATGAAAACAACATTACTGGTAGTTTTGCTTGGGTAAGAAATATTGCACCAATATACCCTGTCTATACATTAGATCATAATACAGGAGTGATTCAAAGAGATAATCAAGGGAAACCTCTATATGATGCAGAAGCAAACATTTCTCCTAATGCTCTTGCAGGAAGACCTTTTAATGGTTTTTCTAACCCTTTAGCTATTCAAGAATTAAATGTAAATGAAGTTGTTAATGATAACTTTAATAACAGAACATATGCTGAGATTGATCTTTTTAAGGATTTAAAATTTACATATAGTTTTGGTTTAGATTTAAGAAACTACAACACTACAGATTATACGAACAAGTTAATTGGTTCGGGTATTGCTCCGAATGCAAGAATAACAACTTCTTATGGTCGTTCTGTAACATTTACAAACCAACAATTAGTTAACTGGAACAAGACTTTTGGAGACAATCATAATGTAGCAGTTTTACTTGGTCATGAAAGCTCAAGCAATTCTAGTCAGTTCATGAGTGGTTCAAAAAAGGATCAATTTATATCTTCTGATTTATCATTAGACTTATTTGCGGAAAATGATGGTGCAGGTAATTTAGGTGGTGGTGGTAACAACTACACATTAGACGGTTATTTTGCTAGAGTTTTATACGATTTCAATAATAAATATTTCGTTAACGCTAGTTTTAGAAGAGATGGTTCTTCTGTTTTTCACCCAGATAATAGATGGGGTAACTTCTACGGAGGTGGTTTATGGGCTATAAGTAAAGAAGACTTTATGTCTAATATTAGCTGGTTAGATAACTTAAAATTAAAAGGAAGTTACGGTCAATTAGGTAACGATTATGTTGCGTATGACGGTGGTGGTAGAAACTATACTCCTTTCTTAGATCAATGGGACGTTGTTTCTGATGGATTAGAATTTAGTTTGAGTAAAACTGTTTTAGGTAACAAAGATATCAAGTGGGAAACTTCTACAAATATGAATGCTGGTTTTGAAGCTGCAATGTTTGATCGTAGACTTAGAGTTGAAGCAGAATACTTTCAAAGAAAAATTTCTGATTTAATTTTTAACAGACCTTTATCTCCTTCTTCTGGTTTGCCTTCTGTACCAGAAAACGTAATGGACATGCAGAATACAGGTGTTGAAGTAAGTATTGGATATGATATTATTACAAACACAGATTTCTCTTGGTTTTTTGATATCAATGCAACACACTATAAAAATGAAATTACCAAATTGGCTCCAGGTAGAGAGTTTATTGATAATGGAATTTATAGATGGGTAGATGGCGGTAGTGCTTATGACTACTACACACAAAAATTTGCAGGTGTTAACCCAACAACTGGTATGACGCAATGGTTTACTAAAGAAGAGTTTGATGGTACTACTCCTACTAACGGAATAACTGAGAAAAGATCTTTAGCTAGTTTGTATTATTTAGACAAAACAGCACTTCCTGATGTTTATGGTGGTTTCTCTACAAGTATGATCTATAAAGACTTCGATTTCTCTGTAAACTTTTCTTATCAAATAGGAGGTTATGCATATGACAATGTGTATGCAGGTGGTTTTAGTGGTAAAACAGGACAAAACTTTAGTAAAGACTTTGACAAAACTTGGAGGTATGACAACCAAACAGGTACGTTACCAAGAGTTTTAGAAGGTTCTACAAACTACAGTAGATCTGATTTCTTCTTAGAGAAATCTACTTACCTTAGTTTAAATGACATTACTGTTGGTTATACATTACCTAAAGACATCAGTACTAGATACGGAATCAACTCTGTAAGATTGTATGGTTTAGCAAATAACTTAGGGTTATGGGCAACTTCAGACCGTCAAGGTTTTGATCCAAGAGCGAGTGTAACTGGTGGTACTAGTGCTGTAAGATACTCATCATTAAAAACCTTTACATTAGGTTTAAATATTAATTTTTAAATATTAAAAAATGAAAAAAATAATTTATAGTTTAGCAATTGCAGTCTTCTTTATTGGCTGTAGTGATAGTTTTTTGGATCCTGACAGACCAAATACAACAACCGATGAAACAGTTGCAGATTTAGCAGCTGAGTCTCCAGAAGCGTTGTTAAATATTGCTTCATCTTTCGATGTAGGTACCATTAACAGCTTACGTACTTTTGGAGTAGGTGGAAGTGGTGGAGACCATAATGATTTTGGTCAGAAAGGTATCGATATCATGATGGATGTTATGTCCAACGACATGATTACTCTTGAATCTAACACTGGTTGGTTTTTTAGAAACTACAACTATACTGGTAGAATACAAGAAGCTACTGCAACAAGTACCATTTGGAATTATTATTATGAAATAATAAAAGGTTCTAACCAAACAATTGGTTTAATTGGTAACTTACCTGCAGACGCACTAACGCAAGACTTAAAGTATGTTTTAGCCCGTGCTAAAGCTACAAGAGGTTACAGTTATTTGTCTTTAATACAAATATACTAAAAAGGAAACCCAGCTTTAAGCGATCAAGGTGTACCTATTATTGATCCTACAGCAGACATTATTAATGGAGCTGGTTTCGGACGTCAAACAGTAGAAGATGTATATACACAAATTAATAAAGATTTAACAGAGTCTTATGACGAATTAAGTGGATATGCAAGACCAGACAAAACGTCTATCAATCAGCAAGTAGTTTCTGGATATTTGGCTAGATTCTATTTACTTACTGGTAAATATAATGATGCTGTAACTTCTGCTCGTATAGCTCAAGCTGGTGGTTCTTTAAATGGAAACCAAATATTAGACGGTTTTCAATTTATTACAAACCCTGAAGTATTATTTGGTGCAGATTTAAATGTTGACACGAACAGTTATTATGCTTCATTCTTCGCACAAATGCAATCATTTTCGGCTGCTAATCAAGGAGATTATGGAACAACGCTAGGGTATCCTGGTCAATTGTCTCACCACAGAACAATAGATCCAAGGTTGTACAATCAAATATCTGCTACAGATATAAGAGCTGACTGGTTTGGACCTGATAATGGTTTCATCAAAAATGGAAGACCAGATCAATTTTACAACTACAAATTCTACGATAATACAGATTTTGAAGCGGATTACACGTACATGAGAACACCGGAAATGTATTTAATTGAAGCGGAAGCTTTGGCTAGAGACGGTCAAGATGGCTTAGCAGCTGTTGCTTTATTTGATTTAATTTCAACTAGAGACGCTTCTTATGCACAATCTACTAATACAGGTAATGCTCTTTTAGAAGAAATCTATTTACATAGAAGAATTGAACTATGGGGAGAAGGATTTGGTTTATTAGATATGAAAAGGTTTAACAAAGGATTACAAAGAACTTATACTGGGTCTACGCATCCACAAAATTCTGGATATTTCGATATTCCTGCAGGAGACAATCAATTTACTTTTCAAATTCCATTTTCTGAAATTAACTTAAATGATGCTTTGACTACAGCGGATCAAAATCCACTATAAATAGCAAACAATTTAAATATTAAACCATCTCTTTTAGAGATGGTTTTTTTTTGCTCTTTTTTTAGCATACATTTGCAAAATGGAGAATAATAATACTACAGAATCAACAAATATTTTTGGTATAAGAGCAATTATTGAAGCAATTGAAAGTGGTTCAACAATTAATAAAGTATATCTGCAAAAAGAATTAAGAGGAAATCTTTTTTTTGAATTGAATAACCTAATCAAAGAAAAGAAACTTTCTACAAGTATGGTGCCTGTAGAAAAGTTAAATCGTTTGTCTAAAAACGGGAACCATCAAGGTGCTGTTGCACAAATATCTCCCGTAGAGTTTCAAGATTTAGAAACTTTAATTGAAAAAACCTTAGAAAAGGGTACCACTCCACTTTTTCTATTATTAGACCAACTTTCTGACGTTAGAAACTTTGGTGCAATTATAAGAACTGCAGAATGTACTGGTGTTAATGGTATTATTATTCAAAAAGACGGAAGTGCTCCTGTAAATGCAGAAACAATAAAAACTTCTGCTGGTGCAGCTTTTAAAATACCTATCTGTAAAGTAGATCATATAAAAGATGCTTTATTTATACTGCAAGCTGCAGAAATTAAAACTGTTGCTGCTACAGAAAAAACAGAAGACTCTATCTATGATATAAACCTAAACCAGCCAATTGCTATTGTTATGGGTTCTGAGCATAGAGGCGTAAACCCTTCTATACTTAAAATGGTAGATTATAAAGCGAAATTACCTCTGCTAGGTGAAATAGCTTCTTTAAATGTATCTGTTGCTTGTGGAGCTTTCTTATATGAGACGGTAAGACAAAGAATGACTGCTAATAAATAAGAATACGCTATTTTATTTCTTCTCTTGGCTCCTCCTCTATCTTTGGTGGAGCAAATTCTCCATTTTCATCAAATAAAAGATCAAATGCTGTTTCTTCAAATTGATGTTCTTCTTTAACGATGCCTTTATTTCTATAAAAAACAGCAAACAATACACCTATTAAAAAACCAGACGCATGCCCTTCCCAAGACATGCCATCTTTAATCGGTAAGACATACCAAATCATACTTCCATAGAGAAATATAACAACTAATGAAAGCGCTACTAATCTGTAGTGTTTTCTTATAATTCCGCTAAAAAAAATAAAACTAAATAGAAGGTATACAATACCACTTGCCCCAATATGATAAGATTCTCTAGCGATGCCCCAAGTTAAAAGCCCCGTTAAAATGCCTCCAAAAATTAATATTTTATAAGCAATGTCTTTATAAAAATAAAATAGACTTAATAATAACACAAATAGCGGAACAGAATTGCTAAAAAGATGTTGCACATCACTGTGAATAAAATGAGTTAATACAACCCCTCTTAATCCCACAAAATCTCTTGGAAAAACCCCATATTTATTAAAATTGAAATTAAAATAAATTTCAATCCAATAAATAAACCAAATACCAAAAACATAGAGTATTGGTATGAAAAATATAGATTTCGATATTTTTAAATGACTTTCATCTTTCATAGTTGTAAAAATAACAAATATGCTACCAAATTAAAAAATGACTACTTCTGTCATAAAACTTTGCTACTTTTGCAAAATGAATGAACCTTTGGCAGAAAGAATTAGACCTAAAACATTAGAAGATTATATTAGTCAGCAACATTTAGTTGGTCCTAGCGGTGTTTTAACAAAACTAATTAAGCAAGGCATCATCCCTTCTTTGATTCTTTGGGGACCTCCCGGAATTGGTAAAACTACGTTAGCCAACATTATAGCAACCGTTTCTAAAAGGCCCTTTTATACATTAAGCGCTATCAGTTCTGGTGTAAAAGATGTAAGAGAAGTCATAGAGAAAGCGAAAAAAAGTGGTGGCTTATTTACTGCTAAAAATCCTATTTTATTTATTGATGAAATTCATCGCTTTAGCAAATCTCAGCAAGATTCTTTATTAGGCGCTGTAGAAAAAGGATGGGTCACATTAATTGGTGCCACCACAGAAAACCCTAGTTTCGAGGTAATACCTGCGCTACTTTCTCGTTGCCAAGTATATATATTGAATTCTTTTGACAAAGAAGATTTAGTGGCGCTTTTGCATAGGGCCATGGAAAAAGATGAATTTCTTTCCACAAAAAAAATCAATTTAAAAGAAACAGAAGCTTTGTTACAAGTTTCTGGAGGTGACGCAAGAAAACTACTAAATATTTTTGAATTGCTAGTTTCTGTTGATGATGAAATTACAATTACAAACGAACTGGTCTTATCTAAAATTCAGAAAAATACGGCCAGATATGATAAAACCGGAGAGCAACATTATGATATTGTTTCAGCTTTTATAAAGTCTATTCGTGGTAGCGACCCAAATGGTGCCGTTTATTGGTTGGCAAGAATGATTGAAGGTGGTGAAGATGTAAAGTTTATAGCAAGACGCATGCTTATTTTAGCTTCTGAAGATATTGGCAACGCAAACCCAACTGCTTTAATTTTAGCAAATAATACCTTTCAATCAGTTTCTATTATAGGCTACCCAGAATCTAGAATAATATTAAGTCAATGTGCTATTTATTTAGCAAATTCAACAAAAAGTAATGCATCTTATTTAGCCATTGGTGAAGCTCAAAACCTGGTGAGACAAACCGGAGATTTATCGGTACCGCTGCATTTAAGAAATGCACCAACCAAGTTAATGAAAGACTTAGATTATGGTAAAGAGTATCAATACTCTCATAATTACCCGAACAATTTTGTAGCCCAAGAGTTTCTACCTAAGGAGATTTCTGGAACAAAGTTATACAAGCCCGGAGAAAATCAACGAGAAAATCAATTTAAAGAAATCTTAAAAAAAAGGTGGAAAAACAGGTACGATTATTAAAACTTAATCTGATATATTTTTTCTATTAACTGTCCGTTTTCATAGAACTCTGCAACCCAATTAGCCTCTTTTTTATAAAGTATCCCATTTTTGTTTTTCAAAATAAAAACATTTTTAATATTTGTATTTAAAATTAAAAAAACAACTTCTGGTTTTAAATTGATCAATTGAAAACCATTTTCATTAGGTTGTGCGTACAAGTTCTTAATTGCCGCTGCATTCTTTAGAGGTGCTTTAGAATCTTTTAATACAAAAGGTGTTGCTACAATTGGTGTTGCTGTATTCTTTGTTTCTAAAGGTGCTTCTGCAACTTCATCTATTTTGGTTGTAACAACCGCTTCATTAGTAAGTGCTTCATATTGGAGATCTATCATGCTTTCATGTGCATTTCTAATTGCCTCTTGATAGCTTTTCTTATATACTTTCTCTCTACTTACACCTTCTTCCGAAGTATAAATTACTTTATTGAAACAATCTTTTAGTTCGATTACAAATTGCGTTTTAAACATAGAAGATTTATCTACAACTACTGCATTTAAACCATTACAAGGATTACTTTTAAGTTCTGCAGGATACTCTTCTGAGTCTAGAATTACCGTAAAACCATTCTTTTTAAGTAAAAATTTTGTTAATGAACTTGTTTTGTATTGATCTTTCTCTTTTAGAAAACTAAACTGTTCTGGTACAATTATAAATTTATAATTACTTGCTTTTTTTTCTTGTCCAAAAGTCAAAAAGTTAGAAGCTATTAAAAAGATGATGATTAGTGTATTTTTCATTTTAATTAAATAAAAGGTTAAAACCGAATTGTAAAGAAACGTTATTTGCAGACGAAATATCAGACATTTCTGCGATATTATCAAGGATTCCGTAAAAATTAATTTTTCCTATTTGTGCAGAAATCCCTACTCCAACGTTGTAATAAGAATAATCGTCTATAGTATATGTTAATTTTGCGTGTAGTTTATGTGAAAAAGATTTCTGATAAAAACCTGTAAGCGCAAATTGCTGTCTCAATGGCCTAAATACTGAATATAATTGAGCACCAATAGCATCTGTATAGAAATCTTTATAAGTATCATCATAACAATATTTACTTCTCTTTTCACCGAAACGATATTTTATGGCTGCATTTATTTTTGCTGGTCTCCATGAAATATAAGACTCTTGATGATCTATCGTTGATAATTGCTCCTTAAACGCTGTATCTAGTTCTTCCCAATAATTTAAATTAGTAGCATCATATGCAAACTCAACTCCTTCAAAAGTAAAATCTCCTTGTGTTAAAGTATTTTGAATGTTCTTTTTATGATTCACGAAACCAACATCTAATAAACTTCCAGAAAACTGTAATTGTGGGCTAATATGATATGTAAGACCTACATCTACCCCTAAACCCAAATTCCCACCTAGAAAACTGTTTTTTAAATAAGCACTTGGGTCATTAATATATTCGTCATTTTTAATTAAACCAGAAGTTTTAAAATCTACATTTATATCATTTAAATGATGAATGTACATATTATCATTTCCTAAATTTGTGGTAAAAGTTCCTGTATTATTTGTTGATTGTACATTTAACGCAGAAGAATAAATCTTAAAACGCCCACCAAGTGTTAGCTTTTTATTTACTTTTCTTGTGATTCCTGCATGAATAACCCCTAAAATATCTAGCTTGTATAATAACTGAGATGCACGAAAGCTTTTGTTTAAATAGGCGGTATTACCTTCATTTGCGAGTGTAATTAAGTCTTTAGGTAAGTAACCAATACCATCTAACTCTTCATAAAAACCAATACTTATATATGTTTTTTCGTCGAATCGATAACCAGCATTAAAAATGGCTATTTGAGAATATATTTTTAAATAATCACTTGTTTCTATATTTCTTAAAACAGTTGAAATTTTATCATTAATAAATTTATTATCTTTAGCAAAAATATCTGCAACGGTAAAACCTGTAGTTTTCAATTCGGCTGAAAAACCAGATAAGAAAGGCATACCAATATGGAGTTTATAATTGGTTTCTGCACCAGGATTTAAAAGCAACGTTTGTGGCAACCCAGCAAAATCGTATAAAACCTGCTTGTTCTGTGAGAAAAAATTTAAAGAAGTCAATAACATAAATACAAAGAATCCTTTTTTCATATCATAAAGGAGCTTGTAAATGAATTATTGCAGCAGATTTAAAGTTAATTTCACCAATATCTGTAGCTTCTACTGGTGTAAGCTTGTCGTCTAAACTTAGTTTTATTTCTACTCTAGAAAAATGTTTTACGTTTGGGTAAATAGCAATATCTATAAATTCTTTATGCTTAAAATCTAACTTATTTGCAGCAACTTTTAAATGCTGAAGTTCATAAATGAGTGTGTCATCTTTATCTAAAAGAGAAATTTTCATGGTAAAATCTCTATTAAAGTCATTTCTAATTTCAATATCAAAATCTAATTTTATTAAGTTTTCTTTGATATAACTGTTTTCAAAAAGCTTAAAGTCTGAAATTTCTGTAATAATTGGAGCTCCTACAGCGGCAGTAAAATTAGTTGCATCAATTGTAAAAAATGCTAGTGATAGCGAAAATGAAGATTCTGAGGTATAGTCTTCTATCTGATCAAAATCTAAAGATTGTGAGCAAGAAAAGAATAAGAAAGCGCATAGAATAACACACAAATTATTAGGGGGATTCATAAAATGAGATTAATTCAAATTAAAACGTAAGTTATATTAAAGATATTGTTTTATTTCTAATAAGTTTTTTACTGCTGTGATCTTTTTATCTGTCTCGCTTGATGCATCAAAAACGCAATGAATAGCCTTTAAACCCACGTTTAATGCTCCTTTAATATCTGCGTCTAAACTATCACCTATCATAATAGAATTGTCTTTTGTGGCTTTGGCTGCTTTTAATGCATAATTAAAAACCATAGGATTTGGCTTTTTTACACCTACAGAATCTGACGTTATTATTTGATCAAAATAGTGATGAATTTTGGAATTTATCATCTTTTTACTTTGAATTTCATCAAAACCGTTTGTAATAATATGAAGTGTATATTTACTCTTTAAATAATCTAATAATTCAAAAGTCCCCTCAAAAAGATGATTGAATTCGGCCAAGTTTTCTATGTATTCTATGGCTAATTTATTTATAATGTCATCTGACACTGTATAATTAGCAGCATCAAAAGACTTTTTTAGTCTTTCATATCTTAACACCTCTTTGGTTACCTTTTCATCTCTATATAGTTTCCAATATTCTAAATTAAGAGGTATGTAAACTTTTAGGAAATCATCAATTTTAATATCGATATTATTTTCAATAAAAATTTTCTCAAAAGTTAATGCAGAATTCTTTTCAAAATCCCATAAGGTATGATCTAAGTCAAAAAAAACGTGTTGTATTTTCATTTGATAAAAGTAAAAATTATTAATAAAATAAAAGCATATTAAGTTGTTATATTTGTAAACAACAAAATTATTTTTTGAAAAAGAAACTTCATATTTTATTTCTTTGTGGTTGGTATCCTTCTAGGGTTTTACCAACAAATGGAGATTTTATTAAAAGACATGCAGAAGCCGTTGCTTTAAAACATAAAGTTTCTGTTATTCATATAACTACTGATAATAATTCGGTAAAAGACATAGAGATAGTCTCTAAAAAAAATGCTTACATAGACGTTTATATTGCTTATCTAAAACCTCAAAAAAATCCGGTAATAAAAATATATCTATTTTGGAAAGCCTATAAAATAATTTTAACAAAAGTAATCGACTTTGATGTTATTCATCTAAATGAAATTTATCCTTTTGGAATTTTAGCAAAATTAACTTCTAAAAAATATCAAAAGCCATATATAATTTCAGAACATTTTACGGGGTACCTAAAAGCATCTAACTTTAAAATTCCTTTTTTTCAAAAGTTTATTTCTAAATATATTGTAAAAAAGGCTTTTGCAATTTGTAATGTGAGTGATATTCTTTCTGATAACATTAAAAAAATAGGTTTTAAAGGAAATTTTTTAACTGTACCGAATGTTGTGGACACTAATTTATTTATTCCGAAGAAAAAAGAAAATACATTTTTAAAATTAGTGCACGTTTCTAGTTTAAAAGATGACCACAAAAACATTTCGGGAATGTTGCGTGTTGCAAAACTTTTAGACAATACATTAGATTATTTTGAATGGAAGTTTATAGGAGGTGATGGTCTTGAGTTTAAAGATTTAATAAAAGGCTTGAATATCAAAAAAGGGAAAATTTCTTTTTTAGAACATCAAACACAAGAAAAATTAGTAACTAATTTGCAAGAAGCATCTATTTGTATTTCTTTTAGTAATTATGAAACTTTTGGTATTGTAATTCCAGAAGCAATTGCATCTGGAACGCCAGTAATTGCTACAAATACAGGTATTGCAGCCCAATTAGAATTATTCGACTTCTGCAAAGTAATTTCTATTAAAAATGAAGATGTATTGTTTCACGAAATCTTAAACTATAAGAACACTTTTATCAACTTAAACGCAGAAAAAATGCACACTTTTGTAAAACAAGAATTTAGTAAAGAAGTCATTTCAACTAAATTTTCTTTTCTTTATTACCAATCATTAAAAAAATAGCTTGAATTTAATAACTTCATACATTTCAAATTTTTTAAGTAGAAAAGGAAGCTATGTTTTGTTAGCAACCATTTTTGCAAGATTGTTTTCTTTTTTAGCGGCTTGGTTTGCTTTAAAATTAATTCCTAATAAAGAATTAGGCGTCGTACTTTTTGCCTATAATATAATTCTTTTTGTAATTCCCATAAGTGGTTTAGGCTTACATCAAAGTTTTTTAAGGTATGGAGCTTTATTAAAAACTAATGAAGAAAAAAACAGCTTATTTCTCTATGTTTTAAAAAAAGGACTACTTGTTTCTTTGCTATTAATTGCCTTCATTTCTATAAGTGCTTTTTTTATCAACTTTCAATTTGAAAACACAAAAATCTATTTATTTTTATTGTCTTTTATAATCATTCCTTCATTTATTTTAGAAATTATAAAGGCACAGTTAAGGCTTAGTCACAACAATAAGGGTTTTGCTTTTTCAGAAATTACACAAAGCATAATATTACTGGCTAGTGTTGTTACTTTAAGTTGTTTTTTCGAAGAAGTTGGCTATGCAATTGCACTACTTTTAGCGCCTTTATTAACTTCTTTCCTATTTATTAATAAAGTAAATATTAATTTTAAACTTAAGAAAAAGTTAAATATTACAGATAATTCTTTTTGGAAATATGGCTTTTTCGCAAGTTTATCTAACGTAGTAACACAACTGCTTTTTGTAGTAGATATTTTATTAATTGGCTATTTAATTAAAGACGCAGAAATGGTTACAAACTATCGATATGTTTCTTTAATTCCGTTTAGCTTGCTCTTTTTACCTCGCGTTTTTATTGCAACAGATTTTGTAACTTTTACAGAGAAAATATATGATAACACTTATATTAAAGAGTACATTAAAAGTTACATGCTACTGTTTCTAACAATAAGTATTTTACTAATAGTAGGTTCTTATTTCTTCGGAAGTTTTGTTTTAAGCTTGCTTGATGATCGCTTCACAACCTATACATCCACTTTTTTTATTTTAATGATTGGAGTCTCTGGAATTTTTATTTTTAGAGGACTTTTTGGAAATCTACTCTCTTCTATAGGAAAAGCCAACGTAAATTACTACATCGCTAACATTGCTTTACTTATAAATGTAGTTAGTAATTATTATTTAATACCAGAATATGGCATTAAAGGAGCTGCAATAACCTCTGCAATTTTAATGTGGTTCACAGGAATATTATCTTTTATTTGTTTTAAAATACTCTATAGAAAAGCTTTATTAAAGGTAGAATAAACTTCTTCTTCAGCACCAAAACTTCTGTAAAATTTTCCGATATTGGGCAGATTCCCTCCTTCAAAATCTAAAATAACATTAGAGTTCTCATGTTTTTTTATCATACTTGAAATCAAAAAACTTGCTGCCTGTAGTTTTCTTCCTTCTTTTGTAAATGCAGCATACAGATAGATAACTTTATCCTTATCATTTATAAAAAAACCTCCACCTAATAATTCTTCGTCTTTAAAAACACCTAAAACGGTTCCTTTTTTATTCTGAATAAATACGTTTACTAAATTCTTTAATGTCCTTTTTGGTATTTGATATGTATAATTTTTACTTTGAATTTCAATAAGTTCATCAATGGTAACAGAAGTCAATTTTAAACCCGCCTTCTCTCCTACTTTTATAGCATGCTTCCTTCCTTTGGAAAAACCTTTATGTATTGCTGAAAATTCTTTAGAGAGCTTTAATGTATAATTTTTTCGTCTTGTTTTTTCTGATACTAAAAGATTATCAACGTTTAGACTTAAAGAAATTTTTAAGAATTTAAACGGAATTTTATTTAGCATTTCTTTCTGAAGTTCTTCTGAAATTACATCCTTAGAAAAAACACCCAATTGCTGACAAAAATAAGGTTGTGTAACATATTTTACGAAAAAACTTCTGTTAAACGGAATTGGTAGTACGGCTTCATAATCGTTCAAAACTAAAACGTCCCAATGGTCTGCTACAATATCTAAATACCAAGAACACGCATAAATTCTAGACTGTATTGCCTTTTCTATACAAACATCATACTTTAAAACATCTAAATCTTTTCTCTTAACGTAGTTTATCATGCTAAGAAATGGCAATTTTAATCATAGACTCATATAGACGCCTCCAACCTCTCCAACGCATGTGATTGCTTAAACTTTCATTATGAAACAGCGTAATAAAGGTGCCATTTACTGCTTTTACTTCGTTTCTTAAATCTCTAATTTTACCTAAAGATTGTTTGGGTGTAATTTTTAGGTAATCGTTTAAAGTAGTGTCCATCAAAGCAAAAGGAAATACTTTTAATGGTGTTTGAATTTCAAAATCTAAATCGTAAAAATAAAAAGGCGTACACGTACTTGCTCTAAACCCCACTTTACTTGCATACCCCATAGAATGGTCTTCTTCTATTTCTAAATCTATTAATTGTTGATAGGTTTCGGGCAAATTAAAGCGCAAGTAATGCTGTCTAGATCTTTTTATTGGTGTATTTGTAATGTTTTCTAGGCGTTCTTTTTCTTTCTTTAAAAGCGCTGCATTTTGCATGGTAAAATAAGACGGATGCAAACCAACGCTCGCATAGTCTACCAAGTCTTTAATAAGTAATCTGTATTTACTCTTAGAAGCAGAAACATTCGTATCGAAAGTGGTATAATCTCCGATCGAACAGAAGAAAATAGTTTTAATATCCTTGGTTTTTTTAATCTTTAATATTTTCTGAAAATTATCAAACGGGTCTTTCATAATGTTTAAAACCACCGCAAATCGGTACCAAACATCCAATAACCTTAGCCTAAACAAATCGTTTATAAAACCACCAAACGTTCTTATAAAATTTTTATATTTATATGCAAAAGCATTGTCTATATCTATGGTAGATATATAGTTATAAGATCTATTCTTATATTCATAATCTGGGAATTTTTCTTTTAATTTTGCTAATAATTTATAAGCCCAAATATCTACAACGGGCTTTTCTAGAAAACCACTTTTGAACGCTAAACTTTCTGATGGTGTATACCGCCCATGAACATCTTTTACATGTGGTAAGTATTCTTCATAACGAGAAATTAAATAGAAACTTGCTGCAAAAATATCAAAAGGAATGGCAGATTTACTTCCTGCTCCGAAAAAACAAGGAACTTCTTCCCATTTCTGAATATTTGTCTCTAAATCATTTACACCTTGCTCAAATAATAGATCGTTACTTTTTATAAAAAACTCGTTTCCTAAGGGTGTTTTCGTATACGTTAATTTCGGGCCGTTATGTGCCACAAACTCTTCCACTTTAGTGGTAAAACGAACAGGAATTAACAACGTTCTTGTTAAAATATGTTTAAATATATAACGAACTCTTGGTGTAATTTTATGTGTGTAAACTAATATCATTATTTCATTTAGTTGGTCATTTTTAGTTGTCTCTTTTCAGCTAGTTTCTTTATAAAAACTAAGACTGCAAATTACAACTATAAAATTCCCTCATCTGCAAAGCTAAAATACGCTTTTTCAGTAATAATTAAATGGTCTAAGAGTTTAATATCTAAAGTAGTTCCTGCTTCTTTAATTTTTTGTGTTAACTGTTTGTCTGCATTACTGGGTGCTAATTTTCCTGAAGGATGATTGTGACACACAATAATTGCAACTGACGCTAATTCTAAAGCTCTTTTAAAAACCAATCTTATATCTACAATGGTAGCCGTTAAACCTCCTTTGCTAATTTGAGATTTTGCCATTACTTTATTGGAATTATTTAGAAACAACACCCAAAATTCTTCATGCTCTAAATCGCCAATAATAGATTGCATTACGTTTGCAACATCTTTACTACTTGTAATTTTTGGTTTCTCTAGAGCAACTTCTAATTGTCTTCTTTTTCCTAGTTCTAAGGCCGTAATTATACTTATTGCTTTTGCCTCTCCAATTCCCTTAAATGTTGTTAGTTTTTCTACGGATAGTTTTGCGAGTTCATGAATATTACCATTTACAGATTGTAAAATTCGTTTAGACAATGCAACAGCACTTTCTTCCCTATTACCAGAACCTATTAAGACCGCAATCAATTCAGCATCAGACAATACCGCTTTTCCTTTGGCTATTAATTTTTCTCTCGGCCTATCATCTAAAGCCCAAGATTTTATCGTTAATTTTTCCATGTGTCTTTTTTTTATAAATGTACAAAATAGGAATTAAGCTTTTTACACTTATTTACGACACTAAAGCGAGTCTAAAAAGAAAAATCAATTTATAAAAATCAGTTTGAAGACTTTCGTACCTTTGCTCCTTATATTCTATTCTATTTTACACATGAAGATTATTATAGCAGGAGCTGGAGATGTTGGCTTTCATTTAGCAAAATTACTTTCTTACGAATCTCAAGACACCTATGTTATCGATTTTGATGGTGAAAAGTTAGATTATATTAACAATCATTTAGATGTAATCACCAAAAAAGGAGATGCAACCTCTATAAAACTTTTAAAAGAGATTGGTATTGGTTCTGCCGATTTATTAATTGCTGTTACAGAAAGTCAGAATACAAATTTCACAATTTCTGTAATTGGTAAATCTTTAGGTGCTAAAAAAACAATTGCTAGAATAGACAACCCAGAATTTTTAAATGAGTGCGAAGTAGATTTTAAACAATTTGGTTTAGATTTTATGATTTCGCCTCAAGAGCTAGCGGCAAATGAAATAAAGATGTTGTTAAAGCAGTCTTCTTTTAATGACACTGTAGAGTTTGAAAGTGGACTTTTTAATGTGATGGGAACTGCTTTAAGTTATAAATCTCCATTAGTAAACTTAACCGTAAAAGAAGCCAAACAGAAGTTTTCACATGTCGACTTTATTACAATTGCCATAAAAAGAGCCAATGTTTCTCAAACTATTATTCCTAGAGGAGACACTACGTATCAACTAAATGATCAAGTATATTTTTCTGTACCAAGTTACAATATGAAAGATTTGTACCCAATAATTGGGAAGACAAAATTTGATATAAAAAATGTGATTATTCTTGGTGGAAGTAGTATTGGAGAAAAAACGGCAAGAAATCTTTGTCAAGAAGGTTTCGATATTAAATTGATAGAAAAAAATAGAGAAAAAGCAGAAAGTCTTGCTGAAGAGCTAGAAAAGGTTTTGATAATTCATGGAGATGGTACCGATTTAGAACTATTGGAACAAGAAAACATTAGAGAAACAGACGCATTTATTGCGGTTACGGGTAATTCTGAAACAAATATTATGTCTTGCTTGGTTGCAAAATCTAAAGGAGTTAAAAAAACAATCGCTTTAGTAGAAAACATGGATTATATTGAAATTTCTCAAACAATTGGTATTGAGTCTTTAATCAATAAAAAATTAATTGCTGCAAGTAATATTTTAAGACATATTAGAAAAGGTGAAATTTTAGCCTTGGCAAATTTACACAATATAGATGCTGAAGTTTTTGAGTTTGAAGTACAGCCAAATGCAAAAGTAACAGAGAAACCTATTAAAGATTTAAACTTTCCTAGAGAAGCTGTTTTTGGTGGCGTTATTAGAAACGGAAAACCTTATATGTCTTTTGGTGAAATGCAAATACAAAGCGGAGATAAAGTAATTGTATTTTGTTTACCCGAAGCTGTTAACACAGTAGAAAGTCTATTTAGATAAATGGGAGCTTTAAACACAAAAATAATTTACCGCTTCTTAGGAATTACAGCCATGTTAAATGGATTGTTTATGTTTTTAACAGTTCCTTTTAGCATGTATTATGATGAACCTGAAAAATGGGGAATTCTAAATGCGGGAATCATTACCACTTTTATTGGTGTTTTATTATTCTTTCTAAACAAACCTAAAAATACAAATATTCAGAAAAAAGAAGGGTATTTAATTGTAACTTTAGGTTGGTTAACACTTTCTTTTACAGGAATGTTACCTTATTTACTTTCGGGAGCAATACCAGGTATTTCCGATGCTTTTTTCGAAACCATTTCGGGGTATTCTACCACAGGTTCATCTATTTTAACGGATATCGATAATATGCCTAAAGGAATTCTTTTTTGGCGAAGCGCAACCCATTGGATTGGTGGAATGGGAATTATTGTTTTAACCATTGCTATTTTACCGCTTTTAGGAATTGGAGGAATGCAGCTTTTTATGGCAGAAGCCCCCGGACCTTCCGCAGATAAATTACACCCTAGAATTACCGATACGGCTAAAAGATTATATTTAATATATGTTATTTTAACTTTAGTTGAATTTTTCTTATTGAAGTTTGCTGGTATGACTTGGTTTGATGCCATAAATCATGCCATGGCAACAATGAGTACAGGTGGTTTTTCTACAAAAGGAGATAGCATTGCTTTTTATAACGGCAAACCACTAATACAATACATTATCATCTTCTTTATGTTTGTGGCAGGTACAAACTTTGTTTTAACCTATTTCGCTTTAAAAGGGAAAGTTCAGAAAGTTTTTCAAAGTGAAGAATTTAAGTATTATTTATTCGGTACCTTAGGAGTTTCTGCTGTTATCGCAATAGTTATCATCTTTTTTCAAGATCCAAATTTAGAAACTGTTTTAGCACACCCAGAAGTATTCGGAAAAACAGAAAGTGCTATTAGACATGCACTTTTTATGGTTGTGTCTGTCGTAACCACAACTGGTTTTGTTTCTGCAGATTTTACAATGTGGAACTTCTTTGCTACTGGTGTTTTCTTTGCTTTATTTTTCACAGGAGGTTCTGCAGGCTCTACAAGTGGTGGTGTAAAAGTTGTGAGACATATTATTATGTTAAAAAATAGTTTTTTAGAATTTAAAAAAGCATTGCATCCAAATGCAATCATTCCTGTTAGATATGACGGAAAAACAGTAAACAAAACTATCGTTTTTAATATCTTGTCTTTTTTTATTATTTACATGTTAATTTTTATTATTTCTTCTGTAATCTTAACATTATTTGGCTTAGATTTTATGTCTGCAATAGGTGCAGCAGCATCTTCTTTAGGTAATATCGGTCCCGCAATTGGCTCTGTAAGTCCTGTAGATAATTTTGCACATTTGTCTAACGGTGCCAAATGGTTTTGTTCTTTTCTGATGTTAATTGGTCGTTTAGAATTATTTACAGTACTTATTTTATTTACTCCGTTTTTTTGGCGTAAAAACTAAAAACTGCTATCCTTCTGTTAATTAATACTTTGTAACATTCTAATTTTAATTTTTTTTTATTACTTTAGGGTTCTAAGAAAAAAAATATGAAAAAGAAAAAAATTTTAACGAGTATTTGGTGTGCCCTATTTTTAACGTTTGGCATCACTAACACAACTTCACAAAACATTGTAATTAATGAAATTGTAACAGACCCACAACAAGATTGGAGCAGTAATGGTTTTAATGGAAGCCCCGGTACAAATTCGATTACAAACACAGATGAATGGCTTGAACTATTCATAAAAACGGATGGGTTAGATTTAACAAATTGGACTATTGAATTAATCGATGGTTCGGATATAATTGGTAATCTAACAGATAGTGGAGCTTTTGATGTTTCAAACTACATCTCTAATAACGGAGGAACATTCACAAGTACAAAAAATGGAGACTTTCTAATTTTAGGAAACCTTACAGGTAGTGCTCAAATGAGTAACAGTATTACAATTAACTTAAAGAATAATATTGGTACAATCATAGACACCGTAACCTTGGGTATTGCCGCAGGTGAAGCCCCTAAAGGCTCTGCAGATTCCGCCGCAAATGAGTCTGTACAAAGAATTCCTAATGGTACAAATACAGATGATGTAGACTTTATTAAAGGTATTGCTAGTTTAGGAAAAATAAATTCTACGTTAGTTTGGAGTGGTAGTCTAAGTAATAATTGGTTAACAACTGGAAATTGGACTTCAGGTTCAATTCCTATTGCAACAGATAATGTCAGTATTCCTGCAGGGTTAACGAATTACCCAACAATTTCCAGTGGTAGTAATGTCATTGTAAATAAAATTGTTATCGACTCTGAAGCTAGTTTAATCGCAGAAGGCACAGCTACTATTTCTGGAAATGTAACTTACAATAGAACTATCGATTTTGTTTCTGGGAATTTAAAAGGATGGTACCTCGTTGGAGCTCCTGTTTCTGGTCAAATATATAATAAAGCTTATGCAACGTCTCATGCTTTAGCCTCAAGTGGTTCTAAAAGAGGAATTGCAACCTATACTACCATTTCAGACTCTTGGAGTTATTTGCTCGATGATAATACGAATGCAGGTTCATTTATCACTGGTAAAGGGTATTCATTAAAAAAAGGAACAGCAACTGGTACTATTTCTTTTTCAGGAACAATACACACGGCAAATGCAGGTGAAGATGTAACTCTTATAAAAGATGGTAACCGTTTTAATGCTTTAAGTAACCCGTATACTGCATTTATAAATAGTGCTACGTTCTTAAATAATGAAAATGCTATTTCTGAAACCAAAACTTTATGGATTTGGAATCAGACATTAGGTACTAATGGCGCTTATGAAGTTAAAGGCGTTGGAAGTAATTTTATGATCGCTCCGGGGCAAGGTTTCTTTGTAAAAGCAAATACAGCGGGTGGTATTTTTAATTTTTCTAAAGCGAATCAAAGTCATAATACAGGCACTGATACTTTTCAAAAAAAGCCTACTAACACTCAAATTAAAATATCTATTACAGATGGTACCATAAACCAATATGCTAAAATTTATTATTTAGAGAATGCTACAACTGCTTTTGATGCAGGCTATGATGGTGAATTATTTAGAAATTATCCTTTTGCAGTCTACACACAATTAGTAACAGAAAATCTAGGTAAAAACTATCAAATTCAATCGCTATCAAACGATAATTATGAAAACACAATAATTCCTGTTGGTGTAAATGCTGAAAAAGGCAAAGAAATAATGTTCTCTGCGGAAGTTTCGAATCTACCTAAAAATCTAAAAGTATTTCTAGAGGATAGAGAAGCCAATACATTTAATCGTTTAGACGAAGCAAAATCTGTTTATAAAATTACTTTAACTAAAACTTTAAAAGGTATAGGAAGATTTTACATACATACCGCGCAAAAGGTTTTATCTACCAACCACGTAAGTTTAGAAAAGATTAGCATTTATAAATTAGATAATTCTACACTAAAAATAGTTGGTTTACAGCAAGAGGCTACAAGCATTACTTTATTTAATATTCTAGGAAAACAAATAATGAAAACCTCTTTTACTGCTAACGGAATTGAAGAAGTTTCTTTACCCAAATTAGCGAAAGGAGTTTACATTGTTCAGTTAGAAACGGAAATAGGAAAACTGAATAAGAAAATTATTTTAGAGTAATAACGAGAATTTTAAATAAAGAAACGATATGAAAAAGCAGATACAAAAAACGCAAGATAAAGTTCAGGAAATTACGCGTAAAGATGCGCTTAAAAAAATAGGGTCTTATAGTAAATATGCAGCAT
This sequence comes from Polaribacter sp. IC073, assembly GCF_007997075.1. Lineage (GTDB taxonomy): Bacteria > Bacteroidota > Bacteroidia > Flavobacteriales > Flavobacteriaceae > Polaribacter. The sequence continues at coordinate 178,781 of NZ_VORS01000009.1, forward strand.
TAACTGCACTAGGTACTTACATGATTTTAAATCCACAAAAAGCACAAGCACAAAGTCCAGGAGCTCCTGGAGCTCCAGGAACAATGTTTTAAGCACTTCAAATATATTTAAAAAAATACCTCAATTTTTGAGGTATTTTTTTTGTTTAAATAATAAATTGACTACTTTTATTTTTATGAATAAAGAGCATTCTATAGTACATAAAACGGTAGCAAATAAAACGATTGTTTGGTTTGAAAAATCGAATGAATATTTGGTATTAGAGAATACAACAGCAGATATTTTAGAAAGATTAAGTAAAGGTGTTTCTGTAAAAGAAATAGCAACCACATTAGCTAAAAAATTAGCAGTGCCTCTAGAAAAAACAATTGATTTTATTTTAGATTTAGAAAAGAAAATTTATGCTCCTAAATTAGTGAAAGAAACTACAATTATTAATGACTATAGAGATATAAAAAAACCTAAACAGTACGAGTTCACAAAATATTACAAGGTAAACAAACTTATTTTTAAGGTTCAATTCTCATCTGAATATGAATTGTATTTGGTACACCCTAAATTTGCACATTTAGAGGTTACAGATCCTAGCGATATCTCTTCTACTTTTACAGTTTTCTTAAATAATAATTTTGTTTTTTTTTATGTAGACAACGCTTTTATTGGTGCTTGGAATAAAGAAGAAATCCATTTTTTTCAAGGAAAATTTTCTATGGAATTGATTCAGAAAATTCATCAAAAAGAAGAAAGCGAATGGTTGGGTGTTTTTCATGCATCTGCAGTTTCTAATGGAAAAAAATCTATTTTATTTTTAGGCGATTCTGGCAACGGAAAAAGTACTTCCCTAGCGTTACTGCAAAGAAACGGTTTCACTTGCTTAGCAGATGATTTTGTACCAATGGATGTTCATAAAAAAGAAGTATATAGTTTTCCTGCTGCAATCTCGATCAAAAAAAATAGTTTAAAAACATTACTTCCACTTTATCCTGAATTAGAGAGTTCTGCAGAGTATCATTTTAAAAGATTAAATAAAGTTGTTCGGTATTTGAAACCAAATAACACGGATTTTAACGTGCATCTAACTTGTAACGATTTGATCTTTATAAAGTATGAAAAAGATGCGGATATCATCTGTAATGAAATATCTAAAATTGATGCTTTTCAACAATTAGTACCTGATTCTTGGTTGTCACCAATAAAAGAGAATGCACAAGTATTTTTAGATTGGTTTGATACTCTAAACTGTTATCAAATAACGTATTCAGAAAACAAAGAAATGATTGCAACTGTGTCTAAAATTTTTAATGATGAACTATAAAGAAAGCTTATTTTTCGTTGCAAAATGTTTAACTATTTCTTTAGAAGAAAAAAACAGAAATGAAATTGAAAACCAATTAAAAACTGAAGAAATTGATTGGGATGCTGTTGTAAAATTAAGTACTGCTCATTATGTTTTTCCTGCATTATATTGCAATCTAAAAAGAGCCGGATTTCTTCATTTTTTACCTGAAGAATTGGTGAATTACATGATTCATATTACCGATTTAAATAGGGATAGAAACACACAAATTATAATACAAGCGAAAGCGGTTCATCAACTTTTAGTACAAAATAATATTACTCCCATTTTCTTAAAAGGAACGGGGAATTTATTAGAAGGTTTGTATGATGATATTTCAGAAAGAATGGTTGGTGATATCGATTTTATCGTTGCTAAGAAAGACTATGAAAAATCTTATGAATTGCTTCAAAATAACAATTATAACAAAGTAACAGATGAAGGTTATAGTTTTCCGCAATTCAAACATCAACCAAGGTTAATTCATAAAGACAGAATTGCTGCTGTTGAAGTGCATAAAGAGCTTTTATTAGAAAAATATGCGCTCGAATTTAATTACAACCTTATCAAAGCTGATTCCCAAATAATAAACGGAATGAATGTGATGAGTTTTAAAAATCAACTGTCGCTATCTATCATCGCTAAACAAATAAATGATGGCGGAATTCACTACAAAAATATCGCTTTAAGAAATGCTTACGATGTTTTTTTACTGTCTAAAAAAACACCTGTTATCAATGCTTTTGATCATTTTGAAACATTAAAAAACCCTCTAAATTGTTTTGCAGCTTCTTGTCACATTGTTTTTGGTAGCGTACAATCTTTAAAATACGAAAAGACTAAAGAAACTGAGGCGTATCTCTCTAAATTTTTAAATGATTTAAAGCATCAAGAAAGAACGAAGAAAGAATACGTAAAAATAGATAGAAAATTATTTATAAAAACCAGACTGAATATTATTAAAAAATCACTTTTTAATAAAGAGTACAGACAGTGGTTAATGAATAGAACTTCAGATAAAAATTGGCAAAGAGAAAAATTAATTCAATTAAGAATTAAAAAAACTAAATCATAGTTTTCAATTCCTCTAAATCCAATCCACCATAATTACCAGAACTCATTAATAAAAGCGCTGTGTTATCTAAATTCTGACGATATAAAAAGTCTTTAAATTCTTGCGGATTTGTATAAATTATCAAATCATCTCTTTCAAATGCGGCAGCAATTTGTTCTTTGGTAACTTCTTCTAATTGTTTGATTTTTACAGCATCAGGAGAATAAAAAACCACTGCTTTATCCGCCGGATCTAACGCACCTTTGTACTCTGCTAAAAACGTTGCATTTAAACTAGAATATGTATGCAATTCTAAACACGCTAAAACGGTTCTACTTTTATATTGGTTTTTAACTGCTTTTGTAGTTGCTGCAACTTTACTTGGGCTGTGTGCAAAGTCTTTAAAAATTACAGTAGCTTTATTTTCTGCAATCTTTTCTAAGCGTTTGCTTGCACCGCTAAAACTTGCAATTGCTTCGTAAAAACCATCTTCATCTACTCCCATGTGTTGACAAATCCATTTTGCACCTGCTAAATTCTGAAGATTATGGTTTCCAAAAACCTCTAAAGGTAAGTTACCTTCTGATGTTTCTAAATACGTAATTCCGTTTTCTATAAAATGTTTTGGAGTTGTATAAGGGTATTTCTTAATATGATTTTCTGAAGATTCTACAACATCTTTTACAATTATATCTTCTTCATTGTAAATCATACTGCCTCCATGTACCATCGAATTTGTAAAAATTCTAAATTGATCTGTATAGTTTTCAAATGTTGGAAAAACATTGATATGATCCCAAGCAATACCACTTAACAATGCAATATTGGGTTTGTATAAATGAAATTTCGGACGCATATCTATTGGCGAACTCAAGTATTCATCTCCTTCTAAAACAATAAAATCGTTTTCTTCTGTTAAATGAACCATCGTTTCAAAACCCTCTAATTGTGCACCAACCATATAATCTACTTCTTTCTCATGGTAATTTAACACATGTAAAATCATAGAAGTAATGGTAGTTTTTCCGTGAGAACCACCAATTACAACACGTGTTTTATTTTTAGACTGCTCGTACAGAAACTCTGGATAAGAATAAATTTTCAATCCTAATTTTTGTGCTTTTAACAATTCTGGATTGTCTTTTTTCGCATGCATTCCTAAAATAATAGCATCTAAATCTGATGTTATTTTCTCTGGAAACCATCCAAATTCTTTTGGCAATAATCCGTATTTTTCTAAGCGAGATTTAGACGGATTGTGAATTGTATCATCACTTCCAGAAACTTGGTATCCTTTTTGGTATAAAGCGATTGCAAGATTGTGCATTGCGCTTCCGCCAATGGCAATAAAATGAATGTTCATTTGAGAAAATTTTAAAAAAGCAAAAATACAAAAGCTCTTTACAATATTGATTATATTTAGAACCAAACTCAATTAAAAAGTACTTTTATACACAAAAGGTGCCATTTTATTAATTTTTAATTGACATGCAACCTAATTTTGACATGCTTTGAAAACATTAAACATATTGATTATGAAAAAGACAACAATAATACTTTTATTGACCACCTTCTTTTCTTTAACCACAAACTCTCAAAACAACTTTGAGAAGCTTTGGATAGAAGTCGAAAAGTTAGAGGTTGATAATTTACCTAAATCGGCTTTAGAAATTGTTGAAAAAATTTATGTAAAAGCAAACAAAGAAGAAAATTCTCCTCAGATAATTAAAGCGCTTTTTTACAAAAGTAAATTTTCTTTAATTTTAGAAGAAGATGCACAATTAAAAGTAATTCATCAATTTAAACATCATATTTCTAAGAGTAAATTTCCTACAAAAAATGTCTTAGAAAATGTATTGGCAAATCTGTATTGGCAATATTTTACTCAGCATAAATACCAGTTTTACAATAGAACTGCCACAAAAAACAAAGTGAATTCTGGTGATTTTAGAACTTGGGATTTGAACACACTTTTTAAAGAAATTCAGTATTATTTTAATGCTTCTTTGGCAAACGAATCGAAACTTCAAAAAATAACTATTGGTGCTTTTCAAGAGATTCTTCAACTTCAAAAAGAGAATAAGACTTATAGTCCGACTTTATATGATTTTTTAGCAAATAATGCTTTAAACTTCTACAAATCATCAGAAACTTCTATTGTAAGACCTTCTTATAAATTCACCATTGATCATGTAGATTATATAAATAATGCCAGTATCTTTTCAACTATAAAAATCACATCAAAAGATCGTATTTCTTTACAATTGAATGCTTTAAAAACGTATCAAAAATTAATCAAATTTCACATAAAAGAAGGTAATAAAAATGCCTTAGCTGCAGTAGATTTAGAAAGATTGCATTTTGTAAAGAACAATGCAACCATCCGTAATAAAGAAGAATTATTTTTAAAAACCTTAGAAAACGCTAGAAAAAATAATATAGATCATGAATCTAGTGGTTTGTACAGTTTTGAAATTGCCAAAATACTACATCAAAAAGCAACTGAAACTCAAAACTCAATAGAAGAAAAAGACCGTTTTAAAAATAGAAAAGCGCTTGCCCTTTCTAATGAAATCATCAAAAAATTTCCAAAGAGTTTGGGGGCTAAAAAATCTGCAATTTTAAAAGCGCAAATTTTAGATACTTCACTTTCTATAAGAGCAGAAGAATACATTCCTATCAATACAAATTCTAGGGTTCTGGTTTCTTATAAAAACATCGATCAACTTTATTTTAGTGCGTATAAAATATCAGAAAAACAACAAATCGCTTTTAATAAAATCTATAAAAGTGAAGAGAAGGTTTCGTTCTTAGAAAAATTGCAAAAAGTAAATGCTTGGAAAACTACACTAAGAGATGAAACTGATTATTTAAAACATACTACAGAAGTACTTGTACCTAAACTTGAAGGTGGAGTGTATTTAATTCTAGCTTCAGAAAAAAAGGAAATTACAGATGATTCTATTTACGGAACTACAATAGTTCAAACGACTAATTTAACCTTGGTTACAAATACTTTTGATGATAGCTATAATTATCAAATTGTGGATAGAAATAATGGAAAGCCAATTAAAAATGCAGAAATCCATATTAAAAACCATAATACAAATCATAGATATAGCGCTCCGATAGATAAAACCCTAAAAACAGACAAAAATGGTTTTGCCTCTTTTAAAAGTACAAATCGCTATTCTAATGTAATAATTACTGTAACAACAAAGAATGATAAAGCTAGTTTCGGTAGTTCTTATATGTACAATCTTACCTCAAACAATAACAATAATATTGATAAAGAAACGACCATAAAAGCTTTTATTTTTACGGATAGAAGCATTTATAGACCAGGACAAATTGTTTATTTTAAAGCAATAGTCCTTCAAAAAGAACTAGAAAAATTAGAGGTTTTAAAAGACAAATTTATTGAAGTAACTTTAAACGATGTAAACAATCAGGTTGTAAAAACATTAGAACTAAAATTAAATGAATTTGGTTCTGTGGCAGGTGAATTTATGTTACCAAATAATGGTTTAACTGGAGAGTTTTCTATAGAAATTGATGAAAGTAGCAGTAGTAATAAAACTTTTTATGAAAATATAGATTTCGATAGTGGCTATATTTCATTCTCTGTTGAAGAATATAAAAGACCAAAATTTAAAACTGAATTTAAACCGATTACAGAAAGTATAAAAGTAAATGACACTGTTAAAATACAAGGATTTGCCAAGTCTTTTTCTGGTGCGAATATTACAGATGCAACAGTAGTTTACAGAGTTCATAGAAAAGTGCAATATCCGAGTTGGTATTATTGGAGAAGACCTAATTTTAATTCTGAAGCGCAAGAAATAATAAGCGGAGAAATGACTTCAGACGATTCTGGTGCTTTTTCTATAGAATTTAAAGCAATTCCCGATGCTTCTGTTTCTAAAGAAAACAACCCTATTTTTTCTTATGAGATTACGGCAGATGTTACCGATGTTAATGGAGAAACTAGAAGTGCTACAACCATTGTAAAAGTTGGGTACCATTCTTTGCTGGCAACTATTTCTATGGATGCAAACATCGATAAAAACCAGCAAGAAACGACTCTAAATATCGATACAAAAAATTTAAATGGCGAATTTGTTGCGGCTAATGGAACTATAAAAATCTACAAATTACAAGCGCCTAAAAATCCGATGAGAGAGAGACCTTGGTCTGCACCCGATTATCAAGATATTTCTGAAAATGAATTCAGAAAATTATTTCCTAATGATCCGTATTCAGAAGCAGAAGAAAATGAAGAAAATTGGAAAAAAGGAGCGTTGGTATTTACAAAAAGGTTTGACACTAAAGAGGCTAAAGAAATTCAGTTAAAAAATATGAAAAATTGGCTTTCTGGGAAATACATTGCTGTTTTAGAAAGTGAAGATATATTTGGGCAAGAGGTAAAAGATGAACAAAAGTTCAGTCTTTTTTCAACAAAAGAAAATCAAGTTTCAGACCATAAATTGTTTGTTATTCATACTAATAAAAATAATTATAAGGTTCATGATGTTGTAGAAATTCAAATTGGTACTGCTTCAAAAGACATGACAGTTGTTGTTCAAATTGAAAAGAACCATAAAATTATTGAAACTTGTTTCATAAAATTAAACAACAAGACAAAAACGATTAAAATTCCAGTAAACAAAAAAGATATTGGTGGTTTTGCAGTAAAATATCACTTTGTAAATTACAATTATTTTAAAAGCGGAAGTTTACTTATCAACGTTTCTGAAGCACCAAAAAGTAGCATCGCAATTGAAACGAATATTTTTAGAGACAAACTTCAACCAGGGTCTAAAGAAACTTGGAGTTTTACCATTAAAGATGATAAAAATGACAAAGTTGTGGCAGAAATGTTGGCTTCTATGTATGATGCCTCTTTAGATGAGTTCAGGTTGCACAATTGGCAATTCAATCCTATTTCAAATAAAAGAAGGTATTATTCTTACCAAACGAGTAACGCGAATCAAAGTTTCGGAATTAATAATTTTCAAATAAAAAATGATCGTAGAAATTACGCAAATTATCCATCTATAAATAATGCTACTTATAATTGGTTTGGATTTAGCTTTAATAATAACAGCTGGCTTAATAATAACTACAGGAATAAGTTAGTGTATAAGTTTAAACCTAAAAAAATAAAGGTTGCAATCAGAAAATCAGGAACATTTAATGGAACCATCAACGGTGTTATAACTGATGAATACAATGAACCATTGCCAGGAGTTAATATTTTAATTGGTAGATCTATAAACGGTAAGAACTCAGACTTTGACGGAAATTATTCTATAGAAGTTAAAAAAGGTGATATTTTAACTTTTAGCTACATCGGTTACACTTCTTTAGATGTAGAAATAGCAAATTTTTCTGAATTAAATATCGCTCTAAAAGAAGACTTACAATCTTTAGATGAAGTTGTTGTAGTTGGTTATGGAACTCAGAAAAGACAATCTCTAACTGGTTCAGTTCAAGTAGAAGAAGAAATGGAACTTGAAGAATCTGTGATTATTCCTTCAGAAAGTAATTTAGATGAAGTTGTAACTGTTGACAAAGTATCAGAGAAAAATAAAGAAATTTCTTTTGATGGAATTCAAGCACGTAAAAACTTCAAAGAAACTGCCTTCTTTTTTCCACAATTAAAAACAGATAAAGATGGTAGAGTAAGTTTTTCTTTTACAATGCCTGAAGCATTAACAAAATGGAAATTGCAATTATTAGCACATACCAAAGACTTAAAATCGTCTATTAAAACATTGCAAACCGTTACTCAAAAAGAATTAATGGTCGTACCAAATGCACCACGTTTTTTAAGAGAAGGTGATAAAATTACGTTGAGTACCAAAATTACAAATTTAACGAACAACCAATTATCTGGTGTTGCAAAATTAATTTTGACAGATGCAATTACAGGAAAAGAAATTGATGCTGATTTAGAAAATTTAACTTCAGCCAAAAAATTCACGGTAAATAAAGATAGTAATACTAGTGTTTCTTGGAATTTATCGATACCAGAAACAGTGCAAGCGGTTCAGTATAAAATACTAGCAAAAGCTGGCGATTTTTCTGACGGAGAACAAAACGTTTTACCCGTTTTATCTAACAGAATGTTGGTTACAGAAACTTTACCAATGTGGCTTCGTTCTAACGAAACCAAAACTTTTACATTAGATAAATTAAAAAACAATACGTCTTCAACTTTAAAAAACCACAAATTAACGTTAGAGATGACCTCGAACCCTGTTTGGTATGCAATTCAGTCTTTACCGTATTTAATGGAATATCCTTATGAATGTGCAGAACAAACCTTCTCTAAATACTATGCAAATACCTTGGCGAGTTTTATAGCAAATTCAAATCCTAGAATTCAAGAAGTTTTTAATGCGTGGAAATCTTCGGATGCTTTGTTAAGTAATTTAGAGAAGAATGAAGAGTTAAAATCGTTGATTATTCAAGAAACACCTTGGTTAAGAGATGCGCAATCTGAAACAGCACAAAAGAAAAGAATTGCCTTATTATTCGATTTAAATAAAATGAAGAATGAGCAAGAAAAAGCGTTGCACAAGTTACAAGATATTCAGTTGAATTCTGGCGGATTTCCTTGGTTTAAGGGCAGTCGCTACGAAAACACTTTTATTACACAACACATTGCTACTGGTTTCGGACATTTACAAAAATTAGGAGTTTCAACCTTTAATTCATCAACAACAGTAATGATTGAAAAGGCTGTGAAATATCTTGATGAAGAAGTCTTAGAACATTATGAAAAACTTTTAGAAAGAGCTGCAAGCATCAAAAATAAAAAAGGAAATAAGAAATATGAAGAATTTTTAGCACAAAATCATTTAAACTATTTTGCTATTCAGTATTTATACATGCGAAGTTTTTATGCAAATATTCCAATGAACATAAAGACAGCAAAAGCTGTTTCATACTTCAGTAATCAATCTGAAAAATATTGGAATACTTATAATTTATATGCAAAAGGACAAATTGCTTTATCACTTTTTAGAAATGATAAAAAAGCGATTGCAAATAAAATTTTAAAATCTTTAAAAGAAAATTCAATCACTTCAGATGAATTAGGAATGTATTGGAAAACGAATACAGTTGGATTTAAATACTACCAAGCACCTGTAGAAACACAAGCTTTATTAATTGAAACTTTTGCTGAAATAGAAAATGACAAGAAAACGATTGATAACCTTAAAATTTGGTTGTTAAAGAATAAACAAACCAATAGCTGGAAAACCACGAAAGCAACAACAGAAGCAGTGTATGCTTTGTTATTAAATGGAAGCGATTGGGTTTCTATCACAGAAATGGTAGATATTGAGATTGGAAATGAGAAAATTGAACCAACAAAATTAGAAAATGTAAAAGTAGAAGCTGGAACGGGGTATTTTAAAACTTCTTGGAATGGTGGTGATATTAAAAAAGAAATGGCAACTGTAACTCTTTCTAAAAAAGGAAACGGAATTGCTTGGGGAAGTTTGTACTGGCAATATTTTGAAGATTTAGACAAAATTACTTCCGCAGAAACTCCGTTAAAATTAAATAAAAAATTATTCTTAAAGATAAATTCTGATACCGGTAAAGAGTTACAAGAAATCAACAGTAAAACACAATTAAATGTTGGCGATTTAATTACAGTAAGAATAGAACTACGCTCAGATAGAGACATGGAATTTATTCACATGAAAGATATGAGAGCCTCTGGTGTAGAACCAATTAGTGTACTTTCTAAGTACAAATGGCAAGATAACTTAGGGTATTATGAAAGTACAAAAGATGCAGCAACAAATTTCTTTTTTGATCGTTTACCTAAAGGAATTTATGTTTTTGAATATGACGTTAGGGTTAACAATACTGGTGACTTTAGCAACGGAATTACTACGATACAGAGTATGTACGCACCGGAGTTTAGCAGTCACTCGAAAGGCGTTCGTTTAAAAATAGGCCTCTAAAATTTGGACAAAAAATATCTTTCATTTGAATCAATTTTTAACTTATTTGAGATCATTTATATCAAAGAATAAGTCTAATTTCGTTCTAGAAACAAATTAATATAAATTATGAAAAAAACACTTTTAATTATTGGACTTATAGTAGCTGGTGCATTTTCAGCAAATGCACAGAGTATATCTAAAAATGCAATCGGATTGCGTTTGGGAGATAATGATGGTTTTGGAGCAGAAATTTCGTACCAAAGAGCATTAAGTGGTAATAACAGATTAGAAATTGATTTAGGCTTAAGAGATAATAAAAATTATGATGGTTTTAAAGCTACGGGTATTTACCAGTGGGTTTGGAATATTGAAGGAGGATTTAACTGGTACGCTGGTGTTGGTGGTGGTTTAGGTAACTTTAGTGGTAAAGAGAATAATGATTCTGAAACATTTATTTTTGCTGCTGGAGATATAGGTATTGAATATAATTTTACAGATGCTCCAATTTTACTTTCTTTAGATTTAAGACCAGAAATTGGTTTTGGTGACACTTATTATGATAACTATGGTAGCGATATCGCATTTAGTATTAGATACCAATTTTAAATAGCATATTTTATACTAAAAGAATCCTCTAAATTAATTTTTAGAGGATTTTTTTTTACTTTTTTGGTGGAAATTGCTCTAGAATATCTAGAACCACTTTCTTTAAATGTGTTTCTCTTTCTTCTGGCGTTCTGTTTTCTTTAAATACAGTGTTTAAAGAACCTTCCCAAAATAACTCGTTTGTTTTAGCTTCGATAAACTTAATAATCAGTTTTTCATTTAATTTTTTACCACCAATTGGTATTCCTCCAGAAATTCCTACGCCTCCGTTTCCAACACCAATTCCTATGGTATTTTTATGCTGACTTTCAACTGTCTTTGTATCAAAATAAATAAAAAAATCAGGCGATTTATTTTGTTTTAAACCTACCTTCTCTAAGTTTTCTTGAATGATTTTAGTAATTCTTTTTACATCAAATTCATTTAAGTTTTCTCCATTATCTTCATACAAATCGAAAGTTTTAAACTTAGAAAAATCTTCTTTAGCATTATAGTCTGTAATTACTTTAGAAAAAGAAGAACAACCTATTATAATAAATAGAAAAATAAATTTAATCTGTTTCATAAGACTATTTATTTTCTTTGATAACTACTCTTGTAGGTGTGTCTTTTCCGTTAATAATACTTTCTGTCCCTTTTGCTACTGCTTGTATTGTTTGCGTAACCACTGTCATATTTAAGGTTTCTGCTTCATCTGAAACTTGATGATAGTCTTTGTCTACATCTATTGGCGTTGTAGAAAAGGTATGAGAAGGTACGCCCAACCTTGCTAAAGATGCATTGTCTGATCTAAAAAACAAATTAAATTTCTTATAAGGGTCAGGAAATAATTGATATCCTGTTCCTTTTAAATTTTTCTGAATAATAGTTCCAAAATCTGAACGTTCAAAACCTGTTAACCAAGCCGTATTAGGTCCGAAACTTGGTGTTTTACCAATCATTTCTAAATTAATTCCCGCTACAAATTTACTCGCATCAATTCCTTTACCGAAATGAGTAGAGCCAATTAAGCCCATTTCTTCTGCAGTAAAAGCTGCAAACACAATGGTTCTTTCATGACCAACTGTCTTAAAATACGCAGCCAAAGCCAAAACACCAGCTACACCAGAAGCATCATCATTTGCACCATTGTAAATTAAATCTCCTTCTCCACTCTGCTTCATTCCTAAATGATCGTAATGTGCAGAAATTATTACGTATTCGTCTTTTTTACTTTTCCCTTCTAAAACACCCAAAATATTACTAGAAGTAATGTCTTCTTTGGTTCTTCTATCCTTAAAAGTGAATGTTTGTCTGTAATTTTTTAAATCGCCAAAAGTAGATAAACCAATTTTTTTATATTCATTTTCTATGTAGACTGCTGCTTTTTCAATTCCTGGGGTTCCAGATTTTCTTCCTTCCATATCATCATCTGCTAATGTGTACAAATGCTTTCTAACTGTGTTAGAATCTATTAACATTATATTTTCTGAAGAAGTTGTTTGCGAAGAAACACTTTTTTTTGTGGATGAATTTTTAGCACTATCACAAGAAATTATACTTATTGAGGCTAAAATTGCTACGATTACTTTTTTCATTCTATTTGAGTTTTAAAAGCATAAATATAGCTAAATTAATTTCGTATTTTTGTTGAAAATTCTAACAAATGATTTTATCTGAAATTCCGAATATAAAACACACAGACGCTAATAACTTTTTCTTATTAGCAGGACCTTGTGCTATTGAAAGTGAAGAAATGGCATTAAGAATTGCTGAAAAAGTAGTTTCTATTACCGACAAGTTAAAGATTCCTTATATTTTTAAAGGAAGTTTTAAAAAAGCAAATAGAAGTAGAATTGACAGTTTTACAGGAATTGGAGATGAAAAAGCACTAAAAATTTTACGTAAAGTTTCAGAAACTTTTAATGTACCAACAGTTACAGACATTCACGAAGTTTCTGATGCTGCAAAAGCTGCAGAATACGTAGATGTTTTGCAAATACCTGCGTTTTTAGTACGCCAGACAGATTTAGTAGTGGCTGCTGCAAGAACAGGAAAGGTGGTCAACTTAAAAAAAGGACAATTTATGAGTCCGTCTGCGATGAAACACGCCGTGCAAAAAGTTAAAGATGCCGGTTCTAATAAAGCGTGGATTACAGATAGGGGAACTATGTTTGGCTATCAAGACATGATTGTAGATTTTAGAGGAATACCTGAAATGCGAGAATTTGCACCTACAATTTTAGATGTTACCCATTCATTACAACAACCAAATCAAACTGCAGGAGTTACTGGAGGAAGACCAGAAATGATTGAAACAATTGCGAGAGCTGGAATTGTGAATAATGTAGATGGTTTGTTTATTGAAACACATTTCGATCCTAAAAATGCAAAATCTGACGGTGCAAACATGTTACATTTAGACAATTTAGAAGCACTTTTAACAAATTTAGTTGCCATTAGAAAAACAATTAATAACTTCTAAAATTATATTTAACCCTATATAAACCATTCAAATTTAAAAGTTTGAATGGTTTTTTTTTACATTAAAAAACTGAAATGCACAATAATTGTTTGGTTAATGTTGTTTACCTTTTTAATATGATACAAAAAACCTTATTGCTACTCCTCCTTATAACAGCAACAACTCAAAGTCAGAATTTTAATAAAGTTGATTTTCTCGTTTTAGAATATCCTGCGTTTTCTAAAGTAGAAGATTTAGCTTCCAGAATTAAAGAAGATTTTTCTACAGATGAAGAAAAAGTACGTGCTGCCTTTTTTTGGTTGACAACAAACATTCGATATAATTTAAAAGAATATTACAATCCTACCGATAGAACCTTTCATTTTAGGTATGCTAACGAGACCGAAAGATTGCAAAAAATTCAGGCAGCTAAAGATAAAATTGTGCATACCGCTTTTAGAACAAAGAGGGGTGTTTGCGAAGAATATGCACAATCTTTTAAAAAAATATGCGATTTACTAAACATTGAAGCCGCTGTTGTAACGGGATCTGTTAGAAACTCTGCTGCCGAAATTGGCAAGCCAAAAAGAAGCTCTAATCATGCTTGGAATGCTGTAAAATTACATAAAAAATGGCTTTTGTTAGATGCTACTTGGGCTGCTGGTTTTCAACGAAACGGAAAATGGACACAAAGATTTAACCCCTATTTTTACGACATTCCAAAAGAGAAAATTTTTAAAACACATTTTCCTGATGACTCAATTTGGATTCTACGTTTTGGAAGAATTACCATAGAAGAATTTTACAACCAACCAATTTACGGACAACAATTTCTTGCTTCTAATGCTGCGTTAATTTCTCCTAAAAACGGAATTATATCCATAGAAAAAGGTGGGAATATTGAGCTAATATTTAATAATCTAGATAAAAAACATCAAGTTATTTATAATTTCAAAGGAAATAAATACGCTAAAAAACCTATTTTTAAAACTGAAGGAAAGACCACCATTTTAACCATTATTAAGCCTCCTAAAAACGATGAATTGTATGTTTATTTTAACGGACAAACCGCATTAAAGTTTAAAATAAAGTAGTTGTTTTCTTTTGTAAAAAACCTTTCTCTTTAAGTTGATGTGCTTCTTCTAAAACCGACAATAATATTTCTTCATTAATACCATCAATCTTAAAATAACGCAAAGATTTTACCACTTTTCTATTTTCTATAATTAAGAATTCATTGTGTTTTGCTAAATGTGCAGACACCTAAAAAACAACAGCTACAAATCCTTTCTTTTTAGAAGGATTTAAGTGAAAATGGTTTTTCATTTAAACTGCAAATCTACTTCCCGAAAAGTAGTTTCGATTAAAATCTGCAAATGCAATAAAATAGATTCGAATGATTCTGGCTGATTTAAAATGTATTCTTCTGCTGGCTTCATTATTTTAAATAAAACTACTTTTCATTTTTGTATCTTTACGAAAGTTATAAAAAAATATGGTTAAAAATACAATTTTACACGATAATTTTGAAGTCAATTTTACTTTAAAAGGATTTACAAGCATACTTATTGGCGTCTATTTTTTCCTTTTAGCGTATGCTTACAAATATATATTAGATAGTTTTTTGATTGAAGATCATGCGTTGGGCTTACTATCTATACAAATTATTGAGATTATCTTCATTTCTTTGGCTGGTGTTTTTGTACTATTTTCTTCTCTTTCTATGTTTTTTAGTGGCAAAAGAAATGTAAATAGGTTTCAACAACAATTATGGAATGGTAAAACAAAAGCTGCCGTTAGAAAGTACTTTACAGGAATACTTATTATTTTTTCTATTCTAATTATTCTGATGAATCAGGGATTAATTGATTTTATTACTCCCTCTTTTTTAATTTTATACGCACTATTTCTATTCCTTTTTAAAAATAACGCACGTAAAAACCTTCTTTATTTAAGCGGTTTGTCTTTACTTTTGGGGATTTACTGTTTTGTAATTCCAGGATATTGGTATTCTTCCCTTACTATTTTAGCAATTGCACATGCTACGTATGGTATTGTAGAGAGATAATTTTAATAGAACAAAAGAATTACAAGAGCGTTTCTAGTATCTATTAAAATACTCTTAAAAACAACTTCCAATTTCCTATCTTAAATTTTGGTTTCACATATCCTTTTGGAACATTTTCTGGTGGAGCAGTTATAAAATCCGCATCTCTAATCTGTTAAAATGTGGAGACAATATTATAAGATACGAGCATCGTATAATTAATTTTGAACACTTTCATGTACTAAATAATAGATTACCGCGCCTTCTTATAGATTCTTAATGTGACAGTTAACTTGATAATTAATGTAAAAATTATCTAAGGTTTTCACCAAAACAAAAGGGTTCTGCTTTTCTAGAATCTAATCCATGTTTTTTGCACCCTTAACTAAAGTTTGTATCACTTTTCCAATAGTTACATCATAGCCAAGTATTACAGAAATATGTAAAGTTAGCTCCATTTTTTCTAAAATTGCAACTCAAAAAAAGATGCCCTTTAAAATTATGACATCAAAAAAGATGACGAATGGATGATCTAAGTATCATTAATTATGTAAATTAATTTTTAGGAAAAGCAGTAATTTCAAAAGCCGCAGAACCAACTTCAATTCTTCCTTTAGAAGCTTTAATTGCAGCTAAAATCTTATCAAACAAAATAGATTTTGTCCCTCTTCTAGATTTATAGTCTACCACATATCTCAAGGTAAAAGTCATCCAGTTTTCATCAAAAACCATAGAAACCATCGGCTTTACTCTTGCATTTTCTATGCTGTAAATCCCTATGAGTTTGTCCCATGCAACTTGAGACGTTTCTGCAAAAGCACCAACTTCTTCTTCTAGAATTTTTTCAAAAATTTCCTTTGCATATTGATAATCTCCTGCTGTTTTTAAAGGAACCGTTATTTCATCCCAAAGAAAAGGAAAGTCGCCAGAATAATTATAAACAGGTTCTTTAAAAACAAAACTGTTCGCAACTCTAACCATTTTACCATTGTATAAATCGCCATTTACCCAGTCTCCAATTTCCATTAAAGTGGTTCTTAATAGTCCTATATCTATAACATCTCCTTTAATACCACCTAATTTTACTCGATCACCAACTCTATAGAAATTACTTGTAAAGACGGTAATATAGCCTGCTACACTCACAATTACTTCTTGTAAGGCAAAAGCAATACCAGCACCAGCAACACCTAAAGCAGTACCAATACCAGAAAGTTTGGTATTAAAAATATATAAGATTCCGAAAACAAATAATACATAGCCCAGAAAATTAATCATTTTTCTAAACTTGTACTTAGAACTATTGTCTTTTGCGACTCTAAAAGTTGCTTTTTGTAAAATTTTTACAATTACATAGACAATTATAAAAAGAAAAAATATAGATGCCGATTTTGTGAAAATCGGATTATTTACCAACTCATTTATATTCATTTTTTGTTAGCAAAACTATAGAAGTTAGATAGTTTTCTAGAAACAAATATATTCTATTTTATATGGAATGAAGTATTAAGTATAATCTTGCCTAATTTTTCTAATAATATCTTCTAAACCATTCAATTGAAGTTCGTAGACCAACTCCATTTGTTTCCCTAATTTTCCATTAGGAAACCCTTTTGTTTTATACCAAACAATATAATGCTCTGGTAAGTCTATTAGAAATCTACCTTGGTATTTACCAAAAGGCATTTTCATTTTTGCTAAATCGATTAAAAACTGTCTATCTTCCATCATTATTCTTTCCCTTCAATGTAGTCTTGTAAATATGAAAAACGTTCTGTAAGCTTTCCATTTTCAGTCATTTTAGCACGTTCTAAAACACCATCTTTATCATTATTAAAAAAAGCTGGAATTACATTTTCTAAGAACATTTCTCCAAAGCCTTCACTAGCATCTTTAGGCAATTCACAAGGTAAATTATCTACCGCCATAACAACAATAGCTTCTTTATCCTTGTAATGAACCTCAGATTCTGTGTTAGGATTATAACCATAGATTGGATCTGCAATTGTAGAAGCTCTTAATGTAGAAGCAACTGGCCCATCTACATCACAAGAAATATCAGCTACAAATTTAATCTTAAAATTATTTGATTTTGCATCTTCTCTCGTGAATAAATAGGGTGCACCATTTCCATAAAAATGACCTGCAATAAAAAAATCTGTACTTTTTGCAAATCGCATAAAATCTGAAATATATTTTTCAGGATTATTATAAAAATCAGAATTATCTATAATTTCACCGTCTACACGTTTGTTATAATCTAAAACATCTACCAAACAGTATACAGGTTCATTAAAAGATTGGGATAAATAATCATCTACAGAAACTTGCTTGATACGCATCGCATCTAACATTTCTTTTGCCCCATAAGCTACTTTACCGTTTCCTGTTAAAAGTATTTTTAAGGCAGGTAATTTTATTTTATGCAACGCTGCAATTAACTCTTGCTGACTATCTAATATTTCTGCTTTAGGTAAATTGAAGGATTCATTTTTCAATCCAATTGCTCTAAAACCATTGTAAGCACCTACAATACCTGCATAACGTCCAAAACCAATTAAACGTGCACCATTCTCTTTAGTAATGGTTTCGTGGTCATACAATTCGATGTTTTTTTCTAAAATTGCGTTTAATAAATCTCTGTTATAGGGTTGTTTTTTAATCGTATGACTAAAGAAAAAGTATTTTTTATTATTGATTAAAGCATCAATCGGCACCTCTTTTACACCAAATAAAACATCACAATTAGACATGTCTTCTGTGACTTCTATACCTGTTTCTTTATATTGAGCATCAGAAAAAACTCGAATAGGAGAACTTTCTACAACAATTTTAGCAGCAGTAAATTTATCTTTGAATTCTTTTAACTTTCTTGGAGAAAAAACAACTCTTCTATCTGGTGGATTTTTACGCTCTTTTATAATGCCAAACTTCATGTTTTTCTATTTTTATATGGTACTGAAACAGGCTCAGCGTTAATGGAATAATATTTCCTCGAAGATATTAGAATTTATTACGATAAACAACTGTATTTTTTATACTTTTGCAAACGGTATTTTTATTTTATTAGAGAAAAATACTTCTTTGACATTATGGGGACGACTGGTTTTGACAGCAAGGTCAGTGAATTTGTAAGCATATCGAGTTATGAAATAACACTCGTAAAACCTAATTTCAACTTTTTAAACGGCGAAGATAACTACGCTTTAGCTGCATAATCCGAATTATAGTAGGATTGGCCTCGGCACACTAGGTGTGCAAGCTTTATGTCCACGAACAGCCTTGATTTACGGCGTTTCACTTTTGGATATCGTAAAAGTAAATATAGGAAATCTGGTACTTTGACGGGTTTCTGAAACTAAAGAAGATAAGTTAAAGGTGGATTGTTCTTAATCAGCCTTTGATCGAAAATTAAGAAAGAACTAAATATGTAGAAAGCTTCTTGGCTGCTTGTTTGGACCCGAGTTCGATTCTCGGCGTCTCCACTTTATGACACCTCAACTCATTGCTAATCAATTTGTTGAGGTTTTTTTTTAATCTTTTCTATTCTCTTTTTTATAATTATTGATGACAATAAAAAAGGTACTCTAATATATTTAACTTTACATTCATAGCATTTATAAATCCTTGTTCTAAAAATATTTTTTAAAAGCGAACCACTAGATATTCTTTTCTTAGAACCAGATTTACAAGAAGGACATTTACTCATAAGTATTGTATATTTTGCTGTTAAACTAAACTTATTTTAAACTTTAATATTCAATTAATAACTAGAATTATATCGTATAATTCTCTTTTTTATGATAAAATCTAAAAACTAGAAAAAACTCCTTTCTGCTTTAGCGAAAAAGTGTTTATAAGAGGTGAATTCAGTATGAAGTTATATCCTAACGCAATCTTTTTCTATAACTAGAATAAGAAAAACAGTATTACCGTTTTATTTGAGAGATTTAGTAATATAATATTATTGTTATTGTTAAAGTTCACAACAATTATATCAAATATAATTATATTTCTTACATAATTAACGTTAATTTAACATAAATTATTAAAAAAAGATTGTCCTTTAGCTTATAAGTACAAAAAATCAACAACGGTAAAAATGAAACCAGTTATTTATTTTTTGAAAAGCAAAAATAAACTACAATTAAGTTTATTGTTTTTATATTGCACAAAACCTGTTTAATTTGGAAAAAATTATCGTTACAGTTACCAATGATTTATATACAGACCAAAGAGTGGCTAAGGTTTGTGATACTTTAGCTGATAATAATTTTAACGTTTTATTAGTTGGGAGAAAGCTACAAAATAGTAAAAAATTAGATCGAAAATATCAAACCAAAAGGATTCGATTACTTTTTAATACTGGATTTTTTTTCTTCGCTGAGTATAATTTTCGACTATTCTTCTATCTATTATTTACAAAAAAAGACATATTACTATCAAATGATTTAGACACTCTGCTACCAAATTACTTGGTTGCTAAAATTCAGAGAAAAAAAATAGTTTTTGATAGCCATGAACTTTTTTCAGAAATCCCAGAACTAGTAAACAGACCTAAAGTAAAAAAAGTTTGGCTTATTCTAGAAACATGGCTGCTTCCAAAACTACAAAACAACTATACTGTTTGCAATAGTATTGCACGCTATTATAAAAACAAATACAACAGCTCTTTTGAAACCATTATGAATCTTCCCACTAAAAAAGAATTGAAATTAGGTCACTTTCCTTTTGAATCTAGTGATAAAAAAATAATTTTGTATCAAGGTGCTATTAATGTTGGGCGTGGTTTAGAAAATTTAATAGAAACAATGCACTTTCTAGAACATCATCTTTTGGTTATCATTGGAGATGGAGATATTTACAACATCTTAAAAGATAAAGTTTCTTCAGAAAAACTAAATAATAAAATTATTTTCTTAGGTAAAATTGCTCCGGTTGATTTACATAAATTAACACCACTTGCAAATTTAGGTGTTAGTTTAGAAGAAGATTTAGGTCTTAATTATAGGTTTGCTTTACCTAATAAAATCTTCGACTATATTCAAGCTGAAGTACCTATATTGGTTTCTAACCTTCCCGAAATGAGCGCAATCATTAAATGTTATAAAGTGGGAGAAATTGTAAAAAACACTAATCCGAAAGAACTAGCCAAACAAATTGAAGAAATTTTAAACAAGGATTTTTCCAAGGAACTTAAACTAGCGAAAGAGATTTTAATTTGGGAAAAACAAGAGCCCAAATTACTATCTATATTCAGCAATTTAAAATAACTATTTTTTATATTGATGCGGATTTTCTCTAACTCCTTTTTTAAAAACACTACGTATATTAGAACGCAGAACATTGTCTAATCTTAAGAAAAAATCTTTTACTTTTTCGGTAGACCTTCCTCTAAAAGTTGTTACATGAAATGTATCTGAAGTTAAAATAGGTGTACTTGAAAAATAGTAATTAGACACACAACACCTTACTCCCTCTTTTACAACTTTACTCACAGAATGCCAAGAATTCTGGTGCGTTGTCATCACTACCAATCTATTAAACCTACTTTCTAAAGTAGTTTGCTTTTGTTGCAACCCTTTTTGCCAAATTTCTAAATTACCTCCATTTTCTAGCTTCCAATTTGGGGTTACATAATAAAGTAGATTTAAAACACGCCACCTGTTTCTATCTTTATCATGAGAATTGTCTAAATGCGGATTCAGATAACTATCTTTTTTCATTAATGATAATCCGCCAGCATACAAATATTCGTCACCGTAAACTTCCTCCAATTCGCAAATTTCAGACACCAATTGTATTACTCGTTTATCTTGAAAAGCATAAATTACTTCCTCTAAAAAAGGATGATACGAATCCATTTGATACGCCGTGAATTTAAATTCTCTTAAATTCTTCTTTTTTACCGCTTCTTTTGTTGTTGGAAATTTTTTATGAATATCTAAAGCCAAATCTTCTGGCAGTAAATTATCAATAAAAAAATAACCAATAGTTTCTTTAGATTTTAAAAACTGAGCTTTTAGAACCTCTTTGTTACTATTTAAATTATCAAAAATAATCTGTGCTATTTCGGTTCTATTCATGCCTCGCTTTTAAGTGACACAGATAACTTACTTTCAAACAATTTAAAAAGAAGACAGATGAATTATTAATTGACAGTTTTTCAAAATAAGGATAAAGCTTACTAACTATTCTAGTCATTTTAATTTTAGAAAACTTACCAACAAGTTTTAAGATAGGCAACTCTTTTTCTGTAATAAATTCATTATCTTCAATAAAAACAAGGTTTTCCATAGCTTTTTTGGTTTTCGAAACAAAAAGAGTATTTTTATCTAAGCCTAGATGATATACTTCATTCGAGAGATGCTTGATAGTGAATTTTTTCTTGATTAAATCTAGAGAAAACAACAGATCTTCTCTACCATATTGGGTTAATTTTTCTTCAAAAAGTACACTCTCAAAAATCACTTTTTCAATTAAAAAATTAGAAGTAAAAAAATACTTTTTAGCATTTTTTATCCTCTTTTCTAGAGGAATTTCTTCGTGCTTTTTACCGTATTTATAACGTAACAAATTAAAATTTTCTTTTTTATTTTGATATAAAATTCCACCACAAAAAACAGTTTTTTCTTCTTTAATACAAGCGATGTATTTTTTGATAAAAGTAGCGTTTGCAGGAAGTACATCTGCATCTAAAAAAAGCAACCAAGTATAGGATGCCTTTTTTGCTAATAAATTACGAATTGCACTTCTACCGATATTGTGCTCTAAACTTTTAAAACTACTAAAAGAAAATTTATTTATCTTTTCATTTTTATTGTTTAAAGATGAATTAGAGCCATCATCTAGACAAATAATTTCAAAAATTATATTTTCTAAAGTTAATTGTTGATGCATTTCCTCCACCAGAAAAGAAGCATTGTAATTATATGTTGGTATCAGTACAGAAAGCATTAAAGAGTAGCTTGTTGGGCAACTTCAAACAACTCACCGCCTTCGCATTTTAATGTTTTTTGTTTAAACTTTACAATTAACGGATAATCGTGCGTTGCCATTAGAATGGTTTTTCCGCTTTTATGAATTTTGTTTAAAAGCTCCATCACTTCCATAGAAGTTTTCGGATCTAAATTACCGGTTGGTTCATCTGCCAAAATTAATTCGGGGTCATTTAAAAGTGCTCTTGCAATAGCAACTCTTTGTTGTTCTCCTCCAGAAAGTTCAAACGTTTTTTTATAATATTGAGATTTTAATCCCACTTTATCTAGAACTTCGTGAATTTTATTTTTCATAAGTTCTTTATCTTTCCAACCAGTTGCTTTTAGTACAAATTTTAAATTATCGAAGACGTTTCTGTCATTTAATAACTTAAAATCTTGAAAAACAATTCCTATTTTTCTTCTTAAAAACGGAATTTCCTTTTCTTTTAAATTTTTTAAATCAAAACCTACTATACTTCCAGTTCCTTTTTGCAAGCGTAAATCTCCATACAATGTTTTCATTAAACTACTTTTTCCACTTCCTGTTTTTCCTATTAAATAACAGAAATCACCTTTATTAATGGTTAAATTCACTTTAGAAAGCACTAAATTATCTCTTTGATAGATGTCTGCATTTTCTAATTGTAAAACAAGATTATTCATAATATTACGTAGTTTCTACAAACTTAAAAGTTTTAGATGATTTCTTTACTATGAATTGCTAACAATTCTTATTTTTGACTAGAATTGCAATATTATTTTGTTCCCCTACCCAACAAATTAAAAAATTGTTCGTTAACTATTATTGAGAATAAAAATAAATATATGAAATTTCATTTTTTAAAAAAACTGATTCTTTCTTTAGCTCTTTCTTTTGCTGCAATGAACTCTTATTCGCAGCAAACAATTGCAGATGCAACAGATTTAACAGCGTATAATAATGCGTTGAATTTATACAATACAAAAGCGTATGCTGCTGCTCAAAAAACTTTCGAAAGCGTTCTTAAGAAGGCTTCTACTGGTTCTAATTTAAAAGCCGATGCTTCTTATTATGACGCTTTGTGTGCTGTAAAGCTAAATCAACCAGATGCAGACAGCAAAATACTTTCTTTTGTTGAAGAAAACCCTAACAGCAATAAAAAAAACACTGCTTTTTTTACTGTAGCAAATTATTATTTTGCAAATAAAAAAGCTGCTTATGCTTTAAAGTGGTTTCAAAAAGTAGCTGCAGATGAGCTTTCTAAAAAAGATCAAAAAGAACTCAACTTTAAAATGGGATATTGTTTTTTAGTTACCAAAAACTTAACTTTAGCCAAAGCGCGTTTTCTTCCTTTAATTAATGATGCTAAATATGGAAACGATTCTAGGTATTATTTTGGCTTTATTTCTTACAAATTAGAAGATTATGGTGTTGCAGAATCCACTTTAAAAGAAATTGCAGATAACGAGTCTTACCGAGCAGAAATTTCTTACTATTTGTTAGACATAAGCTTTAAAGCGGGTAAATTTGAGCGCTGTATCGCTGTTGGTCTAGAATTATTGCCAACATTAGATAAAAAATTTACTTCAGACGTTTCTAAAATTATTGGAGAGAGTTACTTTAATCTTAAAAAATATACTGAAGCCATTCCTTATTTAAAAGGCTACAAAGGCACAAAAGGAAAATGGAATAACACCGATTTTTATCAATTAGGATACGCATATTACAAACAAAACGATTATGAAACTGCGATTAATAGTTTCAATAAAATTATTGATGAAAAGAATAAAGTTTCTCAAAATGCCTACTATCATTTAGCCGAATGCTATATAAATTTAGATAAGAAAGCAGCTGCTTTGAATGCATTTAAATCTGCTGCTGAAATGAATTTTGATAAAAACATACAAGAAGATGCTGCCTTAAGTTATGCGAAATTAAGTTATGAAGAAGGCAATCCTTTTCAACCCGTTTCAGAGGTTTTACAAAACTACTTAAAAGCCTATCCGAAATCTAAAGCATATAAAGAAATAAATGAATTGGTGGTTTCATCATTCTTAAATCAGAAAAATTATGAAGGAGCTTTAACGTTTTTATCAGAAAAAAAATCCGAAGAAAATATAGCGTTAAGTTTAGAAGTTTCTTTTTACAGAGGAATTCAATTATTTAATAAAAATGAATACCAAGATGCGCTTTCTTATTTTACAGAGGGTAAGAAATCTGAATATTTAGAAATTAAACAAAAATCGCACTATTGGGAAGCTGAAACTACTTATAGATTAGAAAATTATAGAGAGGCATTAGCAAAATTTATCCTTTTAAACTCATCTCTAAAATTAGATAGAACAGATGATTTTGTTTTTATCGATTATAATATTGGTTACAGTCATTTTAAATTAAAAGAGTATGAAAAAGCGGTTGCTGCTTTTTCTAAATTTCTACAAAACAATGCGCTTTCAGATCCCATAAAATATGATGCTTTAATTCGTTTAGGAGATAGTTATTTTGCAACAACAAATTATAGAGATGCCATTACTACCTATAAAATAGTAAGCAATCATTTGAATTTCGGTGCAGATTATGCGGCATATCAAATAGCAATGAGTTATGGTTTTATAGATGACAATGAGGCAAAAATAGTTTTTCTTAAAAAAGTACTTAATGAGCACCAAGTTTCTAACTTAAAAGATGATGCTTTATACCAACTTGGTA
Organism: Polaribacter sp. IC073; assembly: GCF_007997075.1. Lineage (GTDB taxonomy): Bacteria > Bacteroidota > Bacteroidia > Flavobacteriales > Flavobacteriaceae > Polaribacter. The sequence continues at coordinate 203,906 of NZ_VORS01000009.1, forward strand.
ATACATACTCGAAATTAAAAGATCATAAAAACGCACATATTGCTTATGATAGATTGGTAGAGAAACATCCTAAAAGTGTATTCTTATCGCGTTCTTTATTAAGACAAGGTTTGTTATATTTTAATGATAATGAAAACATGCAATCTTTAATGAAATATAAAGATGTGGCAGCAAGGTTTCCTAATTCTCCAGATGCTTTGGAAGCTGTTGCCAATGCAAGAAATGTTTATATAGAAGAAGGAAGTTTAGAAGATTACGTAAATTGGATTGCTACTTTAAAATTTATAAATGTTACCAATTCCGAATTAGACAACACCACTTTTGCAATTGCAGAAAAAAAATATATAACCTCTAAAGTTGGTGAAGAAATAATTGCAAGCCTTCAAAAATATCTTAGAGAATTTCCTGAAGGATTGCATCAAATAAAAGCAAATTATTATTTAGGAGATGTTTTCTTTAAGGTTAAGGAATTTAAAAAAGCAATAACTTATTATGATTTTATAATTAATGGAGATCTCTCTGAATATACTGAAGAATCTCTAAACAAATTGTCTCAAATCTATTTAAAAGAGGGCAACTTTAATGAAGCACTTCCGCTTTTAGATCGATTAGAACAAGAAGCTTACGTTTCAGAAAATATCCTTTTTGCGCAAAGTAATTTAATGAAAGGCTATTATGAGACAGAAGCTTACGAACCTGCTATAGTATACGCTAAAAAAATATTACAAAGGGATAAAATTGATACTACAATAGAAAATGATGCCAAAACAATTATTGCGAGGTCTTCTATTAAAACAGCAGATTTTAATACTGCAGAAGCATATTATTCTGAAATAGAAAAAACGGCAAACGAAGAATTAAAAGCAGAGGCTTTGTATTACAACGCCTATTTTAAAAATCAGCAAAAAGAATATGAAGCGTCTAATAAAGTGGTTCAGAAATTAATTGCAGAAAATGCTACTTATAAATATTGGGCTGTAAAAAGTTATGTGGTAATGGGTAAAAACTACTACGGTTTAGATGATGTATATCAAGCAACTTTTGTGTTAGAAAATGTAATAAAAAACTTTAAGGAGTTTAAAGACATTATACAAAGTGCACAAATAGAGCTAGACAGTATCAAGAAAAACGAAGCAAAAACAAACAATTCGGTAACTCCAGAAAAACAGTACTAATGAAAAAAGGTTTTCTTATTTACATTATTTTAATCGGTATTTTTTCTGCCAATGCGCAAGAAAAAAAGAGAGATACTATTGTAAAAACAGCGGTTGTAAACGTGGTAACAAAATACAATCCTGAAATTGCAGATGCTAAAAAGATAAAAAATAATCCCGCAATTAAGTTGCTAAAAAAAAGTGAAAAGAAAAAATTAAAATACACTATTTCCTCTGCGCCCGTGGCTTCTACATTTACACCTCAAACAGGGGTTGCAAAAGAGATTAATGCTGGTGTAAAAGAAAGGATTTACAATAATTACTTGGCTGCTGGTTTTGGTAATTATGCAAGTCCTTATGCAGAGTTATTCATCTATAATAACACTCGTTTTGACAATGAATTTGGTTTGCATGCTAAATATAACGCTTCAGATGAGAATGTTAAAAACACCCTTCTAAATAGTAGTTTTTTAAATTTTAATGCTACTGCTTTTTACAAACAAGAAACAAGAAGTTTTGATTGGAAAGTAAGTTTAGACACCGAAAGAAATAATTACAATTGGTATGGTTTGCCTCAAGATAAAATTTTCTTAGAAAATGTAATCAATGCAATTGATGAAGAACAGAATTACAACTATTTTAAATTAGCCGGAAAGTTAGAGTTTTTAGATTCTTACATTGATTTTGGCGAGGTTTCTGCCTCTTATTTTACAGACAAATATAACAGTTCAGAAGTAATCGTAAATTTTGATTCGAAATTAGTTTTTCCTTTAGATTTCTTAAGTAACAATCTAAACGAAATTTCTGTAGAAACCGGAGTAGAGTTCTTGCAAGGCTCTTTTAAGAAAAGCTATGACAATGCTGGTGAAATAAACTACAATCAAATTACTGTAAAGATAATACCAGAATACACGCTCGAATATTTAGACTTCTCAATGAAAGCCAGTTTAAGAACTTTTGTTTCATTAGACCCAGAAAATGATGCTACTAATTTCTTCCTGTTTCCAGATTTATTTTTGCAGACAACCGTCTTAAAAGATTATATAAACGCTTATGGTGGTTTTACAGGGAATTTAGAAACCAATACTTATAAAAAATTCACAGAAGAGAATCCGTATGTTTCACCAACTTTGTTTATCACACAAACGGCAGAGACGTCAAACTTTTTTATTGGTGTAAGAGGAAATATTTCAAGAGATCTTAGTTATAATATTAAAGTAAGTACAAAAAAAGAAGAAGACAAACCACTTTTTTTAAGAAATAATTCTAAATCTAATGGAAATATTACCGGTTTTAAAGGGTATGAATACGGAAATTCTTTCAGCATTTATTATGATGATGTGAACTCAACTTCAATTTTTACAGAAGTTGAATATATTTTTGATAAAAACCTAACCTTCTCTACACAAATTAAATATGACAATTACAGCACTACAAATGCGTTAGAAAGCTATAATTTACCAAGTTTACAAGGAGCACTTTCGGCAAAATATAAAGTAGAAAAATGGTATGCAACCGCTGCTATTTTTTATGAAGATGAACGTAAAGATGTTTTATATAATGCAACGTTTCCATCAAGTTTACAAGGTGTAGAAACTTTAGATTCTTTTGCAGACGTAAACTTAAATGGAGGTTATCATTTTAATGATAAGTTTTCTGCTTTTTTAAGACTAAATAATATATTGAATACAAAATACCAACGTTTCGCTAATTTTGATATGCAAGGTTTTCAAGTTCTAGGAGGAGTTACTTATAAGTTTGATTTTTAACAAGCTATCAATAATTAAACATTTTAATTAAATTACTTATGTTATACTACTTCATTATTGGCTTACAAGCATACTGCCTATTCCATGCGTATAAAAACAGAAATAGTTATTATTGGTATTTTATCATCTTTTTTATTCCGATACTAGGTTGTATTGTATACTTAATTACCCAAGTTATCAATAAAAAAGAGGTGAGTTCTGTAGCTTCTGAAATTACAAATATTGTAAATCCTACCAAGAGAATTAACACTTTACAAAAGGAGTTGACCTTTTCTAATACCTTTCAGAATAAAATAAATTTAGCAGATGCATATCTAGCAAACAAAGATTTCGAAAATGCAATTCTTCAATATGAAAAAGCTTTAGAAGGTAACTTTAAAGACGAACCTTATACGCTAAATAAATTAATTCTCTGTTATTTTAAAACGAAGAACTATGACAAAGTAATTTCATATTCGGAAAAAATAAATTTAGAAAAAGATTTTAAAGACACGATCTATTTTTACGGACTAGCACTAGAACAAAAAGGTTTTTCCGAAAAAGCAGAAAATGAACTTTTAAAAATTGATAAAAGGTATTCTAATTATAAAGAAAGACTTTCTTTTTCTGAATTTTACATTCGCAATAATAAAAAAGAGAAAGCGAAAGAACTCTTACTAGAAATTATTGATGAATTAAAATCGATGTCTAAAGAAAACTATAGAAAACACAGCTCTTTATATAATGAAGCTACCAAAAAATTAAATGAAATGTAAAAAATAGTCTTTCTCATTTCCTTTTTGTAAATTTAAAGCGAACTAAACGCTTCACGCATGAATGTATTTCTACTTCCATATTTTTATACTACTAAAACAAAAAGTAAAATTAAGCGACTTTCTTCCGAAGTAAAAACAGATACATTATATAATAAGGCTTTCAATTTTAATTTGATGATATCTTAACTTCATGGAAACCACCATACTTTTTTTAAGAGTTTTATTCGGAATACTTTTCTGCTTTGCAGGAATTATGCATCTTATAAAACCAAAGATATTTAAGCACTTTATTCCTGAATTCCTACCAAAACGTACTATTAACTATATCTTTGGTGCTATTGAATTCTTTTTAGGATTGGGTTTATTTTTCTCTGGAACAGTACAAAATGCCGCAACGGGAATTTTTATTTTAATGATTATTTTTCTACCAATTCATATTTGGGATGCTACTAAAATTAGACCTGCAATTGGCTCTAAAAAAATTGCTTTTATTAGAGTTCCACTTCAATTTTTATTAATGTATTGCGCTTATATTATTTACAAAAACTCATAAATAAAGAATCTTAAAAAATGAATAAAATACTTTTATACTCAACCATTATACTTTCACTTCTTTCATGTAGTAAAGAAAAAGTAGATTTAATTGTAATTAATGCGAACACTTACACAGTAAACAATAATTTTGATAAAGCAGAAGCTTTTGCTGTAAAAAACGGGGTTTTTGTTGCTGTTGGTAAAAATGAAGAAATTACAGGAAAATATAACGCTACCTCAACAGTAGATGCCAATAAGCAAACTATTGTTCCTGGTTTGATTGATGCTCATTGTCATTTTTATGGTATGGGAATGCAACAACAAAAAGTTTCTTTAGAAGGCACTAAAAGTTATGATGAAGTCTTAGAAAGACTTGTTGCTTTTCAGAAAGAGAAAAATACTACTTTTATTACAGGTCGTGGTTGGGATCAAAACGATTGGGAGGTTAAAGAATTCCCTACTAAAGAAAAGTTAGATATTTTATTTCCTACAATTCCTGTGGCGGTAAGAAGAGTCGATGGGCATGCGTATTTAGTGAATCAGGCTGCAATTGATTTGGCTGGTATTACAAAAGACACCAAGGTTTCTGGTGGCGAAATTATTGTTAAGAACGGAGAAATGACTGGTGTTTTAATTGATGCTGCTATGGGGTTTATAAAAGTACCTAACGAGACAAAAAAAGAAGCAATTCAAGGTTTATTAGATGCCGAAAAAACAGCTTTTTCTTATGGCTTAACTACTGTTGATGATGCTGGTCTAGGACAAAACACTATAGAGCTAATTGATAGTTTACAGCAAGCAAGTGCTTTAAAAATGAGAGTATATGCAATGGTTTCTGCAACACAAAAAAACCTAGATTACTATATAAATAAAGGAATTATAAAAACAGACAGGTTAAATGTGCGTTCTTTTAAAGTTTATGGTGATGGCGCATTGGGTTCTAGAGGAGCTGCAATGCGTACTTCATATTCAGATAGAGAAAATCATTTTGGTGCTTTCATTTATGCTCCAGAGAGATATCAAGAAATTGCAAAACAAATTGCCGCTTCAGAATACCAAATGAATACGCATGCAATTGGAGATTCTGCAAATACTTGGATGCTAAAAACCTACAAAGAGGTTTTAAAAGATGCTAAAAACAGACGCTGGAGAATTGAACATGCACAAATAATTTCCGAAGAAGATTTTGATCATTTTAATAATATTCTACCCTCTGTGCAACCAACACACGCAACTTCAGACATGTATTGGGCAGCAGATAGAATTGGTGAAAAAAGAATGAAAGGTGCGTATGCTTTTAAAGATTTATTAAATAAATATGGTAAAATTGCTTTGGGAACAGACTTCCCTGTAGAGAAAGTAAATCCGTTTTTAACATTTTACGCAGCAACTATTAGAAAAGACGTTGACAATTATCCCGAAGGCGGATTTCAAATGAAAAACGCTTTAACAAGAGAAGAAACCTTAAAAGGAATGACAATTTGGGCTGCATATTCTAATTTCGAAGAAGATGAAAAAGGCTCTATTGAAGTTGGTAAGTTTGCCGATTTTGTGATTTTAAATCAAGATATTATGCAAGTTAAAGGAAAAGAAATTCATAAAACAACAGCCGTTTCAACTTATTTAAATGGAGAAATGGTTTATTCTAAATAACCTGAGTATATTCGCTTAAAATTAAAAAAAACTCAAATGAAATCGTACCTATTTGCTTTTTTCTCTTTACTAATGTTCGCTTCTTGTGCTAGTGATAATTCAAATTTCAATCCACAAACAGAAGCTGATATTGTTAAATATATAGAAGACAATGACCTTAACGCAACCAGAACCAATTCTGGCTTGTATTATGTAATTAACAACGAAGGTACAGGAACTAGACCAAGCAGTGCCTCTAATGTTACCGTAGCATACAAAGGATATTTTTTAGATGGAACTACTTTTGATCAAAGTAGTGCAAATGGCATTGCTTTCGGGTTGAATCAAGTTATTCGTGGTTGGACAGAAGGTATTCCTTATTTTAAAGAAGGTGGAGAAGGCATTTTATTAGTTCCGTCTAATTTAGGCTATGGAATAAATGGGCGTGGAAGTATTCCTGGAGGAGCCGTTTTAGTTTTTGATATCAAATTAATTAGTGTTAATTAAACCGAAAGTATCATCACTTGAAAATAATATTTACTTTTTTTTAACACAGAACCGTTCAACAATTAGAGTAATAATACATTAAATTTGGTATAATTATTGATTCTTTTTAAACTCAAACAAAAACTTACTATGAAAAATATTTTAAAAGTAATGCTAGTATTATTTACTGTGACTGCTGCAAGTTCTTCATTTGCTCAGAAAAAAGTAAAAATAAAAATTTCTGGTTTTGTTAAAGATTCATTAAATAGACCTATTGAAGATTGTGTGATATTTATCGACAATAAAAAACAAAATAAACAAACAAATAGAAAAGGTTATTACTCTTTAAAGCTAAGAAAAACACCTAAAGTAATTACTTTTTATGCACCTAACTATGGGCTTACTGAGGTAGATTACAACAACTCAAGAAACATAGATGTTACTTTTAATAAAATGAGTTCTAAGTTAAAAGTTAAATTTGCTGCTTTAAATAAAGAAGAAAAAGAAAACCCGAATAGATTTAGATATGCTAATATATATGCCTATTTAAGAGGTCGCGTTTCAGGTGTACAAGTATTTCCTAACAATACAATAATAATTAGAGGCACATCTAGTTTATTAGGCTCAAGTGAACCTTTATTTGTATTAAACAATGCTGTTATTAGTAAAAACAATATAGAATCTATTAACCCAAGCGACATTAAAAGCGTCAGAGTTTTAAAAGGTTCTGAAGCTTCTTTATACGGAGTTAGAGGTGCCGCTGGAGTTATAAAAATTACAACTTATTAATTGCAATTTTATGCTTAGGAAATAATTGGCTTTATAAAATTATTAATTTTATCAACGCCATTGCTTCCTAAGTATTTTATAAAAGCGGATCCTATAATGGCTCCGTTAGCATACTTACAAGCGGTGTTAAACGTTTGCTTATCAGAAATACCAAAACCTATAATTAGTTTACTTTCTAGATTCATTCCTTTTATTCTTTCAAAATATGCAATTTGCTGATTAGAAATTTCTCCCTTAGCGCCAGTTATAGACGCAGAAGCAACAACATAAATAAATGCTTTCGTAAAAGAATCTATCTTTCTAATTCTCTCTTCAGATGTGTGAGGTGTAATTAGAAATACGTTTGTAATTCCGTAGCTATCAAATAACGCTCGATAATGATTCTCAAATTCTACCATTGGTAAATCTGGAATGATTACAGTATCAATACCACAAGCTACACATGCTTTACAGAATTTATCTTCACCATACTTTAACAACTGATTTAAATACCCCATTAAAACTAAAGGAGTTGTATTCGTTTCTTTGATAGTACTTAACTGCTCAAAGATTATATCTAAATTAATTCCGTTTTCTAAGGCTATCTGACTACTTTCTTGAATGGTTGGTCCATCTGCTATAGGATCTGAGTACGGCAAGCCAACCTCAATAAAATCGACCCCGTTTTTTTCTAAGGATGAAATTACTTTAGTTGTATCTTCTAACTTAGGATATCCACTAGTAAAATAAATGGATAATAAATCTTTATCTTTTTTCTGAAATAATTCTTGGATTGAATTCATATCAATAATTTTAATTTCTATTCATTATTTGTCGCTCAATTGAACTCCATAAGTTCATTCTAACTTGCAACGCTTTTTTAGCCGTTTCTAAAACTTCGTTCCACTTTTCTGCATCACTTCCACATAATTCTTCAATCATTTTTAGTGATAAAGGTCCATGCTCATCTCCGTCTAATTCAATGTGTCTCTTTAAATAATACGTAAAGCTATCGTACGATTTTCTGTTTTCTAAGGATGCTTTCTCAATAATATTAATAAACATATCTGGTATTACATCTTCTCTACCAAAGGTAAATGCAGCAGCAATTAAATGATTTTTATTTGTTTTTATAGTCTCAAATGTAAAGTTTAAAAATTCTTTTACTGCCGTTGGAACTTCTAAGTTTTCTAGGGGCTTTTCAATTGAACCATTTCCCCTTAGCTCATTAATGAAGTTATTAATATTAGCTGTTTTTGCTCCCACCTCAAACATTGCTGTTAAATACATTTCATAATGACTTTTAATCACTCCATTAGCGTCATAGTCACTTTCTTCTGCAACAGTAATTTCATTAATAAAACGAGCTAATTCCGCGTTTTTAACAGGAACCCATGGAATAGAAACGCAGGTTAAATTAATTTGTAAAGCTTTTAAAAGCGACATAAAGTCCCATACGGCAAAAACATGAAGCTCCATAAAAAGCTGCACATCTTCTAAAGTATGTAGCTTCTTATATAAGGAATGGTTTTTTAATTCGTTTCTTAAACCAAATAATTCTTTTTCAATATGTACGATATTACGATTCATTATTCGTCTAAATGTTTAATATACGTTTCTAAATCTTTATCTCCTCTTCCAGATAAATTCACTACCACAACTTGGTCTTTCTTAAACTTTATTTTTGATAAAACAGCCAACGCATGTGCTGTTTCTAAAGCAGGAATAATTCCTTCTATTTTTGTTAATTCATAAGCTGCTGCTAAAGCTTCTTCATCTGTTGCATTCATAAACTTGGCACGTTTACTTTCATATAAAAATGCATGCAAAGGTCCAACTCCAGGATAATCTAAACCAGCAGAGATAGAATAAGGTTCTACTATTTGGCCGTATTCATCTTGCATTAAAATGGTTTTACTTCCGTGAATAATTCCAACCTCTCCCAATTGAGAAGTTGCAGCACTTTCACCAGAATTTACTCCTAAACCAGCAGCTTCTACAGCAATTAACTCTACATCTTCATCATCTAAATAATGATAAAAAGCACCAGCAGCATTGCTACCTCCACCAACACAAGCTATAATTGTATCCGGATTTTCTTTTCCTGTTTTCTCCTTTAATTGCCATTTCATTTCTTCTGAAATGATAGCTTGTAAGCGAGCAACCATGTCTGGGTGTGGATGTGGACCTACCACAGAACCTATTAAATAAAAAGTATCTGGATTCTGAATCCAATATCTTATCGCTTCATTCGTAGCATCTTTTAAGGTTTTAGAACCACTTGTAGCAGGAACTACTTTTGCCCCTAACATTTTCATTCTAGCAACATTTGGTGCCTGACGAACAATGTCTTTTTCTCCCATAAAAACAGTACATTCTAACCCCATTAAAGCACAAACTGTTGCCGTTGCAACACCATGCTGGCCTGCTCCTGTTTCTGCAATAATCTTCGTTTTTCCTAATTTCTGAGCAATTAGAATTTGACCTACCGTATTATTTACTTTGTGCGCTCCTGTATGATTTAAATCTTCTCGTTTTAAATAAATAGTAGCGCCATATTTTTCTGATAAACGTTTGGCCAAATACAACGGTGTGGGTCTGCCAACATAATCTTTTAATAAAGATTTGTATTCTTTTTGAAACTCGTCTGACTCGATAATTTGAATGTAATTATCCGCTAATTCTTTCACGTTTGGATACAATAATTCAGGGATAAATGCACCTCCAAATTGTCCGAAATAGCCATTTTTGTCTGGGTGAAATTTTGATTTCATATTTTATATAATTCTGTCATTGCGAGGAACGAAGCAATCTCTTAATAAATTAGCAGGTTACTTCACGCTGTTCTTAATGACGTTAATTTTAAACTTCTTTAATTCTTCTATATTCTTTTTGCCTGGTGCAGTTTCAAATTTACTATTTACATCTAAAGCATAAATTGGTAAATTTAATTTCATTATTTTTTGTACTTCCTCAACGGCTTCCAATCCAATTCCTCCACTTAGAAAAAATGGTTTTTCAAAAGGATATTTTTCTAAAACTGTCCAATCAAATTTTGTTCCGTTCCCTCCTCTTTCTTCTCCTTTCGTGTCGAACAAAAAGAAATCTACATGCGCTAAATAAGGCTTTAAATCATCAAAATTGAATTCATCTTTAATTCCGAAAACTTTAATAATTTCAACTTCGTTATCAGCAATATAATGCTGGTTCTTTTTCTTCTGTATCTGTTTATTTTCTTCAATAAATAAAGCCCTTCTTTCTGCTAGCTGCTTTTTTAAATCTCTCACATACTCCACAGACTCATCGCCATGTAATTGAACGGCATCTAAACTGTACTCCTCTACTAAAGAAATTACAATCTCTGGATATTCGTTTACAAAAACACCCATTTTTTTGATAGCTTTTGAAAGCTCTGGAATAATTCCTTCAAAATTTCGTTTTGACTTTTCATAGAAAATAAATCCCAAATAATCTGGCTGCAGTGCTGCAACTTCTTGGATATTTTCTACATATTTCATTCCGCAAACCTTTAGTTTCATACCGAAAATGATTTAATCGTTTAACTCTTTTTACTCAATCTTTAGAAACTGCCTTTTACACAATTTAACAAGTACACAGTTACACTTTTATCTAATCTGACTTATAAATTCCTGACAAGCTTCTCCTGGATTTTCCGTTTTCATAAAATTTTCTCCAATTAAAAAACCTTGAAAACCAAACTCTTTTAATCCTGTAATAATTTTCGGGTCAGAAATTCCACTTTCAGAAACTTTTATACAAGTATCTGGTATTTGACCAGCTAACTTAATAGAGTTTTCTAAATCAACTTCAAAAGTGTTTAAATTTCTATTATTAATTCCAATAATTTTATTATCTAAATTATTAATTTTATCTAAATCTTGCTGCGTGTGCACTTCATACAAAACCTCCAAACCTAAATCTGCTGCCAAGTTTCCGTAGTTTTTTAATTCTTCGGAAGTTAAACAAGAAGCAATTAATAAAATAACATCTGCTCCGATTGCTTTTGCTTCTACAATTTGAAAACCGTCAACAATAAAATCTTTTCTTAAAATTGGTTTTTGTTGATTGATGATTCTCGCCTCCATCAAATCTGCCATCGAGCCTCCAAAAAAAGAAGTATCTGTTAAGATTGATTGTGCAGCAACGTTTGCATCTAAATATCCGTTAGTAACCTCCGCAATAGTTGCCTTGTCGTTAATGATACCTTTGGAAGGTGATTGACGCTTAAACTCTGCAATAATACCTGTAGAACCAACTTCTAATAAAGATTTCTTTAGTGAAAAAACTTCTCTTGCAAAATTCGGACTTTCAACTAATTTTTTGATAGGAACTTCTGCCTTTATCTTTGCTATTTCCTTCTTTTTAAACGCGATTATTTTATCTAGTATTGTCATTTCTTATATATTCTGTCATTGCGAGGAACGAAGCCATCTGTTCTTTTAACTTAAAGATTTCTTCAGTCGTTAATTCTTCGGAATGACAACTTTTTATTTATTATTTATTCTTTTATTTCTATAGCTCAAAAAAAAGTAAACGATAACTCCAACGATTAATCCAACAATAGAATATTTAATAATATCCCCTACTTGAACTCCAATTGCTGTTCCCATAAAAAAGAATGCAGGTATGATTGAAATTAAATTACTTTTCTTTTTTGCCATCTTAAAGACTTACTAATTTATCTAATGTTTGTTTCGCTTTCAACCCAAAAAGTGACTCTTTTGCTTCTTCAAAAGCAACATCAAAACTTTTTGTTTCGTTTACAATAGTTAACGCAAACGCAGCATTTGTTAACACCACATTGTTTTGTGCTTCTGTACCTTTTCCTTCTAAAATCGATTTAAAAATCTTCGCGGCATCTGCAACAGAGTTTCCTCCAAAAATTTCTGATTGCTGAATTCTTTTCTGTCCTAAATCTTCTGGATTTATAATTTGTTCTCCGTTTTTAGTAAAGAACTTGAACCCGCCTGTTAGGGAGATTTCATCATACCCATCTAATGCATGAATAATTCCGTAATTGCTATCTTCTTCTTGTAAAATGTAATTGTACAAACGTGCAATTTCCAAATTAAAAGTTCCTAACATGTGGTTTTGGGGTGAACTTGGGTTTACCAAAGGACCTAACATATTAAAGAATGTTTTTAACGCCAATGCTTTTCTTGTACCACTAACAGCTTTCATTGCTGGGTGAAATTTAGGAGCATGTAAAAAGCAAATATTTGCTTTCTCTAAATGTTCTCTTAAAACGCCTTCATCATTGGTAAAGTTGTACCCGAAACTTTCTAACATATCTGAAGAACCAGACTGAGAAGACACCGAATAATTACCGTGTTTTGCTACTTTTTGTCCGGTTCCTGCCACGATAAAAGAGGTTAAGGTTGAGATATTGAAAGTATCTTTTCCATCACCACCAGTGCCAACAATATCAATGGTGTTATAATCTGATACGTCTATTTTTATAGCCAATTCCATTAACGCATCTCTAAAACCAGCCAGTTCTTCTGCTGTAATAGGACGCATCATAAAAACAGTCATAAATGACGCTAAATGTGCGTCATTGTATTTCTCTGCAGCAATATCTTTTAAGATTTGTTTTGCTTCAGGTTTAGACAATCTTTCGTGCTTATATAATTTGTTTAAAATTGTTTTCATAATTCTTACTTATCATTGTGAGGCAAGAAGCAATCTCATCATTAAAAGATGGCTTCGTACCTCGTACTGACGTTTATTTATTCGCATTAATAAAATTCCTTACCAATTGCTCTCCAACATCTGTTAAAATAGATTCTGGATGAAACTGAACTGCAGAAATTGGAAATATTTTATGCTGAATGGCTTGAATTAATCCATCTTCATCTCTTGCGGTTACTTGTATTTCTTCTGGAAAACCCTCGTCTGTTGCTACCCAAGAATGGTAACGTGCTGCTAAAAATGTTTCTGGAACCTCTTTAAAAATAATTGCGTTTTTATCTGTTACTTGCATTTCTGTAGCAACACCATGAAAAACATCTTCTAAATTGATTATTTTTCCTCCGAAAACTTCTGTAATTGCTTGTAAACCTAAACAAACTCCAAAAATTGGTTTTACACCTGCATAGGTTTTAATTACCTCTTTTAAGATTCCTGCTTCTTCAGGAATTCCTGGTCCTGGAGATAACATAATCATATCATAGTTTCCTACAGCTGCAATACTGATTTCATCGTTTCTAAAAACTGCAGGAAAATTTCCTGTAATTTTCTCTACCATGTGCACCAAATTATAGGTAAAAGAATCGTAATTATCTAAAATTAATATTTTCATTTTTTTTCTAATTGTCATTGCGAAGCAAATTTTTCATTTGCTGTGGCAATCTGTTATTAAATGAGAGATTACTTTACTTTGACAAACTCTGCACAAACTCTGTAAACTCCTAATAATGACTTAATACTCACTTTTGCGTTAGGGATTGAAACGGCATACTTTTTTCTTTTTCGGAAAAAAGATATAGTGGAAAGCCCGCTCGAACGCCCTAAATATTCTCTGCTAAAATTAACGCTTTATTTAATGCTGCTAACTTATTATTTACTTCTTGTAATTCTTTTGCTTCGTCGGAATGAATTACGATTCCTGCACCTGCTTGCGAATACAAAACGTTGTTTTTACTAACAAACGAACGGATGGCAATCGCTAAATTTACAGAACCATCTAAACCGATAATTCCGACGGCACCACCGTAAAAGCCACGGGTTTGATTTTCGTATTTGTTAATTAGTTCCATTGCTTTGTATTTTGGTGCACCACTTAACGTTCCGGCAGGAAAAGTGTCTCCAACAATGGCAATCGGATTTCCTTTAATTTTTCCTCTAACCGTAGAAACCAAATGAATAACGTGGCTAAAATATTGCACTTCTTTAAATACTTCTACCGTAACTTTATCGGCATGTTTGCTTAAATCATTTCGCGCCAAATCTACCAACATTACGTGTTCTGCCGTTTCCTTTTTATCTTCGGATAATTTTTTACCCAACTTTAGATCTTCTGCTGTATCACCCGTTCTTCGAAACGTACCAGCAATCGGGTTGATAGTCGCTTTTCCGCCTGATATTTTAATCTGTGCTTCTGGTGAAGAACCCATTAATTTGAAAGAACCGTAATCGAAATAAAATAAATAAGGCGACGGATTGATAGAACGCAACGCTCTATACACATTGAACTCATCTCCTTTAAATTTTTGTTGAAATTGGCGTGATAATACCAACTGAAAGACGTCTCCTCTTTTACAATGCGTTTTTGCTTGTCTTACATATTCTTTAAACTCTTCTCCTGTAACATTTGAAGTTTCCTCTCCTACGGTTTCAAACTTTTGTGTATTGAATGCTTGTGCATCAATAATTGTTTGCACCTCTTTAATGCGAGATTCCGTTCCTTCTTCAATATTCTCTATCAAGGTCATTTCATCATTAAAATGATTGATCGCAATAATAAATCGGTAGAAACTGTATTGCATTTCCGGAATCGCAGAAGGTGCTTTCTTGTTTGTGAATTTAATGTTTTCGAAATATTGAACAGCATCAAATGTTGAATAACCATACAAACCGTTGAATGACTTTAATTCCGCAGGACAGTCTAAATCAATAGAATTTGTAAACTTATCGAATAACTGATAAAAGTTTTTGTTAATGGCCTGTGCATCAATTTCTGCCCCTTTATGAGTAACAGAAAACTGATCATCATCTACTTTCATCGTAACAATTGGTTCTACAGCAATATATGAGAAACTTTCTTCTTTACTATGATAATCTGAACTTTCTAGTAATAAAGTGTTGGCGTATTTGTCTCTAAAACGCAAGTACAAACCTACTGGTGTAACTGTGTCTGCAATCTTTGTTTTATGAATTGTTTTGAAATTTATTTTTTTCATGATGCTATTATCTCATTGCGAAGCAAGTTTTACGTTTGCTGCGACAATCTGTTTATATAAAGAGATTACTTTGTTGTAAACTCCTTGTAATGACGTTTATTAAAAAACGAAAAGGCTTATCGTGAGATAAGCCTTTTTTATATTTATTACATATAGGTTTAATTCTCACTTATAAATTAAGAGAGTTCCACCACCAAGATATGTTTTGTGTATTTTTCATTGAGTTACAAAAATAAGGTAGATTTTTAAATTGAGCAACCTTTAATTTGAATTTATTTATAATTTACTGAAGTACCTTTTTGAAAATACAACTATTTATAGATAGAAAGTGATTTGTGTAACTTAAGTGAAAAGAGTAACTTATGAGTTATAAACTATATGTGGTATATCTACAATGATGATATACTTGTGTTGGCTGTAATTTAAACAAAATGAGAAAATTCATATTATTATTTATCACAATTATATTTTTTGGAAGTTGTCAAAAAGATGACGAAAACATTGAGAATCAAGAGCCTCCTTTTTTAACTAACGCTGGAAGCGATTTTTTTAATGTAGATGAATTTGAGGTCGATTTAAATGCAGATATATTGAAATCAAATGAAAGTGGTATTTGGACAATTTACAGTGGATTAGTTGATGAAAAAGTTTTCTTCGATGATGATAAGAATCCAAAAACTATTTTCCACGGACTTCCTGATGAAGAATATAAATTGGTTTGGAGTTTAACAAGTTTAGGAAAAACAGCTACTGATACCACAACAGTTACCTTTGCTCCTTTAAAAACAGAAATCATAAATACTAGTCCTGAATTTTATAAGTCTAGATTATTACTTGAAGCAAAATATTATGACAAAGGAGAATGGACTTTTGAGGGCGATTATCATTCATTTTATCCATTTTACTATAATTCAGGATGGGAAGATATAAATTCTCCTGCAATAAGATTCTATGGTTTAGAAAATAAAACTTGTAAACTAACTTGGACAACTTGGTATGGAAGTAAATCAGCATCAACAACAATCACATTTAACGCTGGTGAGTATCAACAAGATGAAGCTCTTGAGGATTTAAATGCTAGTGAATGGAGATATAAAAAAGATAATAATGGTAACGTTATTGAATTAAACATGAGTGCAGATGGTAGAGGGTGGATATTTAGAGACATAAATCTTTTCCCTGCATTACAATCACTTATACATCTAAAAAAACTAGACCTTTCTGGAGATGGTTTTTATGTTTTTCCAGAAGTTATAACCTCAAAATATCATGATTTAGAAGTACTTGACATGGCTCATAATGCAATAAGTAGTTTGCCTGAAAATTTTGGTAACTTATCAAAACTTGAAACTTTAATTATTTACAACAATCAAGATAGCAAAGTACTACCTTCTTTACCAGATAGTTTTGGTAACTTAACAAAAATGAGATATTTAAAGCTATCAAGTATGGGAATAAATAATATTCCTGAAAGTTTTAGCAATCTAACCGAACTGAATTATTTAGACCTCGAAGGCAATATACTAAATAAATTACCTGACAATTTTGGGAATTTGAAAAAACTTGAAACTTTAAGAGGTCCTGCATTGCTCCAAAATATTCCTGAGTCATTTTCTAATTTAGAAAGCCTAAAATTTTGTTTTTTCTTTATAAATTCTGGGCAGGCAGCATTACCTGATGATTTTGGGAAACTTACTAATTTAGAAACTTTATGGTTATTTGGAAATTATCAATCTTTACCAAATAGCTTTGCAGATTTGGCTAGCCTCAAAGATTTGGAAATTACTGGAGGAAGTGCAATAAATCAGTTGCCAGATAACTTCGGTAATTTAATCAGTCTCGAAAAGGTCAGGATTGCTGGAAGTTTTTTGACTTTGCCAAATTCCTTTACTAACCTTACAAATTTAAAAAGCCTACAATTACATGGAAGTTTAGAATACCTTCCTACAGATTTTGGAAATTTGAAAAATTTAGAATGGTTATCGATAAATAGTATGAACCTAAAAGAAATACCTGACAGTTTTGGAAACTTGGAAAGCTTAAAAACTTTTAAAGCATACCAAAATGATATAACTACAATCCCAGACAGCTTTGGTGATTTGCCTAAAATTTCTGAAATAGATTTGAGCTATAATAATATTAGTCTATTTCCGTCAACTATGATCAACTTATCGGATACTCTAAACGATTTGACAATACGAGGAAATGACTATTCCGATGATGAGTTAAACTCTCTTAAGCAAATGTTGCCATCAACAAGAATAATAACGAATTAAAAACTACAGCTAACACCTTATAAAATTAATTGCTGGTTTTAGCCCTATTTACGAAAGTCCAAACGGACTTTATTGGTTCGTGGTTTATATACTAAATTAGTTGCTTAAAACACGCAACTAACCTTATACAACAACGTTGGTAGCCATTTGACAGATGTACTTTCCTGAAATAGGTTGACTAAAAATTATGAATGTTTTAAAAACTTTAAGAAAACCATATTTTGCAATGTTTCTTGCTTCACTAATGTTATTTGCATCTTGTAGCCAAGATAACATATCAGAAGATTTAGTAACACAAACATTAGAAGAGTATTTTGCTAAGCATATTGAACTAACATCGAAAATGGCTGAATTAAAGAATTCAGTTGATTATGATGTTATTGATAAATTAACAAAATTGCAAAATAAATCAGAAAAAACTTCAGATTTAAAACTTAGTTTAAAAAATGAAAATATTGAAATTCCTGATGAAATATTTGACCTACAACTAAAAATTATTGAAAACACGAGAATTCTTTATAATAACCCTAAATACAACTCTCTTAATCAAGAAGATTTTTTATCAATAATTAAGGTAGTGGAGTAGCTAATAAATTTGTGACTATTTTCTTAAGCTACTTTTTTAATAATTCCTCTCAATTTTATTTCCATTTCTAGCGGTGAGAGATATCCTAAACTAGAATGTAATCTTTGGGTATTATACCA